>JAXMDF010000052.1:0-1559 GCA_046348975.1 Amaricoccus sp. | reverse complement strand
CGACCGGCTCGCAGAGCCGGTGCGGATCGCCGCCCGGTTCGACATCGGCCGGTTCCGCAACGCCCCGCCGCCGCTGGTCGACGCCACTGCCGAGAGCGCCGAGCCCGACACCAGCGACGACGGCGTCACCGAGATCGCTGAGGCCGATCCTCCGGCGGGTGAGGCCGGGGACGAAGGTGCAGCCGTGGAAGCGGTCGAACCTCCGCCGCCTGAAGCGCCCTACCCGACCCCAGACTCCGCCGCAATCCGAGCCGAGGCGCTCGCGCACGCCGCCGCGGTGATCGACCTCTGCGCGCTCGCCGGTCTGCCGCTGCAGGCACGCCGCTTCCTCGATGCCGGCGTAACCCTCGACGAGGTGCGAGCGGCGCTCCTCGCCGCCCGCGCCGATGCCACCCCGGAGGTCACCGCCCTCCATTCGCAGCCGGGCCGACCCGCCGACGCCCGTCCCTGGGGCGAGGTGATCGCCCGCACCTTCAAGCCGAGAGGATAATCCGACATGCCCACGCTCTCCGAAGGCCGCCATCCCGGCGGCTTTCTCGTCTGGGAGGCCTTCCGCGACTACTGCCGCGAGGTCGTCACCATCGACGCAGGCCAGCTCGAGCCCGGCACCGTGCTCGGCAAGGTCACCGTCGGCGGCAAGTACGTCGCCCACGACCCGGACGCCACCGACGGCTCGGAGACCGCGGTCGCGGTGCTCTGGGGCAAGGCCGACGCCAGCGCCGGCGACGCACCCGCGGTCGCCCTCGTGCGCGGCCCCGCCATCGTCAACCGCCACGATCTCGTCTTCGCCGGCACGCCGAGCGAGCCCGAGATCACCGCCGCCCATGCCGCACTCGCGGTCGCGGGCATCCTGGTTCGCTGAGGAGACGCCGCATATGGCCAGCATGGACATCTTCGAGGGCGACGCCTTCTCGATCATCGAGCTCACCCGGGCTCTGGAGAACATCCCCTTCAAGCCGGCGACGCTCTCGGGCTCCGGCCTCTTCGGCGATCGCGGCGTGCGGTCGCGCACCGTCGTGATCGAGAGCCGCGACGGCACGCTGTCGCTGATCCCGTTCTCCGAGCGCGGCTCGGCCTACGACCAGCAGGTGGCGGAACGCCGCGACGTCCGCGCCTTCGTCTGCCGCCAGTTCAAGAAGCAGGACGTGATCTGGGCCGCCGAGATCCAGAGCGTCCGGGACTTCGGCTCCGAGAGCGCGCTGCAGCAGGTGCAGACTGAGGTCGCGCGGCGCCTGGGCAACTTGCGTCGCGATGCCGAGGCGACCTTCGAGTATCACCTGCTGAACGGCATCCAGGGGCTGGTGAAGGACCCTAAGGACGGGGCGACGGTGGTGAACTACTTCACCGAGTTCGCCATCACCCCGGCAACCGAGGTCGACTTCGACCTCGACAACGCCTCGCCGGCCTCGGGGGCGCTCCGCAAGCGCTGCCAGGCGCTGATCGAGGACGTCGAGGCGAGCATGGGCGGGCTCGCCACCGGCGCCGTGCAGCTCCGTGCCGAATGCGGCTCGGGCTTCTTCGCCGACCTCGTCGCCCACAAGGAGGTGCGGGAGACCTAC
>JAXMDF010000051.1:0-1926 GCA_046348975.1 Amaricoccus sp. | reverse complement strand
ACGACGTGGAAGTAGGGAACCGGCAGCAGCTCCGCACAGCGCGCCGCCACCCAGGCCGCCCGAGCCGCTCCCTGGCACTTCGGGCAGTGACGGTTGCGGCAGGCGTCGGTGCAGCGCCGGACATGCCCGCCGAGCGCGGCGGTGCGGCAGGCCTCGATCGCGCCCATCACCCGGCGCCCGGCCGCACGATCTACGACGCCAGCGGCAACCCGTTGTTCCGCCAGGTGCTGGAGCAGCTCCGCGGCCATTTCGAGCGATTCTGGGACCAGCCGTTCGGCCGCCCCGATTTCGCGGGCCGTTCCTTCCCGTTTCACCGCCAGCTCCTCGAGGCGATCCGCGATGGCGACGAGGTCGCGGCCGGCGAGCACACCCGCGCCATTCTCGACATCGTCGAGGAGGACATCCTGAGCATGAGTCTATGACGATCCCCCGATCCGACCTGCGCCCCGATCCCGTCGAGGTCGCCCGCCTTCTCGTCGCCCACGACCGGGAGAACGTCTTCTCCGCCGTAGTTCCGCCGATCGTACAGACCTCGCTCTTCACCTTCGCGAGCTACGACGAGATGATTTCCGCCTATCGCGGCGAGATCAGCCGGCTGATCTACAGCCGCGGCATCAACCCACGGTGCGCGCTCGAGGAGATGCTCGCCGCCCTCGAAGGCGCCGAGGACGCCCTCGCCAGGGCATGGCGGCGATTTCCGCCGCCGTCCTCGCCTTCGTCTCGCCCGGCGACCGCGTTGTCGCCGTGCGCAACGTCTACCCCGACACCTTCCGCCTCTTCGGCACGGTCCTGCCGCGCATGGGCGTCGCCGTGGACTACGTGGACGGCCGCGACCCCGCTGCCGCCGCCGTCGCCCTTTCCGGCGCCCGGCTGCTCTATCTCGAAAGCCCCACGAGCTGGCGGATCGAGGCCCTCGACGTGCCCGCCCTCGCCACTGCCGCGAAAGCGGCCGACGTCCTCTCCGTCATCGACAACAGCTGGGCGACGCCGATCTTCCAGAACCCGCTCGCCCTCGGCGTGGACCTCGTGGTCCATTCCGCCTCGAAGTACCTCGGCGGCCCACAGCGACGTGGTGGCCGGGGTCGTCGCGGGCTCCCGCACACTGGTAGACCGCCTCCGAGCCGAGATTTACCCCTACCTCGGCGGCCGGCTGGTGCCTTTCGACGCCTGGCTCCTGATCCGCGGCCTCCGCACCATGCCGCTGCGCATGCTCGCGCACAGAGACTCCGCGCTCGTCCTCGCCTGCCGCCTCGCCGAGCGCGCGGAGATCACGGCAGTGAGCCATTCCGGCCTGGCCGCGCTGCCGCCGGGCCTGCGGGGCACCTCCGGCCTCTTCTCCTTCGAGCTGGCCGAGGACGTCGACGCACGCGCCTTCTGCGACACGCTCCGCCTCTTCAAGCTCGGGGTGAGCTGGGGCGGGCACGAAAGCCTCGTGGTGCCCGCCGAGGTCGTGCTCCAACAGAAGGCCTAGCCCAACTCCGCCCAAGCCTTCGGGCTTAGCCCGCGCTCCGTCCGCATCCACGTGGGCCTCGAAAGCACCGAGGTGCTCTGGGCCGATCTCGCGGCCGGCCTCGACGCCGCCCGCCACTGAACCGTATCCAACAAGGGGACCAACGCATGAAAAGACTGCTCGCAGCTGCCGGCCTAGGGTGTGTCCCCATAAACAGGATTGAACGAAGCCGCTGCGCGGCAGGGTGAGAGCTTCGCGGTCGGTGCTCCTGACTGGAATGATCGGGTTGCTGAGACCCGTTTCCAGACAGGAGCTGGTTGTGTCTCGATCGTGGTGGAAATTTGGGGTCGGCGTAATCTCCGGGTGTGACCCACACACCAACCGGCGGCGGCAACCGCCAAGGGAGATCACGCCTTGAAGGAAGATACCGAGACTTCGCCGTTGGCGCTACTGACCAGCGACGCCCCCTTTGATCC
>JAXMDF010000050.1:0-1698 GCA_046348975.1 Amaricoccus sp. | reverse complement strand
ACGCCGCCGCTCGGCTCGGCGAGGTCGGCGCTGATCTCGGGGACGAGGTCGGCGGCCCAACCGACGCCGCGCTGGCGCAGCCAGGCCGCGAGGAAGCCGTCGCGGCCGTGCCCGGCGAGAACCTCGGCAATCGCGGTCTGGTCGGTGCGCGACTAGACCGCGCAGAGCGCGAGGCCGACCTCGGAGAGGCCGAGCTCGAAGAGCCGGTTGCCGCGGCGGGACTGGCAGTAGTAGTCGCGCTTCGGCACGGCGCGGGCGAGGATCTCGATCTGGCGGTCGTTGAGGCCGAAGCGGCGGTAGAACTGGGCGATCTGTGGCTCGATCGCCCGCTCGTTCGGCAGGAGCAGCCGGGTCGGGCAGCTCTCGATGATCGCCGGCGCGATGGCCGAGCTGTCGATGTCGGAGAGCGACTGGGTGGCGAAGATGACGCTGGCGTTCTTCTTCCTGAGCGTCTTGAGCCACTCGCGGAGCTGGCCGGCGAAGCCTTCGTCGTCGAGCGCGAGCCAGCCCTCGTCGATGACCAGGAGCGTCGGCCGCCCGTCGAGCCGGTCGCCGATGCGGTGGAAGAGGTAGGCGAGGACCGCCGGCGCCGCCCCCGTGCCGATCAGACCTTCGGTCTCGAAGGCGACGACGGAGCCCGCGCGGAGATGCTCGGCCTCGGCGTCGAGCAGCCGGCCCCATGCGCCGCCGACACAATAGGGCCGGAGCGCCTGCTTGAGGTCGTTCGCCTGCAAGAGCACCGCGAGGCCGGTCAGCGTCCGCTCCTCCACTGGGGCCGAGGCGAGCGAGGTGAGGGCGGTCCAGAGATGCTCCTTGACGTCCGGCGTGATGGCGACGCCCTCCCGGGCGAGGATCGCGACGAGCCAGTCGGCGGCCCAGGCGCGCTCGGAGGTCTCGTGGACGCGCGCCAGCGGTTGCAGGGTGACCGCGGCCGCGGCGCCGTCGGAGAGCCCGCCGCCGAGGTCGTGCCAGTCGCCGCCCATGGCGAGGGCGGCGGCGCGGATCGAGCCGCCGAAGTCGAAGGCGAAGACCTGGGCGCGCGGGTAGCGGCGGAACTGCAGCGCCATCAGCGCCAGCAGCACCGACTTGCCGGCGCCGGTCGGGCCGACGACGAGGGTGTGGCCGACGTCGCCGACGTGGAGCGAGAGCCGGAACGGCGTCGCGCCCTCGGTGCGGCCGTAGAGGAGCGGCGGGGCATCGAAATGCCCGTCGCGGGCCTCGCCGGCCCAGACCGCGGAGAGCGGGATCATGTGGGCGAGGTTCAGCGTGCTGATCGGTGGCTGGCGGACGTTGGCGTAGCCGTGGCCGGGGAGCGAGCCGAGCCAGGCGTCGACGGCGTTGACCGTCTCGGTCATCGCGGTGAAGTCGCGTCCCTGGACGATCTTCTCGGCGAGCCGCAGCTTCTCGTCGGCGACCCGGGGGTCTTCGTCCCAGACGGTGACGGTCGCGGTGACGTAGGCGAGGCCGGCGAGATCGGCGCCGAGCTCCTGCAAGGCCTCGTCGGCGTCGGCCGCCTTGTTGGCGGCGTCGGTGTCGACGAGCGTCGTGGGCTCGCTGGTCAGCACCTCCTTCAGGATCGCGGCGATCGACTTGCGCTTGGCGAACCACTGCCGGCGGATGCGCGTCAGGAGCCGGGTCGCGTCGGTCTTGTCGATGAGGATCGCCCGGGTCGACCAGCGGTAGGGAAAGGCGAGCCGG
>JAXMDF010000049.1:0-2022 GCA_046348975.1 Amaricoccus sp. | reverse complement strand
TGCCTACCCGCAGGCGCGCCCGAGGGCCCTCAGCCGGCGGCGAGGTTGCGGCCGGTGGCGGGGTCGAAGCCGTGCAGGCGGGACTGGTTGAGGGCGAAGGGGACGGTCTCGTCGACGCGGACGCGGGTGATCGCGGGAACGGTCGCCTTGAACAGCCGGTCGCCGGCCGCGAGCGTCAGGACCAGCTCGACGCCGTGGTTCTCGATGTGGTGGACGCGGGCGGGGGCGCCGTCGGGGGCGCCGACCCGGACGTCCTCGGCGCGGAAGCCCGCCGTCAGGGGCCCGGCGTCGCAACGAAGGCGGGCGCGGCCCTCGGGGGCGAGCGGCAGCGCGAAGGCGCCGGGGACGGCGAGGGCGCCGTCGCGGACCTCGGCCGGCAGCAGGTTCATCGCGGGCGACCCGACGAAGCTCGCGACGAAGGTGTCGACAGGGGCGTCGTAGACCTCGTGCGGGGTGCCGACCTGCACCAGGCGGCCCTCGTTCAGCACGCCGACCTTGTCGCCCATCGACATCGCCTCGATCTGGTCGTGGGTGACGAAGAGGAAGGTGGCGCCGAGCCCGGCCTGCAGGTTCTTCAGCTCGGAGCGCAGCGCCTCGCGCAGCTTGGCGTCGAGGTTCGACAAGGGCTCGTCCATCAGGAAGGCGGAGGGGTCGCGGACGATGGCGCGGCCGATCGAGACGCGCTGCATCTCGCCCCCCGACAGGCGGTCGGTCTTGCGGTCGAGGAGGTGGCCGATCCTGAGCATCTCGGCGGCGCGGGCGATGCGGCGCTCGATCTGCTCCTCGGGCAGGTTGCGGACCCGCGACCGCAGCGGGAAGGCCAGGTTCTGCCGCACGGTGTAGCGCGGGTAGAGCGAGTAGTACTGGAAGACCAGCGCCACGTCGCGCTCGGCGACGCTCCAGTCGGTCGCGTCCTGGCCGCCGATCCGGACCCGGCCGGCGTCGGGCGCCTCGAGCCCGGCGATCAGCCGCAGCGTCGTCGTCTTGCCGGCGCCGGTGGGGCCGAGGAGGACGAAGAACTCGCCGTCCCCGACCGACAGCGTCAGGTCGTCGACGGCGGGGTGCCGGCCGAACTTCTTGCCGACCCCCTCGAGCGCGACCTCAGCCATGGGCCGACCCCGAGCGCAAGGCGGCGCCGGTGGCGGCGTCGAAGAAGTGGACCTGCGGCGGGTCGAGCCGGGCCCAGACCTGGTCGCCGGGGGCACGGACGAAGCCGCTCGGGGTGCGCGCCTTGAGGAAGCGGTCGCCGAGGCGGAGGTCGACGAGGTCGTAGGCGCCGAGGGGCTCGATCAGGTGCGCCTCGACCGCGTGCGCGCCATCGGTCGCAGCGCGGGCGATCTCGACGCCCTCGGGGCGGACGCCGAGCACGATCTCGCTTCCCGCGGGAACGGCGGCGGCGAGGGCGTCGGGGACGGCGAAGCCGTGGCCGCCAGGGAGGGCGACGGTGGTGCGGCCGGCGTCGGTCGCGAGCGTCGCGGGCAGGATGTTCATCACCGGCGATCCGACGAACTGGGCGACGAAAAGGTTGGCGGGCCGCAGGTAGACCTCGGACGGCGAGCCGACCTGCTGCAGGAGGCCGTCGTTCATCACCGCGACCCGGTCGGCAAGGGCCATCGCCTCGATCTGGTCGTGGGTGACGTAGACGCTGGTCGCGCCGTTCTCGAGGTGCAGCCGCTTCAGCTCGGCGCGCATGTCCTCGCGGAGCTTGGCGTCGAGCGCGCCCATCGGCTCGTCCATCAGGAGCGCCTTCGGCCGCCGCACCAGCGCCCGGCCGATTGCGACCCGCTGCATGTCGCCGCCCGAGAGCTGCGACGGCCGCTTGCCGAGCAGCCCCTCGATGCGCAGCGAGGCGGCGACCGCCTTCACCCGGCGGGCGATCTCGTCGCGGCCCTCGCCGGTCGCACGCAGCGGGAAGGCGATGTTGTCGAAGGCCGAGAGGTGCGGGTAGAGCGCGAAGAGCTGGAAGACGAAGGCGATGTCGCGGTCGCTCGCCGGCAGGTTCTGCACCGGCTTGCCGTCGAT
>JAXMDF010000048.1:0-6418 GCA_046348975.1 Amaricoccus sp. | reverse complement strand
GAAGGTCATCACGAGGGCGATCAGGCCGACCTCGGTCATCAGCCGGCCCTGGTTGAAGAGGTTGTCGAGGGTGAAGAACTTGTCCGACTGGCGGTCGAGGACGAAGAGGGCGAGGACGACGAGGAGGGCGAGGATCGTCTCGTGCCGGATCAGGCCGCGGAGGTTCATCGCTTGGCGCTCCGGAGCTCGCGGGCGCGGCGCGCCATGTCGACCAGCACGGTGACGAGGATCAGGACGCCGATGACGGCCCTGAGCCAGTAGGGCGAGACGTTGACGAAGATCATCGCCGAGCCGATCGCCGAGAAGAGGATCGCGGCGAGGGTCGAGCCGATGACGGTCCCGGTGCCCCCGAGGATCGAGACGCCGCCGATGACGGACGCGGTGATGATGGTGAGCTCGAGGTTCGGCGGCACGGTCGACTGGATGATCTTCAGCTGGGTGGCGAAGAGCATGGTCGCGATGCCGGCGAAGGCGCCGTGGATCATGAAGACCTGGACGATGCGGCGCTCGACCGGGATGCCGGCGGCGCGCGCGGCCTCGGTGTTGCCGCCGATGGCGTAGAGCGAGCGGCCGAAGGCCGAGTTCTTCATCCAGAGGAAGGCGCCGAGGGTGAGGACGACCATGAACCAGATCGGGACGGGGATGTCGAACCAGCGCTGCTGGGCCAGCTGGAACGATGGCGGCAGGTTGTTGATCCACTTGCCGCCGGTGACGAAGACGAGCCCGCCGCGCAGGATCGAGAGCATGCCGAGGGTCACGACGATCGACGGCAGCCGCCCGTAGGCGACGAGCGCGCCGACGACGCCGTTGACGGCGGCGCCGATGAAGATCGGGACGGTCCAGGCGATCCAGGCGGGGTAGCCGGAGACGGCGAGGGTGCCGGAGATGGTGGCGAGGACGCCGATCAGCGCGCCGACCGAGACGTCGATGTTGCCGGTGATGATGATCATCGACATGCCGATGGCGGCGACCGCGATGTAGGCGTTGCCCGAGATGATGGTGTTGAGGTTGTTGGCGGCCATGAAGCGCGGGTTGACCGCCGAGACCACGACGAAGAGGGCGACGAGCGCGAAGGCGATGACGACTTCCTGGCCGTAGGACGACAGGAAGCGGGCGAGCGCCGAACGGTGGGCGCGGAACTCGGGGGCGGCGGCGTCGGTCATGCTGCCCTACCGTTCTGTTGCTGCGTGAGCAGTGCCTGACACCGTGATCCTGGCATGCCAGGATCACGGTGCGGCGGCGGTGCCGGGATGGTTTTCATGCTGGCTGCCCGGGATGGCTCAGGAGGTAGATCCCCCGGCACCGCCACACCGCCTCGACCGCTGATTAGGCTCTGCGATTCATCGCTGTGTAGGGCGAAGACGGCGCGGGCGGGATGCCGAAGCTTCAGTTGCCAGGGGGCGCCATGCGGATCAGCGTAGGAATCGACATCGCCAAGGAGAAGCACTGGGTCACGGTCCTCGACGCCGACGGCGCCGTGCAGATCGACCATGAGCTGCTCAACACGCCGGCCGAGATCGCAAGCCTCGCCGACCGGCTCACCGCCCTTGGCGGCACGGTCCGTATTGGCATCGACGTCATCGGCGGCATCGCAGGGCTCGCCGAGGCCATGCTGGCGCAAGCCGGGTTCACCCTGGTTCACGTGCCGGGCCTGGCGGTCAACCGTGCCCGCCAGGGCACCGTCGGCGGCGAGAACAAGTCTGATCCGCGCGACGCCCGTGCCATCGCCGACCAGGTTCGCACCCGATCCGACCTGCGCCCTGTCGAGCCCGCGACCGAGATCGATCTCGAGATCCGATTGCTCGCGGGGCGGCGACGCGACCTGGTCGAGGCCCAGACCCAGCGCCTGGCGCGCATGCACGATCTGCTCGTCGGCATCTTTCCCGGCCTGGAAGCCTGCCTCGACCTCAAGACCAAGGGACCGCTGCACCTGCTGACCCGCTACGTCACGCCCGCCGAGCTGCGGGCCGCCGGCAGGAAGCGCCTCGTGCGCCACCTCCGGACCGCCGGTGGCCTGCCCAACCCCGACGCGCTGGCAGACCGCGCGCTCGCCGCCGCCGCCGAGCAGGCCTTCGCCGTCCCGGCCGAGCGCATGACCGCACGGCTGATCCGCGAGCTCGCGGCCGAGGCGCTGGCCAGCCGGACCCGGCTCCTCGAGATCGACCGCGAGCTCGAGGGACTGCTCGAACGCCACCCTGACGCGGCCCTCATCCGCAGCCTGCCCGGGATGGGGGTCGTGCTGACCGCGGAGTTCATCGCAGAGGCAGGTGACCTCGCCCGTTTCCGGTCCGCCGACGCGCTCGCTTCCGCCGCCGGAATCGCCCCGGTGCTGCGGCAATCCGGCCGGACCCGCTTCCTTCGAAGGCCCAACGGCGGCAACAAGGGTCTCAAGCGCATCTTCTATCAGTCGGCCTTCTGCTCGCTCGGCCACCGCGACAGCCGCGCCTTCTACGACCGCAAGCGCCGCGAGGGGAAACGCCACCACCAAGCGGTCATCGCCCTCGCACGACGCCGGGTGAACGTCCTCTGGGCCGTCCTCCATTCCAGGACGCCCTTCCAGCAAGGATTCAAGACAGCCGCTTGACTGAACCATTAGGCTGCCTGATCGAGAAGCCGCTTCGCCTTGGCCTCCATGTCGAGCCGGGCGTCCTGATGCGGCTTGTCGCGGGCGACGGCGGTGATCCCCTGGACGAAGTCGAACACGCTCTCTGGCGGCCGTCCTTCCTCCGCCAGCACCGCATCGATGATCCGTCCCGTCTCCGGCCGTGAGAAGCCGCGCTTGCGCAGGAACTCGGTCCGGTCGTCGTCGCCCCGCGCAACTACCTTCTCCCGCGCCGCCCGGATGCCGTTGACGAACGGCAGCGGCGAGGAGTCGGCGAAGGTGAGCAGCGCCGGCGCCGCCTCGTGCGCGAACCGCGAGGCCGCATGCTTCGAGTGCCGGATGGTGATCTCCTCGAAGTCCTCGACGCCCCAGAGGTTGCGGTTCTGGCAGACCGCGCGCAGGTAGAAGCTCGCCATGCCGAGGGTCTTCGCCCCCACCTCCGAGTTCCAGCAGTAGAAGCCGCGGAAGAACAGGTCCGGCGAGCCATCGGCCAGCTTGCCCGCCTCGATCGGGTTGAGGTCGTCGACGAGGAACAGGAAGACGTTGCGATCGGAGGCGTAGAGCGTCGTCGTATCCTTGCTGATGTCGACCCGCGGATTGTAGACGCCCGTCGACCAGTCGAGCACGCCCGGCACCTTCCAGCGGGTGTCGCCGGTGCCGTTGCCGGCGATCCGCTGCACCGCCTCGACGAGCTCGTGGTCGTAGATGCGACCATAGTCCGGCCCGGTGACGGCGCGGAGCTCGACCCGGTCCTCCTCGATTTCCAGCGTCTTGATCTGCTCGGCGCGGTGTGCGGTCAGCCCATACTGCAGATTGATCGCGGCGAGCGCCGCCGGCAGCTGCCGGAGATAGGCGGCCGGCGCACCGACCTGGCTCGCGAGCTGGCCGAAGCTCCAGTGCGTCGGCGCCACCGGCCGCTCCGCGCCGGGCAGGATCAACGCCAGCCGCTCGGGATCAGCGCGGCTCGCCTCGACGTGGATCGCGGCGGTCTTCACCACCCGGGTCCGGCTGCGCTCGGCGCGGCTCCGGACCGAGCGGGCGAGGTCGTCGAGCGAGAGGAAGCGCTCGTCGTCCGGCCGCGAGAACCATTCCGACGACACCCGGCCGATCCGCTCACCCCGGCTGACGTCGACCTTGTAGCCGCCGGCGCCCTGGTCTGCGCCCATCATTGCCATGTTCATCGCGAGACATCTCCACGACAGGCGCCAGGAGCCTCTCTCCCGAACCTCAACCCGTCACGAAGCTCCGTTCCACCCTCTGCCTCTACCGGCGCGCCGCGGCAAGCGAGGCCGTGATCGCAGCGATTGGCTGGAACAGCAGCAGCGGATCGTCCCCCGACGGCCGGAAGCCGCGCCGACGCCAGAACGCCGCCGCCTCGTCATCGATCGCGTTGACCATCAGCGCCCGACCCCCGACCAGCGCCGCCGCCTGCACGCAGCGCTCGAGCGCGTGCTTCACGAGCGCGGTGCCGATGCCGCGGCCGGCCCAGCCGACGTCGGTGGCGAGCTGGCCGAGCAGCAGGCACGGCACCGGGTCAGGCGGCTGCCCGGTGCGCACCGAGCGCGGCAGGATCGAGGGCACGATTGCCGTCGGCGCCAGTCCGTAGTAGCCGACCACACGGCCCGCTTCGTGCACGACCAACACAGCGGTAAAGCCCTTCTCCTGATTGGAGAGCGCGCGGGTCTTCAGCCAGTGATCGAGCGTCGGCTTGCCGCAGGTGAAGCTCGATACGTCATGCGCCGCGGTCAGCGGCTCCGGCGCGGACAGCATGAGCTCATGCCTTATCGGCGCGATCCGCCTCCCAGGGTGCGGGCCGTCCCAACAGCTCCATCATCTCCGGGACAGGCGCCGCCGCGACCGACAGCGCCCCGAGGAAGTCGGCGAACCCGTCCGGGCTCATGCGGATCAGCCGGCTCTCCATCAGCACCTCCTCGGCAGCGCGCACCGCAGCCTCGCGCACGAAGTCGGTGCGCGACCGGCCGCGCAGCCCGGCGGCGCGGTCGATCATCGCGACGTCCGCCTCGGGCAGCCGCATCGAGATCGGGTATTCCTTGCGTTCGCTGAGTCCGGCCATGATGATCTCCTCGAGCCGGACACTACGGTATTGTATCGCGCATTGCAATACGATAGACTGACCTTCTTGGTGGGGGAATGTATGGCGGCGCACGAGCGATATCGGACAGGCGTTCGGTCATTTCACTCCTCCATTCTACGCTGGAACGCGACCTCGCCCGCCGCGGCCCGCTACACGGCACCTATTGCCGCCGATGCTTCTCATTTGACTTCCGTTGCTTACGGGCCGCCTCGCGTCGACGCTCTGCTGCATTAATCTTACTGCGTCACAAGCGTAGCTTGGTGTTTGGTTTTGCTCTTGGAGCCTGGCAGCAGGGACATCGTGGGAGGGTCCTGGCCAATGCGACGGTGAGGCGTCGGCGGAGTGTCGCGATTGAGTTGGGCACGTGGCGCTCGGGACGGATCGGGAGCGTTGCGGCGTGGGCGATGCGGGGGAACGGCAGGTTGCGGGCGCCGCGGGGCGGAGTGCGGTGCTGAGGGGGGAATCGTCTCCCTTTCGGAGACGAGGAAGCCGTAGGCGGCGATGCAGAGGCTGGCGTGGTGGTGGAAGCCGCGCCAGCCGCGGCCCTCGTAGTGGCCGAGGCCGAGCTCCTGCTTCAGCTCCTGATAGTCGCGCTCGATGCGCCAGCGCAGCTGGGTGCGGTCGACCATCGCCCGGAGGTCGATGTCCGCCGGCAGGGTGGAGAGCCAATAGCCGGCCGGCTCGGGGGCGTCCTCGGGCCAGTCGATCAGCAGCCACTCCTCCTCGCCCGGCGCGCCGCGGCCGGCGTGGGCGGTCCGCACCCGCAGGCGGGCGTAACGGGAGCAGAGCCAGTCGTTCGAGCCCTCGCGCCAGGCGACGCGCTCCCAGGCCGAAGGCGGCAGGGCGCGGGCGAGCGCCCTGGCGTGGCGCACCTCGGCGCGCACGCACGGACGCTGCGCCGGCCAGAGCGTGATCGTCGGCAGCACGCCGGCGACATAGGCGAGGCCGAGCCCGCCGATCCCGCGGCGCAGCCTCTCGTCGACCCCGTAGCCCGCGTCCATCAGCACCGTGCCCGGCGGGATGCCGGCTGCCCTCGCCGCGCGGATCGCCGCGAGCGCGATCGCGGGCTTGGTCGCGAAGCCCGTCTCCTCCGGCACCCCGGCCTTCGCCCGCCGCTCCGGGTCCGCCGCCCAGGCCTCCGGAAGGTACAGCCGGTACGCGACCGGCAGGCTCGCCCCGTGGTTGGCGATCGACAGGCTCACCGCCGCCTGGCAGTTCTCCTGCTTGCCGCGCTCGCCGCAGTACTGCCGCGCCACTCCGACCGAGTGCTTCCCCTGCTTCGGGAAGCTCGTGTCGTCGACGATCCAGGCTTCGATCGGCCCCGACCGCTCGATCGACGGCAGCACCAGCTCCCGCACCCGCGCCAGCAGCCGCTCGTCCGACCAGGCTGCGTTGGCAACGAAGTGCAGCAGCGACTGGTGCTGCGCCGACACCCGATCCGGCGCGGTCACCGCCGCCAAAGGCTCCACGCTCTTGCGCTCGACCGGCAGCAGCAGCCCCAGACAATAGTCCCGCAGCGGGCCCGCCCGGTCGGCATGGCCGATCACCTCGACCAGCCCCTCCACATACGCCGAAAACCGCCCCTCGCTTCCCTCGTCCATGCCGGCTTCCCAACCATGCCTCCGC
Source organism: Amaricoccus sp. (assembly GCA_046348975.1). Taxonomy (GTDB): domain Bacteria; phylum Pseudomonadota; class Alphaproteobacteria; order Rhodobacterales; family Rhodobacteraceae; genus Amaricoccus. Next base: position 95 of record JAXMDF010000048.1, on the reverse strand, counting down.
CTCGACAGCATAGCCGGCCCACAATCCCCCAGCTTGCGACCTTCTGACTCAGGGCCAAATCTTCTGATACCGAATCCGCGTGATTGATTCCGAGA
>JAXMDF010000047.1:0-21138 GCA_046348975.1 Amaricoccus sp. | reverse complement strand
CAGACGGTCGACTGGGAGCGGGTGAAGGCCGCCGAGCGCGCTGCGGGCCCGGCGCCATCGGGCGCGCTCGCGGGCGTGGCGACGACGCTGCCGGCGCTCACGCGCGCGGTCAAGCTGCAGGCCCGCGCCGCGCGGGTCGGCTTCGACTGGCCCGACGCGGGCGCGGTGCTCGACAAGATCGCGGAGGAGGCGGCCGAGCTCGTCGAGGCCCGCGACAGCGGTCGGGATGCCCGGATCGCGGAGGAGTACGGCGACCTGATGTTCGTGATGGCGAACCTCGCCCGCCACCTGGCGATCGATCCCGAGACGGCGCTCCGCGCCGCCAACGCCAAGTTCATCCGCCGCTTCGAGGCCATCGAGGCGGCGCTGGCCGCGGAAGGCCGGACGCCGGCCGATTCGACCCTCGCGGAGATGGACGCTCTCTGGGATGCGGCCAAGGCCCGCGAGCTCTGAGGAAACGCTCCGCGACATGGCTTTTGTGGTCAGCGGGAAGCCGTCCCGATCATGTCGGTCAGGACCGAGGCGAGCTTGAGGTCGGCGTCCTCGCGAAGATGAGCGTGCGGCCTTCATCGGCGAGTACCTGCCGGACCGGGGCTATCCGTCCGCCGAGGGCCGCCTGACCGGGTTCGAGATGCGATGCCGGCGTGCCAGCGATGCGGGTCAGGACGTCGGCGAGCCAGGCCTGGGGTTCGAGGTCGTTGAGCTTCGCGGTGGTGATGAGGCCGTACATGACGGCGGCCTTCTCGCCGCCGCGGTCGGAGCCGGCGAAGAGCCAAGCCTATCATCATCTCCAGCGTCACGCCGACCTGTCATAGGCACCCCTTGCATTCCACGTGACCCGCGTCGCCACGTAACCAAGGCCGGCGTGGCGCGCCGCGGCCCCAAGCGAAGGACTTGCGATGCCGCGAGGAGTCCAATGCCGGCGAACTCGCCTCGGGTGCGTCGGTCGTCGTCACCGCGCAACTCGCCTTCGGCGAGCCAAGATGGTCACGCCAACGCTTCGGAAATCTCCCGGGCAGTCCGGATCACCAGCGGAGCCAGCCCTTCGAGGCGAGCGTCAGGCATCCTCTCGGCAGGGCCCGAGACGCTGACTGCAGCGAAAACGCGTCCGGCAGCATCCTGGACCGGCGCGCCGATGCAGCGGACGCCGATCTCGTTCTCCTCGTCGTCGATCGAGAAGCCGCGCGCCCGGGTGAGGGCCAGCTCCTCGAAGAGGCGATCGAGATCGGTGATCGTCTTCGGCGTGTACCGCTTCAGCCCTTCCTCCTCCGCGATCCGGCGTACGAGAGCCTCGTCCTGGAATGCGAGGAAGGCCTTCCCCACGCTGGTGCAGTAAGTCGGCGCCGCCTCGATCGTGGTGAGCGTGGTAAGCCGGGCCTTGTTCATCTCCTCGCGCTCGACGCAGACCATCTGGCTGCCGTCGAAGATGTGGAAGTGGATGACCTCCCCCGTCACGATCTGCAGCTGGGCGATGTGGGGATGGGCGCGGCGCGGCGTGTCGAGGCTCGCCAGCACGCTGCTGCCGTAGTGGAACATCTTCAGGCCGAGCCGGTAGCTCTGGCGCCGGCCGTCCTGGTCGAGCATCCCGACGTCGCGCAGCGAGGCGACGATCCGGTGGACGGTGGTCCGCGGCATTCCGGTCGCCTCGGAGATCTCGCCGACGGTCAGGCTGGGGTGCAGCCGGCTGAAGCAGTCGAGGACCGTCGACATCTTGCGGAGGGACTTCGCCCCGTTGTCGCGACCCTGGGCGGAGTCCCGGCCATCGTCGCCGGGGATCTCTCCGTCCATTGCCCTTGCCTCGATCATGTTCGTCACCGGGAGGTGATCCTTCTCACGCGAGCTTCCAGGCGGCGCGCCACCAGCTCCAGCCCGAAGCACAAGGCAAAGTACGCCGCCGCGACGATCGTGAACACCAGGAACGGCTCGTTGGTGCGGATGACGACCTCGCGGCCGAGGCGGGTCATCTCGCTGATGCCGACGACCGAGACGAGCGAGGTGTCCTTGATCATCAGGATGGACTGGCCGAGCAGCGACGGGATGATGGCCATCAGCGTCTGGGGCAGCACGATGTCCTTGAGCCGCTGCCAGAGCGTGAGGCCGAGCGCGATGGCCGCCTCGTTCTGGCCCCTGTCGAAGCCCAGCAACCCGCCGCGGATGATCTCGGTCATGTAGGCGCCGTGCGAGAGCGACAAGGCCAGGATGGCGGTGGAGACCGGACCGATGTCGATGCCGTACCAGGGCAGGCCGTAGTAGACGAGGAAGATGAACATCAGGAACGGCACGCTGCGGAAGATGTAGACGTAGACCGCGGAAAGGAGGCGCAGCGCGCGGAAGCGGGACGTGCCGAGAAGCCCGCCGACGATCCCGAGGAGGAGCGCGGGAAAGAACGCCGAGACGGTCAGGATGACGACGATCGGCATCCCCGAGAGGATGAGGGCGGCGGCATCGTAGGCGAGCGCGAGCATCGTCACACCCTCCGATGGCGCGAGAAGCCGGCGCGGCGCTCGTACTGGTCGACGAGCGCATTGAGGGTCGCGCAGACCAGGATGTAGATGATGCAGCTGACGAGATACGCCTCCAGGAACTGGTAGGTCTCGTTGCCGACGTCGTCGGCCGCCTTGGTGATCTCGAGGACCGCGATGGTGTAGAGGAGCGACGTGTCCTTGATGAGCTGGACGAACTGGCCGGTGACCGCCGGCAGCACCGTCGGCGCCGCCTGCGGCAGGAGGACTTTCGCCAGCAGCGTGGCGCGGCCGAGGCCGAGGGCCATGCCGGCCTCCGACTGGCCCTGAGGCACCGCGGCGAGGCCGCCCCGCACGATCTCGGCGATGTAGGCGCCGGAGTTGAAGGTGAGCGCCACGACGCCGGTGGCGAAGGCCGAGAGGGTGATGCCGAGCGCCGGCAGGCCGAAGTAGATGAAGTAGACCTGCACCAGCATCGGGGTGTTGCGGACGATCGAGACGTAGACCGCCACCAGCCGTCCGGCGACGCCGCGGGAGGAGAAGCGCACCACGCCGGCCGCGACCCCGATGACGAGCGAGAAGAGGAGGCCGAAGGCCGCCGCGGTCAGCGCGTTCCGGAGGCCGGTGAGATAGATCTCCCTGTGCTCCAGGAAGAGTTGGTAGGCGGCGGCGAGCATGGCAAACCCCTCAGTGACGGAGGATCTGGTCGAGGAACGCTCGGGTGCGCGGCTCGCGCGGCGCCGAGAAGAAGGTCTCCGGCGGCGCATGCTCGATCACCTGGCCGCCCTCCATGAACACGACCTCGGTGGCGATCTCGCGCGCGAAGCCCATCTCGTGGGTCACGACGACCATGGTCATGCCGCTCTCCGCCAGGCCGCGCATGACCTGGAGCACCTCGCCGATCATCTCGGGATCGAGCGCCGAGGTCGGCTCGTCGAAGAGCATGAGCTCGGGCTCCATCGCGACGGCGCGGCAGATGGCGACGCGCTGCTGCTGTCCGCCCGACAGCTTCGCCGGATAGCTGTCGGCCTTGTCGCCGAGGCCGACGCGCTCGAGGAGGGCACGGGCGCGCTGGGCCGCGTCTGCCCGGCTGCGTCCGATGGCCCGCCGCTGGGGCAGCGCGACGTTCTCCAGCACCGTCAGGTGCTGGAAGAGGTTGAAGCGCTGGAACACCATGCCGATCCGGCGGTAGAGCGCGCGGGACGGCAGCGTCGCGAGATCCTGCCCGTCGAGGGTGATCGAGCCGCTCGACAGCGGACCGGCGAGGCGGTTGACGCTGCGGATCAGCGTGCTCTTTCCCGAGCCCGACGGTCCGCAGATGACCAGCACGTCGCCCTTCTCGAACGCGAGCGACACGTCCCGCAGCGCGTGAAAGAGTCCGAAGTGGAGATTGACGTTCCGCGCCTCGAAGAAGGGCATCCGCGAGTCCTCCCTAAGCGATGAGGCCGGGCGCGCGGCAGGCGGCCCGGCCGGCCGGATCACTCCAGTGTCGCCCGAGTGCCGCCGCTCTCCGGCACGTACGCGGCGATGCCGAGCTGCTCCACGAGCTTCTTGCGGGCGTCGGAGACGCCGCCGTTGCTCGCGAGGAAGTCCGCCTTCCAGTCCTCGCCGTCGACCCAGTAGGCGCGCAGGGCCTCGAGCTGGCCGTTCGCCTTGATCTCGGTGAGGAAGGAGTCGAGGAACTCCTGCGTGGCGGCGTCGTCGGGCCGGACCGCGAAGGCCCAGTCGTCCTGGCTGATCAGCTCTCGGGGCTGCTTCAGCGACACGAAGCCGTACTCCTGGCCGACGACCCCGAGCACCGCGAGGTCGTTGAGCGCGCCGTCGACGCGGTTCGTCTTCAGGGCCTGATAGGTGTCGGTGTCGTTGGGATAGCTCTGGATCTCGGCGTTCGGGAAGCTCTGCTTGGCGATGTCGACGGCGCTGGTGCCGGCCTTCACGGCGATCCGCTTGCCCGCCGCGTTGAGCTCTTCCCAGGAGGTGGCGGTGGTGTCGGGGCGGACGATCATCACGACGCCGGTGGAGTACCAGGGCTGCTTGGTGAAGAGGATCTGCTCGGCGCGCTTCGGCGTCACCGTCATGCTCGTGGCGAGGAGGTCGGACTTGCGGGTCAGGAGGCCCGGGATGAGGCCCGCCCACTCGACGTTGCGGAGCTCCAGGTCGACGTCGAGCTTCGCCGCGATCATGCGGTCGAGATCGATCGAGAAGCCGGCCGGATTGCCGGCGGCATCGCGGAACTGCCACGGCGCGGCGGAAAGATCGTTCATGATGACGACCTTCTTTGCGTCCTTGATGCCGTCGAGCGCACTCTCGGCCGCCAGCGCCCCTCCTGCGGTGGCGCCGGCCAGACCGAACGCTACCAGGGCCAGTGTTCTCAGAAGCATGACGCAATTCCCTCCATGTGGTAGATATTCCGCTATACGGAATATAGATTGTTAGAGTCGCAAAATTATCCAAAAAATATGGATCTGGCAAGGAGTATCTTGACGGTATCCGGCATGCTATGAGATATAAGCCTAAATGACATATGATATTCCGTTATACGGAATATATGCCGACAGCCCATGGAAGCCTGGAGACAGAGATGAACGCCGCCATTCCGAACAAGAAGCTCACGGGGATCATCCCGCCCATCACCATGCCCTTCGACGACGACGGGAACCTGCTGGTCGGCGCGATCGCCGAGCAGGTCGAGTTCATGATCGAGCAGGGCGTCGACGGCATGGTCGCCGGCGGCTCGACCGGCGAGGGCCACACCCTCAACGACGCGGACTTCACCGCGTCGATGAAGGCCGTCCACGACGCGATCGACGGTCGCGTGCCGTTCCTCGCCGGCCTGATCATCAACAGCACCCGCAGCGCCATCGAGCGCACGCGCATGCTCGACGGCATGAACATCGCCGCGCTGCAGGTGACGCCGGTCCACTACCTCTTCCAGCCGGGCGAGGAGGCGACGGTCCAGCACTTCCGCACCATCTGGGAAGAGACCGGGGTCCCGATCATCATCTACAACGTGGTTCCGTGGAACTACCTCAGCCAGGACCTGATGCTGCGCATCATGGACGAGGTGCCCGGGGTCATCGGCATGAAGCAGAGCGCCGGCGACCTGAAGCTGGTCTCCGACCTGCTGCACCGGCTGAAGCCCGAGAACGTGGTGCTGACCGGCACCGACGCGCTCCTCTATCCGGCCTTCTCGCTCGGCGTGCACGGCGCCATCAGCGCGCTGACCTCGGCGGTCCCGGGCGTCACGGCGAAGCTCTGGAACCTGGTCAAGGACGGCGATCACGACGCGGCCCTCGCGCTCCACTACGAGCTGGCCGACCTCTGGGACGCCATGCCGCACGGGAACCTGCCCGCCTGCGTGAAGTACTGCCAGCATCGCCAGGGCCTCGGCCTCTACGCACCCCGCGCCCCGATGGAGCCGGTCAGCGCCGACCAGAGGAAGCGGATGGACGCGGCCCTCGAGCCCCTGCTGGCCGCCTGACCCGCCGCCGTGGTAAGGCGCCCGGGCAGGCGCCTCGCCGCACCACAACAGAACCGAAGGAACCGGAATGGATTGGCGGTCGCCGGAGTGGCCGATAACGGGCAGCCCCGAGAGAATCAGCGGGATCGAGCTCAACCAGATCTGCGACATCGCCGACCTCGCCCGCGAGGATCCCGACGTCATCAAGCTCTGGATCGGCGAGGGCGACCTGCCCACGCCCGACTTCATCCGCGACGCCGCGGTCGCGGCCCTCGCCGCCGGCCAGACCCGCTACACCTACGCCCACGGCGTCCCCGCGCTGCGCCAGGCGCTCGACCGCTACCACCGGCGCCACTGGAACGTCGACGTCGGCGCCGACCGCTTCTCGGTCACCGCCGGCGGGGTCCAGGCGATCATGCAGGCGCTCCAGGCGATCCTGCGGCCGGGCGACGAGGTGGTCGTGCCGGTTCCCGCCTGGCCGAACCTCATCGAGATCATCCGCATCCTCGGCGGCACGGTCGTGCCGGTGCCCTACCGGCTGGCCGAGGGCGGCGGCTTCCGGCTCGACCTCGACGACCTCTTCGCCGCCGTCACGCCGCGGACCCGCGCGATCGCCGTCAACTCGCCGTCGAACCCGACCGGCTGGATCATGCCGCGCGCGCAGATGGCGAGCGTCCTCGATTTCGCGCGGTCGCGCGGCATCTGGATCGTCTCCGACGAGGTCTACTGCCACTTCACCTACGACGGCACGATCGCGTCCTCCTTCCTCGAGCTCGCGGCGCCGACCGATCGGCTGATCGTCACCAACACCTTCTCCAAGAACTGGTGCATGACCGGCTGGCGGATCGGGTGGCTGATCTTTCCCGAGGGCATGGGCAAGGTCTTCGACAATCTCAGCCAGTACAACACCACGAGCGTCGCGACCTTCATCCAGCACGCCGCCGTGGCGGCGCTCGACCAGGGCGACGACTTCATCCGCTCGCTCGTCGCCCGCTCGTCCCGCGGACGGGAGGTCATCTGCTCGGCGCTCGACGGCCTTCCCGACGTCCGGGTGCTCTGGCCGGAAGGCACCTTCTACTTCTTCTTCTCCGTCCGCGGCATGAACAGCGGCTACCATATGGCGCGGCGGCTGCTGCGCGAAGCCTCGGTCGGCGTCGCGCCCGGCTCGGCCTTCGGCCCGGGCGGCGAGGCTTTCCTGCGGGTCTGCTTCGCCGTCGACCCTGCGCTGATCCAGGAAGCCGCGGACCGGCTCGTCACCTTCTTCTGCAAGGAGCAAGCGGCATGAAGAAGCTCGAGAGCTCTGCAGAAGTCTTCCGGTCGTGGCCTGGGCCCCCCAATGCCCCCGGACAACGGTTGAAATCCGGTTAATGCTCGGGCCCTGAATCCAGTGATTTCAATGGCTTGATCTAGGTGCTCGACCCCGAGCACCCCCCGGGCAAAGCGGCGCTTCGTTCCGTGGCCCGGCCTTTCGCAGAGGTCTCAGCTCATTGACGACCCGCGCAACGTCGTCCGCGAGATGCTGGAGGGCGTCGCCGACCTGGATCCCGGCCTCGCGCCGCTCGATACCGAGAACGTCGCGCTCCGGGCGGGCCTTCCTTCGCTGGCCGACCGCCCCGTCGCGATCATCTCCGGCGGCGGCGCAGGGCATGAGCCGGCTCACGCCGGCTATGTCGGCGCCGGCATGTTGAGCGCAGCCGTGACGGGGGATGTGCAAGCTCGGCCTCGGCGGTCGCCGCGCGGAGAGTCTCGACCTCCGCTCGCGCCTCCGCCGCCGCGAGCGCGGCACGCAAACGAGCGAGTTCGGCGGCTGCACCGGAGCGGCCAAGGTCGTCGTCGATCACCACCGGCTCCGCCCAACCGAGCTGTTGCGCCCGAGCCGCGAGCGCGTACTGCCGCCGGCGGCTCTCGTGGTTGCGCAAGAGCTGGTCCTGCGTCGACTGCCGCACGTAGACGAAGGCCTGGCGGCCGAGATGGTCAGCCGCGATCTTGGTCCTCGCCGGCCTCCCGCTCGCCCGCGCCGGTCCGGGATTTCCGTCTCCGCCGCCTCGAGTAGCAGGGCGGCGATCAGCGGGATCAGCGTGCTCTGGATCGCCGGCGCCAGCGTCGGCCCCGGCTCCATCAGCGCCGGGAAATCGCCTTGTCGTGCGATCTGCGCTCGCCCCATGCCTCTCTCCTCCGGCCGTGTCGGAGGGCGAGGATAGGGCGGCGTCGAGCCCGAAGCGGAGATCGCGGAGCGCCGTCAGCGTGATCCGTGGACGGTCTCGCACCGCCATCGCGGCTGCCGCCGGCGCGCACATCCATGCGGGGATCTGCGCCAGCGTCCCGTCCGGCTGCCGGATGACCAGCATCCTGATTCCGCGGAACCGATGGCTGCGAACGATCGCTACTCGCTCGCCGCAGCGCGGGTGGAACGGATAGTAGATCGTCGCCTCGCCACCCTGATTGTCAATCGGCGCGGAAAAGGGGGAAGCGCGCCAAGGAGGGGGGCGACAGACGGGATTAGTCTGCGGGTCGCATTGCGGCCGTATCGTTGGCTACGGCTGTCAGGTGCCGGCCCGCGCCGCTCGAGGGGTCAGACGAGCAGACGGCGCTCGCCAAGCCGCTGATACGGCTTGCGGAGGCCATTCGAGCGGGCTCCGAGCCGAGCGCGGTTTCCGTATCCGGCACGAATGACATCCGATCATCATCCGAACGTTATCGGGAGGTCGCATTCGAGGGGTAGCTCGACCGCGAACTCAAGCCCGGGGACCTCCCATGCACCGCCTTCTTCCTCTGCTCGCCGCCTCGACATGCCTGGTGTCCGCGGCGCAGGCCGCCACCATATTCCCCCTCGACCGCGCCACCATCCTGGCCGGTTCGCCCTTCGACACGAAGATCGAGTTCGACGGTATCGTGAAGACCGAGGACGTTACGGTCACGATCAACGGCAAGCCGGCCGCCGACGTGCTGGGCAAGGACCAGACCTTCATCGAGAAGGAGGACGGAGCCGAGGCCTCGGCCGTCCGCATCGATGCCGGCGCCATCGCCGTCCCCGGCAGCTATGCCGTCGAGGCGAAGGCAGGCGACGAGTCGAAGACCGTGACCTGGGAAGTCTATGGCACCGGGGCCGAGCCGGTGGCGAGGAACGTGATCTTCATGATCGCCGACGGCCTCAGCGTCGCCGACCGCACCACCGCCCGGCTGATGTCGAAGGGCATGACCGAGGGCAAGGCGAACGGCCGGCTGAACCTCGACGACCTGCGGTACGCCGCCTTCGTCGGCACCTCGTCGACGAACGCCATCGCGACGGACAGCGCCAACACCGCCTCGGCCTACATGACGGGCCACAAGACCGCGGTGAACGCGCTCGGCGTCTATGTCGACCGCACGGAGGACCCGTTCGACGACCCGAAGGTCGAGGTGGTCGCCGAGGCGCTGAAGCGCACCGGCGGCGGGGCGTTCGGCATCGTCACCACCGCCGAGGTCGAGGATGCGACGCCGGCGTCGCTGGTCTCGCACACCAGCAAGCGCGCCGAGAAGCAGGCGATCGCCGACATGCTCTTCGAGCATCGGCCCGACGTGCTGCTCGGCGGCGGCTCGGCCTGGTTCCTGCCGCAGTCGACGCCGGGCTCGAAGCGCAAGGACGACGAGAACCTCGTGCAGAAGTTCCAGGGCGCCGGCTACGCGCTCGCGACCGACGCGGCGAGCCTCGACGCCGCGTGGGGCTCGAACTCCGGCAAGCTGCTCGGCCTCTTCCACACCGGCAACATGGACGTGGCGCTCGACCGGATGTTCCTGAAGAAGGGCACCGTCGAGCAGTTTCCCGCCCAGCCGGGCCTTGTCCAGATGACCGAGATCGCGCTCGACCAGCTCTCGAAGGATCCCGACGGCTTCGTGGTGATGATCGAGGCGGCTTCGGTCGACAAGCAGAAGCACACGCTCGACTGGGAGCGGGCCGAGTTCGACATGATCGAGTTCGACCAGGCCGTGGGCGTCGCGCAGAAGTTCGTAGCCGAGCATCCCGACACGCTCCTGGTCGTCACCGGCGACCACACCCACGGCAACGCGCTGATCGGCACCATCGACCCGGCCCGCGGCGAGGGTCGCGAGAGCGTCGGCGTCTACCAGCACGCCGGCTTCCTCGGCTACAAGGACGAGAACGGCGACGGCTACCCCGACAGCCTCGACGTGGCGCCGCGCATCGCCATGTTCGCCAACAACTATCCCGACTACTACGAGACCTGGGGCGCGAAGCTCGACGGGCCGTTCGTGCCGGCCGTGCAGGACGAGAACAAGGCCTACGTCGCCAACGCCGAGTTCAAGGACGTCCCCGGCGCGACGTTCCGCGAGGGCAACCTGCCGAAGTCGGCCGACACGGCGGTGCACGCGGTCGACGACATCGTGCTCCAGGCCGACGGGGCCGGCGCCGACCGCTTCCACGGCTATATGGAACAGAGCGACGTCTACAGGATCGTCGCCGATCTGCTCGCCCTCGCGCCGGCGAAGCCGAGCAACTGAGCCCGACCTTCCCGCCCCCGGGAACGCTCCCGGGGGGCGGCGCTTCGCTGGATGGCCGCATGCCTTTCTCCCGCCGCGCCCTTCTCCTCACCGCCGCCGCGTTCACGGCCACGGCGCGCGCAGGCGCCGCGGAAGACGACACGCTCGCCTTCGGCGAGCTCTACGGCGATGTCGGCGTCCTCGGCATGCATTTCTCCGACAAGCTCAAGGGCCTCGACGGCCGCCGCGTGCGGATGAAGGGCTTCATGGCGCCGCCGCTCAAGGCCGAGGCGAGCTTCTTCGTGCTGACCGAGCGGCCGATGGCGCTCTGCCCGTTCTGCTCGTCCGACGCCGACTGGCCGGCCGACATCGTCGTCGTCTACCTCGACCGGGCGCAGACCTTCGAGCAGGCGAATACCCTGATCGAGGTCACCGGCCGGCTGGAACTCGGCTCCTGGACCGACCCCGAGACCGGGTTCGCCAGCCTGGTCCGCGTCGTCGGCGCGGCGTTCCGGCGGGCCTGAGCGATGGCGCGCCTCTCCCTGCGCGGTCTCGTGGTGCGCTATCCGGGGCTCGACCAGCCGGCGGTCGACGTGCCCGCGCTCGACCTGCCGGCCGGATCGAGGGTCGCCCTCGTGGGACCGTCCGGCTCGGGCAAGACGACGCTCCTCGACATGATGACCGGCCTCGCCAGGGTGCCCGAGGGCCGCGTGGACTGGGACGGCATCGACCTCGCCACCCTGGGCGAGGGGGCCCGCGACCGCTGGCGCGCTGCGAAGGTCGGCCTCGTCATGCAGGACTTCCATCTCTTCCCCGGCCTCTCCGCCCTCGACAACGTGCTCCTGCCCCAGCGGCTGCGCTGGCGCGGCGCGCCTTCCGGCGCGCGGGCGGAGGCGCTGCGGCTGCTCGCGCGCACCGGCGTGCCGCGCCCCGACCAGCGCGTCGAGACGCTGTCCCGCGGCCAGATGCAGCGCGTCGCGGTGGCCCGCGCGCTGGCGGCACGGCCGGCGATCCTCGTGGCCGACGAGCCGACCGCGAGCCTCGACGCCGAGGCCGGGAACGCGGTGGGGGCGCTGATCTCGGAACTCGCCGCCGAGGTCGGCACGACCCTCGTCGTCGCCACCCACGACCCGCGGCTGATCGGGCGCCTCGGGCGGGTGCTTCGCCTTGCCGACGGCCGTCTCGTCGACGACCGGCTGGCGGCCTGAGGCGGAGGGACGCATGGTCGGCTTCATCCTGGCGGATCTTCGGCGGAGCTGGCCGGGCGCGCTGGCGATCTGCCTGATCGTCGCCTTCGCCAGCGCGCTCGGCATCGTCGTCACGCTTCAGGAACGGGCGCTGCGCCTCGGCAGCGCCCGCGCGGCGGATGCCTTCGACCTGGTAATCGGCGCGCCGGGCAGCGAGACCCAGCTGGTCCTCTCCGCCGTCTTTCTCCAGCCCGCGCCCCTGCCGCTGCTGCCGGGCCGGGTGATGGCGGACCTCGCATCGGACCCGCGGGTGGCCTGGGCGGCCCCGGTCGGCTTCGGCGACCAGTACGGGGGCTGGCCGGTCGTCGGCACCACCGAGGCAATGGTTGCCGGTCTCGGCGGCATCGCCGACGGCGCGGGCTTCGCCCGGCTCGGCGATGCCGTGGTGGGCGCGGACGTCGGGATCGGTCCGGGCGACAGCTTCCACCCGGTCCATGCCGAACTGGCCGCCGAGGGCGAGGTGCACCAGGGGACGACCTACACCGTGCGGGGGCGCCTCGCCCGCACCGGCTCGCCCTGGGACCGCGCGATCCTCGTCCCGATCGAGGCGGTCTGGGAGACGCACGGGCTGCACGCCAGCGAGGAGGCACATGCGGAAGCCGATCCTGCGCACGCGGAGGACGAGGCGCACCATCATGGCGCCCTCGACGCCGACGAGCCGGTCCATGCGGACGCGGCCTTCGATGCGGACGCGCCGGGCGTGCCGGCGATCGTCGTGCGCGGCAGGAGCGTGGCCGACGCCTACAACCTGCGCCAGCATTACCGCGGCGACAGCACCGTCGCCGTCTTCCCGGCCGAGGTGCTGACCCGCCTCTATGGCACCCTCGGCGACGTCCGGACGGTCATCGGCGCCGTCGCGGTCGCCGCGCAGGCGCTCGTCGCGGCGGCGATCCTGCTCGTCGCCGTGCTCCATGTCGTCCAGCGCCACCGGCAGATCGGTGCCCTGCGGGCTTTCGGGGCCGGACGCGGCGTCGTCTTCCTGATCGTCTGGAGCGAGGTCGCGCTGATCGCGGCTGCCGGAATCGCGACGGGCGTCAGCCTCGGCTATGCCGCCGCCCGCCTGATCTCGAGCCGCCTGCAGGCCGTGAGCGGCATCGGCATGCCGGTCGAGTTCACGATCGGTGACGTTGGTCTCGTCCTTGCGCTCCTCGCCGCCGGCGGCCTCTGTGCCCTGATCCCGGCTGCCGTCGCCTACCGCCAGGCTCCGGCCGCCGCCCTCCGCGGCTGAGCGAGCGGCCTTGCCCCGGTCACAAGCTGGTCACCGCCGCGACACGCGCACGTCATTCGCCGGCCCTATGGACGCGTCATCCGACGCCACTGGAAGAACGCCATCATGCGACCGACTCAAATTGCCTGGACCACGCTCGCGGCCGTGCTGCCGGGCATGGCCGCCGCCGCCGACCTGACCGTCTACACGGCACTCGAAGCCGACCTCCTGCCGGTCTACGAGAAGAGCTTCAACGCCGCGCATCCGGACATCGAGATCAACTGGGTCCGCGACTCGACGGGCGTCATCACCGCGAAGCTGCTCGCCGAGGCGGACAATCCGCAGGCCGACGTCGTCCTCGGCACCGCCGCTACCTCGCTTCTGCTCCTGAAGTCGGAGGGCCTGCTCGAGCCCTATGCGCCGGCGGGCGCGGACAGGCTCGATCCGCGCTTCGTCGACGCGGACCAGCCGCCCGCCTGGGTCGGCACCAACGCCTGGTCCGGCGCGCTCTGCGTCAACACCATCGAGATGGAGAAGCGAGGGCTCGCCATCCCGGCCTCCTGGGCCGACCTCGCCAAGCCCGAATACGCGGGCCTCGTCGTCATGCCGAACCCGGCCTCCTCGGGGACCGGCTATCTCGACGTCTCGGCCTGGATCCAGATGATGGGCGAGGAGGCGGCCTGGACCTTCATGGACGCGCTCGACCGGAACATCGCCACCTATACCCATTCCGGCTCGAAGCCCTGCACGCAGGCGGCGTCGGGCGAGTATCCGATCGGCATCTCCTTCGAGTACCGCGCCGCGAAGCTCGCCGCCGAGGGCGCGCCGATCGTGGCCGTCATCCCCTCCGAAGGCATCGGCTGGGAGATGGAGGCATCCGGCATCATCGCCGGCACCGACGGGCCGGAGGCGGCGCAGGCGCTGATCGACTGGGCCGTGTCCGACGAGGCGATGAGGATCTACGCCGGGAACTACGCCATCCTCGCCAATCCGGCGCTGGAGCAGCCGATCGCGGGGCTCCCGGACGGCATCCGCGACAAGCTCATCGACAACGACTTCGAGTGGGCGGCGACCGAGCGGTCGGCGATCCTCGACCAATGGCAGGGCCGCTACGGCGCGAAGTCCGAGCCGAACGGCTGACCGGCGGCGCGCGACAGCGACAGACCGGCGGGGCGGCAGCGCCCCGCCGCACAAGGGGACAATCATGGCCTATCTCGAGATCCGCGACGTGACGAAGCGGTTCGAATCCTTCGTCGCCCTGCGCGACGTGTCGCTCGACGTCGGCGAGGGGGAGTTCGTCTGCTTCCTCGGACCTTCGGGCTGCGGCAAGACCACGCTCTTGCGCGCCATCGCCGGGCTCGACATCCAGACGAGCGGGACGATCCGGCAGGCGGGCCGCGACATCTCGGCCCTGCCGCCGGAAGAGCGGGACTTCGGCATCGTCTTCCAGTCCTACGCGCTCTTCCCGAACCTGACCCTGCGCCAGAACATCGCCTTCGGCCTCGAGAACCGCGGACAGGATCGCCGCGCCACGGCGGCCCGCGTCGCGGAATTGCTGGAGACGATCGGGCTGACCGCGCACGGCGACAAGTATCCGGCGCAGATCTCGGGCGGCCAGCAGCAGCGCGTCGCGCTCGCCCGGGCGCTGGCGCCGAGCCCCGGCCTTCTCCTCCTCGACGAGCCGCTCTCGGCGCTCGACGCCAAGGTCCGGCTGCACCTGCGCGAGCAGCTCAAGGACATCCAGGCCCGGCTCGGCGTGACGACGATCATGGTGACCCACGACCAGGAGGAGGCGCTCGCCATCGCCGACCGCATCGTCGTGATGAACGTCGGCGTGGTCGAGCAGGTCGGGACGCCGCAGGAGATCTACGACGCGCCGCGGACCCGCTTCGTCGCCGACTTCATCGGGGCGATGAACTTCTTCCCCGGCGAGATGCTCGCCGCCGACCGGGTGGCGGTCGGGGGGATGCCGCTCGCCTGCCTGCCCAACGGCCACGCCGCGGGCAGCCGCGTGACGGTCGCGATCCGGCCCGAAGATATCCAGGTGCCGCAGCCGGGCGCCGGGCCCGAGAACCTGATCGAGGCGACGGTGGGGCCGGTCGAGTTCCTCGGCAGCCACATGCGGACCCGCCTCGGGCATCCCGCCTTCGCCAGCGGGCCGCTGGTCGCCCAGCTCAGCCAGAACCTCGCCCGCCGCGTCGGCCTCGCCGAGGGAGCGCGGCTCGCGGTCTGGCTGCCCCCCGAACGCGTGCGCGTCTTCGACGCGGAGGCGCCCCGTGGTTAGCGTCACCGATGCCGCCGCCCCGGCCCTCGTCCGGCCGAAGGCCGGGCGCGACGACCGGCTCACGCTGCTCTTCGTGCTGCTGATCGGCGCCTATCTCGTCATCAGCCTCGCGCTGCCGCTCGCGACGATGCTCTGGAAATCGACCGAGGTGCGGACCTTCGACTACGCGGCCTACTCGGTCGAGATCGACCAGGGGGCGGGCTTCCGCTCCCTCGGGACGCTCGACGACAACCGGATCGCGCTCGGGCTCATCGACCCGGTCGGCCAGGCGCGGCGCGCGACCTCGCTCACCGCCGCGCAGATGTTCCGCGAGGGCGCCTTCAGCGCGGTGCCGCCGGTCGAGAAGGTCCGCATCAAGGCCGAGCCCGGCGCCGTGCTCGAAGCCTTCGGCAAGCCGGTGCCGCCGGGCGAATGGGTCGAGGCCGGCGGCCGCGACCTGCGCCGGATCGTGCTGCGCGCGGGCGTCGAGCGGTCGTTCGCCAACTATGCGACCTACTTCCAGACGCCGGCGCTCACCCGGTCGATCGTCAACAGCCTGACGGTCGCGCTCCTCACCACGGTCATCACCGTCACGCTCGCCTTCGGGTTCGCCTATGCGTTGCAGCGGACGGCCATGCCGTTCAAGGGGCTGTTCCGCACGGTCGCGATGGTGCCGATCCTCGTGCCCTCGCTCCTCGCCGGCCTCAGCCTCGTCTACCTCTTCGGCAACCAGGGGCTGCTGAAGGGGCTGCTCCTCGGCGGCTCGATCTACGGCGCGCCCGGGATCATCGCGGGCTGCGTCTTCTTCACCTTCCCGCACGCGCTCCTGATCCTGACCACCGCGCTCGCGATCTCCGACGCGCGCCTCTTCGAGGCGGCCCGCGCGCTCCGCGCCTCGCCGCTCCGCACCTTTCTGACCGTGACCCTGCCCGGCGCGCGCTACGGGCTGATCTCGGCGGCCTTCGTCGTCTTCACGCTGACGATCACCGAGTTCGGCGTGCCGAAGGTCGTCGGCGGCGAGTTCGGCGTGCTCGCCGTCGACATCTACAAGCAGGTCGTCGGCCAGCAGAACTTCGCGATGGGCGCCGTCGTCTCGGTCATCCTCCTCGTCCCCGCGGTCTTCGCCTTCGCGGTCGACCGGATCGTGACCCGGCGGCAGGTGGCGCTCCTCTCCGCCCGCGCCGTGCCCTACGTGCCGAAGCCGAGCCCGGGCGTCGATCGCGCCGCGCTCGCCTATTGCACGGCGATCGCCGGGCTGCTCCTCGTCGTCCTCGCCGTCGCGCAGTATGCGGCGCTCATCACCTTCTGGCCCTACAACACCGCGCTGACGCTCAGTCACTACGCCTTCGAGGGCGTCGACGGCGGCGGCTGGCCGTCCTACTTCAACTCGCTCAGGATGGCGCTCTATGTCGCGGTGATCGGCACGGCGATCGTCTTCACCGGCGCCTATCTCGTCGAGAAGGGCCGCGGCTTCGTCGCCGCCCGCACCGGGCTCCAGTTCCTCGCGATGATGCCGATGGCGGTCCCGGGCCTCGTGCTCGGCCTCTCCTACATCTTCTTCTTCAACGCGCCGTGGAATCCGCTCGGCGCGATCTACGGCACGATGGCGATCCTCGTCGTCTCCTCGATCACCCACTTCTACACGGTGTCGCACCTGACGGCGCTGACGGCCCTGAAGGCGATGGACAAGGAGTTCGAGGCGGTCTCGGCGTCTCTGAAGCAGCCGATGACGAGGATGTTCACCCGCGTGACCGTGCCGGTCTGTCTGCCGACCGGGCTCGACATCGCCGCCTATCTCTTCGTCAACGCGCTCACCACCGTCTCGGCGGTCGTCTTCCTCTACTCGCCCCAGACGACGCTCGCCGCGGTCGCCGCGCTCAACATGGACGACGCCGGCCAGATCCAGGCGGCGGCGGCCATGTGCATGCTGATCTTCTACACCAACCTCGGCGCGCGCGGGCTGCACCTCCTGCTGTCCCGCGCGCTCGCGAAAACCCAGGCATGGCGGACACGATGAGCGACTACGACCTGGCAATCGTCGGGGCGGGCATCGTCGGCCTCGCCCATGCCCTGGCGGCGCTGCGCCGCGGGCTTCGCGTCGTGGTCATCGACCGCGAGGCCGAGGCGGTCGGCGCCTCCGTCCGCAACTTCGGCTTCGTCACCGTCACCGGCCAGCAGGCCGGCGACTGCTGGCGCCGCGCCATGCGCTCCCGCGACGTCTGGGACGAGGTGGCGCCGAAGGCCGGCATCCCGATCGAGCACACCGGCCTCCTCGTCACCGCCCGCCGCCCCGAGGCGATGGCGGTGCTCGAAGCCTTCCGCGCCACCGGAATGGGCGCCGAGTGCCGCCTTCTCACCGCCGCCGAGGCGCGGGCGGAGCACGGGCCGATCCTCGCCGACGGGCCGCTCGAAGGCGCGCTCTGGAGCCCGCACGAGCGCCGCGTCGAGAGCCGCTTCGCGGTGGCGAAGCTCGCTGCCTGGCTGGAAGGGCAGGGGGTCGCGTTCCGCCGCCGCACCCTCGTCCGCGCCATCGAGCCGGGCCGCGTCGTGACCACGGCCGGGACCGTCACCGCCGCCCGGATCGTCGCCTGCCCGGGCGACGACCTGCTGACGCTCTTCCCCGAGACGATCGCCGGGCTCGGGATCGCCCGCTGCCGCCTGCACATGATGAAGGTGCGCCCGAACCCCGGCTTCCGCCTGCCGGGCTCGGTCATGTCCGACCTCAGCCTCGTGCGCTACCTCGGCTATGCCGAGCTTCCCGAGGCGGCGGCGCTCCGGGCGCGGCTCGAGGCCGAGCAGCCCCAGTTCCTCGACAACGGCATCCACCTCATCGCCGTCCAGGGCTCGGACGGCGATCTCGTCGTCGGCGACAGCCACCATACCTTCTGGAGCCCGCCGCCCTTCTCGCGCGAGGCGGTGGACGAGCTCATGCTCGCCGAGATGCACGCCGTCCTGAACCTTCCCGGCGCCCGCGTCGTCGAGCGCTGGAGCGGGACCTACGCGACGCTCCCCGACCGGCTGATGATCCGCGAGGCGCCGCTCGACGGCGTGCGCCTCGTGATCGTGACGAGCGGCACCGGCGCGAGCACCGCCTTCGCCATCGCCGAGGAAACCCTCGCCGACCTTTTCGAGGAAGCACTCCAATGACCAAGCTCCAGGCCGTCGTCTTCGACTGGGCCGGCACGATGATCGACCACGGCAGCCTCGCGCCCATGGGCGTCTTCGTGAAGGCGTTCGCGAAGTTCGGCGTCGAGATCTCGATCGCCGAGGCGCGCGGGCCGATGGGCATGGCCAAGCGCGACCACATCGCCGCGCTGATGCAGGCCCCCCGCATCGCCGCCGCCTGGGAAACGGCGCACGGCGCCGCGCCGACCGAGGCCGACATCGACCGCCTCTACGACGTCTTCGTCCCGATGAACACCGCGGTGCTCGAGGACTATTCCACCCTCATCGACGGCGCCGCGGCGACGGCGCAGGCGATCCGGGCGCGGGGCCTGAAGATCGGCTCGACCACCGGCTATACCCGGCCGATGATGGAGAAGCTCCTGCCGCTCGCCGCCGCGCAGGGCTACGCCCCCGACAGCCTGGTCTGCACCGGCGACACCCCCGCCGGGCGCCCGACGCCGCTGATGATGTACCGGACCTTCCTCGACCTCGGGGTCTGGCCTGCCCGGTCGGTCGTCAAGGTCGACGACACCGAGGTCGGCATCGCCGAGGGCCTCGCCGCCGGCTGCTGGACGGTGGGCGTCGCCCTCACCGGCAACGTCTTCGGCCTGACCCCGGCGGAGACGGACGCCCTCGCGCCGGCCGACTTCGACGCCCTGCGCAGCGCGGCCTGCGGCAAGCTGGCCCGCGCCGGCGCGCACTACGTCGTCGACTCGATCGCCGACCTGCCCGGAATTCTCGACGAGATCGAGGGCGCCCTGTCGCGCGGCGAGCGCCCGTAGCGATCTCGTGATATGAGGCCAGGGGCGGCGGCGAACGCGCGCGGCCGCCCTTGGCATTCGGATCGAAGGTCGGGGCGATCTCGGCCGACACCGGGAGACCGCCGGCAGGACCGACGGCCTCGATGCGGCCCGACCGGCGCCTCAGGACGGCGGAAGTGTGGCGTCGAGCAGTTCCGGCACGTCGAGCAGGATGAACTCGTTCGCCGCCGCCTGGTCGAGCTGGCGGCCGGTCGAGAACGGCAGGTTGTTGTCGTTGACAACCAGGATGTGGGTATCGTCGACCCGCACGACGTTCTCGATCGTCTGGAACGGGAAGGTGAAGCGATCGAGCTGGGCCGCCGCGGCGGTCTTCAGCCGGGCGTTGCCGTCCGGGTCCTCGATCGCCATCAGGTCGATGCTGGCGATGCGGCTCACCGTCCCGTCGTCGGCGGGGTTCGCGGTGTCGATCAGGACGATGCGCTTCACCCGGGCCGGGACGGGAAAGCAGTCCGGCGCCGGCGCCGCGGGGTCGGCGCAGGCGAGGCTCGGGTCGCCCTCGCCGCCGTCGCGCTCGATGACGAGCGCGCGGGTGGCATCGATGAAGTTGATGTCGCCGATCGCCGAGGCGCCCTCGCCGAGCGGGAAGCGCAGGCTGGCGCCGGTCCAGGCGGCGACCTGCGGATCGAACTCGAGCAGTCGCAGGAAGTCGCCCTCGGGCGCGCCGCCCTCGCCGACCAGCGGCTTCTCCAGCAGTGCCCAGAGACGCCCGGTCTCCGGGTTCAGCGCCATGCCCTCGTAGCCCCCGGATCGCTGCGACCGCCAGTCGGTGCCGGCCTCGGCCGGGACCTGGAGCGCGGGGTTGTCGGGGCTGCGAACCGGCGCGCCGTCGAGCAGCGTGTCGAACACGCCGGTGACTCTTCCATCGAGCGTGGCGCGGATCAGGAACGGGCCGAACTCGTCGCCGAGCCAGATCGAGTCGCCGACCACCTGGATGCTCTCCGGGTCGAAGTCGCCGCCGGTCAGGTATCGCGTCTCGGTCGCCTCGTTGACGATGCGGAACGGCACGACGCGGTCGGGGTCGCGCAGGAAGACCGTCTCCCGCCGCTCCACCGTGCCGGCGTCCCAGTCGGGCGCGATGCGGTGGAAGCTCAGCAGCGCATCGCCGCTGTTGCGCCTGGTGCCGAAGCCGTTGTCCGTCAGCACGTAGAAGCTGCCGTCGGGAGCACGCTCGAGGGCGAGGCCGGAGAAACCCTGCACCGGCTGGCCGATGAACGGCAGGGACAGGCCAGTCGGCCGGTTGCCGAGCGCGGCGCCGGTGTCGGCCGGGGCCGAATAGGGCTGGTCGTTGCGGGCGGTGCCGGTGAACTTGCCGCTGATCCAGGCATCGCGCGGCGCATCGGCCGGCGGCACGACCAGCGTCAGGGCCGGGAGCACCGCGTGTCCTGCGAGGCGGCTTGGTACGACCTCCTCGGCATGGGCGGCGCCGGCGGCCGCGAGAGCTCCTAACGCCAGGCAGGAGAAGCGCATTGGGTCGTCCCCTTCGATCGATTGAAATCGGCGCGAGTCTCGGCGCCGGTTCCGACGATTCCATGTCGCCGACGCAAAGCTCGCGTGACGATTGATCCGGGGCGAGAACGGCCCGAGGCATGCCGATGCCCGAGCCTCGTTCGACGAGCAGGACGGGGCGACGACGGTGCGCTTCGTCCCGTGGAGCGAGCGAGCTACGCCGGAGCGATCGCAACCGCTCCGGGCGGCCGATATCGCCGGCATCACTCACCGACTGCGGCGGCGCGCATGAACCGTCCCGGCGGCTGCCCGACATGGCGGCTGAAGGCGGTGCTGAACGTGCTGGCGGAGCCGTATCCGACCTGTCGCGCGACCTCGTCCAGCGCGAGGCCACCGCGGCGGAGCAGATCCTTCGCGACGGCCGGCAAGGTCTTCGAGACCAACACCTTCGGGACGATGGCCATGGTCCAGGCCGTGATACCGAATCCGCGTGATTGATTCCGAGAAGGGGATTCCTCTGGGGAATCGATGCCGTTAGACTCCGCTGCAAAAGCAGGAGGCAGAATGGCGGTCGGGCAGCGGGAGACGGTC
>JAXMDF010000046.1:0-25816 GCA_046348975.1 Amaricoccus sp. | reverse complement strand
CGCCGGCTTCCAGGAGCTGGCGCAAGGTGAAATCAGGCAGAGCCATGGTCTGCAGTCTTCCTTTCCGGTTTCGCCTCGGCGGGGATCGAGCCATTCGGCCCAACCGGTGGACGCCCGGGGATGTCTCCCCCGGGGCGCCGCGCCCCCGCCTGTGGATTTGAAGTGCCGCGCATGTATTCGCTTTTCGCCGCCGGGGCAAGGCCCGTCGCCGGCGTCTCCAGGGGGATCGCTCGAAGCGGCGTGGGATCGCGACACGCGCGGCACGAGCCCGCGTCGACCGACGTTCGAGTCGGTTGCGGACGCGCCGCCTAAGCTGCCGCGCCGGGACGCACTGAAGCGCTGGAGATGTCGCGCGAGCGGCCAATTGTGAACACCGGGCTAACTCTCCCTGAAAAATACTATATATTTCATACACTTAAGTTCTGTGCGCGGCTTACGCACCCATGCCGGGACAGCTCGGGGCAACTTCGAGTACGGCGCCCGCGAAGGCTGCTCGCCGCCCTTTCTCCGCGAAGCCCGCAACCGTTCGAGCGTTTGCCCTGCCGGCGTCTCTTGAACTCGGTTCTCCCGATCAGGCAGAGTTCCGGCCCGCAGATCCGCGCCGGGCTCCGGCCGCAAAGAGAACAGCACGTCCTGAAGGGAGCAAGACATGCCCGCCAGCTTCATCGAAGTCCGCGACCCGCGCTTTCACCGGCTGATCCACGGCAGCGCCGGGCTCGACAAGATCTGGAGCGGGGGGCGCTGGGCCGAGGGGCCGGCCTACTTTCCGGCCGGAAAATACCTGGTCTGGTCGGACATCCCCAACGACCGGCTGATGCGCTGGGACGAGACCTCGAACCACGTCTCGGTCTTCGAGCAGCCCTGCCGCAACCAGAACGGCCACACGGTCGACCGGCAGGGGCGGCTCGTCGCCTGCGAGCACCGCGGGCGCTGCGTCAGCCGGATCGAGTTCGACGGCAGGCGGACGGTGCTGGCCGACGCGTTCGACGGCAAGAAACTCAATTCGCCGAACGACGCGGTGGTGAAGTCGGACGGCTCGATCTGGTTCACCGATCCCTCCTATGGCATCGACAGTGAGTACGAGGGCGACGCGGCGCCGTCGGAGATCGGCGAATCGAATGTGTATCGGGTCGACGCCGGCGACGGGACGCTCACCAAGGTAGTCGGCGACATGGGCAAGCCGAACGGGATCGCCTTCTCGCCTGACGAGTCGATCCTCTATGTGGCCGACACCGGGCAGACCCACGATCCGGACTGCGCGCCGGTGATCCGCGCCTATGGGGTGGCGGCGGACGGGAAGTCGGTCGGCGAGGGGCGGGACTTCGTCCGCTCCGAGGCGGGGATGTTCGATGGGTTCCGCGTCGACACCAAGGGGAATGTCTGGTCATCAGCCGGCGACGGGGTGCATTGCTTCGCGCCGGACGGGACGCTCCTCGGGAAGATCCTGATCCCCGAGGTCGTGGCGAACGTCGAGTTCGGCGGACGGAAGCGGAACCGGCTGTTCATCTGCGCGACGACCTCGGTCTTCGCGCTCTACGTGAACGCGCAGGGATGCCTGTTCGCCAAATGACCGGCGGCGTCGCGTGCGGCGCGGTCGGCGCGCTCCGCGGGGGGGTATTTGAGGCAGGAGGAAGGCGGGGCGGCGGGGCTCAGCCGCCGACGCGCTCGCCCATGACGTAGGTGGCGGCGATGGCGCGGTCGTCGCCGAGGGTCTCGAGGAGGAAGAGCTCCTCGGGAAGGGTGGTGATCGTCTCGCGGCGGAGCGCCATTGCCGGCGTCGCGGCGCTGTCGAGGACGACGATGTCGGCCTCGGTGCCCGGGGCGAGCGTTCCGATGGTGTCCTCGAGGCCGAGGGCTTCGGCGTTGCCGCGGGTGATCCACCAGAAGGCCTTCAATGGATCGAGCTTCTGGCCGCGCAGCGCGAGGACCTTGTAGCCCTCGTCGAGGGTGCGGAGCATCGAGTAGTTGGTGCCGCCGCCGACGTCGGTCGCAATGGCGCGGCGGACGCCCTGCTCGCGGAGGCCGACCTTGTCGTAGAGGCCGGAGCCCAGGAAGAGGTTGGAGGTGGGGCAGAAGACGGCGATGGACCCGGTCGCAGCCATCGCGGCGGTCTCGCGGTCGCTGAGATGGATGGCGTGGCCGAAGAGGGACTTCGGGCCTAGCAGACCGTAGGTCTCGTAGACGTCGAGGTAGTCGCGGGCCTTGGGGTAGAGCGAGAGGGTGAAGTCGATCTCGTCGCGGTTCTCCGAGAGGTGGGTCTGCATGTGCAGGTCGGGGTGCTCGGCGACGAGCGCCTGGGCCATCGCCATCTGCTCGGGGGTCGAAGTGATCGCGAAGCGGGGGGAAATGACGTAGCCGGCGCGGCCCTGACCGTGCCATTTCGCGATCAGCGCCTTGGAGTCGTCGTAGGAGGCCTGCGCGGTGTCGCGGACGCCCTCGGGGCAGTTGCGGTCCATCATCACCTTGCCGCCGAGCATGCGGAGGCCGCGGGCTTCGGCGGCCTCGAAGTAGGCGTCGACCGAGGCCGGGTGCGAGGAGCAGTAGGCGACGGCGGTGGTCGTCCCGTGGGCGAGCAGCAGGTCCATGAAGGCGCCGGCGATGCGGGCGGCGTGGTCAGGATCGGAGAAGCGGGATTCCGCGGGGAAGGTGTAGGTGTTCAGCCAGTCGAGCAGCTGCGCGCCCCAGGACGCGATGATCTGCGCCTGCGGCATGTGGATGTGGGTGTCGATGAAGCCCGGCATCAAGAGGTGCGGGCGGTGGTCGACGACCTCGATGCCGGGGGCGGCTTGCGGCGCCACGGTGGCATAGGCGCCGACGGCGGCGACACGGCCGTCGCGGACGAGGATCGCGCCGTCCTCGTCGTAGGCATAGGCGGCGGTGTCGTCGATGCCCTCGGGCTCGGTCAGGAAGCGGAGGACGCGGCCCCGCAGGATCTTCTCAGGCATGGCTGCTCCCTCCCGAGGGGTGCGGGGAAAACTCAAGCATATGTTATCGCTCAGTATTTTCCTCCGGCGTTAACCACTTTTCAACGGTGGCAACGCCGGAGAAAGGGCAGTGTCAGCCCTGAACGCCCTCGACGAACCAGTCCATCTTGAGGACGGTGGCGTCGTCGAGGGTCTGGCCGGCGGGGGCGCGCTCCTTGCCGTCGCGGTCGGTGATCGGGCCGGCGAAGGCGGGGGCGGAGCCGTCGACGATGCCCGCCTCGGTCTCCTTGGCGGCGGCGACGGTGTCGGCGGGGATCGCGGGGTTGAAGGGGGCCATCTTCAGCATGCCCTCCTTGAAGCCCCACCAGCTGTCGGTCGACTCCCACTTGCCGTCGAGCATCAGCTGGATGCGCTCGATGTAGTAGACGCCCCAATCGTTCTGGATCGCGGTCAGGTGCGCCTTGGGGGCGAAGGACGACATGTCCCAGGCCTGGCCGAAGGCCCAGAGCCCGCGCTGCTCGGCCGCCTGCAGCGCCGCCGGGCTGTCGGTGTGCTGGGCGATGACGTCGGCGCCCTGGTCGAAGAGCGCCTTGGCGGCGTCGGCCTCCTTGGCCGGGTCGTACCAGCTCGAGACCCAGACAACGCTGGTCTTGAAGTCCGGGTTCACCTTGCGTGCGGCGAGCGTGAAGGCGTTGATGCCGGAGACGACCTCGGGGATCGGGAAGGAGGCGATGTAGCCGGCGACCCCCGACTTCGACATGTGCCCGGCGATGGTGCCGCAGACCGCGCGGCCCTCGTAGAAGCGAGCGTTGTAGGTCGCGACGTTCTTGGCGCGCTGGTAGCCCGAGCAATGCTCGAACATCACCTTCGGGAAGCGCTTGGCGACCTTGATCGTCGGGTTCATGAAGCCGAACGAGCAGGTGAAGATCAGCTGGTTGCCGTCGTCGGCGAGGTTCTTGATCACCCGCTCGGCGTCCGGGCCTTCCGCCACGTTCTCGACGTAGGTGGTCTTGATCTTGTCGCCGAACTTGGCCTCGGCCTCCTTGCGGCCCTGATCGTGGGCGAAGCTGTAGCCGAAGTCGCCGACCGGGCCGACGTAGACGAAGCCGACCTTGAGCGGGCCGTCGGCGGCGAAGCCGCGGGCGCCGAGGAGCGGCAGCGTGGCCGCGGCCGCACCGGTCCGGATCAGCGTGCGGCGGGTGATGAGCGTCATTGGGTAGTCTCCCTGTTGTTCTTCACGTGGCAGGCTTGAACGGCCGGCCGAGGCAGGCCGGCGCCGCGGCGCCGACCGACCTGCGGCTCGATATGAGTGCAAGGACGACGATGGTGGCAAGATAGGGCAGCGCGGCGAGAAACTCGGGCGCGACGATCTGGAGGCCGGCGGCCTTGGCCTGGAGCTCGAAGGTCATGACCGCGCCGAAGAGGTAGGCGCCGGCGAGGAGCCGCCAGGGCCGCCAGGCGGCGAAGACGACGAGGGCGAGCGCGATCCAGCCGCGGCCCGCGGTCAGCTCCTCGGCCCACATCGGGGTCTGCACCATCGAGTAGTAGCAGCCGGCGAGGCCCGCCATCGCGCCGCCGAAGGCGACGGCGGCGTAGCGGACGCCGAGGACCGAATAGCCGATCGAGTGCGCCGAGGCGTCGTTCTCGCCGACGGCGCGCAGCACGAGGCCCGTGCGCGAGCGCTTGAGGAACCAGGCGACGAGGGCGGTCATCGCGAGCGAGAGGTAGACGAGCGGGCTGTGGCCGAAGACGATCCGCAGCGTCGGGTCCTGCGCCAGGGCCGCCGGGAACGGCGAGCCGAAGACAGGCACGGTGGTGCCGACGAAGCCCTCGCCGATCATCGACGATATCCCGACCCCGAAGATCGTCAGCGCGAGGCCGGTCGCCACCTGGTTGGCGGCCAGCGTGAGCGTCAGGAAGGCGAAGATCATCGAGGCGGCGACCGCGGCCAGCGCCGCGGCGAGGAGACCGAGGAGCGGGACGCCGGTCATCGAAGTGACGGCGAAGCCCGTCACCGCGCCGACGAGCATCATGCCTTCGACGCCGAGGTTGAGCACGCCCGACTTCTCGACGACGAGCTCGCCGAGCGCCGCGAGGAGCAGCGGCGTCGCGGCGCCGACGATCGTCATCGCGATCGAGACGGCCATGGCGGTGCCCATCACGCGGCCCCCTCGGCGGACCGGCGGAACTTCAGCCGGTGGGTGATCAGGATGTCGGTGGCGAGCAGGAAGAAGAGGAGCATCGCCTGGAAGACCCCGGTCGCCGCGTTCGGGAGCCCGAGCGAGGACTGGGCCGACTCCCCGCCGACGTAGGTGACGGCGAGGACGAGCCCGCCGAGGATCACGATGCCGATCGGGTGCAGCCGCCCGAGGAAGGCGACGATGATGGCGGTGAAGCCGTAGCCGGTCGGGAACTGCGGCACCATCTGGCCGAACGGCCCGGCGGCCTCGAAGATGCCGGCGAGGCCCGCGAGGCCGCCGCCGATCATCATCGTCCAGAGGACCGTGCGCGCCTCGCTGAAGCCGCCGTAGCGGGCGGCCTGGGGGGCGGCGCCGACGGTGCGGACCTGGAAGCCGAAGGTGGTCCTGGCCATCACGAACCAGACCGCGAGCGCGATCAGGAAGGCGAGCGGCACGTTGAGGTAGCCGACCCCGTCGATGTAGGGCAGGGTCTGGAAGTCCTGGAAGAGCCGCGACTGCGGGAAGTTGAAGCCCTCCGGGTCCTTCCAGGGGCCGTTCATCAGCCAGTAGAGGAGCTGGATCGCCACGTACGTCAGCATCAGGCTCGAGAGGATCTCATTGACGTTGAGGCGGGTCTTCAGGAAGGCGGGGATCGCGGCCCAGGCGGCGCCGGCGAGCGCGCCGGCGAGGCACATGAGCGGCAGCACCCACCAGCCGCCGTCGAGGTTCCAGGTGGCGAGCGCGACGCCGGTGCCGGCGAGGCCGCCGACCACGTACTGGCCCTCGGCGCCGATGTTCCAGACGTTGGCGCGGAAGCCGATCGAGAGGCCCACGGCGATCATCACGAGGGGCGCGGCCTTGGTGCCGAGGTCCTGCCACTTGCCGGGGTCGACCAGCGGCTCGATGAAGATCTCCCAGATGGCGCCGAGGCCGTCGTAGCCGAGCAGGGCGAAGACGATGCCGCCGACGAGCATGGTCAGGGCGACCGCGATCAGCGGGGTCAGGTAGACCATCGAGGCGCTCGGTTCCTTGCGCTTCTCGAGCTCAATGGGCATGGCCGGGCTCCGCGAAGATGTCGGGGGCGTGGAGTTTGGCGCCGTGGTCGGCGTCGCCGTGGACGCCGCCCATCAGGAGGCCGATCTCGTCGATCGAGATGCCGTGGGTGGCGCGCTTGGGCGAAAGCCGGCCCTCGTTGATGACGGCGAGGGAGTCGGAGATCGCCAGGAGCTCGTCGAGGTCCTGGCTGATTACGACGATGGCCGAGCCGCGGGCGGCGAGGTCGACGAGGGCCTGGTGGATCTGGGCGGCGGCGCCGGCGTCGACGCCCCAGGTGGGCTGCGAGACGATCAGGACCTCGGGGACCTGCAGCACCTCGCGGCCCATGATGAATTTCTGCAGGTTGCCGCCCGAAAGCGAGCCGGCGGTGGCGCCGGGGCCGGTCGCCTTGACGGCGAAGGACCGGATGATCTCCTCGGCGTAGCTGCGGGCGGCGCCGGCGGAGATGACGCCGTGGCTCACCATGCCCTTGCGGCCGCGGGCGGTCAGGACGGCGTTGTCGGCGAGCGAGAAGCCGGGGACGGCGCCGTGGCCGTTGCGCTCCTCGGGGACGGCGGCGAGGCCGGCCCGGCGGCGGTCGGCGATCGGCAGCGTGCCGATCGGCTTGCCGTCGATCCTGACGGCGGCGGGGTTCGCGACGGGGGTCTCGCCGGAGAGGGCCAGCACGAGCTCGTTCTGGCCGTTGCCGGCGACGCCGGCGATGCCGAGGATCTCGCCGGCGGCGACGGTGAGGCGGATGTCCTTGAGGGCGACGTCGAAGTCGCCGCTGCCGGCGAGGCTGAGGCCCTCGACCGTGAACTTGTCGGGGCCGGTGGCGCGGGCCTCGCCTTTGCGGATGTCCTTGAGGCTGCCGCCGATCATCATCTCGGCCATCGAGCGGGAGGATTCCTGCGAGGGCACGCATTCGCCGACGACCTTGCCGCCGCGGAGGATGGTGGCGGAGTCGCAGAGGGCGCGGATCTCGTGGAGCTTGTGGCTGATGTAGAGGATCGAGCAGCCGCCCTGGGCGAGGCTGCGCAGGGTCTCGAAGAGCTGGGTCACCTCCTGCGGGGTCAGGACCGAGGTCGGCTCGTCCATGATCAGGAGCTTGGGCTCGAGGAGGAGGGCGCGGACGATCTCGATGCGCTGGCGCTCGCCGACCGAGAGGGTCGAGACGGTGCGGTGCGGGTCGAGCGTCAGGCCGTATTTCGCCAGCACCTCGCGGATGCGCTTCTCGAGCTCGGCCTGGCCGAGGTTCTCGTCGAAGCCCAGCGCGATGTTCTCGAGCACCGTCAGGGCCTCGAAGAGCGAGAAGTGCTGGAAGACCATGCCGATGCCCATGGTGCGGGCGGCGCGCGGGTTCGGGATGTGGACGGCGGCGCCGTCGAAGCGGACCTCGCCCTCGTCGGGGTGAAGGACGCCGTAGATCATCTTGACGAGCGTCGACTTTCCCGCACCGTTCTCGCCGAGGAGCGCGTGGATGGCGCCGGGGGCGACGCCGAAGCTCACGTGATCGTTGGCGAGCACGCCCGGGAAGGCCTTGGTGACGCCGCGCAGTTCGAGGCGGAGGGGTCCCGCTTCCATCGTCATCTCCCTGTTCGGCGGTCGTTGCCGCCGGGGCGGCGCGCCTCGCGCGCGCCGCTCGGTTTCGGTTCCGCTTACTCGACGAAGAAGGCGAAGCGGATCAGGAACAGCGCCGCGACGAGCCAGGTCGCCGGATGCACTTCGCGGACGCGCCCGGTGGCGAGCTTGATGATCGCGTAGCTGATGAAGCCGAAGGCGAGGCCGTTGGCGATCGAGTAGGTGAAGGGCATCATCAGCGCGGTCAGCGCCGAGGGCGCCGCCTCGGTGATGTCGTCCCAGTCGACGTCGAGGAGCTCGCGCATCATCAGGCAGGCGACGAAGAGCAGCGCCGGCGCGGTGGCGAAGGCCGGGATCGAGCCCGCGAGCGGCGCGAAGAAGAGGCCGAGCAGGAAGAGGACGGCGACGACGACCGCGGTGAGGCCGGTGCGGCCGCCGGCGAGCACGCCCGAGGCGCTCTCGACGTAGGCGGTGGTCGAGGAGGTGCCGAGGAAGGAGCCGGCGACGATCGCGGTCGAGTCGGACAGGAGCGCCTTGCCGAGCTGCGGGTTGGTGTGGCCCGGGCCCTCGGTCAGGAGGCCGGCGCGCTTGGCGACGCCGATCAGCGTGCCGGTCGCGTCGAAGATCTCGACCAGCACGAAGACGAGGATCACGTGGAAGATGCCGGTGCCGATCACGCCGAAGACGTCGAGCTGCAGGAAGGTGGGCGCGATCGAGGGCGGCGGGGCGATGATGCCGCCGAACTGGCTGACGCCGAGCAGGATCGAGAGGACGGTCACCGCGAGGATGCCGATCAGGATGGCGCCGGTCACCTTGAGCGCGTCGAGGGCCGCGATCAGGAAGAAGCCGAGCATAGCGAGGAGCGGCCCCGCGGTCATCATGTGGCCGAGCGACACGTAGGTCGCCTCGCTCGCGACGACGATGCCGGCGTTCTTCAGCGCGATGATGCCGAGGAACATGCCGATACCGGCCGCGACCGCGCTGCGCATCGAGTGCGGGATGCCGGCGACGAGCCAGCGGCGCACGCCGGTGACGGTCAGGATCAGGAAGATGCAGCCCGAGATGAAGACCGCGCCGAGCCCCTGCTGCCAAGTGTAGCCGAGGGTGCCGACGACGGTGAAGGCGAAGAAGGCGTTGAGGCCCATGCCCGGCGCCATCGCGATCGGCCAGTTGGCGTAGAAGCCCATGATCGCCGACCCGAGGGCCGCCGCGACGCAGGTGGCGACGAAGACCGCGTTCTGGTCCATGCCGGTGGTGGCGAGGATCTGCGGGTTGACGAAGATGATGTAGGCCATCGTCAGGAAGGTGGTGATCCCGGCGATCACCTCGGTGCGGACGTTGGTGCCGTGCGCCGACAGCTGGAAGTAGCTGTCGAGCGGGCCCTTGGCGCCCTGCGGCGCGGTCGTCTCGGTCATTGGGGGAGTCCCTGTTGCATGGCGGGCGTTCGCGCCTGCCAGGTTGCTAGGCACGTCATGATCTCCACCGCCACGAAGGCGGCGATGACCTCGGGGCGCTTGTCCGGCCGCCCGGCGACGCCGATCGGACAGACCAGCGCCTCAGTGTCGACGGGCGGGCCCTCGGCGCGGGCCAGCCAGCGCTCGAAGGACACGCGCTTGGTCCGCGACCCGATCATGCCGACGTAGGCCGCGTCGCCGCGCGCCAGCGCCTCCCGCGCGATCAGGAAGTCGAGCGCGTGGTCGTGGGTCAGGACCACGAACGCCCCGCCGGGCGCCGCCGTTCGCACCGCCTCCTCGGGCAAGGGCGTCAACAGCGAGTCGACGCCCTTCGGCGCCAGCCGCATCTCGTCCGCCCGCTGGTCGACCAGCACCGGCCGCACCGGAAGCAGCGCAAGCGCCGCCGCCAGCGCCCGGCCGACGTGGCCCGCGCCGAAGACATGCACCTCGGGCAGCGCCCGGCGCTCCGCCGCGGCGGTGGCATGGACGCGCTCCCAGCCATCCGGGTCGAGCCGGACGACCGACAGCAGGGTGCGGCCGCCGCAGCACTGGCCGATCTCCGGCCCGAGCGGGACGTCGAGGGTCGTCCGGTCGCCGCCCCTGGCCAGCAGCGCCCGGGCCGCGTCGATCGCCATGTATTCGAGCTGCCCGCCGCCGATCGTGCCGATCGTCGCCGTCGGCCCGACCACCATCCAGCTCCCGGCCTCGCGCGGGGTCGAGCCGCGCGCGGTCTCGACCCGCACCAGCGCCGCCGCGCCCTGGTCGCCGCGGAACCGGTCGATGAGCTCGCGGCGCAGCGTCATCGCTCCTCCAGCCGGGTGACCGCCATCAGCAGCCGCTCCGGCGTCGCCGGGGCATCCAGCCGCGGGCACTCGCGGTAGCCGGCGACCGAGGCGACCGCCATCGACAGCGCCTCGAGCACCGAGACGCCGAGCATGAACGGCGGCTCGCCGACGGCCTTGGAGCGGCGGATCGTCGCCTCGCGGTTCTCCGACCAGTGGGCGAGCTTGACGTTGAAGACCGCCGGCCGGTCGCTCGCGAGCGGGATCTTGTAGGTCGATGGTGCGTGCGTGCGAAGCCGCCCCTTGTCGTCCCACCAGAGCTCCTCGGTCGTGAGCCACCCCATGCCTTGCACGAAGGCGCCCTCGACCTGGCCCTTGTCGACCGCAGGGTTCAGCGACCGCCCGACGTCGTGCAGGATGTCCGTGCGGTCGACGACGTACTCGCCGGTCAGGGTGTCGACGCTGACCTCCGACACCGCGGCGCCGTAGGAATAATAGTAGAACGGCCGCCCCTTGCCCGCCGCCCGGTCCCAGTGGATGTCCGGCGTCTTGTAGAACCCCGCCGCCGACAGGTGGATGCGGCCGAGATAGGCCTCCTTGATGAAGTCGTCGAACGGCACCCGCCGATTGCCGATCAGCAGGCAGTTCGGCTCGAACACGACCTGGGACTTGTCGACCGAATACTTCTCGGCGGCGAAGTCGATCAGCCGGTGCTTGATCTGCAGCGCGGCGTTCTCCGCCGCCATCCCGTTCAGGTCCGACCCCGACGACGCCGCCGTCGCCGAGGTGTTCGGCACCTTGGCGGTGGTCGTCGCGGTGATCTTGACCCGGTCGAGGTCGACCTGGAAGACGTCGGCGACCACCTGGGCGACCTTGGTGTTGATCCCCTGCCCCATCTCGGTGCCGCCGTGGTTCAGGTGGATCGAGCCGTCGTTGTAGACGTGCACCAGCGCGCCGGCCTGGTTGTACCAGGTCGCGGTGAAGCTGATCCCGAACTTGACCGGCGTCAGCGCGATCCCCTTGCGGATCACCCCGCCCGAGGCGTTGTGGGCGAGGACGGCCGCGCGGCGGGTGACGTAGTCCGAGTCGGCGACGAGTTCGTCGACGATCCGGCGCATGATGTTGTCGGTGACCGTCTGGTGGTAGGGCGTGACGTTGCGCTCGCCGTCGCCATAGAAGTTGGCGCGGCGCACCTCAAGCGGGTCCTTGCCCAGCGCGTAGGCGATCTCCTCCATGATCCGCTCGGCGATGATCAGCCCCTGCGGGCCGCCGAAGCCGCGGAAGGCAGTGTTCGAAACCGTGTTGGTTTTCATCGGCTTCGAGACCAGCCTTACGGCGGGATAATAATAGGCGTTGTCGGCGTGGAAGAGCGCGCGGTCCGTCACCGGCCCGCTCAGGTCGGCCGAGAAGCCGCAGCGCGCCGCGAAGGTCCCGTCAACCGCGACCACCCGGCCGTCGTCGTCGAAGCCGATCTCGTAGCTGTTGAGGAAGTCGTGCCGCTTGCCGGTCGCGACCATGTCGTCGTCGCGGTCGGGGCGCAGCTTGACGGCGCGGCGGTGCTTCTTGGCGGCGACCGCCGCCACGCTGGCGAAGAGGTTCGGCTGCGTCTCCTTGCCACCGAAGCCGCCGCCCATGCGCCGCACGATGATCGTGACCGCGTTCGACGGCACGCCGAGGACGTGCGCCACCATGTGCTGCACTTCGGACGGGTGCTGCGTAGAGGAATAGACCGTCACGTCGTCGTCCTCGCCGGGGACCGCCATCGCGATCATGCCCTCGAGGTAGAAGTGGTCCTGGCCGCCGACGCGCATCCGGCCCTTGAGCCGGTGCGGCGCCGCCGCCATCGCGGCCTCGACGTCGCCGCGCTCGAGCTTCAAGGGCTCGGTGACGTGCGGATAGTCGGCGTCCATCGCGGCGGCGACGTCGGTGACGTGCGGCAGGTCGCGGTACTCGACCTTGGCGAGCTTCGCCGCCCGCCGCGCCGCGTCGCGGGTCTCGGCGATGACGGCGAAGATCGGCTGGCCGTGGAACTCGACCTTCTCGGCGAAGACCGGGTCGTCGTGCTTGCCGACCGGGCTCACGTCGTTGTGCGGGATGTCGACGGCGGTCAGCACGTCGACGACGCCGGGCGCGGCGCGGACCGCGTCGAGATCCATCGACACGATCTCGGCATGCGCGCGGTCGGAGAGGCCGAGGTAGGCGTGCAGCGTCCCGACCGGCTCGGTGATGTCGTCGGTGTATTCGGCCTCCCCGGTGACGTGCTTATGGGCGCTGTCGTGGCGCTGCGGGGTATGGACGCCACCGCGGATCGCCGGCTGCTCCTGGAGCTTCTGGTCCATCATGCGACCTCCCGCACGACGTGGGCGGTCGTGCCGCCCTGCTCGAGCCAGAATCGGCGGAGCAGATTTCTGGCCACCATCCCCCGATAGTCGGCCGAGGCGCGCCAGTCAGTCAGCGGCGTGAAGTCCTCGGCGAGGGCCTGCATCGCTGCCGTCACCGTCGCCTCGGTCAAGGGCTGGCCGACCAGCGCGGCCTCGGCGCCGGCGGCGCGCTTCGGGGTCGCTGCCATGCCGCCGTAGGCGATGCGGGCGGAGGCGACCTTGCCGTCCGCGATGGCGAGTTGGATGCCGACGGCGACGGCGGAGATGTCCTCGTCGCGGCGCTTGGTGATCTTGTACGCCGCGTTCAGCGTCCCCGCCGCCGGCCGCGGGACGAAGATCGACTCCACGAACTCGCCGGGGGCGCGGTCCTGCTTGCCGTAGGCGATGAAGTAGGCTTCGAGCGGCACCGTCCGGCGCCTGGCGCCCTTGCGCAGCGTGACGGTGGCGCCCAGCGCGATCAGCGCCGGGGGGGTGTCGCCGATCGGTGAGCCGTTGGCGATGTTGCCGCCGACCGTGCCCATGGCGCGGACCTGCCAGCCGCCGATCCGGCGCCAGTAGTCGGAGAGGTGCGGGAATTCGGCGTCGAGGACGGACTGGAAGGCGTCGTAGCTGACGCCGGCGCCGATCGTCACGCCGTCCGCCCCGACCTCGATGCCCTGCAGGCCGTCGAGGTGGGCGATGAAGACGGCGGGCGAGATGTTGCGCATGAACTTGGTGATCCAGAGCCCGACGTCGGTCGAGCCGGCGACGATCGTCGCCTTCGGCGTCTCCTCCAGCACCGCGGCGAGGTCGTCGACCGAGGCCGGCAGCACGACGCGGTCGTCGCCCGTCCGGATGTCGACGCGGGCGCCGTCGTCGAGGGCGGCAAGGCGGGCGAGCACGCGGTCGCGCTCGGCCATCAGCGGGTCGTCGGCGGGAGAGGCTTCGCCGGCGGCCCTGGCGGCGGCGATGATCGGCTGGTAGCCGGTGCAGCGGCAGAGGTTGCCCTGCAGCGCCTCCTCGATCTCGGCGCCGGTGGCCTGGGGATTGCGCATCCAGAGCGCGTAGAGCGACATCACGAACCCGGGGGTGCAGAAGCCGCACTGGCTGCCGTGCAGGTCGACCATCGCCGCCTGGATCGGATGCAGCGTCTCGCCCCGTGCCACGTGCTCGACCGTCACCACGTGGCAGAGGTCGACCGAGGCGAGCAGCCGGATGCAGGCGTTGACGGGCTCGTAGCGGAGGCCGTCCTTCGTGCGGCGGCCGACCAGCACGGTGCAGGCGCCGCAGTCGCCCTCGGCGCAGCCCTCCTTGGTGCCGCGCAGCCGGCGGGTCAGCCGCAGGTGGTCGAGCAGGGTGTCGGAGGACCGGACAGCCGTGAGGCGCTCCTCCCGGTCGTTGAGCAGAAAACGGACCTCGCTTCGCGTGGCAGTCAACGTCATGCCTCCATCATGCCATCAGACAGCGGATTCCCGCGGTATCGCAACAAGGATCAGCATCATCCGCACAATTGTCGAGCGGATGCGCCAAAATGCGCATCCGCCGTACATCGAGCCCCGTCCTCGCCGGCAAAATAGTCATATCTCCTCCCTGGCGATCTCCGTCGCGCATTCCGCTATCTTCGCAGATTTCGCCGAGCCGCAAAGCCACCGCTTCCCTGAGGTCTTTCAACCAACCGCTGAAAATACCCGGCCTCCTCCCTTGCCGTGCGCCCGCGCCGCGCCTAGAGCGGCGGAAACAACGAGGAGACGCCCTTGACCGCGCCGATCGAGACCGACCTCGCAGGCCTCGCCGCCCGCATTGAAGCGGCGCAGGGCGCCCGGCGCCGCATCGTCGCAGTCGCGGGCCCGCCCGGCTCCGGCAAGAGCACCTTCGCCGAGCGGCTGGTCGAGCGGATGAGCGCTTGGGTGCCGTCGGCGGTCTTGCCGATGGACGGCTATCACTACGACGACATCGTGCTCAACGCCCGCGGCCACCGGCCGCGCAAGGGGGCGCCGCACACCTTCGACGTCGACGGGCTGGCGGCGACGCTCGCGCGGCTCGCCGCCGACGACGGGCGCGAGGTCGCGGTCCCGGTTTTCGACCGCTCGATCGAGATCGCCCGCGCCGGCGCCCGCATCATCGGGCCGGAGGTCCGGTTGGTGGTGGTCGAGGGCAACTATCTGCTGCTCGACGATCCCGCCTGGGCGCCGCTGCGCGCGCACTTCGACGCCACCGTCCTGCTCGCCGTGCCGATGTCGGTGATCGAGGCGCGACTCGGCGCGCGCTGGGCCGGCTACGGGTTCGAGGGCGAGGCCTTTCGGGCGAAGATGGAGGAGAACGATCTGCCGAACGCCCGGCTCGTCGCCGGGCACTCGGTCGCCCCGACCTACCTGGTGCCGAACGACGGCTGACGATCCCCGGGAGCCGTTGGCGCGCGGTCGTCCCCCAGAGCTGCCCGCTACAGGTCGACGGTCAGCGGCAGGATCACCAGGTCGCGCACGACGACGCCGCGCGGGCGGGTGAGCATGAACATGACCGCGTCGGCGACCTCCTTCGGCGGCATCAGGCTGCCGTTGGCGAGCGCCTCCTCCATCTTCGCCTTCGGCCAGTCGTCGAGGAGGGCGGTGACGACCGGCCCGGGGGCGACGGCGCCGACGCGGACGCCGTGCGGGGCGACCTGGCGGCGGACGGTGTGGACGAAGGCCTGCACCGCGAACTTGGACGCGGTGTAGATCGGCTCCCAGACCACCGGCACGAAGCCGGCGACCGAGCTCGTCACGATCACGTCGCCGGACTTCTGCGCCACCATGTGCGGCAGCACCGCGTGGATGGTGCGGAAGCAGGCGTTGACGTTGAGGTTCAGCAT
The DNA here is from genome assembly GCA_046348975.1 of Amaricoccus sp. Classification (GTDB taxonomy): domain Bacteria; phylum Pseudomonadota; class Alphaproteobacteria; order Rhodobacterales; family Rhodobacteraceae; genus Amaricoccus. Next base: position 10,652 of record JAXMDF010000046.1, on the reverse strand, counting down.
CCGGTCCCAGGCGTCCGGGTCGCCCTCGATCACCGGCCCGCCGATGTAGGCGCCGGCATTGGCGTGGAAGATGTCGAGCCGGCCGGCCTTGTCGAGGATCGCCGGCAGCATGCCGGCGACGCTCTCGGGGCTCAGCAGGTCGACGACCAGCGGGATGGCGCCGGGCCCGAGCTCGGCGGCGAGCGCGTCGAGCCGGTCGCCCGCGCGGTCGACGAGGACGACGCGGGCGCCCGCCCCGAGCATCGCCCTGGCGCAGGCGAGGCCGATGCCCGAGGCCGCGCCCGTGACGGCGGCGACCCGGCCGTTCAGTTCGTTCGACATCGTTCCCTCCCGGATCAGGCGCGGCCGTGCGACACGCGGCTCTTCCGCGCGAGGCTGTCGACGATGACCGCGATGGCGAGGACGGCGCCGGTGATCATGTAGCGCAGCGACGACGACAGGTTCAGCAGCGTCAGCCCGTTCGAGATCGACTGGATCACGATGATGCCGAGCAGCGCCGACCATGCATTGCCGCGGCCGCCGAAGAGGCTCGTCCCGCCGATCACCGCCGCGGCGATGGCGTTGAGGTTGACGTCGCCGGTGCCGGCTTGCTGGCTCGACGAGGCGAGCCGGGCGGCGCCGAGCATGCCGCCGAGGGCCGCGAACATCGAGCAGGCCATGAAGGCGGACGTATAGACCCGGCGCACGTCGATGCCGGCGCGCCGCGCGGCCTCGGCGTTGCCACCCACGGCCATCAGCGAGCGGCCCCACTTGGTGCGACTGAAAGCGTACTGCATCACCAACACCAGCAGCACGAAGAGTCCGAACATCCAGGGCACGCCGCGGCCGATGTTGAGATAGGAGACGACGAACTGCAGGCCGACGGTCAGCACGGCCACCTTGATGACGAGCCCAGCCAGGGACCCGGGCGACAGGTTCGCGGCGCGGCGCTGTTCCATGGTCCGGAGACCCACCGCGAACATCACGATGCCGGGGATCAGCGCCACGCCATGCGACAGCCACGGCGGCATGACCCAGAGCTGACCGAAGCTGACGAGGGCCGAGTCGTAGGGCAGGTTGATCGAGCCGGTCGTTCCGAGCATGTAGAGCTGCAGCCCGAGCAGCGCGAGCAGGCCCGCCAGAGTCGAGACGAAGCTCGGCATGGAGAGCCGCATCCGGAGCTGGGCGTAGATCGTGCCGACGCAGGCGGCGAGGACGAGGGCGACCGCCATCGCGACCAGCACCGGGACGCCGTGATTGACCCAGAGGACGCCGAGGAGCGCCGAGGCGACGCCGCTCATCGAGCCGACCGAGAGGTCGATCTCGCCCAGGAGCAGCACGCAGACGATGCCGAGCGAGATGACCCCGATCACCGAGCAGTCGAAGAACAGGTTCACCATGTTGTTGGGCGACAGGAAGATCGGGTTCAGCGCGTAGAACACCGTCCAGATGATCACCAGCCCGACGACGACCGGCAGCGAGCCGAGGTCGCCGGAGCGGATGCGGTCGATGAAGCCGCCGACCGCGCCCGAGAGGCCCTCGGAATGGGTGACGCGGCTGTCGCTGCGGTCGAGAAGCGGCTTGTGGGTCATGGCCGGGCCTCCGTGGCGGTTTCGGCCTCGCGGCGTGCGGCGCGGCGCGAGACGGCGTTGTCGGTGGCGCCGGTGATGGCGCCGACGAGCTCGGCGTTCGACGACTCGGGGGTGAAGACCCCGTTGTTGCGGCCGAGGCGGAGCACCACGATGCGGTCCGCGACCGCCCGCACGTCCTCCATGTTGTGGGAGATCATGATGACGCCGTGGCCGCGCTGCCGCAGGCGCTCGATCAGGTTCAGCACCTCGGCGGTCTGCGCGACCCCGAGGGCGGCGGTCGGCTCGTCGAGCATGACGATGTGCGGGTCGAGGAGCAGCGAGCGGGCGATGGCGACGGTCTGCCGCTGGCCGCCCGACAGCGAGGCGATCGGTTCGCGGACGCTCGGGATGCGGGCGGCGAGCTCGGAGAGCAGCGTCCAGGCGCGCACCTCCATCGCCACCTCGTCGAGCTGCCAGGGATTGAGCTCCTGGCCGAGGAAGAGGTTCGCCACCACGTCGAGGTTCTCGCAGAGCGCAAGATCCTGGTAGACGGTCGCGATGCCGAGCTTCAGGGCGTCGCTCGGGCCGGTCATCGTCACCGGCTGGCCCTGGAAGGTGATGCTGCCCGAGGTCGGGGCATGCACGCCCGCCAGCACCTTGACCAGCGTCGACTTGCCGGCGCCGTTGTCGCCGACCAGCGCGACGACCTCGCCCGCATGGATGTCGAGGTCGATGTCGGTCAGCGCCGATACCGCGCCGAAGTTCTTGCAGACGCCGCGAAGGCTCAGGATCAGATCGCCCCGAGGCGTTCCATCGCGCGATGACGCTGTCATGCCGGCGCACTCCTTCCGGATGGCTCAGAGGACAAGGCCGCCCGGCGGCGAGCCGCCGGGCGCGAAGTGGGCGGATGCCTACTTGATGCCGAGCGCGGCGCAGCCCTCGGCGTAGCGGCCGGTGCAGACCTCGGCCGGCGTGGCGATCCCCTTGTCGAAGATCTCGGCCTTGATGTTCTCCTTGGTGATCACCGCCGGGACGAAGAGCTCCGAGGGGGTGTTGTAGAGCGTCGCCTTCGCCTCCGGCGTCTTGCCGTCGAGGAACTGCGCGGCGATGTCGGCGGCCGCGGAGCCCACGATCTCCGACGGCTTGGAGATGGTGTTGTACTGGTCGCCCGAGATGACGAGCTGCAGCGCCGCGATCGTCGCGTCGTTGCCGGTGACCGGCGGCTGCGGGTTGACGCCCGCCGCCTTCAGCGCCGCGATCGCGCCGCCGGCGGTGCCGTCGTTGGCCGCGACGATGCCGACGATGTCGCCGCCGAAGCGCTGCACCTGGCCGCTCGTCCACTCCTGCGCCTTCGGCGGCTGCCAGTCGGGGGTGTCGAACTCGGCCAGCGTCTTGTAGCCGCTGGCGCCGAGCCCCTCGTGCACGCCGTCGCGGATCAGCCCCGCGGCCGCGTCGGTGGGCGAGCCGTTGATCTGCAGGATACCGCCCTTGTCCTTGGCGACGCCCTGGGCCTCGAGGTACTTCACCAAGCTCTCGGAGATCGCCTTGCCGATCGCCTGGTTGTCGAACGAGACGTAATAGTCGGCCGGGAGGTCGGGGATCGGCCGGTCGTAGGCGATCACCTTCGCGCCCTGGCTCTGGGCAAGACGGACGAGGGTCGCGGCCGACTTGGAGTCGACCGGGTCGAGCACGATGACCGTGGCGCCCTGGGTCAGCACGGAGTTGAACTGCTGCTGCTGCAGCGCCGCGTCGCCGTTGGCGTTCTGGTAGATCACCTGGCAGTCGGGGCAGAGCTTGGCCATCTGTGCCTTGAAGCCCGGGAAGTCGTGCTCCTCATAGCGGGTCGAGCCCTGGTCGGGCATCAGGAAGGCGACGGTGCCCGAGGCGGCCATCGCCGCCGAGGCGGAAATCACCGCGGCGAGCGAGGCGGCGGCAGTCAGCCCGAAGATACGTCCGTTCATGTTTCCTCCACTGGGACAGTTGGTTTTCGCCGGCGGGTCCCGCCGGCGCTTTTGCGAGCGCGCCGTCGCGCGGCCTCGTCTCGGGCGGCGATCGAGGGCCGGAACCGAACGTATCGGATTCCTGCCGGCAGACGTGGACGATCTCGAGGTCCGGGTCCAATCGATCCTCTCCTTGGGGTTGGACCTCGGCCCAACCGCCCGCCCATGCCGGTTTCCCCGATCTCGCGGAGCAACCTTAGTGTCAGCGCGAGCGCCGCCGCTACTGGGATTCGGGCCGCCGTCGGAAATTTTTCGAGACTTCCGGCGGCGCCCCGTTCGCAGCCGTCGCCGTCGGCGCCACCCCGGACCGTCCTTTCGGGGCCGCCCGCGATCTCGGGCGCAAGATGAGGCGGCGAGGTCGCCGGTCCCGAGGCAGAGCGCCCGCGAGGTTCGCCCGCCGCCGGCCCTGGCCCTTCCTGACCGGCGGCCGGACGCTGCGGCGGACCCAGCCGTGCGCCGGCCGGCTCTGGTACTCGAGGTGCACAGCGTCGGCGAAGGCGAAATAGACGAGCTCGTCGGACAGGAGGCCGTTCAGGAGCCGCTCGTAGCCCGCGACGAAGGCCTCCTGAGCGGCGACATCGTCGGTCGAGGAGCTGGAGGCTCGGTTCCGGGCGGCGAAGGACGTGGTGGAGCGGAGCCACTGCCAGGTGGTGGCTCCTGGCAAAGGGGCACTCGACCGCCGAGGTGGCGGAGATCGTGGCGCTGAGCCCGCGGCTGGGTGAGAAAGCTCGCGCGCCGCTACGAGGCGGAGGGGGCGGAGGCGCTCGGCGACCGGCGGCGGCGGAACGCCGGGGCGAAAGCCGCTCCTGTCGGCGGAGGACCTGGAGCGCCCGCACCAGGCGCTCGACATGGCGACCCCCGCCAGCCGCCAAGGCCCTTCGCCGCCTCCCCGAGTTCGCCTACCCCTTCCACGACCTGGCATCCGTCGCCTCCGAGAACGGCGCCATCGCGCTCCACGGCAGATCTTCGTCTCGACGGTCTTCGGCGGCCAGAAGCTCGGCCTGCGCGAGGTCGAAACCGACGTTTGGCTCGTCAGCTTCATGCACTACGATCTGGGATACTTCGATCTGGAGGGCTGCAAACTGAAAACCATCGATACGCCGTTCGGCTCGAGGGTGTCACCCATGTGATCGGTACAATGTGTTACCCATGTGCCCGGACCGTACACACGAGCGGCCAAATGTGAACATATGGCTAACTCTCCCCAAAAATACTCTATATTTCATACACTTAAGTTTTGTGCGCGACTTATACACCCCTGCCGGAACAGCCCGGGGCAACTTCGAGTGCGGCGCCCGCGAAAGCTGCTCGCCGCCCCTTTCCCCGCGAAGCCCGCAACCGCTCGAGCGATTGCCCTGGCCCCGAAACCCGTGCCGCGCCTGCCCCGGCTCTTGGTTGCAGACATGATAACCCACGCGATTCCCCGCAGGAACCCCTCACCGCGAGTCAATCAGCCGGAGGCCGTATGACTCACCAGTCCGTACGGGAACCCGCCTCCACGACTCAATCAGCCGGAAGCTATATGACATGATATGACCTGCCGCCACGGACGGAATTCACTGAGGCTCATAGCCTAACAAAACATCGCTTGTCATCCAATGAAAGGTCGACTAAGTGGCGGCTGTGTTGGGGAATAGGTTAACGGTAGACCCGCGGACTCTGACTCCGTTAGTCCTGGTTCGAATCCAGGTTCCCCAGCCAGTCTAACGCCCTGAAATCACAGAAGAAATTGCGGACGCGTTTCGTTCCTTCCGCCATTTTCTGCCCTTTTTCTGCCCTCGCCGTTCTCGTCCCGTTCTGGTTGAGTTCCCGGCATCACGTCGAAGGGTGCTTGATTTCCTGGTCGGATCGGCGGTCCTTTCGGTGGTGAACACCTGAGGCTTCGACCCCCAACGGACTCCTGCTCTCAAGGTCGTCAGCCCTAGAGTTGGGTGCCACTCCTCGCCGCGTCACGAGCGACATGACCGTGGCCCTCGGCGGCCTCGGCGGAGGGTTACGCTTCTCCAACGAGGACCTTCGCCGTCCGTCGGCGGTAGATTGTGGCTAGCCCCCCGCGGATCGATGGACGCCCGCCACCGTCACGAACGGGGCTGAGCTCGTGAGCTTATGTTCCCGCCGTCGATCCGCCGCAGCGAGATTTCGAGCCGCGCCTCGGCTGCCGCGATCTCGGCCAGGACCCGCCTGGTGTAGGTCATGTGCTCCTCGGCGGCCCGGCCCGCGGCGGCGGCATCGCGGGACATGACCGCATCGTAGATCGCGCGGTGCTGCTCGCGCAGCACCTCCCGGACCTCGGGCCGGGCGTAGAGCTTCTCCCGGTTGTGGAACACGCCCTTGCGCAGCATGCCCGACAGCGCTCGCATGATATGGAGGAGCACGATGTTGTGGCTGGCCTCGTAGATCGCGATGTGCAGGTCGACGTCCGCGTCGGCCTCGTCGTGCGGATCGGCCTCCTCGTGGGCGGCGTCGATCCTTTCCATGCAGCGCTGGAGCGTCGTCCAGTCGACGTCGTTCGCCCGCGTCGCCGCGAGGGACGCGGCCATTCCCTCGAGCGTGCCGCGCAGCTCAAGGTAGTCGTCGACCACCTCGCCGCGGGTCGCCAGCAGCTCGATCAGCGGGTCGGTGATGCTGGTCGCGAGCGGTGCGACGACCCGAGCCCCGCCCGCGTCGGCGACGAGCAGGCCCTTGTCCTCGAGCAGCTTCATGCCCTGCCGCAGCGTCGGGCGAGACACGTTGAGCCGCAGGGCCATCTCGCGCTCCGGCAGGAGCGGCTCCCCGGGGCGGAGCGAGCCCTCGAGAATCAGGTCCTCGAGATGGCGTGCGGTTGACTCCGCGGCGTTGCTACCCTTAATGCCTTCCTTGGCCACGCTTCGTCCTCGCGATCGCCGATGCATTCCAGCGGCTTGTCGGCGCAACATGCGCCGGCGCGATGTTAACCGGAAGGGCAGACCGGGCGAAGAGATTTTTTCGGTTGACAGGAATGGTCAAATACATTTACCATATGCTCTCATCCGGTTCGTTACGAGACCGGCAGCAACGAGAAATAGCCCCCGAGGGGGCACGAAGCGGCGATCCGCGGAACCGCCGGTCGCCGCGTCCGGAGGAAGCCCGCATGACGATACCCGATCGTCCCGCCTCTCCCGCACTGCACGATCCAGCCCCCCACAGACGTCCTGAGACGGTGTCGCGCCAGGCTCTGGTCTCCGATCTCGCCAGGATCGTCGGTCCCTCGCACGTCCTGACCGCAGAGCGCGCCACGCGCGGCTACACCCGCGGCTTCCGCTACGGCGGCGGTCCGGTCGCCGCTGTGGTGCGTCCGGGCAGCCTGGTCGAGCAGTGGCGCGTCATGAACGCGGCGATCGCCGCCGGGCGCATCGTCATCTTCCAGGCGGCGAACACCGGCCTTACCGGTGGCTCCACACCCTGGGGCGACGACTATGACCGCGAGATCATCCTGGTCAGCCTGCGCCGGCTCAAGGGCATTCACCTGATCGACGGCGGGCGCCAGGTCGTCTGCCTGCCCGGCGCCACGCTCGACGCCCTGGAGAAGGCGCTGCGCCCGCTCGGCCGCGAGCCGCACTCGGTGATCGGCTCGTCCTGCATCGGCGCCTCGGTGCTCGGCGGCATCTGCAACAACTCGGGCGGCGCGCTGATCCAGCGCGGACCGGCCTACACCGAGATGAGCCTCTACGCCGAGGTGCGCGAGGACGGATCGGTCGCGCTGATCAACCACCTCGGCCTGCCGCTCGGCAACGATCCGGAGGAGATCCTCGCGCGGGTCGAGCGCGGCGACCTGCCGCCGCCGGCGCCGACGGACGCCTGGGGCTCGGACTGCGAGTATGTCAGCCATGTCCGCGACGTGGACGCGGCCACGCCGGCCCGCTTCAACGCCGACCCGCGCCGGTTGCGGGAGTCCGCCGGCTGCGCCGGCAGGCTCGCGGTCTTCGCCGTGCGGCTCGACACCTTCGAGGCCGAGAAGGAGACGGTCGTCTTCTACGTCGGTACCAACGATCCCGACGAGCTGACCGAGCTCCGCCGCCACATCCTGGCGCGATTCGAGAACCTGCCGATCGCGGGCGAGTACATCCACCGCGACGCCTACGACGTGGCGGCGAAGTACGGCAAGGACACCTTCCTCTTCATCCGGAAGCTCGGCACTGACCGGATGCCCGCGCTCTTCGCGGCCAAGGCCGGGCTCGACGCGATCACCGACCGCCTCGGCCTCGGCGCGAGCCTCACCGACCGGGTCGCGCAAGGCGTCGCGGCGCTGGCGCCGCAGCACCTGCCCGCGCGGATGAACGCCTTCCGCGACCGCTTCGAGCACCACCTGCTGCTCAAGATGGGCGGGGCCGGCGTCGCCGAGGCCCGCGCCTACCTCGCGACGCTCTTCCCCTCGGCCACCGGCGACGTCTTCGAGTGCACGCCGGAGGAAGGCACCGCCGCCTTCCTGCACCGCTTCGCCGTCGCCGGCGCCGCTGTGCGCTATCGTGCGGTCCACCCCGACGCGGTCGAGGACATCGTGGCGCTCGACATCGCGCTCAGGCGCAACGACCGCAAGTGGGTCGAGCGGCTACCGCCCGAGCTCGACGCCCAGATCGAAAAGAAGCTCTACTACGGCCACTTCTTCTGCCACGTCTTCCACCAGGACTACGTGGTCAGGAAGGGCCGCGACTGCCTTGCGCTCGAGCATGCCATATGGCGGCTGCTCGACGCGAGGGGGGCCGAGTACCCGGCCGAGCATAACGTCGGCCACCTGTACCGGGCCAAGCCGGCGCTCGCCGACTTCTACCGCTCGCTCGACCCCACCAACAGCCTGAACCCAGGCATCGGGCAAACGTCGAAGTGCGCCCACTGGAATTGATCGCAAAGATCGTGCCGCGAAAGCCATAACACCTGTCAGGCGGTATCCGCCACTGGAGGAAGATCCATGACCTGGTCTCAAGTCTACGACCCGTTCGGCAACATATGGCTATCCAGCCTGGTTGCCGCCGTGCCCGTCCTGGTGCTGCTCGGCGCCATCGGCATCTTCGAAATCAAGGCGCACATCGCCGCCCTGCTCGGGCTCGTCACCGCGCTCGTGATCGCCGTCGTCGCCTTCGGGATGCCGCCGGGTGCTGCGGCGATGGCCGCCGTCTACGGCGCCGGGTTCGGCCTGATGCCGATCGGCTGGATCATCCTCAATGTCATCTTCCTCTACCAGCTCACCAACGAGAAGGGCGAGTTCGACGTGCTCAGGCACTCGATCCGCGGCATCTCCGACGACCGCCGGATGCAGGTGCTGTTCATCGCCTTCTGCTTCGGTGCCTTCTTCGAGGGCGCGGCGGGCTTCGGCACGCCGGTCGCGGTCACGGCAGCCATGCTGATGGGCCTCGGCTTCTCGCCGCTCTCCGCCGCCGGCCTCTGCCTGATCGCCAACACCGCACCCGTCGCCTTCGGCGCGCTCGGATCGCCGATCATCGCGCTCGCCGCCGTCACCGGGCTCGACCTCTTCGAGATCTCGGGGATGATCGGCCGGCAGCTGCCGTTCTTCTCGCTGATCGTGCCGTTCTGGCTGATCTGGGCCATGGTCGGCTTCCGCAAGATGATCGAGGTCTGGCCCGCGCTCCTCGTCGCCGGCGCAGCCTTCGCGGTGCCGCAATATCTCGTCTCGAACTTCCACGGGCCCTGGCTCGTCGACATCGTCGCCGCCATTGCGTCGATGATCGCGCTCGCCCTGTTCCTGCGGGTCTGGCAGCCGAAGCGGCCGATGACCGAGGCGCCGCGCGACTGGTCCTCCGCGGACGTCGCGACCGAGGAGGAGCACGAGCACCCGACCGACGTCGCCTCGCCTGCGGCGGTGCGGCGGGCCTGGATGCCCTGGGTGATCCTCTCGGTCTTCGTCTTCATCTGGGGCGTGCCGCAGGCCAAGGCCTTCCTCGACTCGATCTGGAGCGCCAAGATCCCGGTCGCCGGCCTGAACGAGCTCGTGATGAAGGTGCCGCCCGTCGTGGCCACGCCGCACGCCGAGACCGCGATCTTCAGCTTCAACATCCTCTCGATGACGGGCACCGGCATCCTGCTCGCCGGCATCCTCGCGGGCTTCCTGCTCGGCTACTCGCCGCGGGGGCTGGTCCGGATGTACGGCCGCACCCTCTACATGATCCGCTTCTCGCTGCTCACCATCGCCTGCATGCTGGCACTCGGCTACGTCACCCGCTACTCCGGCACCGACGCAACGATGGGCCTCGCCTTCGCCAGCACCGGTTGGTTCTACCCGTTCTTCGGGACCTTGCTCGGCTGGCTCGGCGTCGCGGTCACCGGCTCCGACACCGCGTCGAACGTGCTCTTCGGCGGACTGCAGAAGGTCACGGCGCAACAGCTCGGCCTCAACCCGGTGCTGATGGCGGCGGCCAACTCCTCCGGCGGCGTCATGGGCAAGATGATCGACGCCCAGTCGATCGTCGTCGCCTCGACGGCGACCAGGTGGTACGGCCACGAGGGCTCGATCCTGCGCTTCGTGTTCTTCCACTCGATCGCGCTCGCCTGCCTGGTCGGCCTTCTCATCATGGGCCAGGCCTACGTGTACCCGTTGACCGAACTGGTGCCCGACGTTGCCGCGACCGCGCCGGCCGCGCACTGACCCAGGACAAATGCCGGAGCGGCTTCGCGCCGCTCCGGCTGCCTCAGAGGGGGAGAACCATGAAACACCGCCATATCCTGCTCGCCGAGTCCCACCGATCGCACCCCGGGACGGCGAAGCCGATCCGACTCCGGCGAACCGCCGCGATCGTCCCGGGCCGGTCACCTTCCCGCGATGGAAGGGTGACGCCATGACCCGGGCATCCGGCCCCCGCGTCGCGCTCTTCGTCACATGCCTCGTCGACGCGATGCGCCCCGAGATCGGCTTCGCCGCCGTGCACCTGCTTGAGGAGGCCGGATGCACGGTCGAGGTGCCGCCGCAGCAGGTCTGCTGCGGCCAGCCCGCCTGGAACAGCGGCGACGATGCCGACGCGGCGTCCATGGCCCGACAGGTCATCGCCTTGTTCGAGCCTTACGACTACGTCGTCGCTCCCTCCGGCTCCTGCGCCGGCACCATCCGCCACGGCTACCCGCGGATGCTCGCGAC
>JAXMDF010000045.1:0-1788 GCA_046348975.1 Amaricoccus sp. | reverse complement strand
GGAATAGTAGCACAGGGCGATCGGCCCCGTGGTCGCAAGCTTGCAGGCGAGGAAGTTCTCCAGGCCGGAATGGGCGTCCGCCCAGGCGCAGGCGCTGCCCGAGGGGTTGGTGCGGCAGTCGGTGATCGGCACCTCGCGCCCGGCCTCGTAGCGGTCGAGGCTGAACTGCGGCCGGCAAGCCGGGTCGGGCCGGCAGCTGCTGTTGGCCATGGCCGGCGCCGCTGAAATGACCAGCGCCAGCAACAGGAGGACGGCGAGACCGCAAAGCGGGACGATGCCGCGCGTTTCGCCGATCGGCCACCTCGACATGATACGCTCCCCTGCGAGCCGCCGGCCGTTGTCGCCGGCTGGGCGAGGCGCAGCGTGACACAGAACCTGGGCGGTCGAAAGCGGGCTGTCACTCCCACCGCGAGCTGAAAGGGCCGCTGGGCGAGGCGGCGGAGGCGTGAGAGACCCTTCGGGGCTTACCGGCCTTCGGCCTGCTTCGGGCCGGATGTTCACCCCGCCCGGCGCAGCGGCAGGCACAGCTCGCGGGTGAGCTGGTACATCCGCCCCAGGTCAGGCTCCTCCTCGCCGCTCGCCAGCAGCCGGTTCAGCTCGGCGCGGACCGCCCGCTGCGCCGACGTCAGCGCCGCCAGGGCCGGATCGCCGGGTTCGTTTTCCGGCCGGCCGGCCGGCGCCTCGCGTTCGTTTCGCGAGGTCAAGTCGGCGGGCGAAGCCGTGTCGTCGTTGGCCGGCGGCGGGTCCCCGGGTTCGTTTCGCATCAGGCTCCCAGGTTCGTTTTCCCAGGCCGGCCCGGGTTCGCCCGTGCCGTTTTGCGCCTCGTGCGCGTGGCCCTCGCTCTCGTCGCTGCACGCCATCGGCTCGGCGCGCAGCCGGCGCAGCTCGGCGAGGCAGAAGCGGATCTCGCGGCCCTGCTGCGCCTGGGCGCCGCGGATCGCGTTGAAGCGGCGGACGTCGAAGGTGGTCAAGGGATCGGCCGCCTCCCACTCGACGCCATGGGCGGGCGGGCGCATCCGCGGCGCGGCATCGAGCAGCGCCACCTCCATCCGCTCGGCGCGCTCGCCCTTCCAGAAGGCGACGGCGAGCCGCCGCGCGAGGCGGGCCTCGATCTCCGAGGTGGCCCCGGTCTCGACCAGCATGCGGAAGGTCAGCTCCTCCAGCTCGCCTTCATCCTCGCCCGCGAGCACGAGGTGGGTCATGGCGGTCAGGCCGTGCTTGACCGCGTTGCGCGAGGCGCGCGCCTTGCCTTCGGCGGTGACCGGGCCGCGCGAGCGGGCGCCGTTGCGGCGCGAGGCCGCGATCTGGGCGGGAGTGCGGGGGCGGGGCTCGGGCATCGGCGGCGTCCGTGGTGAAGCAGGCCGGGGCGCAGGATAGCATGGATCGGATTATGATCCTAGAACCGAGAGCGGCCGCGTTGACGGATCGGTAACTGTCTTCATGCCATCGTGCGGATGGTGGACCAGGGGCCGCGCGAGGGAGGGTACCCGAGCGCAGCGAGGGCACCGGGTGGGAAGTGCGTGCGAACGTGGGCGAGGTTGCGCTGGACGTATATGTCGATAATATACGTCCGTGGTCGATCTCAGCCTAGTCGTCGGGTTCGAATGGGATGCCGGCAATGCCCGCAAGAGCGTCGATCGGCACGGCGTGACTCAGGGCGAGGCTGAGGCGATGTTCTTCCTGGAGCCGTTGCTGGTCGTGGACGAACCGGGACACAGTTTGACCGAGCCACGCTTTCACGCGCTGGGGTGCACGCCCGAGGGGCGGCTGTTGCAGGCGACCTTCACG
>JAXMDF010000044.1:0-2362 GCA_046348975.1 Amaricoccus sp. | reverse complement strand
CCTCCGACCGGATCGAGTTGGCGAGTCTCGGCCCGAGGCCGGCGCCGGTGATCTGCCCCCGCCATGCGAGCTTCAGCCCGGCGCCCGCCTCGCGCATCGCCGCAGTCACCGCCCGCTTGCCGGCGGCGATCTCCGCCGCCATCATCGCGACCAGGTCGGGCCGGATGTCGAGCTTGAGCTTCATCCCGCCCTCGTATCGAGCGTCCAGACCAAATGCTCGCGGTCCCGCACCGGTTCGCCCTGTACTATATAAGTGGTGCCGTCGATCACGATCCGGTCGCCGGGACGCGGGGCGGCCACCTCGGCAACGCGAACGTCGAACCGCGTCGTCTCCGACCAGAGCCGCGCCTCGCCGAACTCGGTGATGGCATCCGCCCGGCGCGCGATGACGCGGACGGGGATAGGCTCCCCGTCCGCCGGCTCGTAGACCGCCCCGCGGCCGAGGTGCGGGTCGGCGAAGAGCGCATCGACCGCGGCGGCGAAGGCGGTCACGTCCGCCGCGCCGAGCGCAGCACCTGCGGCCGGGTGCAGATCGGTAGCGGATTGCTCTCGATCTCCAGCCGCACCCACTCGTCGCGCTCGCGGTCGGGGATCGCCCGGGCGTAGAGCGGCAGGCCGAGGGTGTTGACCGTCTCGAAGGTATCGGCGGGGGCGTAGTAGATCTCGAAGAGCCCGTCGACGCCCTCGGGATAGAAGAACGCCTTGTCGGTTGGCACGCCGAAGGCGGCACTGCCGCGGTAGCGCCGGAAGCTGATGCCGCCGAAGCTGACCTCGTCGGCGACCCGGCTGCGGAGATCGGCGGCGGCCGCGGTGTTGAGGTAGGTCTCCCGCACCTCCTTGTGGGCGACGAGATCGGCGAAGAAGGCCGAGCCGCATTCCGCACGCAGCTGCACCGCCCCCGTGGCGAGCCCGCCCATGCTCGCCTCGACGTCCTCGATCAGCGCCTGGCAGCGCTTCCTGAGCGCGCCCGAGGCCGGCGAGGCGTTGTCGAGGTCGAAGTCGACCTCGGTCGAGGGCGTGATGGCGAACTCGGTGAAGTAGTTCACCACCGTCGCGCCATCCTTCGGGTCCTTCACCAGCCCCTGGATGCCGTTCAGCAGGTGGTACTCGAAGGTCGCCTCGGCATCGCGGCGCAGGTTGCCCAGGCGCCGCGCGACCTCGGTCTGCACCTGCTGCAGCGCGCTCTCGGAGCCGAAGTCCCGGACGCTCTGGATCTCGGCGGCCCAGATCACGTCCTGCTTCTTGAACTGGCGGCAGACGAAGGCGCGCACGTCGCGCCGCTCCGCGACCTGCTGGTCGTAGGCCGAGCCGCGCTCGGAGAAGGGGATCAGCGACAGCGTGCCGTCGCGGCTCTCGATCACCACGGTGCGCGAGCGCACGCCGCGGTCGCCGAAGAGGCCGGAGCCCGAGAGCGTCGCCGGCTTGAAGGGGATGTTCTCCAGAGCCCGGGTGAGCTCGATGATCGAGAAGGCGTCGCCCTCGAAGATGTCCATGCTGGCCATGTGCGGGTCTCCTCAGCGAACGATGATGCCCGCGGCCGCGAGCGCGGCATGGGCGGCGGCGATCTCGGGCTCGCTCGGCGTACCGGCGAAGACGAGATCGTGGCGGTTGACGATGGCGGGGCCGCGGACGAGCGCGACGGCGGGGACGTCACCGCCGGATGCGTCGGCCTTGCCCCAGAGCACCGCGATGGCGGTCTCGGCGCCATTGGTGGCGTCCGGGTCGTGGGCGACGTACTTGCCGCCGACGGTGACCTTGCCGAGCACGGTGCCCGGCTCGAGCTGGCCTGCGTCGATGGTGACGACCTCGCGGCAGTAGTCGCGGAAGGCCTCCCAGACGAGAAAGCCGCCCGCGTGGCGGCCTTCGGTGAGCGTGGGCATGGGTGTCTATCCTTTCGGCTTGAAGGTGCGGGCGATCACCTCGCCCCAGGGGCGGGCGTCGGCGGAGCGGCCCGGCTGCGGATGGAGGGCGGTGACCTCCGGGGTGGCGTCGGCACGGGCCGCCAACAGCGCGGCGCGCACCTCGCCGAGGCTGGCGCCCGTGTCGAGGAACCGGCGCGCCAGCAGCGGCAGGCCGGCGAGCGCGCAGAGGTCGATGACCGCTGCCGCGTACGCGAGCGCCTCGGCGCGGATGGCCGCGGACTCGGGGGCCGGGTCGGACGCTTCGGGCGGTGGCGGATCGATCGCGTCCGCGGCTGCACCGTCGTCCTCGACATCGCCCGCCGGAGGGTCAGCCTCGGCGATCTCGGCGTCGTCGTCGCCGGTGTGGTCCTCGGCCTCGACGATCTCGTCCGTGGCGGCGACCAGCGTCGCCGGCGCGTTGCGGAACCGGCCGACGTCGAACCGCGCGGCGATCCGCACCG
>JAXMDF010000043.1:0-3746 GCA_046348975.1 Amaricoccus sp. | reverse complement strand
GAACGGCTACCGCGTCCAGGACACCGAGTGGCACCGGATCACCTGCTTCAACGGCCTCGGCAAGACCGTCGAGGAGCACTGCCAGAAGGGCATGAAGATCCTCGTCCGCGGCCGCATCCACTACACCAGGTGGACCGACACCGCCGGCGTCGAGCGCTACGGCTGCGAGATCGTCGCCGAGACGATCGACTTCCTCAGCCGCGCCAAGCCCGCCACCGAGGAGGAGCCGACCTTCATCGAGGACGAGATCCCCTTCTGAGGGCAGCGAGCCTGGCCCGGAGGAAACTCCGGGCCAACGCCGATGCGCACCCGACCGAAGCGGCTTGACAAAGATACCAACCGGTCGGTATGTAAATGCCATGAACCAGCAAGTCCCTCACTCCCCCCGACGCGGCGAAGCCCGAGACAGGCTCCTCGAGGCTGCACGCGACGTCATTCGCACCCAGGGCTTCGCAGCGACGACGGTCGATGATCTCTGCAAGGCTGCGGGCGTTACCAAGGGAGCCTTCTTCCACCACTTCGAAAGCAAGGAGGCGCTCGGGGTCGCGGCCGCCGCCTTCTGGGCCGAGACGACCTCGGCGTTCTTCGCCACCGCGCCCTACCACGATCACGCGGACCCGCTCGATCGGGTGCTCGGCTACATCGACTTCCGCAAGGCGATCATCGACGGCGACCTCGCGGCCTTCACCTGCCTCGTCGGAACCCTGACGCAGGAGGTCTATGCCTCGCACCCGGCGATCCGCGACGCCTGCGCCGCGAGCATCTTGGCCCATGCGGCGACGATCGAGCCCGACATCGCCGCGGCGATGGCGGCGCACGGGATCGCGGCGGACTGGACCGCGGCGAGCCTCGCCGTCCACACCCAGGCCGTGCTCCAGGGTGCGTTCATTCTCGCCAAGGCGACCGGCGATGCGCAGGTCGCGCGCGACAGCGTCGATCACCTCGCGCGCTACGTGCGGCTGCTGTTCGGGCGTCCGGGAGGAGTGGAATGAGCGGACTGCCGACCATCACCGCGTTCGAGAACTCGCCGGACGGCGGGCAGGGCATGGCACGCGACATGCGGGTGCGCTGGGCGCTGGAGGAGGTCGGCCAGCCCTACCGGGTGCGGCCGGTGTCGTTCGCAGCGATGAAGGCGCCGGCGCACCGCGCGCTGCATCCGTTCGGCCAGATCCCGACCTTCGAGGACGGCGCGATCACTCTGTTCGAGACCGGCGCGATCGTGCTGCACGTCGCGAGCGCCCGGCCCGGGTTGCTGCCGGCGGACGCCGCCGCCCGGGGGCGAGCGATGTCGTGGATGTTCGCGGCGCTGAGTACGGTCGAGCCGCCGATCCTCGACCGCGAAGCCGCGGAGTATCTGGAAGGCGACGAACCGTGGGTCGCGCCGCGGATGCGTGCGGTCGATGACCGCATCCGCGGCCGGCTCGGCGACTTCTCTCACCGCCTCGGCGACGCCGAGTGGCTCGACGGCGGGTTCAGCGCCGGCGACCTGATGATGGTTGACGTGCTTCGCCGGCTGGTCGGTTCCGGTCTGCTGGAGGAGTTCCCGAACCTTCCTCCGTACGTCGCCCGTGGCGAGGCGCGGCCGGCCTTCGCCCGCGCCTTCGCCGCCCAGCGCGCCTTCTTCGAAGCCCATGCCGAGGCGCCGCCGGCATAGCCCGGGGCCGCCGATCTTACCGGGACCAGCACGAGGAGCGACCGATGCCGGAGCAGAGAACGATCACGGTGACGGCCTTCAAGTGGGTGCCGCCCTTCGCCGCGGGACAGGTGCGCGACCATCGCGTGCGCTGGATGCTGAACGAGATCGGCTGGGACTACGCGGTCGAGCTGATCGACCCGGGCGTGCAGGCGAGCGACGCCTACCGCGCCGAGCAGCCGTTCGGGCAGGTGCCGGTGCTGCGCGAGACCGGGCGCCCGACGCTGTTCGAGAGCGGCGCGATCGTTCTCGACCTCGCCGAGCGGTCGGGCGAGCTCTGGCCGGCCGACCGCGACGGGCAGGCGCAGGTCCGGGCCTGGGTGATCGCGGCGCTGAACTCGGTCGAGCCGTGGCTTTCGGCCGTCGCCGAGGTCGATTTCTTCACGCCGGACGAGACGCTGAAGGCGCTGCGGCGGCCGGGCGCCGTCGCCGCGGCGAAGGAGCGGCTCGGCAAGCTCGCGGCGGCGCTCGGCGACCGTCCGTATCTCGTCGGCGACGACTTCACCGTGGCCGACCTGATGCTCGCCTCGGTGCTGCGCGTTGCCGGCCATGCCGACCTGCTCGCCGACGCCCCGAACCTCGCCGCCTATCGCGCGCGCTGCCTGGAGCGGCCGGCGTTCCGCAAGGCGGTCGCCGACCAGCGCCGCGACATCTCCGCCCACGGGCCGAGGGACATGGGCTGGGACCCGGCCATGTTCGCCGAGCCCGCGGCGAGCTGACGATCCACGCGACACCATCAGGGAGGACACCAATGGAACCGACCATCTACCTCTTCTTCCGGGGCAACTGCCTCGAGGCGATGACCCGCTACGCCGAGGTGCTCGGCGGCGAGATCACCGGCGTGTTCCGCAACGCCGACGCGCCCGACCCCGCGAGCCGGATGCCGGGCGGCGACGACCAGGTGATGAACATGGCGATCCGGCTCGGCTCCGCCACGATCATGGCATCCGACGCCCCCGAGGAATACTTCTCCAAGCCGCAGGGCTTCCGCGTCTCGATCGCCCCGAAGTCGCGCGCCGAGTTCGACCGCATCCATGCCGCCCTCGCGCCCGCGGACACGGCGGCCGACGAGATGGCCCCGGCCGAGACCTTCTGGGCCGAGCGGTTCGCGATGTTCACCGACAAGTACGGCACGCCGTGGATGCTGAACTTCGAAGGCAACAAGGCGCGGGCCGAAGGAGCGACGGCATGACCGACCTCGTCACCTGCCTGTGGTTCGACCACGGCGAGGCCCGCAAGGCGGCGGAATTCTACGCCGCGACCTTCCCCGACAGCACGGTCGGAGGGACGCACGCCGCCCCCGACGACTTCCCCGGCGGCCGGGAGGGCGTCGAGCTGACCGTCGAGTTCACCGTCCTCGGCCGGCGCTTCGTCGGCCTGAACGGCGGCCCGAACTTCACGCCCAACGAGTCGGTGAGCTTCATGGTCGTCACCGAGGACCAGGAAGAGACCGACCGCTACTGGGATGCCATCGTCGGCAACGGCGGCGCCGAGAGCGCCTGCGGCTGGTGCAAGGACCGCTGGGGCTTCTCCTGGCAGATCACCCCGCGGCGGCTGCTCGAGCTGACGACCACCTCCGACAAGGACGTGGCGAAGCGTGCCTTCGCCGCGATGATGACGATGCGCAAGATCGACATCGCGGCGCTGGAGGCCGCGGCCAAGGACCGGTCGCCGTCCGCCAGTCAAGGGTAGCTTGCGATGGGCGGAGAATAGCCGTTGGCTACGCCGTCAGGTAACGTCCGCTCTCCTCCTAGTGCGTTGCTGTCTCGCTCTTCGACTTCATCCCCCGACCAGGATCAGCGGCGCCGACAACCTGGCCGCTCAAGGGGCCACGGGCGGGCGGATCCTCGCGACGACAGCAGCGCACACCTCATGTGGACCGGGATTGTGGACCTGCTTCAGACATTTGAAGGACATGTCCATCGCCCAAACCCAGGGCGCGGTTCAGGGTGCCGTTCAGCATCCCCTCGACCGAAGGGCCGTTGTCGCCGCCGATGTAGATGACGAGCGTGTCGTCGAGCTCGCCCATGTCGTCGACCGCCTGTACCACGCG
>JAXMDF010000042.1:0-3778 GCA_046348975.1 Amaricoccus sp. | reverse complement strand
CAAGCGCGTCTGCGTCCCCTTCCCCGACCTGGTCGACGAGCTGGTCGAGATCCTGCGCCCGCACGCCGAGGATCTCGACTGCGTCGCCGAGATCGAGCAGGCCCGCGTCATGGCCCGCCGCGGCACCAGCGCCGACCACCAGCTGCGCGTCTACCACGCCGCGATCGACGGCGGCGCCAGCGAGCGCGAAGCGCAGGCCGCCGTCGTCGACTGGCTGATCGCCCAGTCGGTGACGCCGGACGGCCCGGGCGCCTAGCCCGCGAACCACGAACGAGCCACGGGCCCCAGCGCCCTTCCGATCGGGCGCCCGGCGCCGCGCCCACGGGCCATCCCATCGCCCCCGGGCGCGCTCGCGCGCCTTGGGAGAACGACTCCGGAGCGCAAAGGCGCTCCGACGACAGCGCCGCGTGACGCAGATGGAGACCCCGTCAGCGGCCAAGGGGAAATCGTGTGCCGTCGGTCACAGGCGAATCGGACCGGCGTCGACGACCCTGGGTCACCGAAGCAGCAAGCCACATCCAGCCCGAACCCCGAGGAGCCCGCCATGACCCGCATTTCCGCCCTGATCCTCTCTGCGGCCATCACCGGCTTCGGCCTCGCTGCCCAGGCATCCGTCGAGCCGGCCGCCACGCCGACCGACGGCTCCGCCGCGACGCTGGCGATGGGCGCCGGCCCCGACTGGTGCGCGCCGCAAGCGACCGGCAAGGAGGATGCGTCCGGGAAGGGCGTCAGCTGCGAGAAGGTCGCGCGGAACTCGCCGCGCTACTGAAACGCACGAAGGGCGCCCCAGGGGCGCCCTTGCACGATCGTCGGCCTGGAGAGCCCGGTCAGAAGCCGAGGCCCTCGTACTTCTTCTTGAACTTCGAGACCCGGCCGCCGGTGTCCATCAGCTTGGCCGACCCGCCGGTCCAGGCCGGGTGCGCCGAGGGGTCGATCTCGAGCGCCAGCGTCTCGCCTTCCTTGCCGTAGGTCGAGCGCGTCCGGTAGGTCGTGCCGTCGGTCAGCCTGACCTCGATGAAGTGGTAGTCGGGGT
Organism: Amaricoccus sp.; assembly: GCA_046348975.1. Classification (GTDB taxonomy): domain Bacteria; phylum Pseudomonadota; class Alphaproteobacteria; order Rhodobacterales; family Rhodobacteraceae; genus Amaricoccus. The sequence continues at coordinate 2,745 of JAXMDF010000042.1, read as the reverse complement.
GGATGCCGTCCTTCATGGCCGCTCTCCTCAGCTCTCGGACTTTTCGCGGTAGTTGGTCTTCTCGCTGATGCGCGCGCTCTTCCCGCGCCGCTCGCGCAGGTAGTAGAGCTTGGCGCGGCGGACCTTGCCGCGGCGGACGACCGTGATCGAGTCGATGTTCGGGGAATGCAGCGGGAAGACGCGCTCGACGCCCTCGCCGAAGCTGATCTTGCGCACCGTGAAGCTCGCGGCGATGCCCGAGCCGTTGTTGCGGGCGATCACCACGCCCTCGTAGGCCTGCACGCGCGAACGCGAGCCTTCGGTGACCTTGTAGCCGACGCGCACCGTGTCGCCGGCGGCGAAGTCGGGGATGTCCTTGCCGAGCGCCTTGATCTGCTCGGCCTCGAGCTCAGCGATCATGTCCATCGCCGTCGTCCTTCTTCTGCGCGTCCGAGAGCTCTGCTTCTCCGTCCGGGTCCGCTTTCCCCGCATCGAGGAAGGCCCGCCAGAGGTCGGGACGACGTTCCTTGGTCAGCCGTTCCGCCTGGGAGCGTCGCCAGTCGGCGATGCGGCCGTGGTGCCCCGAGAGGAGAACCTCGGGGATCCGCCGGCCCTCCCATTCGGTCGGGCGGGTGTATTGCGGGAATTCCAAAAGCCCGGCGGCGAAGGATTCCTCCACCGTCGAGCAGGCATTCCCGAGGACGCCGCCTATAAGCCGAACCGTGGCGTCGATCAAGGCCATCGCAGCGATCTCGCCGCCGGTCATCACGAAATCCCCGAGCGAAACCTCCTCGACGGCGCGCGCCTCGAAGACCCGCTCGTCGATCCCCTCGAACCGCCCGCAGAGCAGGGTCACGCCGGGCCCCGCCGCCAGCGCGCGCGCGCGCCCCTGCGTGAACGGGGCGCCGCGCGGCGAGAGCGCGATCACCGGCCAGTCCGCCGCCGCCGCGTCGAGCGCCGCCGCGACCACGTCCGCCCGCATGACCATTCCCGGCCCGCCTCCCGCCGGGCTGTCGTCGACCGTCCGGTGGCGGTCCGTGGCGCTGGCGCGGATATCGCGGGGCTCGAGGCGCCAGAGGCCGTCCTGCAGCGCGCGGCCGACGAGCGAGTGGCCGAGGGGACCGGGGAACATCTCGGGGAAGAGCGTGAGGACACGGGCGGTCCACGGAGCAGTCATCGCGGAATCCGGAGCGGGCGAGCATCCATCGCCTGATGCGGGACGCCGAGGATCTCGATGGCGACCCCGCGGGATCGGTAGACGATCATGCGCGCGCCCTCCGGAAACGACCGGCAACCATCCGCTATCTCCGGGCGCGAGCGCCCGCGGGACGGATCTTCCGTCAGCCGGCGGAAGCGCCGGTCGAGGGCTTCGAGGTAGGCGTCGCGCTGCTTCCCGCCCCAACGATCGAGCGTAAACCGCGAGATGTCCGCCAGGTCGACCCGCGCCCGCCGGGTCAGCCGAACCGAGGTCATCCGTCCGCGTCGAGTTCCGCGACCAGGCCTTCCAGCGAATACTCGACAAACTCGCCTCGATCGGCTTGGGCGATGCCCTCGGCGATATGGGCGCGGAGCGCGTCGAGGTGCACCTTGCGCTCCTCGAGCTCCCGGAGCGCGTCACGCACGACCTCGCTGGCGGAGCCGTAGCGGCCGCTCGCCACCTCGCTTCGGATGAAGCTCTCCCAGTGCTCCCCGAGGCTGATGCTGGTGTTTGCCATGACGGCTCCGATACCCGATGCTGGTACTTATGAATAGCGCCGCCCCGGCAGCGCTTCAAGCCAGCGATCCCTCCGGCGGGTCGGCGACGATGCGTCGCCGCGCGATGTCGACGGTCGGCACCGCGGCGCGGGTGAAGGGCAGCAGGAGGTCGGGGGCGCCGGGGCGGGCGATCTCGAGGATGTCGCCGGCGCCGTGGTCGAGCACGGCCCGCACGGTCCCCAGGGCCGCCCCGCCGGTATCCACCACGGCGAGCCCGATCAGATCCGCGTGGTAGAACTCGTCGTCCCCGAGCGGCGGCAGCCGGTCGCGCGGCGCGTAGAGCCGCGTCCCTTTCAGAGCCTCCGCCGCCTCGCGCGTGGCGACCCCGGTCAGCCGCGCCGCGAAGGCGCCCTGGATCTGGCGCAGCCCGCTCACGCCGAAGCTCCGCCCGTCCTCGGCGACCAACGGGCCGTAGGAGGCGATCGCGGCGGGATCGGCGCAGAACGACTTCAGCCGCACCTCGCCCTGCACCCCGAAGCCGCCGGCGATCGCCCCGACGCAGGTCATCCCCGCCGGCTCAGCCATCCCGCAGCGCCCGCCCGATGACCGCGAAATCCTCCTCCCCGATCGCGAAGAGCCCGCGCCGGAACGCCATCCCCCAGTGGCTGCCCCGCTCGCGCAGGAAGCCGAGCGCCGGCAGCAGCGGCCGCACCGGCGCCCGCCCGACCGGCTCGTAGGCCGCCCGCCGCACCTGCGCCTCGAACGACCCGATCACCCGCGGCGACGGCCGCGCGTCGAGGATCCGCCCGAGCGCCACGAACGCCTGTACCGGCTCGCCCTCGCCGGACCCCTCCCGCGGCGCGTAGTACACGAAGCGGTCGCCCTCGGCAGGCCGCGCGGCGGCGCGGCCGTCGCCGTGCGAGCAGGCGAAGAAGCCGTCGCGCGCGGCGGCGGCGGCGTGGTCGGCGGAGATCACCGCGACCCAGGGGCCGGCCACCGGCCCGGTCCTTACTGCGCGGGAGCCTCGGCCGAAGCGGCCTTCGCGGCGCGCGCCTTCGCCCGCTCCTGCGC
>JAXMDF010000041.1:0-4183 GCA_046348975.1 Amaricoccus sp. | reverse complement strand
GATCGTTCGGGTCGAGAGGCCGGTGTCGACGCTGCCGCCATCGGTCGCCGTCGAGACCGCCGTCAACGCGCTGCTCGGCGAGGCCCGGGTCCGCGCGCACGATGAGGTCGATCGGCATATCGCCGGCCTGCCGCGCGGCATGGAGCGGGCTGCGAAATGGTCGCCCCTGGTCCTGGCGCACGAGCTGCGGACGACGCGCGTCGTCGAGACCGAGCTGCGGCGGGAGAGGCGCCGGGCCGGGGAGCCGGTGCCGGATGTCGACTATCGCCGCCGGCTCGAAGGGGAGATGAAGGCGCTCGAGGCAGAGTTGTCGGCGGAGCGGCACGCGGAGAGCTTCGCGCCGCTCACCGAGAAGGACGTCCACACGAAGAACGGCCAGCTCCTCCTGGTCCGGCTCCTTCTCGACCTCGACAACACCCGGTCCGAGCTGATGCGCCGGCGTGCCGTGCGTCCGGCCGGGGCTGTTTCCGGGTCGGACGACGGCGGCAACATGGCGCCGCAGGCCGAGCGACGGGGGGTCGACCTCGGGCTCGAGCTTTAGATCGCCGCCTGACGCCGCCTCTGGAGGTCGGCCTGGCTGACACCGAGGGCGGCGTCGATCCTGCCTTCGGTGAGCGTCGGCGCCTCCCCGGCATCGCGGAGAGCGGCAGGGTCGCCACGCAGGGCGCCGATCCATGTGCGGGCGCGGGCTGCCATGGCGCGGCCTTGGTCGAGGAGGGCGGCGACCCTTTCGCGCAGCGTCCGGTTCTCCTGTTCGAGTTCGGCGACGCGGGCGCGCAGCCTCGCGTTCTCCGCTTCGATTCCCTCCACGCGCTTGATCTCGAGATGGTCCCTGCGCTTGCGCCGCTTCCGTGGCGCGTCCGAGGTGAGGGCGTGGCCGAACTTGCTGCCGACCGCCTGCTGGTAGTCGGCGGCGATTGCCTTCCGGGCCGTCCTCGACGCGTCGATGATCTCCCGTCCCTGGTGCTGCCTGCCCGCCTCTCGGGCCTCCTCGCGCACGCGCTGCTCGTTTGCGGCGGTCCGCCAGAACGACAGATCAGCGACGCCGGGGCGATCGGCGCGCTCGCGGATCGGGACGAGATGATGGCAATGGGGGTTGGCCTCGTCCAGGTGAACGACGGCGGCGCCGCGGTCGCCGAGGTCCTGCCGGCTCCATCGGACAGACGACACGATCCAGGCCAGCAGGCGCCGCACCTCCGGCCGCTCCACCGGCTGTCCGGCGAGGCCGGCGCGGAGCTCCTGGTCGAGTTGGTCCAGATCACCGAACTCGGCGCACGGCACCGGGTAGCTCATCACGCGGCTGACAGCGATGTTGGCGGTGGTGCGGATCTTCTTGCCCGTCCCGTGCTCCCGGCAGGATGCCGCGGTTTCCCGGGCCCGGCGGGCGATGTCGGACGGCCGCTCCGAGGTGAGGAACAGCGGCGGTCGCATCGTGCCAGAGACATGCCGGAGAGCGCCCGGGACGGTTGCGTCGCGCTCCGCCTCCGCAACGACGGCATCAAGGCTCCAGCGCGTTGTCTGGCCGGAGCGGCTGATTGGGGAGGCGGCGAAAGCCTCGTCGCGGATGAACTGGGCTGGCATCGGGACTCACTGTTCTAATCCGAAAGGGAACAGTTGAGAGGTGCGTCCCGTGCGCCATCGCCGCATCCCGGCAAGACCGGGGCGCGCGCCCCGGTCCCTGCTGGTTGAAAAGGATAAGATGGCATCGAGAACCGGCGCGGCCGGTTGGAGGCTTTCGCCTCAAAGTTTTCTTTCATCGCCCCGCGATGAGCGGCCCCGCACGCTTCCGACATCTTGGACGGGACCAATCTCCTCTTTGTCGAACGGAGAACGACGCCACTGCGCTCCGCCCATGAAGCGCAGCAGCCGTCGACCTCCCGAGTGAGAAAAGAGACAGAGATGCAGATCGAACGCCAGACCTTCACCGGCCTTTCCGAGGCCGAATGGCTCGACCTCCGGAAAGACGACATCACCTCGACCGAGGTGGCCGCGCTCTTCGGACAGTCCCCCTACCAGACGACCTTCGAGCTCTACCACGTCAAGCGGGGCGCCATCGCCTCGAGCTTCCAGATGAACGATCGCGTCGAAGCCGGCCAGTTCCTCGAGCCGGCGATCGCCGCCTACGCCGCGCACAAGTTCGGCCTGGTCCTGGAGCCGCTGAAAGGGCACTACGCGCGCATCCCCGCGCTCCGCCTCGGCGCCTCCTTCGACTACCTCGTCGTCGGCGGCGAAGGGGTGCCCGAGCACCTCCGGCAGCACCTGCCGTTCCCCCTCGACTGCAAGAACAAGGACTGGCTCCAGTTCAAGCGGGAGGAGTGGGAAGCCGGCGACCCGGGCGAGATTCAGACCCCGTTCCACATCATGCTGCAGATGATCCAGCAGGAGCTCTGCGGCGGCTATGGCGCCTCCGCGGTCGCCGTGCTCGTCGGCGGCAACGACCTCCGCATCTGCTGGCAGGAGCACGCCCCCGGAGCTGCGGCAAAGATCGTCGCGGCCGCCGAGGACTTCTGGGCGGCGATCGCCGAGGACCGCGAGCCGTCGCCCGATTTCGCCAGAGACGGCGAGATCCTCAAGCGCCTGTTCGCCCGCCCGGACCCGCGCCTCGCCCTGCCCGAAGAAGCCCTGCTGCCGGCGATGGCGGCGGTCGCACGCGAGGTCGAGGCCAGCGACGAGATCAAGGCCGCCACGGCCCGCAAGGACCACGCCCGCGCCGAGATTATGTCGCTGATGCGGGAGGCCGAGGAGGCCCGCCTGCCGGACGGCGCCAAGATCACCTGGAAGGCGACGAAGACCGGATCGCGGACTCTCCGGATCACCGCGGCGAAGCCCGAACCGGCCGCGATCGCGGCCGAGTGAATCACCCACCCCATCGAGTAGGACAGCACCGATGACCGAACAGACCAACGATACCGCGCCGGCCCCGGCGCAGCAGCGCGCGCTGACGCCGCTCCAGAGCATCAGCCAGACGCTCGACAGCGAGGCCTTCGCGCCGAAGATCGCCGCCGCCCTCGACGGGACCGGCATCTCGCCCGAGCGCTTCAAGCGCGCCGCCCTCGCCGCTCTCTCGAGCCCGAACGCGGAATACCTCGTCAACAACTGCGACCGCGGCAGCATCTACACCGCGGTCATGAACGCGGCCGCCGCCGGCATCGAGCTCCACCCGTCGCTCGGCCACGGCTACCTCGTCCCGCGAGGCAAGCAGGCCGTCCTCCAGGTCGGCTACAAGGGCCTGATCGCCCTCGCCACCCGCGGGCAGAGCCTGATCGGCGCTGTCGATGTCGGCGTGATCCGCGAGCGGGACGACTACGAGATCGAGGAGGGCACGCATCCCCGCCTGGTCGTCCGGCGGAAGGCCGGCGCCGACCGCGGCGAGATCGTCGCCTTCTACTGCATCACCCACTACCGGTCCGGCGTCTCGGTCCCAACGGTGATGGACCGCGCCGACGTCGAGCGCATCCGCGACACCTACTCGGACGCTTTCAAGCGGGGCGGCGTCGGCGCGAAGCCGTGGCGGGAGGAGTTCGAGGAGCAGGGCAAGAAGACCGTCCTGCGCCGGGCGTCGAAGCTGTGGCCGATCAGCATCCCCGGCGGCGAGGACGAGGGGCCGGTGATCGAGGCTGCGCCGGTCGAGATGCGCGACATCACCCCGGCCGCCGAAAGCCCGGCGCCCCGCGGGCGCGCGTCCAGGCTCGCGGCCTTCGCCGGCGAGTGAAGCTGAAGGGCAGTCCGGGAGGCTCGAGGGCCTCCTGGGCGAGGCCCCGATCCTCCCCATCCCGCAGAACCTGAAAAGGACGTCCTGATGAATACCTTCTCCGACATCGGCCGCGTGGTCGCGGACGCCGAGCTCCGCGATGCCGGCAACAACAAGGTGTGCTCCGTGCGGCTCGCCTTCGACACGGGCTACGGCGACAAGCGCGGCACGATGTTCCTTAACGCGTCGATCTGGCGCAACAGCGAGCAGCTCGCGCCGAAGCTCACGAAGGGCACCGAGGTCCAGGTGTCTGGCTCGATCTCCGTCCGCGACTACACCACCCGCGACGGCGGCAAGGGCCAGAGCATCGACCTCGCGGTCGATCGCGTCGGCCGCATCCGCCCGCCGCAGGACAAGGCGGCACGCTCGGACGAGCCGCTGCCCCGCGGCCACTCGGCGCACCCGAGCCGGATGGAGATGCAGGACGAGATC
>JAXMDF010000040.1:0-6803 GCA_046348975.1 Amaricoccus sp. | reverse complement strand
TAGTGCCGGGGGGGTCGAGGGGGGGCGGCGAGCGCCCCCCTCGGGCCGCCCCGGGATCTGCCCGGTCCTCCGGGAGCAAGGGAGACCACGTCCGGCCTTCGGCCCAGAGGCCCGCGCATGCGGGCGACGGCGCCAAAGCGCCGCGGGCCCCCTCGCGCTCCCCTCCGAACGGAAGCTTCACCACCCGCCGGGACACGACCTTCGACCCCCGGACAACCGTTGAAATCCGGTTAACGCCCGGGGCATGAATCCAGCGATTCCAACGACTTGATCAACATGCCCGACCCCGAGCACCCCCCGGACAGAGCCACGCTTCGTCCGGGCCGATCCTTCGCAGAGGCCTCTCCGAAGCCGCGCCGGGGCCCCCGCCTTCCTCTTGCCCGCAAATACGCTACGCTCTCCGGACGCCCGGATCAGGCCGCCGCCGGCGCCGCACTCCGCGCGAGCATGGCGCAGACCGCCCGCGGGCTGATCCGCCCGAGCACGGCGCCGTCGCGCGCCACCCAGACCGGCGCGTCGGAGCCCGCGAAGAGCGGCAGCGCGTCGCGCAGCGGCCGGTCGGCCTCGAGCGTCCGCGTCGGGTCGCCCGGCCCCGCGTCCTCCACCATCGCGTCGCCGGCCGTCAGCACGCTCAGCGGGTTCAGGTGCGCGACGAAGTCCGCCACGTACCCGTTGGCCGGCCGCAGCACGATATCCTCGGGCTTGCCGGTCTGCACGATCCGCCCGCCCTCCATGATGGTGATGGTGTTGCCGAGCTTCACCGCCTCCTCGAGGTCGTGGCTGACGAAGACGATCGTGCAGTGCATCTTCTCCTGCAGCTGCAGGAGCTCGTCCTGCAGCCGGTTGCGGATCAGCGGATCGAGCGCCGAGAAGGGCTCGTCCATCAGCAGGATCTCGGCGTCCGTCGCAAAGGCCCGCGCCAGCCCGACCCGCTGCTGCATGCCGCCCGAGAGCTCCGACACCTTCTTCTCGGCCCAGTCCTGCAGGTTGACCGTCGACAGCACCTCGCGCGCCTTGGCGAGCCGCTTCTCCTTCGGCTCGCCGGCGAGCTCGAGCCCGAGCGCCACGTTCTCGACCACCGTCCGCCAGGGCAGCAGCGCGAACTGCTGGAACACCATCGAGACCGCGCCGCGCCGCAGCCCGCGCAGGTCCTCGGGGCCGCAGGTGACGACGTCGACCATGTCGCCCCCGCGGCTTCGGACCAGCATCCTCCCACGGGTCACCGGGTTCAACCCGTTGACGGCGCGCAGCAGCGTCGACTTCCCCGACCCCGACAGCCCCATCAGCACCGAGATCTCGCCCTGGTTCACGCTCAGCGTGCAGTCATGGACGCCGAGGATCTGCCCGGTCGACTTCTGGATCTCGGGCCGAGTCTGCCCGCTGTCCATCAGCGGCAGCGCCTTGCCCGGGTCGGTCCCGAACACGATGGAGACCCGGTCGAACTCGATCATCGCGGCCATGTCAGTCTCCCCGCCGGAAAGTGCGGTCGAGCACGATCGCGACCACGACGATCACCAGCCCGGCCTCGAAGCCGAGCGAGGTATTGACGGAGTTGAGCGCCCGGACGACCGGGACGCCCAGCCCGTCCGCGCCGACCAGCGCCGCGATCACCACCATCGACAGCGACAGCATGATCGTCTGGGTCAGCCCGACCATGATCTGCGGCAGCGCCCAGGGCAGCTCCACCTTGCGCAGGAGCTGGCTCGGGGTGGCGCCGAAGGCGACGCCCGCCTCCTTCAGCTCCTTCGGCGTCGAGACGATCCCGAGGTGGGTCAGCCGGATCGGCGCCGGGATCACGAAGATCGTGGTGGCGATCAGCCCCGGCACCATGCCGATGCCGAAGAAGACGATGGCGGGGATCAGGTACACGAAGGTCGGCAGCGTCTGCATCAGGTCGAGGATCGGGCGCATCGCCGCATAGAGCTTCGGCCGGTGCGCCGCCGCGATCCCGATCGGAACCCCGAGCCCCATGCAGACCACGACCGACGACAGCACCAGGGTCAACGTCTCGGTCGTCTCCTGCCAGTAGCCCTGGTTCAGCACGTAGAGGAAGCCCAGGACGACCAGCCCGACGGTCCACCACGACCGCTGCAGGAACCAGGCGATCGCCGCGAAGATCGCGATGATGACGAGCGGCGGCGGGGCCGCGAGCGCCCAGAGGATGCCGTCGATCGCGCCGCCGACGATGGCGGCGAGCCCGTCGAAGAACCAGGCCGCGTGGGCGGTCAGCCAGTCGACCCCCGCCTCCGCGGTGTCGCCTACGGGGATCTTCCAGGCCGACCAGTCCATCCCGCCCCCCCTGACCCGCTACACGCCGAGCGCGCTCTTGACCGCAGCGACCGCGTCGCCGCCGTCCCGCGTCGTCACCCCGGCGAGCCAGCCGTCGAGCACTTCGGGGTGCGCCTTCAGCCAGGCTTGGGCCGCCGCGTCGGGCTTCTGCTTGTCGTCGAGGATCGAGCCCATGATGTCGTTCTCCATATCGAGGCTGAACGCCAGGTTCTGGAGGAACTTGCCCAAATTCGGGCAGTCCGTCGCCAGCCCCTTCCTCACGTTGGTATAGACCGTCGCCCCGCCCAGGTTCGGCCCGAAATACTTGTCGCCGCCGGTCAGGTAGACCATCTCGAGGTTCTTGTTCATCGGGTGCGGCTCCCAGCCGAGGAACACGATCCCCTTGCCCGACTTCTGCGCCCGCGTCGCCTGCGCCAGCATCCCCTGCTCGGAGCTCTCCTTGAGCTTCCACTTGCCCAGGCCGAAGGCATCGTCGCTGATCATCTGCAGGATCAGCTTGTTGCCGTCGTTGCCCGGCTCGATCCCGTAGATCGTGTCGCCGAGCTGGTCGCCGAACTTCTGGATGTCGGCGAAATCCTTCAGCCCCGCGTCGGCGAGGCTCTTCGACACGGCCAGCGTGTACTTCGCCCCCTCGAGGTTCGCCCGCACCACCTCGACCGACCCGTCGGCCTTGTAGGGCTCGATATAGGCCTCCATCGTCGGCATCCAGTTGCCGAGGAAGACGTCGATGTCCCCCTTCGACAGCCCGGCATAGGTGACGGGCACCGACAGGATATCGACCTTCGGCTGGTAGCCGAGCGCGGTCAGGATCGTGTTCGCCACCGCCGTCGTCGCGGTGATATCGGTCCAGCCGACGTCCGAGAACTTCACCTTCGTGCAGCTGTCGGGGTCGGCCGCCAGGGCCGGAACCGCGAGCATCGCCGCCAGCGCGCCCGCGGTCAGGAGACGTCTCATGGGCATACCTCCGTCTGTCGATCCCGGGCCTGTGCCGGCCCGTGTTGGCATCAGCGTCGCTTGAATGCGTTGACGGTTGCAAGGGAAACCAATACTGATTGATCAGTCAATCAACAAATTCGAGGCCGCGCGATGACCCGCACCGGCATGGCCGAGACCCGCCGCCGCGCCCTGATCGGGGCCGCGCTGCAGGAGATCTCCGCCCGCGGCTCGCTCGACGTGACCGTCGCGCAGATCGCCTCCCGCGCCGGCGTGTCCTCGGCACTCGCCCACCACTATTTCGGCGCCAAGGACGACCTGATCCTCGCCACCATGCGCCACCTGCTCGCCGAGTTCGGCGCCGGCGTCGTCGCGCGCCTCCGCCGCGCCGAGGGCCCGCGCGCGCGTCTCGCTGCCATCGTCGAGGGCAGCTTCGGCCGCGAGCAGTTCCATCGCGCCACGATCAGCGCCTGGCTCACCTTCTACGCCTGGGCGCTCAGCTCCAAGGAGGCCGCCCGCCTGCTCCGCGTCTATCAGCGTCGACTCAACAGCAACCTCGTGCATGCGCTGAAGCCTCTCCTGTCCCCCGCCGACGCCGTCCGTGTCGCCGAGGCGACCGGCGCCCTGATCGACGGCGTCTACCTGCGCGAGGCCCTGCGCGGCCGCCCGACCGCCCCGGCCAGCGCCATCGCCGCCATCGAGGCCTACCTCGAGCTCGAGCTCGCCCGCTGATGCGCGCCCAGCCCGCCGCCTCGCACTGGATCGCCGGCGCCGCCTTCGAGGACCCCGCCGGCGCCTCCCTCGACGTCCTCTACCCCGCCACCGGCGAGACGATCGCCCGCCTCCACGAGGCCACCCCCGCCGTCCTCGCCCGCGCCATCGAGGCGGCCCGCGACGGTTTCGCCGCCTGGTCGTCGACACCGCCCGCCCAGCGCGCCCGCGTGTTGCGCCGCGCCGCCGACCTCATCCGCGCCCGCGGCCGCGAGCTCGCCCGGCTGGAAACCCTCGACACCGGCAAGCCGATCCAGGAGACGCTGGTCGCCGACTGGCCGTCGGGCGCCGATGCGCTCGAGTGGTTCGCCGGCCTCGCCGCCTCGCTGTCGGGCGACGCCACCGACCTCGGCGGCGACTTCCTCTACACCCGCCGCGAGCCCCTCGGCATCTGCCTCGGCATCGGCGCCTGGAACTACCCCTCGCAGATCGCCTGCTGGAAGGCCGCCCCCGCCCTCGCCTGCGGCAACGCCCTCGTCTTCAAGCCCTCCGAGCTCACTCCCCTCGGCGCGCTCAAGCTCGGCGAGATCCTCGCCGAGGCCGGCCTCCCCGCCGGCGCCTTCACCGTCGTCCAGGGCCGCGGCCCGGTCGCCGCCGACCTCGCCGCCGACCCCGCGATCGCCAAGATCTCGCTGACCGGCTCGGTCCCCACCGGCGGCAAGGTCTACGCCGCCGCCGCCGCCGGCCTCAAACCCGTGACGCTGGAGCTGGGCGGAAAATCCCCGCTCCTCGTCTTCGCCGACGCCGACCTCGACGACGCCGTCGGCGGCGCCATGCTCGGCAACTTCTACTCCGCCGGCCAGGTCTGCTCCAACGCCACCCGCGTCTTCGTCGAGCGCTCGATCGAATCGGCCTTCCTCGACCGCCTCGTCGCCCGCACCGAACGCATCACCCTCGGCGATCCCATGGACGAAGGCGTCCAGATGGGCCCGCTGATCTCCGAGCCGCAGGGCACGAAGGTCATGGACTTCATCGCCAGGGGCCGCGCCGAAGGCGCCCGCCTCCTCACCGGCGGCGACCGCTCGCGCCCGCAGGGCTTCGAATCCGGCTTCTTCGTCCAGCCGACGGTCTTCGCCGGCGTCACCGACGACATGACCATCGCCCGCGAGGAAATCTTCGGCCCGGTCATGTCGGTCCTCGCCTTCGACACCGAGGAGGAGGCCGTCGCCCGCGCCAACGCCACCCCCTACGGCCTCGCCGCCGGCGTGTTCACCCGCGACCTCGCGCGCGCCCACCGCGTCATCGCCCGCCTCGACGCAGGCACGACCTGGATCAACGCCTACAACCTGACCCCGGCCGAGGCCCCCTTCGGCGGCGTCAAATCCTCCGGCATCGGCCGCGAGAACGGCCGCGCCGCCCTCGACCACTGGAGCCGCATCAAGTCCGTCTACGTCGCGACCGGCCCGGTCGCGGCCCCGTTCTGAGGATCACCCGCATGCCCACCGTCTACGGCCGCGCCAGCTCGATGAACGTCCAGGCCGTGATGTGGACCGCCGCCGAGCTCGGCCTCGCCGTCGACCGCATCGACGCCGGCTTCGGCTTCGGCGGCACCGACACGGCCGAGTACCACGCGATGAACCCGAACGGCCTTGTCCCGGCGTTCCGCGACGAGCACGTCACCATGTTCGAGAGCGCCGCCATCGTCCGCTACCTCGCCGCCCGCCACGGCCGCTTCCCCTTCTGGCCCGAGGACCCGGTCGCCCGCGCCCCGGTCGACGTCTGGGCCGAGTGGGGCAAGACCACGCTGCAGCCGAGCTTCCTCCGCTCGGCCTTCCATGCCGCCATGACGGGCACCGCACCGGACGAAAAGACGCTGGCCCTCTTCGAGCGCAGCCTCGACATCCTCGAGGCCCAGCTCGGCACCGGCCCCTGGGTCCTCGGCGCCGACTTCACCGTCGCCGACATCGAGGTCGGCCTGCCGCTCCACCGCTACTTCACCCTCGACGCCGACCGCCGCGACCGCCCCGCCGTCGCCGCCTACTACGGCCGCCTCTGCGCCCGCCCCGCCTACGCGCAAGACGTCATGGTCCCCTACGACCACCTGCGCGCGATGTACGCCTGAGCCCCATGCGAAATTCCGCAGCCGCCTCCGCCCAAGACCCGGCCGCCCGGCCGCGTCCGCCGGCGCGGTGCAGTTCCCCGTCGCATCGAGCCGCACCGGACCGGCCCACCCCCCACGCGCCCCATGCATCCCAAGCGGGTTCCCGACCCTTCCTCTTCAACCTATCGGGCAGTGCCTGGGGGGTCGAGGGGGGGCGGCGAGCGCCCCCCTCGGGCCGCCTCGAGATCCGCCGAGGAACGAAGAGCAAGGGACATCCCCGAGGGCCTGAAGGCCCGAGCCGCGCATGCGGCGAGCGGCGCCAAAGCGCCGCGGGCCTCCTCGCGACGCCCGGGCCCCGCCCCGAACACCGCTCTGCCGTCCGCGGCAATCGTTGAAAGGTGATTAAAATTCCGGACAAAATATCATCAATATCAATCACTTGCCATTTGCCCGCACCTGCCTGGCCAGGGCTGCCCTCCGCCTGCGATGCATGCGGTCTCCCCCTGCCGGGCCCACGCTGAGATGCAGGCCGACTACGTCGTCGTCGGCTCCGGCTCCGCCGGCTCTGCCCTCGCCTACCGGCTGGCCGAGGCCGGCCGCTCGGTCGTCGTCGTCGAGTTCGGCGGCTCGGACTGGGGCCCCTTCATCCAGATGCCCGCCGCCCTCTCCTACCCGATGAACATGGCCCGCTACGACTGGGGCTTCCGCACCGAGCCCGAGCCCCACCTCGGCGGCCGCACCCTCGCGACCCCGCGCGGAAAGGTGCTCG
>JAXMDF010000039.1:0-7016 GCA_046348975.1 Amaricoccus sp. | reverse complement strand
GGGGCGCCGCGGCTGCCTTCGAGGAAGTCGAAGGCGAGGCCGCGTGCCTCGCCGTCCTTCTGCGAGGCGATCGGGACGCCGAAGCGCATCAGCGCGTAGAGGAGCCGGCGCTTGGCGCATTCGAGGAGCCGCCATTTGGCGAGGTTCGCCGGCACGCGCATGTCGGCGAGGTTGCGGTTGAGGCGGCAGGAGGCGCAGCGCGGATCCGGGGCGTCGGGTGGGACCAGCCAGTTGCAGCCGAGGTCGCCCGCGTTGATGCAGCGGTGCCAGCGCTCGTCGGGGCGGGCGGCCGGGACGACCGCGTCGCCGTCGATGGCGACGACGCCGAGCTCGAGGGTGCCGGGAACGAAGCCGAGGGGCTTGCCGCAGTGGCGGCAGGACGTGTGCTCGAACTGCAGGAGCTGCCCGCAGTCGCAGACCGAGAGCTTCATCGGGGCCGTCCTAGCGGACGGTGGAGCGGGGTCCGGCGAAGAACCAGGCGATGAAGCCGATCAGCGGCAGGAAGAGAATGACCAGCACCCAGATCACCTTCTTGCCGGTCGACTCGTTCGACCCGATCGTCGCGATCAGCGCCCAGATGTCGAGGGCGAGCAGGATGAACCCGCCGATCCCGGTGACGTTCATGTGCATGGCTTCGGTCTCCCCTGGCTGCGGTCAGGCCCGGAGCCGCTCGCGCGAACGCGCCTGGCGGACGGGGTCGTTGTCGAAGAGGGCGGCGAGCTGCTCGGTCATGGCGCCGGCGAGCTGCTCGACGTCGGTGATCGTCACGGCGCGGCCGTAGTAGCGGGTCACGTCGTGGCCGATGCCGATGGCGATGAGCTCGACCAGCCGGCGGCGCTCGATCATCGCGATCACGTCGCGCAGGTGCTTCTCGAGGTAGTTGGCCGGGTTGACCGACAGCGTCGAGTCGTCGACCGGGGCGCCGTCGGAGATCACCATCAGGATGCGCCGGGCCTCCGGTCGGCCGGTCAGCCGCCGGTGCGCCCATTCCAGCGCCTCGCCGTCGATGTTCTCCTTGAGCAGCCCCTCCTTCATCATCAGCCCGAGGTTCGCGCGGGCGCGCCGCCAGGGCGCTTCCGCGGCCTTGTAGACGATGTGGCGGAGATCGTTGAGCCGGCCCGGCAGCTGCGGGCGGTGCTGGGCGAGCCAGGTCTCGCGGCTCTGGCCGCCCTTCCAGGCGCGCGTGGTGAAGCCGAGGATCTCGACCTTGACCTGGCAGCGCTCCAGCGTGCGCGCCAGGACGTCGGCCGAGATGGCGGCGATCGAGATCGGGCGGCCGCGCATGCTCCCCGAGTTGTCGAGCAGCAGCGTCACGACGGTGTCGCGGAAGTCGGTGTCGCGCTCGCGCTTGAAGCTCAGGGGCGTCATCGGGTTGGCGACGACGCGGGCGAGACGGCCGGCGTCGAGCGTGCCTTCCTCGAGGTCGAACTCCCAGGCGCGGTTCTGCTGCGCCTGCAACCGGCGCTGCAGCCGGTTGGCGAGGCGGGCGACGGCGCCCTTCAAGGGCTCGAGCTGCTGGTCGAGGTAGGCGCGCAGCCGGTCGAGCTCGGCCGGGTCGGCGAGATCCTCCGCGGCGATCTCCTCGTCGAAGCGCGTGGTATAGACCTTGTAGGCCGGATCGGCCTCGGAATAGGGCGGCGGCGGGCGGCGCTCGGGCGGCTCGCCGTCGTCGACCTCGACATCCTCGGCGAGGTCCGCGTCGTCGCCGGCCTCCATCGCCGCCTGCATCTCGTCGGGATCAGTCTGCTGGTCGGAAGCCGTTTCCTCCGACTGGCGCTGGTCCTCGCTCTCGTCCTCGGCGTCGCCGCCGGACTCCTGCTGCTCCTCGGAGGCGTCGTCCTTGCCCTCCTCGGCGTCGTCGTCCTCGCCGTCGTCGGGGTCGTCGCCGAGCTGGTCGCCGAAGCCCAGGTCCTCGATCACGCGGCGGGCGAAGCGGGCGAAGGCCTGCTGGTCGTCGAGGACGTCGTCGAGGCCCGCGAAGGCGCGGCCCGCGTGCTCGTCGAGGAAGCCGCGGCGCAGCTCCAGCACCCGCTGGGCGCCGGCCGGCAGCCTGCGGCCGGTGGCGAGCTGGCGGACGAGGAAGCCGGCGGCCTGGGCCAGCGGCGCCTGCTCCGGCTCGGTCAGCTCGGCGTAGCCGAGCCGGCGGGTCTCGTCGGCGATCCTCGCGTCGATGTTGCCGGCGGTGCCGGGCATCGCGCGGGCGCCGCGGGCCTCGCAGCGGGCGGTCTCCATCGCCTCGAAGAGCGCCATGGCCTCGCCGCCCTCGGGCAGGTAGCGGCGGTGCGTGGCGGCGTCGTGGTAGCGCAGGCGCAAGGCGAAGGCGTCGGCGGTGCCGCGGGCGAGCAGCACCTCGTCGCGGGTCATCCGCCGGGTCACCTGCGGCAGCCGCATGGCGCCGGAGGCGCAGCCGGGCGGGTCGACCGAGAAGCCGACGGTCAGCTCGCGGTCGCCCGCCATGGCGCGCGTTGCTTCCGCGAGCGCCTTCTTGAAGGGATCGGCCGGATTGTCGGCGGGCTTGGACATGCCCCCGATAGATAGCGCCGGCGCGGCGAACGCAAGGGGCGCATCAGGCCGCCGCGACGCGCTCGCCGGCGAACTGGTCGAAGGCGCGCAGCGCGTCGGCCGCGTACATCAGCCCCGGCCCGCCGCCCATGTAGACGCACATGCCGAGGACTTCGGCCACCTCCTGCCGGGTCGCTCCGAGCTCGGCCAGCGCCTTCACGTGGTAGCCGATGCAGCCGTCGCAATGCTGGGTGACGCCGATGGCGAGCGCGATCATCTCCTTGGTCTTCTGATCGACCGCGCCGGCGGCGGTCGCGGCCTTGGCCAGCGCGCCGAAGCCCTGCATCACCGGCGGCACCGCCCGGCGGAGCTCGCCGCTGTAGGCGCCGATGCCGGCGATGATCGCCCTGTAGTCCTTCTCGCTTGCCAATTCCGCCTCCGGGGCTTGTCATTTCACGAATCAATGATATGATATAAACTGAAAATGACAAGGGGCGACGATGGACCTTCCTCCCGACCTGACCGAGGCGATGGCAGTGAAGGCCGAAGGCGTGGCCGGCTTCCTCAAGGGGCTGGCCAATCCGCAGCGGCTGATGATCCTCTGCTGCCTCGCCAGGGGCGAGAAGCACGTGGGCGCGCTGATCGCGGCCACCGGCATCGCGCAGACCTCGATGTCGCAGCACCTTGCGCGGCTGAAGGACGAGGGCATCGTCGCCCTCCGCCGCGAGCACCGGACGCTCTACTACCGCATCGACCACCCTGCGGTGATCGAGCTGATGCAGACGCTCTACCGCCACTTCTGCCAGGAACCGAAAGCGTGACCCAGAATACCGTTGCCCCCGCCGAAGCCGCCCGCTGGATCGCCCGGGGCGAGGCGATGATCGTCGACGTGCGCTCGCCCGACGAGTTCCGCGCCGAGCACATCGCCGCCGCGGTGTCGCTGCCCCTCGAAACCCTGCCGCGGGCACTCGCGGCGCTGGCGCCGGGGGAGGGCCGGCGGCTGGTGTTCCAGTGCCTCAAGGGCGGGCGCGGCGCCGCCGCCTGCGAGGCCGTGCGCGGCGCCTGGCCCGAGGCCTTCAACCTCGAAGGCGGCATCGACGGCTGGAAGGCGGCGGGCCTGCCCGTGGTCGGCTCCGGCGACGCTCCGGCCGCGATGCCGCTCTCTCGGCAGGTCCAGGTCGCGATCGGGTCGATCGTGGTCGCGCTGGTCCTCGCCGGCTTCGCCTTCGGGCCGACTTTCTTCGCCCTTGCCGGGCTGGTCGGTGCCGCCCTGGCGGTCGCTGGCCTCACCGGCTTCTGCGGCATGGCGCTGCTGTTGGCGCGCATGCCGTGGAACCGCCGGCGCGGCGCGGGTCACGCGATTGCGACGTGACCTCGCGGCGAGGGCCGCCGGCGCACCGCGCGTCATTCAGCCGGAAAGGCCTCCACCGTCGTCCCCGCCCGCTCGCGGGCGGCGTAGGCGCGGCGTGCCGCCTCGATCCGTTCGGCGTTGGACCGGGTCCAGTCGACCAGCGCCACCACCGGCACGAAGAGGCTCCGCCCGAGCTCGGTCAGCGCATACTCGACCTGCGGCGGGTTGGTCGGCAGCACGCGGCGGCTGACGAAGCCGTCGCGCTCGAGTGCCCGCAGGGTCGTCGCCAGCATCTTTTGCGAGATGTCGCCGATCCGCCGCCGCAGGCCGTTGAACCGCATCGGCCCGTCACCGAGAGCCCCGACGACGAGCACCGTCCACTTGTCGCCGACGCGGGCCAGCACCTGGCTGATCCGCTCGCAGACTGCGGTATCGTGGACCTCACCTGGTCCCATTTGCGTGCCTCCTTGAAGCCCTCGCTGCATACGATACTTCACATGGTGAGGATTCGTAACCATCCAAGAGGACCATCATGAGCAAGCCCCGCATCGCCGTCATCATCGGCTCGACCCGCGACACCCGCTTCGGCGAGAAGCCGGCGCGCTGGATCTACGACCTTGCGACGAGGCGCGGCGACTGGGACGTCGAACTGCTCGACCTGCGCGACTTCGACCTGCCGCTGTTCAACGAGCGGGCGTCGAACGCCTGGGTGCCGACCCAGGATCCGAAGGCAGTCGCCTGGCAGGAAAAGCTCGCGACCTTCGACGGCTTCATCTTCGTCACGTCCGAATACAACCGCTCGCTTCCCGCCTCTCTGAAGAACGCGCTCGATCAGGCGTACAAGGAGTGGGTGCGCAAGCCCGCCGCCATCCTCGCCTACGGCTCGGTCGGCGGGGCGCGCGCCGCCGAGCACCTGCGCACCATCGCCGTCGAGCTGCAGATGGTGCCGATCCGCTATGGCGTCCACATCGGCATGGGCGACTTCATGAAGGTCAGCGCCATGGGCGAGAACCAGCCGATCTCGGCGATCGAGGACCATATCCTGCCGGCGGCCAAGGCGATGCTCGCCGACCTCGACTGGTGGACCCGGGCCACCATGGCGGCCCGCGCGGAGAGCGAGAAGGCGGTGGCCTGACGGGTTGCGCGACGGCGGTCAGGCGATGACGACCTGGCCGTCGAGCAGCGCCGCGAGCTCCCAGGCATCGAGCCCCGGGAGCCGCACGCTGACGCCGTTGCCGAAGTCGATGAACCCGCCGCCGTCGCGCTCCTCGACCATGACCGAGGGGTCGCGGAGGCTGGCGAGCGACCCGCCGTTCACGTCGGGCGCCACCCGCAGCCTGTCGTCGGCGGAGAAGTCGGTGATGGTATCGGCGCCGCCGCCGGCCTGGATCACGAAGACGTCGGCGCCTTCGCCGCCGATCAGCGTGTCGTTGCCGGCGCCGCCGATGAGCACGTCGGCGCCGTCGCCGCCGTCGAGCCGGTCGTCGCCGCGGCCGCCGCTGATCCGGTCGTTGCCGGCCTCGCCGAAGACGAGGTCGTTGCCGCGGCCGAAGTCCTCGACGGCCACCACCAGGTCGTCGCCGGCGCCGAGGCGGATGACGTCGTCGCCGCCGCCGCCGTCGACCCAGTCGAAGCCGTCGCCGCCGTCGATGGTATCGGCACCGTAGCCGCCGGCGATGATGTCGCGGCCGTCTCCCCCGAGGATGACGTCGGCACCGTTGCCGCCGGTGATCGAGTCGTTGCCGTCGCCGCCCTCGATGCGGTCGTCGCCGAGCCCGCCGTCGAGCCGGTCGTGGTCGCCACCGCCGAGGAGCGTGTCGGCGCCGTTGCCGCCCGTGAGCGTGTCCATGCCGAAGCCGCCGTCGAGCCGGTCGTCGCCGTCCTGCCCCGAGAGCGAATCGGCGTCGTCGCCGCCGTCGAGCCGGTCGTTGCCATAGGAGCCGATCAGCGTGTCCTGGCCGGCGCCGCCGAAGAGCACGTCCTCGGCCAGCCGCTTCCCGGCGATCCAGGTCTCGGTCGCGGCGTCGCGCTCGCCGCCGCGCCAGGCGCTGGCGCTGGAGGCGTCGAGGTAGTCATTGCCGAAGCCGCCGATCAGCAGGTTCGAGCCCGAGCCGCCGGCCAGCGTGTCGTTGCCGTCGCCGCCGACCAGCGTGTCGCTGCCCGTCCCGCCGATGAGGAGCGCGCCGCCGCTCCAGCCGGCGATGAAGTCGTCGCCGGCTTCGCCCTGCACCGCCTGGCTCCAGCCGTTCTGGAAGATCACGTCGTTGCCGCCGCCGCCGTACAGGAACCGTCCGGAACCGAGGATCACGTCGTCGCCCATCCCGAAGCCATAGCTCTCGGCGACCCAGATGCGCTCCACGTGCGCGCCGGCGTCGAACGGTTCGGGCCGCCCGATCATGTCCCAGAGGTTGCCGCCGACCGCGGCCACGGCCCGCGCGGTCTGCCGCACGCGGAGCGCCAGGTCCGGGTCGGCGTTTGCGTCGATGATCCAAGGCTGCATCTGTCCCCCCTGTCTGCCCGGACAGGAGGCGGCCGCCCCGGTTTACCGCCGGTTAAGGCGGGGACCGCCGGCAGGCGGGCCGGTTAACGCCCGGGGGTTGCAACCCGGGCGTGCGGCGCCCAGGTTTCGCGCGGAGGAGATGCAGCATGCAGCACCAGACGGCGGTCCGTGTCGTCGTCCATGGCCGGGTCCAGGGCGTCGGCTACCGGGCGTGGGCGCGCGACGAGGCCGCGCGGCAAGGCCTCGCCGGCTGGGTGCGCAACGATCCGTCGGGGACGGTCACGGCACTGCTAGCCGGGCCACGCGATGCGGTCGACCGCATGCTCGAGGCGATGCTGCACGGGCCGGCGCACGCGGTGGTCACGTCACTCGCGACCGAGACCGCCGAACCCCGGGAGGCCCCGGCCCGGTTCGAGGTGCGCCGCTGACTCGGAGAGACCTATGCAGGTGTCTTCCGGTCGTGGACGGGGGCGCGCGTTCGCACCCGGTCGCGTCCCCCCGCGTGGCGTGGCTCCCCGGCACGGTCTGCGCACGCGCGCGCGGAGAAGCCTGACCCCCCGCGGGCCTCTTCCACCCTCCGCGGGTTCTCGTCCCTTCTTATTCAACCTATCGGGCAGCGCCGGGGGGCGGCGAGCGCCCCCCTCGGGCCGCCCCGAGACCCCG
>JAXMDF010000038.1:0-7177 GCA_046348975.1 Amaricoccus sp. | reverse complement strand
GGCGAGGGCCATGTCCTTCCGGTGCCCTTCATCGCCGACTCGCCCGACGACCGGCAGGTCCTGCTGTCCCAGCGCAGCGTCCAGCAGGGCCTCGCCCTCGCCCGGCAGGCGTCGGTCGCCTACATCTCGATCGGCGAGCTGACGGAAGGCTCGCTTCTTCGGCGCCAAGGGATGATCTCGGCCGAGGAACTCGCTTCGCTGCGCGCCGCAGGCGCCGTCGGCGACACCAACGGCCTGTTCTTCGACGCCGCGGGGACGCCCGTCGACCATGAGCTCAACCGACGGACCATCGCGCTTGGGTTCGACGATCTCGGACGGATCGGGGCCATCGCCCTGGTCGCGGGCGTCACGAAAAGCGAGGCTGCGCACGCCTTCCTGCGGAGTGGCGTGTGCCGCGGCTTGGTCATCGACGGGGACACGGCCCTCCGCCTGATGGACCGCGGGTGAAGGCGCGTCGAGGTTCTCCCGGAGACTGATTGAACTGTCGAGCTGGATGCCGCTGCGTGATATACGCCGTGGATGTGTGGGCAGCTGAGAGCGGCGAACGGATGGCCCGGATCGAGAAGACGGGCACTATCCAAGCGATCTGACGGAAGCGGAGCGGGGCGAAGGCGCGCCGCTTCTGCCGACGCCGTGGACCTTTGGTAAGTTCTGAGCGCGATCCTCCAAATGGTCCGTTCCGCTGTGAGTGGCGGACGCTCAGCGCAGGGTCGAGCTCGTCAGTCTCTTCGCCGATTCTTCCCGCGCAAGAAGGCCTTTCGTCGGCGCCTGGCGCCCAGAGGTCGCCAGACAAGCCGCGCTGGGTGCATAAACTTGGCGGCGGTGCGCCGGAAAGGCCACTCCTTTGTCACGCACGTGCAGCGCGGCCGATTTCTTCAAGAATCGAGCGCGATCAAGTAGAGAGTGGACGCGTACTTTGATGATTCCTTTTGGGGGGTCCGGAATGCAAATCGTCAACGTGTCCTCGCGAAGAATGTTCGTCCAGCATCGCGCCGTGCCGTCCGCCGTCGACCCCGACGGCGCGTCGGCCATGCCGGTCGGCGCCGGCCGGACCCTGACCGTCGCGGGGCGGCCGGACGGGCTTCCCTCGATGGTCTGGCTCTATTCCGCAACGCCGGGTGCAGGCCCCGCGGGACGGGTGCCGTTCTGGAAGGGCGCAGTGCCCCCGACGGCGGTCATCGACGCTGATCCCGCGTCCGGCCGCGTGACCTGGAACGGCGGAACCTTCGACGCGGCGCACCTCGCCCGGGCGCGGGCCGCCGTCGGCGACGGGAGCCTCGACGGCGTGACCCTCGACGCGCTGCGCGCCCACGCGCAGGGCAGGGACCCGGCGGCGCCCCTCGCCGCGCCCCTCGCCGCGCCCATCGCGGCGGCGGCCGCGGACGCGCCGGTGCAGCAGTTCAGCGACTGCGAGCTCGCGATCGCCGGCGTGGTGCTCGATGCGGTGCTGCTGGTGTTCGGTGTCGGCTCGCTGATCAAGACCCTGAACACGCCGCCCGTCGCCGCCCAGGTCGCCACGGCCGTCGGGTCGGCCGGGCTCGACGCGCAGCGCAACGGCATCGCCGCGATGGCGACGACCGCGCCCGGCGGGCTGGCGATGGCGGGGAAGGTGTTCGACATCGTCCAGGAGCTCGGCACGACGGCGCTGCCGAGCGTCTTCCAGGCGGCGATCAGCAACCTCGGCCTGCTGGACAAGGCCCTCTATCTCGGCCTGATGAGCGCCCAAGTCGCGGCGATCGTCGCCTCGGGCGGCTCGTGGGCCATTCCCTTCATCGGCATCCAGCTCGGCCTGTCGGGGTTCCTGCTCGGCAAGAGTATCGCCAACTGCTATCTGACCTGCAATCCCGGCCAGCAGCTGCCGGTCATCGTGCCGGATGCGCCCGAGGGCAGCTTCATCGTCGGCATGGGCGGGCGCCGGCTGGTCCCGTCGAGCAGCCCGGACAATCCGCGGGTCCTGCTCGGCCTCGATCCCGGCACCTACCCGGCCGGTGCCGACCTGTGGGACATTCAGGTCTACATGGAGAACGCGACCGAGCGCGTCGTCAGGATCCGCAGCCTCGCCTATCCCGATCAGTACATCGTCGCGCCACAGGCGACGGCCGGTGCGCAGCTGACCGTCGAGACCCTCGATGCGGCAGGCGGCGCTCAGAGCCCGCGGGCGATGTGGATGACATGGTGGACCCCGCCGACGACGCCGCCCACGAGCGGCGCCTTGCCCGGTTACGCGCTGCAGTCCTTGTCCACGCTGGGATCGAGCGGGCCGCAACTCGCCATGTACGGGACGAACCTCAACATCCCCCTGCAGGTCTTTACCCCGGGCCCGCAGAGCGACGCCAACTTCCTCTACCTCGACACCCGGAAGAGTGATTTCGACGTTTCGAACGAGTTCAGGATCGGATGGAGGCTGGAACTCTTCGCCAGCAACAACGACTGGTCGTTCTGGAACGGGACCGAGCAGAGCAGCGTCGCGCTCCCTGCGCAGGAGGGCACGCTGACGCGCCCCGACGACGCGAGCTACTGGAGCGTCGTCGCCATGGCCCGATCGAACGGCTCCGACCAGGGAATCGCGCAGGTGCGATGCTGGAGTGACGCTTCCGGCCGCTACGTTCAGGCCTGCTTCAACGCCCGCGGCAGCTGGGCGCGATACGGCCTGCAGGACCTCGAGGTCAGCACCGCGTCCGACGAAACCATGGGCGCGATACTCTCCGCCTGGATCATTCCCACGGACGACGGGTCCTAGGTCGCAACGACGGAGGGCGCAGCTGCTCCGCCGAACCGGTTGCGGAGTGCGCCGGACAGTGACGTCGCGTCGCCACCCAGCTCCGGCCCAAGCTCCCGAAGCGCGCCGTCCTCACGGACGAGGCCGAGCCGGACGTCATCGCCCCAATGCGATCCCCCTGGCGCAGGCCCGCAGCGGCAGCATCACGACCCGGCCGCCGGTCGAGCGCAGGAACTCGGCCTCGATTCCGTAGACGCGCCGCAGCATCTCCCCGGTCATGACCTCGGTCGAGGGGCCCTCGGCGATGATCCGGCCCTCGTGCAGGACCATCAGCCGGTCGCAATGCTGGCCGGCGAGGTTCAGGTCGTGGACGGCGACGATGACGAGCGCCCCGGTGCGGGCGACGAAGGCGGCGAGCCGCTCGAAGACCTGCATCTGGTGACGGACGTCGAGCGCGCTCGTCGCCTCGTCGAGCAGGAGCAGCGGCGGGCGGCGAAGCAGCCGCTGCGCCAGGAGCACGAGCTGCTGCTGGCCGCCCGACAGGGTCGCCATGCTCCGGTCATGCAGAGGCGCGATACCGAACTCGTCGAGCACCCCGGCCGCCGCGTTGAGGGTAGCGTCGGCGATGTGCCAGCTAAGCGTGTCGTGCCGTCCGAGCAGCACGGTTTCGAGCACGCTCAACTCGGCCTGCACGTGGGCGTGCTGCGGCATGTAGCCGATGGCGCACAGGTCCACCGGCGCGCCGTTCCAGACGATCCGTCCGGCAAAGGGCAGGAGCCCGGCGATCGCGTTCAGCAATGTCGACTTGCCGCAGCCGTTCGGGCCGACGAGCCCGACGATCTGCCCCGGTCGGACGCAGGCTTCGACGTCGCTCAGGATGACGGCGCGGCCCCGGCTGACGCCGACCCGCCGGAGCTCGAGCGTCATGCGACACCGCCCCGCCCGCCGCGGCGGACGATGATGGCGAAGAGCATCGGCACGCCGGCGACGGCGGTGATGATGCCGACCGGGATCGCGGCGCCCGGCGAGATGAACTTGCCGAAGACCGAGGCGCCGATCAGGATCGTCCCTCCCATCACCGCCGAGACCGGCAAGGCGAAGCGGTGGTCCTCGCCGACGAGGCTCCGGGCAGCGTGGGGCGCGATCAGGCCGACGAAGCCGATGGTCCCGACGAAGGCGACGGCGGCCGCGGTCAGGAGCGCCACGAGGACAAAGGTGCGCCGCCGCGTCGCGTCGATCGCGAGCCCGAGGCTGCGGGCGTTGGCGTCGCCGAGGCGAAGCGTCGTCAGCGCCCAGCAGTCGCGCGCGACGAAGGGCAGGCAGACGGCGAGGATCGCCCCCGTCACGAGAACGCTGGTCCAGGTCGCCTTGAGCAAGCTGCCGAACAGCCAGAAGACGATCTGTTGCAGGACCTCGGGCGAGGCGAGGAACTGCAGGAGCGACTGCACCGACTGGAAGAAGAACAGCACGGCGATGCCGCCGAGCACGAGGATCTCCGGCGTCGCGCTCCGCAAGCGGGCGATGGCATAGACGAGCCCGCAGGCGACGAGCGTCATGGCGAAGGCCACGAGCGGCGTCAGGACATAGGCGGGCAGGGCCACGAGCCCGCCGAACATGATGGCGAGCGCCGCGCCGAAGCCCGCCGCCGCCGAGAAGCCGAGGGTGAACGGGCTCGCCAGCGGGTTGGCGAGGATCGTCTGCATCTGGAGCCCCGCGAGCCCGAGGCAGGCCCCGACCAGCACCCCCATCAGTGTCTGCGGCATCCGCAGCTGCCAGAGGATCGTCGCAACCGACCGGTCCGCGCCGGCGGGCCCGGCGAGAAAGCCCCGCCAGACGTCGCCCGCCGGCATTCCCGACGGCCCCGTCGTCAGGTCGAGCACCATCAACGCGACGAGGACCAAGGTCGCCGCCGCCAGCAGGGCGACGCGCCGGGTCGCCGCGCGGCGATAGCCGTCGCGCAGCATCGCACCGTCGGGCCCGATCGCCGTCACTGGGTCACGGTCTCGTAGGGCAGCACGAAGACGCCGTCCGCCGGGATCGGCAGCCACTTCTCGTAGTAGGCGCGGATGTTCGCCGCCGGATCGACGTCGGCGAAGGCCGCCGGATAGAGCTGCTTGGCGATGTACTGGGCGTAGACATAGTCGGAGAGCGTGCGGGAGCCGCCGTGATAGATCGCGTGCACGCCCCCGTCCTTCGCCGCCGGAAGGTCCGCCCAGCCCGGCCGCGTCAGATAGGCCGCCATGCGCTCGCGCGTCAGGCCGGGATCGACGCCGAAGCCCATCTGGACGGACTCGGGCTTGTTGCGCCACTCGGACCCAGCGAGAAAGATCAGGTCGGGCTTCTCGGCCAGCACGTATTCGGGGCTGAGCGGGCCCCAGTTGCCGACCTGCCCCTGGGCGATATTGTGGCCGCCGAGCTCCTCGACGAGCGCGCCCCACATGGTGTCGCCGTAGGAGTTGCCCACCTCGGACGGACCCTTCTGGGCGAGCTCGACATAGACCTTCTTGTCGGTCGGCCCCGCCTTCTCGATCCGGGCGTGGATGTCCTCCATCGCGGTCTGGTAGTTCGCGGCGAGCGCCTCGGCGCGATCCTCGGTGCCCATGAGCTTGCCGAGTGCCAGGGTCGAGGCGACGTGCTTCTCGACGGTCTGGGCGTTGTAGTCGAGCACCACGATCGGGATGCCGGCCGCTTCGATTTGCTTCACCTGCTCGCCGAGCGTGTCGTAGGACCAGGCCGCGACGATCAGGAGGTCGGGCTTCGCGGCGATGACCTTCTCGACGGAGAAGGTGCCGCTCTCGGTGTCACCGACGTCCGGTATCGCGGCGAGGCTCGGCAGCGCCGCCTCGTAGGCCGCGAACTGGTTCGGCCGCCAGTCCCTCCAGGTCGAGAGCGAGAGCGCGACCACCTTGTCGAGCGCGCCCGGCCCGACGATCGCGAGATAGTCCTCGTAGTAGAAGCCGAGCACCACGCGCTTCGGCACGTCGGGCACGGTGACGGTGCGGCCTTCCACGTCGGTCACGGTGATCTCGGCGAAGGCCGTTCCGGCGAAGGCGGCGAGGGCGAGGGCGGTCGAGAGCAGCAGGGTCTTCATGGGCGGTCTCCAGGTCTGTCGGGGAAACGTTGGGCGCGCGGGCTGGTCAGCCGCCGTGCGCCGCGCCGTGGCCGGCGTGGCCGTCTGCGGGGGGATGCTCGCCGTCCGCGCTCATCGTCACGACGCCCTCGAAGCTCGAGAACTTCGCGACGAGCGCGGGGTCGAGCGGCGCCTCGGCGGCGACGACCGCCGCCGCCAGTGCCTCCGCCTCCGCGGCGCTCATCCCGAGTCCGGCGAGGCCCGCGGGGTCGCGCAGCGCCTCGCCGGCGCAGAGCGAGAGCTCCCAGGTGCCGTCCTCTCTGCGGAGCAGCGCGCGGCCGCCCATGTCGCCCTGCGCCCAGCCGGCGACCGCGAGGTCCCCCTGCACGGTCACGGGATCGACGGTCAGCGGCGCCTCGGGCTTGTCGAAGGTCGCCATCATCAGGTGGCGGATCGCCCCGGCGTCGTCCTCCGCCACCGCCGCGAGCGGAGTGGCAGCCAGCAGGAGCGCAGCGATCAGGCGCCGGGCGGTCGGTTTCATCGGTCGCATCCTTCCTCCTCGGTCACATGCAGCGCCGCGCGGGGCGGCCTGCGAATTCGTCCGGCTCATTCGCCGGGCAGCGTCAGGTCGGCCTCGATCGCATCCTTGGCGAAATCGCTCACCAGCACGTCGAGCCGCACGGTCCAGTGACCGCCAGCCGGCAGCGTCACCGGGCCCGCCGCCCAGCCCGCGCTGTCGCGGGTGGCGTCGGCCCGGATCGGCTCGATGCCGCGGGCCGGGTCGGAGAAGGCGATCCGCACCTCCAGCGGGTCGACCGCGCCGCCGTCGGTGGACATCAGCACGATCTCGACCCGGTTCGCCCCCGGCCGCCCGGGGTGCAGGGTCACGTCCGCCATCACCGCCTGCCCGTGCAGGTGGACATAGGCGGTCGACGCCGCCGCCTCGATCGCGCGCGGCGGCGGCGTCAGGCGAAAGCCGCTCGCGAGGCAGAGGATCGCGAGGCCAATCAGGATCTCCGTACCGACCGACCGGCGAAAGCGTCGCGCGGAGCCGGTCTCGCCCCGCTCGATCGCCGGGGTCAGCCACAGGCGGTTGAGGCCCGCGAGGCCGAGCAACAGCGCGACGGCCGCGAGCTTGACGAGGAGGAGCCGGCCGTAGGCGGTGCCGACGAGCGCCGCGGGGGTGCGCACCTGCACGACGGCGAGCACCCCGCCGCTCAGCACCAGGAGCGCGACCAACGGCACCGCGAGCGCCGAAAAGCGGCGCAGCGTCGGCACGAGCGCGGGTCCGGGCCGCGCCGCGCGCGCGGCGAGGCCGGGCAGCGCCCCGATCCAGAAGACGAAGGCCGCCGCGTGGATCGCCACCGACGGCGCCGTCAGCCAGCGCG
>JAXMDF010000037.1:0-7643 GCA_046348975.1 Amaricoccus sp. | reverse complement strand
TGCGCTCATTGCCGCAAACACCACCTTCCACTGGTGGCCCAAGCCGGAGCGCATCCACTGATCAGCCGAATCCGGTATCAGTCTTCTCTCCGAGGCGGAAGCTGAACCGCGCCGGGTTTCCCGGAGGCAGGTTGGCTTGAGTCCTACGCGGCGACATGGCGGGTGGCCAGCTCGGCGTAGTAGCGGTCTTCGGCTTCGGCGGGTGGGATGTGGCCGATCGGCTCGAGCAGTCGGCGGGTGTTGAACCAGTCGACCCATTCGAGGGCGGCGATCTCGACGTCCTCGCGGCTGCGCCACGGTCCGCGCCGGTGGATGACTTCGGCCTTGAACAGGCCGATCACCGTCTCGGCGAGGGCGTTGTCGTAGCTGTCGCCGACGCTGCCGACCGAAGGCACGATGCCGGCCTCGGCGAGGCGTTCGGCGTAGCGGATCGAGAGGTACTGCACGCCGCGGTCGCTGTGGTGGACGAGGCCGGCGCCGCGCCTCGGCTGGCGCGCGTGCAGCGCCTGTTCCAGGGCATCGAGGACAAAGCCTGCTTGCATGCTCCGCGACACCCGCCAGCCGACGATGCGCCGGGCGTAGGCGTCGATGACGAAGGCGACGTAGGCGAAGCCCGCCCAGGTGGCCACGTAAGTGAAGTCGGAGACCCAGAGCCGGTTCGGCGCCGGCACCCGGAACGCCCGGTTCACTTGGTCGAGCGGACAGGGCGCCGCCTTGTCGCTGATCGTGGTTCTCACTGATTTTCCTCGAACAATCCCCTGCAGCCCCATCTGGCGCATCAGGCGGGCAACCGTGCATCGCGCAACCTCGATCCCCTCGCGGCCGAGCTGGCGCCAGACCTTGCGCACGCCGTAGACCCGGAAGTTCTCTTCCCAGACCCGCCGGACATGGCCGCGAAGCAGGCCGTCCCGGCGGGCGCGCACCGAGGCCTTCGACGGCTCCGCCCGGCGCGCGGCATGGGCATGGTAGGTCGACGGGGCGATCGCCAGCTCGCGGCAGATCGGCTCGACCCCGTGGACCGCGCGATGATCGTCGATGAAGGCGATCACGGCTTCGACCGGCGGTCGAGCTCCGCCGCCGCAAAATACGCACTCGCCTTGCGCAGGATCTCGTTCGCCTGGCGCAGCTCGCGGTTCTCCCGCTCCAGCGCCTTCAGCCGCGCTCGCTCTTCGCTCGTAAGCCCGCCGCGCTCGCCGCGATCCCGCTCGGCCTGCCGAACCCACTGCCGCAGCGTCTCGGCCGTGCACCCGACCTTCGCCGCGACCGAGCACATCGCCGCCCATTCCGACGCGTGTTCCCGAGCCTGCTCCCGAACCATCCGCACCGAGCGCTCTCGCAGCTCGGCCGGATAAGGCTTCACCGATTTCTTCGTCTCCATGGCTCCACTCTCTCAGACGTTGGAGCCTCCGGGAAACCCGGCGCGGTTCACTTGGCTGATTTCACCCTCACTTGCCTGCGCCCGTCTCCTCGAACTGGAGACACGCGATGAACACGCTCTGGCTCCTCCTCGCCCGCTATGAGGGCGAGGCGGTTGTCTCTGCTGAGAAGATCGCGGCCGACCTCTTTGAGGTCGGGCGCGAAGGCTATCGAGGCTGGCTGCGAAAGGTGGAAACCGGCGAGATCCCCTTGCCGCTTGTCAGGATGGAGCGGAGCCAGAAGGGCGCGAAGAAGATCGACCTTCGCGACCTCGCGGCTTTTCTCGACGAGCGGCGCGCAGCCGCGCAGAAAGAACTCCGACAGCTTCGGGCGTAAACGGTGTCGTCACCACCGAAAACCATTTCCAGCCTTCGTATTTGTCCCCGATCGTTTTGATATTGACGTAATTCTCCAAAGAAGAAAGCGAGCTATGTCCAGAATAAGTCCTGACAATAGCCGTACTTCTCTCGCCCATTTCAAAAAGCCTTGAGACGGCATCACGACGTGTGTCTTTGAAAACGAGATCTTCGATCGCGAGAGCCTCGCAGGAGCGGGTGAAATTGGTGCTCGCCGAGGCAGACGAGTAGGGAAAGATGCGCGCGTCAACACGCGGCATCGCCTCAATGATCGCTACCGCTTCCGGAGTCAGACGACACCAGACGTCATTGCCCTTCTTTTCTCCCGGATGCTTCATGTCTCTAACGAGAATCCTCGGTCCGTCTTCGTGGTCTTCTTCGAAGTCATCCCACTGAAGCCTGCAGATCTCTCCGAGCCTACGTGTCGAGAAGATTGCGAACGCTGTGAGGCGGTGCATAGGCATGGCGTTGGATCGACGTGACCTGTCGACGAAACGGGCCATGAGCTCGTCCAACTCCTCCAGCGTCGGTCGGCGCTTTCGCTTGTTCGAACGAGCGACCCCGCCAACCTCTCGGAGCGAGACGAGAGCGTCGGCCATAGCCTTCTCGTCCAGGGGAAGGTTCCACATTGGTCGACCCAAGGTGAAGACTTTTCCGAGGCTCGAAAGAATGTTGCCAACGGTTTGGGGCATGCGGTCTTCGGCAGCCAGATCATCCGCCAGCTGCACGATGTGGTAGCTCTGAACGTCCTCACACGCCATGCCAGCAATCGAGTGTTTCTTGACGGTTCGCAGATTTCCGATCGTTGTCTTGCCCACGGGACGCTTTCTTGCCGTCAATATCATGTCGATTGCAAAGCCCAGCGTGGGTTTCGCAGACTTGCTCGCCTTGGCTATAGCCCGGTCGAGACCACCCGGCTCGGCCAGTTCGTCCTTTATTTGGTCCTCCCAGGTCTTCGCTGCCGGACGCCGGTCGAAGGTCTTCACGAGGTTGAGAACGACCTTCTTGTCCCGCTTTCGCTGTATCTGCACGGTGTAGCCCATCGTGCCATTCGCCCGCTTTCGAGCTATGATCGTCACCAATAGCCTCCGTCTTACATGCCCGCTTAGGCGTCATACAATGTAAGCGCCGTGGACGCAAATGTCTCCGAATCGGACAGAATCTTACGAAACCTCCGACGAAGTGAGTGGCTGTAAATGGTTAATAAAAAATTAAAATATGAAGCGTCAACGCCTTGGCGGCTTTCTGTAGCGCCGATGATGGACTGGACCGATCGGCATTGCCGGTTCTTCCACCGGCGGTTCACCCGGCGGGCGCTGCTCTACACCGAGATGGTGACGGCGGCGGCCGTGCTGCATGGGGACCGCGAGCGGCTGCTCGGCTTTCATCCCGAGGAGCACCCGGTCGCGCTGCAGCTCGGCGGATCCGAGCCCGCGAGCCTCGCCGCGGCGGCACGGATCGGGCGCGAGGCGGGGTTCGACGAAGTGAACCTCAATGTCGGCTGCCCGTCGGACCGGGTCCGGTCCGGCTGCTTCGGCGCGGCGCTGATGCGGACTCCGGGGCTCGTCGCCGACTGCCTCGCCGCGATGGTCGAGGCCGCGGGGCCGGTGCCGGTGACGGTGAAGTGCCGGATCGGCGTCGACGAGCAGGATCCCGAGGCGGTCCTTCCCGTCTTCCTCGACACCGTCGCCGCCGCCGGGGTCCGCCGCATCGCCATCCATGCCCGCAAGGCCTGGCTGCAGGGGCTGAGCCCGAAGGAGAACCGCGAGATCCCGCCGCTCGACCATCCTCTCGTCCTCCGGATGAAGGCGCACCGCCCGGACCTCGACCTCTCGGTCAACGGGGGCATCGACGGGCTCGGCGCCGCCGAGGCATTCCTGGCCGCGGGGCTTGACGGGGTGATGATCGGCCGGGCCACCTACCACGCCCCGGCGCTCCTCGGCGCCGTCGACCGGCGGATCTTCGGCGAGGCCGGTCCCGACGTCGCCGCCGAGTCGGCGGTCGCGGCGATGCTGCCCTACATCGAGGCCGAGCGCAGCCGGGGCACGCCGCTCCACGCGATCACCCGCCACATGCTCGGCGCCTTCCAGGGCCGCCCCGGCGCGCGGGCCTGGCGCCGCCGGCTCTCGGAGGAGGCGCACCGTCCGGGCGCCGGCCCCGAGCTCGTGCGCCGGGCGCTGGCCGAGGTCGCGGGCGAGCCGAAAACCTTTGAACCGGCGTCGGCGGCAGGCTAGGGCAGGGGGGACCGCCGGAGCTCCGCTGTCCACCGCAACTCAGCCGGGACCCAGCCTTGACCCACCTGCCGCCCCTCGCCGAGCTCGCGCCGATGCTCGGCTGGCTCGTCCTCATCGGCGCCTTCGCCGGCATCATTGCCGGCATGCTCGGGGTCGGTGGCGGGATCGTGCTGGTGCCGGCGTTCCTGCATACCTTCACCACCCTCGGCTACGACGGGCCGCAGATCATGCAGGTCTGTCTCGCGACCTCGCTGGCGACGATCGTCTTCACCTCGGTGCGCTCGATGCGCGGCCATGCCGCCAAGGGGGCGGTCGACTTCGAGATCCTCCGGACCTGGGGGCCGGGGATCGCGATCGGAGCGATCGTCGGCGTCATCGTGGCTGGCGGGGTCAAGTCGACGCCGCTGATGATCCTCTTCGGCGTCCTCGGCACGGTCGTCGGCCTCTACCTCGGCTTCGGACATGACGAGTGGCGCCTCGGCGACCGCATGCCGAAGGGCGTCGGCCGTGCCGTCACCTCGACGCTGATCGGCTTCTTCTCGGTGCTGATGGGCATCGGCGGCGGCAGCTTCGGCGTGCCGCTGATGCGGCTGCACGGGATGCCGATCCACCGCGCCGTCGGCACCGCCTCGGGCTTCGGCCTGATGATCGCAGTCCCGTCGGTGATCGGCTTCCTCTTGACCGGCTGGACCTCGCCCGGCCGGCCGCCGCTGACCATCGGCTTCGTCAACCTGCCGGCCTTCCTGGTCGTCATCGGCGTCACCATGGTCACCACCACCTGGGGCGTCCGCCTCGCGCACGCGATGAACCCGAAGCCGCTCAAGCAGGCCTTCGCCGTCTTCATCACCCTGACGGCGCTCAACATGCTGCGGAAAGCGCTCGGCTTGTAACGGGCCGCCAGTCACCCGGTGGTCACGACCTTGATCACGTCGCCGACCCTGAGGTTCTCTCCTGGCGCCAGCCCGTTCAGCACGTCGAACCAGGGCCGGCTGGGGTTCACCGGCATGCCGCTGGCGATCGCCACCACATCCTCGCCGCGCGCGATGCGGTGGATGCGGATGCGGAGCGTCCGGTAGCGCGCCGCCTCGCCGGCGGCGAGCGGGCGGAAGCTCGCGGTCGCCGCCGCCAGCGCCGCCGCGCCCGCCCGGTCCCCCGGCTCGTGCAGGCCGCTCAGCCGGTAGAGACGCCCGTCGTGGCGCACCACGGTGAGTTCCGCGACGCGCGTGCTGCCGGGGGCCGCCAGCGGCAGCTGCCCCTGCGCCGCCGGCATTCCGTTCAGCGAGAGACCGCGCAGCGACTCGAGCGGGCCGGTGGCGACGCCGCGGGCGATCTCCGGCACCCAGCCGTCGCTGAGGTAGCGCTCCGGCGACCCGCCGGGATCAGGCAGGCTGTCGAGGGTCAGGACCGCGCCGTCCGGCCCGTTCGCGATCAGCGCCCCGGGCTGGTTGGCGACCGCGAAGCCGGCCGGCGTCTCGAAGGCGTAGCGCCGGTCCGGATGCACGAAGCTCCGTCCGTCCTGGAAGCCGCGCGCCGGATCGCCGCCCCAGACCAGCCCGTCGATGGCCGCAAGGAAGCGCGCGCGGTCGCGCCGGCCGCCGGGAACCGCCATCGCGGCCGCGTCGGTGCCGGCGCGGCGCAGCCGCTCGGCCAGCGCCGGGTGGTTGGCGGCGGTGCCGTCGGGGCCGCCCTGCAGCATCCGCACCGCCAGGTCGGTCCGCAGGAAGTCGACCTGCGCCGCCGGGTCGTAGCCGGCCCGCGCGATCAGCCGCATGCCGGTGCGGTCGGCGGCGAACTCCGCCGCGCGGCGCTGGGCGTCGGTCCGGGCCTCGACGGCATCGCCGGCGAGCGCGTGGCCGATCTCGTGGCCGAGGATGGTAGCGAGCTCGGCCTCGTCGTTGGCGAGCGCGAGCATGCCGCGGGTGACGAGGATCCGCGGGCCGGGCCGCGCGTAGGCATTGGCGTCCGGCGTGTCGAGCACCTGGAAGCTCCAGCCGCGGCCGGAGCGCCCGGCGGCCGCCACGAGCCGCAGGCCGACCGAGCGCACGTAGTCCTGCAGCGCCGGGTCGCGGTAGAGGCCGCCGTTCGCCTCGACAAGCGCGTCCTGCCGCGCGGCCGCGGGCGCGACGCCGCCGGGCGCCGCGGCGAGGAGGGCGGCGGCGAGGAGCAGCGCGAGCTTCGGCGGTGGCGACATGGGCTCGACTCCCGGTCGGCAGGCTCGCGCAGGCGGCGCCGCGCCGGCAAAACACAAGCGGTTGATTGACCGCGCGGCTCCCCTGGGGCTAGAGAGGCGGCGGGACCTCGTAGCTCAGAGGATAGAGCGACCGCCTCCTAAGCGGTAGGTCGGCGGTTCAAATCCGCCCGGGGTCGCCATTCCGGCCACACCCGGCTTGCGCCGGCGCCGCTTATGCGCGAAGGCTGGCGGCATGGTTCACCCTCCGTTCACGGTGCCTGCATGACGCGGCGGTCCGGCTCGGCCGACCTGCCGCTGCATGGCGGGCGGGTGCCGGCTTGGCTCGGGCACCGGATGGCGCGGCTCGGGGCGGTGATCGCCGAGGCGATCGTGCTCGAGCACGAGCACCGCATGCGCCCCGGGTGCGACGGCGCGGGCGATCTCGGTGAGGTGCAGGTTCATCGCCTCCGTATCGGCATAGGGCAGCACCAGGGCGGCGGTGGCCGTGCGGCCGGGGCAGACGGCGCCGAAGATGTAGGCCCATTGGTAGCGGGTGTCGCGGACGGCGCGGGGTCTGGTGCCGCGCCGCGCCCAGACCCGGGTCAGCGTGCCCTGCTGGCGCACCCGGGCCTCATCCTGGAACCAGATCTCGATGGGCTTGCCGCGGGCCGTCCCGGGCAGGACCTCGGCTACCGCCTCGGGGAAGCTTTTTTAAACGCCTCCTGGGCGGCCTCGTCGGCCTTCGGGTGGCGCGGCCGCGGCACCAGCCGGGCGATAGCCGAGCGCGCGCAGCTGCTTGCCCACGGTGCGCTCGTGCATCACCACCCCGAACTCCGCCTCGAGCCAGCGCTTCAGGTCCTTGCGCCGCCAGCGCACCACCCCGTCGCGCCTCGGGTCCGGGCCTGCCTCCACCCGCGCCGCCGTCGCCGCCTTCTGCTCCAGCGTGAGCCGCGCCGGCGGGCCGGACGAGCGGCGGTTCGTCAGACCCGCCACGCCCTCGGCGTTGTAGCGGTGCACCCAGTCCCGCAGGGTCTGCCGGTCCATCCCGCAGGTCTCGGCCGCGGTCTTGCGGTCCACCTCCTCCAGCACCAGCGCTATCGCCAGCATCCGCCGCGCTGCCCGCACCGACGGTGCCTTCCCAGACGCTGCCCGCAGCTCCGCCGCCGTCATGTCCCGCCGCGTGATCGCGATCGCTCCTGACATCCCTGCCTCCTTCGCCCCGGAGACACTGCTTGCGGTTGAATGGAGAAAGCTCTTATTGTTGGAAGGCGGACGCCCATGGTATGTGCACGTGCACCCGCCGCGCGGCTGGGAGGCGCTGCGGAAGCCTTGCTGGTCGCTGCAGGCGCCGCGGCCGAAGAATCCGCAGGCGGCGGGGCCCGAGGAGCAGGCGGCGTTCAAAAAAAGCTCGGCGAGGTGGTCGCCGAGGAGCGGGAGAGGACCGACCTCCCGGTCGAGCTCTGGGCG
>JAXMDF010000036.1:0-9581 GCA_046348975.1 Amaricoccus sp. | reverse complement strand
GTGGGCGTGGGAGAAGGGGATCCCCTGGCGCACCAGCCAGTCGGCCACTTCGGTCGCGAGCGTGAAGCCGCGCGGCGCATCGGCCGCCATCCGGTCCGTGTCGAAGCTCAGCGTGGCGACCATGCCGGCGAAGGCGGGCAGGATCAGCTCCAGGAGGTCGATGGTCTCGAAGAGGTTGCGCTTGTCCTCGGCGAGATCGCGGTTGTAGGCCAAGGGCATGGCCTTCAGCGTTGCCAGCATCCCCGCGAGGCTGCCGATCATGGTTCCCGACATGCCGCGGGTCAGCTCCGCGATGTCCGGGTTCTTCTTCTGCGGCATGATCGACGAGCCGGTCGAATAGCCGTCGTCGAGCCGCACCCAGGCGAACTGGCGCGTGGCCCAGATGCAGATCTCCTCGGAGAGCCGCGACAGGTTCACGCCGAGCATGGCGGTGACGAACAGGAACTCGGCCACCACGTCGCGGCTGGCGACGGCGTCGATGGAGTTCTCGCAGGGCCGCGCATAGCCGAGGTCACGGGCCGATGCCTCGCTGTCGCGGGCGAAGGCGGAGCCGGCCATCGCCGCGGCACCGAGCGGCGCGCTGTCGAAGCGGCGGTCCCA
Source organism: Amaricoccus sp. (assembly GCA_046348975.1). GTDB lineage: Bacteria > Pseudomonadota > Alphaproteobacteria > Rhodobacterales > Rhodobacteraceae > Amaricoccus. The sequence continues at coordinate 8,981 of JAXMDF010000036.1, read as the reverse complement.
GTCGATGAAGCGCGAGATGTCGCGGCTGAGGGCCTGGGCGTGGGCCATCAGGTGATGGCCGAGCGACACCGGCTGCGCCGGCTGCAGGTGCGTGAAGCCGGGCATCACCGCGTCGACATGGCGTTCGGCCTGCGTCGCCAGCGCATCCTGCACCCCGAGCAGCATGCCGGTCAGGCTGCGGGCCTTGCGGCGCAGGTGGAGGCGGGTGTTGTTCGCGGTCTGGTCGTTGCGCGACCGGCCGGCACGCAGCTTGCCGCCGAGCGCGCCCAGCCGGTCGACCAGCAGGCGTTCGTGGAAGGTGTGGACATCCTCGTCGGCCTCGAGCGGCGCCTCGCGACCGGCCGCCACGTCCGCGTCGATCGCGTCGAGCGTCTCGAGCATCCGGTCGAGCTCGGCCTCGGTCAGCACGCCGGCGCGGCCCAGCTCGCGGGCGTGGGCGCGCGAGCCCGCGAGATCCTCGGGCGACAGGCGGAAGAAGGTGGGGTGACAGCGCGACAGCGCGGCGAGCTCGGGCGACGGACCACTGGAGAACCGGCCTCCCCAAAGGAGCTTCGGCTGGTCGGCCATCGTCGCCTCCGTGCTGGTCGAGATGCCGCGCAGCCTTGCCCTTCGGGCCGAGGCTTCCACAAACGCAAAGATCCGGTAAGGGTATGACCAAACCGACTAGGGGACATGCCGCCGTGACATCCGGGCGCCGACGAATGCCGTCGATGACGGGCCTGCAGGTCCTTCTGGCCGTCCACGAGCGGGGTTACACCACTGCCGCCGCGGACAGCCTCAACCTCTCGCAGAGCGCGGTCAGCAAGCAGTTGCTGGCGCTCGAGGACCTCATCGGCGGCCCGGCCTTCGCCAGGACGCCGCAGGGCATGATGCCGACGGCCGCGGGGCGCATATACATCGAGCGGGCGCGGGTCGCGCTCAAGGCGATGGAGGACGCCGCGCTGCAGATCGCGCGGCTGAAGCCCGATCCCAAGGCCGTGCGCCTGCAGGTGCTGCCGATATTCGGGGACCGCTGGCTGCTGCCGCGGTTCGTGAGCTTCGCCGAGCGGTTCCCCGAGATCGACGTCCAGTTCACCACCTTCGTCTCATCGACGCAGGCCGAAGGGCCTGACGGCGTCGTTACCTACGGCGCCGCGCCGCCGGGCGGGGCGCCGGGCTTCTATCTGTTCGGCCGGGATGTCCTGATGGTGAGCGCGCCGCACTACTGGGCGAAGGTCGGCGCGCCCCGGGGCATCGATGACCTTTCCCGCGGCGTGATGCTCGAGCACCCGGAGACGCCGCTGCACTGGCGGCATCTCGCCACGGCGCTGGGGCGTGCGGATGTGCGGCCGAGGCATACCATCCGGTTCGGCTATTACACTATGGTGATCCGGGCGGCGCTCTCCGGTCAGGGCATGGCACTCGTTCCGCGTGGCCTGATCGCGGACGACCTGCAGTCCGGCCGCCTGGTGAATCCCGGCGGGATCCGCTACAGGAGCGAGTTCTGCTACTGGTTCACGGTCCCATCGCCAAACTCGGTCAGCCCTGCCCTCCAGACATTCGTGGATTGGCTGAAGGCAGTGTTGCGCGAGATGCCTGCCGACGATCCGTGAGTGGCCCGTCAGGGCCCCGTCGACGGATCGGACAGCGCCATCCGGCCGGAGATTCCAGTTCCGCGCGGCCCTAATCTTACTGAGTCAGAAGATGGGACCTGAGTCAGGAGGTCGCAGGTCTGTGGGATGCAGTCCGGCTTATGGTGTTGGGAGTGGGACGTAGAACGGGGCCGGGATGGACGACGACGGCGAGAGGCGGTTTGCGGCCTATGTCGAGGGGCTGGTCGAGGTGATCGGCCATGCCGACCGGGCGGGCCGCTCAGGGACTATTGCCTGGGGCTGCTGCTGCCGGTCGAGCGCAAGAGCGTGGAGCCCCTGGCGGCGGTCACGGCGCCGGAGCAGGTGTCGGCGCAGCACCAGTCGCTGTTGCAGCTTCACCAAGACCTCGACCGGGCGGAAGGAGAAGGACGGCCGCTTCCGCCAGCACACGCTGTGCGGCCTGCTGCTGCACGCGAGCCTCGCGGTCACCCCCGACGGGCTGCCGCTCGGCCTCACCGCGGTGAAGGTCTGGTCGCGGGACAAGTTCAAGGGGACGGCGGCACTGAAGCGGAAGATCAACCCGACCCGGGTGCCGATCGACCGGAAGGAGAGCGTCCGCTGGCTCGACAACCTGCGCCGCTCGACCGAGCTGATCGGCGCGCCGGAGCGCTGCGTCCACATCGGCGATCGCGAGAGCGACATCTACGAGCTCTTCTGCCTGGCGCAGGACCTGGGGACGAACTTCCTGGTCCGCACCTGCGTCGATCGCCTGGCCGAAGACGGAGGCACCACCATCGCCCAGGTGATGCGGGACGCGCCAACCAGCGGCATGCACCGGATCCGGTTTCGCGATGCATCGGGCCAGGAACAGGAGGCGACCCTCGCGGTGAAGTTCGCGACGATGCTCGTCCGGCCGCCGATCGGAAAGCAGAAGCTCCATGCCCGTCAGACGCTTCAGGTCATCCATGCCGAGGAGATCGATCCGCCGGCGGATCGGCGGCCGGTGTTCTGGAAGCTGATCACCAACCTCGCGGTCGCAACCCATGCCGACGCGGTCCACAAGCTCGGCTGGTACGCCCGGCGCTGGAGCATCGAGACCTTCTTCAAGACCCTCAAGTCCGGCTGCCGCGTCGAGGAGGTCCGGCTCACCACCGCCGATCGCCTCGCCAACTGCATCGCGCTCTGCTGCGTCGTCGCCTGGCGCATCCACTGGATGACCATGCTCCGGCGCAGCGATCCGGACGCCACCCCGGCCGCGGTCTTCACCGACCTGGAGATCGAGTTCCTCGATGCCTCCTGCCCCGAAGCCGGGCACGCCGGCGAACGTACCCTCGACTTCTACATGATCTGCGTCGCCCGCCTCGGAGGCTACCTCGCCCGCCGCCACGATGCGCCGCCAGGCCAGACAGTCATATGGCGCGGCTTCTCACGTCTCGCCGATCTCGTGGAAGGCTTCGCAACACGAAAAGGGCAAAAACCTATGGGTAACTGAAAGCCGGCGAGGGCTTACTCTTCAGGTCGCAGCTCCACCGATCCTCGCCGTCGAAGGGCGAGCGTGATCGTGTAGCTTTCGGTCCGGAACCCGTACTCGAGGAACGCCGTCGAGCAGATCCTGTCCTGCGTCGCCGCCAGCGTCAGCCTGTCGGTCCCCGACCGCCGCTTTCCCCGCCGCGAGCGCCACCTGCCCGCGCGGGATCGCCAGCACCAGCCCCGTGGCCGGCTCCCACAGCCAGTAGCCCACCTGCTCGAGGAAGGTGATATCCTCCCCCTTTGTCGTGATGTGCGTATGGTATCACAGCCCGTAGAACAGCTGCGGCCCGTTGCGGGTCGATCGGGTCGAACGTTGCCCGGTCGGCCGGAAAACGGGTTCATGCCCCTACCGCTCGGTGAACTTGAGCTCGATCCGCCGGTTCTTCGCCAGCGCCTCCGGGCTGTCCCCGGAGTCGATCGGCTGGAACTCCCCGAAGCCCGTCGCCGCCAGCCGCTCCGGCGGCAGCCCCTGCACCTGGCTCATGTAGCGCACCACCGACAGCGCCCGCGCCTCCGAGAGCTCCCAGTTGTCGCGGAACGGCCCGCCCGGCGTCACCGGCGTCTTGTCGGTATGCCCGTCGACCCGCAGGATCCAGTTGATCTCGGGCGGGATCTGGTCGGCGATCTCGCGGATCACCTGCGCGACCCGCGCCACCTGCTCCTGCCCCTCGGGGCCGAGCGTCGCCGATCCCGGCGCGAACAGCACCTCCGACGGGAAGACGAAGCGGTCGCCGACCACCTGCACGCCCTCGCGATCGCCGAGGATCGCCCGCATCTGCCCGAAGAACTCCGAGCGGTAGCTCTCGAGGTTGTGCGCCTCGGCCTGCAGCCGCTCCTTCTCCTTCTCCTCGAGGTCGGCGCGCCGCTTCTGCTCGACTGCCACCTGCGCCAGCGCCGAATTCAGGTTGGCGCCGAGGTTCTCGATCTGCACCTGCGACGCCGCGTCCTTGGCCGCCGACGCGTCGAGCGTCCCCTGCAGCGAGTTCAGCTGCTCGCGCAACGACGCCGTCTGCTGGTTCAAGAGCGCCACCTGCCGCTGCCCCTCCGCCGACAGGTCCTTCTGGTCGGCCAGCAGCGCATTCGCCTGCGCCAGCTCCGCCGCCCGCTTGTCGGCATCGCCGAGCGCCGTCGCCTTGTCGGCTTCCAGCCCTTTCTTGGCCGCGTCGGCGGCGGCGAGCAGCGTCAGCGTGTCCTCGGCCTTCTTGCGCTCGACCTCGAGGCTCATGGTCATCGCTGTCAGCTCCGCCTGCGACGACGCGAGCTTCTGCCGCAGCGCCTCCGCCGCCGCCGCCTCAAGCAGCCGGTTCGCGTCCGCCTCGCTGAACTTCGCCGTCTGCTCGTCCGCCCGCTTCGTCGCCGCGTCGAGCTGCGCCCGCTGCTCCGCGGTCAGCTTGGTCGCGGCGTCGAGCTGCGCCTGCCCCTCGGCCGCGCGCTTGTTGGCGGCGTCGACCGCCGCCTGCTGCTCGGCCGTCTGCTTCGTCGCCGCATCGAGCTTCTTCGCCTGCTCCGACGCCAGGATCGCCGCCGCCGCCAGCTGCGCCGCCTGGTCCGCCGACAGCTTCTGCGCGTTCTCCAGGCTCGCCTGCCGCCCGGCCTGCGCGCCCTTCAGCCCCGCCACGTCCGACTGCAGCGACGCGACCAGCGCCTCCATCGCCTCCCGCTTCGCCGCCGCCAGCCGCGCCTGCTCGGCCCCCTTGTCGAGCTCGGTCCGCGCCTGCGCCAGCGACGCCTCCAGCGCCTGGCTCGCCGTCAGCCGGTCGGCACTCTCCTTCTCGGCCGCCGAGAGCTTCCCCGCAGCATCGTCACGGTCCTTCTCGGCCGCCGTCAGCTTCCCCGAGATGTCGGTGTTGCGCGCGATCAGGCTCGCGACCTGCGCCTCGAAGTCCGCGACCTTCGCATCGGCCGCCTGCTTGTCGGCCGCGAGTTGGTCCTTCTCCGAGCTCAGCGCACTGTTCGCCGACGTCAACTGGTCCCGCTGCCCGGTCAGCGTCGTCACCAGCGCCTGCTGCGTGTCGGCCCGCGTCCGCTCCAGCCCCAGCGCGTCGGCCAGGTTCGCCACCTGCACCGACAGCCGGTCGAGCTCCTCGCCCTGCCCGGTGATCGTGTCGCGCAGCACGAACTGCACGATCATGAAGATCGACAGCACGAAGAACAGCACCAGGATCATCGCCGTCATCGCGTCGACGAACCCGGGCCAGATCTGGGCCGAGAACCGCCCCGACCCACGCCTGCTCAGCGCCATTCAGTACCTCCCGCGCGCCGCCATGGCGCGCAAGGCATCGGCGAGCCCCGCGATGTCCTGCCGGATCTCGGTGACGAGATCCTGCCGCCCGGCCCCGAGATCCTCGAGGATCCTGAGCACCTGCGTGTCGATCGACCGGAGCCGCGCCCGCGTCTCGGCGTCGAGGCCGCCGGTGCCTTCCTGCGCCCGCGTCTGCAGCGCCGCCGCCACCCGCTCCTGCGACAGCGCGATCCGCTCGAGCAGCGCCCGGTCCATCCCCTCGGCCCGCGGCGCCGGCGCCGCCAGCAGCGCCGCCATCTTCTCCTGCCCCTCGGCGATCCGCTGCAGCAACCCGTTGTCGACCTGCACCGGCTTCTGCGCCGCCAGGAGCTCCGCGAGCTCGACAATCCGCTGCTCGGTCTCCCCCGACCGCGCCGCCCCCTGCTCGACCACGTCGCGCAGCTGGTCGATCTGCTCCGCGGTCTGCCCGATCACCATCAGCACGTTCGCCGCCGTCAGCGCCTCCTCGGGGTCGACCCCGGTGACGCCGAGCTTGGTGATCGACGACAGCCACTCCTCGAGCTCGCGATAGAAGCGGTTCTGCGCGTGGCTCGCGAGGAGCTCGAGCAGCCCCACGACCAGCGACCCCGACAGCCCGAGCAGCGACGAGCCGAACGCCGTCCCCATGCCGCCGAGCTGCCCCTCGAGCCCATGCATCAGCTCGTCGAAGGACGCCATCGCGCTCTGCCCTTCCTTGGGCGCCAGCGAGCGGATGGTGTCGACGACGGCCGGGACGACCGTCGCCAGCCCGAAGAACGTCCCCAAAAGCCCGAGGAATATCAGGAGGTTGATCAGATACCGCGTAAGGTCCCGCTGCTCCTCGATCCGCTGCGACACCGAGTCGAGGATCGACCGCGTCGAGGTCGAGGTCAGCGCCCGTCGCGCCCGCCGCTCGCTCAGCATCGCGGCGAGCGGCGCCAGCAGCCGCGGCGCCTTGGTGAACTCGTGCCCCGGCCGGTCGAGCGCGAACCCCTCGATCCAGTTCACGCAGGCGATCAGCGTCAGCACCTGCCAGAAGCAGGCGACGACGCCGACGAAGAAGACGAACAGGATGAAGATCTTCAGATACGGCGACGCCAGGAAGATCTTCTCGACCGTCGGGAAGACCAGAACCCCGAGGGCAGCGGTCAGCCCGAGTACGATCAGCATCAACACGATCTGCCGGACCGGCTGCGAGAACTGCGGTTCGGTCCGTTGGCTGAGCACCATATTCTGCAAGCCGCCCTGTCTCCTCAGATCGCCCCGCGACCTTACGCTGCGCCGCCCCGCTTTCCAACCGGCTTCTCTTGCAGCACAATCTCCGCGGGACAGGAGACGAACGATGACCTCACGGCGCCTGCTCGAAGCCGCCGCGGCCGCCGCCGGCATCCTCGGCCTCGCCCCGGCCCACGCCGACACTCCGGCCAGCGACGACGACATCGACCGCCTCCTGCCGAGCCTGCCCGAGTTGAGATTCGCCCACGAGGACGTCGCAGAGCACCTCGGACATAGCACCGCGAAGATGGCGCGCGGAGGTGCGCCGCCGCGCGCTGGACGAGGTCGATGCCGCAGGGTTGGCCGCGAACTCGTCCGCGTGGTTCTGGCGGCCGGCCCTCGCAACGCGGGCGGACGGCGCCTAAGGTCCGGCGCCGTCCGCCATCTCAGCCCCGATCATCAGCTCGTGGATCCCGGCGAGCTCGGCGCGGGTTGCCTCGGCGAGTGCCCGCCCGCCGTCGCCATGCAGTGCGATCGCGATCAGCGCGGTGAGCGGCAGCACCCGGCCGACCACCAAGCCGCAGCCGCATCGTAGAGCTCGGCGATGTCGCCGCCGGTGTCCCACCGCTCGGCGCGCCGATAGGTGTGCGAGGCAACGAAGGCTGCGACCAGCACCGGCACGACGTCACGGAGCCGGTCGAGTTCGAAGGGCTTTCGAACCGTCCGGCGCACTGACGACCTCGGACCACGCGAGCGCGAGCCGCGCCTCCGGCATCGACCGGCAGTAGATGAGGTCGCCGCGGTCGAGACCGGCTTGATCCCGACGTCGGTTGCGGCGGAGATCGCGATGGCGAAGGCCGAGTTCGCCCAGTCGCGCCTGCTGCACCAGGAGCGCCAACCCGTTCATCCCCTTCCGCATGTCCGTCGCCCCGCCGGCAAGCCAGACCTTCGCCCCCTGCGGGAACGCGATCATGCCCGATCCAGAACCGGAAGCAGCCGCGCCAGCACGCCCGTGTCGATCCCGACGCCGACGATCCGCGACCTGCCGGCCGTTCACCAGCGTGATCGCGAGCGTCTCGGCGCAGGCGGTCTCTGGCTCCGGCGACCCCGGCGCCTCGACCCTCGGCGGCGCGGCAGCGATCATCACCCGGGCGAAGGCCACCGACGGCTCCTGGCCGAGCAGACCCGCGCGGTACTCCTTCCGCCACCGCGTCAGCAGCGTCCGCGAGATGTCGTAGCGCCGAGCCGTCGCCGCCCCGCTCCGCGGGCGCGACAGGCTCTCCTCGACGATCCGGATCTTCTCGGCAGCGGACCAACGGCGACGGCGGCCGCTATCGGCCACGGATAGAACCTCGACTTGAGGCATGAAGCTATGGGCGTCCATAGCTTCAGCCTCCTACACTCACGCCTCGATCAGCGCAGACGGCCCACGCCGGACCTCGCCGGCCTCGCCGGAGGGATACCCACTACGGCGAGGAAGCGAGGCCTTACCAGATCGTATAGCCGCAATCCACGAGCAAGATCGTTCCGGTCATGGCGCTCGATGCGTCGCTGGCGAGAAACAGGATCGCCGATGCGATCTCGTCGGCTCGCGCCGGTCGCCGCATCGGCGTGCTGTCCATCCAGGTCGGCATCAGCGCCGGATCGCTGAAGCCGCCCCGCGACATGATCGTGTCGACATACGTCGGCGCGACGGCGTTCACCCGCACGCCCCGCTCGGCCCACTCGCCGGCGAGAGAGCGCGTCAGGTGATGCACGCCGGCCTTCGCCGCATTGTAGTGGGCCTGCCGCTGCGGCTTGTTGGAGATGAAGCCGGACATCGAGCCGACGGTGACGATCGCGCCGGCTCCACGCTGCAGCATCGGCCGCCCGAACTCCCGGCATGACCAGAAAGCGCCATTGAGGTCGACGTCGATGACCTTGCGCCAGACCTCGTCGGACATGTCCTCTCCGCCCGTGTCCGGCCAGGCGATCCCGGCGTTAGCGACCAGGATGTCGACCGAACCATGGCGCTCGTTGGCTTCGGCGGCGACCCGCCGGACGCTTTCGGCGTCGCTCACGTCGAGCAGCAGCGCTTCGACGTCGCGACCGGCCGCCGCCAGCTCCGCCCGACCCTCCTCCAAGATCTGCGCGCTGATGTCGGAAATGATGACGTGGGCGCCTGCTTCCAGCAGCGCGTCGGCGGCGGCGAGGCCGATTCCGCGCCCGCCGCCGGTGATGAAAGCGTTGCGTCCGGAAAGATCGTATTTGCTCAGGTACATGGTCGCTGCGGCGGTGAAGGGTTGGGGCTTGACAGCGTCCGATCGGATCGGACGCCTTGTACGTACATTAACTTCGAATTCCCTGTCCAGTCGCGAAATGGCGGTTCCTCTGTGGGCTCTATTGCCGTACTGTCCGTATGTATG
>JAXMDF010000035.1:0-12554 GCA_046348975.1 Amaricoccus sp. | reverse complement strand
TTTCCACCACGATCGAGACACAACCTGTCATGACTTATGGCGGTCGGTATCAGTGCGGGCGCTCTGCATTGGACCACCAGTCGAAGGTGGTGTGTGCCGCGATGCTCGCGCAGCACGCCGATGGTCTGCGTCTCCGTAGACCCGCTCTTCTTCACGTCCGTCTCCTTGGCGAGAGGGAATATCGTTCAAATCAAGGCATTAGGAAGTGATCCTATCCCCCCAGGCCATTGCGATCGCGACAAGGGCCACACCGACCGTGACCATGGAAAGGCCGACGCTCCACGGCCGCCCGGTGTGCCGGCCGAAGACGAAGCCGGTCAGGAACAGCAGGACCACCGCGACGGCATTGGAGACCCTGAGCGCGCCGGCGACGTCGTCGAGAAGAAAGAACGGCACGGACAGCGGAAGCACGCACGAGGTCACCAGCGCGAATACGCAGACGGCCGCGACGTAGTCCGCCTCCCCGAGCCTGACCCGAAGGGCACCCTCGGGCAGCGCGATCAGATGCCGCCGATGCGCTCGATATCGGCCGGAGCCAGCGCCCCTGCCGCCAGCGGCGGCAGTTGGCCGGCGACGAGCGCCTGCGCAGCGGCGGCGTCTCGCGTCGCACGGATCGCGCGCACGCCCGCGGCCCCGAGCGAGCGTTCGGCGCGAACGCCCATGATGTAGAGGACCGCGTCGATGATGCCCCACGCGAGATTGCAGCCGAGAGCGCCGAGAAGCACCGCGCGCACGCCGACCGACTCGCCAGCCGCCGCACCCAGGGAAAGTGTGAAGGTCAGGACCATGATCAGGCCGAAGAGGATCTCGCTCGCCCGGCTCGCGGGATCCAGCGCTCGCCGGAGCGTGGGCGGCGCGGCCGGCACCGCTTCACACCGGGACCGAGGCAGGAGCGACGAGCGATGCGAAGTCCGTGCTGGCGAGCGGCATCGTGAAGCGGATTGCCTCGCGTTCGGAGCGGTCCTGCCGTTCGAGCGAAAGCTTCACGGACCCGGCCGCGCAGGCGCCGTGGCCGTCGTCCGCCCGGATCCGTCGAGGGCCGTGACCACCGGAGGGGCGTTCCAGATACGCGAGGCGTATTCGCGGATCGCGCGATCGGAGGAGAACCGGCCGGAGCGGGCGGTGTTCAGGATCGACATGCGGATCCAGCGGGCCGGGTCGTGCCAGGCGGCCTCGACTCGGGCCTGCGCAGCTGCGTAGTCGGCGTGGTCGGCGACGACGAGGAAGGGGTCGGAGAAGCGGAGGTTGTCGACGAGCGGGCGGAAGAGGTCGCGGTCGCCGCAGGAGAAGGTGCCGTCGGCGACGAGCGCCAGCGCGGCGGCGAGGGCGGGGTCGGCGGCGCTGCGGGCCTCGGGGTGGTAGCCGTCCTGCCAGGTGCGGGCGACCTCGTCGACGGTGAGGCCGAAGCGGAAGAAGCTGTCGGCGCCGGCGTCGTCGAGCATCTCGACGTTGGCGCCGTCGAGGGTACCGATTGTCAGGGCGCCGTTCATCATGAACTTCATGTTGCCGGTGCCCGACGCCTCCGTGCCAGCGGTCGAGATCTGCTCGGAGAGGTCGGCGGCCGGGTAGATCGCCTGCGCGTTCTTCACGTTGAAGTTGGGGAAGAAGACGACCTTGAGCCGGCCGGCGACGGCGGGGTCGGCGTCGATCACCTCGGCAACGCCGTTGATCAGGCGGATGATCAGCTTCGCCATGAAGTAGCCGGGCGCGGCCTTGCCGCCGAAGATCACGCAGCGCGGGGCGACCTTCAGCGAGGGGTCGCGGCGGAGGCGGTCGTAGAGGCCGACGACGTGCAGGATGTTGAGGTGCTGGCGCTTGTACTCGTGGATGCGCTTCACTTGGATGTCGAAGAGCATGTCGGGGTCGATGGTGGCACCGGTCGCCGCGCGGATGCGGTCGGCGAGCGCGGCCTTGGCGGCGCGCTTCACGGCCCGCCAGCGGTCGTGGAAGCCGGCGTCGTCGGCAAGGGGTTCCAGGGCGCGGAGCTTGCCGAGGTCGGTGATCCAGCCGGGGCCGGCAGTCTCGTCGAGAAGCTTCGCCAGCGGCGGGTTGGAGAGCGCGACGAAGCGGCGGGGGGTGACGCCGTTCGTGACGTTGGTGAAGCGGTCGGGCCAGAGGGCGGCGAAGTCGCGCAGAACGGTCTCGCGCAGCAGCTCGGAGTGGAGCTTCGCGACGCCGTTGACCATGTGGCTGCCGACGGTGGCGAGGTTCGCCATGCGGACGCGCTTGTCGCCGGCCTCGTCGATCATCGAGACGCGGGCGACAAGGCCGGCGTCGCCGGGGTGCGTGCCGCGGACGTCGTCGAGGAAGCGGCGGTTGATCTCGTAGATGATCTCGAGCGGCCGCGGCAGCATCGAGGCGAAGAGCTGCAGGTCCCAGGTCTCCAGCGCCTCGGGCAGGAGCGTGTGGTTGGTGTAGGCGAGCGTGCGGCGGGTGATGTCCCACGCCTCGTCCCACGGGAGCGCGCGCTCGTCGACGAGCAGCCGCATCAGCTCGGCGACGGCGATCGAGGGGTGGGTGTCGTTCATCTGCATCGCGCAGACGTCGGGCAGGCGCGCGGCCGGGTCGCCGCGACGGTCGAGGAGCTGGAGGACGTGCTGCAGTGAGCAGGAGACGAAGAAGTACTGCTGCGCGAGGCGAAGGCGGCGGCCGACCTCGGGCTCGTCGTTGGGATAGAGCACCTTGCACAGGGTCTCGGAGAGAACCTTGTCGTGGACGGCACCGTAGTAGTCGCCCCTGTTGAAGTCGCCGAGGTCGAAGGACTCGACCGCCTCGCTCTTCCAGAGCCGCAGCGTGTTGCAGGTGTCGGTGCGGTAGCCGAGGACGGGCGTGTCGTAGGGGACGCCCTTGACCTGGTTCGCCGGCAGCCAGCGCACGCGGGTGCCGCCGTCCGCATCGGCGAAGATCTCGGTGTGGCCGCCGAAGCCGACGTAGACGCTGTCGTCCGGGTGGGCGATTTCCCAGGGGTTACCCTTCTGCAGCCACTTGTCGGTGACCTCGACCTGCGCGCCGTCGCGGATCAGCTGGTCGAAGATGCCAAACTCGTAGCGGATCCCGTAGCCGATCGCCGGGATCCCGAGCGTCGCCATCGAGTCGAGATAGCAGGCGGCGAGCCGGCCGAGGCCGCCGTTGCCGAGGCCGGGCTCTTCCTCGATGGCGAGGAACGCGCCGAGGTCCTGGCCGAGCGCCACCATCGCCTCACGGGCCGGGGCCTCGATGCCGAGGGCGAGAAGGTTGCTGCCGAGCTGCGGCCCGATCAGGAACTCGGCCGAGAGGTAGCAGACCACCTTGACGTCGCCCGCCTGGTAGGTGCGGACGGTGCTCGCCCAGCGTTCCAGCATCCGGTCGCGGACTGTCCAGGCAAGGGCCATGTACCAGTCGCGCGGGTCGGCGATGTCGGGGAAGCGACCCTGCAGGCAGACGAGGTTGTCTAGGACTGCCTGGCGCAGCGTGTCCGCGTCGAGGCCGGTGCGGGTGGGGTCGGGCGGCTGGGTTTCGGTCGCCACGGTCAGCCCGGCCAGACCCAGTTGGTGATCTCGTCGCGGTCGACGCCGTTCTCGTGCGCGTAGTGCAGGCTGGCGAGGATCGCGCCCTTCATCTCCTCCTTCAGGTGCGCGGCGCGGTCGGCGAGGCCCGGGACGCGGTCGATCACATCGATGACGAGAGTGAAGCGGTCAGCCTGGTTGAGGATCGCGAGCTCGAGCGGCGTATTGATGTTGCCCTTCTCCTTGTAGCCGCGCACGTGCAGGTTCTCGTGGTTCTTGAACTTGTAGGCGAGCTTGTGGATCAGCCACGGATAGCCGTGGAAGTTGAAGATGATCGGCTTGTCGCGAGTGAAGAGGCTGTCGAAGTCGCGGTCGGTCGAGCCGTGCGGATGCTCGCTGGCGCGCTGCAGCCGGAAGAGGTCGACGACGTTGACGAAGCGCAGCTTCAGCCAGGGCAGCCGCTCGCGCAGGATCGCGGTGGCGGCAAGCGCCTCCTGCGTCGCCACGTCGCCGCAGGAGGCCATGACGACGTCGGGCTCGGCGCCTTCGTCGTTGCTCGCCTGCGGCCAGATGCCGATGCCCTTGGCGCAATGCACGATCGCCTGATCGATGGTGGTGAACTGCAGGTGCTTCTGCTTGTCGGCGACGATGACGTTGACGTAGTCGGTCGAGCGAAGGCAGTGGTCGGCGACGGCGAGGAGCGTGTTGGCGTCGGGCGGCAGGTAGACGCGGACCACGCTCGCGCTCTTGTTGGTCACGAGGTCGATGAAGCCCGGGTCCTGGTGCGAGAAGCCGTTGTGGTCCTGCCGCCAGACGGTCGAGGACAGGAGGATGTTCTCCGAGGCCACCGACGCCCGCCATGGCACGTGGTTCTTCGACATGTCGAGCCACTTGGCGTGCTGGTTGAACATCGAGTCGATGACGTGGGCGAAGGCCTCGTAGGTGTGGAAGAAGCCGTGCCGCCCGGTGAGCACGTAGCCTTCGAGCCAGCCGAGGAGCGTGTGTTCCGAGAGGATCTCCATCACCCGCCCGTCGCGGGCGAGTTCGCCCCCGTCGGCGTCCTCGGGCAGGAGGTCGGCCATCCAGGCCTTCTTGCTGACCTCGTAGACCGCCTGCAGCCGGTTCGAGGCGGTCTCGTCCGGGCCGAACAGGCGGAACGCCCCTGGGTTGTCGCGCATGACGTCGCGGAGGAAGGCGCCCAAGGGGCGGGTATTCTCGTGCAGCCCCTTGCCGGCTTGCGCGACGTCGACGGCGTAGGCGCGGAAGGCTGGCAGCTTCAGGGCCCGCCTGAGCTGCCCGCCGTTGGCGTGCGGGTTGGCGCTCATCCGCCTTGGCCCCTGCGGCGCGAGGGCCCGAAGCTCCGGGACGAGCCGGCCGGCCTCGTCGAACAGCGTCTCCGGCCGGTAGCTCTTCAGCCAGTCCTCGAGCAGCTTGAGCCGGCCGGGATCGCCGCGGACGTCGGAGAAGGGCACCTGATGCGCCCGCCACGACCCCTCGACCCTGTGGCCGTTGATCTCCTTCGGCCCGGTCCAGCCCTTCGGCGAGCGCAGCACGATCATCGGCCAGCGCGGGCGCTCCGGCTCGCCGCCGGCGCGGGCGCGGGCCTGGATCGCGCGGATCCCGCCGATGGCGCCGTCGAGGGTCGCCGCCATCGCCGCGTGCATCTGGGCCGGGTCGTCGCCCTCCACGAAGTAGGGCTCGTAGCCGTAGCCGCGGAACAGCGCGTCGAGCTCGTCATGCGAGATGCGTGCGAGCACGGTCGGATTGGCGATCTTGTAGCCGTTGAGGTTCAGGATCGGAAGCACCGCCCCGTCGCGCGCCGGGTTGACGAACTTGTTCGAGTGCCACGCGGTGGCGAGCGGTCCGGTCTCAGCCTCGCCGTCGCCGACGACGCAGGCCACGATCAGCTCCGGATTGTCCAGCACCGCGCCGTAGGCATGCGACAGGCTGTAGCCGAGTTCGCCGCCCTCGTGGATCGAGCCGGGGGTCTCGGGGGTGACGTGCGAGCCGATGTGGCCGGGGAAGGAGAACTGATTGAAGAAGCGCGCCAGCCCCTCGATGTCCTCGCTCTTGTCGGGATAGATTTCGGAGTAGGTGCCTTCGAGGTAGGCCGGCGCCAGCACCCCCGGCGCCCCGTGGCCCGGGCCGGCGACGAAGACGACGTCGAGGTCGTCGCGCCTGATCAGCCGGTTGAGGTGCGCCCAGACGAAGGAGAGCGCCGGGCTTGCGCCCCAGTGGCCGAGGAGGCGGCGCTTGACGTGCTCGGGCTTCAGCGGCTCGCGCAGGAGCGGGTTGTCGACGAGGTAGATCATCCCGACCGACAGGTAGTTGCACGCCTGCCACCAGCGGTCCAGGAGCGCCAGCTCCTCGGCGGTCGCCGCCGGCCGCTTCGTCCTCACGGTCCTTGCCATCTCGCATCTCCCTCCCGACGGCATCGCCGTCCGCGCGCGGGACGACCCCGCGGCCCGTCAGTGCGGCAGGTCGAACGCTTGCTTCGACGCCCTGAGGTCGTCGAGTGTCTTGTCCTGGCAGCTCCCCGACCGGTCGCCGCCGACCCGGTGCGCGACGCCGTCGATGGTGATCGCCCCGGCCTGCCGGTCAGGCGTCAGGTAGATCGCGACCCCGTCCGACAGCTGCGAGAAGTAGTAGGCGCTCGCGACCCCGCTGTACTCGCAGTAGATCACCACCGGGAAGTCCGCGAAGGTAGCCTCCCCGGCCCGGGCGGGAGTCTGCGCGGCCAGCGTCAGCGCCGCGCTGGCCGCGAGCGCTCGCAGCACCTGCGACGCCGCCATCTCGATCGCCCGTCCGGGACCGGCTCCCCATGGATTGCCCGACATCCTCGTCCTCCCTTTTCCCCCCAGCGTACACCCTCGCGAGGCGCCTTGTCAGCCGGCAGCCGCCTCCGCGTGGCTCCTCGGGGCTGACGCGGGCTGCCGCAACGATCGCCTGGGCAATTGCCGCGGCGTCCGTTTCCCGCCCCTCGCGTCGCGCGGGCTTTGCCGCTAAGGCGGCCGTATGCCCGCGCCGTTCGAGATCTTCCTCGCCGCCCCGCCCGGCCTCGAGCCGCTCCTTTGCGCCGAGGCCGCGGCGGCGGGCTTCGCCGCGCCGAGCGCCGTCCCGGGCGGCGTGACCGTGCTGGGCGGCTGGCCCGAGGTCTGGCGGGCCAACCTCGAGCTGCGCGGCGCCGGCCGGGTCCTCGCCCGCATCGGCGCCTTCCGCGCCATGCACCTGGCCCAGCTCGACAAGCGCGCCCGCAAGCTCGCCTGGGGCGACGTCCTGCGGGCGGACGTGCCGCTGCGGCTCGACGTCACGACCCGGAAGTCGCGCATCTACCACGCCGGCGCCGCCCGCAGCCGGATCGCCGCCGCGATCCGCGAGACGCTCGGCGCGCCGGTCCCCGACGATCCGCCCGAGGACGCCGTCACGCTGAAGGTCCGCATCGACGACGACCTCTGCACGCTCAGCGTCGATACCTCCGGCGCGCCGCTGCACCGCCGCGGCGCCAAGCAGGCGGTGAATGCCGCGCCGATGCGCGAGACGCTCGCCGCCCTGTTCCTGCGCGCCGCCGGCTACGGCGGCACCGAGCCGGTGCTCGACCCGATGTGCGGCTCGGGGACCTTCGTCCTCGAGGCGGCCGAGATCGCGCTGGGCCTCGCCCCCGGGCGCGCCCGGGCGTTCGCCTTCGAGCGGCTGGCGAGCTTCGATCCCGGCGCCTGGAGCGCGCTGAAGGCCGCCCTTCGGCCGCGGCCGACGGCGTTCCGCTTCCACGGCAGCGACCGCGACGCCGGGGCCGTCGCCATGGGCCGGGCCAACGCCGCCCGCGCCGGCGTGGTCGACGTCACCGCGTTCCGCCAGGCCGCGATCAGCGACCTCAGGCGGCCCGACGGCCCGCCCGGGCTCGTCATCGTCAACCCGCCGTACGGCGCCCGCCTCGGCGAGGCGGCGAAGCTGCGGCCGCTCTACGCAGCACTCGGCCGCGTGCTCGCCGAGCGGTTCGACGGCTGGCGCGCCGCCCTCGTCACCACCGACGCGACGCTGGCCGCCGCCGCCGGCCTGCCGTTCGGCCCCCCGGGGCCGCCGGTGCCGCACGGGCCGCTCCGGGTGCGCCTCTGGCAGACCGGCCCGCTGCCGTGACGTCGCGCCCGGTCCGCCGGGCCTCGCGCCGTCACGGGCGATTCACGCCGCCGTCACCGGGCCTTAACGGCATTGCGCTAAGGCGTGCGGCGAAGCGGCATCGGGCATCGAATGGCCTACTTCGGCATCACCGCGACCGACGCGGGGCTGCGTCCCGCGGTCCCGGGGCTGGACCTCGAGGCCGGCCTCGCGCGGGCCGTCGAAGGCGCCGGCAGGACCGGCGCGCCGCTCGCCGTGCTCGTCCACGGCTACCGCTTCCATCCGGGCGAAGCCGACGCCGATCCGCACCGCTCCCTCTTCGCGCTCGAGCCCGAGCCGGGCGACCGGCGCATCCGCAGCTGGCCGCAGGGGCTCGGCTTCGCCGACGACGCCGGCGAGACCGGGCTCTGCATCGGCTTCGGCTGGCCGGCCAGCGCGCCGCACCTCGAAAGCCTGCTCGCCGGCGGCCGCAACGGCTTCGCCCGCGTCTACGAGCGGGCGGAGGCCTACGGCGCCCGGCTTGCCGAGCTCATCCGGCTGCTGCAGCGTGCCGCACCCGGCCGGCCGGTGGACCTGCTGGCGCATTCGCTGGGGGCGCGGGTGGCGCTGGCGGCGCTGCCGCACCTCGCGGCGGCGCCGGGGCGGATGGTGCTGCTCGGGGCGGCGGAGTTCGACCGGGCGGCGCACGCCTTCCTGCGCGCCTCGCCCGCGCCGCGGCCGCCCGAGGTCTACAACGTCACCGCCCGCGCCAACGACCTCTACGACCTGATGTTCGAGACCTTCGCGCCGCGGCGGGGGTGGGGCGACCGGGCGATCGGGCTGGGGCTGACGCCGCCGCACCCCTCCTGGATCGACCTGCAGCTCGACCGCGCCGACGTCACCGCCTGGATCAACGCCCACGGCATCCCGCTGACGCCGCCCCGCGCGCGGCTCTGCCACCGGAGCTTCTACACCCGCGCCGGGGCGCTGGCGGTCTACCAGGCCATCCTGCGCCGGCGCCCGGGCTGGGACATCCCCGGGCTGCGCGCGGCCCATTGCTTCGGCGCGCAGGAGCCGCGCTGGAGCCGCATGCTGCCGCGCCGCGGCTTCGGCCTGCCGGCCGGCGGAAGGCTGACCGGCACTTGATCCCGCAGCCCGCCGTGCCATGTTGCCGGACGCACAGGACACAACCGGGACGACAATGACTCAACCGATAGAGCTCCACTTCTGGCCGACGCCCAACGGCTTCAAGATCACCATAGCCCTGCACGAGATGGCGCTCCCCTACACGGTGAAGCTCGTCAACATCGGCAAGGGCGACCAGTTCAAGCCCGAGTTCCTGCGCATCTCGCCCAACAACCGGATGCCGGCGATCGTCGATCCCGAAGGACCCGACGGCCGGCCGATCTCGGTCTTCGAGTCGGGCGCGATCCTGCAGTATCTCGCCCGCAAGTCCGGCCGCTTCTACGGCGCGACCGAGCGCGAGCGGGTCGAGATCGAGGAATGGCTGTTCTGGCAGGTCGGCGGCGTCGGCCCGATGGCGGGGCAGGCCAACCACTTCCTGCGCTACGCCCCGAGCATGGACCCGCCCAACGAACTCCCTTACGCCCAGGCCCGCTACCGCAACGAGGTCTGCCGGCTCTACAGCGTGCTGAACCACCGGCTGGCCGACCGCGAGTTCGTCGCCGGCGGCTACTCGATCGCCGACATGGCGATCTGGCCCTGGGCGCGGCGCTGGGAGCAGCACGAGCAGGACATCGCCCGCTTTCCGCACATGGCCGCCTGGCTCGACCGGGTCGCCGCCCGGCCGGCGGTCCAGGCCGGGGTCGCCGTCGGCAAGGACGCGCAGGCCGCCGACCCGACCAGGGACCGCGAGGCGCAGAAGGCGCTCTTCGGCCAGACCGGCCTCGCCTAGGCGCCCCGACGCGCCGGCGGCAGCCCCTTCCGGCTTGCCATGCCCGGCGCGAGGGTCTAGCCACAAGCCGTTTTCGGCACAACGGGGAGACGGGGCCAAATGGCAAGACCGAAGATCGCGCTGATCGGAGCCGGGCAGATCGGGGGCACGCTGGCGCACCTCGTCGCGCTCCGCGAGCTGGGCGACGTGGTGCTGTTCGACATCGCCGAGGGCACGCCCCAGGGCAAGTCGCTCGACATCGCCGAGTCGGGGCCGATCGACAAGTTCGACGCCGACCTTCGGGGCACCAACTCCTATGCCGACATCGCCGGCGCCAGCGTCTGCATCGTGACCGCCGGCGTCCCGCGCAAGCCGGGCATGAGCCGCGACGACCTGCTCGGCATCAACCTCAAGGTGATGAAGTCGGTCGGCCAGGGCATCGCCCAGCACGCCCCGGACGCCTTCGTCATCTGCATCACCAACCCGCTCGACGCCATGGTCTGGGCGCTGCGCCAGTTTTCCGGCCTGCCGCACGCCAAGGTCTGCGGCATGGCCGGCATCCTCGACTCGGGCCGCTTCCGCTATTTCCTCGCCGAGGAGTTCGGCGTCTCGGTCAAGGACGTCTCGGCCTTCGTCCTCGGCGGCCACGGCGACTCGATGGTGCCGCTCGTGCGCTACTCCACCGTCGCCGGCATCCCGCTCCCCGACCTCGTGGAGATGGGCTGGACGACGCAGGAGAAGCTCGACGCCATCGTGCAGCGCACCCGCGACGGCGGCGCCGAGATCGTCGGGCTCCTGAAGACCGGGTCGGCCTTCTACGCGCCCGCCGCCAGCGCCATCGAGATGGCCGAGGCCTACCTCAAGGACCAGAAGCGGGTGCTGCCCTGCGCCGCGTACATCGAGAACGCCTACGGCGTGAAGGGCATGTACGTCGGCGTCCCGACGGTCATCGGCGCCGGCGGCATCGAGCGGGTGGTCGAGATCAACCTCAACCGCACCGAGAAGGCGATGTTCGACAAGTCCGTCGACGCGGTCCGCGGCCTCGTCGACGCCTGCAAGGGGATCGACGCCACCCTCGCCTGAGCGGGATCGCCGGCCGCTCCGGCGAATCACTCGCCCGCATCGCGACGGTGCATTTGTGATCACGGCCATTTTCGCTGTGATCACACTCGATCGTTTTAGCGTGCATCCTCGCGTCCTGCGACGATTTTTCGTTGGCAACGCGCCGCAACTGTGCCTAACGAAGCGGCAGATCGGGTCGCCGGCGGGGCGGCGCCCGCAGCGGCCATGTCGAGGACGGGCGGATGAACATCCATGAATATCAGGCCAAGCAGCTCCTGAAGGACTTCGGCCTGCCGGTGTCCGACGGGCGCGTGGTGCAGAAGGCCGAGGAGGCCAAGACCGCCGCCGGCGAGCTCGACGGGCCGATCTGGGTGGTCAAGGCGCAGATCCACGCCGGCGGCCGCGGCAAGGGCAAGTTCAAGGAGGCCGCCGCCGGCGAGAAGGGCGGCGTCCGCGTCACCAAGTCGGTGTCGGAGGCCGCCGACGAGGCGCAGAAGATGCTCGGCCGCACGCTCGTCACCCACCAGTCCGGCGCCGCCGGCAAGGTCGTGAACCGCGTCTACATCGAGGACGGCTCCGACATCGCGCGCGAGCTCTACCTTGCGCTGCTGATCGACCGCGGCTCGTCGCGGATCGCCTTCGTCTGCTCGACCGAGGGCGGCATGGACATCGAGGAGGTGGCCGCGAAGACGCCGGAGAAGATCCTGAGCTTCTCCGTCGACCCCGCCTCGGGCATCTCGGGCTTCCACGGCCGCCGCGTCGCCTTCGCCCTCGGGCTCGAGGGCCGCCAGGTCAAGCAGTGCGTCGACCTGGTCACCCGGCTCTACCGGCTCTTCGTCGAGAAGGACTGCGAGATGCTGGAGATCAACCCGCTGATCGTGACCAGGGACGGCGACCTGAAGTGCCTCGACGCCAAGATGGGCTTCGACGGCAACGCGCTCTATCGCCAGAAGGACATCATGGCGCTGCGCGACGAGACCGAGGAGGATCCGAAGGAGCTCGCGGCCTCCAAGTTCGACCTCAACTACATCGCGCTCGACGGCGAGATCGGCTGCATGGTGAACGGCGCCGGGCTCGCCATGGCGACCATGGACATCATCAAGCTCTACGGCTCCGAGCCGGCCAACTTCCTCGACGTCGGCGGCGGCGCCACCAAGGAGAAGGTGACCGAGGCGTTCAAGATCATCACCAGCGACCCGCAGGTGAAGGGGATCCTCGTCAACATCTTCGGCGGGATCATGCGCTGCGACATCATCGCCGAGGGCGTGATCGCCGCCGTGCAGGCCGTCGGCCTGAAGGTACCGCTGGTGGTGCGGCTGGAAGGGACGAACGTCGAGCTCGGCAAGAAGATCCTCAACGAGAGCGGCCTCGCCGTCATCGCCGCCGACGACCTAGCAGACGCGGCCGAGAAGATCGTGAAGGCGGTGAAGGGGTAGCGCCCCGGGAGGGCAGGCCGTGAAGACCGTGAACATGAAGGATGAAGTCTTCGAACTCGCAGAGCGTTCCGCCGGGGAGCTCGGCGTGAGCGTCGACGAGTTCGTATCCGACCTCGTCGCGCAGGCTACGAGGCGGCCCGGCGGTCCGGAGACGCCCAAGGCCTATCGGGCGCGGATGGAGATGGTCGAGATGGCCCGCAAGGCCACGGGTGGGCTCGGCGGCTGGAAGTGGAATCGCGAGGAGCTCTATGCCGAGCGGGAAGGTGTTTCTCGATACCAACGTCCTGATCTACGCGGCAACGGCGATGAATGACGATCCGCGCAAGCACGCGACTGCGATGGACATCATCGTCGCCACACCCTTCGCCGTTTCCGCGCAGGTGATGGCTGAATTCGTGAGCGTGAGCCGGCGCACGAAGGCGCCGGCCCTGACCGAGGACGCGATCGAATGGTGGTTGGGTCGGATGGAGGCGCGCGAGCCCTTGCCGGTCGATGCCGCCCTCGTCCGACGCGGCCGCGCCATTTCTGCCGAGCACGGCCTCAACTACTACGACGGCGCGGTCCTCGCCGCCGCGGAGCGGCTCG
>JAXMDF010000034.1:0-12773 GCA_046348975.1 Amaricoccus sp. | reverse complement strand
CCGGCGGCGGGGACGAAGAGCGCCCCGGCGATCCCGCCTGCGCCCGGCTCGGGCGGTGGGCCGGCGGCGGCGATGCGCTCGGCCATGGCGCGGCGCTGCGCCTCGCGGCGGGCGGCGCGGGTGCTGAGCGGGCGCTCCGGCGAGGCCGCGGCGACCAGCGCCTCGGCGTCGGTGAGGGCGCCCGGGTCCATGTCGGCGAGCAGCCGGTCGAAGCGGGCACGGTAGGGCGCCGCCTCCTCGG
Organism: Amaricoccus sp.; assembly: GCA_046348975.1. Classification (GTDB taxonomy): domain Bacteria; phylum Pseudomonadota; class Alphaproteobacteria; order Rhodobacterales; family Rhodobacteraceae; genus Amaricoccus. Next base: position 12,532 of record JAXMDF010000034.1, on the reverse strand, counting down.
GCTCGAGCGAGTGGTAGGCGCCGGCGGCCTCCGACCAGCTGCCGCGCTCCTCGTAGAGCGTGCGCAGGAACTGGGCGGCGTAGGTCGCGGTCCATTCCGGGTCGAACATCGCTTCGAGCGAGGGGAAGGCGTGGCCGTGCCAGCGGTAGTTGATCTGCACGCAGCCGACGTCGAAGCTCGGGCGCCCCTCTTCGAGGCTTTTCTGCGCGAAGGCCAGCGCCTCTTCGCGGGTGTCGAACCAGTAGCCCTTGCCCTCGCGGTTCACCGCCCAGGGCCAGGCGCGCATGCGGCCGTCGCGGTGCCGCCCGGTCTCGGTCAGCGCGACGGCGTGCAGCACTTCCGGCGGCACGCCGCCACGCCTCGCCCCGTCGACGATCGCCCGCTCGCAGAGGTCCGACGGGTCGGGCTCCGGCGCCTGGGCCAAGGCTGCGCCGGCGCCCAGCGCCAGCGCGGCGGCCAGGCCGAGCCCGACTCCGGACCGGGGCGTCATGACAGGCATCTCCTCAGACCGCGGGAACCCCGGTCTAGGAAGCTCCGGTTACCAAGGCGTTAGTGGCCCGCCGCGTCAGGCCTTGATGCGGACGCCTTCGGGATCGTAGGGCGGCCTCAGGAACGCCGTCGCCGGGACGCGCTCGGTGGCGACCTCGAGCTCGTAGCTGCCGGCGAGGACGTCCGCCGCGGTCACGCCGTTCTCGGGGTCGCGGACGTAGCCGTAGCCGAGCCCCGTGCCGACGCTGTAGCCCCAGCCGGCGCTCGCCAGCCAGCCGACCCGCTTGCCGTCGCGGTAGATCGTCTCGCGGCCGAGCAGCGTGACGGCGGGGTCGGCGACGGCGAAGCCGGCGAGGAGGCGCGGGAGCCGGCTTGCCCGCTGGACTTCGAGGGCGTCGCGGCCGAGAAACGGGATCGGCTTGCGGAGCTTGGTGGCGAAGCCGAGGCCGGCAACCAGCGGCGAGTGGTCGGGCCCGATCTCGGCGCCCCAGGCGCGGTAGCCCTTCTCGAGCCGCAGCGATTCGATCGCGCGGTAGCCGGCGTCGGCTACGCCGCCGGCGGCGGTGATCGCGTCATAGAGGGTGGCGGCAAACTCGACCGGCACGTGCAATTCCCAGCCGAGCTCGCCGACGTAAGTGATGCGCAGCGCGATGACCGGGCAGCCGGCGATCGTCAGGCGGCGGGCGGTGGCGAAGGGAAAGGCCGCGTTCGACAGGTCCCCGTCGGCGAGCGGCGCGAGGATCTCGCGCGCACGGGGGCCCATCAGGGCGAGGGTGGCATAGCCGGAGGTGACGTCGGCCAGGCGGGCGTCGGCGCCGTCGGGCAGGTGGCGCGCGATCCAGGCGAAGTCGTGGGTGGCGAAGCCAGTGCCAGTGACGATGTAGTATTCGTCCTCGGCGAGGCGGGCGACGGTGAGGTCGCACTCGATGCCGCCCTGAGCATTCAGCATCTGGGTGTAGGTGAGGGTGCCGGGCGCGCGGGAGGTGTCGCCGGCGCAGATCCAGGCGAGCGCCGATTCGGCGTCGCGCCCGGTCAGCATGAACTTGGCGAAGGAGGTCTGGTCGAACAGCGCCGCCCCTTCGCGGCACGCCCGGTGCTCGCGGCCGACGGCCTCGAACCAGTTCGGGCGGGTCATCGAGTAGATGTCGCGGGGCACTTCACCGGGCCCCGCGAACCAGTTCGGCCGCTCCCAGCCGAGCTTCTCGCCGAAGACTGCGCCCCTGGCGGCGAGGCGGTCGTAGAGGGGCGAGCGGCGGAGGGGGCGGCCGGAGGCGTATTCCTCGGACGGCCAGGCGATCGTGTAATGCTTGCCGTAGGCCTCGAGCGTGCGGGTGCGGACCCAGGGCGTCGCGAGGTGGTTGCGGCCGAAGCGGCGGATGTCCACGGGCCAGAGGTCGTAGGGGGGCGCGCCGCTCCGCACCCATTCGGCCAGAGCCATGCCGGCGCCGCCGCCCGACGCGATGCCGAAGGCGTTGAAGCCGGCGCCGACGAAGAGGTTCCGGACCTCGGGGGCCTCCCCGAGGATGAAGTTGCCGTCGGGGGTGAAGCTCTCGGGGCCGTTGATGAACTCCTTGATCCCGGCCGTCTGCAGCGCGGGGACGCGGCCGAGGGCGAGCTCCATGATCGGCTCGAAGTGATCCCAGTCGGTCGGCAGCAGCTGGAAGGCGAAATCGTCGGGGACGCCTCGCTCCGCCCAGGGCCGGGGGTTCGGCTCGTAGCCGCCCATGACCAGGCCGCCCACCTCCTCCTTCCAGTAGGTCAGCCGGTCGGGGTCGCGCAGCGTCGGGAGACCGGAGGGGACGCCGTCGATCCTCTCGGTGATCAGGTACTGGTGCTGCACGCTGACCAGCGGGACGTTGACTCCGGCCTGCGCGGCGAGCTGGCGGGTCCACTGGCCGGCGCAGAGCACGAGCTTCGCGCAGGCAACCGGGCCCTCGCTGGTGTCGACACCGGTCACGCGGCCATGCTCGACGCGGATGCCGGTGACGCGGACATCCTCACGGATGGTGACGCCATGCCTGCGGGCGCCGCGGGCCAGGGCCTGGACGAGGTCGGACGGCGACGCCTGGCCGTCGGTCGGCAGGAAGGCGGCGCCGATGACGTCTTCCGTCTGCATGATCGGCCACAGATCCTGCGCCTCGCGGGGCGTCAGCAGCTGCATCTCGAGGCCGAAGGAGCGGGCGGTGGTCGCCTGCCGCTTCACCTCGGTCCAGCGGTCCGGGGTGCAGGCCAGCCGGAGCCCGCCGTTCCGCTTCCAGCCGGTGGCGAGGCCGGTCTCCTGCTCGAGGCGATCGTAGAGGGCGACGGAATAGCCGAGGAGCTGGGTGATGTTGGCGCTGGTGCGGAGCTGGCCGACCAGGCCGGCGGCGTGCCAGGTGGAGCCCGACGACAGCTTGTGGCGCTCGACGAGCAGCACCTCGTCCTCGCCGGCCGCGCCCAGGTGGTAGGCGGTCGAGCAGCCGACGATGCCGCCGCCGACGATGACGATGCGGGCGGAGCCGGGAAGGGTCATCGGGTTTCCTCGAAGGCGGCGAAGGCGGCGTCGAAGCGGGCGCGGTTCTCGGCGGTATAGGCGGCGTAGTCGAAGTCGATGGTCGAGTGCAGCTCGGACACCATGCTCCACATCGTCTCGCGCAAGAGCGACGCCGCGGTCATCGCCGCCGCCTGCCGCAGCAGCGACGGGTCGGGCGGCCGGCCGTAGTAGGCGGCGAGCAGCGCCGCGCGCTCGGAGGCGGTCATGCCGGCGTTGGAGGCGAGCCCGCCGAGGTCGAAGAGGGGCGTGTTGAAGCCCGCGTACTCCCAGTCGACGAGCCAGAGCCGGCTGCCGTCGTCGATGATGTTGGCGGGCAGCAGGTCGTTGTGCCCGAAGACGATCTCGATGCGGCCGGTCGCGCGCTCGAGCGTCTCGGCCGCCGCCAGCAACGGTCCGAGCTCGTGGGGCGTGGCCCCCTCGGCGAGGGTGTGGGCGTAGTCGCGTACGACCTGGAACACCCAGAAGATCGGGGCCGGCCCGCGGAAATGGCGCGGGATCTCGGTGTGGCAACGCCGGACCAGCTCCGCCAGGCGGTCGAGGCCGGCCGGATCGCGGACGTCGTCGGCGGCAAGGCTGCGGCCTTCGATGAAGTCGAGCACCAACGCGCCTTCCTCGGCATGCCGGACCGCGGGCGAGAGGCCGGCCGCATGCGCGGCGGTGGCGGCGGCGCGCTCGAAGCGGCGCAGGACCATGTGCTCGGGAATGTCGCCGCCGATGCGCACCACGTAGCGCCGGCCGCCGTCGCGGACGGTGAAATTGTGGTTGGTGATGCCGCCGGCGAGCGGCTCCGGCGTGACGGGGCCGGTCCATATCGGCAGCGCCGCAGCGCGTTCGATCGGCGACGGCGCGGTGCCGAGCGGGCTCACCGGCGCGCACCGCGCCGGGCGGCGCAGGAAGCTTCGGGCCTTTCAGGCATCCGCGAGGGCACTTTGCCGAACGATCCCGCGTTGCCACCATGCCTGGAGAGGGAAGGGTGCCGTTGAGAGGGACTTCCGCGAAAGGGCCTGCGAAAGGGCCTTCGAAAGGGCCTTCGGAAGCGCTCGGAGCCAGTCGCCCGAACGATACGTAAGCCGCGCACAAATATTAAGTATCTGAAATATAATGGATTTGTCCGGAAGAATCAACCGGACGTTCATATTTGGCCGCTCATTCAACATCCTTGCGCGCATTTTGCAGAGCTTCCTGAGAAGGATTGAGTTGCGCCTCATGCCGTCTCAACCCGAGTCACCGACACGTCTGGCCTCCGGCAGCGGTGAGCTCTGGCCGTCCGGGCAAGTTCGGCAACGGCGGCGGGCTCTGGCTGCGCCGTCGCGAGGACGGCGGCGCGCAGTGGTTCCTCCGGGTCACGGTGGCCGGGGCGCGCACTCACCGCCGCCTCGCCGGTGATCGGGGAGTGCGCGATCGGGTATGCATTCTGGTCGTTCGTTGTCGTCCGAACCGGGCATCGGCTCGCCGACGGCCCGGCAGGGCGGTCAACCCGGAAGCTTGCGTCAGTTCTGGAAGTTCTTGTAGTTCTCGGGGGTTACCAGCTCGTAGGGGACGTAGACCTCGCGGGGGACGTCCTGGCCGGCGGCGAGCGCCAGGATGGTCTCGACGATCGCCTTGCCCTGGCCCGGGGCGCTCTGCAGCACGGTCACGTCCATGTCGCCGGTGGCCATGGCAGCGAGGGCGTCAGGGGTCGCGTCGATGCCGGCGACGATGACCTTCGACATGTCCACGCCGACGGCCTTCATCGCCAGGACCGCACCGATCGCCATCTCGTCGTTGTTGGCGACGACGACGTCGGGCTGGGTGCCGGCGGACAGCCAGTTCGTCATCAGGTCGGACGCGAGGTTGCGCTGCCAGGTGGCGGTCTGCGCGTCGAGGATCTCGATCTTGGGGCAGTCCGGCGCGGCGAAGGCCGCCTTGGCGGCGTCCGTGCGCATCTTGGTCGCCGGGTTGGAGAGATCGCCGAGCAGGATGACGGCGGTCGCCGACTCCTTCCCCGCCGCCTTCAGCTGGCGGCAGATCTCCTCGCCCTGCATCTTTCCCGACTCCATCTCGTTGGAGCCGACGAAGACCTGGTTCTTCGGCAACCGGTCGAGGTTGACCGGCAGGTTGTTGGTGTAGACGACCGGGATCCCGGCGCCCTCGGCGGCGGCGGTCATCGCTTCGGTCGAGCCGCCGTCGACCGGCGCGATCACGATGCCGTCGACGCCGGAGGCGACGAAGTTGTTGACCTGGTCGAGCTGCCGCCCGACCTCGAGTTGGGAGTCCTCGAACTGCAGCGAGGCGCCCTGGTGCTCGGCGGCGGTCGCCGACATCGCCTGACGCAGCAGGGTGAGGAAGTTGTCGTTGAAGTTCGAGATCGTCACGCCGATCTGCTGCGCGGACGCCGGACCCTGGCCGACCCCCAAGACCAACGCGCCGACGGCGGCAAGAGCTTGCATGGTCTTCGACATTATCTCATCCCCCGGGGTTCGGAGCCTTGCGGGCAGCGGCTCGCTGAACGATCTTCCCGCCCAGTCTTGGCCAAAGGACGTCCGGCTGTCGAGACATCTATCGTCAGAAGCGTTGAAAAGTGCGACGGGTGGGCCGATGGCGACGCGAGGACGGTTCTTTACCGCAACGATGGGGTCGCGGCCCGTCCAACCGCCGAGGCGTGACAATGCCTCTCCGCCGAGGCGCCCCATCGGAGCGCCCCCGCGTGCGAAACAGCTCAGTGCGCGGGAACGACCGCGACCGGCTTGGCCGGCACGACAACGGTGGTTGCCGGCTGAGCCGGCGTGACCACGACGGGCTGTGGCTGCACGCTTGTGCAGGCGCTGAGCCCCAGGATGGCGATGACGAAGGCAAGACGCATAGCTCTCCTCCCCGAGTGTCCCGATGCACGCGAAATGCGGTTCACGGCCGAAACGCGGCGCAGCACAAGTCGTTCCATCGACCGGCTTCCCACGGATCGGGTGGGTCGACAGGAATATCCGTACTGCCTTTGCGACACGAAGGGCTGCGCCTCCTACCGCAAATCGGACCCGCATGCCGACGTCTAGGATCGCTTCGCGGGCATGTTGAAGACGATGCAGCCCTCGCACGGCGCTGCTGAGCGTCGCCCCGGCCATGTTTCGCGATCTCGGGGACGCCCGCCTCTCCCACGCCAATGAGAAGGAACTCAAGCGCCTTTGCGGCCCCGCTCGCCCATGACCGGAAAGCAGGCCATCGAACGCCCGATTTATCGTTGCCGTTCGGGCTGTTAAATGGGGCCGGCACCCTCGAATGTAAATGGTGCGGTTGAGAAGACTCGAACTTCCACGGGGGTTAGCCCACAGCGACCTCAACGCTGCGCGTCTACCAGTTCCGCCACAACCGCACGGGGAGGGCTTCTAGCAAAGCCCTCGCTCCCCCACAAGGCTTAAGCGGCCCGCGCCCGCAGTGATCGTTCGAAGCGGAAGCGAGACTTTCCATGCCGACCTGAGGCCGGTGCGCCGGCTGGAGCTCGGGCGGGACGCGGCCGCCGCGCTCCATCGGCCCGCAGCGGAGCGGAGCTATTCCCGGAAGCGCTCGGCGCCGGGGTCGAGGCGGGTCTTCGGATCGAGCGGCGTGCGGGTCCGGAAGGCGGCGCGGCCGATCAGGTGGGCGCCGACCGGGGCCGAGGCGATCATGAACAGGAAGACGAAGAGCGCCTCGGCGACCTCGAGCCAGCTGCGGGCCTCGACCATGACGGCGAGGCAGACGAGCGCCAGGCCGAGGGTCCCGGCCTTGGTCGCGGCGTGCATGCGGGCGAAGACGTCGTTGAGCCGCACGACGCCGATGCCGGCGACGAGGCAGAAGAAGCCGCCGGAGACGAGGAGCGCGGCGGCGAGCCAGTCACCCATCGGAGTCCCCCCGGGCGCGGTCGATGTAGTTGGCGAAGGCGACGGTGCCGAGGAAGGCGATGAGCGCGAGGCCGATCGCGACGTAGATGTAGGCGTCGACGCCGCTGACGAGCTTGAAGAGCACGAGGAAGACGACGAGGAGCCCCGAGACGAGGTCGAGGGCGACGACGCGGTCGGGGAGCGTCGGGCCGGTCAGCAGCCGCCAGACGGCGAGGCCGAGGGCGGCGATCAGGCAGAGGGTCGCGATCGCCAGCGCGAGGCCGAGGATGCCGCCGTGCGCGACCTCGACGATCATCCGCGGGTCACCTTCAGCACGCGGGGCTCGATCGAGTCGCGGACGTCGGCCCGGACGGCGTCACTGGTCTCGCCGGCGAGCAGGCTGTGGACGAGGAGCGTCGAGCGGTCGGGGCTGACGTCGACGGTCAGCGTCCCGGGGGTCAGGGTGATGTAGTTGGCGACGAGGGTGATCTCGGTGCCGGTCTCGGCTCGCCTCAGCGGCACGGTGACGAAGCGCGGGTGGGCGGTGTCGCCCCGCGCGAGCACGGTGCGGGCCACCTGGATGCTCGAGATGACCAGGTCGCGGAAGAAGGCGAGGAAGAGAAGGAGCGCGTAGGCCGGGCGGAGGATCACTTCGGGCCTCCGAGGACGGCGGCGATGTAGGCCGAGGGGTCGGCGATGCCGGCGCCGACGGCCTGGGCGGCCTCGACAAAGGGGGCGGCGCCGGCGCCGATCCAGACGACGAGCAGCGTCAGGGCGAGGAGCGGCGCCAGCATGGCGGCGGGGAGGCGGCCGGACACCGCGGCGTCGCCGTCGGGATGCGACTTCCAGAAGACCTCGGACCAGATGCGCGCCATGGCGAGCAGGGTCAGCAACCCGACGGCGAGGATGGCGAAGGCGAGGCCGTAGCGGCCGGTGTCGAGCGTGGCCTTGGCGAGCAGGAGCTTGGCCCAGAAGCCGGCGAACGGGGGGACGCCGGCGAGGGAGAGCGCGGGGACGAGGAAGAGGAGCGAGAACCAGGGGCGGGCCCGCCAGAGGCCGCCGGTGCGGGCGAAGCGCTCGGAGCCGGTGAGGCGGCGGGCGGCGCCGGCGGTCAGGAAGAGGTTCGCCTTCACGATCACGTCCTGGAACAGGTAGAGGAGCGCGCCGGCCAATGCGAGCGGGGTGGCGACGGCCAGTCCGAGGATCATGTAGCCGACCGACGAGACGATGGAGAAGCCGAGGACGCGGCGGGTGCCGTCCATGGCGAGGGCGCCGGCGGCGCCGACGACCATGCCGAGGACGGCGCCCCAGAGGAGGACGGACTGGATGGGAGTTTCGGCGACCGGGAAGACGAGGGTAAAGACGCGGATCAGGGCGTAGACGCCGACCTTGGTGAGGAGGGCTGCGAAGAGGGCCGAGGTGGTGAAGGACGGGGTGTGGTAGCTGGCGGGCAGCCAGAAGAAGAGCGGGAAGAGCGCGGCCTTGGAGGCGAAGGCGAAGAGGAGGAAGGCGGCCGAGGCGACGATGGGCGTCTCCATGCCGCGGCCGGCGAGGCGGGCGTGCAGGTCGGCCATGTTGAGGGCGCCGGTGGCGCCGTAGAGGAGGCCGACGCCGGACAGGAAGGCGACGGTCGCGATCAGGTTGAGGCCGACGTACTTCATCGCGCCGTCGAGCTCGTCCCGGCCGCCGCCGACGACGAGGAGGCCGAAGGAGGCGATCAGCATCACCTCGAACCAGACGTACATGTTGAAGATGTCGCCGGTCAGGAAGGCGCCGCAGATGCCGGCGAGCATGGCGTGGGTCAGCGGGTGGTGGCCGAAATGCTCCTCGTCGGGGGTGACGTCGGCGAGGGCGAAGACCAGCACGGCGACGGCGACGAGCGCGGTCAGGAAGACCATGACGGCCGACAGCGGGTCGGCGACGAGCGTGATGCCGTATGGCGCGGCCCAGCCGCCGGCCTGCTCGGCGAAGGGGCCATGGCGCGCGACCTCCGCGAGGATGGCGGTGGCGACGGCGAGGAGCAGGAGGGCGCCGGCGAGCGACAGGGCGCGCTGGGCGGTCCGGGAACGCCAGGCGAGGATGGCGAGGACGGCGGTCGAGAAGGGGATGACGAGGGGCCAGAAGAGGAGCATCAGCGCGGCTCCTCGGCGGGCTCCGCGACGCGCATCTCGTCCATCTCGGTGGTGCCGAGGACGTAGTAGGAGCGGTAGGCGAGGCAGAGGGCGAAGACGAGGAGGCCGAAGCCGATGACGATCGCGGTCAGGATCAGCGCCTGCGGCAGCGCGTTGGCGGCGCCGGTGACGGTCTTGGCGCCCTCGGGGACCAGCGGGGGCTTGCCGAAGGTCAGCCGGCCGGCGGCGAAGATCAGCATGTTGGCGGCGTTGGAGATCATCGTCAGGCCGAAGAGATACGGCAGCGTCTTGCCCGACATCATCAGGTAGGCGCCGGCGGCGACGAGGATCCCGGTCAGGAGGGCGAGCAGGATCTCCATCAGTCGCCCCGGTCGGCTTCGCCGGCGACGCACTCCTCGAGCGCGAAGAGGATGGCGGTGACGGTGCCGAGGACGACGAGGTAGACGCCGAGGTCGAAGAGCGGGATCGAGCCTATGGGCAGGCCGGTGGCGTCGTGGACGCGCGTCCAGACGCCCTTGAGGAAGTGGCCGTATTCGAGGCCGCCCCAGAGGCCGGAGACGAGGGCGCAGCCGAGGCCGACGGCGGCGATGGATTCGGGGCGGCAGCGCAGCGCCCTGCGGGCGGCGGCGAGGCCTTGGGCCTTCTCGATCAGCGCGAAGGCGGTGGCGGCGAGGAGGCCGCCGATGAAGCCGCCGCCGGGGGCGTTGTGGCCGCGCAGGAAGACGAAGATGGAGAGGAGGAGGATGACCGGCGCGAGGACGCGGGTCGCGGTCGAGAGGATCAGCGACTTCATCGGCCGGGCCGCCGGCCGGCCTTGAGTGCCGCGATGGCGGCGATGCCGGCGACCACGATGACGGAGATTTCCCCCATGGTGTCGAAGCCGCGGAAGTCGACGAGGATGACGTTGACGACGTTGCGGCCGTGCGCCTCGGGGTAGCTCTTCGCCTCGAAGAAGGCGGTCAGGTAGGTGTCGAGGGGAGTTGCGAGGACGGCGAGGACGGCGAGGGTCACGGTGACGCCGAGCAGGATGGCGACGGCGGCGTTGGCCGGGCGGAACGGAATGGCGCCGGAGGGCGGCAGGCGGACCATGGCGATGGCGAGGAAGACGACGACGAGGATCTCGACGAAGAGCTGGGTCATCGCGACGTCGATGGCGCCGTAGAGCACGAAGACGATGGCGATGCCGGCGCCGACGCCGCCCAGCGCGGTGATGGCGGTGAGCCGCGAGTGGGTGGTGAGCACGACGGCGATCGAGGCGACGACGATGGCGACGATCGCCCAGTCGACGAGCCGCGCATCGAGCGCGAGGGCCGGCCAGGCGCCGCGGCCGAGGGCCAGCGCGGCGGCGAGGAGGAGCGCGAGCGCGGCGAAGGTCGCGCGCAGGTAGCTGGTCATCCGGCCGTTCTGCAGCGCGGCGGTCAGCCGCCGCGAGGCAGCGAAGACGGCGGCCAGCAGGGCGTCGTACCAGGCCTCGGTGCGGGGCAGGCGCGGCTCGGCGTCGGCGAGGGCGTCGCGGATCGGGTCGAGGGCGAGATAGAGGAGGGCGCCGGCGGCGAAGGTGGCGAGGCTGAGGAGGAAGGGCAGGCCGAGGCCGTGCCAGAGGGCGAGGTGGCCCTCCATGGGCGTATCGGTGACGGCGAGCGTCATCGGGGCGACGAGGGGCTCGATCAGCGCCGGGAGAAGGCCGCAGAGGAGCCCGAGGGCGGCGAGGACGGCGGGGCCGAGGGCGAGGCCCCAGGCGGGGTCGGCGGGGTTGTCCCTGGGCGAGCGGCGGGGGCCGAGGAAGGGGCGGAGCGCCACCATGCCGGCGCAGGCGAAGATCAGCGCGTTGGCCGCGAAGGCGGCGGCGGTGGTCCAGGCCGCGGCGTGGCCGGTCGCCTCGTAGACCAGTTCCTTTCCGACGAAGCCGAAGAGCGGCGGCAGGCCGGCCATGGACAGGGCGGCGAGGGCGATGACGGTGCAGGTGAGCGGCATTGCGCGGGCGAGGCCGCCGACGGCGGGGTAGTCGCGCGAGCCGGCTCCCTTCTCGATCATGCCGACCGAGAGGAAGAGGCCGGCCTTGTAGAAGGCGTGGACGAGCAGGAAGGTCATCGCGGCGACGACGGCGGCGGGCGTGCCGATGCCGAGGAGCATGGTGATCAGGCCGAGCGCCATGACGGTCGTATAGGCGAGCATCAGCTTCAGGTCGGTCTGCCGTAGCGCCCAGAGCGAGGCCAGCAGCATGGTGAAGGCGCCGACCGGGACCAGCACCGCGGTCCAGAGCGAGGTGCCGGCGAGGGCGGGGGTCAGGCGGGCGAGGAGGAAGACGCCGGCCTTCACCATGGTCGCCGAGTGCAGATAGGCCGACACCGGCGTCGGCGCGGCCATGGCGTTGGGCAGCCAGAACTGGAAGGGGAACTGGGCGGACTTGGTGAAGCAGCCGGCGGCGACCAGCCAGAAGATCGGGGCGTAGAGCGGGCTCGTGCGCAGGAGATCGCCGGCGGCGTTCATCGCGGACAGGCGGAAGGTGCCGGCGACGGAGGCCATCAGCAGCAGGCCGGCGAGGAGCGCAAGGCCGCCGCCGCCGGTGACGAGCAGCGCCTGCAGCGCGGCGGCGCGGGCGGAGGCGCGCTCGTGGTCGAAGCCGACGAGGAGCCAGGAGGTGACGGTGGTCGCCTCCCAGAAGACGAAGAGGGTGATGGCGTCGTCGGCCGTCACGAGGCCGAGCATGGAGACGGCGAAGGCGACGAGCGTCAGCAGCAGCGAGCCTCGCCGGCGGTCGGTAGCGAAATAGGTGGCGGCATAGAGGAAGACCATCGCGCCGATGCCGCAGATCAGCAGGGCGAAGGCGAGCGCCAGCCCGTCGAGGCGGAAGGCGAGGTCGATACCGAGGGACGGCACCCAGGGAATCACGAGCTCCGGGATCTCGCCGCGGGCGACCGCCGGCACGAAGCTCGCGAACCAGAGCGTCGCGGCGGCGGCCGCGACCGCAGGCACCAGCGGCCAGGCGGCGGCGGATGCGGTCGCGGACGGCGCGGATTCGGCCAAGTCGATCCTCGCGGCTGCCAGTCCCCGGTGCCGCGCTAAGGGCGGCGGCGGCCTCGGCCGCGTCCTGCGTTCTTCGCCGGAACGCGCGGGGGAATCAACCCTGCGCCGCATGGGACCTGGGTCTGCCAACCGGCGCGCCCTCGGCGGCGCCGGCAAGTCGGGCTGTCCCGATCCCTGCGCAGCCTCCGCCAGGACCTCGGCCGCGTTTCCTGCACATGGTGTAGCTCGGCGCGTGCGGAGCCAGTCCCCACGAGTCCGCGCCCGCGGACCTCGGGGCGCGCACCCCCGCGCCCCCTCCGCACCGCCAAGTCCTTCTCTTTCTTCCCTTTCTTCCCTTCAAACCTATCGGGCAGTGCCGGGGGGGATCAAAGGGGGGCCGGCGAGGGCCCCCCTTTGGGCCACGGGCGAGCCGCCGGGGAATGAAGGGCAAGGGAGACTCCTTCAGGCCTGAAGGCGGAGCCGCGCATGCGGCGACCGGCGTTCAAAACGCCGCCGCGCCGGCCGGGCTCTCCATGGCCGGG
>JAXMDF010000033.1:0-13558 GCA_046348975.1 Amaricoccus sp. | reverse complement strand
CCGCCGTCGAATGCCTGAGCGCCATCGACATCGCCCTCTGGGACATCCGCGGCAAGCGGCTCGGCCAGCCGATCTACGAGCTCCTCGGCGGCCCGGTGCGCGATGAGATCGCGCTCTACACCCACCCCGACCAGAGCAGGTTCACCAGCCGCGAGGGCGTCGTCGCCGAAATCCGCGCGATCGTCGACTCCGGCCACACCGCGCTGAAGTTCGACCCCTTCCCCTACCAGGGCGCCAAGGGTCCGAACGGCCGCCCGCGCGAGCAGAACGAGGGCTACCTCGACGGCTCGATGACCCGCAAGGACGAGCGCGAGGCGGCCGAGCTGACCGCGCTCATCCGCGACACCGTCGGCCCCGACGTCGAGGTGCTGATCGACGCCCACGGCCGCTTCGACGTCCCGACCGCCATCCGCCTCTGCCGCACGCTGGAGGAGGCAGGCTCGATCGACTGGTTCGAGGAGCCGGTCCCGCCCGAGAGCCTGAGCGCGCTCCGCCAGGTCCGCGACAAGGTGAGCGCCGCGATCTCCTGGGGCGAGCGCGGCCATACCAAGTGGGACTTCGTCCCCGTCCTCGAAGGCCGGCTCGCCGACTACATCATGCCCGACGTGACCTGGACCGGCGGCATCACCGAGCTGAAGAAGATCTCGGCCCTCTGCGAGGCCTACTACATCCCGGTCTCGCCGCACGACGCCTCGGGCCCGATCAACGTCGTCGCCGGCGCGCAGGTGATGATGACCGTCCCGAACTTCTACAAGCTCGAAACCTCCGAGTGGAACCTCGGGAAATACGACCCGATGCTCCTCACCCCGCTCGACAACTCGAACGGCAGCCTGAAGCTGCCGAAGAAGCCCGGCCTCGGCCTGGAGATGAACCTCGACTGGCTCGCCGCGCATCGCATCGAAGTGGCGGCCGCGTGATGGCAAACCCCGACGAAGCCGTCCTCGACCGCGTCAACGCCCACTCGAAGCCCTCGGACCTCCGCATCACCGACATGCGCGTCGCCGAGATCGTCGGCGCCCCCTTCGCCTCGGCGCTCCTGAAGATCTACACCAACCAGGGCCTCGTCGGCCTCGGCGAGGTCCGCGACGGCGCCAGCGCCACCTACGCGCTGATGCTGAAGAGCCGCCTCCTCGGCGAGAACCCCTGCGACGTCGACCGCCTCTTCCGCCGCATCAGGCAGTTCGGCGGCCACGGCCGCCAGGGCGGCGGCGTCTCGGCGGTCGAGATCGCGCTCTGGGACCTCGCCGGCAAGGCCTACGGGGTGCCGATCTACCAGATGCTCGGAGGCCGCTTCCGCGACAGGGTCCGCATCTATTGCGACACCGACGCGACCGTCCCGAGCGGAACCGAGACCGGCAAGCGCCTCAAGGAGCGGATGGCGCTAGGCTTCACCTTCCTGAAGATGGACCTCGGCCTGATGCAGATCGCCGACGTCCCCGGCGCCGTCGTCGCCCCGGCCGGCTCGCTGGAAGGCTACCGGGCGCACCCCGAGCGCGGCGCCGGCAAGACCGAGGCGGAACGGCGATCGCGCAACGCCGTCTACGACGTCCACAACGTCCGCCACCCCTTCACCGGCCTGCAGTTCTCCGACAAGGGCCTCGACCTCCTCGAACAATACATCGCCGAGGTCCGCGAGGTGATCGGCACCGAGATCCCGCTCGCGATCGACCACGTCGGCCACATCTCGCTGCAGAACGGCATCCGCCTCGCGAAGCGGATCGAGAAGTACGTCCCCGCCTGGCTGGAAGACGTCATCCCCTGGCAGTACGCCGACCAGTACCGGACCCTCCAAGAGGCGACCACCGTCCCGATCTGCACCGGCGAGGACATCTACCTCCGCGAAGGCTTCGAGCCCCTGCTCCAGAGCGGCATCTCGGTCATCCACCCCGACCTCCTGACCAGCGGCGGCATCCTCGAAACCAAGAAGATCGGCGACGCCGCGCAGGAGAAGGGCATCGCGATGGCGATCCACATGGCCGAGAGCCCGATCGCCGCGATGGCCGCCGCCCACGTCGCCGTCGCCACCGAGAACTTCATGGCGCTCGAATACCACTCGGTCGACGTCCCCTGGTGGGACGACATCGTCACCGGCCTGCCGAAGCCGCTCGTCAAGGACGGCTTCATCGAGGTCCCCGACAAGCCCGGCCTCGGCATCGACGACGTGGTCGACGAGGTGATCGCCGAGCACCTGCAGCCCGGCGTCACCGGCATCTGGCAGCCCACCGACCGCTGGGACGCCGAATACTCCTGGGACCGGACCTGGAGCTGAGACCCGTGTCCCCGCGCCCCCGCTCTTCCTCTTCCTCTTCCTTCTCTTCCTGCCATATCGGGCAGTGCCTGGGGGGATCAAAGGGGGGGCGGCGAGCGCCCCCCTTTGGGCCACGCGCGAGCCGCCGGGAGGGGAGAGCAATCGGGACCCCCTCGGGCCTGAAGGCGGAGCCGCGACTGCGGCGACCGGCGTTCAAAACGCCGCCGCGCCGGCCGGGGCCTCCCTCCCGCAGAAGGACGGTCGTGACTGCTTCACCACCTCCCGGACCGCCGTCGAATCCGTAAAGAAGTGGTAAAAATTCGAACAAAAATATCAGCAATATCATACGCTTGCTAAATGCCCGCACCCTCCGCGCCGCATACCCCCGCGGCTCCGGAAGCAGCCCAGCCCGCGCCGGGGAGGCGCTCAAGCATGAAGATCACCGACCTCCGCTGCGCCGTCATCGGCAAGCACCCGATCGTCCGCATCACCACCGACGAGGGCCTCTACGGCCTCGGCGAGGTCGAGTTCACCAAGACCTACCTGAAGCCCTTCGTGCTCCACTTCCGCGACGCCCTCCTCGGCGAGGATCCGACCGACGTCGAGCGGGTGATGCTGAAGATCCGCCAGCGCGGCTCCTTCAAGCCCTACGGCGCCGCCGTCAGCGCCATCGAGCACGCCCTCTGGGACATCGCCGGCAAGGCAGCCGGCTTGCCCGTCTACAAGCTCCTCGGCGGCAAGGTCCGCGACAAGGTCCGCGTCTACAACGGCTCGCTGCGCCGCAAGCGCGGCGGCGACCGCCCCGAGGACTATGCCGCCGACGTGAAGTGGATGATGGAGCTGCCCGAGAGCTTCTTCATGGTGAAGCAGGGCATCAGCTTCCACTCCAACATGAAGCGCACCGTCCCCGGCTTCCACTACGGCCTCTCGCAACCCCCCGACTACCACGGCGCGATGGACCAGGGCCTGATCAGCGAGCGCGGCATGGCCCACCTCCTCGACTGCGTCGCCGCGATGAAGGAGGTTCTCGGCGACAAGGTCAGCCTCGCGCTGGACTGCGGCCCCGGCTGGTTCCTCCCCGACGCCATCCGCTTCGCCCGCGCCGTCGAGAAATACGACCTGATGTGGCTCGAGGACATGCTGACCGGCGACTACGTCCCCTGGGTCAACCCGCAAGCCTACCGCGAGCTCACCCGATCGACCTCGACCCCGATCCACACCGGCGAGCAGATCTACCTCCGCCACAACTTCAAGGAGCTGATCGAGACCCAGGCCGTCCGCATCATCGGTCCCGACCCCGCCGACGTCGGCGGCATCGCCGAGCTGAAATGGGTCGCCGAGCACGCCTGCATGCACTCGATCCTGATGGCCCCGCACGGCACCGCCAACGGCCTCCTCGGCCTCGGCGCCCTGATCAACGTCTGCGCCACCCTCCCCGCCAACTACGTCGCCTTCGAGTACCCGAGCGCCTCCGACCCCTGGTGGCACGAGATCGTCACCGGCCTGCCGCAAGGCCGCATCGTCAACGACTCGATGGTCGACCTCCTCGAAGCCCCCGGCCTCGGCCTCGACATCGACCCCGAGGGCGCGCGGAAGTACCTCTCCGAGGAGGACGCCGGCTTCTTCGACTGAAGCGCACCCGGGCCGACCGCCCGATCGCGGATGTGCAGCCCCGCGAAATCACGTAGATTCGGCGCCGGCGCCCCCTGTCCCGGGGCGCCGGACAGGGGGTCCCGAGTTGCATAGCGTAAACTTCAGGGCCGGCGACGTCATCCTCGCCGAGGGCACCGCCGGCGACACCGCCTACCTGATCGTCAGCGGCTCGGTCGAGGTGACGGTCGGCGAGGGCCCGCGCGCCCGGCACCTCGGCACCCTCGGCCCCGGCGACGTCTTCGGCGAGATGAGCCTCATCGAGCCCGGGCCGCGCTCGGCGACGGTCCGGGCGACGACCGCCGTCGAATGCCGGACGACGAGCTACGACGAGTTCATCGCCTCGGCCCAGTCCGACCCCGCGCAGGCGGCAAAGCTGACGAAGACCCTCGTCCGCCGGCTGCGGCAGACCAACGAGCGCCTGGCGAAGATCAGCCCGGACCAGGGCCACCGCATCCAGCAGTGGCTGCACGTGATCCTCGCCGGCCTCGACGAGCAGGACCAGCTCTCGGCCACCGAGATGGAGACGCTGCAGCGCGAGCTCCGCATGCTCCTGCAGGTCGAGCGTTTCCAGATCGCCCCCTCCGAGATCGAGAAGGCCGAGCAGGTGCTCGACTACATGCTGCGGCCGACCATGGAGGAATGCCTGACCCTCTGGTTCGGCAAGGTCGACCAGACCGACCAGGACATCTGGAACCAGTTCGGCGCCGAGGTCGCGCTGGCCTCGCGCGGCCACTACGACCATTGGGCGCTCAACGTCGAGCACCCGCGGCTCCTGGTGGCGCTCGTCATCATGCTCGACCAGTTCCGCCGCAACATGTACCGCGAGACCCCGAAGATGTACGCCTGCGACCCGCGCTGCCTGGCGCTGGTCAAGCGCGGCCTGCGCGTCGGCGTCGGCGCGCGGCTGAAACCCATCGAGCGCGTCTTCCTCTGCCTCGCGCTCACCCACTCCGAGGCGCTCGAGGACCAGCACCTCTGCATGGAGGAATGGGAGCGGACCATGGAGGAGCTCGCCCCCGACGACCCGCTCAACGCCTTCCACGAGATCTTCCACCGGCACGTCGCCGTCATCATGCGCTTCGGCCGCTTTCCCCACCGCAACAAGATCCTGCAGCGGACCAGCACCCCGGCCGAGGATGTCTTCCTCGACAACGACGCCTTCCGCTTCGACCTGCCGCTGGTCCGCCGGCCGGACGGCTCGCTGGCCTTCGCGGGCGCCGTGAAGCGCCGCACGGTCAAGCTCCTCGACCACGAGTACGACACGCTGCTGCCGGGCGCCGACGAAGCGGGGCACGGCCGGCCCGAGTTCGAGTACGCCGGCCCCGACGCCGCCTTCACCCGCACCCGCGAGCAGCTCAGGAAGCAGGGCTACGTTCGGATCGGCGACACCGTCCCCGACTTCACCGCGCGGACGAGCATGGGCACGATCCGCTTCCACGAGTTCATCGGCGACGGCTGGTGCGTGCTCTTCTCGCATCCGGCCGACTTCACCCCGGTCTGCACCACCGAGTTCGGCGCCACCGCCCGGCTCGACCTCGAATGGAAGAAGCGCGGCACCAAGGTCATCGGCCTCAGCGTCGACAGCGTCGAGGACCACGAGCGCTGGATCGCCGACATCAACGAGACCCAGCACACGACCGTCGACTTCCCGATCATCGCCGACAAGGACCGCCGCATCGCGATGCTGTTCGGGATGCTCGACGCCACCCACTTCAGCCACGGCTCGAGCCCCGGCGAGACGATGACCGTGCGCAACGTCTTCATCATCTCGCCCCTGAAGCGGGTCGAACTCGTCCTCGCCTATCCGGCCTACGTCGGGCGCAACTTCGACGAGATCCTGCGCGTCCTCGACGCGCTGCAGCTCTCGGCCCGCTACCGCGTCGCCACCCCGGCCAACTGGAAGCCCGGCGAGGACACGGTGGTGCTCCCCTTCATCTCCGACGAGGAGGCCGAGCGCCTGTTCGCCGACAAGGGCGGCCTGCGCCGCGAACGCTCCTACCTGCGCTACGTCCGCGACCCCTCGCTGCGCATCCTGTGACTGCACGCCCCGGCGGCCCGCCTTCCGATGCCGGAAGGGACCACTCCGAGGCCCGGCAGCATTGTTAACCTTGGTTGCCAACCCATTTAAGCCGGCAGATTTTATACATCGGAATCAATCGCCTGGCTTTTGCCCGATACCCCCCGCGCACCGCCCCCGCGGTCGGATCCGCTCGCTTCCGCCCCTCCGGAACCGGCCGATCTCAGGGCCCCCACGAACGCGCTTCGCCTTGAAGCCGCCGGGCCTTTCTTCTACACCCGGCGACGCAAAAAGGCGTGGGGCGGAGCCATGGCGAGCGGACTGATGGACGGCAAGCGCGGCCTGATCATGGGCGTCGCCAACGACAAGTCGATCGCCTGGGGCATCGCCCAGGCCTGCCACGAGCAGGGCGCGTCGCTCGCCTTCACCTACCAGGGCGAAGCCCTCGGCAAGCGCGTCCAGCCCCTCGCCGCCTCGGTCGGCTCCGACATCGTCGTCCCCTGCGACGTCACCGACGAGGCCTCCCTCGACGCCGCCTTCGCCACCCTCTCCGACCGCTGGGGCAGCCTCGACTTCCTCGTCCATGCCATCGGGTTCTCCGACAAGAACGAGCTCCGCGGCTCCTACACCGAGAACACCACCGCCGCGAACTTCGCCCAGACCATGCTGATCTCGGTCTATTCCTTCACCGCCGCCGCCCAGCGCGCCGAGCGCCTGATGCCGCACGGCGGCTCGCTCCTCACGCTCACCTACTACGGCGCCGAGAAGGTCATGCCCCACTACAACGTCATGGGCGTCGCCAAGGCCGCGCTCGAGGCCTCGGTCAAGTACATGGCCATGGACCTCGGCCCCCGCGGCATCCGCGTCAACGCCCTCTCCGCCGGCCCGATCAAGACCCTGGCGGCCTCCGGCATCGGCGACTTCCGCTACATCATGAAGTGGAACGAGCTCAACGCCCCCCTCCGCCGCAACGTGACGCAAGCCGACGTCGGCAAGTCCGCCCTCTACCTCCTCTCCGACCTCTCGTCCGGCGTCACCGGCGAGACCCACCACGTCGACGCCGGCTACCACGTCGTCGGAATGAAGGCCGAGGACGCTCCCGACATCGACGTCGTCGCCGGCCGCAAGGAGCGCGAGACCGCGCAATGACCGCCGCCGCCTTCCTCTCGATCGTGCTCATCCACCTGATGGCGGCGATCAGCCCCGGCCCTTCCTTCGTGATGACCGTCCGGACATCCGCCTCCGACGGCCTCCGCACCGGCCTCGGCGTCGCGATAGGCCTCGGCGCCGGCGCCGTCGTCTGGGCGCTCGCCGCCCTCTTCGGCCTCCACCTGCTCTTCCAGCTCGCGCCGACGCTGCTCCTGGCCTTCAAGCTCGCCGGCGCCGCCTTCCTGCTCTGGATCGCCCTCAACACCTGGCGCCACGCTCGCGAGCCCCTCCCCGCCGCCGGCCCCGACACCGCCGCCCGCGGCTTCGCCGCCGGCCTCCGCCTCGGCCTCTTCACCCAGCTCGCCAACCCGAAGCCGGCCGTCTTCTTCGGCGCCGTCTTCGTCGGCCTCGTCCCGCCCGGCTCCAGCCCCGCCGCCCTCGCGCTCCTCGTCCTCGTCCTCGCCGTCGACGAGACCCTCTGGTACATGCTCGTCGCCCGCGTCTTCTCGCTGGCCCGCGCCCGCGCCGCCTACGGCCGTGCCAAGGCGTCCGTCGACCGCGTCTTCGGCGCCCTCATCGCCGCCTTCGGCCTCAAGATCGCCCTCGGATGAACGCCATGACCGACCGCCTGCCGCACGAGAAAGGCTTCCACGTCTCCTGGGACCAGATCCACCGCGACAGCCGCGCGCTCGCCTGGCGTCTCGACAAGCAGGGCCCCGACGGCGGCGCCTGGCGCGCCGTCGTCGCCATCACCCGCGGCGGCATGGCTCCGGCGATGATCGTCGCCCGCGAGCTCGACATCCGCACGGTCGACACGATCTCGGTGAAGTCCTACGACTGGCAGAAGCAGGGCGAGGCGGCCGAGATCCTCAAGGCCCCCGACGCCGCGCTCATGGGCGACGGCACCGGCATCCTCGTCGTCGACGACCTGGTCGACACCGGCAAGACCCTCGAGCTCGTCCGCAAGCTCTACCCCCGGGCCCACTTCGCCACCGTCTACGCCAAGCCCCAGGGCCGCGCCATCGTCGACACCTTCATCACCGAGGTCAGCCAGGACACCTGGATCTTCTTCCCCTGGGACATGGCGCTGCAGTACGTCCGCCCCTACCGTGGGGATTGAGCCCTGACGCGGCCGCCGCCCGATACCTCCGGGAGTCCGCCTTCCCGTTCCGACCGCCTGCTGCACCAGACCTTCGAGGTCAGCATCCTGCTCAAGGGCGCCTTCGCCCTGCTCGAAGCGGCGGGCGGCCTGCTGCTCTGGCTGATCGGCCCCAACATGATCCTGAACCTGGCCTCGCGCGTGACGCGGCAGGAGCTGAGCGAGGATCCGCAGGACTGGGTCGCCACGACCCTGCTGCACTGGGCGCAGGGCTTCTCCATCGCGACCCAGCATTTCTACGCCATCTACCTCCTCAGCCACGGGCTGGTGAAGCTGATCCTCGTGGCCGGCCTCCTGCGCGGCGCGCGCTGGGCCTACCCGACGTCGCTGGTCGTCATGGCCCTCTTCGTCCTCTACCAGCTCTACCGCTTCAGCTTCACCCACGACGTCGGCCTGATCCTGCTGACGGCCTTCGACCTCTTCGTGATCGCCCTGATCTGGCGCGAGTGGCGCCGGGTCGTCTCGGAACGTTGACGGCGGAGCCACCCGGCCTATGCACGTTCAGGTTGAACGAATCGCCCGATCGCGGCACAAAGGGTTGGTCACGGCAAACTGAGAGAGCCCCGATGCCCATCCGCGAACCGCGCGAACTGCCCCGCGACGAAGACTGGCTCGGTACCTATCGCGATGCCGTCGACCGCCTGCGCGAGGAAACCGCGGACGAGTTCGGCGGCCAGCCGATGCCGCCCGAGGCCTTCTCGATGCTGGCGACGGCCATCGCCGTCCTGCCGCTGACGGCCTTTCTGCTGCCGGCCGCGCCGCTCGATCTCGCGACCTGGCAGGTCGGCCTCGTCCTGGCGCTGGTCTGGGTCGTCGCCTTCCGTCTCCAGGTCGGCCGCTACGCCCGCTTCCACGATCGCTGGG
Source organism: Amaricoccus sp. (assembly GCA_046348975.1). GTDB lineage: Bacteria > Pseudomonadota > Alphaproteobacteria > Rhodobacterales > Rhodobacteraceae > Amaricoccus. Next base: position 4,468 of record JAXMDF010000033.1, on the reverse strand, counting down.
ACCGCAAGGTGCTCGCCCACGCCCGCATCGCCGTCCGCGTGCCGGCCGACCGCCGCGCCGGCCGGCGCTGAGCCCGCCTCACCGCAGGTCGGGGCAGGCCACCGGCGACTGCGCCGCCGCGTAGTGGCGCGACTGGTTCATGCCGTCGGGATCGATCACCAGCGCCATCTCCTTGCGCTCGGCCATCACCACGTCGGCGCGGACGTTCTTGCCGTCCTCCTCCCAGACCAGCGTCGTCCCGTCGACCCAGCGCCAGGGCGCCAGCCGGTAGGTCTCGGTGCAGCTCGTCATGACGAGCGTCCCGTCCGAAAGGAACGCCCGCAGCGTCCCCTTCGCCGCCCCCGGGTCGGTGTCGAGCCAGGCCCGGTTCTCCACCAGCTCCCGCGTGCCCTTGGCGCCCGACCCCGGCATCGCCACGGCCGGCATGTGCATCCGGCTGCAGCCCGCGGCCGCGAGCCCCAGCATCACGACCGGCACCAGCTTCAGCACGGCATCGCCCTCCCGATCAGCGCCGCCCGGTCGATCCGCGCCGGCAATGCCCCCGCGACCCGCCCGCCCTCGCCCGCGACCCGCGCCGCGACATAGGCCTCCGCCACCGGCTCCGGCGCCCCGTCGAGCAGCACCGCCGCGGCCAGCAGCATCGCCAGCCGCTCGACGTAGAGCCGTGCCTCGCCCTCGCCCGGCAGCCCGGGAAAATCCGCCCGCAGCCGGTCGAGCCCGGCGTCGTAGCCCGCGCTCCGCCCGCGTGCCGCGTCGAGCTCCTCCCCGAGCCGCCGCCGCGCGTCGGCATCGCGCGCGAGGCTCCTGAGCACGTCGAGGCAGATCACGTTGCCCGAGCCCTCCCAGATCGAATTGAGCGGCGCCTCGCGATAGTAGAGCGGCATCGGCCCCTCCTCGACGTAGCCCATGCCGCCGAGGCACTCCATCGCCTCGTACACCGCCTGCGGGCAGCGCTTGTTGTTGAGGAACTTCGCCAGCGCCACGCCCACCCGCGCGAACGCCCGATCGCCTGCGTCGAACGCCCGCGCAACGCGCATCCCGAGCGCGACCGCCGCCTCGACCTCGAGCGCCAGGTCCGCGAGCACGCTCGCCATCAGCGGCTGCTCGACCAGCCGCCGCTGGAACGCCCGCCGCGCATCGCACCACCAGAGCGCCTCCGACAAGGCCGCCCGCATCAGCCCCGCCGGCGCCATCGCCGTGTCGAGCCGCGTATGATGCACCATCTCGATGATCGTCCGGACGCCGTCGCCCTCGCCCCCGAGCATCCGCGCCCAGGCGCCGCGATACTCGATCTCGGCCGAGGCGTTGGCCCGGTTGCCGAGCTTGTCCTTCAGCCGCGCCAGCTCGACCGCGTTCCGCTCCCCGTCCGGCGTCCAGCGCGGCACGAGAAAGCAGCTCAGCCCTGCCGGCGCCTGCGCCAGCGTCAGGAAGGCGTCCGACATCGGCGCCGAGCAGAACCACTTGTGCCCGAAGAGGCGCCAGCCGTCGCCGTCCCGCTCGGCCCGCGTCGTGTTCGCCCGCACGTCCGACCCGCCCTGCTTCTCGGTCATCGCCATCCCGACGGTGGCGCCCCGCTTCCCCTCCGCCGGCAGCGACGCCGGATCGTACTCGGCGGCGAGGATCCGCGGCTCCCAGGCCGCCGCCACCGCCGGCTCGGCGCGCAGCGCCGGCACCGCCGCATAGGTCATCGTCATCGGGCAGCAGACCCCGGGCTCGACCTGGCTCAGCAGGTACACCATAGCCGCATGCGTCGCATGCCCGCCCGAACCACCGTCCCAGGCGATCGCCGAATACCCGGCCCCGATCCCGAACCGCATCAGCTCGTGGTAGGCCGGATGAAACGCCACCTCGTCGAGCCGCCGCCCGCTTCGGTCGAACACGCGCAGCTCCGGCGGGAAGCGGTTGGCGAGCCGTCCCGCCGCCCGCAACTCCTCGGTCCCGGCCGCCGCCCCGAAGGCCGCAAGCACCCAGGCCTGCGCGCCCGCCCCCGCCGCCGCCTCGCGCAGCGGCAGGTCCCCGGCCCAGAGGTCCAGATCCCCCCGCTCCGCCGGCTGGTTCTCGACATCATGGGTCGCGAGCGCGCTTCTCGGGCGGAACGCCGTCATCGGTCCTCCGTTCACCGGTGAACCATGCCCGAACCGCGCCCGCGGCGGAAGCCTTTGCCGAAAGCCGCCAAAGCCCTAGACCAGAGCCATGCGCCCCGCCGACCTCCTCGTCCCGCGCCCCGAGGGCCTCTGGTGTCCGCCCGGCGACTTCCACATCGACCCGGTGCGCCCGGTCGCCCGCGCGCTCGTCACCCACGCCCACTCCGACCACGCCGTCGCCGGCCACGGCGCCGTCCTCGCGACGCGCGAGACCCTCGACATCATGGCGATCCGCATGGGCGAGGGCTTCGCCCGCAGCACCCAGGCCGCGCGCTACGGCGAGCGCATCTCCCTCGGCCCCGTCACCGTCGGCTTCCACCCCGCCGGCCACGTCCTCGGCTCGGCCCAGGTCGCCGTCGAGGCCCAGGGCCTGAAGATCGTCGCCGCCGGCGACTACAAGCGTGCGCCCGACCCCACCTGCGCCCCGTTCGAGCCCGTGCCCTGCGACGTCTTCATCACCGAGGCGACCTTCGGCCTCCCGGTCTTCCGCCACCCCGACCCGGTCGCCGAGGCCCGCCGCCTCCTCCACTCGCTCGCCCAGTTCCCCGATCGCACCCACCTCGTCGGCGTCTACGCCCTCGGCAAGGCCCAGCGCCTGATCGCGCTCCTCCGCGCCGCCGGCCACGGCGGCCCCATCTACGTCCACGGCGCCCTCCGCCGGCTCTGCGACTATTACGCCGCCCGCGGCATCGCCCTCGGCGAGCTCCCCGACGCCACCCTGGCGAAGGGCCGCGCCCGCGACTTCGCCGGCCAGGTCGTCCTCGGCCCCCCGTCGGCCTTCGCCGGCCCCTGGGTCCGCCGCTTCGCCGACCCGCTCGTCGCCTTCGCCTCCGGCTGGATGCAGGTGCGCGCCCGCGCCCGCCAGCGCGGCGTCGAGCTGCCGCTCGTCATCTCCGACCACTGCGACTGGCCCGAGCTCACCGGGACGATCGCCGAGCTCGACCCGGCGGAGGTCTGGGTGACCCATGGCCGCGAGGAAGCCCTCGTCCGCTGGTGCGCCCTCGAAAACCGTCCCGCCCGCCCGCTCCACCTGGTCGGCTACGAGGACGAGGCCGACGACTGATGCCCGCCGAACCCCTTCCGCTTGCCGCAAATCCCCGCCGCGACGCCGGCCGCAAGCGCTGCCGCAGGGTCGACGCCCGCCGGCGCCGCCTCCGTAGGGTGGGTGAATCACCCACCCTACCCGCCCGCCGCACCGGCTCCCGCCCGCACCCGGGGAACCTCCGTTGATGCGCCGCTTCGCCGAGCTCCTCGAGCGCCTCGCCTTCACCCCGGCGCGCAACGGCAAGCTCCGGCTCCTCACCGACTACCTGCGCGCGGCCCCCGACCCCGACCGCGGCTGGGGCATCGCCGCGATCACCCGCGACCTCACCTTCGACGCGGTCAAGCCCGCGACGCTCCGCGCCATCACCGAGACCCGCGTCGACCCCGAGCTCTTCGCCCTGTCGCACGACTTCGTCGGCGACCTCGCCGAGACGATCGCGCTGATCTGGCCCGCCCCCGAGGCCGCGCCCGCCGACCCGGCCCTCGCGGAGGTCGTCGAGACGCTCCGCGCCGCCTCCCGCCGCGAGGCGCCGCAGGTCGTCGAGCGCCTGCTCGACCGCCTCGACGCCCCCGGCCGCCTCGCGCTCCTCAAGCTCGCGACCGGCGGCCTGCGCGTCGGCGTCTCCGCCCGCCTCGCCAAGCAGGCCCTCGCCGACTTCGGCGCCCGCGACGTCGCCGAGATCGAGGAGCTCTGGCACGGCCTGCAGCCCCCCTACCTTTCGCTCTTCGCCTGGCTCGCCGGCGCCGCCCCGCCGCCGACCCCCGCGGCCGCCACCCCCTTCCGCCCGGTGATGCTCGCGCACGCGCTCGAAGCCGCCGACCTCGCCCGCCTCGACCCCGCCGACTTCGCCGCCGAATGGAAATGGGACGGCATCCGCGTCCAGGCCGCCGCCGACGCCCACGGCCGCCGGCTCTGGTCGCGCACCGGCGACGACATCGGAAAGGCCTTCCCCGACCTCCTCGACGCCCTCGACTTCGACGCGGCGCTGGACGGCGAGCTCCTCGTCCGCCGCGACGACGGCTCGATCGCCACCTTCTCCGACCTGCAGCAGCGGCTGAACCGCAAGACCGTCACCCCCGCCCAGCTCCGCCGCTACCCCGCCCACGTTCGCGCCTATGACCTCCTCCAACTCGGCGACCGCGATCTCCGCCCCCTCCCCTTCGCCGAGCGCCGCGCCGCCCTCGAGGCCTTCGTCCCGGCCCTCGACCCGCAACGCCTCGACCTCTCGCCCCTCCTCCCCTTCGCCACCTGGGACGAGCTCGCGCGCCTCCGCGCCGCC
>JAXMDF010000032.1:0-15105 GCA_046348975.1 Amaricoccus sp. | reverse complement strand
CACGATCCGGCCGCCGATCAAGAGGACGAGAAAGACGATCGTCGCGAGGCCGAGGCGGGCGCCGTAGCCCTGGGCGGCGGCGCCCGAGGGCGCCTCGAGGTGGAAGGCGAGGTTGCCGGCGGCGACGAGAAGGACCGCGGCGAGGACCGGCAGGTTGCGCCAGTTCCGGCCCGCGACGATCTCGCGCGCGGCGACGAGGGCGAGGAGCGGCAGGAAGGCGAGGTCGATCGCGGCGGCGAGGGGGGACGGGACCAGGGCGGAGCCGGCGACGGCGAGCCGGCCGGCGAGCCAGACGACGACGAGGGCGGCGAGCGGCCAGCCGACCACGGGCAGGCGGCCGGTCCAGTTCGGGATCGCGGTCAGGAGAAAGCCGGCGAGGACGGCCGGGACGTAGCCGTAGAGCATGGCGTGGACATGCCAGTCGACCGGGGCGAGCCGGGTCGGGATCCCGATGGCGCCGGTCAGCGCCGGGATCCAGAGCGCCATGGCGAGGGCGGACCAGACCGCCGCGCCGAGGAAGAACGGGCGGAAGCCGGCGCCGAGGAGCGCCGGGCCGGTCCAGGCGCGGCGCCGGTCGGCGGTGCGGTTCTTCGGGGGCAGGCCGTGTTCGGCAGGGACGGGTCTGGCGGAGGTCATGGGGCGATCCCGGAAAGGGGCGGTCGGGCGTGACAGGCGACGGCCAACACGCGTGTTATTCTGGTCAACACATTGATTTCACGATTGAATGTTGAATGCGTTCACCGGGCCTTCATCTTTCCTGACGAGGGGTCGCCGCTTGCTTCAGAAGGGCAGGAAGCGCAGCACGGCGCCGGGGCGGACCTCGGCTCGGTCGGCGGGGATGACGACGAGGCCGTCGGCGGCGGCGAGTTCGGCGATGCGGGCGGAGAAGGCGCCTGGCAGGATCGAGACGATCGAGCGGCCGGCGGCGTCCATGCCGGTGACGCGGGCGGGGCGGAGTTCGGCGCGGCCGGGGCGGCGGCGGAGCTCGAAGCCGGCCGCGACCTGGGTCTCGGCGGCCTCGGGGCGGACCAGCCCGGCAAGGCGGTCGGCGATGCGGGCGCCGATCAGCGACCAGCCGACATGGACCGCGACCGGGTTGCCCGGCAGGCCGAGATAGATCGCGCCGCCCACCCGGCCGAGGGTCAGGGGCTTGCCGGGCTTGATCGCGACCTTGACGACGGCCAGGGCGCCGCCGGCCTCGGTGACGACGCGCGGCAGGTGGTCCTCCTCGCCCACGGAGACGCCGCCGGTGGTGACGACGAGATCGGCCCAGCCGGCGGCCTCACGCAGCGCCGCGCCGAGCGCCCCGGGGTCGTCGCGCACGGCGCCAAGGTCGCGCGCCTCGATCCAGGGCCGGGCGAGCGCGGCGAGGAGCGCGTAGCGGTTGGAATTGTAGATCTGCCCCGGCGCGAGCGGCGCGCCGGGGGCGACCAGTTCGTCGCCCGAGCAGAAGAAGGCGATGCGGATGCGGCGGCGCGCGGCGACCTCGGCGGCGCCGACGGCGGCCAGCGCCGCCGCCTCGCGCGCGCCGATCACGCGACCGGCGGCGAGGATCGTGGCCCCCTGCTGCAGGTCCTCGCCGCGGCGGCGGATGTTCTGGCCGGGCTTCGGCCTTCTGTCGACGAGGATGGCGTCGCCGCGGCGGGCGACGTGCTCCTGCATGATGACCGCGTCGCAATCGGCGGGCACGGGCGCGCCGGTCAGGATGCGCAGCGCCGCGCCGGCGGGGCGCGCCGGGAGCGCGGCCGCGCCGGCGGGGACGCGGCCGGCGACGGGCAGGAGCCAGGGGCCGTCGCCCGCGAGGTCGGCGGAGGCGAGCGCATAGCCGTCCATCGCGGCGTTGTCGAAGGGCGGGAGCGGCAGCGGGCTCGTCACGTCGGCGGCCAGCACGCGGCCGATGGCGGCGGCGAGCGGCAGGGTCTCGGTCCCGGCGACGGGCGCCGCGAGGCCGACGCCGCGGGCGACGGCCTCGTCGAGGCTGACGAGCCCGTCGGCGTCGCAGCCGCGCTCCCCGCCTGAGCGGACCTCGGTGGGCAGGGCGGTCATGGCGCGGTCTCCGTTTGAATGTGATGGCCGGCGCAGCTGCAGCCGAGGTCGGAGAGGAGGTCGCCCTCCAGGCTGTAGATCAGGCCGTGGATGGCGACGGGGGCGCCGCGGCGCCAGGCGGCGCGCAGGATGGGGGTCTCGGCCACGCGGGTCACGCCCTCCATGACGTTGAGCTCGGCGAGGCGGTCGACCTGCGCCGCCTCGTCGAGGTCGAGGAGCTGGCGGGCGTTGCGGTGCGCCAGCCGGCGGATCGGCTCGATCCAGTGGTTGGCGAGACCCTCGGTCCGGTCCGCAAGGCTGGCCCGCACGCCGCCGCAGCCGTGGTGGCCGCAGACGATGATGTGGCGGACGCCGAGCGCCTCCACCGCGTATTCGAGCGCGGAAAGCAGGTTCATGTCGCTGGAATGGACGACATTGGCGACGTTGCGGTGGACGAAGACCTCGCCCGGGTCGAGGCCGGCGACGACGTTCGCCGGCACCCGGCTGTCGGAGCAGCCGATCCAGAAGAACTCCGGCGCCTGGAGATCGCTGAGCCGGCGGAAATAGTCCGGGTCCGCCGCGGTCATGCCGGCGGACCAGGCGCGGTTGCGGGCGAAGAGGTCGGAGAGCATCAGGCGGCCTCGAGCGCGACGCCCCGGATGTCGGCCCGGGCCGCCAGCTCCGTCACCAGCGCGCGGGCGGCGCGCGCCCAGGCGGCCCGCTCGAGCGCCTCGCGGATGCGCGGGGCCGCGGTCTGGAAGGGCAGGATCTCGCCGCGCGCGCGGGCGTCGAGGCGGATGACGTGGAGGCCGTAGCGGGTGGCGACCGGGCTGGCCGCGATCTCGCCCTCGGCGAGGCTCTCGAGCGCGGCCTCGAACTCGGGCACGGTTTCGCCGGCGCCGATCTGGCCGAGCCGCCCGCCCGCCTCGCGCGAGGAGCAGGCGGAATGGGCGCGGGCGAGGCGGCCGAAGGCCTGCGGATCGGCGGCGAGTTCAGCGAGGATCGCCCGCGCGGCCGCGTCGGCGGCCGCGCGGGCGGCTGCGTCGTCGGGCGCGGCGGCGAGCAGGATATGCGCGGCGGCGTAGAGCGTGGGCGCGCGGAAGGCGTCCGGGTCGCGGTCGTAGGCGGCGCGGATGGCGGCCTGAGAGGGCGCCTCGGGCGCGACCCGCGCCTCGATCAGCGCGCGGATCATCGCCTCGTCCTCGGTCTCGCGCCTGCCGCCGCCAAGGTCGCGCGGCAGGGCGGCGAGGCCGATGCCCTGCGCCTCCTGCCGCAGGAGGGCGCGCACGGCGAGGGCGCGCGCCGCCGCCCGCCAGGCGAGGCCGGGCTTGCCCGAGGGCGCCGGGTGGAGCTGCGCCTCCGCGGCGATCGCCGCCGCCGGGATCACCTCTCCGTTGACCACGACGTCGGGCTGAAGGGGGAGCTTCATCGTCGTCACCCCGCGGGATGCTGGTTCGGAGGCATCGCACGGCGCCGTGTGCGCACGACCTGATAGCCCGGCCGCCACAGGTAGCGGACCGGAGCCGAGAGCATGTGCACGAGCCGGGTGAAGGGGAAGACGAGCAGGATCGTGAGCCCCAGCACGATGTGCAGCTTGAAGAGGATATTGACGTCCGCGACGAACTCCCAGGCGTCGGTGCGGAAGGTGAAGATGCCCTGCGCCCAGCTCATGAACTTGACCATCTCGTGCCCGTCCATGTGCTGGAGCGAGACGAGGATCGTCAGGAGGCCGAGGACGAGCTGGACCAGCAGCATCACGAGGATGGCGATATCGGCGTTGCTGGAGGTCGCGAGGATCCGCGGGTCGGTCAGACGGCGGTGCAGCAGGATCGCACCGCCGGCCAGCGCCATGACGCCGGCGACGCCGCCGAGGCCGATGGCGACGCCCTGCTTGAAGCCATGGGCCACGCCGAGCGCGTCCCAGATCCAGATGGGCGTCAGCAGGCCGACGAGATGGCCGAAGAAGATCGCGATGACGCCGACGTGGAAGAGCACCGAGCCGACGATGAACTGGCGCTGGCGCAGGAGCTGGCTGGAGCTCGACTTCCAGCTGAAGGGATCGCGCTCGTAGCGGGCAATGGAGCCGACGGCGAGCACGGTCAGCGCGATGTAGGGATAGATCTGGAACAGGAAGAAGTTCATCGGATTGCTCCTGTCAGCTGGCCATTCGGGAGAGGATTTCCCGGCTCGCGGGACAGCCGGCGTTCGGGTCGGGGCCGAAGGTGACCTGGCTCTCCTCCCAGATCGCGTCGAGCGCCGCGAGATCCTCGGGGTCGTCCTCGGGCTGGGCCGCGAGTCCTGCGATGAGCTCGGCCGGGGCCGTCATCGTGCTCAGGGCGACGGCGGCTTGCAGGACGGCGGCATAGGCGCTGCAGCGCTTTTCCAGACGGTCGCCGAGGACGGCGATCACATGGCCCGCGTCCGCCAGCGTGTCGCGCGCCTCGTCGAGCGGACGCTCGCTGAGGAACTCGAGCAGGATGGGCAGGTGGTCCGGCAGTTCTGGCCCGACCGGTTCGAACCCGCCCTCCCGATAGGTCTCGAGCAGATCGACCATGGCCTGGCCGCGCGCCCGGGTTTCGCCGTGGATGTGCTCGAAGAGGTTGAGCGAGAGGGCGCGCGAGCGATCGAAGAGCAGCACGAACCGCTCCTGCAGGTCCATGAGGTCGCACGCGCCGAGTTCCGCCAGCAGCGGCTCCAGCGCCGCCCGCCGGTCTGGGGACAGAAGTCCCTCGGCGGCGAGCGACGGGCCGATCTCCCGCGCCGCGGCCTGCAGGTCGGCGGAGGGATAGGTGAGCAGTGCGGAAAGCGCCTTGAGGGTGACGATCATGACTTCATCGCCTCCGGAATGGTCAGGCCGCGCTTCTTGCCCTGGAAGAGCGAGCCCTTCGAGATGCCGTCGGAGCAGCCGTTGCCGTCGGTGAAGCCGCAGCCGCCGCGCAGGCCCATGATGTCCTCGTCGGCGAGCTCCCGGTGCGCGGTCGGGATGACGAAGCGGTCCTCGTAGTCGGCCAGCGCCATGACCTTGTACATCTCCTCGATCTGGAGGCCGGTCAGGCCGACGCGGGCGGCGACGCCCTCGTCGATCACGCCGTCCACGGTCTTGGCCCGCATGTAGGCCCGCATGGCGAGCATCCGCTCCAGGCACCGGGCGATCGGCTCCTCGTCGCCGGCGGTCAGCATGTTGGCGAGGTAGCGCAGCGGGATGCGCAGGTTGCGCACGTCCGGCATGTCGCGGTCGTGGCCGATCAGCCCCGCCTCGGCCGCGTTCTTGATCGGCGAGAGCGGGGGCACGTACCAGACCATGGGGAGCGTCCGGTATTCCGGGTGGAGGGGGAAGGCGACCTTCCACTCCATCGCCATCTTCCAGACCGGCGAGCGCTTCGCCGCCTCGATCCAATCCTGCGGCACGCCGTCCGCCCGCGCCATCTCGGCGATGACGGGGTCGTTCGCGTCGAGGAAGATCTTCAGCTGGGCCGCGTAGAGGTCCTTCTCGTTCGCTGCGCTCGCCGCCTCCTCGATGGCGTCGGCGTCATAGAGCATGACCCCGAGATAGCGGATGCGCCCGACGCAGGTCTCGGAGCAGACCGTGGGCTGGCCGCTCTCGATCCGGGGATAGCAGAAGGTGCATTTCTCGGATTTGCCGCTCTCCCAGTTGTAGTAGATCTTCTTGTAGGGGCAGCCGGAGACGCACATCCGCCAGCCGCGGCACTTCTCCTGGTCGATCAGGACGATGCCGTCCTCCTCGCGCTTGTAGATCGCGCCCGAGGGGCAGGAGGCCGCGCAGGTCGGATTGAGGCAGTGCTCGCACAGCCGCGGCAGGTACATCATGAAGGTGTTCTCGAACTGGCCGTAGATCTCCTTCTCGACCCCTTCGAAATTGTAGTCCGCCTTGCGCTTCTCGAATTCGCCGCCGAGGATCTCCTCCCAGTTGGGGCCGCCGACGATCTTCTCCATCCGCTCGCCGGTGATCTTGGACCGGGGCCGGGCGGTGGGGAAATGCGCCATCTCCGGCGCCTGCTGGAGATGGGCGTAGTCGAAGTCGAAGGGCTCGTAATAGTCGTCGATCTCGGGCAGGGATGGGTTGGCGAAGATGTTGGCGAGGATGCGCCACCTCGCTCCCTGCCGCGGCTGGAGATGGCCGCGGGCATTGCGCTCCCAGCCGCCGTTCCAGCGCTTCTGGTTCTCCCAGTCCTTGGGGTAGCCCAGGCCCGGCTTGGTCTCGACGTTGTTGAACCAGGCGTATTCGACGCCCTCGCGGCTGGTCCAGACGTTCTTGCAGGTGACCGAGCAGGTGTGGCAGCCGATGCACTTGTCGAGGTTCAGGACCTTGCCGATCTGCGCGCGGATCTTCATTCGGCTGCCTCCAGCTTGGGGGTGGCGGATGCGGGCTGGTCGAGCCAGTCGACGTTGCGCATCTTGCGGACGATGACGAACTCGTCCCGGTTCGAGCCGACGGTCCCGTAGTAGTTGAAGCCGTAGCTGAGCTGGGCGTAGCCGCCGATCATGTGGGTGGGCTTGAGCACCGTGCGGGTGACGGAGTTGTGGATGCCGCCGCGGTTTCCGGTCATCTCGGAGCCCGGCGTGTTCACGATCTTCTCCTGGGCGTGATACATGAAGGTCGTGCCTTCCTTGATCCGCTGGGAGACGACCGCCCGCGCCGTCAGCGCGCCGTTGGTGTTGTAGAGCTCGACCCAGTCGTTATCGACGATGCCGGCGCGGGCCGCGTCGGTCTCGGAGATCCAGATCACCGGCCCGCCGCGGTTGAGCGTGAGCATCAGCAGGTTGTCGGTGTAGGTCGAGTGGATGCCCCATTTCTGGTGCGGCGTGATGAAGTTCAGCACTACGTGCGGCGCGCTCTCGGCCGCGTCGCGGTTCACCTCCGTGGTGATGGTCTTGAGGTCCACCGGCGGGCGGTAGACGCAGAGCGCCTCGCCGAAGGCGCGCATCCACAGATGGTCCTGGTAGAGCTGCTGCCGCCCCGAGAGGGTGCGCCAGGGGATGAGCTCGTGGACGTTGGTGTAGCCGGCGTTGTAGCAGACCTCCTCGCTCTCGATCCCCGACCAGGTCGGCGAGGAGATGATCTTGCGCGGCTGGGCGGCCACGTCGCGGAAGCGGATCGCGTCATGCTCCTTGCCGACGGCGAGGTGGGTGTGGTCGCGGCCCGTCGCCTTCCCCAGCGCCTCCCAGGCCTTGACCGCCACATGGCCGTTGGTCTCGGGGGCGAGCGTCAGGATCACCTCGGCCGCGTCGATAGCCGTCTCGATCTTCGGCATGCCCTGCGTGACGCCCGGCTCGGTGACCGGGTCGTTCAGGTCGCGCAGGTGATGGACCTCGGCCCTGGTGTCCCAGGCGATGCCCTTGCCGCCGTTGCCGAGTTTTTCCATCAGCGGGCCGAGCGCGGTGAAGCGGCGGTGGAGGTTGGGATAGTCCCGCTCGACCGCGACGTAGTTCGGCGCGGTGCGGCCGGGGATCAGGTCGCATTCGCCCCGCTTCCAGTCGCGCACGTCGCCCTGCGCCATCTCGGCTGCGGTGTCGTGCAGGATCGGCACGGCCACCACGTCGGTCTCGACGCCCAGCACCTCGGGCGCGACCTCGGAGAACTTCCGCGCGATGGTCTTGAAGATCTCCCAGTCCGACCGGCTCTCGTAGGCCGGGTCCACCGCCGCGGTCAGCGGGTGGATGAACGGGTGCATGTCCGAGGTGTTGAGGTCGTCCTTCTCGTACCAGGAGGCCGTGGGCAGCACGATGTCGGAATAGACGCAGGTGGTCGACATGCGGAAGTCGAGCGTCACCAGCAGGTCGAGCTTTCCTTCCGGCGCCTGGTCATGCCATCGCGCGTCCTTGGACCGCACCCGGCCCTCCGCGCCGAGGTCCTTGCCCAGCACGCCGTGTTCGGTGCCGAGCAGGTGCTTGAGGAAATACTCATGCCCCTTGCCCGAGGAGCCGAGCAGGTTCGAGCGCCAGACGAAGAGGTTGCGCGGCCAGTTCTCGGGCGCGTCGGGGTCCTCGCAGGACATCTCGATCTCGCCGGACTTCAGCCGCTCGGCGACATAGTCCTTCGCCTCGACCCCGGCGGCCCTGGCGGCGCGGCCGACCTCCAGCGGATTGGTCTTCAGCTGCGGCGCGGAGGGCAGCCAGCCCATGCGCTCGGCGCGGATGTTGAAGTCGATCAGGCTCGCGTCCCAGTCGCCGGCGGGGGCGGTCGGGGACAGGATCTCCTGCGCGGTCAGGGTCTCGTAGCGCCACTGGTCGGTATGGGCGTACCAGGCGGAGGTCGCGTTCATCTGCCGCGGCGGCCGCCCCCAGTCGAGGGCGAAGGCGAGCGGCGTCCAGCCGGTCTGGGGGCGGAGCTTTTCCTGGCCGACGTAGTGGGACCAGCCGCCGCCCGACTGGCCGATGCAGCCGCACATCACCAGCATGTTGATGATGCCGCGGTAGTTCATGTCCATGTGGTACCAGTGGTTCAGGCCGGCCCCGAGGATGACCATGGACTTGCCCCTGGTCTTCTCGGCGTTCAGCGCGAACTCGCGGGCGACGGTGACGATGGCGTTGCGGTCCACGCCGGTGATCTTCTCGGCCCAAGCGGGGGTATAGGGGATGTCCGCGTCATAGTCCGACGTGACCCAGTCTCCCCCGAGGCCGCGGTCGAGGCCGTAGTTGGCGCAGAAGAGGTCAAAGACGGTGGCGACCAGCGTCTCGCCGTCCTTGAGCGCCAGCCGCCGCACCGGGACGTTGCGCGTCAGCACGCCGGGGTGGTCGCAGCGGGTGAAGTGCTCCGTCGCCTGCCCGCCGAAATGGGGGAAGTCGACGCCGACCACGTCGTCGCGGTGCTCCTCGAGCAGGAGGCTCATGCGGAGCGAGATCTCCTGCCCGTCCGCGACCTGCTCAAGGTTCCAGAGGCCGGTGGTCTTCTTGCGCTCGGTGGTCATGCCGGCGGCGGCGGCGCCGGGACCCTTCTTCAGGTCTTTGGAGCCCTCGCCCTCCCAGCGGAAGCCGATGGAGCCGTTGGGCGCGACCAGCCGCTCGGCGCTCTCGTCGATCCCGACCGTCTTCCAGTCGGGATTGTCGTCTTCGCCAAGGCCGTCGGCGAAGTCGCTCGCGCGCAGCATCCGCCCCGGGACCAGCCGCCCGTCCCGCTCCTCCAGCTTCACCAGGAGCGGCATGTCGGTGTAGCGTCGGCAATAGTCCTCGAAATATTCCGCCTGCCGGTCGAGGTGGAATTCGCGCAGGATGACGTGGCCCATGGCCATGGCGAGCGCGCTGTCCGTGCCCGCCTTGGGGCTGAGCCAGATGTCGCCGAACTTGGCCGCCTCGGAGTAGTCGGGGCAGATCACCGCCGACTTCGCCCCGCGATAGCGCGCCTCGGTATAGAAATGCGCGTCCGGGGTGCGGGTCTGGGGCACGTTGGAGCCCCAGAGAATCAGGAAGCCGGCGTTGTACCAGTCGGCGCTTTCCGGCACGTCGGTCTGCTCGCCCCAGGTCTGGGGCGAGGCGGGCGGCAGGTCGCAATACCAGTCGTAGAACGACATGCAGGTCCCGCCGAGCAGGCTCAGGTAGCGCGCCCCCGCGGCGTAGGAGATCATCGACATCGCCGGGATCGGCGAGAAGCCGAAGACGCGGTCGGGGCCGTAGGTTTTCGCGGTGTAGGCGTTGGCCGCCGCGACGATCTCCGTCGCCTCGTCCCAGCTTGCGCGCACGAAGCCGCCCTTGCCGCGGGTTCGGGTGTATTCCGCCCGCAGGATCGGGTCGGCCTGGATCGCCGCCCAGGCGGCGACCGGGGAAAGGCTCCGCCGCTTGTCCCGCCAGATGCGGAGCAGGCGCGAACGGATCAGCGGGGTCTTCACCCGATTGGCGCTGTAGAGATACCAGCTGTAGGAGGCGCCCCGCGCGCAGCCGCGCGGCTCGTGGTTCGGCAGGTCGGGGCGGGTGCGGGGATAGTCGGTCTGCTGGGTCTCCCAGGTGACGATCCCGGACTTGACGTAGATCTTCCAGCTGCACGAGCCGGTGCAGTTCACCCCGTGGGTCGAGCGCACGATCTTGTCGTGCCGCCAGCGGTTCCGATAGACGTCCTCCCAGGCGCGGCTTTCGCGCGTCGTCTCGCCATAGCCGTCGGCGAAGGTTCCCACGGACTTCTTCTGGAGGAAGTTCAGGCGGTCCAAGAGATGGCTCATGGCTGGTCTCCTATTCGGCGGGGGCAGGCGCGAGGGAGGGGGCCGCGCGGCCCCGCTCGATCGCGTGGAGCAGGCCGCCGGGGCGGCTGTAGACGAGGAAGGTGATCGCGAGGCAGGCGACGTAGAACGCCGCGAAGACACAGAGCGCGCCGGCGGGCGAGCCGGTGAGCGCGATGGACGAGCCGTAGGCCTTGGGGATGAAGAACCCGCCATAGGCGCCGATCGCCGAGGTGAAGGCGATGATGGCGGCGGATTCCATCGCGACCTGCCGGCCGCGCTCCTCGGGCCCGAGCTCGGGCATCAGGCGGGGCACCTCGCGGCCCATGATGACGGGGATCATCTGGAAGGTGGAGGAGTTGCCGACGCCGGTGAAGAAGAACAGCGCCATGAAGCAGGCGAAGAAGCCCCAGAAGGCGCCCGGCGCGTCCTTGACCCCGAGGAAGAAGATCACCCCGAGCGTCGCCGCGATCATGCCGAGGAACACCCAAGTGGTGACGCGCGCCCCGCCGTGCTTGTCGGCGACCCAGCCCGAGCCCGCCCGGCTGAGCGCGCCGACGAGCGGCCCGAGGAAGACGAACTGCAGCGAGTTGACGTCCGGGAACTCCATCTTGGCGAGGAGCGGGAAGCCCGCGGAATAGCCGATGAAGCTGCCGAAGGTGCCGATGTAGAGCACGCACATCAGCCAGTTGTGCTTGCGCTTGAAGATCACCGCCTGGTCGGCGAACGAGGCCCGTGCGTCGGCGATGTCGTTCATGCCGAGGGCGGCGGCGAGGGTCGAGGCGACGATGAACGGCACCCAGACGAAGCCCGCGTTCTGCATCCAGAGCTCGCCGCCCTTGGCGAGGGTCTGCGGCGCACCGCCGACGGTCCCGAAGACGCCCGCGGTGATGACGAGCGGCACGAGGAACTGCATCACCGAGACGCCGAGGTTGCCGAGGCCGGCGTTGAGGGCGAGCGCGTTGCCCTTCTCCGCCTTCGGGAAGAAGTAGCTGATGTTCGCCATCGACGAGGCGAAGTTGGCGCCGCCGAGCCCGCAGAGCAGCGCCAGCGTCAGGAAGATGAGGTAGGGTGTCGCGGGGTTCTGCACCGCGTAGCCGATGCCGAGCGCGGGCACGAGCAGCGAGGCGGTCGAGAGCGTCGTCCACAGCCGCCCGCCGAAGATCGGCACCATGAAGCCGTAGAAGATGCGCAAGGTCGCGCCCGAGAGCGCCGGCAGCGCGGCGAGCCAGAAGAGCTGTTCCGGCGTGAAGGCGAAGCCGATCGCGGGCAGGCGCGCCACCACCATCGACCAGACCATCCAGACCGAGAAGGCGAGGAGCAGCGCGGGGATCGAGATCCAGAGGTTGCGGCGCGCCACCTTGCGGCCGCGCTCGGCCCAGAAGGCCGGATCCTCGGGCCGCCAGTCCTCGATGACCCGGGGCATGCGGTGCCGGGCGGGCTCATGGATGCCCTGGAACTCGGGCAGGCTCGGCAGCTCGTCGAGCGCCGGGCCGCGGGCCGCCATCTCCATCCGGCGGATCGAGAGATGCATCCAGACGAGCGCGACCGTGACGATCAGGAACAGGAAGGCGAAGCAGCTGGTCCAGACCCCGGTGAGGTCGAGAAGCGCGCCGAAGGCGATCGGCAGGACGAAGCCGCCGAGGCCCCCGACCAGCCCGACGAGGCCGCCGACCGCGCCGACATTGTCGGGATAATAGACGGGGATGTGCTTGAACACCGCCGCCTTGCCGAGGCTCATGAAGAAGCCGAGGCCGAAGATCGTCGCGATGAACGGCCAGAGGTCCATCCGGGTGGAGAAGGCGATGTCCCCGTCGCGGCCGTGGATGACGTAGTCCGTCGGCGGATAGGACAGCATGAACAGGAACAGCATCGCGAAGCCGAAGGTCCAGTACATCACCGTCCGCGCGCCGAAGCGGTCGGAGAGATGCCCGCCATAGGCCCGGAACAGCGAGGCCGAGAGGCTGAAGGTCGCGGCGGCCGCGCCGGCGAATTCCACATGGGCGCCGTAGACGTTGACGAGGTAGTTCGGCAGCCAGAGCGCCAGCGCGACGAAGCCGCCGAAGACGAAGAAGTAGTAGAGCGAGAACCTCCAGACCTGGAGGTTCCGCAGCGGCTCCAGCTGCGCCATGACGGAGGGCGGCGGCGCGCCTTCGGCCTTGCGGCTGGCGAAGGTCGGGTCATCCTTGGCGAAGACGAAGAAGATGACGGCCATGACGACGAGCGCCGCGGCCCAGATATGCGCGACCGCCTCCCAGCCCCAGGCGACCATGACGAAGGGCGCGAGGAACTTCGTCACCGCCGCGCCGACGTTGCCCATGCCGAAGATGCCGAGCGCCGTCCCCTGGCTCTCCTTCGGGAACCAGTGCGAGACGTAGGCGACGCCGATCGCGAAGGATCCGCCCGCGAGCCCGACCCCGAGCGCGGCGACGAGGAACATCGGATAGGTGTGGGCATAGGTCAGCAGCCACACCGCGCCGGCGGTCAGCAGCATCTGCAGCGGAAAGACCAGCCGGCCGCCGTATTGCTCGGTCCAGATGCCGAGGATCAGCCGGGTCAGCGAGCCCGACAGGACGGGCATGGCCACCAGCAGGCCGAACTCCGACTGGCTGAGGCCGAGTTGTTCGCGGATGGACAGGCCGATGATCGAGAAGATCATCCAGACCGCGAAGCAGGTGGTGAAGGCGATGGTGCTCAGCCAGAGCGCGCGCTGGCGGTCTGCCTGGCTGGCGGGCTGGGTAGAGGTCATGGGTCCCCCCGGGTGGCGGCTGGCTGGCCGGCGATCCGGCCTCCTGCCGGGTAGAGGCGCCCCCGGGGGGGCGTCCCGGGTTGATCTGGCGCAATTCTCCTGTGCGGACCGCCGCAAATAATCGCAGAGCCTGTTGATCGGCGGCGGCTGGCGGCGGGATCCGGAATCGTCAGTCTGCGCCTGCGCGCCAAAGGGTTGACTTGGCCCTGCGCTTCGCTTGATAAATGTCAAGCAATGCTTGGAGGCCCTGATGCGGCGGGAGGACGCCCCGGAGATTCGCCGTCTGCCGCTCTTCGCGACGATGGGGGACGCCGCCTTCGAGGCGCTGCTCCGCGGCGCCTATCTGCAGATTTTCCCGCCGCAGGTGCAATTGATCGCCGAAGGCGACACGCCCGACTTCCTGCACGTGCTTATCGAGGGGTCGGTGGAGCTCTTCGCGACCTGGAACGGCCGCGAGACGACGATGGCGATGTTGCGCCCGGTCGCCACCTTCATCCCGGCGGCGGCGCTCACCTACCGGGCCAACCTCATGTCCGCGCGCACCCTGGACAAGAGCCGCGTCGCGCTGATCCCGGCCGAGGACGTCCGCCACGCGTTTGGCGAGGATCCGCATTTCGCCATGGCGATGGCGAGCGAACTCGCGATCCACTTCCGCACGGTGACCAAGCACGTCAAGGAGCTGAAGCTCCGCTCCTCGATCGAGCGCGTCGCCGCCTACCTGCTCCGCCAGGACGCCGAAACCGGCATGACCGGCAGGTTCACCCTTCCCTGCGAGAAGCGACAGCTCGCCGCCTACCTGGGCATGACCCCTGAAAGCCTGTCCCGCGCCCTCGCGGGCCTCCGCCCCTACGGGGTGATCGTCGATCAAGCCGCCGTCGCGCTGACCAGCGTCGAGGATCTCCGTCGCCTCGCCAAGCCGACGCCTTTGATCGACGAAGCCGAGCCCCTGCTTGCGGCAGACGGCTGACAAAAAGGGGGAAGTCGCTGCGCCGCTGCGGACCGACACGACCACCGTCCGTTCGCTTACCGCCGTCTGAACATCCGCTTCGGCGCCAAGTCCGCTCCTTTCGATCGTACTGATGAATGGCTGCTTTCCGCCCTTTCCGGACAAGCACCGCGGGATATCCGCTCCGGAAATGGAGCATCCCAGAGAAACCTGAGGAAAAGGGCCCGCATGGGCAAAGAGCGTTCCGATATTTGGGGTCTCCACGCTCTTTGCCCATGCTGCCGTTGCGCCCAGACGTTGACCGGGGGAACACGGTAGATATTTGAACGACGAAAATGGGGCAGGGGAGGGACCCCGCCCCGAGGGCGAGCTCAACCGAGCTCGGCAGGCCGGCGCAGCGTCAGGACGCAGGTGTTGACGTTGGTGCCGCTCTCGCTGAAGGCGCCGACGGGCAGGTCTTCCCAGGAGCCGCTCAGGAGGCCGTGGTCATAGCGCGCCGTCGCCGGCAGGATCGCGGTGAGGACGCCGTTTGGATGCAGGTAGCGCAGCGCGTGCTCGACGTGGCGGGCGTAGTGGGTGCCGTAGAAGGGCGGGTTCATCACCACCCTGTCGTAGTCACCGGTTGGCGCCGTCTCGAGGAAGTTCGCGCACTGGACGACGTGTCCCTTCTCCCGGCACTGCGCGGCGCGGGCGGGGTCGACCTCGATGCCGAAGGGATCGGCGCCGGCAGCGCGCAGCGCGTCGAGCAGGCGACCACAGCCGCAGGAGGGTTCGAGCACCCGCTCACCGCCGATGCGGCCGAGTCCTTCGACGATCCGCCGCGCCAGCGGGGCAGGGGTCGGGTAATACTGCAGGTCCCGCGCCACCGCCGTCACGGCGCGCGGCCGACCCGACGCCTCCTCCTCCTCGACATCGGGCAGAACCTCGCCATACCACTCGGCCAGCGCCCGGTTGATGTCGCGGAGCGTCGGCTCCTCGAAGAAGAGGTGGCCGTTGCCGTTGGCGAAGCGCCGCAGGCGCACGCCGCGCGCCACGGTGCGGAACGGCTCGCCGTAGCCGGGCCGGATCTCCTTGCCGGCAAGACAGGCCTCGCCGTCGTCGAGAAGGGCGCGGAGCTCGGGCCAGGTCACGAGCGGCAGGCGCTGATACGCGGCGAGGGCGTTCAGCACGTCGCGGAGTCGGTCGGTGCCCCAGGCGCTATAGTCGCCGACGGATTG
>JAXMDF010000031.1:0-15858 GCA_046348975.1 Amaricoccus sp. | reverse complement strand
ACGAAGGCGAGCGACCGCGCGTGCAGGTGCAGCTTGCGGCTGACCGAGCCGCCGAGCTGCGCCCCCCAGCCGTCGCCCAGGTTCTCCTGGCCGCTGCCGCCGTACTTGCCGTCGCCGACGACCGGGTGGCCGATCGCGGCCATATGAGCGCGGAGCTGGTGCGTGCGCCCGGTGACCGGGCTCAGCGCCACCCAGGCCGCGCGGGTCGCCGCGGCGTCGACCGTCGCGTACTCGGTGACAGCGCGCTTGGCGCCCTCCGTGGCGTCGATATGCTCGAAGGGCACGACGACCATCTTCTCGCCCTCGCCGCCCGCCCCATGCCCCGGCGCCTTGACGAGCCCGGTCCGGATCGTGCCCTCGCGCGGCGAAGGCGCCCCGGCGACCGCCGCCCAGTAGACCTTGCGCGTTGTCCGCGCCTGGAAGGCCTTGGCGAGCCCCGCCGCGACCTTGGCGCTCCGCGCCAGCAGCAGCACGCCCGAAGTGTCGCGGTCCAGCCGATGCACCAGACGCGGCTTCTCGGGCCTGCCGAACCGCAGCGCATCGGCGAGCCCGTCGACGTGGCGGACGGTCCCGGTCCCGCCCTGCGTCGCGAGGCCCGGCGGCTTGTCGAGCGCGACGATATAGTCGTCCATCCAGAGCACGCGGGCCCGGATCATCTCCGCGTCCGCCGCGCTCACCGGCGGCGGGGCCGCGAGCTCCGGCGGAGGCTCCGCTGCGATCGGCGGCACGCGCACCACCTGTCCCGCCTCGAGACGGGTCGCGGGCTTCACCCGCCCGCCATCGACCCTGATCTCGCCCTTGCGGCACATCTTCTCAATGCGCCCCTGCGTCACCTGCGGATGCAGCCGCCGGAGCCAGCGGTCGAGCCGCTGCTCGGCCTCCGCGTCACCTACGGTGATCTGCCGCACTCCGCTCATGATCGGTCCCGCAGCGACTGCCGGCTGCAAGGCGCCCTTGGTCAAACCTTGCCGTGGCAGTGCTTGTACTTCTTGCCCGAGCCGCAGGGGCAGGGGTCGTTGCGGCCGCTGGCGCCCCAGGTCGCCGGGTCGGCGGGATCGACGGCCGGCGCCGCCGCCATCGCCGCGGCGCCGGCCATCGCCGGGACGCGCTCCTCGACCGGCGCGGGCGGGACGACCTGGAGCCGCGGCGCCTGGGCCGCCTGCGCGCGTGCCTGCATCTGGGCGACCATCGCCTGCTGCTCCTCGGGCGTCATCACCTGCACGTGCGCGAGCATGCGCGTCACCTCCGTGCGCAGCCGGTTCAGGAGCGACTCGAAGAGCTGGAAAGCCTCGGACTTGTACTCGTTGAGCGGGTCGCGCTGGGCGTAGCCGCGGAAGCCGACGACGCTCCTCAGGTGGTCGAGCGTGACGAGGTGCTCGCGCCAGTTGGTGTCGATCGTCTGCAAGAGCACCTGCTTCTCGATCGAGCGCATGGTGTCGGCGCCGTAGCGGGCGGCCTTGCCGGCCATCTGCTCGTCGGCGGCCTTCGCCAGCCGCTCGCGGATGTCGGTGCCGTCGACGCCCTCCTCGTCGGCCCAGGCGGCCACGGGCAGGTCGAGGCCGAAGACGCCCTTCACCTCGGCGTCGAGGCCCTCGATGTCCCACTGGTCGGCGTAGGTCTTCGGCGGGACGTGGTCGTCGACGATGTCCTCGACCACCTGCTGGCGCATGTCGCGGGCAACGTCGGCGACGTCCTGCGCCTCCATGATCTCGCGGCGCTGGGCGAAGATCGCCTTGCGCTGGTCGTTCATCACGTCGTCGAACTTCAGCAGGTTCTTGCGGATGTCGAAGTTGCGCGCCTCGACCTTGCCCTGCGCCTTCTCCAGCGCCTTGTTCACCCAGGGGTGGACGATCGCCTCGCCTTCCTGCATCCCGAGCCTGTTCAGCACCGATTCGAGCCGGTCGGAGCCGAAGATCCGCATCAGGTCGTCCTCGAGGCTCAGGTAGAAGTTGGTGCGGCCCGGGTCGCCCTGGCGGCCCGAGCGGCCGCGCAGCTGGTTGTCGATGCGCCGACTCTCATGCCGCTCGGTCGCGAGCACGTAGAGCCCGCCGGCGGCGAGCACCTTGGCCTTGGCCTCGGCGACCTCGCCCTCGATGCGGCGGCGGAGATCGGCCGGGTCCGCCGGCGTCCCCGCCTTCTCGGCGGCTTCGAGCTCGGCCACGACGCGCATGTCGACGTTGCCGCCGAGCTGGATGTCGGTGCCGCGGCCGGCCATGTTGGTCGCGATGGTCACCGTGCCCGGCACGCCCGCTTCGGCGACGATGCCGGCTTCCTGCTCGTGGTAGCGGGCATTCAGCACGTTGTGCGGGACCTTGGCCTTCTTGAGCATCTCCGAGAGGCTCTCGGACTTCTCGATCGAGGTGGTGCCGACCAGGATGGGCTGGCCCGCTTCATGGGCGCGCTTGATCTCGTCGACGATCGCCGCGTACTTCTCGCGGGCGGTGCGGAAGACCTGGTCGTCGTGGTCCTTGCGGATCACCGGCATGTTGGTCGGCACCTCGACCACGCCGAGCTTGTAGATCTCGAAGAACTCGTCGGCCTCGGTGACGGCGGTGCCGGTCATGCCGGCGAGCTTCTCGTAGAGGCGGAAGTAGTTCTGGAAGGTGACGGACGCGAGCGTCACGTTCTCCGGCTTGATCGCGACGCCTTCCTTGGCCTCGATCGCCTGGTGCAGCCCCTCGGAGAGCCGCCGGCCGTGCATCATGCGGCCGGTGAACTCGTCGATCAGCATCACCTCGCCGTTCCGGACGATATAGTCCTTGTCCTTCTGGAAGAGGACGTGCGCCCGGAGCGCCTGGTTGACGTGGTGGACGAGATTCGTGCTCTCGGGGTCGTAGAGCGTCTGGTCCTGCGCGAGCAGCTCCATCTCGCGCAGCCGGCGCTCGACGAACTCGTTGCCATCCTCGGTCAGCGTCGTCTGGCGCTGCTTCTCGTCGAGGTCGTAGTGCTCCTTGGTGAGCTTCGGGATCAGCCTGTCGATCCGGATGTAGAGCTCGGAGCGGTCCTGGCTCGGCCCCGAGATAATGAGGGGGGTCCGCGCCTCGTCGATCAGGATCGAGTCGACCTCGTCTACGATGGCGAAATAGTGGTCGCGCTGGTAGACCTGCGCGAGGTCGGACTTCATGTTGTCGCGCAGGTAGTCGAAGCCGAGCTCGTTATTGGTCGCATAGGTGATGTCGGCGTCGTAGGCGGCCTTCTTGTCGCCCTCGTCCATGCCGGGGACGACGACGCCCACGGTCATGCCGAGGGCATGGTAGACGAGGCCCATCCACTCGGCGTCGCGGCGGGCGAGGTAGTCGTTCACCGTCACGACGTGGACGCCGCGCCCGGTCAGCGCATTGAGGTAGGCGGGCATGGTCGCGACCAGCGTCTTGCCCTCGCCGGTCTTCATCTCGGAGATGTTACCCTGGTGCAGGAAGATGCCGCCCATCAGCTGCACGTCGAACGGCCGGAGCCCGAGCGTCCGCCGCGCCGCCTCGCGGGCGTTGGCGAAGGCCTCGGGCAGGAGGTCGTCGAGGGTCTCGCCCTTCTGCAGCCGCTCGCGCAGCTCGGCGGTCTTCGCCTTGAGCCCGGCGTCATCGAGCGCCTGGAAGCCCGGCTCGAGCGCGTTGATCTTCTCCACGAGCGGGCGGGTCGCCTTGATCTTGCGGTCGTTCGGCGTCCCGAAGATCTTCTTGGCGATCGTTCCGAAACCCATCATGAAACGCTGGTCCTCGAATGCTGCGGCCGATGAAGCCCGTCTCCACCCACCGATTTGTCATGACGGGGGCGCTTGTCCATGCGCGCCGAACGGTCTAAGCATCCGCGCAGGCGCGGGCAGGCCGGCTTCGGCCGCACCGGGATGTAAGCGGCTGCGCTACGCCTGTCAACGGCAGCCCCCGGCGGGTTTGGCCAGACGGAATTCATGCGGCGCGGCCCTAGGCGCGCAGACGGGAGAATCAAGATGCGCAGCCTTCTGACCGCCGGCCTGCTGGCCGGGATCGCGCTTTCCTCGGCAGCCTTCGCCGACGAGAAGGCCTACGACGCCACCACCGTGGTCGCCACCGTCAATGGCACCCAGATCACTCTCGGCAACCTGATCGCGATGCGCGACCGGCTGCCGCAGCAGTACCAGCAGCTCCCCGACGACGTGCTGATGAAGGGGCTGATCGACCAGATGGTCGACCAGGAGTTGCTGGCCGAGCAGCTCTCGGCCTCTCCCGACAAGGACCCGCTGACCGTCAGGCTGACGCTCGACAACGAGCGGCGCAGCGAGCTCGCCGGCATCGCCGCCAACGAGGCGGTGGCGAGCGCCGTCGACGACGCCAAGGTCAAGGCCGCCTACGACAAGCTCGTCGCCGACTTCAAGCCGGCGACCGAGTGGAACGCCTCGCACATCCTCGTCGACAACGAGGACAAGGCGAAGGCCCTGAAGGCCGAGATCGACGGCGGCAAGGACTTCGCGGTGGTGGCTCAGGCCAACTCGAGCGACGGCTCGGCCGCGAATGGCGGCAGCCTCGGCTGGTTCGGCGCCGGCCAGATGGTGCCCGAGTTCGAGGCGGCGGTGGTGACGATGAAGCCCGGCGACATCGCGGGCCCGGTCAAGACCCAGTTCGGCTGGCACATCATCAAGCTCAACGAGACGCGCCAGACGACGCCCCCGACGCTCGACCAGGCCAAGGAGCAGATCGAGCAGCAGCTGCGGCAGGACGCGCTGCAGGCCAAGCTGACCGAGCTCAGGGCGGCGGCGAAGATCGACCGTCCCGACACCGGGATCGCCCCCGCGGCGATCCGCGAGAGCGACCTCCTGACCAACTGAGGCCGGCATGGCTGACAAGGCCGCTCCGGTCTCGCCGCTGGCGCCGCCCGGGTTCCCCGAGCTGCCGGCCATCGACGGCGTGCGCTTCGCCGCCGCCGAGGCCGGGGTGCGCTACCAGGGCCGGCTCGACGTGATGCTGGCCGAGATCGGGGCCGGCGCGTCGATCGCCGGCGTCTTCACCCGCTCGGCGACGCGCTCGGGACCGGTACTCTGGTGCGAGGAGAAGCTTGCCGCCCTCGGCGATGATGCGGCGGGCGGATATGCCATTCTGGTGAACTCGGGCAACGCCAACGCCTTCACCGGCTCCAACGGCCGCGCGGCGGTCGAGACGACCGCCGGCGCCGCGGCGGCAGCGCTTGGGGTTCCCGTCGGCCACGTCTTCGTCGCCTCGACAGGAGTGATCGGCGAGCCGCTGCCCGCCGACCGCATCGTCGCGGCAATGGGCGCGCTGCGCGACGGGCTCGCCGCGGACGCCGGCGAGCGGGCGGCGCGCGCGATCATGACCACCGACACCTTCCCCAAGGGCGCGGTGGCGCGCATTGAGCTCGACCGCGTGCCGGTGACGATCATGGGCTTCGCAAAGGGCTCGGGGATGATCGCCCCCGACATGGCGACGATGCTCGTCTACCTCTTCACCGACGCCGCCGTCCCGCGACCGCTGCTCCAGGCGATGGTGTCGAGCGCCGCCGACCGGACCTTCAACTGCATCACCGTCGACGGCGACACCTCGACCTCGGACACGCTGATGATGGCGGCGACCGGCCGGGCGCCGATGCCGCCGCTGACAGCCGGCGAGCCGCGCACCGAGCGCTTCGCGGCGGCGCTGCAGGCGGTCATGCTCAACCTCGCGCAACAAGTGGTGCGCGACGGCGAGGGGGCGACCAAGTTCGTCGAGGTCGCCGTGACCGGCGCCGCGCACGACGCCGACGCGCGCAAGGTGGCGCTGTCGATCGCGAACTCGCCCCTGGTCAAGACGGCGATCGCCGGCGAGGATCCGAACTGGGGGCGGATCGTGATGGCGGTGGGCAAGTCGGGCGCCCAGGCTGACCGCGACCGGCTCGCGATCCGTTTCGGGGACATCCTCGTCGCGGAAAAGGGGTGGGTCTCGCCCGGCTACCGCGAGGCGGACGGGGCCGCCTACATGAAGCGGCAGGAGCTCGTCGTCGGCGTGGACCTCGGGATCGGCGGCGGCGCGGCGACGGTTTGGACCTGCGACCTGACCCACCGCTACATCGAGATCAACGCCGACTACCGCTCGTGATGGCGGGGACTCACGGCAGCAGCTTGATCAGCGCCACCGTGAGCCCGGTCGACAGCCCGATGACACCCACTGCCTGCAGGTACAGGAAGCGGAACATATCGGCCTTCATCTCGCCCATCTCCTGCCGGACGGCGGCGAAGCCGGTCCGCACTTCGGTCCTGAGGTCGGCGGTCTCGCCCTTGAGCTCGATCCGGAGATCCGAGATCTCGCCCTTCAGCTCGGTCCTGAGGTCCGCAATCTCGCCCTTCAGCTCGGATCGCATCGCGGCCATGTCCGCCCTGAGCTCCGACACCTCGGCCTTGACCTCGGCGACGTCCGTCTTGAGTGAAAGCAAGGCTAACGAGGCCCGCCGGTGACGCTCGTCCTCGTCGTTGCCGTGGCCCTGATCGACCCGGACGGCCGCGTCCTCGTCGCGCAACGGCCGGAGGGCAAGGCGATGGCCGGGCTCTGGGAATTCCCCGGCGGCAAGGTCGAGCCCGGCGAGACACCGGAGGCCGCGCTGATTCGCGAGCTCCGCGAGGAGCTCGGCATCGATACCTGGGCCAGCTGCCTCGCGCCCTTAACCTTTGCCAGCCATTCCTACCCCGATTTCCACCTGCTGATGCCGCTCTTCGCCTGCCGCCGCTGGGAGGGGGTGCCGCAGGCGCGGGAGCACGCGTCGCTGCGCTGGGTCGGCCTGAAAAAGCTGGCGGATCTGCCGATGCCGCCGGCCGACCGGCCGCTGATCGCGACGCTCCGCGACTGGCTCTGACGACCCGGATTCGGCGCTCGCCATCGCTTTTAACGTGACTGGTGCGCAATGGAGCGTTAACGTTTTAGCAAATCTTTAATCACAATCTGCGGCGAGCGGACGCACACTCTGCCGGAAGCAGAATCTTTGAGGGTGGAGAGAAGTATCATGTTTCAGACCATACAGGTGTCGAGCTGCGTTTCGGCGCAGGGCGACCTGGTCGAGCAGCTCCCGAACGGCGACGTCGTGATCCGCGACGGCGGCCAGACCTACCGCGGGCGCCCGATCGCCCCGATCGCCGCTTCGGCGCCGACCGCGCGCCGTCCCCGGCAGGTGAAGCCGAAACGCGAGGACGCCTGATCCTCAGAGAGAGCTCTGCAGAGGTCTTCCGGTCGTGGCCGAGGGCCTTCACCTGCCCCCGGACAACGGTTGAAATGTGGTTAACGCCCGGGCCTTGAATCTAGCGATTCCAATGGCTTGACCTACTTGCCCGAGCCCGAGCACCCCCGGACAAAACCACGCTCGTTCGTGTCCCGGCCGTTCGCAGGGGCCTCTCAGAGCCAGCCGGCGAGCTCGCGCTCGAGGATCGCCGTCATCATCTCGATGTGCGCCGGCTCGGCGTTCAGGCAGGGGATGTAGCTGAAGCTCTCCCCGCCCGCGGCCAGGAAGGCGTGGCGGATCTCCTCCCGGATCTCCTCCAGCGTCTCGATGCAGTCGGCCGAGAAGGCCGGCGCGATCACCGCGACATGCCGCTTGCCGGCCTTCGCCAGCCGCGCCACCTCCTCGACGGTGTAGGGCTTCAGCCATTCTTCCGTCCCGAAGCGCGATTGGAAGCTCACCACCACCTCGTCCTCGGCAAAGCCGAGCCGCGCGCGCAGCAGCCGCGTCGTCTTGCGGCACTGGCAGTGGTAGGGGTCGCCCTCGCGCAGATAGCGCTCGGGCATCCCGTGGTAGCTGGTGACGAGCAGGTCCGGCCGCCGCTCCAGTCCGGCGTAGGCGGCCTCGACCGACCGTGCCAAGGCCTCGATGTAGAGCGGATCGTCGTAGTAGGCCGGCACGGTGCGGACCGCCGGCTGCCAGCGCAGGCCCATCAGCGCCCGGAACGCCTGGTCGTTGGCGGTCGCGGTCGTCGGCGCCGAATACTGCGGGTAGAGCGGGAAGAACACGATCCGCTGGCAGCCCGCATCGCGCAGCCGGCCGATCACCGCGGCGGTCGAGGGATTGCCGTAGCGCATGGCGAAATCGACCACGACCCGCCCGCCGTGCCGCTCCGCCATCACGGCCGCGACCCCCGCCGCCTGCGCCCGGGTGATCGTCAGCAGCGGGCTCTCGTCGGCCTCGCGGTTCCAGATCTTGCGGTAATTGGCGCCGGACGTGAACGGCCGCTTGCTGAGGATGACAAGCTGCAGCAGCGGCTGCCACTTCCAGCGCGGGTAGTCGATGACCCGCTGGTCCGAGAGAAACTCGCCCAGGTAGCGCCGCATCGACCAGTAGTCGGTGGCATCCGGCGTCCCCAGGTTGGCCAACACGACGCCGATGCGCGGCTCGGGCAGCAGCGGATGATCGGCCGGAGCATGGTCCGGGCGGAAGGCGTCCGCAGCGGGCATCTGGTTCATGGAGCCTCCCTAGCCGCCGGCGCGGCGGTACTCAACCGCCGCCGCCCGTCGGCTCGCCGGCGCTGCGCTCCACCGTTCCGAGTGCGTCTGCGAGCCGGGACACCGCCGACCCCGGGCGCAGCGGCCGCGGCTGGCCGGCTGCCGGCGCCCAGCCGGTGAGGAAGATGACGTCGAAGCTCGCGCGCACCCGCCCGCCCGGCAGCCCGAACCGCTCGGCATAGACCGCCGCCGCCTGCGCGAGCGTCTCGCGGCGGAGGGGGCGCCGCAGCCGGTCGCGCATCACGTTCGTCTCGCCCATCGCGCGCAGGTCGCGCATCAGCGCGACGGCGTCCGGGTAGCTGACGTCGAAGCGGCGGCTGTCCGCGACCGGCAGTGCGAAGCCCGCCCGCTGCAGCAGCCCGCCGAGGTCGCGGATCTCGCCCATCGGCGCCACCCGCGGGCTCAGGCCCCCCAGGGTGGCGACCTCGGCCTCGGCCAGCGCGGCGCGCAGCTCGACGAGCGTCTCGCCGCCGAAGAGCGCCGCGATGAACAGCCCGTCGGGCACAAGCGCCCGCCGCGCCTGCACCAACTGGCCTACCGGATCGTTCGCCCAGTGCAGCGCGAGGCCGTGCACGACGAGGTCGTGGGCGCCCTCCTCGAGCGCCAGCAACTCGCCGTCGGCGACCGCCAGCGGTACCGGCAAGCCGCCCCCGGCCAGAGTCTCCGCCCAGAGCGTTGCGCGCGGGCCGACGACGGCGGGGGCGCGAAACGTCCTGTTAATCTCGCCGAGCCTTTCTGAGACCTCGCCGGCCACGGCCGCGTGCAGGAAGTCGGCCCCGCCGAGGCGCTCGGCGCGGGCGCGGCGGCGCGCCAAGAGGTCGGCGTCGAAGAGGTCGGGGGCGTTCGTCATCGGCGGGCTCCTCCGGCCGAACATAGGACCGGCAGCGGGGCATTGCCATGCTCGAGGCGTTCAGGACGGCGCTCGTCAACACCATCTACCCGCCGCGGTGCCTCGCCTGCACCGAGCCGACCGACCGGCCGCACGGGCTCTGCCCGGCCTGCTGGGGCGACACCCACTTCATCGCCGGCACCCGCTGCGGCAAGTGCGGGGTCCCGCTGATCGGCGAGGCGGGCGGCGAGGACTTCTGCGAGGCGTGCCGGCGCAACCCGCCCGCCTGGGACCGCGGCGCCGCCGCGATCCTCTATGCCGGCGCCGGCCGCAGGGTCGTGCTCGCGCTCAAGCATGCCGACCGGCTCGACATGACGCCCCCGCTCGCCAGCTGGATGGCGGCGGCAGGCAGCGATCTCCTGTCCGAGACCGAGCTGATCGCGCCGGTGCCGCTGCACTGGCTGCGGCTGCTGCGCCGGCGCTACAATCAATCGGCCGAGCTGGCGCGGCGGCTGGCGCGGACCGCCGGCCGGCGGATGGTGCCGGACCTGCTGCTGCGCCGACGCTCGACGCCGCCGCAGACCGGCAACCGGGCGGTCCGGGCGGCGAACCAGGCCGGCGCCTTCGCCGTGAATCAGCGCCACGCGGCCGCCATCGCGGGGCGGCGGATCCTGCTCGTGGACGATGTGCTGACGACCGGCGCCACGCTCTCGACCTGTGCGGACTGCCTGCGGGCGGGGGGAGCGGCCCGGGTCGACGTGCTGGTCCTGGCGCGCGTTGCCTTCGAGGATTCACTCGGCCTATAGTCGGCGCCATGAAACCCGTGACGCTCTACGGCTCTCCCTGGTGCAGCTACAGCGCGCTGGCGCGGCGGATGCTGATCGACAAGGGCGCCGAGATCGATGACATCGACGTCGTCGACGAGCCCGAGCGGCGGGTGGAGATGGTCGAGCGGTCCGGCGGCCGCGATACCCTGCCGCAGATCTTCATCGGCGGCGAGTACGTCGGCGGCTTCCAGGCGATCCACGAGCTCGAAGAGGCCGGGAGGCTCGACCGGCTGCTGGCGGACGACTGACGCCGATGCGGGCAGCGCTGATCCAGCTCTGCTCGGGCGACGATCCGGCCGCGAACCTCGCCGTCACCGAGGCGCTGGTGCGCGAGGCCGCCGCGGGCGGGGCGGCGCTGGCGATGACGCCCGAGTGCACCAACATCGTGACCTCCGATCGGGCGCGGCAGCGCGAGCTGCTCGTCGAGGAGGCGGTCGACCTGACGCTGGCGCGGCTCCGCGGCGTCGCCGGCGAGCTCGGCATCTGGCTGCTGATCGGCTCGCTCTGCCTCAAGGGCGGCGGCGCGGACGGGCGCCTGGTCAACCGCTCGCTCCTCCTCGGGCCGGACGGGGCCGTCCGCGCCCGCTACGACAAGATCCACATGTTCGACGTGGCGCTCGAGGGCGGAGAAAGCTACCGCGAGTCGGCGGCCTTCCGGCCTGGCGACCGGGCGGTGGCGACCGAGGCCGCCGGCCTGCGGCTCGGGATGACCGTCTGCTACGACCTGCGCTTCCCGCGGCTCTACCGCGATCTGGCGCAGACGGGGGCGGAGATCCTCGCCGTGCCTTCGGCCTTCACCGTGCCGACCGGGCGGGCGCACTGGGAGGTGCTGCTGCGCGCGCGGGCGATCGAGACCGGATGCTACGTGCTGGCGCCGGCGCAGTCCGGCAGCCATCCGGCGGCGACCGGCGCGCCGCGCCAGACCTGGGGGCACAGCCTCGCGGTTGCGCCCTGGGGCGAGGTGCTGGCGGACGCCGGCGAGGCGGTCGGCATCGTTTTCGTCGAGATCGACCCCGGAGCGGTCGCCCGGGCGCGGGCGATGGTGCCGTCGCTCCGGCATGATCGCGCGTACGCCGCGCCGGAGCCGGCGTGACCGACGAGGAACCGCACGACCCGGCGGTCATCGCCCTCTTCAGCGAGATCGTGATGGCCGAGCAGCTGGCGCGCACGCGGCTGACCCGGGTGCTGCCGCGCGGAATGCAGTTCTCGCACTTCATGGTGCTGAACCACTTCGCGCGGCTCGGCGGCGAGAAGACCCCGGCGCAGCTGGCCCGCGTCTTCCACATCACCAAGGGGGCGATGACCAACACCGTCGGGCGGCTGGACGCGGCCGGCTGGGTGCACGTGCGGCCCGACTGGGAGGACGCCCGTCGCAAGTGGGTCTCGCTGAGCCCGGCCGGCCGCGCGGCCCGCGACCGAGCCGCCGAGGCGATCGCCCCGGTCTTCGACCACGTCGTCCGCAGTCTCGGCGCCGAGAGCATCCGCGCCGCCGTGCCGGTGCTGCGCCGCCTGCGTGAGTTGCTCGACCCGGAGTGACGCGCGAGCCGGACGCGCTCCGCCCGCCCCTTTGTCCGGGGGTTGGGCACATGGGTTAAGTGACTGATATTGAATGATATGGCCTCCGGACGTTAACCCGGACTTCACGATTGTCCGGGGTTCCGAGGACTGTCCGGCGCAATGCGGCGCGAGGGGGCCCACGGCGTTTTGAACGCCGGTCGCCGCATGCGCGGCTCCGCCTTCAGGCCCGAGGGAGCCTCCGTCGCTCTTCAAACCAGGCGGCTTGCTGAAAATTGCGCAAGCGGACACGAAGCGACGCCGGATGACGGGCTCGGGGACGTCGTGCCCGCCTTGGCGCACGCGCGTTGCGACCCGCGCGATCGCGATTTCGGCATTGGGCAGGGTCAGAAAGAACATGCTGACCCGATAGCCCTGCGCCCGCCACGCCGCGATACGGCGCAGGTAGCCCAGGCCGGACAACGTGGTCTCGAAGGCAAAGCTCTCGCCGTTCCGAGCGCAGCGATCGATTTCCTCGGCGCCCCCCCGAGGTCCGCGGGGCGCGGGCAGGGGCGACGTTTCGCGGGGACGAGGCGGCGGACGACGTCGCGAGCTGCGAGGCGTGATCGCGGGAATGGCTCCGCACGCCCGGAGCTACACCACGCGCAGGGACGCGACCAACTCGGGCCTGGGGGAACGGGTCAGCCCGGGGCCGGGATGAACTCGGCGTCGTCGCCGGGCGGCAGGTGGAAGCGGCCGTGCTCCCAGTCGCCGGCGCGCCAGGCCTCCTTGGCGGCGTCGATCCGCTCCTTCGACGAGGCGACGAAGTTCCACCAGATGTACCGCGGCCCGCCGAGCGTCTCGCCGCCGAGCAGCATCAGCCGGGCGCCCTCGGGGCCGGCGGTCACGTGCAGCCGGTCGCCGGGGCGGAAGGTCATCATCCGCGCCGCCTCGTAGGCCTGGCCGCCGATGACGACGCTGCCCGAGACGACGTAGAGCCCGCGGTCCTCGTGCCCGTCGGGCAATGGCACCTTCGCCCCCGGCGCCAGCTCGACGTCGGCATAGAACATCTCGTTGAAGACCTTGACCGGCGCCCGCTCGCCCCAGGCGGTGCCGAGGATCAGCCGCGCCTTCGCCCCGTCGGAGTCCAGGTACGGCAGCGCGTCCCTGCCGGCGTGCTCGAAGCCCGCGGGGTCGTCCTCGGCCGCCTCGGGCAGCGCCACCCAGGTCTGGATGCCGAAGAGCGAGTGCGGGTGCTTGCGGGTCGCGGCGCTCGTCCGCTCCGAATGCGTGACCCCGCGGCCGGCGATCATCCAGTTGACCGCGCCCGGATAGATCATCTGGTCGGTCCCGAGGCTGTCCCGGTGCTGGAACTCGCCCTTGAAGAGATAGGTCACGGTTGCGAGCCCGATGTGCGGATGCGGCCGCACGTCGACCCCCTGGCCGGTCAGGAACTCGGCCGGGCCGGCCTGGTCGAAGAAGATGAACGGGCCGACCATCTGCCGCTTCGGCGCCGGCAGCGCCCGCCGCACCTCGAAGCCGCCGAGGTCCCGCGCGCGGGGGATGATCAAGGTCTCGATCGCGTCGACCGCGTCGCCGGTCGGGCAGCTCGGGTCGAGGGTCGGGTTCCAGCTCATGCCGACTGCTCCCGCCGCTGCCGCAGCACGTCCGACCATTCGGGATGGCGGCGGAACTGCGCCGCCGCGAACGGGCAGAGCGGCGTGATCTCCTTGCCGGCCGCGCGGGCGTCGGCGACGGCCCGCTCGACCAGCGCCACGCCCACGCCCTGGCCGCGGAAGGCCGCCGGCACCTCGGTATGGTCGATGATGACCAGCCGGTCGCCGGCCTTGCTGAAGGTCATGCAGGCCTCGTCGTCGCCGACGCGGTAGGTGTAGCGGCCCTTGGAGGGGCCTTCGTCGAGCACGATGTCGTTGGGGTCGATCGCCATGAGGTTCTCCTGGAACTGGTTTTCCATCTAGCGCAGGAAGCCGGCGATGGCAGCGACTTCGCCGCGGCCGATCTCGTG
Source organism: Amaricoccus sp. (assembly GCA_046348975.1). Lineage (GTDB taxonomy): Bacteria > Pseudomonadota > Alphaproteobacteria > Rhodobacterales > Rhodobacteraceae > Amaricoccus. The sequence goes on along the minus strand of JAXMDF010000031.1, from coordinate 2,238 downwards.
CCCGCCTGGGCTCCAGTCGACCGCGACCGCGGCGCCCTGGGCCCGGAACCAGGCCTCGAGCCGCCGGGTGTCCTCCGGCGGACAGATCGGGTCGCGCTCGCCGGCGGTTATCAGGACGCGGGCCGTTACGGCCGCCGGGGCCGGCGTCCAGGGGATCAGCGGGTGCATCAGCACCGCCCGGCCGAACAGCGCCGGCCGCGCGAAGATCACGCTCGCCAGGATGTTCGCGCCATTGGAATAGCCGAGCCCGATGACCTCCGACGGCCGGGCGATCGCGACGTGCGCCTCGACGAAGGCCGCCATCGCCGCGGTGCGCCGGGCCAGATCCTCCATGTCGTAGCGCCCCTCGCCGAGCCGGCGGAAGAAGCGCAACGCGCCGTGCTCCGAAACGTCGCCGCGCGGCGCCACGATCGCGGCGCCGGGCAGGAGGTCGCGCACCAGCGGCACGAACTGGGTCTCGGTCCCGCCCGTGCCGTGGAAGACGAAGGCCATCGGCTTGCCCTCGCCGCTGCCCTCGGCGTGGTAGCGGTAGCTCTCGGACGCCGATGTCGGGCTCATGCCAGCGGCTCCAGGTGACGCTCGAGCCAGTCGCGCAGGTGGGCGTGCTGGCGCGGCAGCTTCAGCGCCTCGCCCAGGTGCGCCGCCTCCTCGTCGCGGGCGAAGCCGGGCTCGTCGGTGGCGATCTCGAAGAGGACGCCGCCCGGCGTGCGGAAGTAGATCGACCAGAAGTAGTCGCGGTCGATGACCGGCGTCACCTGGTAGCCGGTGTCGATCAGCGCCTTGCGCGCCGCCAGCTGCGCCGCGCGGTCCGGGACGGCGAAGGCGACGTGGTGGACCGAGCCGGCGCCGGGGCCGGCGCGGCGTGCCTCGGGCAGCACCTCGAGGTCGACGGCGGCGGCGCCGTTGCCGCCCTCGCGGAGCCAGCGGGTGACGGGGCCGTCGCGGTCGCCCGGGGCGTAGCCCATGAAGCGCAGCAATTCCTCGGTGGCGCCGCCGTCGCGGAGCCGGAGCGCGACGCTGTCGAAGCCGCGGATCGCCGCCTCGTCGGGCACGCTGCCGGTCCAGCCGTGCCGGGCGTCGTCGGATTCGACGAGCGCGAGCTCGTCGCCGTCGGGGCCGGCGAAGGTGAGGCGCGGCGCGCCGAAGCTGGTGTCCTCGGCGAGCCCCTTGACGCTCTGCGTGGTGAGGCGCTCGCGCCAGAAGGGGAGCGAACCGGGCGGGACGGCGAAGACGGTCCGGCCGACCTCGCCGGTGCCGGGCGTCCGGGGCCCCATGTCGGGGAAGGGAAAGTAGGTCATGATCGAGCCGGGGCTGCCGGCCGCGTCGCCGTAGTAGAGGTGGTAGACGTCGGGCGCGTCGAAGTTCACCGTCTTCTTCACCCGGCGCAATCCGAGGGTGTCGGTGAAGAAGGCGTTGTTGGCGCGCGCGTCGGACGCCATCGAGGTCACGTGATGCAGGCCCTCGATATTGTCGAGCATGGCTGATCTCCCGCCTGGGGTTGCCTCGCGTAGATGGTCGTGGATGCGCCCCGATCAAACGCCCGGGCGGCGAAAGACTGTCTCCGTTTCGTCACCGGTCGGCGGTAACGCCGCCTTAAGCTTTGCCCGCGACTGTGGCAATGCGTCGCGTTGGCCGAGGGAGGCCGGGATGACAGCCGGGTATCTGGAGTGTGTTCTGGCGGGTCTCGTTCCGTTGCTTATGGCTGGCGCGCTATGGGCCAGGTCCGCGGCGACGCGGCCGGTGCCGGTGCGCGTCTCCCGACTTCCGGCCGGCGCGGCGCGCCTCCGGCGCTGACCGCGGGCCGGGCTTCGCCTCCGGTCAGTCGCATCTCGGGCCGTTGATCGCCATCGGGCCGACGACGCGGACTTCACCCTGAAGGAAGAGCGCCGCGGCGACGATCAGTCCGCGGACGCGCAGTGTTTCGGCTTGGGCGACGCCGGCAGCGAGGGCCTCGGCCACGTCGGCGGGGGCCAGCGGGCGGACGGCGGTGGTAACCAGGCGGCCGCCGAGGTCGGTGTCGGCCTGCAGCGTCACGGCCGGAGCGCGGCCGATCGCCGGATGGCCGGGGAGGTCGACCGCGTTGGCGACGATCGTGGCGGCGGCGTCGGCCTGCGCGGCGGTGGCGCCGAGCACGGTGACGGCATCGGCGATCCCGAGCGAGAAGCTGCGGCCGCGCCAGCCGGAGGTCGCGATGCCGCGGACCGGGTCACCGTGGGCGATGGTGACGCGGTCGGCGAG
>JAXMDF010000030.1:0-15869 GCA_046348975.1 Amaricoccus sp. | reverse complement strand
CAGGCCCGCCGCCACGATCAGCCCCCAGGCCGCGATCGGCACCGGGTTCGCGGTGGTCACGCGCATCGAGGTGATCACGGCCACGGGCACCCCGACGTCCCGGTCTAGGAGCAACGGAAAGCTCACGACGCTCGTCGCCAGCACCAGCGCCGCGAACAGGAAGCCGACCGCGCAGCCGATGATCAGCATCGCCCAGCCGCCGGCGGTGGTGAAGATGTCATGGACGAAGGCCCCGACCGAGGCCGGTGCCTCCGGGCCCATGGTGGCGTAGTAGATGCCGTGCGCGGTCAGGATCCAGACGATGAACAGCGCGCCGAGCATCAGCCCGAGCGCGAGGATCGCGCCGAACGAGGGCGCCTTGACCACGGCGAAGGCGTGCCCCCAGTCGGGCTCCTCGCCGCGCTCGCGGCGCCGGCTCATCTCGTAAAGCCCGACGGCGGCGACCGGGCCGACCAGCGCGAAGCCCGACATCACCGGGAAGAGCAGCGGGACCAGGCTGCGGTCGAGGGCGAACCATGCGAGCAGCAGGCCGATCACCGGATAGAGCACGCAGAGGAAGATGACGTCGGTGCGGCGGGCGGCGAAGTCGTCGAGCCCCTTGCGCAGCACGTCGCGCAGGTCGCGCACCGCCAGGTGGCGGATGCGCGGCATCTCGACGTCGGCGGTGTCGTGGCCGACGTGGGTCGCCACCGCGCCCAGGTGCCTGCCGACCGCGCTGATCTCCCGGGCGCTCCAGGAAAGGGGATTGCCGATGGTTTCCGTCATGACTGCCTCCGGCGCAGGTCACCAACATGGTGCCGCGCTCGCCGGCTCTGACCGGGGCCGAAACCCCGCGGCAGCTTCCACAGGGCAGCATAGCACATCCGTCGGCGGTTTGGGGCACAACTTCGTTGGGCGGTCGCGCGCGGCGCCGGTCAGCCGGTCCGGCTCACATCCTCTCGCCCGGCAGCCGGCTCGCCTGCGCCACCCAGTCGGCGATGCGCGCGTCGTCGGCCGGCTCGCCCTCGCGGATGTCGAGGTAGCGCACCTGCGGATGCCGGGACGCGCCCGGAGGCGGCGGCTGCAGCGCGGCGCCGCGGAAGAAGGTGACTTTCACGTACCGGGCGAAACAGTGGTAGCTGAGGAACCAGCCGTCATCGATGCCGTAGAAGGGCGAGTTCCACTTCACCGCCTTCTTCGCGTCCGGGACGATACGTCCGACCAGCGCGTCGAGCCGGCGGCCGACGTCGCGCTTCCACCCGGGCATCGCCGCGATATAGGCCTGCACCGGCCCGTCGCCGTAGCCCTTCGGGATCTGCGGGTTGCCGCCCGACAGGAGCTTCGGCTCGGCCGGGGCGGCGTCGTCGGTCGCGGTGTTCCTCATCGGCCCGGCCTCTCCCATCGGTTGCATCCGGCGGGGCGGCGGACGATATTCCGTCGCCAACGTCCCCGCCACGACCGCGCGTGAGCTTTATGGTCTTCCAGGAATCCGAATACCATCCCTACGACTTCGCCAACCGTCGGCACATCGGGCCCAGCCCCACGGAGATGGCGGCGATGCTGGCCGCCGTCGCGGCCCCGAGCCTCGACGCGCTGGTCGACGAGACGGTGCCGCCGGGCATCCGGCAGAAAGATCCGCTGGGCTTCGGGCCGGCGCTCTCGGAGCAGGCGGCGCTGCACCGGCTGCGGCAGACGGCGGCGAAGAACCGGGTGCTGACGAGCCTGATCGGGCAGGGATACTACGGGACGGTCACGCCGCCGGTCATCCAGCGCAACATCCTGGAGAACCCGGCCTGGTACACCGCCTATACGCCGTACCAGCCGGAGATTTCCCAGGGCCGGCTGGAGGCGCTGCTGAACTTCCAGACCATGGTCCGCGACCTGACCGGGCTCGACGTGGCGAACGCAAGCCTCCTCGACGAGGCGACGGCGGCCGCCGAGGCGATGGCGCTCTGCCAGCGGGCGGCCAAGTCGAAGGCGGCGGCCTTCTTCGTCGACCGCGACTGCCACCCGCAGACGATCGACGTGATCCGGACCCGCGCCGAGCCCTACGGCTGGCAGATCGTCGTCGGCGACCCCTTCGCCGACCTCGGCCCCGCGGCGGTCTTCGGGGCGATCTTCCAGTACCCCGGCACATATGGCCACTGCCGCGACTTTGCCGCCCCGATCGCCGCCCTGCACGCGGCCGGGGCGCTCGCCTGCGTCGCCGCCGACCCGCTGGCGCTGACGCTCCTGAAGCCGCCTGGCGAGATGGGCGCCGACGTCGCCATAGGCTCGACCCAGCGCTTCGGCGTCCCGATGGGGTTCGGCGGGCCGCATGCGGCCTACATGGCGGTCCGGGAGCCGCTGACCCGCTCGATGCCCGGCCGGATCGTCGGCGTCTCGATCGACGCCCGCGGCAACCGGGCGTACCGGTTGAGCCTGCAGACGCGCGAGCAGCACATCCGCCGCGAGAAGGCGACCTCGAACGTCTGCACCGCGCAGGCGCTGCTGGCCGTCATGGCCTCGATGTACGCCGTCTTCCACGGCCCCGAGGGGTTGCGCGCGATCGCGCAACGCATCCACCGCAAGACGGTGCGGCTGGCGAAGGGGCTCGAGTCGCTCGGCTTCCGGGTGGAGCCCGACGGCTTCTTCGACACGATCACCGTCGAGGTCGGGGCGCTGCAGGGGGTGATCCTGAAGGCCGCCGTGGCCGAGGGGATCAACCTGCGCAAGGTGGGCGCCGACCGCATCGGCATCGCGCTCGACGAGCGGACCCGGCGCGAGCACACGCAGGCGGTCTGGCGGGCGTTCGGCGGCGACATGATCGACCGCGACCTGGACCACGAGGTCCGGCTGCCGGAAGGGCTGATCCGGACCTCGGACTATCTGACGCATCCGATCTTCCACATGAACCGCGCCGAGGCGGAGATGACCCGCTACATGCGCCGGCTGGCCGACCGCGACCTCGCGCTCGACCGCGCGATGATCCCGCTCGGGTCATGCACGATGAAGCTCAACGCCACCGCCGAGATGATGGCGCTCAGCTGGCCCGAGTTCGCCGACATCCACCCCTTCGTGCCCTCCGACCAGACCGAAGGCTATGCCGAGGTGATCGGCGATCTCTGCGGCAAGCTCTGCGCCATCACCGGCTACGACGCCTTCTCGATGCAGCCGAATTCCGGCGCGCAGGGCGAATACGCCGGCCTGCTGACCATCCGCGCCTGGCACGCGAGCCGCGGCGAGGGGCACCGCGACGTCTGCCTGATCCCGACCTCCGCGCACGGCACGAACCCCGCCTCGGCGCAGATGGCCGGGCTCCGGGTCGTTCCGGTCAAGGCGGCCGACAACGGCGACATCGACCTCGACGACTTCCGCGCCAAGGCCGGGCAGTACCGCGACCGGCTCTCCTGCTGCATGGTCACCTACCCGTCGACCCATGGCGTCTTCGAGGAGACGATCCGCGCGGTCTGCGAGATCACCCACGCCCACGGCGGGCAGGTGTACCTCGACGGCGCCAACATGAACGCGCTGGTGGGGCTGGCGCGGCCGGGGGACTTCGGGTCGGACGTCAGCCACCTGAATTTGCACAAGACCTTCTGCATCCCGCACGGCGGCGGCGGGCCCGGCATGGGGCCGATCGGGGTCAAGGCGCACCTGGCGCCGTTCCTGCCCGGGCGGCCGGGGGGCGCGGGGCGGGTGTCGGCGGCGGACTTCGGGTCGCCGTCGCTGCTGGTCATCTCCTGGGCCTATTGCCTGATGATGGGGGGCGCGGGGCTGACGCAGGCGACGAAGGTCGCGATCCTGAACGCCAACTACATCGCGGCGCGATTGCGCGAGGCCTACCCGATCCTCTTCTCGCGCAACGGGCGGGTGGCGCACGAGTGCATCGTCGACACCCGGGTCTTCAAGGACTTCGGGATCACGGTCGACGACGTCGCCAAGCGCTTGATAGATTGCGGTTTCCATGCGCCGACCATGAGCTGGCCGGTGGCCGGCACGCTGATGATCGAGCCGACCGAGAGCGAGCCGAAGGCCGAGCTCGACCGCTTCGTGACGGCGATGCTGGCGATCGCGGCCGAGGCGCGGGCGATCGGGGAGGGGCGGATGGATGCGGAGGACAACCCGCTGAAGCGGGCGCCGCACACGGTCGAGGACCTGGTCGGCGACTGGGACCGCCCCTATTCCCGCGAAGCCGCCTGCTACCCGCCGGGAGCGTTCCGGGTGGACAAGTACTGGGCGCCGGTCAACCGGGTCGACAACGTCTGGGGAGACCGGAACCTGATGTGCTCGTGCCCGCCGATGGAGAGCTACGCGCAGGCGGCGGAGTAGGGACGGCAAAGGTTTACGGGGAAAAGCTGCGCGTACAACGCATGTACATCGCATGTACATAGTAGGTACCTAGGAAAAGAGTCGGGATTGAATCGTTAACGCCGTCGGCCGGCTGACTTTGCGGGATCGCGTGCGCGTCGCGGGTCAGCGGGCGAGGTCGCGGGTGCCGGCTTCGAGGCCGGCGAGCGTGAGCGGGTACATGCGGCCGGCGAAGATGTCGGCGATCATGCCGGTGGTCTGGGCATATCCCCAGGCCTGTTCCGGGGTGGGGTTGATCCAGATGGCGTGGGGCCAGGCGTTCAGCAGGCGCTTCAGCCAGGTCTCGCCGGTCTCGGCGTTCCAGTGCTCGTTGGCGCCGCCCGGATGCACGAGCTCGTAGGGGGACATGGCGGCGTCGCCGACGAAGATGGCGCGGTAGTCGGGGCCGTAGGTGCGCAGGATCTCGGCGGTCGGGGTCTGCTCGTCCCAGCGGCGGCGGTTGTCGCGCCAGAGGCCCTCGTAGGGGCAGTTGTGGAAGTAGAAGTATTCGAGGTGCTTGAACTCGGCGCGGGCGGCCGAGAAGAGCTCCTCGACCAGGCGGACGTGCGGGTCCATCGACCCGCCGACGTCGAGGAAGAGCAGCACCTTGACGGCGTTGTGGCGCTCGGGGCGGGTCACGACGTCGAGCCAGCCCTGTTCGGCGGTCTTGCGCACCGTGGTCGCGAGGTCGAGCTCGTCGGCGGCGCCCTCGCGGGCCCAGCGGCGGAGGCGGCGCAAGGCGACCTTGATGTTGCGGGTGCCGAGCTCGACGGTGTCGTCGAGGTTGCGGAACTCGCGGCGGTCCCAGACCTTTATGGCGCGGCCGTGGCGGGAGGCGTCCTGGCCGATGCGGATGCCCTCGGGGTTGTAGCCGTAGGCGCCGAAGGGGGAGGTGCCGGCGGTCCCGATCCATTTCGAGCCGCCCTGATGGCGGCCCTGCTGGTCGCGCAGCCGTTCGGCGAGGGTCTTCATCAGCGCCTCGAAGCCGCCGAGCGCCTCGATCTCGGCGCGTTCCTCGGGGGTCAGCTGCTCCTCGACGAGCTTCCTCAGCCAGTCGGCGGGGAGCTCGACGCCTTCGATGACCGCGGTGACGGCGATGGTCTCGAGGCCACCGAAGACGGCGGCGAAGACGCGGTCGAAGCGGTCGATCAGGCGCTCGTCCTTCACCAGCGCGGCGCGGGCGAGGTAATAGAAGCCCTCGGCGTCGTACTCGGCGAGGCCGGCGTCGAGGGCCTGGAGGAAGCCGAGGTATTCGCGCAGCGACACCGGGAGCTTCGCGCCGCGGAGCTGGGCGAAGAAGCGCGGGTACATCAGGGCGCCCTCCCCGGAAAGGCCTTCCGCGGCGTCCGGAGCCGCTCGCCCGGGCGGGATGCAAGCCGCGCGCAAAACGCAAGCAGCTGAAATATAACGGATCTTATCCGGAAGATTAAGTAGATGTTCACTCTTGGGCTCATTCGACGGTCGTGTCGCCGGGAGGGGAGCCGCCGAAGTTCGGAGACGGGCGGGAGGGGGCCCGCGGCGCTTTGGCGCCGTCGCCCGCATGCGCGGGCCTCTGGGCCGAAGGCCCGGACGGAGCCTCCCTTGCTCCCGGAGGACCGGGCGGCTCGCGGGGCGGCCCGAGGGGGGCGCTCGCCGCCCCCCCTCGACCCCCCGGGCACTACCCGATAGGAGAAGGGGGATGCGGGGTGGCCGCCGGGACTCGGGCCCGTCGGGGAGAGGCAGCGGACGGCGGAGGCGGACGGGCCGCGTGGCGGTCGCGGCGGACGCGTTCCGCATGAGGGGCCGGCATCCGATCGACCGGTCCCGTGGCCATCTGTCCGCGCTGGCGCCCTGCCCGGCATCTACACCACGCCGGGGGACGCGACCGCGCCAAGGGCCGCTCAATGGGCGCCCGTGACCAGCGCGACGAGCTGGTTGCCGGTGGTCTCGGCGGCGCGGACCGAGGCGACGACGCGGCCGGCGCGCATCACCCAGACCTGGTCGGAGAGCCGCCGGACCTGGTCGAAGTTGTGGCTGACGAGGATCACGCTGACATGCTCCTCCTTCAGCCGGCGGATCAGCGCCTCGACGTTGGCGGTCTCCTGCACGCCGAGGGCGGCGGTGGGCTCGTCCATGACGACGACCTTGGCGCCGGCGCCGACGGCGCGGCAGATCGAGATCGCCTGCCGCTGGCCGCCCGACAGCCGGCGGACGCGCTGGCCGACCGAGGGGACGTTGATCGAGAGGCGCGACAGCATGGCGAGGGCACCCTTGTCCATCGCCCGGCGGTCGAGGAGCGGGAAAGGGCCGATGCGACGGACGATCTCGCGGTTCAGGTAGAGGTTCTGGGCGACGGTCAGCTCGTCGATCAGCGACAGGTTCTGGTGGACGGTCTCGATGCCGGCCTTGCGCGCCTCGTCGGGGTTCGAGAAGGGGTGCGGCGCGCCGTCGAAGAGGATGCTGCCGGCGTCGGGCTGGTGGACGCCGACGAGGCAGCGCACCAGCGTCGATTTTCCGGCGCCGTTGTCGCCGATCAGTGCCGTCACCTCGCCGCGGCGCGCCCAGAACGCGATGTCGCTGAGCGCCCGCACCGCGCCGAAGCTCTTGCCGAGCCCCTCGCAGGAGAGGATGGCGTCGGTCGGCCGCTCCGAGAGATGCTCGCTCATTTCTGGTACCGCATGATGAGGGCGGCGAGGACGACGATGAAGCCGACCGCGAGCGGCTGGTAGAAGGCCGATACGCTGAGCAGCGTCAGGCCGTTGACGAGCGTCGTCAGCATCAGCGCGCCGAGGACGGGGCCGAGGATGCTGCCGCGGCCGCCGAAGAGGCTGACGCCGCCGAGGACGACGGCGGCGACCGAGTTCAGCAGCAGGTTGGTGTTGATCGTCGGCTCGGCCGAGCCGATGCGCGCGACGAGCAGGATCGCGGCGATCCCGGCGCAGAGGCCGGAGATGGTGTAGGAGGCGATGCGGATGCGGCCCGTCCGGATGCCGAGCGAACGGGCGTTCTCGGCGTTGCCGCCGGTCGCCATCAGGTGGGTGCCGAAGCGGGTGTGGAAGAGGACGACGTGCGAGACGATCGCCACGACGGCGGCGACGATGAACGGATAGCCGAACATCCCGACCGAGCCCGAGGCGAGGCGGAGGAGGAAGGTGCTGCCGACCATGGTCGGCTCGCCCCCCGAGAGGATCAGCGCGAGGCCGGTGACCGCCGAGAGCGAGCCGAGGGTGACGACGAAGTCGGGGATCTTGCCGGCGGTGATGCAGAGGCCGTTGAGGAAGCCGAGCCCGCTCGTCACCAGCACGGCGAGGATGCAGGCGAAGCCGATCGGCAGGCCGGCGGCGTTGGTCATCCCGAGGACGATCGCGCCGAGCATGACGAGCGCCGCCAGCGACAGGTCGATGCCGGCGGTCATGATGACGAAGGTCTGGCCGATGCTGAGCACGATCAGGATCGCCGAGGCGACCAGCAGCGCCTGGATGTTGGCGACGCTGAGGAAGACCGGCTGCAGCAGGCTGAAGACGACGACGAGCCCGATCAGGCCGACGGCCGAGGCCCAGTCGGCCCAGAAGGCCGGCGAGGCGAGGTTCGCCACCCAGGAAGGGCGGCGCGCCCCGGCGGCCGCCGACGCCGGATCGGGCGCCGCCATCAGTTCAGCAGGTCGCGAAGCGGATCGGGATAGTCGCCGCCGGGCTGCGGGAAGTTCTTCAGCGAGGCCTCGACGTTGGCCTTGTTGACGACGAGGACCGGCGCGTCGACCCGGGCCGGGATCGCCTTGCCGGCCATCGCCGCCTTGCAGGCCTCGACCCCCATGGCGCCGACGACGTAGGGATACTGCGCGACGGTGGCGGCGAGGCCGCCCGCCTCGACCGACTTCATCGCGTCGACGATGCCGTCGAGGCCGATCACCTTGACCTCCTTCTTGCCGGCGGCGTCGACCGCGCGCTGGACCCCGAGCGCCATGATGTCGTTCGCCGAGAAGAAGCCGGCGAGGTCGGGATGCGCCTTCAGGATGTCGGTGGCGGCGGTGAAGGCCTTCTCGCGGTCCCAGTCGGCGCTGACCATGACGACGGCGTCGAGCTTGCCCTCGGTCGCTTCCTTGAAGCCCTGGATGCGGGCGTTGCTGCCGATGTCGCCGACGATGCCGGCGATCAGCGCGACCTTGGAGCCGGCGGGCACGATCTTCAGCATCTCCTCGCCGGCGAGGCGGCCGGCGGCGACGTTGTCGGTGCCGACGTAGGTGGTGATCTCGAAGCCGGCGGCCTTGGCCTGATCGACGTCGACCTGGCTGTCGATGTTGACGATCGGCACCTTCTTCGCGGCCAGCGGCACCAGAGCCTGGACGAGGTTGGTGGTGCTGATCGGGTTGACGATGTAGCAGCCGTAGTCCTGCAGGGCCATCGCGGCGAGCCGGTCGGCCTGGCCGGTGGCGTCGCCCATGTTCTGCGCCGCCTGGGTCGTCACCGACACGCCGAGCGTCTTGGCGGCGCCCTCGATGCCCTGCTGCATGGTCTGGAAGAACGGGTTGTCCAGGCCCTTGATCACCGCGGCGACCTTGCCGTCCTGCGCCTGCGCGCCGCCCGCGGTCACCAGCACGGCGAGGCTCGCCGCCGCCATGAAGCACGCTCCAGTCCGCATCCTCGGTTTCCTCCCACGTTGAGCCATTGTCGCGCCCGACGGCCGGCAAGGGTTGCGCCGGGCCCACGATACGGTCGCCTTGCTCTTCTGGCCGCGATTTCGCGGCGGTTGACTGGTTCTGCACGGGACTCGGGCAAGAAGGCAAGCCTCTCGTGCAAGAGGTTGCTGGAACGATTGTGCCCGGCGCGGATATGGTCCGCCAGCCTCACGGCGCGGCTCCGCCATCAACGCGCTCGCCGAGTTCGACTTCTCCTCCCAGCCCTCGCTCGGCGGTGAGGTCGGCCGCAGCGTCTACTTCGCCACCCTCGCCGACCTTTCCGCCCTTTCGCCCTGCTGATCGTCGATGAAGGTCGTATGCTGGCGCAGCCTGGCGTACATTTGGCTGGTTGCGGGGGCATGCAAACTACCGATACCGACAATCACGCCAGACGGCCGCATCGCAGCCGGCGGTAGAACCGTCGCTTATGGTTCCGAGAATGACGTCGTCGCCCAGCCGGCACTCGAGCTTGATGCTGGCGAGGCGTCTTCGAGTCGTTCGGCAGAGCCCGAGCCAGCGAGGTCGAGCGTAGCCGCGGCCCGCGGCTCATTGTGGCGCCGCGGCGGCGAAGTCGTCGCGGAATTCGGCGAGCTCGACCGGGTTGAGGTCGGAGACGGCCCAGAAGGTCAGCCCGGCCTGCCACCAGTTGAGCATCGAGTAGCCCTCGCGCTCGACGGCGGCGTGCGAGGGGCTGGTTTCCGGCCAGACGAAGAGGTTTATCAGGTGGCCGTTGCGCCGGTAGATCAGCACCGCCACCACCCGCCCGCCGACGTAGTCGACCCGGCCGCCGATCAGCGGGAAGCCGCGGTCGGCGAGGTCGACCACGGGCGGCGAGAAGTCGACCTTGCCGGCGAACCAGGGCTTGACCGTGTGGTGGTCGGACGAGGCGACGTCGGTCAGGTGATCGGCGAGGAGCGAGCGCACGTGGCTCGCGACGAGCTCGCCCTCCAGGTTCGCGCCCCCGTGCGGCGACAGGACCAGGAACAGCGCCGCGGCGACCGCGGCGGCCGACGGCAGGAAGCTCCAGCGTCCGAGAAAGCCGAGCGCGGCGCGCAGCCGGGCCTGCCAGTCGCGCCCCGGGGCCGGCGCCGCGAGGGTCTCCGCGGCGATCGCGGCCTGCACCCGCGCCCGCAGCGCCTGCGGCGCCCGCCAGCGGACGCCGTCGGCGCCGACCGCCGTGCGCAGCGACCGGAGCGAGCGGACCTCGGCCGCGCAGCCGTCGCAGCCGGCGACGTGGCGCTCGATCTGCAGCGCGTGGGCGGCGTCGAGCTCGCCGTCGACGAATCCGTTGAGGCGCAGGCGCCACTCCGGGCACGGCCGCGGGCTCTCGCCGGTCATGGCGTCGCCTCCCCCTGCGGCAGCCGGCAGTGCCAGGCGGCGCGGAAGGCGTCCCGCGCCCGCGCCAGCCGCGACATCACGGTGCCGAGCGGCAGGCCGGTGATCTCGGCGATCTCGCGGTAGCTCAGGTCCTCGATCTCGCGCAGCACCATGACCTCGCGGAAGGGTGCGGGCAGCGCTTCGAGGACGGCACGCACCGCTCCGGCCTCGTCGCTGCGGATGAGCGCGGTTTCCGGGGTCTCGGGGTCGGCAGCGGCAACGGCGTCGGGATCGTCGAAGGCGTCCTCCCCCCAGCCGGCTTCCATCACGTCGAGATCGCGCTGCCGGCCGCTGCGCCACGTGTGGCAGCAGTTGCGCACGATGGCGAGGATCCACGCCCGCGCGCTGCCGCCCCGGAAATGGGCAAAGCCGCGGAAGGCGCGGACGAAGGCGTCCTGCACGATGTCCTCGGCCGCGACCGGGTCGCGGCTGAGGTAGCGCGCCAGGTTGTAGGCGGCGTCGAGGTGCGGCAGCACGGTGTCGCGGAACCGGTCCGCCTCGGCCGCGGTGAGCGCCGGGCCGGCGGTCTCGTCCGACCGCAGCATGGCGAGGAGCCAGGCTTCTGACCGCGCCTGCCGCGGGGCGAGGGCGCGCGCGAGGGTCCGCCGGAGCCCGGCGAGGGGCGCCAGCATGGCGCCCGGCCCGAACGGCGGCGGGAAGCGTCGCGCGGTAAGGGTCTGCTGCATCGTCCGAGCCCGCCGTCCGTCGTGGAATCAGCCGGCGCCCGGCGCGACGACGACCTTCCCGGTCATATGCGGGTGCAGGGCGCAGAAGTACTCGAAAGACCCGGGGCTCGCAAACGTGAACGAGTAGCTGTCGCCGGTGTCGAGCGCCTTCGAGCGGAAGCCCTTGCCGGTATCGACGACGAGGTGCGGGATGTCGTCCCGGTTCACCCAGGTCACGGTGGTGCCGGGGGCCACCGTGACGGTCTCCGGCGAGAAGGTGAAGTTCTCGATCGAGACGGTCACGGTCGGGGATCCGGCCGCGACGTCCTGGGCGGCGGCGGGGACGGCAACCGCCAGGGCGGCTGCCGCCAGCAGGGCGAGGGGGAGGCGTTTCACGGATGATCTCCTTCTGGGGTTCGAGGGTTGGCGCGGTCAGCCGGCCAGCGGCCGGTCGATGATGGCGAGCGGCTCGCCGGTGCGGACGAAGTCGACCGTGGCGATGCCGAGGTACTTGCGCAGGTCGCCGGCCGGCACGGTCATCGGTCCGGGCGACGGCGCGGTTCCCGGCGCGGGCTGCGGGAAGGCGGTCGAGAGGGCGGTGTGGAAGGCGACGTTGCCCTCGACCTTCTGCATCACCTGGTGGATGTGCCCGTTCAGCACCGTCACCGAGCCGAACCGCCTGAGCAGGCCCAGCGCCTGCGCGCTGTCCTCGGTGCCCCAGCCCCATTCGGGATAGACGGCCCAGAGCGGGATGTGGGCGAAGACCACGATGGGCGTGCTCGAGGCGAGGCCGGCGAGGTCGTCCTGCAGCCAGGCGAGCTGGTCGGCGCCGAGGTTGCCGAGGCCGCCGGCCTTGAGGTTCACGACGTTGACGAGGGCGACGTAGTGGACGCCCTGGTGGTCGAAGCTGTACCAGCCGGCGCCGCGGGAGCCCTTGCCGTATCGGTCGAGGTAAGAAACGCCCTGACCCTCGTCGAGCAGGTCATGCTCGCCGGGCACGTAGAACACCGGCAGGCCGGCTTCCTTGATGATCTCGCTCGCATCGTCGAACTCCTGGTCCTGGGAAAGGTGGCTGATGTCGCCGGTGTGGATCATGAAGGCCGGCGCCGAGGGCAGCGCCTTGATCCGGCTGATCGCCTCGCGCAGCGTCGCGCGGGCGTCGGGATTGGCGGCCTTGTCGAAGCCGACGTGGCTGTCGCTGATCTGCAGGAAGGTGAAAGGCGCGGCCGCCTCGGCGGCCATCGCCTTGCCGAGGCCCATCGCCCGCGGCAGGCCGCCGGAGAGGGACCAGAGCACGCCGGTGCCGGCCCAGGTCATGCATTCGAGAAAGCCGCGGCGGTCGATGCCGTCCGCGTCGGCCCCGGGCTCGTCGGTATCGGGTTCGGTCATGGTGTCGCTCCTGTTTCCGAGCGCAGGTCACGCGCCGCGCGCCCGCCTCACAGGTCCAGACCGGAGATCGGCAAGGTTTATTCCGCGGCGGCGGAAAATCTTCGACTGCCCGAGGTCGTCGGCCGGGCCGGGCGTCGGGCCGCGGGCCATCGGTCGGAACCGGTCTTCGGCTCCCGATCGGCGGCGACGACGAGCCCGTGCCGGAAGAGGGCGAGCATGCCGGCGCCGACCTCGAAGTCGGGCGCGACGACCTTGCCGCCTCTGACCTCCTGGACGGCGATGTGGCTCATCGCAGTTGCGGGTGACGCGCCGTGCCAGTGCTTCTCGCGGGGAGCGAACCAGACCACGTTGCCGGAGCGGACTTCCTCGGCCGGCCCGCCGTCACGCCCGACTCGCCCGAGGCCCGAGGTCCGCGCGGCTCGCCGCCGAGGGGGCGAAGGTCGCCATCGTGGAAGCGGGCGGCGAGGTCGATCGCGGAACAGCCGTCCGGACCTATTGGGATTCGGCCATCAAGGTTCCCGGGTGCTCCTACCTGCCGACGCCGCAGGCGATGCACCTGTCTCGAACCCCGCGGCAGCGGCTTTCCGACGCCGGCCGATCGTCCGGCTGACGTCACCGGGAACGGTCCGTCCGTCGCGTGTACGGGAACACGGGATGCACGAACGTCCGCTTCGGCGAGGCTGGCTCCCACCGACGTGGCTACTGCAGCGTCCGCTTCCCGCCTTTCGATCAAGGAGGGGTTTGTCGCCCGACTTGACCGTCGAGCTCGGCCACGCGCTCGGCATTGTCGGAGGCGATCGTGCCGTCGGCATTCAAGAGGTTGTTCTCGAAGCCGATCCGGGCCTTGCCGCCCAGGCGACAGGCTTCGACCAGGATGGCGGTCTCGGACGGGCCGAAGGCGCAGACCGCCCAGTCGGCCGCGAGGCCGGTCGCGGCGAGCCGCGCGACGGGGGCCGCGAGATCGGCCGGCGAGGAGACCTGCCCCGGCGCGTAGCGGCCGAGGACGTGGATGAGTTGGAGGCCGTCGGCGGGAACGGTGCCGTCCCGCACGAGGGAGGCAAGGCGATCGACCTCGTCCGCGTCGTAGAGGATGTGCTGGACCGCGATGCCGGCCTCCGCGCAGAAGCGGAAGAAGCGCGTGGTGACGCGCATGTCCGGCTCGGCGGTGATCTCGCGCAGCGCGATGGAGACCGCCGGCGGCCGCAGCGTCTCGACGAGGCGGCGCTGCTCGGAGGGCGTGTAGCGGCCGACGGCCTCGGTCGTCACCTGCACCTGCATCGCGGGGACGACACGCGCGAGCTCGGCGAGAAGCTCGGCGTAGAGGCCGGCGTCGAGGACGTGGCGGCCCTCGGCGTCGCGGACGTGGGCGTGCAGGCCGTCGGCGCCCGCGGCGTGGCAGGCGGTGGCGCAGGCGACGATCTCGGGGATCGTGACCGGCAACGCCGGATGGTCGGCCTTGGTGCGGCGCGCGCCGTTCGGCGCCACCATGATGCGGGGAAGCGGACTCATGCGGCGAGCGCGCCGCGGATCGCACCGGAGAGCTTCGTCACCAGCTCGTCGATCTCCGCGTCCTCGATGATGAAGGGCGGCGCGAGGAGGACGTGGTCCCCGCGAACGCCGTCGATGGTGCCGCCCATCGGATAGCAGATGAGGCCGGCCTCGAAGGCGAGCGCCTTGATCTTCTTGTTGATGCCGCGCGCCGGGTCGAAGGGAGCCTTGCTCTCGCGGTCGGCGACGATCTCGATGCCGCGGAAGAGGCCGCGGCCGCGGATGTCGCCGACGTGGGGATGCTGGCCGAGCTCGGCGCGGAGCGCGGCGTCGAGCTTCTCGCCCTGCGGCCGGACGCGGGCGAGGATGCCGTCGTCGAGGAGGCGGGAGAGGACGGCGCCGGCGGCCGCGGCGGCCATCGGGTGGCCCATGTAGGTGTGGCCGTGCTGGAAGAAGCCGCTGCCGGCGGCGATGGCGTCGTAGATCGCGCCGGTGCAGAGCATGGCGCCGATCGGCTGGTAGCCGGCGCCGAGGCCCTTGGCGATGGCGAGGATGTCGGGCGCGACCCCGTCCTCGGCGCAGGCGAAGAGGTGGCCGGTGCGGCCCATCCCGCACATCACCTCGTCGAGGATGAGGAGCACGCCGTGGCGGTCGCAGATCTCGCGGATGCGCCGGAGGTAGCCCGGCACGGCCGGCACGGCGCCGGCGGTGGCGCCGACCACCGGCTCGGCGAGGAAGGCCATCACCGTCTCCGGCCCGAGGCGCAGGATCTCGGCCTCGAGCTCGTCGGCGGCGCGGAGGCCGTAGGCCTCGACGCTCTCGCCCTCGCGGCGCTCGCGGTATTCGTAGCAGGGCGAGATGTGGCTCGTCTCGACGAGCAGCGGCGCGAAGGGGGCGCGGCGCCAGGCGTTGCCGCCGGCGGCGAGGGCGCCGAGGGTGTTGCCATGGTAGCTCTGGCGGCGGGCGATGACGCGGTGGCGGCCGGGCTGGCCGGTCTCGACCATGTACTGGCGGGCGAGCTTCAGCGCCGCCTCCATCGCCTCCGACCCGCCGGAGACGAGGTAGACCCGGTCGAGACCGGCCGGAGCCTCCTGCGCAAGGCGGTCGGCCAGTGATTCGGCGGCAGCCGAGGTGAAGAAGCCGGTATGGGCGAAGGCGAGGGACTCGAGCTGGCCGCGGATGGCCGCACGCACCTTCGCGTCGGAATGGCCGAGGCAGGAGACCGCGGCGCCGCCCGAGCCGTCGAGGTAGCGTTTCCCTTGTGCGTCAACGATGTAGCAGCCGTCGCCCCTGGCGGCGACGGGCAGGCGTCCTTTGGTGGAACGGCCGAAGACGTGGTTGGGCAAGGTTCTGATCCTTATGTGCGGCGGCGATGGCACGCAAAACTTCGTGCATGGCCGCATGCGATATGCAAATCATTTTGCGCACCGGCGCCGAATTTGCGCCGATCGCTCACAACGGGGAATAGGAAGATGAAAAGCCTCAGGACGCTGCTCGGCGCCGCCACCCTCGCCTTCGGGCTGGGCCTCGGCGCGGCGCAGGCGCAGGATCTCGTCGTCGCCACCGACACCGCCTTCGTCCCCTTCGAGTTCAAGGACGGGGATCACTACACCGGCTTCGACATCGACATGTGGGACGCGATCGCCAAGGAGATCGGCGTCACCTACGAGCTTCGCCCGATGGACTTCGCCGGCATCATTCCGGCGCTCCAGACCGGCCAGGTCGACGTCGCGCTCGCCGGCATCACCATCAAGCCGGAGCGGCAGAAGGTCATCGACTTCTCCGACGGATACTACGACAGCGGCCTGATGCTGATGGTGCCGGCCGACAGCGACATCGCGAGCTTCGCGGATCTCGCGGGCAAGACGCTGGCGGTCAAGACCGGCACCTCGTCGTCCGACTATGCCGAGGAGAACTTCAAGGACACCGAGCTCCGCAAGTTCCCGAACATCGACAACGCCTATCTCGAGCTTCGCACCGGCGGCGTC
>JAXMDF010000029.1:0-16507 GCA_046348975.1 Amaricoccus sp. | reverse complement strand
GCATCAACGCGGGCGACCTCGGCTGCAACTGGCTGGTCCCGCCCGACGCCCCGGATCCGCGCTGCGCCTCCTGCCGCCTCAACCGCAACCTCGCCGACATGCGCGTGCCGGCGAACCTCGCCAAATGGCGGCTCCTCGAATGCGCCAAGCGCCGGCTCCTTTACGCGCTGATGCGCTTCGGCGTCCCGATCGCCTCGCAGAAGGACGGCGAGGCGCGCGGCCTCGCCTTCGACTTCCTCGAAGGCAGCCGCGGCGCCCCGGTGATGACCGGCCATGCCAACGGCCTCATCACCATCAACATCTCCGAGGCCGATTCCGCCGAGCGCGAGCGCCAGCGCCTGGCCCTGGGCGAGCCCTACCGGACGCTCCTCGGCCACCTGCGCCACGAGGCCGGCCACTACTACCAGGACATCCTCGTCCACGACGCCGGCCGCACCGACGACTGCCGCGCCCTCTTCGGCGACGAGCGCGCGAGCTACAAGGACGCGATCGACCACTACTACGAGCACGGGCCGAAGCCCGGCTGGGAAGACGCCTACGTCAGCGCCTACGCGACCATGCACCCGTGGGAGGACTTCGCCGAGACCTGGACCCACTACCTGCACATGGTCGACACCCTCGACACCGGCGAGAGCTTCGGGCTGTCGGTCAAGCCCAAGGTCGGCGAGGATCCGCGGCACGCTGCGGTCATCGACTTCGACCCCTACAACCCGCCCGACGTCGAGAGCCTCGCCCGCGCCTGGCTGCCCTTGACCGCCGCGGTCAACAGCCTCAACCGCAGCATGGGCCAGCCCGACCTCTACCCGTTCGACCCGAGCCCCGGCGTCCTGGAAAAGGTCCGCTTCATCCACGAAATCCTGCATCCCGACGCAACCCCGGCCCCGCGCAAGCGTTCGACCGGCGCCAGCGCCCGCCCGCGGGCGCGCCCTCCCGCCGCGCGAAGGAAGCAAGGATGAAGGTCTTCACCTGCCAGAACTGCGGGCAGCTCCTGCATTTCGAGAACGTCGTCTGCATGCGCTGCGGCATGACGCTCGGCTTCCTGCCCGACTCGCTCGCCTTGTCGGCGCTCGACCTCGACCCGTCGGGCGACCGCTGGACCGCCCGTGCCGACGGGGCGGCCTGGCGCCAGTGCCGGAATCTCGCCGAGGCCGACTGCAACTGGATGGTGCCGGCCGACGCCGACGATCCCTTCTGCCCGTCCTGCGACCTGAACCGCACCATCCCGGACCTGTCGGCCCCCGGCAACCAGGAGCGCTGGCAGGCGCTCGAGACCGCCAAGCGCCGGCTGGTCTATGCGCTGAAGCGCTTCGGCCTGCCGCTCGCCGGCCACAAGGAGGACGTGGCCGAAGGCCTCGCCTTCGACTTCCTCGCCGAAGCCGACCCGAGCATGCCCGTGCTCACCGGCCACGACGACGGCCTGATCACCATCAACATCGCCGAAGCCGACTCCGCCGAGCGCGAGAAGCGCCGGCTCGAGCTCGGCGAGCCATACCGCACGCTCCTCGGCCACCTCCGCCACGAGGTCGGCCACTACTACTGGGACCTGCTCGTCCGCGACGGCGGCAGGATCGACGCCTGCCGCGCCGTCTTCGGCGACGAGAGCGCCGACTACCAGGCCGCCCTCGAGCAGCACTACCAGAACGGCGCCCCGGCCGGCTGGCAGGAGAGCTACGTCAGCGCCTACGCGACCATGCACCCCTGGGAGGACTTCGCCGAGACCTGGACCCACTACCTGCACATGGTCGACACCCTCGACACCGCCGCGAGCTTCGGCATGGTCGTGGACCCCGGCGTCTCCGACGACCCGACGCTCGAGACCGAGATCGCCTTCGACCCCTACCGCGCCCGCAACTTCGACCGGCTGATCAAGGCCTGGCTGCCGCTGACGGTCGCCGTCAACAGCCTCAACCGCAGCATGGGCCAGCCCGACCTCTACCCCTTCGCGCTCACCCCCGCGACCATCGACAAGCTCCGCTTCATCCACGACCTGGTCCACGGCGCCAGGGCCTGACCGCGCGCCGCCGTGACGCCGGCACTCGCTTCCGCTATCATCGCGCCATGAACGAGCACGCCCGGCGCCCCGCACCGCCCGCCACCTACCAGGACGTCCTCGACGCTCCGCCGCACATGGTGGCCGAGCTCGTGGACGGCGCGCTTCACCTGCAGCCCCGACCGGCGTTCCCCCACGCCGTCGCGAGTTCGTCGCTCGCCACCGAACTGGGCTCCCCGTTCCAGAAGGGGCGCGGCGGCCCCGGCGGCTGGTGGATCGTCTTCGAGCCCGAGCTGCACCTCGGGCCGGACGTCCTCGTCCCCGACATCGCCGGCTGGCGCCGCGACCGGATGCCGGCGCCCAGCGGCCCCTGGACCGACCTCGCGCCCGACTGGCTATGCGAAGTCCTGAGCCCCTCGACGCGCAGCTTCGACCTCGTGGACAAGCGCCGCGTCTATGCCCGGAGCGGCGTCGCCCACCTCTGGCTGGTCGACCCGATCGACCGCACCCTCGAAGCCTTCGCGCTCCGCGACGGCCAGTGGGTGCTGACCGCCGCCCTGAGGGACGCCGACGAGGTCCGCGTCCCCCCGTTCGACGCCATCGCCTTCCCGCTGTCGGAACTCTGGCCGGAGTAGCGTCAGCGCGTCCGCGGCCGCCCGAGCCACAGCCAGCCGGCGAGCCCCAGGAACACCAGCGCCAGCGGCACCGACATCACGACCGCCCCGACCGGGTTCCAGGCGAACGGCACGGCCCCGTTCTGCAGCGTGTCGACCATGTGCGCATAGGTCGTTGGCCACCGCCCCGACATCAGCCCGCCGAGCGAGCCGAAGCGGTAGGCATAGCCCTGCCCGATCGTCGCCTGCCAGTCCGCGACGAGCCGCCACAGCGCGGCCGCGCCGAACAGGATGATCAGGATGGCACGCATGGCACCTCTCTACCTGCGAGCGATTGTCCCTGGCCCGATCCAACCTCGGTTGACGGGCCGCACCAAAGCTCATTAACAGCAATGCTTAACCAGACGGTAACGGTGGCCCGGAAATGCTGCAGGAATTCACCCGCCGTACCACGCCCGCCACGGGCGCCGCGCGCCTCGCCGCCCTGCGCGCCGCGATGGCCGAGGCCGGCGTCGACGCCTTCCTCGTCCCCCGCGCCGACGCCCACCAGGGCGAGTACGTCGCCCCCCGCGACGAGCGGCTGGCCTGGCTGACCGGCTTCACCGGCTCCGCCGGCCAGGCCGTCGCAACGCGCGACCGCGCCGCCGTCTTCGTCGACGGCCGCTACCGGCTGCAGGTCCGCGGCCAGGTCGATCTCGAGGCCTTCGAGGTCATGCGCATCCCCGACGACAAACCCGCCGACTGGCTGATCGCGGCCCTGCCCGGCGGCGGCCGCCTCGGCTACGACCCCTGGCTGCACACCCGCCAGGAGCTCGACACCCTGACCGAAGCCCTGGCCCCGCGCCAGATCACCCTGGCTCCGGTCGCGAACCTCGTCGACCGCGTCTGGCCCGACCAGCCGCCGCCGCCGTCGCGCCCCATCGTCGCCTACCCGCCCGAGCTCGCCGGAAAATCCTCCGCCGACAAGCGCACCGAGCTCGCCCGCAGCCTCGTCGAGCGCGACCTCGCCGCCGCCGTCCTGACGCTTCCCGACGGCATCGCCTGGCTCCTGAACGTCCGCGGCTCGGACATCGCCCGCACGCCCGTCCCCCTCGCCTTCGCGATTCTCCACGCGGACGGCCACGTCGAGCTCTTCGCCGACCCGTCCCGCGCCGAAGCGGCCTTCGGCCCCGGCGTCACCCTCGCCGACCCAGCCAGCTTCGGCCCCCGCCTCGAAGCCCTGACCGGCCGCGTTGCCGTCGACCGCGCCACCGCGCCGGCCTGGGTGTCCGACCGCATCGCCGCCGGTGCCGCCCAGGTCGCCTGGGAGCGCGATCCCTGCATCCTGCCCAAGGCGACCAAGACCGTGGCCGAGATCGCCGGCGCCCGCGCCGCCCACCTGCGCGACGGCGCCGCCATGGCCGAGTTCCTCTGCTGGCTGGACCTGACGGCCCCCGAAGGCGGCCTCACCGAGATCGACGTGGTCCGCAAGCTCGAGCAGATCCGCGCCGCCACCGGCCAGCTGCACGACATCTCCTTCGAGACCATCTGCGGCGCCGGCCCCGACGGCGCCATCGTCCACTACCGCGTCACCGACGATTCCAACCGCCCCGTCGTCCCGGGCGAGCTCCTGCTCGTCGACAGCGGCGCGCAATACCTCGACGGCACCACCGACATCACCCGCACGGTCGCCGTCGGCTCCGTCCCGCCCGAGGCGATCCGTCCCTTCACGCTGGTCCTGAAGGGCCTGATCGCCATGAGCCGGCTGAAATGGCCCGCCGGCCTCGCCGGCCGCGACCTCGACGCGGCCGCCCGCGTCGCGCTCTGGCGCGACGGCTTCGACTACGACCACGGGACAGGCCATGGCATCGGCGCCTACCTGAGCGTCCACGAGGGCCCGCAGAACCTCTCGCGCCGCGGCGCCGAGCCGATCCTGCCGGGCATGATGCTGAGCGTCGAGCCCGGCTACTACCGCGAGGGCGCCTTCGGCATCCGCACGGAAAACCTCGTCGTCGTCCGCCCGCCGGAGATCCCCCCGGGCGGCGACCGCGAGATGCTCTCCTTCGAGACCCTGACGCTGGCCCCGATCGACCGCCGCCTGGTCGACTCCAGCCTCCTCGACCCTGCCGAGCGCGCCTGGCTCGACGCCTACCACGCCCGCGTCGCCGAGACCCTGACCCCCGCCCTCGACGCGGAAACCGCCCGCTGGCTCGCCACGGCCTGCGCCCCGCTCTGAAGCGGGATCAACTTCCGGCGATCGGCCCACGCCGGACTGGACGCACCGGGCGCGCGGCGCGACCCTGCCGCACCTCGACCCGGAGGACCGGCCCATGCTTCGCCGCCTCGCCAGCGCACTGCTCTTCGCCACTGTCCTCCTCGATGCGACCCTCGCCGCCGCCGCGGCTCACGTCCGCGGCCAGGTGACCGCCATCGCCGGCGACGTCGCGACCGTGGAAACCACCGACGGCGCCACCGTCGAGCTCACGCTGAAGCCCGACTTCGGCCTCGTCGTCTACCGCCCGATCACGCTCGCCGACCTGCACCCGGACGACTACCTGTCGATCCCCTCGACCAAGGCCCCCGACGGCCGCAAGCGGGCAATCACGATCGGGGTGTTTCCGCCAAACCTCCACGGCGTCGGCGAGGGCGAGTCGCCGTGGGACCGCGGCCCCGACAGCCGGATGACCAACGCCGCCTTGGCGACGCTCGCGGCCCAGGGTCCCGACCACACCATCGTCGTCCGCTACAAGGGCACCGAGGAAACGATCGAGGTCCCCGCCGGCACCCCGATCCTCGCCTTCGCCGCCGACCCCGACCGCAAGCTCGCCGTCGGCGACAAGGCCTTCTTCTTCGCCACCGAGACCGGCGGCAAGCTCGTGGCGGGCCGCGCCGGCGTCATGGCCGACGGCAGCATGCCGCCGATGTGACCGCGGGCGGAGCCCCGGGGCGCAACCCCGGTGTGCTTCCCTCCGATCACCCGCCGGCGATCGCGTCCCGCACCAGCGCCTCGAACGCTTCCCCGCGCGCCTCGAAGCTCGCGAACTGGTCGAAGCTGGCGCAGGCCGGCGCCAGCAGCACCGTCTCGCCCGCCTCGGCCTCGTCCAGCGCCGCCGTCACCGCCGCCTCCAGCGTCCCGGCCACGACGTGCGGGACCTCCGCCAGCGTCGCCGCAAAGTCCGCAGCCGCCTCGCCGATCAGGTAGGCCTTGACCAGCCTTCCGAACAGCGGCCGGAGCGGCTCGATGCCCCCGGCCTTCGGCCGCCCGCCGGCGATCCAGCGGATGCGGTCGAACGACAGCAGCGCCTTCTCCGCCGCGTCCGCGTTCGTTGCCTTCGAGTCGTTGACGATCCGGACCCCGCGCCAGGTCGCGACCGTCTGCGCCCGGTGCGGCAGCCCCGGGTAGCTCGCGAGCGCCGCCTCGATCTGCCGCGGCCCGAGCCCGAGGCTGCGGGCGGCGGCATAGGCGGCGCAGGCGTTCTGGTGGTTGTGCGCGCCCGGCAGCGTCGCGATCCCGCGCAGGTCGATCGAGGCCATCTGCCGCCCGCCGCGCCACTCGGCGAGGAAGCCCTTGCGCGCGAAAACCTCCCAGCCGGGCCCGCCGGGCTTCCGCGTCACCGAGACGGTGATGACCGGGTCGCCGGTCCCCGCCTCCTCGCGCATGGCGTTGGCCAGGAACCGGCCCTCGTCCTCGTCGATCCCGATGATCGACCGCGACGGCCCCCCTTGGGTGAAGAGCCGCCGCTTGGCCGCGAAATACCCGCCCATCCCGCCATGCCGGTCGAGGTGGTCCGCCGACAGGTTCAGGAACACCGCGATGTCGGGCTGCAGCGCCCGGGCGAGCTCGATCTGGTAGGACGAGAGCTCGAGCACGACCACCATCCCGTCCTCGGCCGGGTCGAGGTCGAGCACGCCGCGCCCGATGTTCCCGCCGACCTGCACCGGCCGCCCGGCCGCCGCGAGCAGGTGCCCGAGCAGCGCCGTCGTCGTCGACTTGCCGTTCGACCCGGTGATGCCGACGACCTGCGGCAGCCGGTCGAAGCTGTCGAACGCCGGCGTCCCGAACGAGCGGAAGAAGAGCCCGATGTCGTTGTCGACCGCGACCCCGGCATCCCAGGCCGCCGAGACGGCGGGGTGCGGTTTCGGATAGAGGTGCGGGATCCCCGGGCTGACGACGAGGGCCTTGACCCCCTCCCAGGCCTTCGCCCGGGTCAGGTCGGCGAGCGCGATCCCGTCCGCCTCCGCCTTCGCCCGTGCCGCCTCGCCGTCGTCCCAGGCGACGACCTCGGCACCGCCGGCCCTGAGCGCCGCCACCGTCGGCAGCCCCGAGCGCCCGAGCCCGAGCACGGCGACCTTGTGGCCGACGTAGCCGCGGACCGGGATCATGGCCTTGCCTCCCGCACGGCTTTCGCCCAACCCTTGCCGCCATGATCACGATCCGGGACGAACGACCGGGCGACGCCGCGGCGATCGCTGCGACCGTGACCGCCGCCTTCGCCGCCGCTCCGCATGCCGGCGGGAACGAGGCGGAGATCGTCGCGCGCCTGCGCGCTGCCGGCGCGCTGCGGCTGTCGCTGGTCGCCGAGGACGCCGGCCTCGTCGGCCATCTCGGGGCGTCGCCCGCCAGCGTCGGCAAGCTGGCCGGGTGGATGGCGATCGCCCCCGTCTCGGTCGCCCCGGCGCACCAGCGGCGCGGCGTCGGCACGCTCCTGATGCGGATCGCCCTCGACCGCCTCCAGGCCGCAGGCGCGCCCGGAGCTGTGCTGGTCGGCGACCCCGACTGGTACGCCCGCTTCGGCTTCGCCGCCCGGCCCGGCCTGACCGTACAGGGGGTTCCCGCTCAGTACGTCCTTGCCGTGCCTTTTGGGTCCGACACGCCGCGGGGTGAGATCCTGTTCCATCCGGCCTTCGGCCTCGCCTGAGAGGTCAGCGCAGCTTGAGCGTCGCGAGCCCGATCGTCGCGAGGATCAGCGAGATGATCCAGAAGCGGATCACGATCTGCGGCTCCGCCCAGCCGAGCTTCTCGAAATGGTGGTGGATCGGCGCCATCAGGAACACCCGCCGCCCGGTCCGCTTGTAGTAGCCGACCTGGATGATCACGCTCAGCGCCTCGACCACGAAGAGCCCGCCGATGATCGCCAGCACGATCTCGTGCTTGGTCGCCACCGCGATCGCCCCCAGCGCCCCGCCCAGCGCCAGCGACCCGGTGTCTCCCATGAACACCGCCGCCGGCGGCGCATTGTACCAGAGAAAACCCAGGCCCCCGCCGATCAGCGCCGCGACGAAGACCAGTAGCTCGCCGGTCTCGGGTACGTAGTGGACGCCCAGATACTCGGTGAAGTCGACCCGCCCCACCGCATAGGCGATGATCCCGAGCGATCCCGCCGCGATCATCACGGGCATGATCGCCAGCCCGTCCAGCCCGTCGGTCAGGTTGACGGCATTGGCCGCACCGACGATCACCAGCATCGAGAAGGGGATGAAGAACCAGCCGAGGTTGAACAGCGCCGCCTTGAAGACCGGGAACGCCAGCTGCCCGGTCAGCCCGTCGGGGTGCAGGTACATCGCCCAGGCCCCCGCGATCGCCGCGATCGCGAAGCCCGCCGCCAGCCGCACCTTGCCGGACACCCCGGCATGGGTCTGCTTGCTGACCTTTGCGTAGTCGTCGGCGAACCCGATCAGCCCGAAGCCGAGGGTCACGAACAGCACCATCCAGACGAACCCGTTCGACCAGCGCGCCCAGAGCAGCGTCGAGACGACGATCGCCGACAGGATCAAGAGCCCCCCCATGGTCGGCGTGCCGCGCTTGGTGACGAGATGGCTTTCGGGACCGTCGGCGCGGATCGGCTGGCCGCGCCCCTGGCGCACGCGCAGGAGCTCGATCAGCGGCCGCCCGAACAGGAAGCCGTAGATCAGCGCCGTGAAGAAGGCGCCGCCCGCGCGAAAGGTGATGTAGCGGAAGACGTTGAGGGCACTCAGGTTGTGCGAGAGCTCGGCCAGATAGTAGAGCATGCGCCTGCGGCTACCCCTCCGCTTCCACCGGGCGCGCCTCGCCCATCCCCTTGATCGCCTCGACGACCTGCCCGACCCGCGAGCCGAGCGAGCCCTTGACCATGGCGATGTCGCCGGCATCGAGCAGCCGCCCCGCCCGCGCCGCCATCGCGGCGGCATCCGGGAACCACTCGCCGCGCTGGCTCGCCGGCAGCGCCTCGAAGAGCGCGCGCATCCGCTCGCCGGCACAATGCACCGTCGTGACGCTGGCGATCGCCGGAACCCGCGCGAGCCCGGCGTGCAGCTCGCGCTCCCGCGTCCCGAGCTCGAGCATGTCGCCGAGGAAGGCGACCCGCCGCCCGCGCGCGACCTTGCCCTCGCCATCGGTCGGCCGCTCGCCGGCGAAGACCTCGAAGGCCGCCGCCATCGCCGCCGGGTTGGCGTTGTAGCTCTCGTCGATCAGCAGGATCGCCCCGTCCATCCCCGCCGGCCCCAGCCGCACGCTCCAGCGCGCGCCGCGCCCGTCGGGCGCCTTCCAGTCGCCGAGCGCCAGCACGGCGCGCGCGATGTCGCCGCCGAGCGCCTCGACCGCCGCCAGCACCCCGAGCGCGTTCATCGCCAGGTGCCTGCCCGGCGCCCCGAGCCGGAACAGGAAGGGATCGCCATGTGCCCGCGCCGCGATCGAGGTCGTGTCGCCGCGCACGTGCGCGGCGTCGAGCGCGAACTCCGGCCGCCCGGTCCGCCCGAAGCGCACCGGCCGCGCTCCCGCCCGCCGCGCCGCGGCGAGCAATATCGGATAGGTCGGCGTGTCGCGGTTCAGGACCGCCGTCCCGCCAGGCTCGAGTCCGAGGAAGATCGACGCCTTCTCGCGCGCGATCCCCGCGACGTCGCCGAAGGCCGCGAGATGCACCGCCTCGACCGTGGTGATCATCGCCACGTGCGGGCGCGCCAGCCGCGCCAGCGGCGCGATCTCCCCGGGCGCGTTCATCCCGATCTCGATCACCGCGAAGTCGCGGTCCGCCGGCATCCGCGCCAGCGTCAGCGGCACACCCCAATGGTTGTTGAAGCTCTTCTCCGCCGCATGCACCGAGCCCTGGGCGCCAAGCGCCGTCCGGAGCATCTCCTTCGACCCGGTCTTGCCGACCGACCCGGTCACCGCCACGACCCGCCCGCGGAACCGCACCCGCGCCGCCGCCCCGAGCGCCCGAAGCGCCGGCAGCACCTCCGGCACGACCAGCAGCGGCGCATCGCCCGCCACCCCGGCCGGCACCCGCGACACCAGCGCCGCTGCCGCCCCCTTCGCGAGCGCCTCGGCCACGAAATCGTGCCCGTCCCGCCCCGCCGAGAGCGCCACGAAGAGGTCGCCCGGCACCAGCGACCGCGAGTCGATCGACACCCCCGAAGCCGCCCAGTCGCGCGCGGAAACCCCGCCGGTCGCCGCCACCGCATCGTCGCGGCTCCAAAGCGCCGTCACCGCGGTCCCCCTTCCTTCGCGATTCGGGACGGGGTCAAGGCTCGCGAAGCGACCGCGCGCCGGCGCGGCTCGGCCTTGACGCCGGCCCGAATCGCAACCCCACCATGGAAAGGGCGCCTTGATGAAGCAGCCGCTTCATCAAGCGCTTCCCAAGCGGATCTTCCTTCCTCGGCCACCACCCGCACCGAACGATACCGCGCGGCGCGGCCATGACGCCGCCGCACGCGGGCCGCCGGCGCGCCGCCCCCGCCGGTCGGGCCACCGACCGGCCTCATGCCCCGAGCCCGTCGAGCGCCGCGACCGCGACGCTCGCCTGCTCGATGTCGTCGAACGGCAGGATGTCCTGCCCGACGATCTGCCCGGTCTCGTGCCCCTTGCCGGCGATCAGCAGCGCGTCCCCGGGCTCAAGCGCCGCCGCCGCGGTCAGGATCGCCTCGGCCCGGTCGCCGACCTCGATCGCCCCCGGCGCGCCTTCGCGCACCGCCGCGCGGATCGCCGCCGGATCCTCGCTCCTCGGGTTGTCGTCGGTGACGTAGACGACGTCCGCCGCCGCGGTCGCCGCCGCCCCCATCAGCGGCCGCTTGCCGCGGTCGCGGTCGCCGCCGGCGCCGAAGACGACGAGGAGCCGCCCCAGCACGTGCGGCCGCAGCGCCGTCAGCGCCGTCGTCAGCGCGTCGGGCGTGTGGGCGAAGTCGACGAAGACCTGCGCCCCGTTCGCCCGCGTCGCCGCCCGCTCCATCCGCCCGCGCACGGTCCGAAGCCCCGCCAGCGCCCCGAGCACCGGCCCAGCCGCGCTGCCCGAACCGATGGCGAGGCCGGCCGCGACCAGCGCGTTGTGCGCCTGGAAGCCGCCGATCAGATCCAGCCGCGCCCGATGGCTCTTGCCTTCCCAGGCGAAGAGCAGCTCCTGGCCGGTGGCATCGAACCGCTGCCGGATCAGCCGCAGCGAGCAGCCCTCGGCCTTGCCGACGGTCAGGAGCCGCTGCCCGCGCTCCCTGGCGATCCGCCGGACCCGCGGCCCGTAGGGGTCGTCGAGGTTCACGACCGCGACGCCGTGCCGGGTCAAGACGCGCTCGAACAGCCCGAGCTTCGCCTTGAAGTAGGCCTCGAAGTCCGGGTGATAGTCGAGGTGGTCGCGGGTCAGGTTGGTGAACCCCGCCGCCGCCAGGTGGACGCCGTCGAGCCGCGCCTGGTCGAGCCCGTGGCTCGAGGCCTCCATCGCCGCATGCGTCACGCCCTTGTCGGCGAGCTCGGCCAGGAGCCGGTGCAGCGTGATCGGCTCGGGCGTCGTGTGCTTCAAAGGAGCCGCGACCGCCCCCTCGACCCCGACGGTGCCGAAGTTCACCGCCCGCTCGCCGAGCGCCTCCCAGATCTGCCGGGTGAAGCTCGCGACCGAGGTCTTGCCGTTGGTGCCGGTGACCGCGACGACGATCTCCGGCTGCCCGCCCGAGAAGCGCGCCGCAGCGCCCGCCAGCACCCGCCGCGGGTTGTCGCTCACCACCACCGGCACGCCGAGCGGCCCGGCGCTCTCGGCGATCGCGAGCCCGGCCGGGTCGGTCAGGATCGCGACGGCACCGGCCGCGATCGCAGTCCGGACGTAGTCCGCGCCATGCGTGCGCGTCCCCGGCAGCGCCGCGAACAGGAAGCCCTCGCGCACCTCGTGGCTGTCGACCGCGAGCCCGGTGATCTCGGGCAGCGTGCCGCCCCAGTCGCCCCCCCGATGCGTGCCCGCGAGCAGCCCCAGCGCCTCGAAAGCGGTCAGCCTGTCGGCGCGTTCGGTCCCTGCCATCCTCAACCTGCGCGTGCCCTCGCGGTCTCCGGGCATCGGGCTATTCGTTTCCGGCCAGCGTGTAAAGCGCGGGCGCGCCGTCCTGCGGGGCGTTCTCCGGACGCATGCCGATGATCGGCGCCAGCCGCCTGATCGCATGTGCCAGCACGGGCGCCGCGGTCAGCCCGGCGGTGCGGAAGTCGGTCTTGTTGATCACCGCCGTCGGCTCGTCGAGCAGCACCACCAGCACCCACTGCGGCTTGTCGGCCGGGAAGAACGAGGCGAAGGTCGCGATCGTCTTTGCGCGATCGTAGCCGCCCCAGGCGTTGGGCTTGTCGGCGGTCCCGGTCTTGCCGGCGACGTCGTAGCCCTCGACGTCGGCCTTCTCGGCGGTGCCGCGCACCACCACCTGCCGCATCATCTCGCGCAGCTCGCGCGAGGTCCGCGGCGAGATCACCCGGTCGGCCTCGGTCGGCCGCTCGTCGCTGGCGATGATCGACGGCCGCACCCGCAAGCCCCCGTTTACCAGCGTCGCATAGCCGGCCGCGAGGTGCAGCGGCGTGACCGCCATGCCGTGGCCGTAGGAGATCGTGATCGTCGACAGCTCGGTCCAGCGCTTCGGCAGCAAGGGCGCGGTCCGCGCCGCCTCGCTGAGCTCGACCGGCGAGGCGTCGAGCAGCCCCATCTTCTGGAAGAACGCCTGCTGCCGCTGCGCCCCGAGCACCATGCCGATGTGGGCCGCCCCGATGTTCGAGGATTTCACCAGCACGTCCTCGACCGTCAGCCGGGCGCCGTAGTTGTGGAAGTCACGGATGGTGAAACGCCCGTAGTGCATCGGCGACTGCGAGTCGACCACGGTCTGCGGCCCGACCAGCCCGTTCTCGATCGCGTCGGCGACGGTGAACGGCTTGAAGACGGACCCGAGCTCGTAGCGCCCCTGCGCCGCCCGGTTGAAAAGCGGGCTGTCGGCCGGGTCGCCCTTGGTCGGCAGCGGCGGCCGCGCGTTCGGGTCGAAGTCGGGCAGGCTGGCCAGCGCCTTGATCTGGCCGGTGTCGGCCTGCATCAGGATGCCGACGGCCCCCTTGGCCCGCAGGTCGTGCATCCCCTGGTCGAGCACGTCCTCCAGGGCGATCTGCATCTCGAGATCGATCGACAGCTTCAAGGGGTCGCCGGTCCGCGCCGGATCGCGCAGCCGCGCATCGAAGACGCGCTCGACGCCCGCGGTCCCGACCACCTCGGCCGCATCGACCCCCTCACGCCCGAAGCTCGCGCCGCCGAGGACGTGCGCCGCGACGGCACCGTTCGGATAAAGCCGGGCTTCGCGCGGCCCGAACAGCAGTCCCGGGTCGCCGAGGTCGTGGACGAGCTGCCGCTGCTCGGGCGAGATCGAGCGCTTGATCCAGAGGAACCTCCGCCCGTCGGTGAACTGGGCGTAGAGCCGGGCCGCATCGAGGTCGGGGAAGATCTTCGCGAGCCCGTCCGCCGCCGCCCGCGGGTCGACCATCTCGGCCGGCTGGGCATACAGCGAGGCGGTCACGATGTTGGTCGCGAGAATCCGCCCGTCGTCGTCGACGATGTCGGCGCGCTGGGCGTGGATCGGCTCGGCCGGCATCCCCGAGCGCGGCTCGACCGGCACCCCGGCCGACACCAGCGCCATCCGCCCGGCGACCGTCGAGAAGCCGAGGATGAAGACGACCCCGAGCAGCAGGAGCCGCGTCTCGGCCTTGGCGCGCTCGGCCCGGTGCATCGCCTCGAGCCGGGCGGCGCGCTCCTCGGCCTCGACCAGGTTCGGGTCGCGCCCCTCGGCGCGGGCGCGCAGGATGCGCGCGAGCGGGCGCAGCGGGCGCCGGATCACCGCGTGACTCCCGCCGGGCGCGCGAGCGGCCCCGTCCCGTGCGTCGCCGGCGCGCTCGCCCCGGCGACCTCGGCGACGCCGGCGGCCACCGCCGCGGCGACGGCCTGGGTGTCCGCGGGGTCGGGCGGGAAGGGCACCATCGCGACGTCTCCGAACTGGTCGGGGGTGAGCTCTACGAGCCCAAGCTTGCCCGCGTTGGCGGCGACGAGCGCCTTCAGCCGGTCGGGGCGGTTCAGGTAGGCCCATTCGGCGTCGAGGACCGCGATCGCCTCGCGCTCGTCGGCGATCTCGCGCTGGAGGTCGGCGGCCCGGTCCAGCGCCTCCTGGGTGGCGTAGTTCACCCGGTAGGCCCAGGTCGCGCAGACCACCACCAGGACCGACGCCGACAGATAGAGCAGGATCCTCATGCCAACGCCTCCAGGGCCAGGGGCGGCAACCCGAGCGCCGCGGCATCGAGCGGCCGCGCCGGGGTATCGAGCCGGCGCGCCACCCGCAGCTTCGCCGACCGCGCCCGCGGATTGGCCGCGAGCTCCGCCGCATCCGCGACGATGGCCTTCCGGCCGGCGAGCGCGAAGCCCGGCAGCCCGGCGTCGGTCTCGGGCGCGTGCCGGCTCGCCCGCGGCGTGCCGCCCGACCGGAGCTGCAGGAACCGCTTCACCACCCGGTCCTCAAGCGAATGGAAGGTGACGACCGCCAGCCACCCGCCCGGTGCCAGCACCGCCTCGGCGGCGGCAAGCCCGCGCGCGAGCTCGCCGAGCTCGTCGTTCACCGCGATCCGGAGCGCCTGAAAGCTCCGCGTCGCCGCATGCGGCTGCCCCGGCTTCGGTCGCGGCATCAGCCGCTCGACCAGCCCGGCGAGCTCCAGCGTGGTCGCGAACGGCCGCACGCGCCTGTCCGCGACGAT
Source organism: Amaricoccus sp. (assembly GCA_046348975.1). Classification (GTDB taxonomy): domain Bacteria; phylum Pseudomonadota; class Alphaproteobacteria; order Rhodobacterales; family Rhodobacteraceae; genus Amaricoccus. The sequence continues at coordinate 1,935 of JAXMDF010000029.1, read as the reverse complement.
CGCCCGCGCGATCCGCCGCGCCCCCCGCTCCTCGCCGTACTGGTAAAGGACATCGGCCAGCGCCGCCTCCGGCAGCCGGTTGACGAGGTCGGCGGCACTCGGCCCCGCCCCTTCCATCCGCATGTCGAGCGGCCCGTCCTTCTGGAACGAGAATCCGCGGCCGGCCTCGTCGAGCTGCATCGACGAGACCCCGATGTCGAGCACCACGCCCGCGACCGCCACAGCACCCGCCTCGGCCGCGATCCGGTCGAGCCCCCCGAACCGCCCCGCGACCAGCTCGAGCCGCCCGCCATAGGCCTCGGCCCATCCCTGCGCCGCCGCCAGCGCCGACGGGTCCCGGTCGATCCCGATCACCCGCGCCGCCCCGGCATCGAGCAGCCCGCGGGCATAGCCGCCCGCCCCGAACGTCCCGTCGATCCAGGTCCCCGCCACCGGCTCCACCGCGCGCAGCACCGGCCCGAGCAGCACCGGCACGTGGCGGGCGAAGGGCGCCAGCATCATGGCCGGCCCTCGCGCCCGACCGCGTCGAGCGCCGCGAGCAGGTCCTCGCGATCCCCGAGCGCGTCGAGCGCGTCCATGTCGCCGCGGTACTCCTCGGGCGCCCAGACCTGGAAGTGCTCGCCCATCCCGGCGAACATCGCCTCCTCGCCGAGCCCGAACATCTCGCGCAACTTCTGCGGCAGCACGATGCGCCCGTTCTCGTCGACCTGGGCATAGACCGACTGGCTGCTGAAGATCCGCTCCAGCGCCTGCCGCTGCTTCCGGTCCGGCACCCGCGAGATTCGCTCGTCGAGCGCATTCGCCCCGGCGACGGTATACCCCTCGAGGCAATTCCCGCTCGGCTTGCCGTAGATCAGGACGAAGGTCGGGCTCTGCCCGGGCGCCCAGTCCGGGTCGCCCTCCTCCAGCACGCGGCGAAAGGCGGCGGGGACCGACACGCGGCCCTTCTGGTCCACCTTGTGGACCGATTCGCCCCTGAAGCGCCGCATCACCGGCGGGTCTCTCCTGTCCATGTCCCGGAAACAAATGACGGGCCGTGCTGCCTGAGGGCACGGCCCGTCATCTGGTCCCTCTTGGGTCCGGGGCCCGGCTGCGCCACCTGGCCTGCTCGTTCTTCTGGTTCGCGCCGGGTCTTTCTTCGTCGGGGGAAGACTGCGGGCCTGTATGAAACCTGCCGGGTTCCTTGGGTGGGTCTTGCGCCCTTGTCCGAATACCGCCGCCTTCCGTGGGATTCTGATACCATGGGAGTGTATGGAACTCAATGGTTTTTTGTGGGATTTCCCACCACGCACCCGGAAGCCGCCGCTTCGAGTGCATTCCTCGACGCAAGACCGCGAACTGTTGTGTGGTCACGCCCAAGTGAGCACAACATGTGCGCTCTACCCTGGGTTATTGCGACGCACAAGAATGTCGGTAAAGTTGTAACCATCCGGCTGCGCGCGCCCCGGTGGGACGCGATCCCACGCGAGACGCGAATCTCGCAGGCGCGCGGATGGCCTGTAAGCCGGATCCTGTGACGACTCGCGTCGCCGACGGCCATTCCTCTGGGCCCGCCGTCGCCGACGGGCTCGAGCAGCCAACCCGGACCGCTCGGGGGGAGAAACCCTGGGGCACGAGGCCCCGCGCGATCCCTATTCGGCCTTGCTCCTGGCGGGGCTTGCCGTGCCGCCGACGTTGCCGCCGGCGCGGTGGGCTCTTACCCCACCGTTTCACCCTTGCCGTCGGGCCGAAGCCGTCGGGCGGTCTCATCTCTGTGGCGCTTTCCCTCGGGTCACCCCGGGCGGGCGTTACCCGCCGCCATCTCTCCCTGGAGTCCGGACTTTCCTCGAGCCTTGCGGCCCGCGGCCGTCCGGCCATCCGCGCGAGCGCCTAGCTAGTCGCCGCCGCGCCCTGCGTCAACGCCGCCAGCGCCCGCATCGTCCCGACATCCCAGGC
>JAXMDF010000028.1:0-16850 GCA_046348975.1 Amaricoccus sp. | reverse complement strand
GTCCGCGGACGCGCAGTGTTTCGGCTTGGGCGACGCCGGCAGCGAGGGCTTCGGCCACGTCGGCGGGGGCCAGCGGGCGGACGGCGGTGGTAACCAGGCGGTCGCCGAGGTCGGTGTCGGCCTGCAGCGTCACGGCCGGGGCGCGGCCGATCGCCGGATGGCCGGGGAGGTCGACCGCGTTGGCGACGATCGTGGCGGCGGCGTCGGCCTGCGCGGCGGTGGCGCCGAGCACGGTGACGGCGTCGGCGATCCCGAGCGAGAAGCTGCGGCCGCGCCAGCCGGAGGTCGCGATGCCGCGGACCGGGTCACCGTGGGCGATGGCGACGCGGTCGGCGAGGCCGGCGGGGGTGGCGATCGCGGCGGTGATGGCGGCGCCCGGGGTCAGGTGGAGCGCGATGTCGCCGCCGTCGTTGACGTAGGCGCGCGCGAGGCCGCCGCCCGCGGTCATCGCGGCCAGCACCGCGTCGGCGACGGCGCCGGCGACGGCCGCCATGGGCGTGATGAAGGTCGGGCGGTAGGGCGCGACGGCGGCGGCCATCGCCTGGGCGATCGGGCCGGTGAGGGGGCCCGGATCGGGCGAGCGGAGCGCCGGGAGTTCGGCGACCAGTTCCTCGAGGAGGCCGTCGAAGCGGGTGCGGGCGCGGCGGTAGGCTTGCGCGACGGCGGGCCCAGAACCCCAGGCTTCGATGACGAGATCGATGGGTCCGTGGTGCAGGTGCAGGCGGCGGCCGTCGGGGAGCGGGGCGGCTTGCGGGCGGTTCACCGGGGGTCCGGGACGCGGCGCTCGCCGGAGGTGAACTGGCCGCCGAGTTTCAGGATGTCGTCGAGCGAACGGATCGAGGGGGCGTGGCCGCCGAGCGCCAGGTAGTCGTCGCGGCGCATGGTGAACTCGAGCGGGGCAACCAGCGCCGGGGTCGGGACCGAGCCGAAGGCGCCGCCGGGGACGGTCGTCACGTCGACCATGAAGGTGATGCCGCCGCCGGGCCAGACGTAGACGGGCGCGCCGCCGCAGGTCACGCGGGCGCGGCGGTCCTGGACGGCGCGGGTGAGCCGGACCGGGTTGCGCGTCACGCCGGCCCGGAGCGAGCCGCCGGCGCCGGCGACGAAGAGGACGGTCGCGAGCGCGGGCTCGCAGTTCTCGGCGACGAGCTCGACCGTGGCGCGGAGGTCGTCGGGCAAGGGCTCCGGCCGCGGGACGAGGGCGTCGTCGAGGCGGTAGTAGGCGGCGTGCTCCCCGGTCGTGGAGAGCATGAGGAGCGCGAGGCCGGGGCGGGCGCCGCGCCTGGCCTCGAAGGGGGCGAGGATCGACAACGGGTCGGCGAGGTCGGTGCCGCCCCAGCCTGTACCGGGGGAGGCGACGCGGAAGTAGCGGCCGGGGGTCGAGCGGTGGCCGCGGATGCGGATGCCGGTCGGCTCCCAGCCGAGGACGCGGCCGGCCTGGTGCTCGGAGACGACGCCGGTGATGTGGTCGTCGACGACGACGACCTCGTCGACCAGGCCGCGCCACTCGGCGGCGAACATGCCGATCGCGGCCGAGCCGCAGCCGACGCGCATCCGGGTCTCCTGCGCGCCGTCGACGACGGGCGCCGCGCCGGCCTGCACCGTGACGGCGGCGCCGCCGTCGACGGTCAGCTCGACCGGCGCGCGGTCGCAGAGCGCGAGGAGCGTGTCGCAGGTTGCGCGCCCCTCGGCCTTGGAGCCGCCGGTCAGGTGCTCGACCCCGCCGAGGGCGAGCATCTGGCTGCCGTATTCGGCCGTCGTCACGTGCCCGACCGCCTCGCCGCCGGCGCGGACGACCGCCCGCTCGGGGCCGAGGTGGCGGTCGGTGTCGACCTTCACCTTGACGCCGCAGTAGCTGAAGATCGCCTCGGTCACGACGGTCACGACGTCGGCGCCCTCGACCTCGCGGCTGACGATGAAGGGGGCCGGCTTGTAGTCGGGATAGGTGGTGCCGGCGCCGATGCCGGTCAGGAACCGCTCCGGGGCGTGGCCGAGCCCGCCGCCCCAGGCCTCGGCCGCGAAGGGCACCACGGCGCCGCCCGCCTGCAGCGTCCTGTCGAGCACGGTCAGCGGGTCCGAGCGCACGATCCGCCCACTGACGTTGCCGTAGCGGTCGCAGGCGCCGGTCTGGCCGGGCGCGACGTAGCACATCACCGGGCAGGCGTCGCAGCGGATCTTGCCGCCCACGGCCGGCGCGTTCATCGCCGCGCCTCCCGGATCGCGGCGCGCACCCGGTGGGGCAACGCCGGGACGCGGGTCAGCGAGGCGCCGGTCGCGTGGCGGATCGCGCCGAGGATCGCCGGCGCGGTCGGGATCAGCACGTGCTCGCCGAGCCCCTTGGCCCCCGACGGCCCGACCGGGTCGGCCACCTCGACGAGGATCGACCGGATCTCCGGCACGTCGCCGAAGGTCGGGATCAGGTAGTCGTGCAGGTTGTCGGTGCGCCCCGGCAGATACTCCTCCATCAGCGCCATCCCGATCCCCTGCGCGATCCCGCCCTCGATCTGCCCCTCGCAGAGCGCGGGGTTGATCGCCCTTCCGACGTCGTGCGCGGCGGTGAACCGGACCAGCCGCACGGTCCCGAGCGCCATGTCGACGGCGAGCTCCACCATCTGCGCCCCGAAGCCGTAGACCGCGTAGGGCACCCCCTGCCCGTCGGCGTCGAGCGCCGTCGTCGGCGGGTCCCAGCTCGCCGCCGCCGCGAAGACGTAGCCGGAAGCGTCGACCGGCAGCGTCCCGAGCTCGATCGCCCGGGCGCCCTCGACCACCATCCGCCCGCCGTCGAGCGCCAGGCCCGCCTCGTCGCCGGCGTTGGCGTGCCGCAGGATCGCCGCCCGGAGCGCCCGCCCGGCGCGGGCGGCGGCGTTGCCCGAAATCACCGTCTGCCGCGAGGCCGAGGTCTTGCCCGCATCCGGCGTCAGCGCCGTGTCGCCGCCGACCAGCGTCAGCGCGCCGAGCGGCAGCCCGAGCGCGTCCGCGGCGATCTGCGCGATGACCGTGTTCGACCCCTGCCCGATGTCGACCGCCCCCTGGTGCAGCACCACCGCCCCGTCGGGCCGCACCCCGAGCCGGATCGTCGAGGGGTTCGGCAGCGCGGTGTTGCCGCAGCCGTACCAGCATGCGGCGATGCCGACCCCGTGCCGTTCCGCCCCGCCTGTCCGGTTCGCCGCGGCGGCGTCGGCGAGCGCGCGCCGCCAGTGCGGCCGCAGCGCCTCGAGGCACTCGGCGATCCCCGGCGCCGCCAGCACCTGACCCGTGGCGGTGGCGTCGCCCGGGCGGAAGGCGTTCAGCAGCCGGAACTCCAGCCGGTCGATGCCGGCCGCCTCGGCCAGCCGGTCGATCATCCCCTCGGTGGCGATCGCCCCTTGCGGCACCCCGAAGCCGCGGAACGCCCCCGCGATCGGGTTGTGGGTGTGGATCGCCCGGGCCCGCGCCAGCACGTGCGGCACGCGGTAGGGCCCGGTCGCGTGCACCGGGACGCGGTTCGCCACCGTCGGCCCCCAGCTCGCGTAGGGCCCGGTGTCGAAGACGCCCTCGAAGTCGAGCCCAACCAGCCGGCCCTCGGGGTCGCAGCCCATGCGCGCCTCGATCAGCGCCGGGTGGCGCTTGGTCGTCGAGGCCATCGACTCGGCGCGGCCGTAGGTCATCCGCACCGGCCGCCGCAGCCGCCAGGCCGCGAGCGCCAGGAACGGCTGCACCGACAGGTCGAGCTTGCCGCCGAAGCCGCCGCCGACCGCCGACGGCACGATGCGCACGCCCTCCCGCGGCAGGCCGAGGATGGCGGCGACGTCGTCGAGGTCCATCCACGGGGTCTGGGTCGACACCCGCATCACCAGCGTCTCGCCCTCGATCCAGGCCGCACCCGCCTCGGGCTCGATGTAGGCGTGCTCGACGAAGGCGGTGCGGAACCGCTCGCGCACCACATGCGCCGCGCCGGCGAGCGCCACTGCCGCATCGCCGCTCCGCACCCGGCCCTCGATCAGCAGGTTACCGGGCCGGCCGGGGTGAATGGTGTGGGCGCCAGCCGTTGCGGCCTCGGCGGGATGGCCGAGGGCCGGCAGCGGCTCCCAGGTGACCGGGAAGCCATCGAGGTCGGCCGCGGCACCCGGCTCGAAGGCGACGAGCGCCACCGCCTCGCCGCGGAAGCGCGCTTCGTCCTCGGCCAGCACCGGCTGGTCGGCGAACCGCTGGATCACCCCGAAGACGTTGCGGCCGGGGACGTCGGCGGCCGTGAAAACGGTCGCCCCGGCGCCGGCGGCCCAGCCCGCCAGGTCGCCGAAGGCGAAGCGCGCCCGCGGATGCGGCGAGCGCACGGCGCGCAGCGTCAGGCTGCCGACCGGCGCGAAGTCCGCGCCGAACCGCTCGCTTCCGTCGACCTTCGCCGGCCCGTCGAGCCGCGCCACCCTTGCCCCGACCGCGGCACCCACCGCCGGCGCAGGTTCCGGCGGGGCCTCCGCCGCATCGCAGACGGCGGCGATGATCCGGCGGTAGCCGGTGCAGCGGCAGAGGACGCCGCCGAGCGCGTCCTCCACCTCGGCGGGCGCCGGCCGCGGCACCCGCGCCAGCAACTCGCTCGCCGCCATCAGCATCCCCGGGGTGCAGATGCCGCATTGGGCGGCGCCGTGGCGCAGGAAGGCCGCCTGCAGCCGCGACGCCGCGGGGCCGCCAAGCCCCTCGACGGTCGTGACATCGCGGCCGGCGACGCGGGCGGCCGGGGTCAAGCAGGCGCAGACCGCGCGGCCGTCCAAGAGCACGGTGCAGGCGCCGCAGTCGCCGGCGTCGCAGCCGGATTTGGTGCCCGTGAGCCCGGCCTCCTCGCGCAAGAGGTCCGAGAGCCGGCGGGTGGGCGCGACCGCGAAGGCGACCGCGCGCCCGTTCAGCCGGAAGCTCAGCCCCGGGCGCTCGAGCTTCACGGCGTCACCAGCCGGCGCAGCGTGCGGCGGACGAGCTCCGCCGCCGCCGCCGCCCGATAGCCCGCGTCGGCGCGGATGTCGTCGATGGGCGCGAGCGCCGCCGCAACCGCCCCGTCGTCGACGCGGTCGGCGAGGGTCGCGTCGGCCAGCCCGCCGGCCAACGCCGCCTCGAGCCCGGCGAGCCGGGTCGCGACCGGCCCGCAGGCGCCGACCGCCAGCGCCGCCGCCGCCACGCGCCCGTCCGAGACGACGAGCCGGACCGCGACCATGGCGATCGAGATCACCAGGTGCCGGCGGGCGCCGAGCTTCGCGAAGGCGGAACGACCGGCGAGCGCCGCTTCCGGCACCAGGACCGCGGTCAGGATCTCGCGCGGACCGCAGTCGGCCCGCCGCGGGCCGCGCAGGAAGGCCGCGAGCGGCAGCCGGCGACGTCCCTCGGGCGAGGCGAGCTCGACCTCGGCGTCGAGCGCGAGCAGCGGCGGGACGCCGTCGGCGGCCGGCGAGGCGTTGCAGAGGTTGCCGCCGACCGTGCCGGCGTTCTGGATCTGCCGCCCGCCGATCTCGGCCGCGGCCTCCCGCAGCGCGTCGCAGGCCGGCGGCAGCGCCGCGTCGCGCAGCGCGCTCCAGGTGGTGCAGGCGCCGATCCTGAGCCCGTCCCCGCGCCCGATCCCGGCGAGCTCGCCCATGCCCGACAGGTCGAGGATCGCGCCGTCGAGGAGCGGCGCCCGGGTCGCCGGATAGAGGTCCGTGCCGCCGGCGAGCAACGTCCGCGGACCCTGCGCGAGCAGCGCCATCGCGTCGGCAAGCCTGCCGGGCCGGTCGTAGAGCATGCGCACCCACGCGGGCGGGGTCGGCCGCCCGATTTCATATGTGTACAAATTAGTTTGCAGCCTCGCCCGCGGCGTGTCAAGCTGCCGCCGGATGCATGGTTGCCGGGGGAGGCGGGGGGATGGACGATCAGGCCTACCATCTCGACGATCAGGTCGGCTTCCTGCTGCGGCGGGCGAACCAGCGGCACCTGGCGGTTTTCGCGGGCGTGATCCCCGAGATCACCACGACCCAGTTCGCGGCGATCGCCAAGCTCGCGGAGGAAGGGCCGATGTCGCAGAACCAGCTCGGCCGGATGACGGCGATGGACGCGGCGACGATCAAGGGCGTGGTCGGCCGGCTGGTGGGCCGGCGGCTGGTGGCGACGGCGCCGAGCGCCGAGGACCGCCGCCGGCTGATCGTCGAGCTCACCCCCGAGGGCCGTGCGCTCTTCGAGAGCGCGCGGGCCCGCGGCTTCGAGGCAAGTCGTCGGACGCTGGAGCCGCTGACGGCTGCCGAGCGGCGGCAGTTCCTCGCGCTGCTGCGCCGGCTGGCCTGACCGGGCTAGAGGTGGCGGGTCTCGGCGGGCGGGTTCATCCAGTCGTTGTCGCGGCCGTTGGAGAAGTGGACCGGCGCCTCCGCGAGGTCGACGATGGGGGCGTCGTCGAGGGTGCCGAGCTGGACCGAGACGAAGGGGCCGCCGACCTCGGGGATGTCGCCCTCGGTGTGCGTGTGGATGCCGCAGAAGCGGCAGAAGCGGTGGTGAACGGCGTGGGTGCCGAACTGGTAGTCCGCGAGGGCCTCCGCACCGGCGAGCAGCCGGAAGGCATCGGGCTTCATGCCGGCGCCCCAGTTGCGGACCTTGCTGCAGTAGGAGCAATTGCACTTGCCGGTACCGGCGGCGAGGTCGATGTCGGCCTCGTAGCGGACGGCGCCGCAGTGGCAGCTGCCATGGTAGGTTGCGGTGGGCATGGGGCCTCCTCGTGGGCTGAGCCCCAAACACGCCCGTGCGGCGGCGAAGGGTCAAGGGCCGAGAGACCCGACCCTGTCGAAGGAAGCTCGGCCGATCGACGGAATCCGTTGAAAAGCGGTAAATTTCGCGGAGAATATGCAAGCATTATCAATGTCTTGCGATTTGCCCGCGGGTTGGTGCGTCCCGGCGTCACCGGCTGCGGCGGCCGGCTTTCCAGAGCAGGTAGCGCCGTTCGCACCAGACCAGGGTCCGGCGCACCGGGCGCCGCAGGAACGGAACGTCGCGGGCAAGCAGCACGAGGCCGACCGGCACCATCCAGAAGCCCAGCACCGGCAGGAAGCCCGCGAAGCCGCCGACGACCAGCAGGCCGCCGACCGGAATGCGGATCCAGCGCGAGCCGCCGTCGCGGTGCCGGTCGAGCATCCAGCCGACGAAGCGCGGCATCCGCCCGGAGAGCCGGGCGAGCTGGCGCTCGAGCCGCCGCGCGTCGCGGTCGCTCACACCAGCACCGGTTCCTCGACCTGGGCGCCGACGTCGAAGACCCGCTTGTAGCGGGCGACCTGGTCGGCCGGGCCGAGCGCCTTGGCCGGGTTGTCGGAGAGCTTGACCGTCGGGCGGCCGTTGGCGCTGACCGCCTTGCAGACGAGGCTGAAGGGCGCGAGGCCATCGCCGGGCGCCAGCCCGCGGAAGTCGTTCGTCAGCAGCGTCCCCCAGCCGAAGGAGAGCTTCACCCGGCCGTGGAAGCGGGCGTAGAGCGCCTCGATCCGGTCGACGTCGAGGCCGTCGGAGAAGATCACGAGCTTCTCGCGCGGGTCCTGGCCGCGGCTCTCCCACCAGGCGATGGCGGTCTCGGTCCCCTCCTCGGGGATTCCTGAGTCGATGCGGATGCCGGTCCAGGAGGCGAGCCATTCCGGGGCGCGGGCGAGGAAGCCCTTGGTGCCGTAGGTGTCGGGGAGGATGACGCGGAGGTTGCCGTCGTAGTCCTCGTGCCAGTTCTCCAGCACGCGGTAGGGAGCGGTCGCCAGCGCCGCGTCGTCCTCGGCGAGGGCGGCGTAGACCATCGGCAGCTCGTGGGCGTTGGTGCCGATCGCCTCGAGGTCGCGGCGCATGGCGATCAGGCAGTTGGAGGTGCCGGAGAAGCGACGGCCGAGGCCCTCGATCATCGCCTCGACGCACCAGTCCTGCCAGAGGAAGGAATGGCGGCGGCGGGTGCCGAAGTCGGAGATGAGCAGGTCCGGGAGCTTCTGCAGCCGCTCGATCTTGTCCCAGAGCCGGGCGGTGGCGCGGGAGTAGAGGACGCGCAGCTCGAACTTGCCGAGGTCGTCCAGGACGGCGCGGGAGCGGAGCTCCATCAGCACGGCGAGCGCCGGGATCTCCCACATCATCGCCTCGGGCCAGGAGCCCTCGAAGGTCAGCTCGTACTGGTCGCCCTTGCGGTCGAGCCGGTATTCCGGGAGCTGGAAGGCGTCGAGCCAGGCCATGAACTCGGGGCCGAACATCCAGCGCTTGCCGTAGAAGGTGTTGCCGCGCAGCCAGGTCGATTCGCCGCGGGTGAGGCGCAGGCCGCGGATGTGGTCGAGCTGGGCGCGGAGGTCGTCCTCGTCGATCAGCTTCGCGAGCGGCACGTCCTTCGAGCGGTTGATCAGGCTGAACTTGACGGTGACGTCGCGGTGGCGGCGCCAGACGGTCTGCAGCATCAGGAGCTTGTAGAAGTCGGTATCGAGCAGCGATCGGACGATCGGGTCGATCCGCCAGGCATGGTCCCAGACCCGCGTCGCAATGTCCGTCATCGGTTGGTTCCCCCTGCCCTCACTCTGCGGCGAGGTTGATGAAGCCGCCGGACTGGCGGCGCCAGAAGCGCGCGTAGAGCCCGTTCCGGGCGAGGAGGGCGGCGTGGGTGCCTTCCTCGACGACATGGCCCTCGTCGAGCACCACGATGCGGTCCATTCGGGCGATCGTCGAGAGGCGATGCGCGATCGCGACGACGGTTTTCCCCTCCATGACGACGTCGAGGGTGTCCTGGATCGCCGCCTCGACCTCGGAGTCGAGCGCCGACGTCGCCTCGTCGAGGACGAGGACGGGGGCGTCCTTGAGGATGACGCGGGCGAGAGCGATCCGCTGGCGCTGGCCGCCCGACAGCTTGACGCCGCGCTCGCCGAGGTGGGCGTCGTAGCCGGTGCGGCCCTTCCAGTCGCGCAGGGTCAGGATGAAGTCGTGCGCCTCGGCGCGGCGCGCGGCCTCGTGGACCTCGGCGTCGGAGGCGCCGGGCTTGCCGTAGCGGATGTTCTCGAGCGCCGAGCGGTTGAAGAGGGCGGTTTCCTGCCGGACCATGCCGACCTGGGCGCGCAGCGCGTCTTGGGTCAGGTCGCGGACGTCGGTGCCGTCGAGGAGGATGCGGCCCTGCTCGACGTCGTAGAGGCGGAGGAGGAGCGAGACCGCGGTGGTCTTGCCGGCGCCGGAGCGGCCGACCAGCGCGACGCGCTCGCCGGGACGGACGTGGAGGGTGAAGTCGCGCAGGGCGGGGACAGGGCGGCCGTAGCCGAAGGAGACGTCCTCGTAGTCGACGGCGCCATGCACGGTCTTCGGCGCGGCGGCGTCCTCGGCATCGGTGATCGAGTGGGGTGGGGAGAGCGTGCGGATGCCGTCCTCGATCTCGCCGACATTGGAGAAGATGCTCATGGCGGTCATCGAGACCCAGCCCGACATCTGCGCGATGCGGGTGGCGAGGAGGGCGGCGGTGGCGATGTCGCCGGCGGTTGCCATGCCGCGGATCCAGAAGACGAGGGCGCCGCCGATCAGCATCACCGGCAGGGTGCCCGCGAGGGCCATCAGCCAGAAGCGGAAGGAGGCGCTGGTAAGGCCGAAGCGGATGCTCGAGGCGCGGAAGCCGGTGAGGGCGTCGAGGGTGGCGCGGTCCTCGTGCATGCCGTGGCTGAAGAGTTTTACCGTCGCGATGTTGGTCAGCGAGTCGACCACCTGGCCCGTCACGACCGCGCGGGCGGCGGCGCGGTCCTTGGAGCTCGCGCGGATGCGCGGCATGTAGTGACGGATGAGGACGGCGTAGCTGGCGAGCCAGAGCAGCATGCCTACGGCGAGCCAGGCGTTGATGTGGCTGACGACGGCGACGGCGCCGAGGATGGCGGTGACCGCGAGCCCCATGGTGTTGACCGAGTCGCTGACGGCGTCGGTGATCGCGCGGGCGGTCTGCTGCTGCTTCTGGGCGATGCGGCCGGCGAAGTCGTCGTCGAAGAAGGAGAGCGACTGGCCGAGCGTGTGGCGGTAGAGCCGCGACAGGACGAGCGGGTAGAGGTTGGGGCCGAGCGTCAGCGCGGTCAGGGCGGCGCTCAGGCCCATCAGCGCCGGGCGCAAGGCGAGGAAGAAGAGAAGCGCGGCGACGAGCCAGGGCCAGCCGTCGGCGAGGAGGTTGGCGGGGCCGTGCCGCTGCGCCAGGTCGATCAGCCAGCCGACGACCGAGGCCGAGACGACCTCGGTGGCGCCGACGGCGATCGAGACGGCGAGCGCCAGCCAGATCGCCGGGTGGGCGCCGGCGAGGACCCAGCGCAGGAACGGCCAGAAGCGCTCGGGCGGCGGGCCTTCGGCGTGGGCGAAGGGGTCGATGAGGTTCGCGAGCTTCATGGCGGCAGAAGATAGGGGCTGGGCGTTGGTCCCGCCAGTGCGGGCTTCGGGGGGACCTCGTCAGCACCGCCCCGTCGAATGTGCGGGGAAAGGGGTGCGGGCAATCGGCAAATAATTGATGTTGTTGAGACCTCTGCGAAAGGCCGGGCCACGAACGAAGCGCCGCTTTGCCCGGGGGGTGCTCGGGGTCGAGCACCTAGATCAAGCCATTGAAATCACTGGATTCAGGGTCCGAGCATTAACCGGATTTCAACCGTTGTCCGGGGGCATTGGGGGGCCCAGGCCACGACCGGAAGACTTCTGCAGAGCTCTCTTATTAGTATTTCTTTTCCAGATTTCACGCCTCGTTAACCGTTCCCGCCGAGCCGACGATCATGTCCCGTGACGTGGTACAGCTTCCATTCGGGGGGGGCCGCGGCGCTTTGGCGCCGTCGCCCGCATGCGCGGACCTCTGGGCCTAAGGCCGTTAGTGGTCTCCCATGCTCCCGGAGACCAGGGCGGCTCTCGGGGCGGCCCGAGGGGGGCCCTCGCCGGCCCCCCTCGACCCCCCCGGCACTACCCGATAGGAGAAGGAGAGGCGGGGCGGCCGCCGGGGCTCGGGGCCCGGCGGGGAGGGGCAGCGGAGGGTGGGCCGCGTGGCGATCGCGTCGGACGCGTTTCGCATGGCGGCCGGCATCCGATCGACCCGGTCCCGTAGCCGTCTACCCATGTTGGCGTCCTGCCCCTGCGGTCCGGCACACCACGCCCGGGGACACGACCGAGCGAACATGGCATCGCCATGGTCTCGGCCTGGTTTTCTCAGCGCGGGATCCGCTCCGCGACTGCCCGCGCCACGACGTCGCCGGTCGCGCGCAGGCCGGCGGCGGCCCCCGAGCGATCCTCGGCGCTGCGGTTCTGGCTGAACTTGGCCTTGCCGTCGAGGCGCGCAATCGGCAGGCGCAGGCCGACGATGCCGCGGAGCTGGCCGGCGACGAACTTCTCCGGGGCGTCGCCGACCGCCCAGGGCTCGGCGCGGCCGGCCTCGTGGCGGGCGGTCAGCGCGCTGACGTGGGCGTGCAGCCGCGCGGGGTCGTCGTAGAACTCGGGCGTCCCGTAGGCGTGGATCGCGGCGTAGTTCCAGGTCGGGACGACGCGGCCGTGCTCGGCCTTGGACGGATACCAGCCGGGCGAGACGTAGGCGTCGGGGCCGGCGAAGATCGCCATCGCCTCGCCGACAGGCGCGAGCGTCGCCTGCGGGTTGGCGCGGGCGAGATGGCCGTAGAGGGTGCCGAAGGGGCCCTCGTCGGGCGCGAGGACCAAGGGCAGCGGCGTGCCGATCAGGCCGTCCGCCGTCGCGGTGACGAGCGTCGCGAGGCCGGCCGCGCGGATCGCGGCGTGGAGCTCGGGGAGGTCGTCGTGGCGAAACGCGGGCGGGGTATACATGGGCTGGCCTGTGGGTCGGACGATCGTACCGGAACGGTGCCCCGGGGCGAAGCCCATTCCGGCGATACGCGGAACGCGGACACCGCGCGCTGCTGCAGCAGTCGCAGTGTCCGGCGCACCCCGCACACCATCCTCGCCGGCGCGTTACTCGAAACGCCTTCTACTCACTCATGGACGCCGGCGATGGCACCCCTCAACCCAACGCAGCCTTAATAAGCGATAATCCGCTCACTGTGAAGCGGTCTCGAAGAAGAGACTGGACGAGTGCTTTTTGGGCAACACTCCCACCTCAGTCCCCGAGGCCGAGGGTGGTCGGACGCGACGGCGCCGGGGGCGGCGATTCGCGCTCGGCGCGGGCCGCGCGGGCTTGCGCCTCGGCGTCCTCGGCGCGATCGACCAGATCCTCGAGCGCGCGGTGCTTGCCGAGGCTCTGGACGGCCGCCGCGCGTGCCACCCTGATCGCGGCGGTCAGCTCGGCGCGGCGGCGGCGGATGGCGCGGCTCCGCTGCTCTACCCATATGTAGCGTAGCCCCTGCCGACCCGGGGGCATATCGGCTTCCTCGCCCAGCTCGCGGGCGAGAGTCGCGGTCAGGTCGCCGAGCTCCGCCTGCAGCCGGCGGTCCTCGGCGAAGAGCGCCTCCAGCCGGGCGAGGTCGCGGTTCTTGCGCGCATCGACCAGCCCGGCGAGGCGGCGGAGCGTGACGGGCGTCACGGGCGGCCCCGCTCGCGGGCGGCGCGCCGGAGCCGATCGGCGAATCGGATGGCGGCGGCGACGGCGCGGTAGTGCTCGGGCGCGATCTCGCGGCCGATCTCGAGGGTGGCGTGCAGCGCGCGCGCGGTCGGCGGGTCGCTGTGGATCGGCACGCCGGCGGTCTCGGCGACCTCGCGGATGCGCAGGGCGACGGCATCCTCGCCCTTGGCGACGCAGGCCGGTGCGCTGCCGCGGGCGCGCGACCACTTCAGCGCCACCGCGTAGTGGGTCGGGTTCACGATCACCACGTCGGCCTTGGGCACGTCGAGCAGCATGCGATTCGTCGCGATCGACTCGGCGCGGCTGCGGCGCTGCGCCTTGACGTAGGGGTCGCCCTCCTGCTGCTTCGATTCCTCGCGCAGGTCCTGGTAGCTCATCCTGAGCCGGCGGGCGTGGTCGAAGCGCTGCCAGACGAGGTCGATGCCGGCGACGGCGATCGCGATCAGGCTGGTGATGGTCAGCAGCACCTGCAGCGACTGCATCAGCATCGCGCCGAGCACCTGTGCCTCGGCGGTGGCGGCGCCGATCATCCGGTCGAGGTCGCGCGCAAGGTAGAGGAAGAGCGCGACCGCGACCGCGACGAGCTTGGCCGTGGCCTTGCCGAAGTCTACGAGGCCGGCGGCGCCGAACTTGCGCTTGGCGTTGGCGAGCGGCGAGAGGCGCGAGAGCTTGGGCTGCAGCTTCTCGCCGGAGAAGGTGACGGCCTGCTGGGCGAAGAGGCTGACGAGGACGGCGGCGATCGGCAGCAAGAGGATCGGGGCCAGCGCGCCCAGCGCCTGCATGAGGATGTGGCCGCCGAGGCTGGCGCCGCCGGGGCCGAGGAGCAGGCCTTCGAGCCGGTCGGGCTGGTCGACGAAGACCATCAGGACGGAGCCCGCGCGGTGCAGCGCGAAGCCGCCGACCGAGGCGACGACGGCGAGGAGCGCGAGGTAGGTCGCGGCGGCGGTGACGTCGGACGAGCGGGGGATGTCGCCCTTGCGGCGCGCCTCGGCGAGCCGCTGCGGCGTCGGGTCGAAGACCTTCTCGCCGCTTTCGGAGTCGCCGCTCATCGGGGCGCCAGCGGGTCGGCCAGGGTCAGGTCGAGCCGGTGGCCCCAGAAGTGGAGGATCACCGGGGCCGCGAGCATCAGCATGAGGAGGGCGCCGGCGGTGATCGCCGGGGCGCCGATGAAGGCGACCATGAGCGACGGCATCGCGCGGTTGATCGCGCCGAGGGCGAGGTTGTAGGCGAAGGCCGCGATCACGAAGGGCGCCGCCAGCGAGAAGCCCAGCGCGAAGGACTGGGCGACGCGGGCGGTGCCCCAGCGGGCGACGTCGGAGGCGGGCACCGGCAGGCCCATCGGCAGGATCTCGTAGGAGCGGGCCATGGCGACGGCGGCCTTGACGTGCAGGCCGGAGGCGACGGCGAGCGTGATGCCGGCGAAGAGGAGGATGTTGCCGATCGCGGGCATCGGGTCGGGGGTGACGCCGGCGCCGAACATCTGCGCGAGCGCCATCGACTGGGCGGCGATGGAGCCCGCGAGCTGCAGCGCGATGACGATCAGCCGGATGGCGATGCCGAGCATCAGGCCGATCGAGACCTCGATCATCAGCATCAGCAGGAACGGCCGGGCGGGGCCGGCGGTGCGGAACTCGGGCGCGACCATCGGCCAGACGACGAGGGCGAAGGCGAGGGTCAGGGCGAGGCGGACGCGGGCGGGGATCAGCCGCTCGCCGAAGCCCGGGAGCAGCATCATCACGCCGCTGACGCGGGCGAAGACGAGGATGAAGCCGAGCATCGCCGCCTGGGTCATGTCGAGGAGCGCGCCGAGGCCTGCGAACATCAGGCGAGCCCGAGGACGGCGGGGCGGGCGTTGGTGCCGATTTCCTCGAAGCTGAGGACCGGGTTGCGGATGCCCTTGGCGGTCAGGACGGTGTGCAGGAAGCGGCGGCGCTTGGTGGAGGTGACGACGGCCGGGTAGCGGCCCTGGGCGCCGGCCTGGGCGATCTTCTCGGCGACGGCGTTGGCGAGGCGGTTGAACTCGGCGGGCGGCAGCGCGACGTCGACGATGCCCGAGCCCTCGGGGAGCTGGTAGGCTTGGAAGAGCTCCTCCCAGGCGGGGTTGAGCTGGATCAGGGGCAGGGCGCCGTCCGCTTCCTGGACGCCGGCGACGAGCTGGAAGCCGATGCGGTGGCGGACGTGCTCGCAGGTGACCTCGGGGCTGGCGCCGGGGCCGTGCGCCTCGGCGATCGCCTCGAGGATCAGCGGCAGGTTGCGGATCGAGACCCGCTCCTCGAGGAGGAGGCGGAGGACGGACTGCAGCGTGTCGATCGGGACCTTGTCGGGGACGAACTCGTCGATCATCCGCCGGTTCGCCTCGGCGCGCTTCGAATCGCTGAGCGAGGTGAACTCGTCGAGGAGCTTGCGCAAGCTGCGGCGGGTGAAGAGGCGGCCGAAGTTGGCCTTGACGATCTCGAGGAGGTGGGTCGCAACGACCTCGGTCGGGGTGACGACCGAGAGCCCCATCAGCGCGGCTTCTTCCTGCTGGTCGGGGGAGATCCAGCGGGCGGGGGCGCCGTAGACGGGTTCGGCGACCGTGCGGCCCTCGGGGGCGGCGGCGCCTTCGTCGGGGAGCAGCACGAGGACGCGGTCGGTCTCGATGGTGCTGCGGGCGGCCTCGACGCCCTGGACGCGGATGGCGTAGGTGCCGGGCCCGAGGCCCGGGTTGTCGGTCAGGCGGATCTCGGGGAGGATCAGGCCGAACTCGCTGGCGATGTGGTTGCGCATGTTGAGGATGCGCGCGTCGAGGCCGGTCGCCTCGTCCATGACGACCGGGACGAGGTTGGGCGAGAACTCCATGTGGATCTCGTCGACGTCGAGCAGGTCGCCGAGGGACTTCTTCGCCGCCGACTTCGCCGCGGGCGGCGCTGCGGCGGCGGCGGCCTCGCGCAGCTTGGTCTGCCGCGCCACCCAGGCGGCGGCGCCGAGGCTGCCCGAGCCGATCACGAAGGGGATGAACGGCAGGCCGGGGATGAAGGCGAAGAGCAGCATCAGGACGGCGACGGTCGCGAGCGCGGTCGGGTAGCCGCCGAGCTGGCGGATCAGCGCCCGGTCCGTCGAGCCGACGAGGCCGCCCTTGGAGAGCAGCATCGCGCTCGCGATCGAGATGATGACCGCGGGGATCTGGGTGACGAGGCCATCGCCGACGGTGAGGATCGAGTAGGTCTCGAAGGCGTCGTGCAGCGGCATGCCGTGGACCAGCACGCCCATCGCGAGGCCCATCACCAGGTTGAGGAGGGTGATGAGGAGGCCGGCGACGGCGTCGCCCTTGACGAACTTGGAGGCGCCGTCGAGGGAGCCGAAGAAGGTCGTCTCCTCCTGCTCGATGCGGCGGCGCTCGCGCGCCTCGGCGTGGGAGATGGCGCCGGCGGCCATGTCGCTGTCGATGGCGAGCTGCTTGCCGGGCATGCCGTCGAGGGCGAAGCGGGCGCCGACCTCGGCCATGCGGCCCGCGCCCTTGGTGATGACGATGAAATTGACGATCAGGAGCACGCCGAAGACGACGAGGCCGAGGAAGACCGACCCACCCATGATGAACATGGCGAAGCCCTCGATCACGTGGCCGGCGGCCTTGGTGCCGGTGTGGCCCTGGCCGATGATGAGCTTCGTCGACGAGACGTTGAGCGAGAGGCGCAGCATCAGGCTGGCGAGGAGCACGGTCGGGAAGGCGGAGAAGTCGAGCGGGCGCTGGATGAAGAGGGTGATGGTGAAGATGAGGATCGCGATCGCGAAGGACGCCGCCAGCCCCATGTCGAGCACGAAGGCCGGCATCGGCAGGATCATCATCGCGATGACGGTCATCAGCGCCATCGCGAGCAGCACGGTCGGCTGGTAGAGCGTCCGGAGGCTCAGTTCCATCGCGGAAGCCTCGACGCCAAAGCCGCCCGCGCTGGGCGCGCCGGCCGCAGACCGAGCCCGAGACCGGACCGCGGCGTCATGTCAGGGCTTCTCCTCCGACTGCCGATGTGCCGGGACTAGGGGGTGGTGGTTACCAACCCGTTAGCGGCCGCCGCGTCGCCCCTCGCCGGCTGGTCGCCGAACAGCCCGCCGGGGGCCGCCGAGATCAGCGGCTGCGCCTGCGTCAGCAGCGGCGTCCCGGGCGCGAGCAGGGCACCGGCGGCGGGGACGAAGAGCGCCCCGGCGATCCCGCCTGCGCCCGGCTCGGGCGGCGGGCCGGCGGCGGCGATGCGCTCGGCCATGGCGCGGCGCTGCGCCTCGCGGCGGGCGGCGCGGGTGCTGAGCGGGCGCTCCGGCGAGGCCGCGGCGACCAGCGCCTCGGCGTCGGTCAGGGCGCCCGGGTCCATGTCGG
>JAXMDF010000027.1:0-20973 GCA_046348975.1 Amaricoccus sp. | reverse complement strand
CGGGCGGCCCGGAAAGGTGTGCCACGCCGCGGACACGAGCTTTGTCCGGGCCGGGCACCCACTTAACACGTTGATTCCAAACGAAACATGGTCCGGACGGTAACCGGATATCAACCATTGTCCGGACCCGGGCGCCCGACCGTCACCAGCGCCGCGCCCGCCTCGACGAAGGCGCGGGTCTGCGCCTCGACGATCGCCGCCTCGACCATCAGGTGGACATGGATCGGCCGCCGGGTCAGCTGCGCGATCCGCGCCACCAGGTCGGGAAAGAAGAGGAACGCCGGCGCGAACACCCGTCCGCCACGTCGACGTGCTGGACGCGCGACTCGCGCAAGGTCGGCGAGGTCCGCCGACCACAGCGACAACTCCCCGATCAGGCGGTCGCGCGGCAAGGCGGCGGCGATGCCCACCGGGCCCCCTGGTCCGAGGCGAGGCCCCCCGCCCCGGCCGCCATTCAGGCCGAGCCGGCGCGGATGCGCTCTCCGCTCGCCTGGTCGAAGAGGAAGAGGCCGCGCTCGGCGACGTCGATGCCGATGGGCGCGTCCATGTCCCAGGAGGCGGACTTGTCGGCCTTGACCGTCATCGTGGCGCCGCCGACCTGGGCAGTGACGAGGGTGTGGTCGCCGATGAGCTCGAAGGCGTAGACGCGGGCGGCGATCGGGCCCTCGCCGGGCGGGACGATGCGGCAGTCCTCCGGGCGGAGGCCGGCGGTGACGGCGGGACGGGAGCCGGCGACGGCCGTCGGGACGCGGCCGCCTGCACAGGCAAACGCGCCGTTCTCGAGCGCTCCCTCGATCAGGTTCATCGGCGGCGAGCCGATGAAGCCGGCGACGAAGAGGTTCGCGGGATCGTCGTAGATCTCGCGGGGGGTGGCGATCTGCTGCACTACGCCCTTGTTCATGATCGCGACGCGGTGGGCGAGCGTCATCGCCTCGATCTGGTCGTGGGTCACGTAGATGGTGGTGACGCCGAGGTCGGCCTGCAGGCGCTTCAGCTCCGAGCGCATGTGGCCGCGGAGCTTGGCGTCGAGGTTCGACAAGGGCTCGTCCATCAGGAAGACGCTCGGGCGGCGGACCATGGCGCGGGCGAGGGCGACGCGCTGGCGCTGGCCGCCGGAGAGCTGGCGGGGGTAGCGGTCGAGGAGCTCGTGCAGGTGGACCTTCTCGGCGGCGGAGCGGACCGCGCCGTCGCGCTCGGCGGCGGGGACGCTGCGGAGCTTGAGCGGATAGGCGATGTTCTCGGCGATCGTCATGTGCGGGTAGAGGGCGTAGCTCTGGAACACCATCGCGATGTCGCGGTACTTCGGCAGGACGTTGGTGACCTCGCGGTCGCCGATGAGGATTTTCCCCGAAGTGACCGACTCGAGGCCGGCGACCATGCGGAGCGCCGTGGTCTTGCCGCAGCCGGAGGGGCCGAGGAGGACGAGGAACTCCCCGTTGGGGATGTCGAGGTCGAGGCCCTTGACCACCTCGACGGCGCCGAAGGACTTGCGGATCGATTCGAGGGCAACGCGCATGGCTATCCCTTCACGGCGCCGACGAGGAGGCCGCGCGCGATGTGCTTCTGCAGCACGGTGGAGATGAGGACGACGGGCGCGATCATCACCACGATCAGCACCGACATGTTCCACCACTGCGGGCCGCGGGTGGTGTTCTGCGCCGAGACCAGGACCGGCATGGTCTGGGCGTTGGCGTTGGTGAGGAAGAGGGCGAGCAGGTACTCGTTCCAGGCGAGGATGAGGACCAGGAGGAAGGTGGCGACGAGGCCGGAGCGGACCAGCGGCAGCGCGATGGTGAAGAAGACGCGGAACTTCGAGGCGCCGTCGAGCTCGGCGCTTTCCTCGAGGTCGATGGGGACGCCGGCGAAGAAGTCGCGGGTGAGCCAGACGACGATGGGCAGGTTCACCGCCGTGTAGGTGGCGATCAGCGCGGCGCGGGTGTCGAGGAGGTGCAGCGACTGGAACATCACGTAGATCGGCAGCACCGCGACGATCGGCGGCATGATCCGGTTGGAGATGATCCAGAACTCGACGTCGTTGTTGCCGAGGGCGAGGCGGGTGCGGCGGACGAGGGTGAAGAGCGCGAGGAGGAAGAGGGCGAGGGCGACGCCGAAGGCGAGCGGCCAGGGCACCCGGAAGCCGGCGACGGCGACGATGACGGCGACGAGGAGCAGGATGAAGATGGCGACGGCGGCGAGCTTCACCCGGAAGCGGATGCGGACCAGCGCGTAGGCGGCGAGCGAACCGATCAGGACGGCGAGGAAGGTGCTGGTGAGCGCGACCACGACCGAGTTCATGTAGGGCTTCAGCGTGTTGTTCTCGACGAGCATGAAGCGCCAGGCGTCGAGGTTCGGCCGGAAGTCGAGGAAGGGGATGTAGAAGGGGCCGTTGTCGACGTCGCCGGCGTTCTTGAACGAGGTGATCAGCACCCAGTAGAGCGGCACGAGCACCACGAGCGACCAGAGCAGCAGCAGGAGGTAGGTCACGGCCTTGGCGGCCGGGGCCTGCTCCTCGATCGAGGGCGGCTCGGTCAGGCGCTGCCAGAGCGAGGGGGTGTCGCTCATGCCTCGAACCGGCGGGTATGGCGGACGACGAAGTTGAAGAAGGACACGCAGACCACCGTCGAGATGAAGAGGAGCATGTAGCCGACGGCGGCCGAGCCGCCGAGGTCCTGGGTGCGCCAGGCGATGAAGGAGTGCAGCGTCATCGACTCGGTGGCGAGGCCGGGACCGCCGCCCGTGAGCACGTTCGGCAGGTCGATGATCTTGAAGGCCTCGATCAGCCGGATCAGGACGACGGTGGCGGCGACGGGCGCGATCGCGGGCCAGGTGATGTCGCGGAAGATCTGCCAGCCGCTGGCGCCGTCGAGGCGGGCGGCCTCGACCTGGTCGGTGGGCTGGTTCTCGACCGCGGCGAGCATCACGATGAAGATCAGGGGCGTCCACTGCCAGGTGTCGCCGACCAGCACCATCAGCCGCGCCGACCAGGCCTCGGTGGCCCAGGACCATTCGGTGACGCCGAAGGCGCGCAGGATCGGCGCGAACGGGCCCTTCTGCATGTCGGCGAGCATGCGGAAGGTGTAGGCGATGCCGACCGGGGTCACCATCAGGGGAACGAAGAAGAGGACGCGGAAGAAGTTGCGCGCCACGATCGGCCGGCCGCAGAGGAGCGCCAGCCCGAGGCCGAGCGCGAACTGCGCGCTGACGCCCACGACGACGTAGACGAGCGTGTTGACGACGGTGCCGGGCACCCCGCCGGGGGCGAAGGTGAGGACGGTGATCCAGAGCAGGAAGAGCGCCGTCGAGGCCGTGACCAGGCGGCCGATCGTGCCCATCACCGTCGGGCGGCCGCGCAGGAAGTAGCGGGCGAAGCCGAGGAGGACGACCGCGACGCCGGCCGCGAGCACGAGCCAGGAGACCGGCCCGAGCGGGCCGAAGGTGCCGAGCAGGTGGTACTGCTGCGAGCCCGTCAGGAGCTTCTTGAAGTTGAGGAAGCCGACGAACTTGAGCGTGAAGCCGCCCTGCGCCAGCGCGAAGCGCGAGAGCGACAGGTAGGCCGAGATGATGAGCGGGAAGATCGCGAAGCAGAGGAGCACGATGACGGCCGGCAGCACCATCATCGGCCCCGAGTGCCGGTCGATCCGCTCGGCGAGGCTCGGGCGCTCGGCTTCCAGAGCTGGCGCGATGGTCGCTGTCATCCGCACACCCCCCGGGGGAACGCCCGGCGCGGCGGCGTGCCGCGCCGGGTCCGCGGCGCTACTTGGCGCCGATCGTGGCCTTGTAGAAGGCGAGCTGCTCGTCGACGCCGATCTCCTCGTTCAGCTCGTTCCAGCCGTCGGCGACCGCCTTGACCATCCCCTCCTTGTCGATCTCGCCCGACAGGAAGCGCGAGATCGCCTCGTCGAGCACGACCTGCTGGTACTTCTGGTTCTGCGGGATGCGCAGGTCGAGGATCATGTTGGGGCTCGACATCGAGTCGTTGATCGCGCCGAGGTAGACCTTGGCCTCCTCCTCGGTCATGCCCGCCTTCTTCCAGAGGTCCGAGTAGGAGAGCTGCGAGGTGCGGTACGGGTTGAAGCCGGTGCCGCCGATCGTGACGTCGGAGTTGGACTGCGCCGGCTGGGTCATGAAGGAGAAGAAAGCGTAGGCCGCGTCCTTGACCTTCGGGTCGGCCTTGGCGTTGATCCCGCCGCCCCAGCCGCCGAAGGCCGCGAAGGGCGCATGGTTCACGCCGTCGATCGCGTAGGGGCAGGTCGTCGCGTCGCAGGCGACGAGCTTGCCCGAATCCCAGTCGAGCACCTCCTTCGAGCCCGGCATGATCGCCGCGCCCCACTTGCCCATCACCTTCGACTGCTTCGGGTCGATCGCGATGGTGCCGACGTCGCCCCAGTCGAGGTTGAGCGCGCAGCGGCCCGAGGCGAAGAGCGGGCGCGTGTCGGCCACGTCGAGGTTCAACTCGTCGGGGGGGCCGTACTTGGTCGATTCGGCCATGAAGTCGAGCGCCTTGCGGAAGGCCTCGTTGTCGACGAGCGGCGACATGTCCTTGGTGTTGAAGAACGTCCCCTGGCTCGTGCCCTTCGACTGGGTCATCGAGCCGACCACGTCGGTCACGAACCAGTAGCTCTGCGCGTTGCGCTTCTTGGCGATGCAGGAGCCGAAGTCGGGCGTCCCGTCGCCGTTCATGTCCTTGCCGTTCACCGCCTTGGCGACCTCGAGGTACTCGTCCCAGGTGGTCGGCGGCTTCAGCCCCGCGGCTTCCAGCACGTCGGTCCGGTAGTACATCATGTGGAAATCACCATCGAGGGTGATCATGTAGGTCTTGCCGTCGTACTTCTCGGAGAAGTCGCGGAAGAAGGCGCCAACGTCCTGCTGGTCGATCGCCTTGTCGGCGTCGACGCGCGGGGTCAGGTCCTCGAGGTAGCCGCCGGCGACATAGTCGACCATCCACTGCGGCGCGAAGACCGCCGCGTCGACCGAATTGGTCCCCGACGCCCAGTCGGTCAGGACCTTCTGGTAGAGGTCCGAGAACGGCACCGCGATCACGTTGACCTTCGCCCCGGTCGCCGCCTCGAACTCGGGCGCCCGCCGCTGCAGCGGCTCCTGGATCGCCCCGGTCTGGGTGATCACGTTCACCGTCACCCCGGCGAACGGCTTGTCCTGCGCGAGGGCGGAACCGCCCGCCAGCATGCCCAGCGCCGACGCGCCGGCCAACAGAATCCCAGCTTTCAAGTTGACATCCTCCCCTGGTGGCCGGTCCGCCGCGCGGACCGGGGCCGCCTGCTTGTCCGCACCTTCGGCGCCGCGTGGCGATCCTGCCGCCAGATTATCGGCGCCGCCCGGCAAGTCCAGCCTCTTGAGGCGCTCGCGTGCCCCGCCCGGCGCCGCCTGAATGCCACCTTCGGGCGCCGCCGACGCCGGACAGGCCCGGCCGGTGCCGAAAGGACCAAGCCCGCTGCTGCCGCTTGCGCCGCGCGCGCATTTGCTTATCCTGCGGGCAAAAGCGCAGAGTTCATGCCGTGGCGCGTTCGAAGACCACTTCCGGCCGACTCGACGACGCCGCCCGCGCCGGCTGGCTCTACTATATCGCCGGCCGCACCCAGGACGAGATCGCGGTGCAGATGGGGATCTCGCGCCAGGCGGCGCAGCGGCTGGTGTCGCTGGCGGTGTCGGAGCGGCTGGTGCGGGTCTGGATGGAGCACCCGATCGCCCATTGCCTCGAGCTCGCCGCGGCATTGACCGAGCGCTTCGGGCTCCTGCGCGCCGAGGTCGTCCCGCGCGACCCGGCCGCCGACGGCGGCACCACCGGTCTCGCCGAGGCCGGCGCCGCCGAGATCGCCCGCTGGCTCCGCAGCGAGAAGCCGATCGTCATGGCGATCGGCACCGGCCGCACGCTCAAGGCCGCGATCGAGCACCTGCCGCCGATCGCCTGCCCGCAGCACACCGTCGTCTCGCTGACCGGCAGCATCGGCATGGACGGGTCGGCCGCCTACTACAACGTGATCTTTTCCATGGCCGAGGCGGTGTCCGCCCGGCACTTTCCGATGCCGCTGCCGGTGTACCTGAGCTCCCCCGAGGAGCGCGAGCTGATGCACGGCCAGTCGCTGATCCGCCCGACGCTCGCCCTCGCCGCCGCCGCCGACGTCGCCTTCGTCGGCATCGGCGAGATGGACGAGGAGGCGCCGCTCTTCCTCGACCGCTTCCTGACCGCGGCCGAGCTCGACGCCGAGCGCGTCGCCGGCGCCGCCGGCGAGATCTGCGGCTGGGTCTTCGACCGCGACGGCCGGCTGCTCGCCCGCGGCGCCAACGAGCGCACCGCCAGCGCGCCGATTCCCGACCGGTCGCGCGCCACGGTGATCGCGCTGGCCAAGGGCCGCCGCAAGCTGCCGGCGATCGCCGCCGCCCTGCGCGGCGGCCTCGTCAACGGCCTCGTCACCGACGAGGCGACCGCCGAGGCGCTGCTCGGGGGCGCCTGAAGTTGCAGCTCTATCCCCTGCCCCTGCAATAAGATTGCCCTGGCACTTGCCCGATCTGCGGGCGAATGCTCGATTTTCCATTGACACCCGCGCCCCTTGCTGCGATCGTTTGCTCCAATAAACAACATTTGCCCTGCCCGGGCTCCAACGGAGGAAGCATGCGCTACATTTCCCTGCTCGCGGGGGCGACGTCCGCCCTGGCGTTCGCCGTGGCCGCCCACGCCGAAAGCACCATCACGATCGCGACCGTCAACAACGGCGACATGATCCGGATGCAGAGCCTGACCGACGAGTTCACCAAGGCCAATCCGGACATCAAGGTCAACTGGGTGACGCTCGAGGAGAACATCCTGCGCGAGCGGGTGACGACCGACATCGCCACCAAGGGCGGCCAGTACGACATCCTGACGATCGGCACCTACGAGGTTCCGATCTGGGGCAAGAAGGGCTGGCTGAAGGAGCTCAACTTCGGCGCCGACTATGACGTCGACGACCTGCTGAAGCCGATCCGCGACGGCCTCTCGGTCGACGGCAAGCTCTACGCCGCGCCCTTCTACGGCGAGAGCTCGTTCACCATGTACCGCAAGGACCTGTTCGAGAAGGCCGGGCTGACCATGCCCGACAAGCCGACCTGGGACTTCGTCGCCGACGCCGCCCGCAAGCTCACCGACCGCGCCAACGGCGTCAACGGCATCTGCCTCCGCGGCAAGGCCGGCTGGGGCGAGAACATGGCCTTCATCGACTCGCTCGCCAACTCCTTCGGCGCCGAGTGGTTCGACATGGACTGGCAGCCCCAGTTCGACTCGCAGCCCTGGAAGGACGCGCTGCAGTTCTACGTCGACCTGATGAAGGACGCCGGCCCCCAGGGCGCCTCGTCCAACGGCTTCTCGGAGAACCTCGCCCTCTTCCAGCAGGGCAAGTGCGCGATGTGGATCGACGCGACCAGCGCCGGCTCCTTCGTGACCGACCCCAAGGCCAGCCAGGTCGCCGACAAGGTCGGCTTCGCGCTGGCGCCGGACAAGGGCCTCGGCAAGCGCGCCAACTGGCTCTGGGCATGGAGCCTGGCGATCCCGGAATCCTCGAAGAACGCCGAGGCGGCGCAGAAGTTCATCGAGTGGTCGACCTCCAAGGAGTACCTCGACCTCGTCGCCCAGAAGGCCGGCTGGTCGAACGTGCCCCCGGGCACCCGCACCTCGCTCTACGCCAACGCCAACTACACCGGCGCGGCGCCCTTCGCCCAGTCGACGATCGACTCGATCAACGCCGCCGACCCGCTGCACCCGACAGTCAACCCGGTGCCCTATACCGGCGTGCAGTTCGTCGCCATCCCCGAGTTCCAGGGCCTCGGGACGCAGGTCGGCCAGCTCTTCGCCGCCGCCCTCGCCGGCCAGAGCTCGGTCGACGACGCGCTCTCCCAGGCCCAGTCGGTCTCGGAGCGCACGATGAAGAAGGCGAAGTACATCAAGTAGCGCTTCCTCCCAAGCGCACACTGCCGCCCGGCTCCGTCCGGGCGGCCTCTTGCCCCGGCAATCCGGCCCGCCCGGCCGAGAGGGAGAGACCCCGCGATGGCTACCCGACAGACCAAGACGCTCGCGCGCTTCATGGTGGCGCCGTCGGTCATCCTGCTCTTGATCTGGATGATCGTGCCGCTGGCGATGACGCTGTATTTCTCGCTGCTGAACTACAACCTCCTCGATCCGGAGGTGACCTGGGCGGGCTTCGACAACTACGTCTACTTCTACACCGACCCGGCCTTCTGGCAGGCGATCTGGAACACGCTCGTCCTCGTCGTCGGCGTCCTGGTCATCACCGTCGTCCTCGGCATCGCCATCGCGCTCCTGATCGACCAGCCGATGTGGGGCCAGGGGATCGTGCGGATCCTGGTCATCTCGCCCTTCTTCGTGATGCCCCCGGTCGCGGCGCTGATCTGGAAGAACATGATCATGCACCCGGGCTACGGCGTTCTCGCCGACATGGCCCGCGCGCTCGGGCTGCAGCCGGTGGACTGGTTCGCGAGCTACCCGCTCTTCTCGATCATCATCATCGTCGCCTGGCAGTGGCTCCCCTTCGCCACCCTGATCCTGCTGACCGCGCTGCAGTCGCTCGACAGCGAGCAGAAGGAAGCCGCCGAGATGGACGGCGCCGGCTTCGTCAGCCGCTTCATCTACCTGACGATCCCGCACCTCTCCCGCGCGATGACCGTCGTGATCCTGATCCAGACGATCTTCCTGCTCGGGGTCTATGCCGAGATCCTCGTCACCACCAACGGCGGCCCGGGCTACGCCTCGACCAACCTGCCGTTCCTCGTCTACCGCACCGCGCTCCTCGACCAGGACGTGGGCGGCGCGGCGGCTGGCGGCGTGATCGCCGTCGTCCTCGCCAACATCGTCGCCATCTTCCTGATGCGCGCCGTCGGCCGAAACCTGGACTGAGGAGCATCCCATGGCACGCGCAGTCACGACCGGCGCCAAGGCGCGCAACACCGCGATCGCCTGGGTGGTGGCGCTCATCATCTTCTTCCCGATCCTCTATACGATCATCACCAGCCTGAAGACCGAGCAGGAGGCGATCCAGGGCTTCAACCTGATCCCGTCCTTCACCTTCGAGAGCTACCGCGACGTGCAGAGCCAGGAGAACTACTTCAAGCCGTTCATGAACTCGGTGGTGATCTCCGTCGGTTCGACCATCCTCGCGCTGATCATCTCGGTTCCCGCCGCCTGGGCGATGGCCTTCTCGCCCGGCAAGCGGACCAAGGACCTCTTGATGTGGATGCTCTCGACCAAGATGATGCCGGCGGTCGCCGTCCTGATGCCGATCTACCTGATCTTCCTCAAGCTCGGCATCATCGACACCCGCTTCGGCCTGACGATCATGCTGATGCTGATCAACCTGCCGATCGTGATCTGGATGCTCTACACCTACTTCCGCGAGATCCCCGGCGAGATCCTCGAGGCCGCGCGCATGGACGGCGCCACCCTCTGGGGCGAGATCTGGGAGGTGCTGACGCCGATGGCGGTGCCGGGGATCGCCTCGACGCTGCTCCTCAACATCATCCTCGCCTGGAACGAGTCCTTCTGGACCATCCGGCTGACCACGACGAACGCGGCGCCCTTGACCGCCTTCATCGCCAGCTTCTCGTCGCCGCAGGGCCTGTTCTGGGCCAAGCTCTCGGCGGCCTCGACCCTTGCCATCGCCCCCATCCTGATCATGGGATGGTTCAGCCAGAAGCAGCTCGTCCGCGGCCTGACCTTCGGCGCCGTGAAGTAACCCGGGGGGAAACCGAACATGGGCAACATCCAGCTCCGCGACGTGAACAAGTCCTTCGGGGCAACCGTCATCATCCCGAAGATCAACCTCGACATCGAGGACGGCGAGTTCGTCGTCTTCGTCGGCCCCTCCGGCTGCGGCAAGTCCACGCTGCTGCGGCTGATCGCCGGGCTCGAGGACACGACCTCGGGCAAGATCATGATCGACGGCAAGGACGTGACCGACGCCGCCCCGGCCCAGCGCCAGCTCGCCATGGTCTTCCAGTCCTATGCGCTCTACCCGCACATGACGGTGGCGAAGAACATCGCCTTCCCGCTGAAGATGGCCGGGGAAAGCCAGGCCGACATCGACAAGAAGGTGGCGAACGCCGCCCGCATCCTGAACCTCACCAACTACCTGGAGCGGCGGCCGGGGCAGCTTTCCGGCGGCCAGCGGCAGCGCGTGGCGATCGGGCGCGCGATCGTGCGGCAGCCGTCGGCGTTCCTGTTCGACGAGCCCTTGTCGAACCTCGACGCCGCACTCCGCGGCACCATGCGGCTCGAGATCTCCGAGCTGCACCAGAACCTCGGCAAGACGATGATCTACGTCACCCACGACCAGGTCGAGGCGATGACCATGGCCGACAAGATCGTCGTGCTCAACGCCGGCAACATCGAGCAGGTCGGCTCGCCGCTCGAGCTCTACCGCAAGCCGAAGAACCTCTTCGTGGCGGGCTTCATCGGCTCGCCGAAGATGAACTTCGTCGAAGGGGCGGAAGCCGGCAAATACAATGCCAAGACCATCGGCGTCCGGCCCGAGCACGTCACCGTCGGGACGACCCCGTCCGAGGGCGCCTGGAAGGGAACCGTCGGGGTCGCCGAGCACCTGGGCGCCGACACCTTCATCCACGTCCACGCCGGCGATCTCGGAACGATCAACGTCCGCGCCTCGGGCGAGATCCCGGTGAATCACGGCGACACGGTCTACTTGACCCCCGATCCCTCGAAGATCCACAAGTTCGACGCATCCGGGAACGCCATCTGACGGGCCTGGGCCGACCCCGGCAGGACCGCCGGGACCGACGAGGGGGGAGCGGGGATGGATCTCGGACTGGGCGGCAAGGTCGCCGTCATCACCGGCGGCAGCGTCGGCATCGGGCTGGGCGTGGCCCGCGCCTTCGCCCGCGAAGGGGCGGGCGTGCATCTCGCCGCCCGCGACCGCGCCCGCGTCGAGGAAGCGGCCGACGCGGTCGCGAAGGAGTTCGGCGTCACGGCCACCGCCACCGCCTGCGACGTCGGGACCGCCGAGGGCTGCGCCGCGCTCATCGACGCCGTCACCGCCGCCGGCGGCTGCGACATCCTCGTCAACAACGCCGGCACCGGCTCCAACGAGACGATCATGGAGGCCCCCGACGACAAGTGGCAGGCCTACTGGGACCTGCACGTCATGGCCGCCGTCCGCCTCGCCCGCGGCCTCGTGCCCGGGATGGCCAAGCGCGGCGGCGGCGCCATCCTCAACAACGCCTCGATCTGCGCCACGCAGCCGCTCTGGTACGAGCCGATCTACAACGTCACCAAGGCCGCGCTGCTGATGCTGTCGAAGACCATGTCGGCCGAATTCATCCCGATGAACGTCCGGGTCAACACCATCAACCCCGGCCTGATCCTGACGCCGGACTGGGTGAAGACGGCGAAGCAGCTGACCGCCGACAAGGGCGGCGACTACCAGGCCTACCTGCAGTCGGTCGCCGACGAGCACGCCGCGATCAAGCGCTTCGGCACCGTCGAGGAGCTCGCCGACTTCTTCGTCTTCCTCTGCTCCGACCGCGCCAGCTACTCGGTCGGCTCCACCTACTACGTCGACGGCGGCATGCTCCGCACAATCTGAAGAGGTCGAAATGCCCGTTGCCCTGTCGCTCGCGAACCTGCCGAAGCTCCCCGACGGCGTCGGCCGCCCCGCCTACGCCCGATCCGACCTCGCCCCCGGCATCCTGCACTTCGGCATCGGCAACTTCCACCGCGCCCACCTGCAGGTCTACCTCGACCGGCTGATGAACGCCGGCCGCGACCACGACTGGGCGATCGTCGGCGCCGGCGTGACCCCCTACGACGTCAAGATGCGCGACGCCCTCAGGGGCCAGGACCTGCTCTCGACCGTCGTCGAACAGTCGGCCGAAAAGTCCTCGGCCCACGTCACCGGCGTGATGACCGACTTCCTGCCGCCGATGGACGGCGCAGCGATCCTGAAGCAGCTCGCGCTCCCGGCGACCGGCATCGTCTCGATGACCGTCACCGAGGGCGGCTACTTCATCAACCCCGCGACCGGCGCCTTCGACCCGGCGAACCCGGCGATCAAGGCCGACGCCGCCAACCCCGATGCGCCCAGGACGGTCTTCGGCCTGATCCTCGCCGGCCTGCGCGCCCGCCGCGCCGCCGGCGTCCAGCCCTTCACCGTGATGTCCTGCGACAACGTCCCCCACAACGGCGTCGTGGCGATGAACGCCGTCGCCGGCCTCGCCGAGGCGCAGGACCCCAAGCTCGCCGCCTGGATTCGCGGCAACGTCGCCTTCCCCAACGCCATGGTCGACCGCATCGCCCCCGCGACCTCCGACCGCGAGCGCGCCATCACCCGCGACGAGTTCGGCATCGAGGACGCCTGGCCGGTCTTCTGCGAGGACTTCATCCAGTGGGTGGTCGAGGACCATTTCCCCGCCGGCCGCCCCGCCTTCGAGGAGGTCGGCGCCCAGTTCGTCGCCGACGTGACCCCCTTCGAGCACATGAAGATCCGCATCCTGAACGGCGGCCACGCCATCATCGCATACCCGTCCGGCCTGATGGACATCCACTTCGTCCACGAGGGCATGGCCGATCCCCTGGTCCGCGCCTTCCTGACCAAGGTCGAGACCGAGGAGATCCTCCCGATCCTGCCGCCCGTCCCCGGCACGGACCTCGGCGACTACTTCCAGCTCATCGTCCGCCGCTGCGACAACCCCAAGATCGGCGACACCATCCGCCGCCTCTGCTTCGACGGCTCGAACCGCCAGCCCAAGTTCATCGTCCCCTCGATCGCCGACCGCCTCGACCGCGGCCTGCCGGTCCAGGGCCTCGCCCTCGAATCCGCCCTCTGGGCGCGCTACTGCGAGGGCACCACGGATTCCGGCAAGGTCATCGAGCCCAACGACCCGAGCTGGGACCGCCTGCAGGCCCAGGCGAAGCGCGCCAAGGCCGACCCCGCCGCCTGGCTCGAGATGAAGGACATCTACGGCCGCGTCGCCGACGACGCGGGCTTCCGCGACGCCTTCGCCGGCTGGCTCAACGCCCTCTGGGCCGACGGCACCGCCGCGACGCTGGGCCGCTACCTCGACGGCGGCAGCATGTGAGCCGGCAGGCCGCTCGCAGGATGCACCGCCGCGGGGCGCCCTCGGAACCCGCGGCCTGCCGCCGGCTCGCGGCGTCGCGCGGCGTCCGGGCATTTACCCTTTCGAAAGGCCCCCCCTGCCGCTCCGGGCGCCCCCGCGCTAGGATCGAAATCGGAGGCGCTACGCCGTTAACCATAGCTGCGTTCCCGGCGGTCCGATGACGCCTCGCCTCGTCATCTTCGACTGCGACGGCGTGCTGGTCGACAGCGAGCCCATCGCCATGCGGCTGCTGATCGAGACCATCGCCGGCGCCGGGCTGACGCTCGACCCCGAGCAGGCCCACGAGCTGCTGCTCGGGAAATCCCTCGCCTCCATGCGCGCCATCCTCGCCCGCGACTTCGGCCTCGAGCTCTCCGATGCCGCCCTCGACGCCATGCGCCACCGCCTCTTCGCCGCCTTTCGCGCCGAGCTCGAACCGATCCCCGGCATCGCCGCCGCCCTCGACGCCCTGCCCTGCGCCTTCTGTGTCGCCTCCTCGTCGCAGCCCGAGCGCATCGAGGTGTCGCTGACCGCCACCGGCCTCTGGCCGCGCTTCCGGTCCCGCGTCTTCTCCGCCACCATGGTCAAGCGCGGCAAGCCCGCCCCCGACCTCTTCCTTTTCGCGGCCGATTCCCTCGGCTATCCTGCGTCGGCCTGCCTGGTCGTCGAGGACAGCCCGGCCGGCATAGCGGCGGCGAAGGCCGCCGGCATGCGGGTGATCGCCTTCACCGGGGGGAGCCATGCCACGTCCGCCGCGCACCGCGCCCGCATCGCCGCGCTCGACCCCGACGCGCTGCTCGCCGACATGCGCGACCTCCCGGCGCTGCTGCGCGCCTGAGCCCACCGCCTCGGGCTTCCGCCGGCCCGCCCGCTCCGGCCCCGGGCCTTCCGCTCGCCCGGGATACGCCCCGCGGAGCGCTCCGACCGCGATGCCGCGCCGCATTCTTTCCGCCGCCGCTCGTCCGCGCCGCTGAATGCCCCTCGTCGCCGCCATCGACGTAGGCACCGGCAGCGCCCGCGCCGGCATCTTCGACGCCGCCGGCCGCCTGCTGGCCCGCGCCGAGCACCCGACGGAAATCTTCGCCCCGGCTCCCGGCCACGCCGAGCAGGAGTCGACCGCCCTCTGGCAGGCCGCCTGCGCCGCGCTGAAATCCGCCCGCGCCGAGGCCGCCGCCCGCCCCGAGGCGATCGCCGCCCTCGCCTTCGACGCCACCTGCTCGCTGGTGCTGCGCGACGCCGCCGGCCGCCCGCTGACGGCCTCGACGACCGGCGACGACCGCCGCGACACCATCCTCTGGCTCGACCACCGGGCGATCCCCGAGGCCGAGGCGATCACCGCCACGGCGCACCCGTCCGTCGCCCTCTCCGGCGGCGCCGTCTCGCCCGAGATGCAGCTCCCGAAGCTCCTCTGGCTCAAGCGGCACCTCCCGGACACCTGGGCCCGCCTCGGCCTGGCCATCGACCTCGCCGACTTCCTCGCCTGGCGCGCCACCGGCAACCCGGCCCGCTCGCGCTGCACCGTGACCTGCAAATGGAACCACCTGCCCGACGCCACCCCCGCCTGGCCCCACGACCTCCTTGGGGCGATCGGCCTCGCCGACCTGCTGGCGCGCGCCGGCCTCCCGGAAGCCGCCACCCCCGTCGCCGCCGACCTCGGCCCGCTGACCCCCGAGGCCGCGCGCGACCTCGGCCTGACCCCGGCGACCCGCGTCGCGACGGGCCTGATCGACGCCCATGCCGGCGCCCTGGGCGTCCTCGGCCACCTGCCCGCCGCCGACCTCCCCGGCCACGCGGCGCTGATCGGCGGGACGTCGGCCTGCCTGATGACCCTCGCGGCCCCGAAGCCGATCCCCGGCATCTGGGGTCCCTACCCCGGCGCCGTCCTCCCCGGCCTGCCGCTCAGCGAGGGCGGCCTGAGCGCCGCCGGCGCCCTCCTCGACCACCTGCTCCGCCTGCACGGCCACGCGCCGGAGCCTGCGGCCCACGCCCGCGTCATCGCCCGCGTCGGCGAGCTCCGCGTCGCGACCCCCGACCTCGCCCCCGACCTCCACGTCGTGCCCGACTTCCTCGGGCGCCGCTCGCCCGACCCCGACCCGTATGCGCGCGGAACGATCGCCGGCCTGCCGCTCGACGCCTCCTTCGACGCGCTCTGCCGGCTCTACTGGCGCGCCTGCCTCGGCATCGCCCTCGGCATCCGCGCCGTCCTCGAGCACCTGCGCGCCCATGGCGTCCCGATCGACACCCTGCACGTCACCGGCGGGCACACCCGCAACCCGCTCTTGATGCAGCTCTACGCCGATGCCACCGCCTGCCGCACGGTCGAGCCCGCGGCCCCGGACGCCGTCCTCCTCGGCACGGCGATGGTTGCCGCCACCGCCGCCGGCCTCCACCCGTCGCTCGCCGCTGCCTCGGCCGCGA
Source organism: Amaricoccus sp. (assembly GCA_046348975.1). Lineage (GTDB taxonomy): Bacteria > Pseudomonadota > Alphaproteobacteria > Rhodobacterales > Rhodobacteraceae > Amaricoccus. The sequence goes on along the minus strand of JAXMDF010000027.1, from coordinate 5,442 downwards.
TGCACCAGCCCGGGACGCCGCGCGCCCCCGACCCCGCCGCGCCCTACGAGGGCGCCTGGCAGCGCTTCCGGTCGCTCCGCCGATAGCCCGCTTGCGCCGCCGGCGGAATCTGGCACCCTCGCCGAAAACCGGGAGGGAGCCCCCATGGCCTTCATGCTCAAGATCCGCTGGACCTTCAAGCCGGGCCAGCGCGCCGCCTTCGAGGCGAGCCAGCGCACGCTCTGCCGGGTGATGCTCGACCACCCGGGCGTCATCACCTACCATGTCGACTATCCGACCGAAGCCTACAGCGAGTGGGTCGAGATCTACGCCACCGACGCCGCCTTCCGCGCCCACGTCGAAAACCCCGCCGGCAAGGCCCCGCTCGCCGCCTGCGCCGCCGCCTGCGCCTCGATCGACACCCGCTGCTTCGGCGACCCCGACGCAGCCTCGCGCGAGTTCCTCAAGGGCTTCGCCACCAGCTATCACCCGACGGCGCCCGAATCCTTCGTGCTGAACCCCCGCGCCGACCGCACGTCGGAGGTCTGACATGGCCAAGGCCATCCACGCGATGATCCGCGTCCTCGACGAGGCCCGCTCGACGGGCTTCTATGCCACCGCCCTCGGCCTCGCCGTCGCCGACCGCCTGGACTTCGACGACTTCACCCTGGTCTACCTGCGCAGCCCCGAGACCGACTTCGAGGTCGAGTTCACCATCAACAAGGGCCGCGAGACGCCCTACGCGCTGGGCGACGGCTACGGCCACATGGCCTTCGCCGTCGACGACCTCGCCGCCGAGCACGCCCGCCTGACCGCCGCCGGCCTCGCCCCGACGCCGATCCGCGAGTTCAAGCATTCTGGCCGGTTCGTCGCCCGCCTCTGCTTCCTCCAGGACCCCGACGGGTACAAGATCGAGCTGATCGAGCGGCACGGACGGTATCGGTAATCTCCAGGGAGGCCCCTGTAGACCCCCCGTGCAACGGTCGAACGGGATCGACATGTCCACTCCAACTCGCCGAGGCCGTCGCGAAGCGCTCCGTGCGGCCGGCCTCCGCCCTATCGAGATCTGGGTGCCGGACCCCACCAGTCCGGGCTTCGCCGAAGAGTGCGGGCGCCAGTCACGCCTGGTTGCCGGCGCCGACCTGGCGGAGTTCCTGGACCACGCCTTGCCCTACCTCGTCGGCGACTGCGAAGAATATCCCGCAGCAACCCCGTGACCGTCCACCCGCGCCGACCGGCCGCCTCGACGACGCGGCGATGATTCCGTCACCCGCTCCCTTGCCGCCTTCCTCGGCATCGCCTGACGATTGGCACATCCACCGCCGCTGCGTTAACCTCTCCCCGAAACGCACGCGGCCGGTGCATGCGATGTGCATGGAATGTACATGAGTTGTACGTCGAGCGAATCGCCGTTAACCCCTGATCCGGCAGCGAAATCGCCGGGTCCTCCCCCCATCCTCGAAACCGCCCTCTACACCCCCGACCTCGACGCCGCCGAGGCCTTCTACGGCGGCGTCCTCGGCCTCCCGCGCGTCGCCCGCGTCGGCAACCGCCACGTCTTCTTTCGCCTCGCCGGCTCGATGCTCCTCGTCTTCAACCCCGCCGAGACCACGCGCCCGGCCGCCGATCCGGCCCTCCCGGTACCCGCCCACGGCGCCCGCGGCCCCGGCCATCTGGCGTTCGCCGCCGACGACATCGACCGCTGGCGCGCGCGGCTGGAGGCGGCCGGCGTCGCCATCGAGGCCGACTTCCGCTGGCCGAACGGCGCCCGCTCGATCTACGTCCGCGACCCCGCCGGCAACTCGGTCGAGTTCGCCGACCCGAGGCTCTGGGGCCTCGAAGCCTGAGCTATCGGCCTGCCCCGAGCCCCTCGGCCAGCAGCCGTTCCAGCAGGTCGTAGTCCTCGGCGTCGAAGCCGCCCGCGCCCTGCAGCCAGATGCCGGCGGCGCGGAGGCCCTCCGGGCACGCCCGGCAGGTGACCCGACGGCCGGAGCGATGCTGCTCGACGAGCCCGGCGCGCACCAGGATGCCGACGTGCTTCGAAACCGCCGCCAGCGACATCGCATGCGGCGCCGCGAGTTCGCCCACCGTGCGGTCGCCGTCGAAGAGGGCAGTCACGATCGCCCGCCGGGTCGGGTCGGCGAGTGCCGCGAAGACGAGGTCGAGATCAGGCTTCTTCGGCCGGTCCATGCCGCCTCCTGCGGCCCCGATTGCGCAAAGTCAACCGTTCGGTTGAGGGTTCGCGACGGCCGCCAGCGCACCCGCCGACACCGGCCGCCGACGGCCCACCCACGGGGCGCGCGCCCGTAAATCACGCATTATCATGCGCTTATGCCGTCGGAACGCCCGAGTCTTTCGCTTGACAGCGGCCGTAACTTTCCGTTACCACCGCTTCAGGTCAGGCCCGCATGGGAAGGGCTCTGGGCAATGGCGGACGACTCCTTTTCCGATCGGCTGAAGCGGCTGGAGGACAGGATCGCGGCCGCCAAGGCCCGGCGGGAGCCGAAGCCGCCGGGTCACGGGGACATGACCCAGGGCTCGCTGGCCTGGCGGATGGTGATCGAGCTGGTCGTGGGGATGGTCCTCGGGCTGGCGATCGGCTGGGGGATCGACGCCGCGTTCGGGACGCGGCCGGTGTTCCTGGTGATCTTCGCGCTGCTCGGCTTCGCGGCCGGCGTGCGCACGATGATGCGGACCGCGAACGAGGTCCGCAGCGGCAAGGGCGAGGCGGCGCTGATGCACCGCGGCGCCGTGGACGAAGAAGACGACTGAGGGGGGACCGATGGCGGAAGCGGCGGGCGGCAGCGGGCTCAACATCCACCCGATGGAGCAGTTCGAGGTCCATTCGCTGTTCGGCAGCGGGCCGGTGCATTGGTACACCCCGTCCAACGCCACCCTCTGGATGGCGCTCGTCGTCATCGCCATGAGCGCCCTGATGCTCTACGGCTCGCGCGGGCGGGCGCTGGTCCCGAGCCGGATGCAATCAATTGCAGAATCGATCTACGGCTTCGCCCACAAGATGATCGAAGACGTCGCCGGCAAGGGGGGCCTGAAGTACTTCCCCTACATCATGACGCTCTTCCTCTTCATCCTCGGCGCCAACCTGCTGGCGCTGATTCCGGGCGCCTTCGCCTCGACCTCGCACATCGCCGTCACCGCCGTCCTCGCGCTCGCGGTCTTCATCAGCGTGACGGTCATCGGCTTCATGAAGCACGGGATGCACTTCCTGAACCTCTTCTGGGTGTCGAGCGCCCCGACGCTGGCGCTCCGGATCGTGCTCGCCGTCATCGAGGTCATCTCCTATTTCGTCCGCCCGCTCAGCCATTCCGTCCGACTTGCCGGCAACATGATGGCCGGGCATGCGGTGCTGAAGGTCTTCGCGGGCTTCGCCGGCGCCCTCGGCGTCGCGGCCTTCGTGCCGATCCTGGCGATCACCGCCATCTACGGGCTCGAGCTGATGGTGGCCGTGATCCAGGCCTACGTCTTCGCGATCCTGACCTGCGTCTACCTGAACGACGCGCTGCACCCCGGCCACTGACGGCCGCCGAAACACCCCCGAGAGGAGAGAGAGCATGGAAGGCAATATCGCTGACATGGGCCAGTTCATCGGCGCCGGCATGGCCTGCGTCGGCATGGGCGGCGCCGGCATCGGCGTGGGGCTCGTCGCGGGCAACTTCCTCGCCGGCGCGCTGAGGAACCCGGCGGCGGCCGGCGAGCAGACCGCGACCCTCTTCATCGGCATCGCCTTCGCCGAGGCGCTCGGCATCTTCTCCTTCCTGGTTGCGCTGCTGCTGATGTTTGCGGTCTGATCCGCGACGGCACCGCCGCCCAGCGGGCCGGACCGGCCCGCCGACGAGGGAGTGAAGCATGGCGACCGACAGCGCCTGGATCGTGATCGCGCAGGCCGACTCCGGGCACACCGAGGTGGCCCCGGCCGACGCGGCGCACGCGACCGAGACGACCGGCGAGGCGAACATGGAGCATGCCGAATCCGGCATGCCGCAGCTCGACCCGGCGATCTTCCCGAACCTGATCTTCTGGCTGATCCTGGCGCTCTTCGCCCTCTTCTGGGTGCTGAGCCGGATGGCGCTGCCGAAGATCGGCACCGCGATCGCCGAGCGCAACGACGCCATCGCCAACGACATCGAGGCGGCGGCATCCTTGAAGCGCCGCGCCGAGGAGGCCGAGGCCGCCTACAACGCCGCGCTGGCGCAGGCCCGCGACGAGGCGCACAAGATCGCCGCCGAGGCCCGCGCCGGGATCGACAAGGAGATAGCGGCGCTGATGGCCAAGGCCGACCAGGAGATCGGCGCGCGGACGGCCGAGTCCGAGCAGCGCATCGGCGAGATCCGCGCCAGCGCCGCCGAGAGCGTCGGGCACGTCGCCCGCGACGCCGCCGAGGCGCTCGTCGCAGCGCTGCTGCCGGACGTCGCGGACCGGGCGGCCACCGACGCCGCCGTCGCCAACCGGCTGAAGGGCTGAGGCCATGGGGTTCCTGAACAACACCGAGATCGTCGTCTCGATCGGCTTCGTGATCTTCGTCGGCGTGCTGATCTACTTCCGCGTCCCGAACCTGATCGCCCAGAAGCTCGACGAGCGGGCGATCCGGATCAAGGCCGAGCTCGACGAGGCGCGGGCGCTGCGCGACGAGGCGCAGACGCTCCTCGCCAGCTACGAGCGGCGGCAGGCCGAGGTGAAGGCGCAGGCCGAGGACATCGTCACCGCCGCCCGCGCCGAGGCGCAGCGCGCCGCCGAGCAGGCCAAGGTCGACATCGCCCAGTCGGTCGAGCGGCGGATGCACACGGCGACCGAGCAGATCGCCGCCGCCGAGCAGGCCGCGGTGCGGCAGATCCGCGACGAGGCCGTCAACGTCGCCATCGCTGCTGCCGGCGACGTGCTGCGCGACAACACCAAGGCGCAGGACGCCAACCGGCTGATCGACGCGGCGATCAGGGAAGTCGGCGACAAGCTGCACTAGCCTTTGTGCGCCCGGCGACTGGACGCGCGGCGCCGGCCCGCTAAGGACTCGGCCGGGAGGGCCGCCATGATCGCGATCGAGACCCGCAAGGCGCAGCTGGAAGCGCGCCTCGCCGAACTGAAGGCGCGCATCGCCCGCATCGAGGGCGAGCTCGAGCAGCCGGTCAGCGAGCGCTTCGCCGAGCAGGCGACCGAGCGCGAAGAGGAAGAGGTTCTCGAGGACCTGGGCGCCGCCGGCGTGCGCGAGGTGCGGATGATCGAGGCCGCCCTCGACCGCATAGAGAACGGCAGCTACGGCACCTGCGTGCGCTGCGGCGACCCGATCGGCGAGGAGCGGCTGAACGTCGTCCCGGCGACCCCGATGTGCGCCGACTGCGCCAGCGGCCGCTCGCCGGCCTGACCGCGGCAACGGCCGCGGCCAGGCGATCGGCCGGCACTGGGGCCACCGTGGCGGCCCCCGCCCGGCCTCAGGCCGAGGTGGTCGGC
>JAXMDF010000026.1:0-27970 GCA_046348975.1 Amaricoccus sp. | reverse complement strand
GTCGGCGAGCGGCCCGGTGGCGTGGCCGGTGCCGGTCACGGTGCCGCGCAGGCCGCGGTTGCCGGCGACGCGGTCGACGAGCGCCAGCGGGAAGGCCTGCAGGTTGATCGCGACGTCCATGTCGCCGGCGCCGAGCGGCACCGAGCCCTTGGCCGAGGCCGAGAGGCCGTTCTGCGAGCTGACCGAGGCGTCGAGGTTGAGCCGGTTGTCGGCGGTCTGCCCGGTCGCCTTGACCGCGACCGGCGGCAAGCCGGCGCCGCGGGTGATCGCCGATTCGATGCCGGCGCCGGCTACGTCGAAGCGGACGTCGGGCGTGGCGCGCGGCCCGGTGACGCGGGCGGTGCCGTTGATGGTGCCGGCGAGGCCGAGGGCCGGCTGGATGGCGTTGGCGAGCGCCAGCGGCAGGTCGCGGATGGCGAGGTCGACGTCGAAGCTGTCGCCGATCTTGCCCTGTGCCGTCAGGTTGCCCTGGCCGAAGTCGAGGTCGAGCGGCGTCAGTTCGACGGCGCTGCCGCGGATCGTCACGGTCGAGGGCGCGGCGAGGGTGGCGGTGACGCCATTCTGGCGCAGGCGGAGCGAGTCGAGGGTGGCGGCGAAGCCGTCGTCGAGGCGGGCGAGCTCGCCCGAGAGGTCGGCGAGCGTGCCCATCGCCAGCCGGGCGTCGGCGGCGAACGTCATCCGCTTGGGGTCGAGCTGGACGGCGGTGGCGTTGATCGCGTCGACCTCGATCCCGCCGACGAAGAGGTCGCTGCCGCTGAGCTTGCCGTTGATCATCGGCAGCCCGAGCGCGTCGGCGACGGTCGCGTCGACGTCGAGCTGGGCGATGCGGGTCCCGGCCACCGCGAGGTCGCGGGCCTTGGCGGTGATCGCGACGCCCTGGCCGGTCTCGCCGCGGTCGAGCGTCAGGTCGGCGTCGAGGGATCCGGTCGCCTCGACCAGCGCCAGCGACGCGAGCGGCGCGACGTCGGGCGCCTGCAGCGTCAGCCGGCCGGTCGCGGGCGCGGTGCCGCTCTGGGCGAGGTCGCCGGTCAGCCGGTTGGGGCCGACGGCGAGCTCGAGCCCCTTGATCGAGCGATCGTCGCCCTGCACCGCGATGTCGCCCGCGAGCTGCATGACGAGCGCGTCGAGGCCGCCGCTGCCCGAGAGGCTGCCGGTGACGTCGGAACCGTTGACCTGGCCGTCGAAGCCGACGCGGGCGTTGGTCAGCGCGCGGCCCATCAGCTTGCCCTGCGGGATCTGGGCCGCGATCGCGACGGTGATCGGCTGGCCCTCGCCCTGGGCGTGGCCCGAGGCGGTCAGGGCGCCGCCGAGGCGCGGGTCGACCAGCGCGAGGTCGCTGAGGCCGGCGTCGAAGGCGATGTCGGTGTGGTGGCTCGAGATCTGGCCGTTGGAGGCGAAGGTCAGCTGCGGATTGGCGATCCTGAGGTTCTCGGTACGAATGCCCGCCTCGTCGCGGACGGCGCGGCCCGACAGGGTCGTCGTGCCGGCGAGCAGCGGGTCGAGGCGGGCGTCGCCGATGGCGAGGTCCTGGGCGCCGCCGTCGAAGGTCATGTCGAAGCCGCCGCTGAGCGGCGTGACGCTGCCGGTGGCGCGCAGGTCGATGGAGCCGCCGAGCGGGCGGTTGGCGAGGCCGGCGAAAACCGCCATGTCGGCGACATGCACCGCCAGGCGGCCGCTGTAGACGAGCTTCGCGATCTCGCCGGCGGTGAAGATCGAGAGCCCGTTGCCGCTGAGCTGCAGCTGGTGGATCTGGACCGGCGCGTTCGGCGGCAGCGACGCGTCGGCGAAGAAGTCGAGCCGGGTCCCCAGCGCCTGCGCGACCTTCGGGTCGGCGGCCCAGACGCCGGTCGCGAGGCCCTCGGCGTTGACCGTGACGTTGCGCTTCGCCGGGTCCTCCAGGTACTGCGCGAGGCCGCCGAGCCGCAGCGTCACGTCCTCCATCTCGATGTCGGCGGCCTGAAGCCGGTCGAGGGCGACGAAGCCGCTCCAGCGGTTGCCGCTGCCGAAGTCGACGTGCAGCTCGGCCGAGTGCAGGCTGGTGCGCCCGCCCGGCACCGGCAGCAGCACCGCCGGGCCGGCGGGGTCGCCCAGCGAGCCGGTCAGCGAGAGCTGGCGCAGGAAGCCGTCGCTGCCGGTCGCGAGGCCGCCGTCGAGCTTCAGGACGGCGCCCGCGACGTTCAGGGAGTCGATGCGGAAGCCGCCGGCCGACTGCTTGACGCCCGAGACCCTGACCGTGCTCTGGCCGGCGAAGAAGTCGCGGAACTGCGGCGGGACCAAGGGCGCGAGCCCGCCGCCGAAGTCGACGTCGAAGCCGAGCCCGTCGTCGCGGGCGCGCAGCGAGACCGTGCCCTTGGCGATGCGGTCCTGGTCGGCGTCGAGGCTGAAGGTCACGTCGACGTCGTCGAGCGGCCCCGAGCCCTGCACCTCGAGGTCGATGGCGGGCGTGCCCTCGATCCGCAGCAGCGTCGCGACCACGCCGCCCTTGGGCTCCTGCAGCGCCAGGTTCACGTCGAGCTTGCGGGTCTGGTTGGAGAAGGCGGCCTTGAGCGCCAGCTCGCCCCCGGGTCCGTCCAGCCGCTTGACGTCGAGGGCCGAATCGAGCGCGCCCCCGGCGAGGCTGAGGTTGCCGCTGACGCTGAACTCGGCGGCCTGGCCGAAGATCTCGGGGGCGAAGCTCAGGGACTGGATGGCGAGCGCCTGCACCTGGATCGACACCGGCAGCTCGGGCAGCGAGAAGGGCTGCGCCTCGGCGGTGGGCAGCGCGTGCGTCGGCGGCGGCGTCTCGGCGCGGCGCAGCCAGGCAATGCGGCCGGCGGCGAGGCGCGTCACGTCGACCCGGCCGCGCAGCAGCGCGAGCCGGTTCCAGTCGAGCTCGGCATTGTCGACCTGCAGCCACGGCCCCTTGTCGTCGGAGATGGTGATGCGGGCGATCCGGGCCTGCGACGACAGCGCGCCGCTGACCCCCGAAAGCCGGATCTGCCGGCCGGGGGCCGAGAGCTTGTTCTGCAGCAGGTTGAGCAGGAAGCCGTTGTCGCTGTCGGCGTCGGGCGCAGCCTGGTCCTGCGCCAGCGCGCCGATGGCGACGAGCACGAGCAGCGCGAAGAGGGCCGCGAACCGTCTCAAAACGCCTGCCCGATGCCGATGTAGAGCGCGATGCGCGAGTCGCCGGAGCGCGGATTGACCGGCGTCGCGAGGTCGCCGCGCAGGATGCCGATCGAGGTGTAGTAGCGGACGCCGAGCCCGACGCCGGTGCGCCAGTCGCTCTCGCCGCTCCAGTCCGAATCGGCGGTGACGATGCCCGAATCGACGAAGCCCACCGCCCCCCAGTTCGGGTTGATCCGGTAGCGCAGTTCGCCCGAGCCCAGGATCAGGCCCTTGCCGCCGACCACGAACGGCTCCTCGCCGGGAACCGGGATGCTCTCGACGCCGATCGACTTGTAGGCGTAGCCGCGGATCGAGCCGCCGCCGCCGGCGAAGAACAGCATGTCGGGCGGGCTTTCCTCGACGCTCGGCCCGACGAAGCTGCCGACCCGCGCCAGGCCGGCGAGGACGATCTTGTCCTGCGGCCCGAACCCCTTGTAGACGCGCCCCTCGACCGAGCCGCGGATCGCCGCGTTGTCGTAGGAGAAGTCGTAGAAGGGAATCGCCTCCGCCGACAGGAAATAGCCGCGGGTCGCGTCGAGCGGGTTGTCGCGGCGGTCGTAGGAGCCGCGCCCGATCAGCGAGACCAGGGTGAAGTGGCGGACCCCGAAGCCGTCCTCGTAGCGCGCCCGCGACGCCGAGGCGTAGATCTCGCCCGTCGTGCGCTTGCCGAACAGCTGCGAGAAGCCGGCGGTCGCCGTCACCGACTGCTCGCGGTAGGTGTCGAAGTCGTTGCGCTGCCCGATCAGCGACGTGATGAAGTTGGTGTCGGGCGTGTAGACCCCGGGCTTGGTCAGCGTGACGCCGACGCTGTAATCGTAGTCGTCGGGGTTCAGCGAGGCGCCGAGCCCGTCGATGCTCGCATCGAACCGCAGGCTCTCCGCATGGCCCCAGAGGTTGCGGTGCAGCCAGTAGGCCTGGATGCCGGCGCCGTCGATCGTCGACAGCGTGCCGCCGAAGCCGATCGTCCGCGGCTTGCGGTCCTGCACCGCCAGCGTCATCGGCAGGCTGCCATCGGGCAGGATCTCCGGCGCCTCGACGAAGCGGACCTGCGAGAAGACCCCGAGCCGGTTCAGCCGGTCCTGGGCGGTCTGGATGTCGTCGGGGTCGAAGGGCCGGCCCTCGGGCAGGTTGGCCATGAAGGCGGTGAACCCCGGGTCGACCCGCTGGCTGCCGGTGACCGTCAGCGGCCCGTAGTGCGCCGCCCGCCCCGGGTCGAGCAGGAGCTTGACGTCGAGCTGGCTCGCCGGGTGGTTGGCGACCACGTCGCGGTCGGCCTCGGCGGCCTTGGCATGCGCGAGCTGGCGCCAGCGCTCGACCGAGATCGCCGAGGCCTGGTTGATCACCCCCGAGAGCGCCGGCTTGCCGGTGACGAAGCCGACCGATTCCGGGGTGGCGGCGCGCGGATCCTCGGGCGGCGGCGGGGCGTTGACGATCTCGGTCCTGCCGAACAGGAACGGCGGCCCCGCGACGACCTCGACGCTGACCTTGACCTGCTGGGGAAAGTCGACGCCCGGCATCAGGTCGGCCACCTCCTGCCCGCCGGCGCGGATGCTGATCGTCGGCCCGTAGTAGCCGGCGCCGTAGAGCGCGGCCAGCAACCGCCGGTAGTCGCCGCGGGCCTTCGACAGCAGCCCGGTGCTGCCCGACGCCGGGCTGTCGCGATCGGTCCAGAGCGACGAGGCGCTCTCCAGCCTGCCCTGCAGCCCGCCGTCGCCGCCCGAGACGTGCAGCGTGACCTGATAATGCAGCGGGTCGATGACCTCGAAGCCGTTGTCGTCGGAACGCTGGCCCCAGAGGTAGATGCCGAACAGGCTGAAGGCGGCCGCAGGGGTACCCCCCGCCGCCAGCGCGATCGCGAATCCCAAAAGCAAACCGCTGCGCCGCGCGCCTGCCATGCTCCCGGCTCTGCCTGCCCTTATTGTTAACGGAACCCTAACCAATTCCCTACGCCCGACAAGCACGGCTGTTCCCGACCGGGCTTTTTTGCCGGCACGGGTGCAGCGCGGCCACGCTCCGGGGCTGGACGCGGCCGGCGGCCTTCGCATAAGCGGGGGCATGGACGTCCGAGCCACCGCCATCCCCGAGGTCAGGATCCTCACTCCGCGCCGCTTCGGCGACGCCCGCGGCTACTTCTCCGAGACCTGGAGCGCCGCCCGGATGGCGGAGGCGGGGCTCGCCTTCGACTTCGTCCAGGACAACGAGAGCCTGTCGGCGCTCGAGGGCACGCTGCGCGGGCTGCACTACCAGGCGCCGCCCTTCGCCCAGACCAAGCTCGTGCGGGTGGTCCGCGGCGCCATCCTCGACGTCGCCGTCGACGCCCGACGCGGATCGCCGACCTGGGGCCGCTGGGTCGCCGAGGAGATCTCCGCCGAGAACGGCGCCCAGATCCTCGTCCCGCGCGGCTTCCTGCACGGGTTCGTCACGTTGACGCCGGACACGCAGGTCATCTACAAGGTCGACAACCCCTACGACGCCGCCAGCGACGGCGGGGTGCTGTGGAGCGACGCCGACCTCGGGATCGCATGGGGCGTGCCCCCCGAGCGGGTGGTGCTGTCGGACAAGGACCGCCGAGCGCCGGCGTTCCGCGACTGGACGTCCCCCTTCGAGTACGGAGTTGGTGCATGAGGCTTCTGGTGACGGGCGGGGCGGGCTTCATCGGCTCGGCCGTGGTGCGGCAGGCGATCGCCGACGGCCACGAGGTGATCAACGTCGACGCACTGACCTACGCGGCGAACCTGCCGAACCTCGCCAGCGTCGAGCAGAGCAACCGCTACGCCTTCGAAGAGGCCGACATCCGCGACCGCGCGGCGCTCGACGCGATCTTCGCCCGCCATCGGCCGGACGCCGTCATGCACCTCGCGGCCGAGAGCCACGTCGACCGCTCGATCGACGGCCCGGCCGCCTTCATCGACACCAACATCAACGGGACCTACACGCTGCTCGAGGCCGCGCGGGCCTGGTGGGGCGGCAAGCGCGACTTCCGCTTCCACCATATCTCCACCGACGAGGTCTTCGGCTCGCTCGGCGACGAGGGGCATTTCACCGAGGACACCGCCTATTCGCCGCGCTCGCCCTATTCGGCGTCCAAGGCCGCCAGCGACCACCTGGTGCGCGCCTGGGGCGAGACCTACGGGCTGCCGGTGGTGCTGTCGAACTGCTCGAACAACTACGGGCCGTTCCACTTTCCCGAGAAGCTGATCCCGGTCGTGATCCTCAATGCGCTGCACGGGCGCGAGATCCCGGTCTACGGCAAGGGCGAGAACGTGCGCGACTGGCTGTTCGTCGAGGACCATGCGACGGCGCTGCTCGCGGTCTGCACCCGCGGCCGGCCCGGCCACAGCTACAACATCGGCGGCAATGCCGAGGCGCGGAACATCGACATCGTGCGCGCGATCTGCGCGCTGATGGACGAGATGGTCCCCGAGGGCGGCCCGCACGAGCGGCTGGTCGCCTTCGTCACCGACCGGCCGGGCCACGACTTCCGCTACGCCATCAATGCCGCGAAAATCCGCGACGAGCTCGGATGGCAGCCGTCGGTGACGCTCGACGAGGGGCTCAGGCGCACGGTCCGCTGGTACCTCGACAACCGCGACTGGTGGCAGGCGATCCAGGCCCGCGGCCACAAGCTCGAACGGCTGGGCCTGAAGCAGGCCGCCGGCTGATGCGCGCACTGGTCTTCGGCGCGACCGGCCAGGTCGCCCGCGAGCTAGCGCGCAGCGCCGCCGACCACGGCGTCGACGCGGTCTTCCTCGGCCGCAGTGCGGCCGACCTCGCCGACCCCGGCACCTGCGCCCGCGCGATCCACGCCGCCCTCGCCGACGTCGTCGTCAACGCCGCCGCCTATACCGCCGTCGACCGCGCCGAGGACGAGCCCGAGCTCGCCCGCCTCGTCAACGCCGAGGCGCCGCGGGTCATGGCCGCCGCCGCCGCCGCCAAGGGCGTGCCCTTCCTGCACGTCTCGACCGACTACGTCTTCGACGGCACCCCGGGCCGGCCCTGGCGCGAGGACGACCCGACCGGCCCCCTCGGTGCCTACGGCGCCAGCAAGCTCGCGGGCGAGCGCGGCGTCGCGGTTGCGGGGGGCGACAGCGTCGTCCTGCGCACCGCCTGGGTCTTCTCCGCCCACGGCCAGAACTTCGTGAAAACCATGCTCCGGGTCGGCCGCGGCAAGCCCGAGATGCGCGTCGTCGCCGACCAGCTCGGCGGCCCGACCCCGGCCGGCGCCATCGCCGACGCGCTCTGGACCGTCGCCACCGCCTGGCACCAGGGCCTCGGGAAATCCGGCACCTTCCATTTCGCCGGCGACCCGGCCGCGAGCTGGGCCGACTTCGCCGAGGCGATCTTCGCCCGCGCCGGCTGGGACAGCCGGCCGCGCGTCGTCCCGATCGCCACCGCCGACTGGCCGACCAGGGCGCGGCGCCCGGCCAACTCGGTCCTCGACTGCACGGCCATCGCCGAGGCCTATGGCATCGCCCAGCCCGACTGGCGCGCCGGCCTCGACGCCGTCATCGCCGAACTGGCGGAGGAACGCGCATGACCCGCAAGGGGATCATCCTGGCCGGCGGCTCCGGCACCCGGCTCTACCCGATCACCCACTCGCTGTCGAAGCAGCTGCTGCCGCTCTACGACAAGCCGATGATCTACTATCCCCTGTCGGTCCTGATGCTCGCCGGCCTGCGCGAGGTCGCGATCATAACCACCCCCGAGGACCAGGAGCAGTTCCGCCGCCTGCTCCGGGACGGCTCGCAGTGGGGCATGCACTTCGAGTACGTGGCGCAGCCCCGCCCCGAGGGACTGGCGCAGGCCTACCTCCTGACCGAGGACTTCCTCGCCGGCGCGCCCTCGACGATGGTGCTGGGCGACAACGTCTTCTTCGGCCACGACCTGCCGCACCTCCTGCAGCGCGCCGGCGAGCGCCAGAAAGGCGGCACGGTCTTCGGCTACCAGGTGGCCGATCCCGAGCGCTACGGCGTCGTCGCCTTCGACAAGGGGGGCCGCGTGCTCTCGATCGAGGAGAAGCCGGCGAAGCCGCAGTCGAACTTCGCCGTCACCGGCATCTACGTCCTCGACGGCAGCGCGCCCGCACGGGCGCATGGCGTGAAGCCGAGCCCGCGCGGCGAGCTCGAGATCACCGAGCTCCTGACCTCCTACCTGAACGACGGCCTCCTCAACGTCGAGCGCATGGGCCGCGGCTTCGCCTGGCTCGACACCGGCACCCACGCGAGCCTGCTCGACGCCGGCAACTTCGTGCGGATGATCGAGGAGCGGCAGAACGTGAAGATCGGCTGCCCCGAGGAGATCGCCTTCGCCGAAGGCTGGATCGACGGGCCTGCGCTCCGCGCGCTGGCGAAGCCCTACCTCAAGACCGAATACGGCCGCTACCTCCTCCGCGTCGCCGACGAAACCTGAGCGCCCGCTTCTGCCTTCCCGCTTTCCCTTCCCCTATCGGGCAGGTTCCCCCGCCCCCTGGGGGGCGGGGGGAAGGGGGGTGGGGGAGACGCGCGCAACGGCGCGCAGGGGCCCCGCGTGCGCTCGCGCACGTGGGGAGAACGACTCCGGAGCGCAAAGGCGCTCCGACAACGGCGTCGGGACGAAGGCGCCCTTGGCCCCCCAGCGACCTGCTACGGGCAGGGCCCCGGATAGCAGACGCCCGGCGGCCGGTTGTTGGTGGTGCCGGTCGGGAGATACCCCCGCATGGTGGCCTTGGCGGAGGCGAAGGCCGCGTTCGACGCCTGGTTGGTCCACTCGTTCGGGTCCGCCTTCTCGTCGTAGAGCTCCTCGCTGCCGTCGGCGTAGCGGATGTAGCGATACCGCGCCGACCGCACCGAATGCACCGCCTTGCCGTTCGCGCCCTCCACGCCGTTGTAGTAGGTGCTGAGGGCGTACTTCCGCGGCGCCGCGGCGCCCGGGTTCTTCAGCAGCGACGCGATCGACAAGTTGTCGAAACCCGAGGACGGCTTCGGCACGCCGGTCAGCTCGACCAGCGTCGGATAGATCGCCGTGAGGTCGACGGGCTGCGAGGACTCGCCCTTTGCGATGCCCGGCCCGCTGAAGATCAGCGGCACCCGCAGCGTCCGCTCCCACAGCGCGAACTTGTGCCAGTGCTCCTTCTCGCCGAGGTGGAAGCCGTGGTCGCTCACCAGGACGACGATGGTGTTGTTCTTGTAGGGGCTCGCGTTCAGGGCGTCCATCACGCGCCCGACCTGCCCGTCAACGAAGGCGATCGAGGCGAGGTAGCCCTGGATCGCCACGTCCCACCGGTTGTTGGTGGCGGTGTCGACCAGCGGCTGCGTGTCCCGCGGCGGGTTCTGGAAGCCGAAGCCGTGCGCCAGCACCTTGCCGGGAGCCGGGATGTCCGCCAGGTCGTTCGCGATCGTCGGCGGCCGCAGGTTGTCGCTGACGGTGAACTTGTCGAAGTATTTCTTCGGCACGTACCAGGGGACGTGCGGCTTGCCGAAGCCGACCGCGATAAAGAACGGCCGCGAGTGCGCCTTGTTGATGTTCGCGATCGTGGTCGAGGCGTTCTGGTAGTCCAGCATCTCGGAATCGGTGTCGGAGCTCGCCGGCGACCCCCAGTCGAAGGTCCTGAGGTTCATGCCGTTGAGGTTCAGCTGGCCCTCGCCGCCCTTCGCCGTCCCCCAGGTGAAGGTCGTCCAGAGCTGGTCGTTGGCGAAGGCCGCCACCGGGCTCGCCATCGGGTGGTAGACCTTGCCCGCACCGAGAACGTCGTAGCCGTTCGCCTTGAACTGCATCGTCAGCGGCACGATGCCCCTGGCGGCGAAGGCCTTCTTGTAGTCGTGGTAGACGTCGTAGACCCCGAGGTAGCCCGGGTACCGGCCGCCGAGCGTCGCCGCGCGCGACGGCGTGCAGTCCGCCGCCGGGGAGTAGGCCCGCGTGAACGCCACCCCGCTCGCGGCGAGCGCGTCGATGTTGGGGGTGAATTTCGGCGTCGCCGCCGGCGGGCCGCCGCCCGGCTCGCCCTTCATGTAGTCGACCCAGTCGTTGAGGTCGTCGAGGTAGATCAGCAGCACGTTGGTGCCGTTGTTGGCGGCGAAAGCCACCTGCGATCCCGTCAGCAGGATCGCGACAAGCGCGGCGCCGATGAGCTTGAGGAGAGACCTGGCAAACAATTGACACCCCCTTTTATGAAGGACGCAGTGCCGCAACCAACGGCCGCCCGCTCCGGGGCCCCGAAATGCCGCCAGCATACAGGCCGGAGAACCGGTGCGCAATCGTTGTTTGACTACCGGCGTACTTGCGCTAGGCGAGAAATTCGGCAAGCGCCGCAATGGCTAACCCGCCGATGACCCGGAAAGTCCCTGCGCGGCCACGCGGCCGGCGTCGCCCGGCGGCGCCGACTCAGTGGCCGAGGATCTGGTTCAGGAACAGCCTCGTCCGCTCGGACTTCGGGTTGTTGAAGAATTCCTTCGGCTCGTTCTGCTCGACGATCTGGCCCTGGTCCATGAAGATGACGCGGTTCGCCACCGCCTGGGCGAAACCCATCTCGTGGGTGACGCAGAGCATCGTCATCCCCTCCTCGGCGAGCTCGATCATCGTGTCGAGGACCTCCTTGATCATCTCGGGGTCGAGGGCGGAGGTCGGCTCGTCGAAGAGCATGATCTTCGGGCGCATGCACAAGCTCCGCGCGATCGCCACCCGCTGCTGCTGTCCGCCCGAGAGCTGGCCCGGGTATTTCGACGCCTGCTCGGGGATCTTCACCTTGCGCAGGAAGTGCATCGCCGTCTCCTCGGCCTCCCGCTTCGGGGTCTTGCGGACCCAGATAGGGGCGAGGGTACAATTCTCGAGGATCGTCAGGTGCGGGAAGAGGTTGAAGTGCTGGAACACCATCCCGACCTCGGAGCGGATCCTGTCGATGTTCTTGAGGTCGCTCGTCAGCTCGACGCCGTCGACGATGATCTGCCCCTTCTGGTGCTCCTCGAGCCGGTTGATGCAGCGGATCAGCGTCGACTTGCCCGATCCCGAGGGCCCGGCAATGACGATGCGCTCGCCCTTGTAGACCGTCAGGTCGATGTCGCGCAGGACGTGGAACTGCCCGTACCACTTGTTCATGCCGATGATCTGCACCGCGGGCTCGTTCGAGACCTTGAGCTTGGTGCGGTCGACGTGCTCGAGCTCGGAGGCGTCGACGGGATGGGGTTCGGCCATTGTACGCCTCCTCAGCGGTGGTCGGTGCGGAGCTTGCGCTCGAGGTACTTGGAATAGCGGGACATGCCGAAGCAGCAGAGGAAGAAGAGCAGCGCCACGAAGCCGTAGAGCTCCCAGACGATGCCGTTCCAGTTCGAGTCGGCGCGGATCGAGGTCACGAGCCCGATCGGGTCGAGGAGGCCGATGATGGCGACGAGCGTCGTGTCCTTGAACAGCGAGATGAAGTTCGAGACGATGTTCGGGATCGAGATCTTCAGCGCCTGCGGCATGATGACGAGCCGCATCGACTGCCAGTAGTCGAGCCCGAGCGCGTCGGCGCCCTCGTACTGGCCGCGGGGCAGCGCGGCGAGGCCGCCGCGGATGATCTCGGCCATGTAGGCGGCGGCGAAGAGCGTCACCATGATGATGACGCGGAGGATGATGTCGAAGTTGGTGCCGGGCGGCAGGAAGACGTTGAGCAGGAACGTCGCGACCAGCAGCAGCGTGATCAGCGGCACGCCGCGAATGAACTCGATGAAGCCGACGCAGATCGACTTCACGATGAACATGTCGGACCGCCGCCCGAGGGCGAGCAGGATCCCGAGCGGCAGCGAGAAGGCGATGCCGGTCATGCCGATGGTGATCGACAGCATGAAGCCGCCGAAGAGCTTCGAGACCACCGGCGGGAGATGGAGGATCGGGACCGCCTGCGCCATCAGCCCCGAGACCGGGCCGACGGCGTAGAGCCACCAGACGATGGCGGCGAGCACCGCAACGATGTTGGCCACGAGGGGCTGCGCGGCGAGCGCGCGGTGGACCGCCCAGCCGACGGCGAAGCCGGCGTAGATCGCGACCGGCACCCAGATCGAGCCGCCCCAGAGCAGCCAGTAGCAAAGGCCGGGGAAGATCGCGGTGAACCAGACGAGCTTGCGCGGCAGCTCGGCGACGAGGACCGGCGCCAGCGCGACGAAGAGCAGCACGAAGGCGAGCGTCGGCCGCCAGTACTGGTCGGCCGGGTAGAAGCCGAACAGGAACTGCTTCCAGCGCTCGTGGATGACCGCGAAGCAGGCGCCGCTGACCCCTTCGCCCCAGGTGTCCTTGATCACCTGTCGGCATTCGGTCAGCGATTTCGCATTCCAGACCGAGTGGGTGAACCACGGCAGGATGTGGTCGACGAGCCAGACGAGGAAGGCGATGCAGACGACGGTCAGGACCGCGTTCAGCCAGCTGGAGAAGAGGTTCTCGCGCAGCCAGCGGACGATGCCGACCTGCGAGGCGGGGGGCGCCTCGGGCGGGATCATGTCGCGACGGACGTAGGAGATGTCGGCCATCTCAGCGCTCCTTCAACGCGACGCGCGCGTTGTACCAGTTGAGGACCGAGGAGATCAGCAGGCTCACGATCAGGTAGAAGGCCATCAGCAGCAGCATGCACTCGAGCTCGCGCCCGGTCTGGTTCATGGTGATGCCGCCGAGCGTCGCGCGGGCGTCCATGTAGCCGACGGCGATCGCCAGCGAGGAGTTCTTGGTCAGGTTCAGGTACTGCGAGATCAGCGGCGGGATGATCACCCGCATCGCCTGCGGCAGGATCACCAGGCTCATGATCCGTGCCGGGCGCAGGCCGAGGGCGCCGGCGGCCTCGCTCTGCCCGCGCGAGATCGCCTGGATGCCGGCGCGGACGTTCTCGGCGATGTAGGAGGCGGTGTAGAAGGAGAGCGCGAGCCAGAGCGCGATCAGCGACTTGTCGATGAAGCCGCCGCCCTCGAAGTTGAAGCGCTTGAGCTCCGGGATCGAGAAGCTGATGGTGCCGCCGGCCAGCACGTCGGCCAGCAGCGTCGGGAAGACGATCAGCGCCGCCTTGATCCAGAAGACCGGCAGGATCTCCCCGGTCGCCTCCTGCCGCGCGTGGGCGTAACGGCCGAAGGCCGTGGCGGCGGCGCAGCCGAGCAGGAAGAAGATCGCGACGATCTGCCAGCCCTGGGCGAGGACCGGCCAGGGGATGTAGAAGCCGCGGTTGGTGATCGCGACCGCCCCAAAGATCATGTGCGCGGTCGCGTTCTCACCCCGGAAGGCGGTCGGCGCCGGCGCCATGTCGGTCAGGACCGCCATGAAGGCGAGGATCCAGAGCAGCACCGGCACGTTGCGGAAGACGTCGACGTAGGCGCCGGCGAGCCGCGACACGAGCCAGTTCCTCGACAGCCGCAGCACGCCGATCAGCACTCCGAGCACCGTCGCCAGCACGCAACCGAGGATCGCGACGAGGAAGGTGTTGAGGATGCCGACGATCGCCGCCCGGCCGTGGGTGTCGTCGTTGGTGTAGGGGATCAGGTGCTGGTTGATGTCGTAGCCCGACCGCGCCCAGAGGAAGCCGAAGTCGAAGGTCTTGCCCAGCGCCTCGAGGTTCCTCACGGTGTTGTTCACCAGCCAGGCCGCGGCGAGCATGAAGGCGAGGAGGGCGATGCACTGGATGGTCAGCGAGCGGTAGCGCGTGTCGTAGAGCAGCATGCTCAGGCGGAAGCGCTCGGTCGGTATCTCCACGGTGGTCATCGCCAGTCCCCCACGCTTGCACGGCAGACCGGAACCGCTGTCGCGATCCCGGTCCGTGACGTCAGAAGCGGCCGGTCCGGGATCAGCGGAACGGCGGGGAGAAGATCAGGCCGCCGTCGTACCACTGGGCGTTGAGCCCGCGGGCGATATTGGAGGGCGTGCCCTCGCCGATGTTGGTGGCGAAGATCTCGCCATAGTTGCCGCGGGCCTTGATCGCGTTGAGCGCCCAGTCCGGCGAGAGCCCGAACATCTTGCCGAGGTCGCCCTCGGTGCCGAGCAGCCGCCGCACTTCGGGGTTCTCCGAGTTCTTCGCCATGTCGTCGGCGTTGTCCTTCGTCACGCCGTATTCCTCGGCGGCGATCAGCGCGTTCAGCGTCCAGCGCACGATGTCGGCCCACTGGTCGTCGCCCTGCCGCACCAGGGGCCCCAGCGGCTCCTTGGAGATGATCTCGGGCAGGATGACCCACTTCGCGGGATCCTCGTAGGTGGCGCGGCTCGCCGCCAGCCCTGAGGCGTCGGTGGTGTAGGCGTCGCAGGCGCCGGCCTGGAACTGCTGGTCGGCCTCGGCATTGGTCTGGATCGGCACCGGCTTGTAAGTCATCTTGTTGGACTTGAAGAAGTCGGCGAGGTTGAGCTCGGTGGTGGTGCCGGTCTGGATGCAGACGGTCGCGCCGTCGAGATCCTTGGCGGAGGTGACGCCCAGATCCTTCGACACCATGAAGCCCTGGCCGTCGTAGTAGTTGACCCCGGTGAAGGTGAACTTCAGATCGACGTCGCGGCTGAAGGTCCAGGTCGAGTTGCGGATCAGCACGTCGATCTCGCCCGAGGCGAGTGCCGTGAAGCGGGTCTCGCCGGTCGTGGGCGTGAACTCGACCTTGTCGGGGTCGCCGAAGATCGCCGCGGCGAGCGCGTAGCAGACCGAGACGTCGAAGCCCTGCCACTTGCCATTGGCGTCGGGCGCCGCGAAGCCCGCGAGCCCGGTGTTGGTGCCGCACTTCAGCGTGCCGCGGGCCTTCACGTCGTCGAGGGTACCAGCCGAAACGGATCCCGCGAGAAGAGCTAGTCCGGCGGCGGTGGCGAGAAACAGGCGCTTGTCCATGGCATCCTTCCTGATGGTTCTTCGGAGCGGGGCCGAAGCCCCGGGGGCACGTTCATTCGGGTGGCCTCTCGTTTATGAGAGCTACTTTTGTGGGCAGGAATGCAAAGTCAAGCCGCCCGTCCGGGTAAGCGATGGCGGGGTGCCGCAAAATGCCTAACGGACGATCATTCCGGCGCCGATGCCTCGGCAGCCAGCAGGTCGAGGAGCCGGCGAGCGCGCAGGAACTCGGCGCGGCGGCCGGCCGCGAGCGCGTCGGCCTCCGGGTCGGCGCCCCATTGCTCGGCCTGCCAGGTCTCGTCGATCCGCGAGAGCTCCCACGCCTCGCCGGCGCCGAGCGCGCCGCGGGCGACGGCAAGGCCGAGGACGAGCGAGCCCGAGAGCGTGACGAGCTCGTTCAGCGCCACCAGCGCGAATGCATCGTGCGCGTCGACGGCAGTGCGCAGCGCGGCGAGCGTCGGGGCGGGCTGCGGCTCGTGCACGACCCCCGTCACCGCCACCATCGGCGCCCCGAGGGTGCGCGCGGCCCAGCTCAGCCAGGGATCCCAGCCGGCCTCCTGCCGCCCGGCGAGCGCCTCCGGCGCCGCGGCGCGGTAGCAGAGCAGGTCCGCGCCGCCGTAGGCGGCGATCGCGTCGACGACCGCCGCCCGCTGCGGCGGCACCCGGTCGATCGCCGAGTTGGCGGCGCGGGTCAGCGGCAGCCGCTCGGGCCGGATCTCCCCTTCGATCGCATCCCATTCGTCGGCGAGCGCCCGGGCGAGCGCGGCGGTCGGCACGACCAGCGTTTGTCCCCCGGGCGTCGCCAGCGGCTTGGCGTCGAGGCTCACCCCGAAGCCGCCGACCAGGGGGACGACCGCCGCCCGCTGCCAGAAGCGCTTGCGCGGGGTCCAGCTCACGGCGCGAGCCGGGCGACGGCCGCGTCGAGCGCGGTGAAGTCGTCGATGACGGCGTCGGCGCCCGCCGCCAGCAGCCGCTCGCGCGGGTGGTAGCCCCAGGCGACGCCGACCGTCGGCATGCCGGCGGCGCGGCCCATGAGCACGTCGAACTCGGTATCGCCGACCATCACCGCCCGATGCGGCGCGACGCCGGTCTCGGCGAGAGCGGCGACGAGCATCGACGGGTCGGGCTTCGACGGATGGTCGTCGGCGGTCTGCCGCGTGGCGAAGAGGTGCCCGAGCCCGTGCGCCTCGACGATGTGGTCGAGCCCGCGCCGGGCCTTGCCGGTGGCGACCCCGAGGAGCCGCCCTTCCGCCAGGCGGTCGAGCGCCGCCCGCGCGCCGGGGTAGAGCGGCGGCACGCCCTCGCCCGCCGCGCGCTGCGCCACGAAGCGGCCGCGGTAGGCCTCGGCCAGGACCAGCGGATCGACCCCGGGCAGGTCGGCGGCGAGCCGCGCCATCGCCACCGGCAGCGACAGCCCGACGATCCCGAGCACCGCCTCGCGCGCGGGCATCGGCTGCCCGGCGGCCTTGAACGCGTGCGCCATCGCGTCGAGGATCAGGTGCTGGCTGTCGACGAGCGTCCCGTCGACATCGAAGACGACGAGCCGGGTCATCGCGGCCCGTGCACGGCGCGGAGCGCCGAGGCGAGGTCGTCGCAGAGCTCGGCGAACGGCCGCGCGACCGTGGCCTCGGGCCGGCCGATCAGCACGTAGTCCCAGCCCGCCCGCCCTTCGGCCGGCACGACCGCGCGCGCCGCGGCGCGCAGCCGGCGCTTGGCGCGGTTGCGGGTCACGGCGTTGCCGAGCTTCTTCGAGCAGGTGTAGCCGACGCGGACCGGCGCCTCGGCCGGCTCCTCCGGGCCGCGCGCGCGCGCCTGCAGCGTCAGGCCCGGGCGCGCCTGACGGCGGGCGCGGGCCGCGGCGAGGAAGTCGGCGCGGCGGGCGAGGGTGACGAAGGCGGCCGGGGAAAGGCTCAGGCGGAGAGCTTCTTGCGGCCGAGCGCCCGGCGCCGGTTCAGCACCAGGCGGCCGCCCTTGGTCGCCATGCGGGCGCGGAACCCGTGGCGGCGCTTGCGAACGAGGTTGCTCGGCTGGTAGGTGCGCTTCATCCTGCATCTCCTCAAGTCCGCCCGGCCGGTGCCGGGCGGGGGCGCAGGCCGACGGGCCCCTGCCCGGATTCGCCGCCCCCGAATTCGAAGGCCTCCCAATAGGGTCGCCGCGCGCGGCTGTCAATCGCGGCCGTTCGCGGGAACAGGGGGATCGCTCGAAGCGGCGTGGTATCGCGGCACGCGCGGTGCGAGCCTGTGTCGATCACAGTTCGAGTCGGTTGCGGACGCGCCGCCGAAGCTGCCGCGCCGGAACGCCCTGAAACGCTGGAGATGTTGCGCACGAGCCGCCAAATGTGAACATCTCTCTAATCTCCTCGAGTAAATACGTTATAGAGAGCTCTGCAGAAGTCTTCCGGTCGTGGCCTGGGCCCCCAATGCCCCCGGACAACGGTTGAAATCCGGTTAATGCTCGGGCCCTGAATCCAGTGATTTCAATGGCTTGATCTGGGTGCTCGACCCCGAGCACCCCCCCGGGCAAAGCGGCGCTTCGTTCGTGGCCCGGCCTTTCGCAGAGGTCTCTTATACTTCATGCACTTAAGTTTTGTGCGCGACTTGCACGCCCATGCCGGGAGCTGCTCACCACCCTTCTCCGCGAAGCCCGCAACCGTTCGAGTGATTGCCCTGGTTCGCGGGAAACAGGGCGATCGAGGGGAGCTTTCCGCGATCCCCGGCGGGCGCGCGCGTGGAGCGGCGACGCGCTGCACCCGGTCATCTGTGAAATGACGCGATCCAAATCCGCATCCCAGAATTGCATAACTACCCTTCTCCTCCAACCTATCGGGCAATTCCCGGGGGGGCGAGGGGGGGGCGGCGAGCGCCCCCGGGCCGCCCGGGAATGGAGAGCGAGGGAGACTCCTTCCGGCCTGAAAGGCGAAGCCGCGGATGCGGCGACCGGCGCCGCGAACCCGTTCCGAGCGATCGCCTCGGTTCGGCGAAAACCGCGTTCCGCGAGGGCTTTCGGCCTCCGCCTTGTGGCTTCGGGGCACACCGCCTATGGTCCTGACGCTTTCGTGACGGTGAGCGGGGCGCTCGTTGAATACCCTGTCGGGTCGGTTCCTGGGGCTGACGATCATCTTCGTGCTGATCGCCGAGGTGCTGTTCTTCGTGCCGGCGATGTCGCGCTTCCGCTACGACTACCTGCAGAACCGGCTCGAGCTCGCCCAGCTCGCGGCGCTGGCGACCGCCGCGGTGCCGGAGGACCAGGAGTTTCCCGCCGAGCTGGAGCAGAAGCTGCTCGCGGGCGCCGACGTCTTGAGCGTCGTGCTGCGCGGCGACGTGCGCGAGCTCGTGCTGCCCACCGACGGCGAGATGCCGGCTTCGGTGGACAGGAGCTACGACCTGACCGACCCGCAGCCGCTGAAGCTGATGCGCAGCGCCATGGCGGTGTTCCTGGCCGACCGCGACCGGATCATCCGCGTGATCGGCCCGACGCGGCAGGGCGCCCAGCGCGAGGTCGAGATCACGCTGCACGAATGGCCGCTGCACGAAGCGATGATCGACCAGGGGCTGCGCATCCTCTACACCTCGCTCGCGATCTCGCTGGCGATGGCGGCGCTGCTGTTCATCGCCGTCCAGCGGCTGATCGTGCGGCCGATGGGGCGGGTGGTCGAGCATATGACGGCCTTCCGCGACGACCCGGAGGACGCGAGCCGCATCATCGTTCCGCAGGGTGCCGCGCGCGAGCTGCGCGAGGCCGAGGAGGCGCTGCAGGAGCTCGAGCTCCGCCTGACCTCTGCGCTCCGGCAGAAGGAGCGGCTGGCCGGGCTCGGCGGCGCGCTCGCCAAGATCAGCCACGACCTGCGCAACCTGCTGACCACGGCGCAGCTGGTCGCCGACCGCATCGAGACCAGCGCCGATCCGGCGGTCCGGCGGGTGGCGCCCAAGCTCGTCGGCTCGCTGTCGCGGGCGATCAGCCTCTGCGAGCGCACGCTCGCCTTCGGCAAGGCCGAGGAGCTGCCGCCCGAACCCGTGGTCTTCGCGCTGGCGCCGCTGGTCGCCGAGGTGCTCGACAACGAACGGCAGGCGCTCGAGGGGGTCGCCTTCGAGTCGGCGATCCCCGACGGGCTCAAGGTCCGGGCCGACGCCGACCAGCTGTTCCGCGTGCTCACCAACCTCGTGCGCAACGCCGGTCAGGCGATGGCCTCGGCCGGGCAGCCGGGGACCGTGTCGGTGCTCGCCTGCGAGGCCGACGGCCGCACCGAGATCCGCGTGCGCGACACCGGCCCCGGCCTGCCGCAGCGCGCGCGCGAGAACCTGTTCCAGCCGTTCCGCGGCGGTGTCCGCGAGGGCGGATCGGGGCTCGGGCTCGTGATCTCGGCCGAGCTCGTCAAGGGCCACGGCGGGACCCTGGCGCTCGAGGAGACCGGGCCGCGCGGCTCGACCTTCCGCATCTCGCTGCCCGGGGTCGAGCGCAGCGACGGCACCGCGCCGGCCGGCCGCCGCGCCCTCGGCGGACGCTGACGCCGGCCCGCTCCCGCGCCGATTCCCGGCGGCAAGTCGTATGGCCGCTTTCCGTACGCTTTCCATACGCATTCCAGCCCGTCCAACCCGCTGATATCCGAGGCGGAATCCCCCCTCGACCGCCGACGGCCCGCTTCCCGCCTCAGCCCCGGCCGATCGCCCGCAGCACCGACCGCGCCGCACGCAGCCCCGGCGGCTCGCCGCCGCGCCCCAGGAGCCGCATCGCCTCGTCGCCCACCGCCCGCTGCGCCGCCGCGGCGTCGGGGTCGAAGAGCAGCCGCTCGACCGCCGGCGCGATCCGCCGCGGCTCGCAGTCCTCGAAGACGAACTCCGGCACCGCCCGCGTCCCCGTCACCAGGTTGACGAGCGTCGCGGTGTCGAGCTTGACCAGCCGCCGCGCCACCCAGGCCGTGAGCCGGTTCGCGTCGTAGCCGATCACCATCGGCGTCCCCGCGGCGGCGAGCTCGAGGCTGACCGTCCCCGACGCCGCCAGCGCGACGTCGGCCGCCGCGAAGGCCGCGCGCTTGCGCGCCTCCCAGTCCGGCGAGGCGAAGCCGCGCGGGTCGAGCACGTGCGGCCAGCCGGCGTCGTCGGGCCGGATCAGCCCGTCGACGAGCCCGACGACCGACGGCGCCGCCGGCACGATGACCGCGAGCTCCGGATATCGCGCCCGCAGCCGCCGCGCGACCTCGCCGAAGACCGGCGCCAGCCGCGTCACCTCGCCGCGCCGCGAGCCCGGCAGCAGCGCCAGCACCGGCTGCCCAGGCCCGATCGCGAGCTCGGCCCGGAGGGCCGCCACTGCCTCGGGGCCCGCCTGCCGCTCGGCCGCGACCGGGTGGCCGACGAAATCACACGTCATCCCGGCCGCGGTCATGTAGGGCGGCTCGAACGGCAAGAGCGCCAGCACGTGGTCGATGACCTTCGCCATCTTCGCCGCCCGCCCCGGCCGCCAGGCCCAGACCGAGGGCGCGACGTAGTGGATCGTCCGGAGCCCCGGCAGCAGCCGCCGCGCCCGCCGGGCGACGCGCAGCGAGAAGTCCGGGCTGTCGATGGTGACGAGCGCGTCCGGCGCCATCGCCGCGACGGCGTCGCCGGTCTCGCGGATGCGCCGGAGGAGGTTCGGCAGCCGCGGCAGCACCTCGGCGATCCCCATCACCGAGAGTTCGTGCATCGGAAAGCCGCTCGCGAGCCCCTCGGCCGCCATCGCCGGCCCGCCGACGCCGGCGACGACGAGCCCGTCGCCGCAGAACTGCCGCAGCCCCGCGATCAGCGCGGCCCCGAGCAGGTCCCCGGAGGCCTCGCCCGCGACGAGGAAGAGCCGCGTCACCCGGGCCCCCCCTTCGCGATTCGGGCCGGGGTCAAGGCTCGCGAAGCGACCGCGCGCCAGCGCGGCTCGGCCTTGACGCCGGCCCGAATCGCAGCCCCAGGCTGGAGAAGGCGCCTTGATGAAGCAGCCGCTTCATCAAGCGCTTCCCAAGCCGATCTTCCTTCCTTGGCCGCCACACGCACCGAAGGGTGCCGCGCGGCGCGCCCGGCCCGCTGCCGCACGCGGGCCGCCGACGCGCCGCCCCCGGTCACGCCCGCACCCGCCGGAGCCGGGGGTCGAGGAGATCGCGGAGCCCGTCGCCCATCAGGTTGAGCCCGAGCACGGTCAGCACGATCGCGAGTCCGGGGAAGAGCGCGAGCCAGGGCGCGAAGCCGATCATGGTCTGGCTGTCGGCGAGCATCCGCCCCCAGGACGGCGTCGGCGGCTGCGCCCCGAGCCCGACGTAGGAGAGCCCGGCCTCGGCGAGGATCGCCAGCGAGAACTGGATCGTCGCCTGCACGACGAGGAGGCTGGTGAGGTTGGGCAGGATATGCTCGAGCGATATGCCCGCCGCTCCCTTGCCAGCGACCCGCGCTGCCAGCACGAAGTCGCGGGTCCAGAGCGACAGCGCCGCAGCGCGGGTCAGCCGGGCGAAGACCGGCACGTTGAAGATGCCGATCGCCACGATCGCGTTGACCGCGGACGGCCCGACGACCGCGGTGATCATGATCGCGATCAGGAGCGACGGGAAGGCGAAGACGAGGTCGTTGCCGCGCGAGATCAGCTCGTCGAGGATCGACCCGCGGCGCGCCGCCGCCGCCAGCCCGAGCGGCACCCCGAGCGCCATCCCGATCCCGACCGCGACCAGCGCCACCGCGATCGAGACCCGCGCGCCGACCATCAGCATCGAGAGGACGTCGCGGCCGAGGTGGTCGGTCCCGAGCCAGTGCGCCGGGGACGGCGGCCGGAGCTTGCCGGCGATGTCGAGCGCCGCCACGTCCCAGGGCGTCCAGAAGAAGGAGACGAGCGCCGCCAGCGCCACGACCGCCACGACGGTCCCACCGACGAGCAGCCCACGCATTCAGCGCCGCCGCAGCCGCGGGTCGACCGCCGCGTAGGCGAGGTCGACGAGGAAGGTGACGAGGATGACCGCCACCACCAGCAGCATCACGACGCCCTGCACCACGACGAGGTCGCGCTGGCCGATCGCCTGGAACACCAGCCGCCCGAGCCCGGGCAGGAAGAAGACGTTCTCGATGATGATGGCGCCGGCGAGCAGGAAGGAGAACTGCAGCCCGAGGATCGTCAGGACCGGAATCAGCGCGTTCCCGAGCGCATGGCGGCGGAGCGCCTGCCCCCGGCTCAGGCCCTTCGCGCGGGCGGTGCGCACGAAGTCCTCGCCGAGCGTGTCGATCAGCGCCGAGCGCATGACGCGGGCGAGGATCGCCGCCTGCGGCAGCGCCAGGGCGATCGCCGGCAGCGTCAGCGCCTTCAGCGCCGGCCCGACTCCCGCGCCCCAGCCCGGGAAGCCACCGGCCGAGACCCAGCGCAGCCGGACGGCGAAGACGAGAACCAGCAGCATGGCGAACCAGAAGTTCGGCACCGCCACGCCCACCTGCGTGGCCGCCATCACCCCGACGTCGGTCGCCGTCCCGCGCCGCGCGGCTGCGAGCACCCCTGCCGGCAGCCCGACCGCGGCCGCCAGCAGCAGCGCCATCCCCGCCAGCGGCAGCGACACCCGCAGCCGCTCGAGCATCATCCCGGCGACCGGCGTCCGGTAGGCATAGGAGACCCCGAAGTCGCCGCGCAGCATGCCGCCGACCCACACGAGGTAGCGCGCGACCGGCCCGGCATCGAGCCCGAGTTCCTGCCGGAGCGCCGCGACCGCCTCGGGGGTCGCGTTCATCCCGAGCATGGTGCGCGCCGGATCGCCCGGCACCACCTGCAGCGCCACGAAGATCACCGCGCTCGCGACGAGGAGGCTCAGCGCGAGCGAGACCAGACGAAGGATCGAGTAACGGAGCATCGCGGGCCGACCGGTTCGGACCGCCCGACCCTAGGTGCCCTCCGGCGCGCCGACAAGCCCGCCGGATCCCCGCTACTTGGCCCCCGCCTTCGCCGCCGGCTGGCCCTCGGGACCGTCCGCCGGCTTCGCGCCGGCGCCGCGGACGTTGACGAACATCGACAGCGTGTCGAACCAGAACGGCGCGCCCAACGAGACCGCAAGCGTGGTCAGCAGCAGGCCGAGGATCTTGTAGAGCCACAGCAGCCAGGGGACCGCCAGGACGGTCTGCGTCCAGGACGCGCCGTCCGCAGGCTTGAACCCGACCACGACGGGATCGTCCGCCCACTTGAGCAACAGCGGATCGATCTTGGCGAGCCGCGCGCTGGCCTCGTCGATGAGACACTGCGCCCGGTCGTCGGTCCCCTCCTTGCACGCCGAGTCGATGCCCTCCTGGGCATAGGCCACGGCCTCGTCGGCGATGCGCTGCGCGAGCGGGTGATCGAGGCTCAGCCGGTGGGTTATCTGCACGGAGTCGACGTTGAGCATGCAGGCGAGGATCGCCCCGAACGCCAGCGCCAGATACTTCTGGTAGCGCGCATAGGCCCCCGAGAGCCGGTCCTGCGTCGTGTCGTACCAGGCGGACACGGCCTTCTCGAACGCGCCGAGGTCGTCCTTGACCCCGGTCAGCGCGGACCGCAGCACGTCCTTCAGGGCGCCGTCGGGCAGGTCTCCCACCGCCTTGGCGATGCCGTCCAGGGTCGGGACTCCGCCCGCGACAGCGCCGGCGAGATCGGACGCAGCCTTGGCCTGCGCCTTGGCATCGGCGAGGACGTCGTCTTCCTTCGCCGTTCCGGCATCCGCAATGATCCGGTCGCACGCCTTCGCTTGCGCCGGGTCGTCCGCCACCATCGCCTTCACCGTCCCGGCAGTCGCGATCGCCGCATCGGCGATGTTCGCGGCAGCTATGGTGAGGGCGGCCGCCGCGGTCGCCTGCTTTCGCGCCTCGACGAGATCCTTCTGCGCCTTGGCCTGCCCGGCCGCCTTGACGATGTCGTCGCAGGCTGCCTCTTGCGTTGGGTCGAACGCCCTCACCACCGCAGCCGCCGCGATCGCCGCGTCGGCGGCCTTGTCGGCGTCGGCACCCCCGGCAGCAGCCTTGGCTGCCGCGACGGCAGCATCGGCACCGCATGCCGCCTTCGCTCGGTCAAGGTTCCACCCCATGACCGCCATCCCGAGCGCCTTGGCGAAGTTTTTGCCCTCGATGTACGACGGATGTCCGCGCTCGTAGGGAGAGCGCGGCTCCATCCAGTGGCCGAAGAGCCGCTCGCGCAGCCCGGCCGGCTTCCAGGCCTCCTTTCCCGCGGTCGACGAGCCTCGCGCGGCGGTGATGATTCCGTTGCGGTAGAACCGCTGCAGCAGGTCGTCGTTGCCGATGATCTCGACGATCGTCTGCACCAGCATCCGCGGCCGGGTCTTGAGAACCGTCGAGACGATCTCGTTACAGGCAGTGACGACGAGCGATACGATCAGATAAACGAGGATCAACGACACGGCAATGTTTATATAGGCAGACACGGCCGCTACTCCCGGAAGCAAGGGCTAAATCAGCTTGCGATTACCTGTTCAGAAGGACGACTGAATATGCCGCCTGATCGCGTCCAACGATAATATCACGATCTGCACGCGTGCGGAAGCGGCGTCACTCGGCCCAGTACACCCCGGTCATGTCCGTCGCCTGCGTCGGGGAGTTGACCCAGAGCCCCCGGATCCGCGCATCGGCCACCCCTGTCTTCGCCAGCTGGAAGAGGTAGGCGTTGACGTAGCGCTGCGCGATCCGCTCCTGCGCCGCCCGCAGGATCTCCGCCTGCTCGGCCGGATCGCCCGTCGCCTCGACCCCGGCCATCAGCGCCCGCATGACGGGGTCGTCATAGCCGAAGTAATAATCCTTGCGCGCGTAGATCCCGATGTCCATCGGCTCGGTGTGGCTGACGATCGTCAGGTCGAAGTCGTGGCTGGTGAAGACCTTCTCCAGCCACTGCGCCCACTCCATGTTGACGATCTGCGCGTCGATCCCGACCGCCCGGAGCTCGGCCGCCACGATCTCGCCGCCCCGCCGCGCATACGAAGGCGGCGGCAGCGCCAGCGTGGTCTTGAACCCGTCCTTGAGCCCGGCCTCGGCCAGCAACGCCTTCGACCGCTCCGGGTCGTAGGCCGAGAGCCCCGTCAGATCCTCGTAGGCCGGGTTCGCCGGCGAGAAATGCGTCCCGATCGGCGTGCCGTAGCCGAACATCGCCCCGTCGATCACCGCCTTCCGGTCGATCGCATGCGCCACCGCCTCTCGCACGCGGACGTCGTCGAACGGCTTGCGCGCATTGTTCATCGCGAGGATCGTCTCGCCCTCGGTCGCGCCGACCAGCACCTGGAACCGCGGATCGGCGGCGAACTGCGCCAGGTTCTCCGGCGCAGGGAAGTTCGGGAAGGCGTCGATGTCGCCGGCCATCATCGCAGCGAAAGCCGCCGTCGGGTCGGAGATGAACTTGAAGGTCACCTTGTCGAGCCTGGCCGGCGTCCCCCAGTAGTCCGGGTTCTTCACCAGCTCGACGTGGTCCCCCTGCACCCAGCTGGAGAACTTGAACGGCCCGGTCCCCACCGGATGCGTCTTGTTCTGGTCCGCCGTCGCCGGTGAGACGATGACCGCGTCCCCCCAGGCGAGATTGAACGGCAGCGAGCCCTTCGGTGCGTCGAGGCCGATCTCGACGGTGGCGTCGTCGATCGCGGTCACCTCGTTGATGCCCTGGAAGAGCTGCTTCTGGGCATTCACCGAGTCCTTCGCCATCGCGCGGTCGAAGGAGAAGACCACGTCCTCGGCGGTCATCGGCGTCCCGTCGTGGAACTTCACCCCATGCCGCAGATGGAAGACCCACGACAGCCCGTCGGGCGCGATGTCCCAGCTCTCGGCCAGGGCCGGCACGATCGTTCCGTCCGGCGCGAAGCGGGTCAGCCCCTCGAAGACGTTGGCGTAGACGACCTCGTCGATCGCCGCGGCCGCCCCCGCCGTCGGGTCGAGGTGCGGCGGCTCGAGCTGCATCCCGACCACGATGTCGGTCCGCGGCGCCGCCGCCGCCGCGCCCGCGAGGAACGCCAGCGCGGCCGCGAGGGCCGCCATGCCGGGAAGTCTCATCGCCCGCCTCCACCGCCCGGACCCCGCGGGGCCGCCCTACCCTGCCGCGACGCCGAGCATGTCGGCCAGCGCGAGCCCCATGACCGTCGCTGCGTCGAGCATGTCCTCGACGCCGACATATTCGTCGGGTTGGTGCGCCAGATCCAGTATTCCCGGCCCGTAGGCGACGCAATTCCGCAGCCGGCCGATCCGGTCCACGTGCTTCTGGTCGTAGGTGCCGGGCGAGACCACGTAGTCGGGCTCGCGCCCGAGCACCGCCGCGACCCCGCGCGCCAGCGCCGCCGCCACCGGCGCGTCGCGGTCGGTCAGCGTCGGCAGCACCTCGTGCATGTCGCGGAGCTCGTAGCGGAAGCCGCGACCGGCCCGGGCCCGCTCGACCGTGGCGCGGAACTCGGCCTTGACGTCGGCGATGGCCTCCTCGGCGAGGAAGCGGCGGTCGATGACCATCCGGCAGCGGTCCGGGACGACCGGCGAGGGCCAGCCGTCGAAGCCCGGCTCGGGCTCCGCCTGCCCGCCATGCAGCGAGTTGACGTTGAGGGTCGAGGCGCGCGCCGCCGGCGGCACCACCGGCATCGCCGTCCGCCGTGCCGCCAGCGCCGGCCAGAGCGTCGCCTCCATCTCGGCGATCACCGCCCCCATGTGCCGGACGGCGCAGTCGCCCAGGAAGGGCATCGAGCCGTGCGCGATCCGCCCGAAGGTCTCGAGCTCGGCCCACCAGACCCCGCGGTGCCCGAGGCAGATCCGCTCCTTGTTCAGCGGCTCGGGGATGATGACGGCGTCGACCCTGTCGAAGGCCCCCCTCCGCGCCAGGTGCGCGACTCCGCCGTAGCCGCCGGTCTCCTCGTCGGCGGTGGCCGAGATCTCGATCGCGCCGGGATGCGCCGGATGCACGGCGAGGAACGCCTCGACGGCGACGATCGCCGCGGCGAGGCCGCCCTTCATGTCGCAGGTCCCGCGGCCGTAGATCCGCCCCCCGTCGAGTTCGGCGCCGAAGGGGTCGCGGGTCCAGTCGCGGCCGACCTCGACGACGTCGATGTGACCGTTGAAGTGGATGCAGGGCCCGGACCGCGCGCCCTCGCGCCGCGCGACGAGGTTCCAGCGCGGGAAGCGCTCGCTGTCCCCGGGCGCGCCCTCGGCCCGGACGAAGGCGCAAGCGAAGCCCCGCGGCACCAACCGGGCGGTGATCAGCTCGCAGATCTCGCGGTAGTTCTCGCCGGGCGGGTTCACCGTCGGGATCCGCACCAGCGCTTGGGTCAGCGCGACGAGGTCCGCCTCGCGCGCCCGGATCTCCGCCCCGATCGCGTTCCCGGTCATAGACCGTCGCCCACGCCGCCGGCGATGAGGAGAGCGCCCGGGGTGCGGGCGGGTGGGCGGGGCACGCCGGGCGCTCTCCTCATCGCCCGTCCCGCCGCTCGGGCACGTTGTCGACCCCCGACCCGCCCCAGGGATGGCAGCGCAGGATGCGACGGAGCGCCAGCCACCCGCCACCCACGGCGCCGTGCGCCTCCAGCGCCTCCAGCGCATAGGCGGAGCAGGTCGGCTGGAAGCGGCAGGCGTGTCCGACCCATGGCGACAAGAGCAGCCGGTAGCCGCGGACCGGCAGCGCCAGCGCCCAGGCCGCCGGCGTCATCGGCGTTCCTCGAACGGGTCGGCGGGCGCATCCTCCGGCCGCCACCCGAAGAGCGCCCAGGTGCGCGCCATGTGCTCGGGGAGCGGCGCCGTGATGTCGACCCGGTTGCCGGTGACGGGGTGGACGAAGGCGAGCGACCGCGCGTGCAGGTGCAGCTTGCGGCTGACCGAGCCGCCGAGCTGCGCCCCCCAGCCGTCGCCCAGGTTCTCCTGGCCGCTGCCGCCGTACTTGCCGTCGCCGACGACCGGGTGGCCGATCGCGGCCATATGAGCGCGGAGCTGGTGCGTGCGCCCGGTGACCGGGCTCAGCGCCACCCAGGCCGCGCGGGTCGCCGCGGCGTCGACCGTCGCATACTCGGTGACAGCGCGCTTGGCGCCCTCCGTGGCGTCGATATGCTCGAAGGGCACGACGACC
>JAXMDF010000025.1:0-29784 GCA_046348975.1 Amaricoccus sp. | reverse complement strand
CTCTCCATGGCCGGGAAGGACGGGGATGACCGTCGCGACGGCTAGACCAGGTCCCGGGACACGACCCCACCCCCCGGACAATCGTGAAGTCCGGGTTAACGTCCGGGACGACTATCCAGCGAAACCAATGCCTCAACCACTTGCCCGAGCTCGGACAAGCCCCGGACAAACCTGCGCCGGCCCCCCCTCCCGCCGGCTACTGCGCGAAGACCACCGTCTTGTGGCCGTTCAGCAGCACCCGGTCCTCCAGGTGCCACTTGACCGCCCGCGCGAGCACCCGCCGCTCGATGTCGCGGCCCTTGCGCACCAGGTCGTCGGGGGTGTCGGCGTGGCTGACCTGCTCGACGTCCTGGCTGATGATCGGCCCCTCGTCGAGGTCGCCCGTGACGTAGTGCGCCGTCGCCCCGATCATCTTGACCCCGCGCTCGTGCGCCTGGTGGTAGGGCTTGGCGCCCTTGAACCCCGGCAGGAAGCTGTGGTGGATATTGATGCACCGCCCCGACAGCCAGGCCGAGAAGTCGTCCGACAGGACCTGCATGTAGCGCGCGAGCACAACGAGCTCGCTGCCGGTCTCCTCGATCACCCGCTTGATCCGCTCCTCCTGCTCCGCCTTGCTGTCGCGGGTGACCGGGAAGTGGTGGTAGGGGATCCGCGCGTGCTCGCTGTGCGCGAGCGTCGTCCGCGGGTGGTTCGAGACGATCCCGGTGACCGTCATCGGCAGCTCGCCGATCCGCATCCGGTAGAGCAGGTCGACCAAGCAGTGGTCGAACATCGAGACGAGGATCAGCACCCGCCGCGCGGCGCCCGCCGGCCGCAGCGTCCAGTCGAGCCCGAAGCGGGCGACCTCGGCGGCGAAGCCCTCGCGGAAGGCCTCGACCGGCGCCTCCATCCGGAACGCCACCCGCATGAAGAACTTGCCCGTCACCACGTCGTCGAACTGCGCCGCCTCGGTGATGTCGCCGCCGTTCGCCGCCAGCCGCGTCGCCACCGCCGCCACGATCCCCGGGCGGTTGTCGCACCGGAGCGTCAGCACATGCTCTGCCATCTTCGCCTCCCTCGTCGCGGCCGATATCGCAGGCTGCGGGCAACGAAGCCAGCCGGTTTGCGACGCTTCGTGGCAAGCTTCCGTTCAGCATCGCCGGCGGAGAAGGGAGGCCTGGACCGGCAGGATGGCACCGATGACCTCCCTCACCCCGATCGCCGCGGGTCCGCCCGATCCCGGTCGTCCTCTGCGGCGGCGCGGGCACGCGGCCCTGGCCCCTGTCCCGCCGCGACCATTCCAGGCAGCACGTCGCGATCCACGGCGGCGCCTCGCCGTTCCAGCGCACCCGCGAGCGGCTCGCGGCCGAGCTCTTCGCCGCCCCGATCCTGATCGGCGCCGCCGCCTCGCGCTACCTCGTCGCCGAGCAGGCCGGCGAGGTCGGCGTCGGGATCGAGCTCGCCCTCGAGCCGGAAGGCCGCGACACGCTCGCCGCCGTCGCCCTCGCCGCGCGCCGCGACCCGCTCGCGACCGTCCCCGTCGTCCCCTCCGACCACCTGGTCCCCGACCGGGACGCCTTCGCCCGCTCCGCCGCCGCCGCGGCCTGCATCGCCGCCGCCGGGCAGATCGTCGTCCTCGGCGAGATCGCCCGCCACGCTCCCGAGGCGCTCGAAGCCGTCGAGCGTGCGATCGACGAGGGCCGGCCCGACGCCGGCGCCCTGCGGCTCGGCAACGCCTTCCTCGACGCGCCGAGAATCAGCTTCGACCGCGCGGTGACGGAGAAGACCGACCGCGGCGCCGTCGTCGCGGCCGGCTTCCGCTGGTCCGACATCGGCGACTGGAAGGCCGTCTGGGAACAGGGGCCCCGCGACGGCGCCGGCGTCGTCAGCAGGGGCCGGGTGCATGCCCGCGACGTCGCGACGAGGCATCGGGGGTCTCGACCACGGCGAGGCCCCTGACGCCGAGGACGCAGAGCAGGCGGCCGTCGGAGCGGAGGTAGCTGTCGGCGCCCGCGCGCCCGGGCGAAAATGACCGGCCGCGAGCGACGAGGCTGGACCGGCCCGGGATTGCAGTCCACCATCCGCCCGAGTGCGTTCAGGGAGGGGGCGGCCCATGGCGAAGGCGGCGACGGCGCGCGAGCGGGCGACCGATGCGCGGATCATCGAGATCGACACCGAGCGGGTGCTGTCGCGCCGGCAGGACCATTTCGCGGTCATCGACATCGGGTCGAACTCGATCCGGCTCGTGGTCTATGACGACCTGAGCCGGGCGCCCTACTGCCGGTTCAACGAGAAATCGTTCTGCGCCCTCGGCGCCGGGCTGGCGGAAACCGGAAGGCTGGCGCCCGACGCCATGGACCACGCGGTCAACGCCATCGCCCGCTTCGCGGCGATCGCGCAGGCGATGCGGGTCGAGACCGTGCACGTCCTGGCCACCGAGGCGACCCGCCGGGCCTCGAACGGTCCCGAGCTCGTGCAGCGCATCCGCGAGGCGGCCGGACTCGAGGTGCGGCTGCTGGCCGGGCACGAGGAGGCGACCTACGCGGCGCTCGGGGTCATCTCGGGGTTCTTCCAGCCCAAGGGCCTGGCCGGCGACATGGGCGGCGGCAGCCTCGAGGTCGCCGAGATCCTCGGCGACCGGGTCGGCGAGCGCAAGGTCTCGATGCCGATCGGGGCGCTGCCGGTCATGTCGATGCTCGGCGACGGGATCGACGCCGCCAAGCGGCGGATCGACGAGATCCTCGACGCCTCGCTGCCGCCGCTGCTGACCGACCCGGTCTTCTACGCGATCGGCGGCGGGTGGCGGGCGCTCGCGCGCGTGCACCTGGGGCTGACCGGAGCCCCGATCAGCGTCGTCCACGGCCACGAGGTCGCGGCCGGCGAGATCCAGGCGCTCGCCAAGCGCATCTCGCGGATGTCGCCCGAGGAGATCGCCGCCCTCCCCGACGTGCCGGCGCGCCGGGTCGGCACGCTGCCGGCGGCCGCCGCCGTCCTGCACCGGGTGCTGAAGAAGCTGAAGCCCGAGCGCGTGGTCTTCTCGCTCCTCGGGCTGCGCGAGGGCTGGCTCTACGCCCAGCTCGACGCCGAGGAGCAGTACCGCGACCCGCTGCTCGAAGGGGCGATGGCCATCGGCCTTCCCGCCGCCCGCGTCCCCGAGTTCAGCGCCGCCCTGGCGCGCTGGACCGACGAGCTCTTCCCGGGCGAGACCCAGCACGACCGCCGGCTGCGCCTGTCGGTCTGCGCGCTCACCGACCTGTCGTGGCGCGACCACGAGAAGGTGCGGGCGCAGGAGAGCTTCCGCCGGCTGCTGCAGTTTCCCTTCGTCGGCCTCACCCACGGCGAGCGCGCCTTCATCGCCGTCGCGATCCTCGCCCGCTATGGCGGCAACGTCGACGACGCCGTCCGCACGGTGACGAAGGAGCTGCTGAGCCCGAGCCAGCTCCGCCGCGCCGAAATCCTCGGCCGCGTCCTGCTGCTCGGCCACCGCTTCTCGGCGAGCGTGCCGGAGATCCTCGACCAGGCCCGCGTGGTCATCGGCGCGACCGGCGTGCGGCTCGAGGTCAGGAGCGCCGCCCGCGTGCCCGACAGCGAAGCGGTCCAGACCCGCCTCCGCCAGCTTGCCCGCGTCAGCGGCGTGGAAGGCGCCGAGATCGTCGAGGTGACCGGCTGACCACCGACGGCGCAGACCGGCCGGCTAAGGCTCTCGGTCGCCGACCCGCGCCTGGTCCGCGCCGGGCGGCGCCGTCGAGCCGCGCACGAGCAGGTCGACGCCCATCACTTCGCGAGAGACCCGCTCGCCGCGCTCGATGATCAGCTCGACCGCCCGCCGCCCCATCGCCGCCGCCGGCTGCCGGACCGTGGTCAGCGGCGGCTCCGTGGCGGCCCCCTCGGGCACGCCGTCGAAGCCCATGACCGAGACGCGGCCGGGGACCGCGATGCCGCGGGCCTTGAGCCACGCGAGCGCCCGCATCGCGATGTTGTCGGATTCGGCGAGCAGCGCCGTCGGCGGCGCGTCTCCATCGAAAAGCGCCGCGAGCGCCGCATCCACGGTCCCCGGGTCTCCGGTCGTCTCGAAGATCGGTACCCGGCCCGTCTCGATCCCCGCGGCGTCGAGGGCCTGGAAATACCCTTCGACCCGGATCCGCGAGGTGGCGTAGTCGGCGGCCCGCACCCGCGCGAAGGTCACCGGCCCCGCGTTGCCCGAACCGTCGAGCTCCATCGTGAGCACCGCGAACCGCCGATGCCCGAGCCCGGTCAGATGCTCCGCCGCCAGCCGCGCGCCGGCCAGGTCGTCGACCCCGACCACCGAGACGGCCTCGTCGGTGTCGCCGAAGGACATGGTCACGAACGGCAGCCGGCGCTCGCGCGCCGCGGCGACCAGCTGGTCGGCGTCCTCGATGCAGAGCAGGATCAGCCCGTCGACGACCGCGCTCCGGATGCTCCAGGCCAGCGCCCGCTCGCTACCGGCGGAGATCAGCGAGATCCCGATGCCGTTGGCGTCGCACGCCTCGGTCACGCCGGCCATCACCGAGCGCGCAAAGGGATCCTCGAAGAAGTAGCCGAGCGGCTCGACCGTCGCGACGCCGATCGCGTTCACCTTGCCGGCGCTGAGCAGCCGCCCCAGCGGGTCGGGGCCGCTGTAGCCGATCGCCTCGGCCTCCTTCAGCACCCGCTCGCGCACCTCGGCCCGCACCAGCTCGGGCCGGTTGAAGACGTTCGAGGCCGTCGCCTTCGACACCCCCGCACGCTCCGCCACATCGCTCAGCTTCGCGCCCTTGCCCCCGATTCGGCCCAATCGCTCCTCCGCCACCGGCCATCCGCTTGCGCTAGCACGCCTTCTGAACCGGTTCAAATTCTCCTTGACGCCCACCGCAGACGGGATATGTATTGAACCGGTTCAGGACAATCTTGAACCGGTCCATATATCGAAATTCCAAGATGGAGATCGTCATGACCATGACAATCCATGCCGAGGGCCTGCGCCCGGTGCCCCGCTTCGCCTTCCCCGACCTGCACGGCGCGTGGGCCGCGCATCGCCGGCGCCGCGCCCAGTTGACCGCGATCCGCCAGGCCGCCCACCTGGGGCCCCGGCTGCTCGAGGACATGGGGATCGACCCCGCGGTCGCCCGTGCGGCCGTCGACCCCTGGGAGCACCTGCGACTGAACGGCCTCTTCCTGCCGCGCCGCTGAGCTCACCCCGGCCACCGGCGCGCGCCCCGCTCCGCGAGGAGCAGCGCCCCGCCGGCGACCAGCCCCCAGAACGCGGCGCCGATGCCGAGGATGCTGACGCCGGAGGCGGCGGTGACGAAGGTCACGATCGCCGCCAGCCGCTCCTCCTCGCGCGCAAGCGCCACCGTCATCGCCGCCGCGAGGCTCGACAAGAGCGCCAGCCCCGCCACCGCCTGAATCAGCAGCGGCGGCGAGGCGGCGATGAACGCGGTCGCGAACCCCGCGAACGGCCCGAGCACCAGGTACGCCACCCCCGCCGTCACGCTCGCGACCCAGCGCCGCGAGCGGTCCGGCCCCGCCTCCGGCCCGGCACAGAGCGCCGCGGTGATGGCCGAGAGGTTCAGCGCATGACCGCCGAAGAGGCCGGCGACGACGCTCGCGAGCCCGGTCGCCACGAACGCCGCCCCGACCGGCGGGGCATAGCCATTGGTCCGGAGCACCGCGATCCCCGGCACGTTCTGCGACGCCATCGTCACAATGAAGAGCGGGATCGCGATCCCGAGCGCCGGCACGAGATCCATGACCGGTGCCACCGGCACCAGCCGCGGGGTGAGGAGCGCCAGCGCATCCGGCGGCATCGCCGTGGTCGCCGCCACGATCGTCACCGTCACGGCGAGGGCGATCACCACCGCATAGCGCCGCGCGAAGCACCAGCCGAGCGCCCAGGCCACGACGATCGGCAGCGCCAGCCCCGGCAGCCGCGCCACCGCCTGGATGGGCGCGAGACAGAGCGTCATCAAGACGCCCGCCAGCATCCCGCTCGCCACCGACATCGGGATCGCCGCCACCGCCCGCCCGAGCGGCCGCCACAGGCCGGCGACGACGACCAGCGCGCCCGCGATCAGGAACGCCGTCACCGCCACCCCGAACCCGCCGCCGGGCACGCCCACCCCGATCAGCATCGCCGCCCCGGGCGTCGACCAGGCGATGCTGATCGGCTGCCGCGTCCAGACCCCGAGGAGGATCGCGACGACCCCCTGCCCGAGGCAGAGCACCAGCAGGCCCGACGCCGCCTGCGCCGGGCTCGCGCCGACGCCCGCGAGCCCCTGCAGCACGATCGCGAACGCGCTGGCGAACCCGACCAGCGCCGCCAGCACGCCGGCCGCGACCGGCTGGAGCAGCGAGCCGGGCGCGGCGTCCGTCAGGTCGCGCACGCGGTCAGTGCAGCTTGGTCAGCAGCTCGTCGAGCGACTTCTTGGCGTCGCCGTAGAACATCCGCGTGTTGTCCTTGTAGAACAGCGGGTTCTCGATCCCCGAGTAGCCGGTCCCCTGGCCGCGCTTCAGCACCAGCACGTGCTTGGCCTTCCAGACCTCGAGGACGGGCATGCCCGCGATCGGCGAGTTCGGATCCTCCTGCGCCGCCGGATTGACGATGTCGTTGGAGCCGATGACGATGGCGACGTCGGTATTCGGGAAGTCGTCGTTGATCTCGTCCATCTCGAGCACGATGTCGTAGGGGACCTTCGCCTCGGCGAGGAGCACGTTCATGTGCCCCGGCAGCCGCCCGGCGACCGGGTGGATGCCGAAGCGCACCTCCTTCTTCTTCGCCCGAAGCCGCCGCACGAGCTCGGCGACCGACTGCTGCGCCTGCGCCACCGCCATCCCGTAACCGGGCACGATGATGACGGAATCGGCATCGTCGAGCATCGCCGCGACCCCGTCGACGTCGATCGCCACCATCTCGCCCTCGATCTCCATCGCCGGCCCGCTGGCGCCGCCGAAGCCGCCGAGAATGACCGAGACGAAGTTCCGGTTCATCGCCTTGCACATGATGTAGCTGAGGATCGCGCCCGACGAGCCCACCAGCGCGCCGGTGACGATCAGGAGGTCGTTCGACAGCGTGAAGCCGATCGCCGCCGCCGCCCAGCCGGAGTAGCTGTTCAGCATCGAGATGACCACCGGCATGTCGGCGCCGCCGATCGCCATGATCAGGTGCCAGCCGATGAACCCCGCGATCAGCGCCACCAGCACCATCGTCCAGATGCCGGCGCCCATGAAGTAGAAGATGCCGAGCAGCAGGCAGACGAGCCCCGCGCCGATGTTGATCGCATGCCGGTTGGGGAGCGTCAGCGGCTTCGAGCCGACCTTCCCCGACAGCTTGAGGTAGGCGACGATCGACCCGGTGAAGGTGATGGCGCCGATCAGGATGCCGAGGAAGACCTCGACCCGCATGATCGACAGCTCCGCCGACGTCTTGTGCGCCAGCGTCAGCGCGAAGCCGTGCAGCTGGTCGACGGTGCCGGCCGCGATCGCCTCGGCCGCCCGGTGCGCCTCGACGTCGGCGTTCAGCCCGATGAAGACCGCCGCGAGCCCGACGAGGCTGTGGAAGCCGGCGACGAGCTCCGGCATCTGCGTCATCTGCACCCGCGAGGCGACGA
This sequence comes from Amaricoccus sp., assembly GCA_046348975.1. Taxonomy (GTDB): domain Bacteria; phylum Pseudomonadota; class Alphaproteobacteria; order Rhodobacterales; family Rhodobacteraceae; genus Amaricoccus. The sequence continues at coordinate 22,198 of JAXMDF010000025.1, read as the reverse complement.
ACGCCCCGACCGCGCCGCCGATGACCACCATCGGCGCCAGCAGCCAGTAGTGGCCGGAGCCGCCGAAGATCGTGGCGATGACGGCGAGCGCCATGCCGACGATGCCGTACCAGATCGCGCGCTTGGCCTTCTCCTGGTTGGAGAGCCCGCCGAGCGCGAGGATGAAGAGGATCGCAGCCGCCAGGTAGAAGGCGGAAACCAGTCCGAGGCTCATGGTTCCCCCCTCAGCTCTTCTGGAACATGGCGAGCATCCGGCGCGTGACCAGGAAGCCGCCGAAGATATTCACCGACGCCATCAGCGTCGCGAGCGCCGCGAGCAGGATCACGAACACGCTCCCCGACCCCATCTGCAGCAAGGCGCCGAGGATGATGATCGACGAGATGCCGTTGGTGATCGCCATCAGCGGCGTGTGCAGCGCGTGGCTCACGTTCCAGATCACGTAGAAGCCGACGAAGCACGACAGCGCGAAGACGATGAAATGCTGCATGAAGCTGACCGGCGCCACCGTGCCGACCAGCAGCGTCAGCACCGTCCCGACCACCAGCAGCACCGTCGTCCGGTTCGAGGTCTTGCGGAACTCGGCGAGCTCGCGCGCCGCTTTCTGCTCCGCCGTCTCCTCCACCGCCTTCGGCTTCGGCTTCGCCGCCGCGATCGCGGCGATCTTAGGCGGGGGCGGCGGGAAGGTTATGGCGCCCTGGTGCGTGACCGTGGCGCCACGGATCACGTCGTCCTCCATGTTGACGACCGGCACGCCGTCCTTGGCCGGCGTCAGGTCGTCCATCATGTGTCGGATGTTGTTGGCATAAAGCGTCGACGCCTGCGTCGCCATGCGCGACGGGAAGTCGGTGTACCCGATGATCCGGACCCCGTTCGGCGTCTCGATCGACTGGTCGGGCACCGTCAGGTCGCAGTTCCCGCCCCGCTCGGCCGCGAGGTCGACGATCACCGAGCCGGGCTTCATCAGCGCGACCATGTCCTCGGTCCAGAGCTTCGGCGCCGGCCGCCCGGGGATCAGCGCCGTGGTGATGACGATGTCCATCTCGGGCGCGAGCTCGCGGAACTTCGCGAGCTGGGCCTCGCGGAACTCCGGGGACGAGGGCGCGGCATATCCGCCGGTCGCGGCACCGTCCTGCTGCTGCTCGGAGAACTCGAGGAAGACGAACTCGGCCCCCATCGACTCGATCTGCTCGGCGACCTCCGGCCGCACGTCGAAGGCATAGACGATCGCCCCGAGCGACACCGCCGTCCCGATCGCGGCGAGCCCCGCGACGCCCGCGCCGACGACCAGCACCTTCGCCGGCGGCACCTTGCCGGCCGCCGTCACCTGCCCCGTGAAGAACCGCCCGAAGTTGTTGCCGGCCTCGATCACCGCCCGATACCCGGCGATGTTCGCCATCGAGGAAAGCGCGTCCATCTTCTGCGCCCGGCTGATCCGCGGCACCATGTCCATGGCGAGCGCCGTCAGCCCCTGCGCCTTCATCGCCTCGAGCAGCTCGGGGCTCTGCCCGGGATAGACGAAGCTGATGACGATCTCGCCCGCGTGCGCGAGCCCGACCTCGTCCATGGTCGGCGGCCGCACCTTGGCGACCACGTCCGCCTGCCGCCAGAGCTCGGCCGCCGACGGCACCACCGTCGCGCCCGCCTCGGCATAGGCCGCGTCGGCGAACCGCGCCCCCGCGCCGGCCCCCGCCTCGATCAGGCATTCGTACCCGAGCCTCTTCAGCGCCGCGACCGACTGCGGCGTCATCGCCACCCGTTTCTCGCCGTCGAAGGTCTCCTTCGGGACACCGATTTTCATGGACCTGGCTCCCCTCGCCGCCCGACACATTGTTGCGCAAGGCCTGCGCGATTTAGGGTTACCCGCACCACGCTGTCAAACGCCACCCGCCGGCCCGGCGCCTCTCTTCCCGGCTTTCATACGGCCTTGAAACCTGGAGAGCAGTCGGTTTTCCGGCAACGGCCGGAAAACGAGCAAAGCAACGATGCGCGCACCGCGCGCACGAGATCGCCGCGAACCGCGGCGCGCGCCGGCCGCCGCCGCCCTGCCGCCGCAGGACTACCCCAGCCGCCCCTCGCTCGCCCGTTCGTAGAGGTCGCGCGCGTCCGCCTCGGCCAGCGCCCGCGGGTTGCCGCCGGCCGTCGGATCCTCGATCGCCATCGCCGCCATCTCGGCGAAGCGGGCGTCGTCGACGCCGATCCGCCCCAGCGTATGCGGGATCCCGAGGTCGCGGCGCAGCCGCAGCACGAAGTCGAGGAAACCCGCGAACCCGCCCTCGATCCCGAGCCAGCCGGACAGCCGCTCCACCTTCGCCTCGATCCAGTCGCGGTTGAAGTCGAGGACATAGGGCATGAAGACCGCGTTCGTCAGCCCGTGGTGCGTTCCGTAGAGCGCGCCCACCGGATGCGACAGCGCATGGATCGCCCCGAGCCCCTTCTGGAACGCCGTCGCCCCCATCGCCGCCGCGCTCAGCATGTTCGCCCGCGCCTCGAGGTCGTGCCCGTCGCGATAGGCGACCGGCAGGTACTCCTTGCAGAGCCGCAATCCCTCGACCGCGATCCCTTCCGCCATCGGATGGTAGGACGGCGCGCAATAGGCCTCGAGGCAATGCGCGAAGGCGTCCATCCCGGTCCCCGCCGTCAGCGCCGGCGGGAGCCCGACCGTCAGCTCGGCGTCGCAGATCACCTGCGCCGGCAACATCTTCGGGTGGAAGATCACCTTCTTGGTATGCGTCGCGAGGTTGGTGATGACGCCGGCCCGCCCGACCTCCGACCCGGTCCCGGCCGTCGTCGGCACCGCCACGACCGGCGCGATCCCGGTCGGGTCCGCCCGCGTCCACCAGTCGCCGACGTCCTCGAAGTCCCACATCGGCCGGGTCTGGCCCATCATGAAGGCGACGACCTTGCCGCAGTCGAGCGCCGACCCGCCACCGAACGCCACGACCCCGTCGTGCCCGCCCGCGCGCATCACCGCGATCCCGGCCTCGACGTTCGCCTCGGTCGGGTTCGGCCGCACGTCATGAAACACCGCCGCCGCGAGCCCCGCCTCCTTCAGCGCGTCGAGCGCCCGCGCCGCGATCGGCAGCGGCGCGACCCCGGGGTCGGTCACGAACAGCGGCCGGGCGATCCCCGCCGCCTTGCAGGCGTCGCCCAGCTCCGCGATCCGCCCGGCCCCGAAGCGGATCGCCGTCGGGTAGTTCCAGTTCGCCCGCAGGGTCATCAGAGCCTCCGCAGGTGATAGGACTTCGGCCGCGTCACGCTCAGGTACCCGAGGTGCGACAGCGCCGCCCCGCGTCCGGTCTCCTTGACCCCGGTCCAGGTCAGCGCCGGGTCGAGGTAGTCGCAGCGGTTCATGAACACCGTCCCGGTCTCGATCCGCCGCCCGAGCTCCTCGGCCTTGTCGATGTCGCCCGTCCAGACCGACGCCGTCAGTCCGTAGCGCGAGTCGTTCATCAGCCGGATCGCCTCCTCGTCGCCCTCGACCGGCATGATCCCGACCACCGGCCCGAAGCTCTCCTCGGTCATCACCCGCATCGAGTGGTCGACGCCCGTCAGCACCTGCGGCGCCAGGTAGGCCGTGTCCCCGGTGTCCGCCGGGAACAGCTTCGCGTCGACCAAGGGCGTCGCCCCCGCCGCCACCGCCTCGGCCACCTGCCCGCGCACCGCGTCGGCGAACCGCTTCGACGCCATCGGCCCGAGCGTCGTCGCCTCCTCGGTCGGGTTGCCGAGCTTCAGCTTCGACACCCAGTCGACCGCCTTCTCCACGAACGGATCGTAGAGCTTGCGGTCGACGTAGATCCGCTCGATCCCGCAGCAGCACTGACCGGAATTGTACATCGCCCCGTCCATCAGCGTGTCGACCGCCGCGTCGAGGTTCGCATCCGCCCGCACGTACCCGGGATCCTTCCCCCCGAGCTCGAGCCCGAGACCGACGAAGGTCCCCGCCGCCGCCCGCTCGATCTCCTGCCCGCCGCGAACGCTGCCGGTGAAGTTGACGAAGTCGAACGCCCGCTCGCCGATCAGCGCCGTCGTCGTCGCATGGTCGACGAGGAGGTTGACGAACAGCCCTTCCGGCAAGTGCGCGAAGGCCTGCGCCAGCCGCTCGCCCGCGAGCGGCGTCTGGCTCGCGTGCTTCAGCACCAGCGCGTTCCCGGCGATCAGCGCCGGCGCGATGGTGTTGATCGCGGTCAGGAACGGATAGTTCCAGGGCGCGATCGCGAAGACGAGCCCCACCGGCTCCCGCGCCAGGTAGCGGCGGAACTCCTTGCCGTCCTCGATCACCACCGGCGCCAGCGAGCTCGCCGCGATCTCGGCCATGTAGGCCGCACGGTTCCGCACGCCCCCCATCTCGCCGCCCCAGCGCACCGGCCGTCCCATCTGCCAGGCGAGCTCGGTGACGAGATCCGCGTTCACCCGGTCGAGCCGTGCGACGCCCTCCTTGACCAGCTCGATCCGCTCGTCGAGCGGCCGCCGCGCCCATTCCTTCTGCGCCGCGCGCGCACCCCTGAGCCGCGCCCGCACGCTCTCGATGCTCTCGGCCGGCCGCGTCGCATAGACGCTGCCGTCCACCGGCGACACGCAGACAATCTCGGACATGATCTTCCCCTAAGCCCGCTCGAACCCGCGCGCGAGGTCCCAGTCGGTGACGCGGCGGTCGCATTCCGACTGCTCCCAGCGCGCCGCGTGCAGGTAGTGTTCGACCACCTCGTCGCCAAGCGCCGCCCGCATGACCGTCGACCCGTCCAGCGCCTCGATCGCCCCGCGCAGGTTCACCGGGATCTCCGGCAGCTTCCCCGTGACGTAGGCGTCTCCGCGGAACTCGTCGCCGAGCGCCAGCTCGCGCTCGATCCCGTCGATCCCCGCCGCGATCTGCGCCGCATAGGCCAGGTAGGGGTTCAGGTCCGCTCCGCCGATCCGGTTCTCCACCCTGACCGACTTCGTCCCCTCGCCCACCACCCGGAACCCGGCCGTCCGGTTGTCCATCGACCAGACCGCCTTCGTCGGCGCGAAGGTCCCCGCCACGAACCGCTTGTAGCTGTTGACGAAGGGAGCCACGAAATACGTCCCCGCCGCCGCGTTCGCCAGGAGCCCCGCCATCCAGGAGCGCATCAGCTTCGACATCCCGTGCGGCGCGCCCGGGTCGAAGAAGGCGGGCTTGCCGTCCAGCGTCCACAACGACTGGTGCAGGTGGCTCGACGACCCGGCCGCCTTGCCGTCCCACTTCGCCATGAACGTGACCGCCCGCCCCTTCGACCAGGCGATCTCCTTCACCGCGTTCTTGGTGATCGCATGGATGTCCGCCGACTCGAGCGCGCCGGCATAGCGGACGTTGATCTCCTCCTGCCCCGCGCTCGCCTCGCCCTTGGAATTCTCGACCGGGATCCCGGCGGCGTTCAGCCCGGTGCGGATCGCGCGCATCACATCCTCCTCCTTCGAGGTCTGGAAGATGTGGTAGTCCTCGTTGTAGGGGCTGACCGGCGTCAGCCCGCGATAGCCCTGCGCCTGCAGCGCCTCGTACGACTCCCGGAACAGGAAGAACTCGAGCTCCGAGGCCATCATCGCCTCGAACCCCATCTCCTTCAGCCGGGCGATCTGCCGCTTCAGGACCGCCCGCGGCGAGTGCGGCACGTCCTGGTGGTGGTGGTGGTCGAGGACGTCCGCCAGCACCAGGGCCGTCCCCTCCATCCACGGGATCCGCCGCAGCGTTTCGAGGTCGGCCTTCATCACGTAGTCGCCGTAACCCGCCGCCCAGCTCGTCGACTTGTACCCGGGCACCGTCTCCATCTCGAAGTCGGTGGCGAGCAGGTAGTTGCAGCTGTGGGTCTCCGACTGGGCGCTCTCCAGGAAGAACTCGGCCTGGAACCGCTTGCCCATCAGCCGGCCCTGCATGTCGACCTGCGCGACGACGACCGTGTCGATCGCGCCCTCGGCGACCGCCTGCTCCAGCTCGGCGAGCGTCAACCGCCCCGGCATAATCCATCCCCCCGACAGGCTTTTTCCGGCTTCCCGCGAAGGCTAGACAGCCGGCCTCGGGCTGGCAAGGCCCCTTCGCGGGGCAGCCCTCAGAGGCAGACGCCGTGGATCACCACCCCGCCTTCCCCGCCGTCGTCGCAGCTCTGCAGCTTCTCCGCCGGGAGCGCCGCGGGCACCGCCCCCGTCTGCACCACAGGTGCCGCGGTGGTCGAGGCGCAGGCCGCCAGCAGCGCGCCCGCGGCTGCCAGCATGACGAGCGATCGGAGCATTCCCTGACTCCCTTCAGTTGCGGGGGCGGCCAGCATTCCCGCGGCCCTTCCGCGGAATCAAGCACAAACGCCCGCGTCCCTTGCCTGCCGCGCGCCGCCGCGCTAGCTGCCCGGCGCAACCCGTTCCGGCAGGAGCCCCATGCGCGCGATTCCGATCCCGGTCGTCACGATCGGCCTGCTGATCGCCTCGAACATCTTCATGACCTTCGCCTGGTACGGCCACCTGCGCTTCAAGTCGCTGCCGATGCTGGCGGCAATCCTGATCAGCTGGGGGATCGCGCTCGGCGAGTACATGCTGCAGGTGCCGGCGAACCGCATCGGCTACGGCTATTTCTCCGCCGCCCAGCTCAAGACCATCCAGGAAGTCATCACCCTGACGATCTTCATCGTCTTCTCGGTGCTCTGGCTGCACGAGCCGCTGCGCTGGAACTACTTCGTCGGCTTCGGGCTGATCCTGGTGGGCGCCTGGTTCGTGTTCCAGAAGTTCTGACCCGGATCGGGGATGCGAGCCAGGCAAGTCCCGAAACCGTCGCGTGACGACAGAACCAGGGGAGAAGACCCATGCAATACCGCAAGCTCGGCAACAGCGGGACATCCGTCGCCGCCTGCTGCCTCGGGACGATGACCTTCGGCGCCGAGGCCGACGAGGCCGCCTCGCACGCCATCCTCGGCGCCTATGCCGCCGCCGGCGGCAACTTCATCGACACCGCCGACGTCTACTCGAACGGCACCTCCGAGGAGATCGTCGGCCGATGGCTCGCCGCCAACCCGGCCGAGGCCCGCCGCATGGTCGTCGCGACGAAAGCCCGCTTCCCGATGGCCCCCGACCCCAACGGCCTCGGGACCTCCCGCCGCCACCTCGCCGACGCCCTCGACGCCTCGCTGAAACGACTCGGCATCGAGCGCATCGACCTCTACCAGATGCACGCCTGGGACGCCCTGACGCCGATCGAGGAAACCCTCCGCTTCCTCGACGACGCGACCGGTGCCGGCAAGATCGCCTACTACGGCTTCTCCAACTACCTCGGCTGGCAGCTCACCAAGGCCGTCCACGTCGCCAAGGCCCATGGCTTCGCCCCACCCGTCACGCTGCAGCCGCAGTACAACCTCCTCGTCCGCGACATCGAGCACGAGATCGTCCCGGCCTGCCTCGACGCCGGCATGGGCCTGCTGCCCTGGTCGCCCCTCGGCGGCGGCTGGCTCGCCGGCAAGTACCGGCGCGACGTGTCGCCGAGCGGCGCGACCCGCCTCGGCGAGAACCCCAAGCGGGGCATGGAGGCCTACGAAGCCCGCAACGCCAGCGAGCGCACCTGGCGCGTCATCGACGCCGTAGCCGCCGTCGCCGCGGCCCGTGGCGTCAGCCAGGCCGAGGTGGCGCTGGCCTGGGTCTGCGCCCGCCCGGCCGTTACCTCGGTCATCCTCGGCGCCCGCACCACCGGCCAGCTCGCCGAGAACCTCAAGGCCGCCGACCTCACGCTCGACGCGTCCGAGATGGAGACCCTCGACAGCGCCAGCGCCCCCGACGCCGGCGTCTATCCCTACGGCCCGCAGGCGATCGCCCAGCGCTTCCGCAAGATCGAAGGCGGCCGCTAGGCCCGACCCGCGGACGAGCCCGTAGGGTGGGTGCTCGCACCCACCCTCACCCACCGCTTCAGGCCGCGGTCAGCCCCCGCTGCGCGAGCAGGGCGCCGACGTCGGGCATCCGGCCGCGGAAGGCGGTGTAGAGCTCGGCCGCCTCGCGCGAGCCGCCGGCCGACAGGATGCAGTCCGCCAGGCGTTTCGCGGTCGCCGGGTCGAACACGTCCCCGGCTTCCCGGAAGGCCGCGAAGGCATCCGCGTCCATCACCTCCGACCACATGTAGGAATAATAGCCCGAGGAATAGCCGTCCCCCGAGAAGACGTGCTGGAAATGCGGTGTCGCGTGCCGCATCACGATCGCGGTCGGCATGCCGATCGCGGCGAGCGTGGCGGCCTGCGCCGCCATCGGGTCCGCCGGCGCCGGGCCCGCATGGAAGTCGAGGTCGACCAGCGCCGACGCCAGATACTCGACCGTCGCGAATCCCTGGTCGTAGTTCCGCGCCGCGATCAGCCGGTCCATCAGCTCCTTCGGCATCGGCTGCCCGCTGACGGCATGTCGCGCGTGCGCGCCCAGCACCTCCGGCGTCTCCAGCCAGTGCTCGTAGAGCTGGCTCGGCAGCTCGACGAAGTCGCGCGCCACGCTGGTGCCCGACACGAACTCGTAGGTGACGTCCGACAGGAGCACGTGCAGCGCATGCCCCATCTCGTGGAAGAGCGTATGCGCGTCGTCGAAGGTCAGCAGGTCCGGCTCGCCGGCGGGCGCCTTGGCGAAGTTGCAGACGTTGACCGCGATCGGCCGCACCTCCCCGTCGAGCCGGTTCTGCCCGCGGAACGACGAGCACCAGGCGCCCGAGCGCTTCGACGCCCGGTTGAACCAGTCGCCGATGAAGACGCCCATGTGGCGGTCGCCCCTGCGGACCTCCCAGGCATGGGCATCGGGATGGTAGAGGTCGGCCTCGATCGGGTGGAACGAGAGGCCGAACAGCTTCCCCGCGACCTCGAAGGCGGCGTCGCGGACGCTCTCGAGCCGCAGGTACGGCTTCAGCGCGGCGTCGTCGAAGTCGTGCTCGCGCGCCTTGCGGATCGCGGCGTAGTAGCGCCAGTCCCAGGGCTCCAGCTCGCCGTTGACGCCGTCCGCATGCATCAGCGCCGCGAGCGCGCCGGCATCCGCCTCGGCCTTGGCGCGGGCCGGCGCCCAGACCGCCATCAAGAGGTCGCGGACCGCGTCCGGGGTCTTCGCCATCTCGGTCGCGAGCTTGAACGAGGCGAAGTCCGAATAGCCGAGCAGGCGCGCCCGCTCCTCGCGCAGCGCCAGCATCTCGGCGACGATCGCCCGGTTGTCGGTCGCGCCGCCGTTCTCGCCACGGGCGATCCAGGCCCGAAACGCCTTCTCGCGCAGGTCGCGCCGCGGCGAGAGCTGCAGGAAGGGGACGATCAGGCTGCGCGACAGCGTCACCACATGGCCGTCCTGCCCGCGCTCGGCCGCGGCCTGGCGCATCGCGGCGACGAGATCGCCGGGGAGCCCCTCCAGATCCGCCTCGGCGAGCGGCAGCGTCCAGGCCTTCTCGTCGGCCAGCACGTTCTGTCCGAAGGTGGTGCCGAGGAGGGCGAGCCGCTGCAGCACCGCCTTCAGCCGGTCGCGGTCGGCGCCTTCGAGACGGGCGCCGGCGCGCACGAACATGCGGTGGTAGAGGGCGAGGACGCGCTCCTGCTCGGGCGTGAGGCCGAGCTCATCGAGGCGGCTCAACAGCGAATCCACCCGCGCGAACAGCGCGGCATTCATCATCGTCTCGGAGCTGTGGGCGGAGAGCCGCGGGCTCAGGTCCCGCTGCAAGGCCTCGATCGCGTCGTTGGTATCGGCGCCGGCCAGGTTGAAGAAGACGGCTGCGACCCGGTCGAGGCTGCGTCCCGCGCGCTCCATCGCCTCGATGGTGTTGGCGAAGGTGGGCGGCTCGGGGTTCGCGGCGATCGCGTCGAGGTTGGCGCGATCCTCGGCCAGCGCCGCGTCGAAGGCGGGCGCGAAGTCCTCGGTCGCGATCGCCGCGAAGGGCGGAAGGGCGAAGGGGGTCTTCCAGTCTTGCAGCAGCGCGTTCATCTCGTCCTCGTCCCGGCCAGGTGCGCGGACACTTGGCCGGGACGGGGCGGGGGTCAAGAGCCGCCGGCCGCGGCGTCGAGCGTCGTCTTCGTCCCGGACGCGAAGGCCTGGACGACGGCGCGGTAGTATTCCTCGCTGGTCGGCGAGACCTTCACGATGTTCGTGCCCGGCGGCAGGTAGGCCGCGACGTCCGACGCCGTGGCGGTGACGTCGTAGGAGGCGGCCTTGGTGGTGTCGACGTTCAGCAGGTCGACCCGGCCCGACAGCCGCGCGGTCTCGGCGGTGGCGCCCGCCGCGAACGGGCTCGCGAGCGAGATCTCGTCGACATCCACGACGATCTTCTTGCCCTTGGGGTCGATGCGGCCGACATACTCGTTGGCGATCGCAGTCTTCAGGTCATCCGAAAGGTGCGCCCAGTAGGAGACGGCGGCGCGGCTCGTCACCGCCGGCAGATCTGCCGTGACCGAGACGTCCGAGACGGTGAACGGCTGGTTCTTGTCGTGGCCGGCGCAGGCAGCCAGCGCGAGCGCACAGCCCGCGAGCAATCCGAGGATTCTCATGTCGCTCTCCTTGCCACGTCCGTGCCGGCAAAGACGGCCGGCGGACTCCCGCACTAACGACGGGCCTGGGCATGGGGTTCCACCCGCCACAGGCGTGCGCGCATTTCCGCCACTTCACGGTCGTTACATCAGCGTGGCAGCGCCCCGGTCGATGTAAGTCTCGAGGAACTGCTCCAGCCGCGGGTGGCGCGGGCGCGAGAAGAGCTTCGCCGGCGGGCCGTCGAGCAGAACCTTGCCGTGGTCGAGGAAGGCGATGTGGGTGGCGACGTTGGCGGCGAAGCCGATCTCGTGGGTGACGACGATCATGGTCATCCCCTCGGCGGCGAGGCCGCGCATCACGTTCAGCACCTCGCCGGTCAGCTCGGGATCGAGCGACGACGTCGGCTCGTCGAAGAGCAGCAGCCGCGGCTGCAGCGCCAGCGCCCGGGCGATCGCCACGCGCTGCTGCTGGCCGCCGGAGAGCTGGCTCGGGTAGTGCCCGGCCCGGTTGGCGAGGCCGACGCGCGTCAGCTGCGCCATGCCCTGGGCCTCGGCCTCGGGCTTCGGCAGGCGGCGGACGGAGCGCAGCGCCTCGGTGACGTTGCCGAGGGCGGTCATGTGCGGCCAGAGGTTGAACTGCTGGAACACCATGCCGACGTGGCTGCGCACGCCGCGGATCTGCGCCGCCGGCAGGCGCACCCGGCGCCCCGAGGCGTCGCTGGCGAAGCCCAGCGGCTCGCCGTCGATCTCGATCAGCCCGTCGGTCGGCTCCTCGAGGAAGGCGATGCAGCGGAGCAGCGTCGACTTGCCCGAGCCCGACGGTCCGATGATGCAGGCGACCTCGCCGCGGGCGACCTCGAGGTCGACGCCGTCGAGGACGCGGGTGTCGCCGAAGGCCTTGCCGAGGCCCCGGATGCGGACGGCGGCGGTCATGCGAAACGGTACCGCGCCAGCCGCGCCTCGGCGGCGCGGCCGGCGGCGCCGCAGAGCTCGACGAGGCCCCAGTAGATCAGCGCCAGCACGGTGAAGCCTTCGACGAAGGCGTAGTGCTCGGTGCCGATGGCGCTGACCGAGAGCGTCAGCTCGGGGACGGAGATGATCGACAGGATGGCGGTCTCCTTCAGCATCAGGATCGTCATGTTCACTATCGACGGCAGGACCAGCATCGTCATCTCGGGGAGGATGATCCGCGTCATCTTCTGCGCCGGCGAGAGGCCGACGCAGTCGGCCGCCTCGAGGTGGCCGGGCGGGATCGCCGCGAAGCCGGAGCGCCAGAGCTCGGAATAATAGGCCGAGGCGTAGATCGAGAGCGCGAGGATGCCGGCCGGCAGGTTGTCGAGGCTGAGGCCGATGAAGGGGCCGCCGTAGTAGAGCAGGAACACCTGCACCAGGAAGGGCGTGCCGCGGATCACCTCCACCGGGACGAACAGGATCCAGTTGAGCGGCGCGGGGCCGTAGCGGCGGGCGGCGGCGATGACGAAGCCGAGGAGGAGGCCGATGCCGCAGCAGACAACCCAGATGAGGAGCGTGAGGCCGAGGCCGCGCAGGATCGCGGGGATGTAGCCGGCGATGAGCGCGAAGTCGAAGCTCATATGCGCCCCCAGCTCAGGCGGGCCTCGAGGCCGCGGCCGAAGAAGGCGACGACCAGGTTGATGCAGAGGTAGATGAACCCCGCGGCCGCATAGAGCGGCAGTGGCTGGTAGGTGGAGGCCGCGAGATCCTGCGCCATGCGGGTCAGCTCGATCACCCCGACGACGGAGACGAGCGACGACGACTTCAGCATCATGATCCACTCGTTGACGAGGCCGGGGAGCGTGAGGCGGAAGGCGATCGGCAGCTTGATGCGCCGGAAGGTGTCGACCCGCGACAGCCCGCACATGTCGGCCGCCTCGATGAGGCCCGCGGGGACGGAGGCGAAGCCGCCGCGCATGATCTCGGCCTGGTAGGCGGCGGTGCAGAGCGACATGCCGGCGATCGCCGCGACCTCGCTCGGGACCTCGAGCCCGAGGCTCGGGAGCAGGTAGTAGATCAGCAGCAGCTGGACGAGCAGCGGCGTCCCGCGGAAGAAGCTCACGAAGAGCCGCGCCGGCAGCCGCGCCCCCCGCTTCTGCGACATCAGCCCGGCGCAGACCAGGACGGCGATCGCGAAGCCGAAGATGCCGATCGAGACGACGCTGAGCCAGATCGTGCGCAGCGACGCCTCGAGCAGCAGCCCGAAGAGCTTCCAGCTCACCCGCGGCTCAGAAGTTGGCCTCGGTCAGCTTGTCCGGGGTGTCGAAGGTGACGCCGAACCACTTCTTCTGCATCGCCCCGAGCCGGCCGTCGCCCTTCATCTTCAGGATCGCGTTGTCGATCGCGTCCATCAGCGTCGCATAGTCGGCATCCTTGCGGCCCGGGAAGCCGAAGTAGGTCTTCACTCCGAACGGCGGCTCGACGAGGGCGAAGGTGTCGGGCCGCTGCTGCGCGACGTAGGCGATGTTCGGGAAGGAATTCGCCACCCCGACGATCCGCCCGGCCGCGAGGTCGGCATAGGCTTCGTTGAAGCTCACGTACTCCTTGGGAGTCACCGGCTGCGGCAGCGTCTTGGAATATTCCTCGAGCTGGGCGAGCTGCGCGGTCGCCTTGCCCGAGCCCACGGCCTTGCCGGCGATGTCCTCGGGCTTCTGGATCGAATCGTCGCCCGCCTTCTTCAGGATCGCGACCGTCGCCTCCGCGATCGGCACGTTGAAGCGGTAGCGCTCCATCCGCTCCTTCGTGATCGTGGCAGGCCCGGCGACGGTATCGAACTTCCCGGCCTCGAGGCCCGGCAGCACGCCGTCCCAGGGCAGCGTCACCCACTCGATCTTGACCCCGAGCTCCTTGCCGACCTCGGCGAAGAGGTCGACGTTCAGCCCCACATGCTCGCCGCCGTCGATGAAGTCGAACGGCGCGAACGCGGTCTCGGTGCCGACCTTCAGGACGCCCGCCGCCTTCACCCGGGCGAGCGCGTCCTCCGCCTGCGCCGCCAGCGGCAGCGCCATCGCCAGCGCGAGCCCGGCCACCGCCTGAACCAACGTCCGTCGCTTCATTTGAACCCCCTGTTTCGGCGCTTTTCCACCGGCGCCCTCACCGGAATCATAGGCCCGCGCCGAACGCCTGTCATGGGAATCGTCGCCCGCCCGCCACGCCCGAACCGGAGCGCCTGCCGCGCGGGCAGAATCGCGGCCGGCTGCCTGCCGGCGCCGCATCCGGCAGACGCCGCCGCCCCTCGCGCCCGCCGCCGGGTTCCGCTAGCTTGCCCGCCACCGAAACAACGGAGCGTGCAATGCGCCAGATCCTCCGCCAAGCCGTGCTCGCCGCGCTCCTCGCCGCGGCCGCCTTTCCCGCCGCGGCCGACGGCGTCCTCGACCGCCTGAAGGCGACCGGCAAGATCAACATCGGCGTCCGCGCCGACGCGCCGCCGCTCTCCTACACCGGCGAGGACGGCAAGCCGGCCGGCTACTCGATCCTGGTCTGCAACGCCGTCGCCGCCGCGCTCGGCAAGGCGGTCGGCCACGACCCGCTCGAAATCACCTACGTCACCGTCGGCACCGACGACCGCTTCGACGCGGTCAAGGACGGCAAGGTCGACCTCCTCTGCGGGGCGGACACCATCACGCTGACCCGGCGCGAGGAGGTCGACTTCTCGATCCCGACCTTCGTCGACGGCGCCGCGGTCTTGATCCGCAAGGGAGCGGCGGCCAACCTCGAGGCCCTCGCCGGCAAGAAGGTCGGCGTGCGCGCCGGCACGACCACCGAGCAGGTGCTCCACGTCCTCCTCGATGCCAAGCAGGTCAAGGCCGACGTCGTCACCTTCGACTCGCACCCGGACGGGATAAAGGCGCTCGAGGACGGCAAGGTCGACGCCTACTTCGGCGACCAGTCGATCCTCTACAGCCTCCTGTTCAAGAGCGACAAGGCGAACCAGCTCTCGATCTCCGACAACACGCTGACCGTCGAGACCCAGGGTCTGGCGCTGCCCCGCGGCGACGACGACTTCCGGCTCGCCGTCGACCGGGCGGTCAGCGCGCTCTACCGCACCGGCCAGATGGAAGCGATCTTCAAGCAGGCGCTTCCGGGCGCGCAGCCCGGCATGGCGCTGCAGGCGCTGTTCCTGATCTCGCCGCAGATGGAGTAGCGGTCCGGCACACCCGGCCGGCCGGTTGCGCGAATCGCCCTCCTCGGCGCTTGGCCTCGTCGCGTGGCGGCGAGGTTCAGGCGCCGCCGGCCGCGCCGATTCGACGCGGGCGCCGCGCCGGTAGGCGAATTTCGGCCAGCGAGCCGCCGCCCCCCTTGCGCCTCTCCGAAACCCGCGAGTAGAGATCGCCGCGACCGCGGTTGACCGCGGATTCAACTGCGAGTTGTGCAAGCAACAACAAGCAGTTGGCCCCAGCGATTGCTTGCAGGAGTGCCCATGTCGATTGTCGCGCCCGTGAAGACCGTTACTGCCTCCGGCGATCAGCGCCTCGACGGCATCCTGACGGAAAGCAAGTGGAGCGGCGCGGTCACCTTCGGCGACCCAGCCAGCCGCAGCGCCTACGGCACGACCTATCCGGAGCCGCTGACCGACTTCAAGAAGGTCTCCGCGCAGCAGTTCGCGGTGGTGCGGGAGGCGCTGACCGAGGTCAGCCCGTCGACGCCGGGCCACGACGGCTTCTCGGTCTCAGGCTTCACCAACCTCGACATCAGCTACGGCGGCAGCAACTCGGTGATCCGGGTCGCCGACACTTCCGATCCCGGGACCGCCTACACCTACTTCCCTTCCACCGAGACCTGGGGCGGCGACGTCTTCTTCGGCGGCAGCGGGCGCAAGCCCGTCACCGGCAACTACGATTATTACACCACGCTGCACGAGCTCGGCCATGCGCTCGGCCTCAAGCACGGAAACGAGACGACGAACTTCGGCGCGCTGCCGGCGTCGACCGACAGCATGGAATATTCGGTCATGACCTACGATTCGTACGTCGGATCCGATGCGAAATACATCTACAACGAGACCTGGGGCCACGCGCAGACGTACATGATGTACGACATCGCCGCGCTGCAGTACCTCTACGGCGCCAACTATTCCACCAACGCCGGCAACACGACCTACACCTGGAGCCCCACCGGCGGCGACACCTACGTCAACGGCGAGCTGGCGCTGAACCCGGGCGCGAACCGCATCTTCGAGACGATCTGGGACGGCGGCGGCAAGGACACCTACGACCTCTCGAACTACTCCAGCAACCTGCACGTCGACCTCGCGCCCGGCGGCTACTCCACCTTCAGCGCCGCGCAGCGCGCCTACCTCGGCGGCGGCCCCAACGGCGGCTACGCCCGCGGCAACGTCTTCAACGCGCTCCTCCACGACAACGACACGCGCTCGCTGATCGAGAACGCCATCGGCGGCAAGGGCAACGACTACATCGCCGGCAACACCGCCAACAACACGCTGACCGGCGGCGCCGGCGCCGACCAGCTCTACGGCCGGGGCGGCAAGGACACCCTGCACGGCGGCGCCGGCGCCGACGTGCTGGTCGGCGGCACCGGCGCCGACGTCTTCCACTTCTCCACCGTCGCCGATTCGCCCGCTTCGGCGCCCGACACGATCCGCGCCGGCAACGGCGCGATCGCCTTCGAGGGCGCCGGCGCGGCCGCCGGCGACCGCATCGACGTGTCGGACATCGACGCCGATCCCGGCGTCAAGGGCGTCCAGCACTTCGTGCTCGGGACCTCGCACGCCAAGTCGCACCTCTGGCTGTCGGACGTGTCCGGCAACACCGTCGTCTCCGGCAACGTTAGCGGCGACACCGCGCCCGAGTTCAAGCTCGTCATCGAGGACGGCGCGGTGCACGCCGCGGCCTATACCGCCGCCGACTTCATCCTCGTCTGATCAGCCAGGCGCTGCCGCCCTCGACCGGCTCCGAGCCGAGCAGCGCATGCCCGGCCTCGGCGCAGAAGTGCGGCACGTCGACGATGGCCGCCGGATCGTCGGCCAGGAGCCGGACGACGGCGCCCGCCGGCAGCGCCGCCAGCCGGCGCCGCGCCTTCAGGACCGGCAGCGGGCAGAGCAGCCCGCGCGCATCCACCTCGTCATCCCAGCCCACGGCGTCCCCCCGACGGTCCATGCCCTCTAGCGGCGGCACCCGCGCCGGTCCACGGCAAAGTGACGCGCGCGGCGGGTGACGCGGTCGCGGCAACCGGCTAGGGTCGCGGCAGAATCCTCTGCGGCGGCGGCATGTTCGGCATCGATCTCTGGGACGCCTCGATCGGCCCCGCGCTCCTCGTGGCGGCGGTCGCGGGCCTCCTGAGCTTCCTCTCGCCCTGCGTGCTGCCGATCGTGCCCCCCTACCTCGCCTTCATGGCCGGCACCTCGATGGAGGCGACCGAGAACCGCGACCACCGGGTGCTGCGCGCCGCCGCCTGCTTCGTCCTCGGGCTCTCGACGGTCTTCCTGCTGCTCGGCCTCGCCGCCTCGGCGCTCGGGCGCGCGCTCCTCGCCTACCAGCACCAGCTCGGGCTCGCGGCCGGCATCGTGATCCTGGTCTTCGGGCTCAACTTCCTCGGCCTGCTGCGCGTCCCCTTCCTCGCCCGCGACATCCGCTTCGAGGCGCGCGCCGGCGCCGGGACCGCGGTCGGCGCCTACGTCTTCGGCCTCGCCTTCGCCTTCGGCTGGACCCCCTGCATCGGCCCGGTCCTCGGCGCCATCCTCTCGCTGGCGGCGCAGTCGGGCTCCACCGGCCGCGGCCTCGCCCTGATGGCCGCCTACGCGCTCGGGCTCGGCCTGCCGTTCCTCGCGACCGCCCTCTTCCTCGGCCGCGCCGTGCGGCTGATGGCGGGGCTCCGGCAGCACATGGCGATCGTCGAGCGGGCGATGGGCGCGCTGCTCGTCGCCGTCGGCCTCCTGATGCTCAGCGGCGGGTTCGGCACGGTGTCCTTCTGGCTCCTCGACACCTTCCCCGCGCTGGCGCGGATCGGCTAGCTGGCCCGGCGCAACCGGCCGGAGGACCTTACGGCGTCGAGGAGGATGCGCGGCGCAGTCCGCCCGCAAGCTCCCGCCTCGGCCAGGAAACCTCCCCTCCCTATCGGGCAGGTTCCCCCCGCCCAAGCTTGGGCGGGGGGGAAGGGGGGGTGGGTTGGCGCGCGCAAAGGCGCGCAGGGGCCCCGGGCGCGCTTGCGCGCCTGGGGAGAGACGACTCCGGAGCGCAAAGGCGCTCCGTCCGACCGTCCCCCTGCCCCGACCGCGTCCGAGCTCGGACACCCCCCGGACGAGCCCCTCAGCCGGTCGGAACCCGGCTCCGGTACCAGCCGAGGACATGGACCCGGATCGCCGAGGCGAGACCGCGGGACGCGCCGCGGTCCGCGTCGAGCTCGGCCGCGAGGTCGTTGAGCGCGCGGCCCTCGGCGGCGGCGATCGCCCGGAACGCGGCCCAGAACTCGGGCTCGAGCGAGACCGAGGTCCGGTGCCCGCGCAGGGTCAGCGAATGCTTCTCCGGCCGGCCGGACAGCTCAATCCTCCGGCTCGCGGCGGTGGCCGTCGAGGCGGGCCCGCTCGCGCTCGGCCTCGGCGCGGTCCCGCTCCGCCTCCGCGGCCGCCGCACCGGTCCTCCCCGCCGCCCGGTCGCCGCGGCGGCGCTCCTCGGCACGGGCGCGCTGCTTGCGGACGGTGCGCAGGTTCACGACCTCGGCCACCTCAGATGCCGTTCTTGAAGGTGTCGCACTGCTCGTCGTCGCCCGACTTGTAGCCGCGATAGAACCAGTCCTGCCGCTGCTGGCTGGTCCCGTGCGTGAAGCTGTCCGGCACCACCCGCCCCTGCGCCGCCCGCTGCAGCGCGTCGTCGCCGATGCGCGCGGCCGTGTCGAGCGCGCTCTTGATGTCGGCGTCGGTGAGCTGGAAGGCGTCCTGCGAATCGTGCGCCCAGACGCCGGCGTAGCAGTCGGCCTGCAGCTCGATCCGGACCGACAGCGCGTTCGAATCGCGCTCGCTCGACCGCCCGCGCACCGAGTTGACCTGGCTCAGGATCCCCTGCTCGTCCTGCACGTGATGCCCGACCTCGTGCGCGATCACGTAAGCCTTGGCGAACTCGCCGCGCGAGCCGAGCTGCTGCTCCATGACCTGGAAGAAGTCCATGTCGAGATAGACCGTCTGGTCGTTCGGGCAGTAGAACGGCCCCATCGCCGACTGGGCGAAGCCGCAGCCCGACGAGGTCTGCCCGGTGAAGAGCACCAGCTTCGGCTGGCTGTACCGCATCCCCGCCGCCTGGAAGCGCTTGCCCCAGACGTCCTCGGTCTGCGCCAGCACGGTCGCCACGAACTGCTCGTTCTCGTCGTCGATGCTGTTCGGCCCCGGCGCGCCGCTGGAGACGACCGGCCCGCCGCCGGTGCCGAGCAACGGCGACAGGTCGACGCCGAAGAACATGCCGATCAGCACCACCACGAGCAGCCCGATGCCGCCGAAGCCCGCGGGGCGGATCATCCCGCCCCCGCCGCCGCGCCGGTCCTCGATGTTCGAGCTCTCGCGCCGCCCTCGCCACTCCATGGCAGCTCTCCTTCCGCCGGCCGGAGCCCAGTCTAGCAGAGCCCGCCCGCCCGGCCAAATGCCGTGGCGGTCCGGGCGGTTCCGCCTATTCCGCCGCCGTCGCGACCGGCGCCTTCTCCGCGTGCCGCACCTCGGTGCCGAGCACCTTCAGGCAGTCGCGCATGAAGTCGCCGAGCGCCGTCCACCCCTTGGCCGAGACCATGTTGCCGTCGATCAGCGACTCCGTCGGCGACAGATCGACGTACGTCCCGCCGGCGAGCCGCACCTCGGGCTCGCACGCCCCGAGCGCCCCGACCCGCTTCCCCTTCACCACCCCGTCCACCGCGACGAGGATCTGGACGCCGTGGCAGATGGTGAAGATCGGCTTCCCCGCCTCGTGGAAATGCCGGACCATCTCCTGCACCCGCTTGTCGGTGCGGATGTACTCGGGCCCCCGCCCGCCGGCGCAATAGACCGCGTCGTACGCCTCGGGCTTCACCTCGGCGAAGGTCTTGTTGATGTCGGCCAGGTGCCCGTAGCGCTCGAGATACGTCTGGTGCCCCTCGAAGTCGTGCAGCGACGTCCGGATCTGCTCGCCCGCCTTCTTGTCCGGGCAGACGACGTGGACGGTGTGACCGACCGCCTCCATCCCCTTCTGGAACACGAAGATCTCGTATTCCTCCGTGAACTCGCCCGTCAGCATCAGGATCTTCTTCGCCATCGCATCCTCCCGCGCGGGCATGCTCCCGCTCGCGGCCGATCAGACCCGATACGCGCGTACCCCGCAAGCGCCTCAGTCGCTCGGGCCCAGCATCTCCTCGGGCCGCACCACCCGGTCGAAGGTCGCCGCGTCGACGTAGCCGAGCCGGACCGCCTCCTCCTTCAGCGTCGTCCCGTTCTTGTGCGCGGTCTTCGCCACCGTCGTCGCCTTGTCGTAGCCGATCGTCGGCGCCAGCGCCGTGACGAGCATCAGGCTCTCGCGCATCAGCTGGGCGATCCGCTCCTCGTTCGCGACGATCCCGATCACGCAATTGTCGGCAAACGACGACGCCGCGTCGCCGAGGAGCTGCATCGACTGCAGCACGTTGTACGCGATGACCGGCTTGTAGACGTTGAGCTCGAAGTGCCCCTGCGATCCGGCAAAGCCCACCGCGGCGTCGTTGCCCATCACCTGCGTGCAGGCCATGGTCAGCGCCTCGGCCTGGGTCGGGTTCACCTTGCCCGGCATGATCGACGACCCCGGCTCGTTCTCGGGCAGGCTCAGCTCCCCGAGCCCCGACCGCGGCCCCGACCCGAGCAGCCGGATGTCGTTGGCGATCTTGAACAGGCTGACCGCGACGACCCTGAGCGCCCCCGACATCTCCACCATCGCGTCGTTGGCCGCCAGCGCCTCGAACTTGTTCGGCGCCGTCACGAACGGCATGCCGGTGATCGCCGCGATCCGCGCCGCCACCTTCTCCGCGAACCCCTTCTTCGCGTTGAGCCCGGTCCCGACCGCCGTCCCGCCCTGCGCCAGCGGATAGATGTTGTGCAGGGCCGCCGTGACCCGCCTGATCCCCTGCTCGACCTGGAAGGCATAGCCGCCGAACTCCTGCCCCAGCGTCAGGGGCGTCGCGTCCTGGGTATGCGTCCGGCCGATCTTGATGATGTCCTTGAAGGCGATCGCCTTGTCGACCAGCGCCCCGTGCAGCTTCCGCAGCCCCGGCAGCGTCACGTCGCGCGCGGTCATCGCCGCCGCGATGTGCATCGC
Source organism: Amaricoccus sp. (assembly GCA_046348975.1). Lineage (GTDB taxonomy): Bacteria > Pseudomonadota > Alphaproteobacteria > Rhodobacterales > Rhodobacteraceae > Amaricoccus. The sequence goes on along the minus strand of JAXMDF010000025.1, from coordinate 1,478 downwards.
CGTCGGATAGGTGTCGTTGGACGATTGCGACATGTTGACGTGGTCGTTGGGGTGCACCGGCTTCTTCGAGCCCTTGACCCCGCCGAGCATCTCGATCGCCCGGTTCGAGATCACCTCGTTGGCGTTCATGTTCGACTGGGTCCCGGACCCGGTCTGCCAGACCACCAGCGGGAACTCGTCGTCCCACTTGCCCGCGACGACTTCCCCGGCCGCCGCGACGATCGCCTTGCCGATCGCGGGGTCGAGGATCCCGAGCTCCATGTTGACCTCGGCCGCCGCCTGCTTGATCACCCCAAGCGCCCGCCGGATCGCCACCGGCTGCTGCTCCCAGCCGATCGGGAAGTTCATGATCGACCGCTGGGTCTGCGCCCCCCAGTAGCGGCCTGCGTCGACCTCGAGCGGGCCGAAGCTGTCGGTTTCGGTGCGCGTCGCGGTCATGGCGTCCCCCGTCGGATCGATGCGCCGCCCTTGTAGCGCCCGCTCGCCGCAAGGCCAAGCGGGCGGCCGTGGCGATTTCAATTGTCCGCGGCGCATCCCGTGGCAGTATGGCGCCGCCTGGCCTGGAAGAGACCGATGGACCCCGACGAGACGCTGTCGCTGAACCCCGAGTTCCTCCGCAACCTGATCCTGCAGCTGCGCGCGGTGATGGCGCAGGAGGAGCTGGTCTCGCCCGACTCGGGCTCGAACCCGAGCGACGACGAGGGGCCGGCGACGCTGCAGGACAGCCCCGACAACCTGTTGCGCGACGAGATCGCCGCCGAGATCGAGGACCTCGAGCCCGACCAGCAGGCCGAGCTCGTGGCGCTGATGTGGATCGGCCGCGGCGACATGGAGCCCGAGGAATGGGCCGAGGCCTGCGCCCTCGCCGCCGAGCGCGCCGACAGCCCGACCGCCGCCTATCTGCTCAAGCACCCCCACGTCGCCGACCACATCGAGGAGGGCGTCGACCAGCTCCTCGACGGCACCGACCTGATGGAGACCGGCGAATACTAGGGGGTCCCCGGGCGCGGAGTCCGGGCAGCGCACCGGCGACCGTCCGGTCCCGCCGGCCCACCGCCCCCTCCCGCCGGGCCCTCGCATTCCCGGCATGCCCCCGCGCCCCCTTCGGCCGGCTTGTCGGGTTTCCGCAATCGTGCGGAGGGCCCTTCGCGCCCCGCGGACCTTGCGCGACACGATCCACCGGGTCGTGTCCCCGAGTGGTGCGGATGCCGGGCAGCGCGGCCACTGGCCAGAGCGGGCAGATGGCGACGGGACGAATCCGATAGCGTCCGCGGGCCGACCCTCGCCGGCAACGGTCGCCGCGATCGCCACAGGGATCGCGTGGCCCGCCGGGCCGCGCCGGCCCGTCCACCGCCCCTCCCCACCGGGCCCGAGCCCCAACGGCCGCCCCGCCTCCCTCCTTTCCTATCGGGTAGTGCCGGGGGGGTCGAGGGGGGCCGGCGAGGGCCCCCCTCGGGCCGCCTCAAGATCCGACCGGT
>JAXMDF010000024.1:0-36056 GCA_046348975.1 Amaricoccus sp. | reverse complement strand
CGCCGACGCCCCCCGCGACCGCCTGCTCGTCGAGACCGACAGCCCCTACCTCGCCCCGCAGCCCCACCGCGGCAAGCGCAACGAGCCCGCCTACGTCGCCGACACCGCCCGGCTGATGGCCGGGCACCTCGGCCTCGCCCCCGCCGACTTCGCCGCCCTCACCACGGCGAACTTCGACCGCCTCTTCCGCAAGGCCGCCGCATGACCCCGCGCCTCCGCGCCACCATCCTCGGCTGCGGCTCCTCGGCCGGCGTCCCCCGCATCGGCGGCGACTGGGGCGAATGCGACCCGGACGAGCCGAAGAACCGCCGCGGCCGCTGCTCCCTCCTCGTCGAGCGCGTCACCGACGCCGGCACCACCCGCGTCCTGATCGACACGCCCCCCGACATGCGCACCCAGCTCCTCGCCGCCGGCATCGGGACACTCGACGGCGTCGTCTACACCCACCCGCACGCCGATCACCTGCACGGCCTCGACGACCTCCGGTCCGTCACCCAGAACCGCCGCGCCCGCCTGCCGGTCTGGGCCGACGCCCAGACCTCCGAGGTCCTGCTCGCCCGCTTCAGCTACGCCTTCGTCCAGCCCGAAGGCAGCATGTACCCGCCGATCCTCGACCTGAAGCTCCTCGACGGCCCGGTCACCGTCGACGGCGCCGGCGGCCCCGTCATCCTCGCTCCCTTCCGCGTCGAGCACGGCCGCATCGATGCCCTCGGCTTCCGCATCGGCGCCCTCGCCTACCTCCCCGACGTCTCGGCGATCCCCGACCCCGCCTGGCCGTCCCTGGAGAACCTCGATATCCTGATCCTCGACGCCCTCCGCCGCACCCCGCACCCGACCCACGCCCACCTCGAGCAAAGCCTCGCCTGGATCGGGCGCCTGGCCCCGCGCCTCGGCGTCCTCACCAACATGCACAACGACCTCGACTACGCGACGCTGGCCGCCGAGCTCCCCCCGGCCGTCATCCCCGCCTACGACGGCCTCGTCCTGGACCTCCCCGGGTGATCCTCGACATCCTGCTCGTCGTGCTGCCGGTCTTCCTCGTCATCGGCGCCGGCTATGCCGCGACCCGCGCCGGCCTCTTCCACTCCAGCGCCGTCGACGGGCTCATGGTCTTCACCCAGAGCTTCGCCGTGCCTTGCCTCCTCTTCCGCGGCCTCGTCGACCTCGACTTCGGCGCCTACTTCGACCCGCGCCTCCTCTTCTCCTTCTACTTCGGCGCCGTCGTGTCCTTCGCCCTCGGCGTCCTCGGCTGCCGCCGCCTCTTCCACCGCCGCCCCGGCGAGGCCGTGGCCATCGGCTTCGGCGCCCTCTTCTCCAACTCGGTGCTCCTCGGCCTGCCGATCATGGCGCACGCCTACGGCCGCGACGCCCTCGCCCCCAACTTCGCGATCATCTCGATCCACGCCCCCTTCTGCTACCTGCTCGGGACGACCGCGATGGAGTTCGCCCGCGCCGACGGCCGCGGCCTCGCCGAGACCGGCCGCGCCGTCGCGCGATCCATGTTCCGCAACGCCCTGATGATCGCGCTCGCCCTCGGCTTCGTCGTCAACCTCGCGCACATCCCGCTGCCCGGCCCCATCCGCGGCGCCGTCGACATGATGGCCGACGCCGCCCTCCCGGCCGCCCTCTTCGGCCTCGGCGGCGTCTTCACCCGCTACGCCATCCGCGCCTCGCTGGCCGAGGCCGGCATGATCGCCGCCCTCTCGCTGCTGGTGCATCCGGGCATCGCCTACGCCCTCTCGCACTGGACCTTCCACCTGCCCGACGGCTTCGTCCGCTCGGCAGTCATGACCGCGGCGATGGCGCCGGGCGTCAACTCCTACGTCTTCGCCAGCCTCTACAACCGCGGCCAGGCCCAGGCCGCCAGCACCGTCTTGATCGCCACCGCCGCCTCGGTCCTGACCATCTCCGCCTGGCTCGCCGTCCTCGGCGGCGTGCAATAGCCCCGGCCAGCCCGTCAGAAACCGGCGAAGATGTCCCCGACCTCGATCGTCAACCCCGGCGGCTCGAGCGTCAGCCGACCTTCGTGCAGCAACCGCGTCTCGATCCGCCCCGCCTCCACCAGCCGATGGTGGATGACGACCCGCTGGTCAGTGTCGACGATCAGACAATGCCGGATGCTCGGCAGCGAGAAATAGCTCGCCAGCTTCGCCCCCTTGTCGATCCCCCGGCTCGACGGCGAGACGACCTCGACCACGACCACCGGGTCGTCCGCCTCGATCGCATCGCCAGGCAACGGCGGTCCGCACCTGACGAGCGCATGGGGCTCGTAGACGGTGCGGTCGTCGATCCTGACCGTCGCCCCGTCGGGCATTGCCTCGCAGGCAAGGCCCCGCGCCGCGATGGCGGCATCGAGGGCACGCCATGCGCGGGCCTTCGCGCGGCCATGGTTCGCGCGCTCCGGCGCCATGGCGACAACGACGCCGTTGTCGAGCTCGAAGCGTCCCGTCGGCTGCTCCAGCGCCCAGGCGATGAACTCGTCGGCGGTGAATTCGATCCGCCTGGGCTGCTCCATGGCCCGACCACACTCCTGCCGCTGCCGCATCCTACCACCGGCTTCCGTCCCGCGCGACATGTCGTGTCCGTCCGCGGGCTGGCTGACGCACTCCCGGTCTCGGAGCCCGGGCAAGTCGCGACCCCGCGCCCGCTACTGCCCGGCGACGCGATCGAGGAAGGCCGCGCCCGCTGCCAGCGCCTGCGCGGTCGCTGCGGCGTCGAACGCGAGGGTGCTGAACTCCGACCGTTCCTGCTGGTCGAAGGCGTGCGTCACGCCTTCGAAGAGCCGGGTCTCGACCGGCACCCCGTCGGCCGCCAGCCGCTCGGCGACGGCGATGCACCTGCCGGCCGGGGCGACGCGGTCGTCGGCGCTGAGCAGGAAGAGCGCCGGGATGCGGCGACCCCAGCCGTCGCGCCCGGAGCGGCTGGCCTCGCCGCAGTAGGGATAGAGCAGGATCGTCCCGATGACCCCGTCGAGCGGATCCTCCGGCCCGGGCGGCAGCGCCGCGAGGTTGAAGGGCAGCCGCCGCGGCGGGTCGAGGGCGAAGAGGTCCATGATCGCCCAGCCGCCGTGCGAAGCCCCGATCAGCACCATGCGCTCGGGGTCGACGAATGGCATCCGCCGGGCGTCCGCGAGCGAGACCAGCACGTCGCCGGCCCGCTCGGAGCCCATCAGGACCTGGCCGGCGCAGACCAGCCGCCAGGCCTCGCCGCCGAGGCCGCGGGGGCCGTGGCTGTCGACGACGATCGCCGCCCAGCCATGGGCGTTCAGCATCGACGCCCAGCGGTCGAGGTTGTCGTGCGGCCCGTCGCAGCCCGAGTAGAGGAGCGCGGTCGGGAACGGCCCGGTCCCCGCCGGCTTCGTCACCCGGTAGAAGGGCGCGAGCTTCGCCGACAGCGCCTCCGGGGCCAGCCGCGCGATCCCCCAGCCCTCGTAGTGCGCGAGGGTGTTGAGCGCGACCGCCGCGAGCAGCAGGCCGGCCGCGGCGAGGCCTCCGGCCAGCCAGCGCCGGCGCCGGCTCAACCCGCGAAGTGCTGCTTCAGCCGGTCGATCGCCTCGGGCGTCCAGCCGGGCGGGTCGGTCAGTCCGGCCCAGGCGTCGATATAGTGCTGCGGGGCGTAGTAGTGGCCGTGCCCGATCGGCACCATCAGCCCGATCGCGTTGTCGAGCATCAGCTGCAGCGAGGTCACCACCGGATACCAGCGCAGCTCCGGCGAGACGTCGGGCCCGACGGGCGCGTTCATCCAGTCGGGCTTCCGCCAGAGCGCGCTGGTGCTGAAGAAGGTGACGGGATCGCTGGCGTACTGCAGGTAGACGATCCGGAGCGGCCCCCAGTGGGCGCCGGGGATGTCGAGGTGGTTCTCCTGGTTGGTGAAGCGCACCACCGACCCGTCGCCGAAGGTCGGCAGCCACTCGGGCGAGCCCGGGTTGCGCTCGTCGGTGACCCGCCGCCAGCCGGGCGTCGCGAACGGCGGCCCGACCCAGAGCGCGCCGTTGAACGGGTCGGCCAGCACCTCGTGCAGCCCGAACGACTGGTCCGAGCCGTAGGCGCCGAGGCTGAGGCCGAAGAGGTAGAGCTTCGGCCGGTGGTCCTTGGGCAGCGTCGTCCAGTAGCCGTACACGGCGCGGAAGATCGCCCGGCCCGACTGCAGCGAGAAGTCGGGCTCGACCAGCAGCGACAGCGGGCTCGACAGGTAGGAATATTGCACGGCGACGATCGCGGTGTCGCCGGCGTGCAGGTACTCGATCGGCGCCGTCGCCGCCGGATCCATCCAGCCGGTGCCGGTCGGGGTGGCGACGATCAGGACCGAGCGGTCGAAGGCGCCCTGCCGCTGCAGCTCCTTCAGCGCCAGCGCCGCGCGCGCGTCGGCATCCGGCGCCGAGTTCAGCCCGGCGTAGACCCGGATCGGCCGCTTCGCCTCGCGCCCGAGGAAGCTCGCGATCTCGTCCTGGGTCGGACCCGAGGCCACGAACTCGCGCCCGGCCCGGCCCAGGTCTTCCCAGCTCACCAGCGACTGGGCGCTGCCGGTCGCCATCGGGTCGGCGGGCGCCGGGAACTGCGGCTCGATCAGCGCGTCGAACGCCGCCGCCGACCTGTCGGCGCCGTTCAGGAAGACGCGCATCAGCACGCCGTTCACGATCAGCACGAAGAGCAGCACCGCCGCCGCGATGCCGATCACCAGCGACACCCGTTCGGGCACGTAGCGCCCGACCCTGCCGCGCGACCGCCGGTACACGGCTTGGAACAGCCGCGCGATCAGGATGATGACCGCGAAGACCGCCAGCGCGATCGCCGCGACCGCGAGCGGCTGCGCGCCCTCGACCGGCGGCATGTCCATGCGCAGGCGGATCGAGTTCTGCCAGAAGGCGGCGCGCCAGAGGAACGCGAGGACGACGACGAGCGACAGCGCCATCGCGATCCAGGTCACCGGGCGGCCGATCCGCTCGCCCGGCACCGGCAGCTGCATGAACCGCCAGAGTCCGTCGAGCGCCACCCCGATCGCGTAGCCGGCGGCGAAGCTCACCCCGGCCAGCGCGCCCTGCAGCACGAAGGTGCGCGGGATCAGCGACGGCGTCAGCGAGGCGGCGAAGAACAGCGTCCCGAGGATCAGCCCCGCCGCCGAGAACGACCGCCAGAGCAGCGCCAGCCGCGCGGGCGGAGCGGCGACGGCCGCCGCCGCCGGCGCGGGCGCCCGCGCGCTCCCCTTGCCTGGCCTGCTGCTTCGACTGGCCGAACGGCGCGCTGCCATGTCCCGATTCCGCTGCGGTTGTCCCTGGGTGCGGCCTTAGCATCCATTCGCGGCGGCGGGAACCGTGCCGTCCCGCCTTCGAATTGCCGCCCCTTGACTTGCCGCGGCCGAGGGTCGCAAGTGCCGGCAACGCGCCGCTGCCGGACCGGGGGAGTCTGATGATGGCCGAAGCCACCTCGGCCGCCCAGGCGATGGCGGAGGACCCGCGGGCCCGTCGGGCCCCGCTGAAGATCGACCTGGCGCTGCAGGGCGGCGGGTCGCACGGCGCGCTGACCTGGGGCGTGCTCGACCGGCTGCTGGAGGAGCCCTGGATCGAGATCGAGGCGATCTCCGGCACCTCGGCCGGCGCGATGAACGCCGCGGTCCTCGCCCACGGCATGGCCGTCGGCGGCCGCGAGGCGGCCCGGGCGGCGCTCGAGGACTTCTGGCGGCGGGTGTCGCGGGCGGCGACCTTCAGCCCCTTCCAGCGCGCGCCGATCGACCGGCTGCGCGGCAGCTGGTCGCTCGACAACTCGCCGGGCTTCATCGCCATGGACCTGATGGCGCGGCTGGTCTCGCCCTACGCCGTCGGCGGCGCCGGCAACCCGATGCGCGACATCCTCGCGGCGGTCATCGACTTCGACCGGCTCGCCGCCGGGCCGGTCAGGCTCTTCATCACCGCGACCAACGTCCACACCGGCCGCGGCCGCGTCTTCCGCAACCACGAGATCACCCCCGACGTGCTCCTCGCCTCCGCCTGCCTGCCGACCATGTTCCAGGCGATCGAGATCGACGGCGAGCCCTACTGGGACGGCGGCTTCAGCGGCAACCCGACGCTCACCCCGCTGATCCGCGAGAGCGACGCCCGCGACGTCGTGCTCGTCCAGATCAACCCGGTCGCGCGCCCCGAGACCCCGCGCACCGCCCGCGACATCGCCAGCCGCGTCAACGAGGTCTCGTTCAACGCCGTGCTGCTCAAGGAGCTCAGGATGATCGCCGTGCTGCGGCAGGTGGTCGACGCCGGCCAGGGCGAGGGTGCCCGCTGGGCGCGCATGCGCATCCACCGCATCCACAGCGCCATGATGAACGACCTCGGCGAATCGTCCAAGCTCAACGCCGAGTGGGCGTTCCTGACCATGCTGCGCGACGAGGGCCGCCGGACCGCCGCCGCCTTCGGCCGCGACCACCGGGCAGACATCGGCACGCGGTCGACCTTCGACCTCGACGAGCTGCTCGAGGGCGTCTGAGCCGCCGGCATGTCGCCCCTCCTCTCCCCCCTGCCGCGCGCGTTCATGGGCCTCGGGCTCGTGCTCGCCTTCGTCGTCCTGATGCGCATCGGCGCGCCCGTCATCGTCCCGGTCGTCGAGGCGGTGCTGGTCTGCTTCGTGCTGAACGCCGCCGCCGCGGCGCTGCGGCGGGTCCCCGGGATCGGGCCGCGGCTCCCCCGGCCGCTCGCGCTCGTCGGCGCCGCGCTGATCGCACTGGCGGCGAGCCTCTGGGTGGTCGAGGCGACGGTGCGCACGGTCGCGGTCATCGGCACGCAGGCCGCCGGCTACGAGACCGCGCTCGGGCCTCTCCTCGACCGCGCGGGCGCCATTGCCGGCATCTCCGGACCCGAGCTCTCCGAGCGGCTGGTCGGCGGCCTCGGCGTCGACGCCCTGATGCGGCAGCTCGTCGCGGCCACGGCGGCGACGATCAACCACTTCGGGATCGTCGCGATCTACGCGGCCTTCCTCCTGGTCGACCAGCGGTTCTTCGACGGCAAGCTCCGGGCGCTGCAGCCCGATCCGGTGCGGCGGGCGGAGACCCGCAGGCTCGTCGACCGGGTGACCGAGAGCGTCGAGGCCTACCTGCTGATCATGACCTTCGTCAGCGCGCTGACCTCGCTCCTCTGCTACGCGGTGATGGGGCTGATGGGCGTCCGTTACGCGGTCTTCCTGGCGACGATGATCTTCTTCCTCAACTACATCCCGACGATCGGGTCGATCCTCGGGACCGTGGTCCCGGCCGGATTTGCGCTGCTGCAGTTCCAGGCGTTCGGGCCGGCGCTGGTCGTCCTCGCCGGGATCGGGCTCGTGCAGTTCGTGATGGGCAACATCCTGCTGCCACGGATGTTCGGGACCCGGCTCAACATCAGCCTCGGCGTCACCATCTTCGCGCTGTTCTTCTGGGGCGCGCTCTGGGGCATCACCGGCATGTTCGTGGCGATGCCGCTGACGGCGATCGTCGTGATCGCCTTCAGCCATTTCGACGCGACGCGACCGCTGGCGATCCTCATGTCGCGCACCGGCAAGCTCGATCCGGCGGCCGGCATTCCAGACCCGGGCACCTCCGGCCCGGGCGCCCTCTGATCCGGGCGCCCGAAGCGGCCTTCCTCTTGCCTCCGATGCTCCTCCCGGAGAGCGCCGCCGCGCCGCCCCGGCCGGACCGCTATTCCGCCGCCGCCCGCATCTCGGGCCGCGTCGCCGCCTGCGCCTCGGTGACGGCGATCGCGGTCAGGTTCAGCAACCCGCGGACGCTCGTCGACTGCGAGGCGATGTGCGCCGGGCGCGCCGCGCCCATCAGGATCGGCCCCACCGGCACCCCGCTGCCGAGCACCCTGAGCAGGTTGAGCGCGATATGCGCGGCGTCGGCATTGGGCATCACCAGCAGGTTCGCGGCCCCGCTCAGCGAGGAATGCTCGTAGGCCCGCGCGCGCAGCCGCGGGTCGAGGGCGGCGTCGGCGTGCATCTCGCCGTCGACCTCGAAGTCGGGCGCGCGCTCGCGCAGGATCTCCATCGCCCGCCGCATCTTCTGCGACGAGGCGCTCGGCCGGTCGCCGAAGTTCGCGTGGCTGACCAGCGCCGCGCGCGGCACCACGCCCATGCCGCGCATGGTCGCCGCGGCGAGCTCGGTCAGGTCGGCGATCTCCTCCGCCGTCGGGTCGAGGTTCACGTAGGCATCGGCGATGAAGATGGTCGCCTGCGGCAGCACCAGCGCGTTGAGCGTCGACAGCGCCCGCACGCCGGACTTTCGCCCGACGATTCCCTCGAGCCGGTTCAGATGGTGGCCGAAGCGCCCGCCCGAGCCGCAGATCGCCGCGTCCGCCTCGCCGCGCACCAGCATCAGGCAGGCGAGCACCGTCGGGTCGTGGCGCACCTCGCCCAGCGCGTCGCGCGGCGACACGCCCTGGGTGCCCGCGCGCCGGTGCAGGTCGGCCGCATAGTCCTCGGCGTCGAACCTCCCGGGGTCGACGATCGCGACGTCGGTCCCGGGCCGGACGGTCAGCCCGAGCTCGCCCAGCCGCCGGGTGATCCGGTCGGTATCGCCGATGAGGATCGGCTGCGCGATCCCCAGGCTCAGCGCCTGCTGCGCGGCATAGAGCACGCGGTCGACCTCGCCCTCGGCGTAGACGACCCGCTTCGGGTCGCGCGCCGCCTGGTCGAAGACCGGCTTCATCAGGAGCCCCGAGCGGAAGACGAACCGCTGCAGCCGCTCGCGATAGGCCGCCATGTCGGTGATCGGCCGGGTCGCGACCCCCGTATCCATCGCCGCCTGCGCCACCAGCGGCGCCACCTCGGTGATCAGCCGCGGGTCGAAGGGCTTGGGGATGATGTAGTCGGGCCCGAAGCGCAGGTTGTCCGCACCGTAGGCCGCGAGCACCACGTCCGACGCCTCCGCCCGCGCCATCTTCGCGATCGCCTCGGCGGCGGCGCGCTTCATGGGCTCGTTGATCTCGGTGGCGCCGACGTCCAGCGCCCCGCGGAAGATGAACGGGAAGCAGAGGACGTTATTGACCTGGTTCGGATAGTCCGACCGCCCGGTCGCCACGATCGCGTCGTCGCGCACCTCTCGCACCAGCTCGGGCCGGATCTCCGGGTCTGGGTTCGCCATCGCGAAGATCAGCGGCCTGGGCGCCATCGAGGCCGCCATCTCCGGCGTCACCGAATCCTTCGCCGACAGCCCGAGGAAGATGTCCGCCCCGTCCATCGCCTCGGCGAGCGTCCGCTTGTCGGTCTTCGCCGCATAGGCGCCCTTGTACTGGTCGAGATCCGTCCGCCCGGCGTGGATCACGCCCTTGCGGTCGCAGACGAGGATGTTGTCCTTGCTCGCCCCGAAGCCGACCAAGAGGTTCAGGCACGCGATCGCCGCAGCCCCCGCGCCGTTGCAGGCGATCTTTGCCTCGCCGATCTTCTTGCCGACGACCTCGAGCCCGTTGAGGATGCCGGCCGCCGTCACGATGGCGGTCCCGTGCTGGTCGTCGTGGAACACCGGGATCTTCATCCGCGCCTTCAGCCGCTTCTCGATCTCGAAGCAGGCGGGGGCGGAGATGTCCTCGAGGTTGATCCCGCCGAAGCTCGGCTCGAGCCGCGCCACCGCCTCGACGAAGGCGTCGACGTCGGTCTCGTCCACCTCGAGGTCGACCGTGTCGATCCCTGAGAACTTCTTGAAGAGCGCCGCCTTGCCCTCCATCACCGGCTTCGAGGCCAAGGCGCCGATGTTCCCGAGCCCCAGCACGGCGGTGCCGTTCGAGATCACCGCCACCGTGTTCGCCCGGCCGGTGTAGAGCGCCGCCGTCGAGGGGTCGGCCGCGATCTCCTCGCAGGCGTAGGCGACCCCGGGGCTATAGGCCAGCGACAGGTCGCGCTGGGTCGCCATGGGCTTGGTCGGCAGGATCTGCAGCTTCCCCGCCGGCTCGGCGGCGTGATAGGCGAGCGCCTCTTGCTTCAGTTCGTCGGACATCGGGCTTCCCTCCGGTCACGCCCGGTCTCGCGACTCGCCGGGCCTCCCCGACCGTAGCGGCAACGAGGGCGCTTGTCCGCCCGGAAGGGGACGAATGCCAACGTCCGGCGATGGAGGGGATTGCCTGGAGCGGGTAGCGGGAATCGAACCCGCACTGACGGCTTGGGAAGCCGACGCGCTACCACTACACCATACCCGCGCGGGGCGACCTATAGTGTCTCGCGCAGTGGTGTGCAAGGCGGGCCGATCAGCGCGCAGGGTGTTCGCCGAAGGCTGCGAGGCCGTCGGCACGCCGATCCTGACCAGGCGACCCGATCGGCCCGGCATGCCCAGACCTTCCTCCCCGCGCGTTAACCTCGTTAACTCTCGCCGAAGCGTGCGACGACACGTGCATGGGTTGTGCATGGAATGTACATGCGTTGTACATTCAAGATATCAGGATTAACCATTGTTACAACACGACTTTTCTGCCTTCGCGCTCGACTTCCGCCACGCCCTTCTCCGCCTCCCGCGATCATCCTGAATCAGGCCCGCCAGAAGGCGGCCGTGAAGAGAACGTAAAGGGTCAGGATCTCGAGCCGCCCGGCCAGCATCAGGAACGAGCAGACCCATTTCGCCGGGTCCGGCAGCGCGGCGTAGTTGCCTGCCGGCCCGATCACCGGCCCGAGCCCGGGCCCGACGTTGGAGAGCATGGCGGCGCTGCCCGAGATGGCGCTGACCGGGTCGAGCCCGAGGAGCGTCAGGGCGATGGCGCCGCAGGCCAGCGTCAGGAAGAACATCATGAAGAAGGCGATCACCGAGTCGAAGACCTCGTCGGCGACGGCGACGCCCTGGAAGCGCGGCACGTGGACGGCGTGCGGGGTGTGCAGGCGGCGGACCTCGCCGCGGATCGCCGCGAGCAACAGCTGGTAGCGAAAGACCTTGGGGCCGCCAGTGGTTGAGCCCGAGCAGCCGCAGACCATCATCGCCGAGAAGAAGATGACCTCGGCGAGCGGGCCCCATTGCGAATAGTCGGTGGTCGCGAAGCCGGTGGTCGAGATCACCGAGGCGAGGTTGAAGAGCACCGCCCGCACCGCCGGCTCGTCGATGGCGTCGCCGTGCAGCGCCCGCGCGAAGACCAGCGCCAGCGCGAAGCCGGCGTAGATCGCCAGGAACGCCCGGATCTGGCTGTCGCGCCAGAGCGCCTGCGGCTCGCCGCGCGCCGCCTGCACGAAGCGGATGAAGGAGAAGGATCCGAGCAGCATGAAGACGATGGCGACATACTGGGCAGCCGGGCTGAAGCCCGCGAACGAGCCGTCGTAGTTGCCCATGCCGCCGGTCGCGACCGAAGCCATCGCGTGCGACAGCGCATCGAACTCGGACATGCCGCCCCACACGAAGCCCACCGCGCAGGCCAGCGTCAGCGCGGCATAGACCGCCCCGATCGACAGCGCGATCGACTTGGCACGCGGCATGATCTTCCCGAGCGTGTTGAAGTCGGCGGTCCTGAGCAGCTGCATGCCGCCGATGCCGAGGACGGGCAGCAGGATCATCGCGAGCAGGATCACCCCGATGCCGCCGAGCCAGGTCGTCAGCATGCGCCAGAGCAGCACCCCGCGCGGCAGCTGCTCGATGCCGGTCAGGACGGTGGCGCCGGTGGCGGTCAGCGCGGAGGTGAACTCGAAATAGGCGTCGGTGAAGCCGAGCCGCGGCGCGCCGAGCATCAGCGGCAGGCCGGCGATCGCCGGGAAGAGCGCCCAGCAGGCAGCAGTCAGCAGGAAGCCCTGCTTGAGCGAGAGCGCCCGGGTGGCGGAGGTCGCGCAGGCGACCGCGACGGCGGCGCCGAGCACGATCGTCAGCACCGCGGCGAGCGCGAAGGCCTCGGCGTTGCCGTTGCCGTCGACGAGGTCGAGCAGCATCGACGGGAGCATCAGGAGGCCGAGCAGCATCACCAGCCAGCCGACGATGTAGCCGACGGGCCGGACGGCGAGCATGGCGCTATTCGGCGGCCCCGCGCCCGCCGCAGACCCGGCAGCCGGGCCGGGGCGCGGCGCGGATGCGGCGGACCTCGCCGTCGAGGGCGTCGTAGAGGAGCAGCGCGCCGCAGAGCGGCGTCCCGGCGCCGGTGACGAGCTTGACGGCCTCGACGGCCATCATCGAGCCCATGACCCCGGCGAGCGCGCCGACGATCCCGGCCTCGGAACAGGCCGGGACGAGGCCGGCGGCCGGCGGCTCGGGAAACACGCAGGCGTAGCAGGGCCCGCCGCGGGCCGGGTCGAAGACCCCGACCTGCCCCTCCCAGCGGCTCATGGCGGCGGCGACGAGCGGCCGGCCGCCGGCGGCGCAGGCGGCATTCACGGCGTAGCGGGTGGCGAAGTTGTCGCTGCCGTCGAGCACGAGGTCGTAGCGCGGGACGAGCTCGGCCGCGAGCGTGGCGTCGAGCCGGGCGGCGTGGGTCTCCACCGCCACGTGCGGATTGAGGCGGGCGAGCGCCCGGGCGGCGCTGTCGACCTTGCGCGCGCCGATCTCGGGGGTCGCGTGCAGCACCTGCCGCTGCAGGTTCGAGAGCGCGACCACGTCGTCGTCGACGATGCCGAGCGTCCCGACGCCGGCGGCGGCGAGGTAGAGGAGCGCCGGGCTTCCGAGACCTCCGGCACCGACGACGAGGATGCGGGCGGCGTTCAGGCGCTGCTGGCCGGGCCCCCCGACCTCGCGCAGCACGATGTGGCGGGCGTAGCGCTCGAGCTCGTCGGGGGCCAGTGTCACCGGGGCGCCGTGCCGGTCGAGCCGAAGCCGCCGCTGCCGCGGGCGCTGCTCGCGAGCGCCTCCGCCTCGGCCCAGGCGACGCGGGCGACCGGCGCCAGCACCAGCTGGGCGATGCGCATGCCATGGGCGATCGTGACCGGCTCGGCGCCGTGGTTGACGAGGACCGCGCCGACCTCGCCGCGGTAGTCGCTGTCGATGGTCCCGGGGCTGTTGAGCAGCGTGAGTCCGTGCCGCAGCGCGAGGCCGGAACGCGGGCGCAGCTGCACCTCGTGCCCCGGCGGGATCTCGAGGGCGAGCCCCGACGGCACCAGCGCGCGGGCGCCCGGCGCCAGCGTCAGGCCGTCGGCCCGCGCCTCCGGCGGCAGGTTGGCGCAGAGATCCATGCCCGCGGCGCCGTCGGTGGCGTAGCCCGGCAGCGGCAGCGTCGGGTCGCGGCCGGGCAGGCGCAGCACGCCGACGGCGACGGTCACGCCAGCGCCTCGGCGATGCGATCGACGAGCCGCTCGGCGACGGTGTCCTTGGCGACCCGCGGCCAGGGCTCGGCGCCGGCGGCCGTCACCAGCGTCACCGCGTTCTCGGTGCCGCCCATGATGCCGGTCGCGGGGCTCACGTCGTTGGCCAGGATCCAGTCCGCACCCTTGCGCGCGCGCTTGGCGGCGGCGTTGGCGAGGACGTCGTCGGTCTCGGCGGCGAAGCCGATGACGAGCCGCGGCCGGCGGCCCGCCGGCAGATGGCCGACCGTCTTCAGGATGTCGGGGTTCTCGGCCAGCGTCAGGACCGGCGGCTTGCCGGAGGCGTCCTTCTTCACCTTGGAATCGCGGGCGTCGGTGACGCGCCAGTCGGCGACCGCGGCGGCGAAGACCGCGACGTCGGCCGGCAGCGCGGCCTCGACCGCGGCGAGCATCTCGGCGGCGGTCTCGACCTCGACGACGGTCGAGCCGGGCGGCCGCGGCGCCTCGGCCGGGCCGGTCACGAAGGTGACGCGGGCGCCGCGCCGGGCCAGCGCCGTGGCGATCGCGGTCCCCTGCCGGCCCGACGAGCGGTTGGCGATGTAGCGGACCGGGTCGATCGGCTCGTGGGTCGGGCCCGAGGTCACCAGCGCATGCACCCCGGTCAGGGCGCCGCCGCCGAGCGCCGCGTCGATGGCGGCGAGGATCGCCGGCGGCTCGGCCATCCGGCCGGCGCCGAACTCGCCGCAGGCCATCTCGCCGGCGTCCGGGCCGACCACCAGCGCCCCGTCGGCGATGACGGCCGCGACGTTGCGCCGGGTCGCCGGGTGCAGCCACATGCGCACGTTCATCGCCGGGGCCAGCAGCACGCGCTTGTCGGTGGCGACGAGGAGCGTGCTCGCGAGATCGCTTGCACGGCCCTGCGCGAGCTTGGCGACGAGGTCGGCGGTCGCGGGCGCCACCACGACGAGGTCGGCGCTGCGCGAGAGCTCGATGTGGCCCATCTCCGCCTCGGCGGTGAGGTCGAAGAGCCGATCGTGCACCGGGTTGCCCGCGAGCGCCGCCAGGCTCAGCGGCGTCACGAACTCGGCGCCGCCCGCGGTCAGCACCGGGACGACGGCGGCGCCGGCCTTGCGCAGCAGCCGCACGAGCTCGAGGCTCTTGTAGGCGGCGATCCCGCCCCCGACGATCAGGAGTATCCTGCGGCCGGCCAGCATTTTCGCGTCCCCCGGGGTCCGCCTTCGTCTTAGGAGCGGCGGGCGGCCGCGGCAAGGGTGCCCCGGACCCGGCCTCGGGGGGCATCGAGCCCCCGCTCGGCCGTCGGCGGCTTGCGCCGCCTCGGGCCCGGCGGCGGCGGCAGTGCGCTTGCGGGACCCGACGGGCTCCACTAGGAGGAGCGGGCAGCAGGGGAGAGCCATGTCCGCACCGCTCCGCATCGGCCTCGCCGGCCTCGGCACCGTCGGCGCCGGCGTGGTCCGGCTCGTCGAGACGCACGCGGGGCCGCTCGCCGCCCGCGCCGGGCGGCCGGTGGAGATCGCCGCCGTCTCGGCCCGCTCGCGCCACCGCGACCGCGGCGTCGACCTGTCGCGCTACGGCTGGGAGGACGACCCGGTGGCGCTGGCGCGCCGCGGCGACGTCGATCTCGTCGTCGAGGTGATCGGCGGCGAGGACGGCCCGGCGAAGGCGACGGCGGAGGCGGCGATCGCCGCCGGCAAGCACCTCGTGACCGCCAACAAGGCGATGCTGGCGCGCCACGGCCAGGCGCTCGCCGAGGCGGCCGAGGCCAAGGGCGTGGCGCTGCGCTTCGAGGCGGCGGTGGCGGGCGGCATCCCGATCGTCAAGGCGCTCGGCGAGGGGCTCGCCGGCAACGCGGTCACCCGGCTCCTCGGGGTGATGAACGGGACCTGCAACTACATCCTGACCCGGATGGAGGCCGAGGGCGCGCCCTATTCCCAGGTGCTCGGGGAGGCGCAGCGCGCGGGCTATGCCGAGGCCGACCCGGCCTTCGACGTCGGCGGGATCGACGCGGCGCAGAAGCTCGCGCTCCTCGCCGCCATCGCCTTCGGGACCCGTGTCGACTTCGGCGGGATCACCGTCGAGGGGATCGAGCGGGTCAGCCTCGCCGACATCGAGCACGCGGCCGAGCTCGGCTACCGCATCAAGCTCCTCGGCGTCGCGCGGATGACGGCCTCTGGGCTCGAGGCGCGGATGCAGCCCTGCCTGGTGCCGGCGCGCTCGCCGCTCGGCCAGCTGGACGGCGTGACCAACATGGTGGTGGTCGAGGGCGACTTCGTCGGGCGGATCGTGATGTCGGGTCCGGGCGCCGGCGCCGGGCCGACCGCCTCGGCGATCGTCGCCGACGTGCTCGACGTGGCGCGCGGCTCCACCGCGCCCGCGTTCGGGCGGCCGGCGGCGCGGCTCGCGGCGCCCCTCCGCGCCGGGGACGGGGCGGCGGCCGCCTACTACCTGCGGTTCCTCCTCGCCGACGCGCCGGGCGTGCTGGCGCAGGTCGCGACCGCGCTCGGCGACGCCGGGGTCTCGATCAACCGCATGCGGCAGGTCGAGCATGCCACCGCCGAGGCGCCGGTGCTGATCGTGACCCACCGCGCCGAGCGGCCGGCGCTCGACCGCGCGCTCGCGGCGATCGCCGGGCTCGACGTCTGCCGGGCGGCGCCGGTCGCGATCCGGATCGAGGAGGTCTGAGCATGGAGGTGCGGCCGGTGCGGGACGCGGATCTGCCAGCCGTGCAGGCGATCTACGCCCACCACGTGCTGCACGGGCTCGCCACCTTCGAGGAGGTGCCGCCCGACGCCGACGAGCTGGGACGGCGCCGCGACGAGGTCCTGGCGCGCGGGTTGCCCTACATCGTCGCCGAGGAGGCCGGCCGGCTGCTCGGCTACGCCTACGCCGGCCCCTACCGGCTGCGCAGCGCCTACCGCTTCGCGGTCGAGGACTCGATCTACCTCGACCCCGGCGCGCTCGGGCGCGGCATCGGCCGGGCGCTGCTCGAGCGGCTGATCGCCGACAGCACCGCGGCCGGGGCGCGGCAGATGCTCGCGGTGATCGGCGACAGCGGCAACGCCGCCTCGATCGCGGTGCACGCGCGCACCGGCTTCCGCCACGTCGGGACCTTCGAGGCGGTCGGCCTCAAGTTCGGCCGCTGGATCGACACGGTCCTGATGCAGCGGGCGCTCGGCGACGGGGCGGGCACCCTGCCCTGACCGGCGCGGACGCCCCCCGGACAACGGTTGAAATCCGGTTAACGCCCGGGGCATAAATCCAGCGATTCCAAATACTTGATCAACTTGCCCGAACTCGGGCACCCCCGGGCAAAGCCACGCTCCGTCCGGGCCAGCCTTGTCGCAGGGGTCTCTCAGAACCGCCAGATCAGCGGCACCAGCCCGACGGCGACGACGAAGTACCAGAGCATGTAGGGCAGGCCGAACTTCCAGTAGTCGCCGAAGCGGTAGCCGGCGGGCTCCATCACCATCAGGTTCGTCGGCGTCGCGACCGGTGTCAGGAAGGAGGCGGCGGCGGCAACGGCGACGCTCATCAGGACGGGCTGGGGCGAGATGCCCATCTCGGCCGCCGCGACCACCGAGATCGGGATGATGATCAGCGCGGTCGCGGTGTTCGAGATCACCTGCCCGAGGACCGCGGTCAGCACGAAGAGCCCGCCGAGGAGCGCGCGCGGGCCGCCGGCGCCGACGATGGCGATCAGGTGGTCGGCGAGGAGCTTGGCCGCGCCGGTCTCGGTGATCGCGGTCGAGAGCGGCATCATCGCGCCGACGAGGATCACCGTCGTCCAGTTGATGGCGCGATAGATCTCGTCGACCGAGAGGATGCCGAGCAGCAGGATCGCCGCCGCCGACAGGAGGCCGACGACCGCCGCCGGCATGATCCCGGTCGCAAGCAGCACCACCATCGCGACGAGGACGCCGAGGGTCGGCAGCGATCCCGGGCCCATCGGCAGCGCCTGCCGCCGCACGAGGTCGGGCGAGTTGACCACCACGACCTCGGGCGGGGCGAGGTGGCGGTCGAGCGCCTGCCAGGTCCCCTGCAGCAGCAGCATGTCGCCGGCCGCGAGCGGCTCGCCGGCCGTCAGGTCGGCGCCGCCGCGCTGCACCGCGAGCACGACGAGATCGCCGCTCGGCGTCACCATGCCCGGGAACAGCCGGTCGCCGATCAGCGGCGACCGCGGCGGCACCAGGACCTCGGCGAGGCCCGAGCCGCGGGTGAAGAGGATGCGCTCGACCGGACCCGCGTCCGCCTCGTCGCGCAGTGCGAGGTCGAGGGCGTGCGCCATCGCCGCGACGTCCTCGCCGCCGCCGCGCACCAGCAAGAGGTCGTCGGCCGCGATCGCATCGAGCCGCGGCTCGCCGTCGGCGCCGCCGCTCCGGACCGTGACCAGCGCCACCGGATGCCCCGCGAGGTCGACGGCGGCCCGCGGCTGGCCCACGAGCGGCGAGCCCTCGCGCACCCGGAGCTGGTGCAGGCCGTCGTCGAGGCGGAACTGCTCGACGAGCGTGCGCGCGTGCCCGCTGAGGTCGGGCGGCAGCGCCCGGCTCTCGCGCACCGGCAGCAGCCGCCGGGCGAGGACGACGGCGATCGCCATGCCGCCGAGGACGAGGGGGATGCCTGCGAGCGCGTACTCGAAGTAGCCGAAGCCGCCGTGGCCGGCGTTCTCCGAGGCCTCGAGCACCAGCACGTTCACCGGCGTGCCGGTCAAGGCCAGCATCGAGCCCGAATGGCCGCCGAAGACCAGCGGCATCAGCAGCTGCGACGGCGGCCGCTTGAGGCGCACGGCGAGGACGACGACGACCGGCAGCAGCGCGGCGATGGCGCCGTTGACGCTGATCAGCGCCGACAGGACGCCGGAGAAGAACATCATCAGCACGGCGAGCCGCCACCAGCTGTCGCCGGCGCCCCGGACGAGCACCTGCCCGGCCCAGGCGGTGATCCCGGTCTTCTCGAGCGCGGAGCTCGCGACGAAGAGCGAGGCGACGAACACCGTCGCCGGATCCCCGAAGCCCGCGAGGCTCTGCTGCAGCGTCAGCACGCCCGTCGCCCAGAGCGCGAGCCCGCAGCCGATGCAGACGACGACGACGGGCAGCCGGTCCCAGACGAAGAGCGCGATCACGGCGGCGATGATCGCGAATACGATCCAGATCTCGGTCAAGCCAGCCTCCGCCTCGGCGCGCGGGCGGCGGCGCCGCCCCGGGCGTGTCGCACAATTCACTTGCCTGCGCAATCGCGGTCCGGCAAAGCTGAAGCCAACGGAAGCCTTTCGTGCGAAAAGCTAAATCTCGGCGAAAAGGGTCCGGCCACTCGAGGGGGGGTGCGCGACGCGATGGCCAGTGAACCGTTGTCCGGCCCCGAGAGCCGGTCGCAGGGAGGCTTCCTCGACGGGTTTCTCACCGCGATCGAGCGGGTCGGCAACAAGGTCCCGCATCCGGCGATCATCTTCTTCATCCTGATCGCGATCGTCATCGTCCTGTCGGTGATCCTGAGCTTCTTCGGCTGGTCCGCCACCTACGAGTCGGTCGACGCCGCCAGCGGCCAGGTCGTCAGCCAGACCACCACCGTCCGCAGCCTGCTGTCGGCCGACGGCATCCGCTTCCTCTTCACCTCGATCGTGCCGAACTTCATGAACTTCGGCGCCGTCGGGGTCATCATCGTCGCCATGGTCGGCGTCGGCGTCGCCGAGGAATCGGGCCTGATCGCGACCCTCGTGCGCAAGATCGTCGAGATCGCGCCGCGCTCGATCTTCACCTTCATCATCGTGATGCTCGGCGTCGTGTCGTCGATCGCCGCCGACGCCGGCTACCTCGTGCTCGTCCCGCTCGGCGCCGCCGCCTTCCACAGCCTCGGCCGCCACCCGCTCGCTGGCCTCGCCGCCGCCTTCTCCGGCGTCGCGGCGGTATTCCTCGTCAACCTCTTCGTGACGCCGACCGACGCGCTCCTCGCCGAGATGACCAACGACGCGATCCGCATGGTCGACCCGTCGCGCGAGGTGACGCTGGTCGGCAACCTCTACTTCATGATCGTCTCGTCGATCCTGATGGGCCTCGTCTGCACCATCCTGACCGACAAGGTCATCGAGCCTCATCTCGGCCCCTACGAGGGCGAGGTGCCGGTGGAGCAGCAGGCCGCCCTGACGCCGACCCAGATGCGGGGCCTCCGCTTCGCCGGCTGGGGCCTGCTCGTCTACGTCGTGGTCGTGGGCCTGCTGCTCGTCCCGCCCGGCGCGCCGCTGCGCCACCCCGAGACCGGCGAGATCCTTTCGGGCTCGCCGTTCATGTCGGGGCTGATCGTGCAGATCAGCGCGCTCTTCTTCACCGTCGGCTTCTGCTATGGCAAGGGCGCCGGCACCGTGAAGGATCTGACGGCGGCGATCGGCATGATCGTGAAGACCTTCTCCGGCATGGCCGGGTTGATCTTCCTCTTGCTCGTCATCGCCCAGTTCATCGCCTTCTTCAACTTCACCAACATCGCGACCGTGCTTGCCGGCAACCTCGCCGACTTCCTCGAGACGGTGCCGCTGGGGCTCGTCAGCTACATCGTCATCTTCGTGCTGGTGATCTTCCTGATCGACCTCCTGATCACCGGCGCCGTCGCCAAGTGGGCGATCTTCGCCCCGGTCTTCATCCCGCTCTTCATGCGGCTCGGGGGCGAGCCGAACATGGTGCTCGCCGCCTACCGCGTCGGCGACTCGCCGGCGAACGTCATCACGCCCCTGAACGTCTACCTCGGCGTGATGGTCGGCTTCGCCGCCAAGTACCAGAAGGACGCCGGCATCGGCACGATCGTGTCGCTGATGCTGCCCTACACCGTGGTGCTGCTGGTGCTCTGGACCGCGCTCCTCGTCGCCTGGGCGCTGCTCGGGCTGCCGCTAGGCCCGGCCTGACCCCGGCGGCAGTGGTGAAGAACCGGTTAAAATCTCCGGCAATACGTGTTATATATCAATAGCTTGTGATTTGCCCGCGGCCTACGCAGGCTCTGTGGCGCCGCTTGGCAAGGACAAGGAAACTCGGGGGAAACAATGTCCGATCTCGACAAGGTGCTCGCCACCATCGACGCCGACCTCGACGCAGCGCTCGAGCGGCTCTACGCAACGCTGCGGCTGAAGTCGATCTCCACCGACCCGGCCTATGCCGCCGAGACCCGCGCCTGCGCCGAGTGGCACGCCGCCGACCTGCGCGAGATCGGCTTCGACGCTTCCGTCCGCGACACCGCCGGCCACCCGATGGTGGTCGGCCACGACCGCACGGCGCCCGGGAAATCGGTGCTCTTCTACGGCCACTACGACGTCCAGCCGGTCGACCCGCTCGAGCTCTGGGAGAACGACCCCTTCGACCCGAAGATCGTGACGCGCCCCGACGGCTCGAAGATGCTGGTCGGCCGCGGCACCGCCGACGACAAGGGCCAGTTGATGACCTTCGTCGAGGCCTGCCGCGCCTGGAAGAAGGTCACGGGCTCGCTGCCCGTCCCGATCACGATCCTCCTCGAGGGCGAGGAGGAGTCGGGCGGCATCAACCTGCCGCCCTTCCTCGACGCGAACCTCGACGAGCTCCGCGCCGACACCGCGCTGATCTGCGACACCAACATGTGGGACGCCTCGACCCCGGCGATCACCACCAGCCTGCGCGGCCTCTGCGGCGAGGAGATCGTCATCCACGCCGCCGACCGCGACCTGCACTCGGGCTTCTACGGCTCGGCGGCAGCGAACCCGAACCACATCCTCGCCCGGATCATCGCCGACCTCCACGACGCCGACGGCCGCGTGACGCTCCCGGGCTTCTACGACGGCGTGCCCGAGCTGCCCGAGGCCCTCAAGGAGAGCTGGGAGAAGCTCGACTTCCACCCCGACGAGTTCCTCGGCGAGGTCGGGCTGTCGGTGCCGGCCGGCGAGAAGGGCCGCTCGGTCTTGGAGATGACCTGGTCGCGCCCGACGTGCGAGGTCAACGGCATGGGCGGCGGCTACCAGGGCGCCGGCTTCAAGACGGTGATCCCCGCCCAGGCGATGGCGAAGATCTCCTTCCGCCTGGTCTTCGACCAGGACCCGCACGCGATCCGCAAGGCCTTCCGCGCGCACGTCAACGCCCGCATCCCCAAGGACTGCTCGGTCGAGTTCCACGAGCACGGCGCCGGGACCGCCGTCGCCTTCGACACCTCGGGCCCCGTCTTCCAGAAGACGCAAGGCGCCCTGACCGACGAGTGGGGCAAGGACGCGGCCTTCATCGGCGGCGGCGGCTCGATCCCGGTCACGACGCTGATCAAGCAGAAGCTCGGCGTCGACGTCGTGATGGTCGGCTTCGGCTTGTCCGACGACCGCATCCACAGCCCGAACGAGAAGTACGAGCTCCGCAGCTTCCACAAGGGCATCCGCTCCTGGGCGCGCATCCTGGAGGCGCTGGCGCACTGAGCCCGCCCCGCGCGGCACCCGGACGGCTTGCAACGCCGGCCGATCCGGGCGACAGATCGGCGCCCTGAACCGGAGCGCCGCATGCCGCCAGCCCGAGCCCGAACCGCCGCGGCGCCTCCCCTCGACCGCCGCGGCGTCTTCGCCTGGATGCTGTTCGACTGGGCGAACCAGCCGTTCGCGACGCTGATCACCACCTTCATCTTCGCCCCCTACTTCGTCGCCGACGTCATCGGCGACCCGGTGAAAGGTCAGGCGATGTGGGGCGCCGCCACCGCCATCGCCGGCGCCGTCACAGCGATCACGGCCCCGATCCTGGGCGCCATCTCCGACCGGACCGGCGCCCGCAAGCGCTGGACCCTCGGCTTTTCCGTCCCCTACGTCATCGGCTGCCTCGGCTTCTGGTTGGCGACGCCGCACATGGCCGACCCCGGCATCGTGCTCGTCGCCTACGCGATGGCCTTCCTCGGCTCGGAGCTCGGCGTCGTCTTCACCAACGCCATGCTGCCCGGCCTCGGCCCCCGCTCGGAGATCGGCCGCATCTCGGGCTCCGGCTGGGCGCTCGGCTACCTCGGCGGCCTCGTCTCACTGGTCTTCGTGCTCCTCTTCCTCGCCCCCGCCCCCGGCGGCACCGTGACGCTCCTCGGCATCCCGCCGATCCTCGGCCTCGACCCCGCCGCCGGCGAGCCGGCGCGCGCCACCGGCCCGCTGTCGGCGATCTGGTACGTGGTCTTCGCGCTGCCGCTCTTCCTCTGGACCGCCGACGAGCCCGCCCGCTCCTCCCATGGCGTCGTCCGGGCCGCGCTCGCCGACCTCGGGCAGACCTTCCGGGTCGCGACGCGCAACCGCAGCTTCTTCGCCTTCCTGATCGCCTCGATGGTCTACCGCGACGCCCTGGTCGCGCTCTTCGCCTTCGGCGGCATCTACGCCGCCGGCGTCCTCGGCTGGGGGACGTTCCAGCTCGGCGTCTTCGGCATCGTCGCCGCCGGCGTCGGGACCGTCGGCGCCTGGCTCGGCGGCCGCGCCGACCGCGCCTTCGGGCCGCGGCCGGTCATCGTCGCCTCGATCTGGCTCCTCATCGTCGTCGGCATCGTCGCGCTGCTGACGACGCGCGAGCAGGTCGTCGGTGTCGCGGTCCCGCCCGGCTCGCACCTGCCCGACCTCGTCTTCATGGTGGCGGGCGGCTTCCTCGGCGCCGCCGCCGGCGCGCTGCAGGCGGCCTCGCGCACGCTCCTCGTCCACCAGGCCGAGGGCCGCGTCGCGCCGGCCCAGGCCTTCGGCCTCTTCGCGCTCTCGGGCCGCGCCACCGCCTTCATCGGCCCCGGGCTGATCGCCGTCGTCACCTCGCTGACCGGTTCACAGAGGCTTGGGGTGAGCCCGGTGATCCTGCTCTTCCTGATCGGGCTCGGCCTGCTATACTGGGTCAAAACCGACAACGAGCAGCCCGGGAACCCCACATGAAGCTACGCGCCTTCGCGGCCTGTCTCGCGCTCGCGGCCTCGCCGGCCGCGGCGGGCGCCCAGACCGCGATGCAGCTCTTCTCCGTGCCCGACCTCCCCACCTCGCAGGCGCCGCAGTCGATCGGCGGCGCCTCGCGCGGCTGCCTCGCCGGCGGCGTGCAGCTGCCCGAGAGTGGCCCGACCTGGCAGGCGATGCGGCTCAGCCGCAACCACGAGTGGGGCAACCCGGCGATGATCGACTTCATCGAGGACCTGAGCCGCACCGCCACCAGGGTCGGCTGGCCCGGCCTCTACGTCGGCGACATCGCCCAGCCCCGCGGCGGCCCGGTCGCGGGCCACGCCAGCCACCAGACCGG
The DNA here is from genome assembly GCA_046348975.1 of Amaricoccus sp. GTDB lineage: Bacteria > Pseudomonadota > Alphaproteobacteria > Rhodobacterales > Rhodobacteraceae > Amaricoccus. The sequence goes on along the minus strand of JAXMDF010000024.1, from coordinate 12,676 downwards.
CCTCGACGCCGACATCTGGTTCACCCGGCCCGCCCGGCTCGACCTGACCCCCGCCCAGCGCGAGCGCCTCTCGGCGGTCAGCGTGCTCGCCGACGACCGCCAGCACGTCAACGCCAACTGGACCCCCCAGCTCGCCGCCATCGTCGAGGCCGCCGCCCGCGACCCGCGCGTCGAGCGCATCTTCGTCACCGGCGCCGCCAAGATCGCGCTCTGCCAGGGCGCGACGAAGAGCGATGCCGCCTGGCTGCGCAAGGTCCGGCCCTGGTGGGACCACGTCGACCACTTCCACGTGCGGCTGAACTGCCCGCGCGGCGCGTCGGGCTGCGTCAACCAGACCCCGATCCCGCCCGGCGACGGCTGCGCCGACGCGGTCTGGTGGGTGACCGAGGCGCTCAAGCCGCCGCCGCCCAACGCGCCGAAGCCGAAGCCCGTGCCGCCGCTGCGGCTCGCCGACCTGCCGGCGCAATGCACCCAGGTGCTGCAGGCGGAATGAGGCGCGCGCTCCTCGTCCTCGTCTTCCTGCTCGCCGCCGCCGCCCGCGCCGACGGCCCGCGGCTGGTGCTCGATTCGACCTATACCTGGCACGATCCGTGGAAGGGGTTCGGCGGCTTCTCCGGCCTCGTCGTCGAGGACGGCGGCGCCGACTTCCTGACCATCTCCGACCGCGGCAACTGGGCGCGCGGCACCCTGGAGCGCAACGCCGACGGCCGGATCGAGGCGGCGCACCTCACCGACCACGGCCCGATCCTCGACCTGCGCGGCCGCCCGCTGCGCGGCCGGAGCTTCGACGCCGAGGGCCTGACGATGGATTCCAGGGGCCGCGTCTACATCTCCTTCGAGGGCCAGGACCGGATCCGCCGCTACGACGACCTGCGGGAGACGGCAGCTGCGGTCCCGAGCCATCCCGACTTCCGCCACTTGCCGGTCAACCTCGGGCTCGAGTCGCTGGCCGTCGCCGCCGACGGCACCCTCTACGCGATCCCCGAGACGCCCCCGGCGCCAGGTCAGCCCTTCCCCGTCTACCGCTTCCGCGGCGGCCAGTGGGACAAGCCCTTCCGCATCCCGCACCGCGGCGACTTCAACATCTCCGACGCCGCCATCGGTCCCGACGGCAAGCTCTACGTGCTCGAGCGCGAATTCTCCTGGCTCGGCTTCCGCTCGCGCGTCCGCCGCTTCGACTTCGGCCCGGACGGGCTCGACAACGAGACGACGCTGCTCGCGTCGCGGCTGAACCAGCTCGACAACATGGAGGGCATCTCGGTCTGGGCCGACCCCGAGGGCCGCATCCGGGTCACGCTGATCTCCGACGACAACTTCTTCGCCCTGCAGCGGACGATGTTCGCCGAATACATCCTCGACGAGCCGTAGCGCCTGCCCTTTCCGAACTCACCCTGTCGAGCCCGACCACTTCCGAGAGCCCGCAATCGGCAGCCCCGCTTGGCGCGACGCGGCGGCCTGCCGAACGTGGATCAGACCCGCATGGGCATCACGACATAGACCGCCGACTCGTCGTTGCCCTCGCGCATCAGCGTCGGGTCGCCGGCGGAGTTGAACAGGAAGACCGCGTTCTCGCGGTCGACCTGCCCGGCGATCTCCAGGAGGTAGCGGGCGTTGAAGCCGATCTCCAGCCGCTCGTCGCCGTAGGCGACGGCGAGCTCCTCGTCGGCGGCGCCGGAATCGGGGGCGTTGACCGACAGGACCAGCCGGTCCTCCTCCAGCGCCATCTTGACGGCGCGGGAGCGCTCCGACGACACCGTCGCGACGCGGTCGACGGCCTGGGCGAACTCGGCCGCGTCGACCTCGAGCCGCTTGGCGTTGGCGGTCGGGATGACGCGGGCGTAGTCGGGGAAGGTCCCGTCGATCACCTTCGAGGTCAGGGTGACGTCGGGGGTCGCGAAGCGGACCTTGGTCTCGCTGACGGACACGGCGATCGAGGCCTCGTCGTCGTCGAGCAGCTTGCGCAGCTCCCCCACGGTCTTGCGCGGGACGATGACCCCGGGCAGCCCCTCGGCGCCCTCGGGCAGGGCCGCGTCGATGCGGGCCAACCGGTGGCCGTCGGTGGCGACGCAGCGCAGGACGGGCCCGTCGGGCCCCTTGGCGGCGTGCATGTAGACGCCGTTCAGGTAGTAGCGGGTCTCCTCGGTCGAGATGGCGAACTTCGCCTTGTCGAACAGCCGGCGCAGCACCGGTGCGGGACAGGCGAAGCTGGTCTGGTACTCGGCCGAGGCCATCATCGGGAAATCCTCGCGCGGCAGCGTCGCGAGGCTGAAGTGCGAGCGCCCGGCCTTCACGTCGAGTCGGCCGGCGATGCCGTCGTCGGTCAATTCGACCATCGCGCCGTCGGGGAGCTTGCGGGCGATCTCGTGGAGCGTGTGCGCGGCGACGGTGGTGGCGCCGGCCCGGCCCACCATCGCCGGGGCGCGGTCGATGACCTCGATGTCGAGGTCGGTGGCACGGAAGCTGACCCGGTCGCCCTCGGCCTCGATGAGCACGTTGGAGAGGATCGGGATGGTGTTGCGCCGCTCCACCACCGACTGCGCCCGGCTCATCGCCCGGAGAAGGGCGCTGCGCTCCATGCTGAGTTTCATAGCTGTCACCGTTGCCGAGGTCCGTCCGCCCCGCGTGCCCGTAACGGTTGCGCGGACCGTGACGTTACCGATTTGCACCGAAAGGGCAAGCGGCACAGGCGGCCGAGGGGTCGCCTTGTGGCAAGCCGTTGGAACGGCGGGAAAAGCCGGCGCGGCTCAGGTGCCGAGCGCGGCGTCGATCTTGGCCTTGAACTCGTCCCAGGGCAGGTTGTCGACCTTCTGGCCGTTGACGATGAAGGTCGGCGTCGCGTCGATGCCGTCCTGCTTGGCGTTCTTCTGGTACTCGGCGACCAGCGCCTCGGCGAAGCCGCGGTCGTTCATGCAGGCGTCCATCTCGGCGTCCGACAGCCCCGCCTGCCGGCCGATCGCGTAGAGCTTCTGGATCAGCGCCTGCTCGTCGGTCTGCCCGGCCCAGTCGAGTTGCTGGCTGAACAGCACGTCGGCGATGCCGAAGTAGCGATCCGCCGGCGCGCAACGGGCGATCATCGCCGCCCAGAGGCTCGGCCGGTTGAAGTAGACCTCGCGGAACACCAGCCGGACCTTGCCGGTGTCGATGTATTCGGCCTTCAGCTTCGGGAAGACCTCCTTGTAGAAGTCGGCGCAATGCGGGCAGGTGAACATCGCGTATTCGACCACCGTCACCGGCGCGTTCGCGTCGCCGATCGTCATGTCCGGCACCGCGCGGGCGCCCTGGGCCCAGGCGAGGCGCGGCAGGGCGGCGACGGCCAGCGCGGCGGCGAGCGTCTGGCGGCGGGACAGGGTCGGGGCCATGGGTCAGGGTTCCGATCGTTTCGGGTTGCGGGTCCGGGATAGCACATTGCGCGCCAGTGTCTCCAAGGCGGCGCGCAGCTCGCCATCACCAATGCTTGAAAGCGTGCCCTTCACCGCGCCGATGTCGGCCACCGGCGTGGGGCGCGTGCGGAAGGGCGCCGCCGGCTCGGCGAAACCCTGGACCGCCTGCGTCAGCTGGATGCGCCCGACGGTGCCGGGTCCGAGCGTCGCGTTGATCCGCTCGCGCAGCAGCGGGACGAGCATCTGCAGCTGCGGCGCGTGCGGGCCGCTCACGGCGACCGTGAGCAGGCCGCCGGCCGGGCCGCGGGCACGGGCGAGCCTTACCGGGGCGCAGATCGCGGCGAACTCGGGGCCGGCGATCTCGGGCCAGAGCGCGCGCAGGCGGGCCTCGGAATAGCCCTTGCGGGCGGCGGCGGTGCGCATCTGCGGCTCGATCAGCCCGCCGGCGCGGACGAAGCCGCGGGCCCTGCGGCCGCCCTTGCGTTCCGGGCGCTGTCTGTCAGTCTCCTCGCCCATGCAGCCGACCGCCCCCGCTTCCGCCATCATGGTTAACGGCCCGGCGGCGGCTTGTCAGGGGGAACGGATCGGGGACACGGGCGCGGCCGAGGCGCTGCTCGCCTGGTACGACCGCTCGGCGCGGCGGCTGCCCTGGCGGGTGCCGCCGGGCGCCGGCCGCCCCGATCCCTATGCGGTCTGGCTCTCCGAGGTGATGCTGCAGCAGACGACGGTCGCCGCCGTCGCCCCGCGCTTCGCGGGCTTCCTCGCGCGCTGGCCGACCGTCGCGGCGCTGGCGGCGGCGCCCGAGGCGGAGATCATGGCCGCCTGGGCCGGGCTCGGCTACTACGCCCGCGCCCGCAACCTGATCGCCTGCGCACGGGTGGTGGCGGGCGAGCTCGGCGGCCGCTTCCCCGACACCGAGGCGGGGCTGGCCGCGCTGCCCGGCGTCGGGCCCTACACGGCAGCGGCCATCGCCGCCATCGCCTTCGACCGGCCGGCGGTCGTGGTCGACGGCAACGTGGAGCGGGTCATGGCGCGGCTCTTCCGCATCGAGACGCCGCTGCCCTCGGCCAAGCCCGAGCTCCGCGCGGCAGCCGCCCGGCTGACGCCGCAGCACCGGCCGGGCGACTACGCCCAGGCGGTGATGGACCTCGGCGCCACCGTCTGCACGCCGACCGCGCCCGCCTGCGGCATATGCCCCTGGATGCCGCGCTGCGCCGCGCGGCGCGCCGGCGTCGCCGCCGGGCTCCCGCGCCGCGACGCCAGGCCGGCGAAGCCGCTCCGCCGCGGCATCGCCTACCTCGCCGTGCGCGAGGACGGGGCGGTGCTCGCCGAGACCCGCCCGCCGCGCGGCCTCCTCGGCGGCATGCTCGGGCTGCCGTGCAGCGACTTCACCGAGGGCCCGGCCCGGCCGCGCCCGCCGTTTCCGGCCGCCTGGCGCCCGACCGGCGCCGAGGTCCGCCATGTCTTCACCCACTTCCAGCTCGCGCTGCAAATCGAGGCCGCCCGGGTCCCGCGCGACTTCGTTCCGCCCGCCGGAGGCTTCCATCCCGCCGGCGCCCTGGCGTCGGCGCTCCCGACGGTGATGCGCAAGGCGCTGCGCCTCGGCCTCTCGACGCTGCGCTAGGCAGTCACGTCCGCCGGCCGGTTCTCGGCCCCGAGCTTCGCCTCGCTCCGCCGTCCGCTCGCGCGGACCGGGCGGAACCGCGGACAGAAAGGCCGGCCGCGCTGCAATGCCGCGGCCGGCAAGTTAAGGGACAGTGAGGCTGGGGAAACGCCGGGCGCCCGCGAGGGTTCCGCCTGCGGCGGATTTATGTCCCGCTCAGCCGAGCATGGATCGGACGGCGTCGAGCACGCCTGCGGCTGTATAGGGCTTCGGCACGAAGCGGCTGCCGGCCGGCATCGCCGCTGCCGCCGGCACCTGCTTGCCCGAGGTCACGATGATGCGGACCGGCGGCCAGCGGTCGCGGACGACCGCCGAGAGCCGGAGGCCGTCCATCGACCCGGGCATGTCGATGTCGGTGAAGAGCAGCCGGATGCCGGGCTCGCGGGCGAGGATGCCGATCGCATCGTCGGCCGTGGCGGCCTCGAGCACCTCGAAGCCCGCTTCGCGCAGGTCGTCGGCGATGGCGAAGCGGATCAGCGCCTCGTCCTCGACCACCAGGACCATCGGGCCGGCCACGTCGTTCCTCCTGCCCGACCGCTCGACCGGAGCCCAGGGAGCGGTCAACTCGCCCTCAACTCCGCCCGGGTGCGATCGATCCGGACGGAGCCGCCGAAATCGGCGGCGAGCACGCCTTCGAGGCCCGAGCGGGTCGCCGACGCCACAGGCGCGCGCAAAGCGGGCCGGTCAGCGCTGGCCGCGGCCGAAGTCGGGGGCGGCGGTGTCCTGCCCGGCCTCGACGATGCCGCGGCGGATCGCGCGGGTGCGGGTGAAATAGTCGTGCAGGTGCTCGCCGTCGCCGAGGCGGATCGCCCGCTGCAGCGCGAAGATCTCCTCGGTGAAGCGGCCGAGGATGTCGAGGGTCGCCTCCTTGTTGGCGAGGAAGACGTCGCGCCACATGGTCGGGTCGGAGGCGGCGATGCGGGTGAAGTCGCGGAAGCCCGCGGCGGAATAGTCGATCACCTCCTGCGAGGTCACCTTGCTCAGGTGGTCGGCGACCCCGACCATGGTGTAGGCGATCAGGTGCGGCACGTGGCTCGTGACGGCCAGCACCAGGTCGTGGTGCGCGGGCTCCATGAAGTCGACGCGGGCGCCGAGCGCGCTCCAGAAGGCCGCGAGCGCCTCGACCGCCGCCGGGTCGTTGCCCGGCAGCGGGGTGATCAGGAACCAGCGGTTGTCGAAGAGCGACGCGAAGCCCGAGGCCGGCCCGGAATGCTCGGTCCCGGCCAGCGGGTGGCTCGGGATGAACTGCACGCCCGCGGGCACGTGCGGCGCGACCGCCTCGATCACCGCCTGCTTCACCGAGCCGACGTCGGTCAGCGTCGCGCCCGGCATCAGCCGCGGCGCGATCTCGGCCATCACCGCCCCCATCGCCCCGACCGGCACGCAGAGGATGACGAGGTCCGCGCCCTCGACCGCCTCGCCCGCCGTGTCGGAAATCTCGCCGAGCCCGAGCCGCGCCGCGGTCTCGCGGGTCTCGGCGGTGCGGGCGTAGCCGGTGATCCGGACCGGCGCCCCGGTGCGACGGATCGCGTGGCTGATCGACGAGGCGATCAGCCCGAGCCCGATCAGCGCGACGTGGCGGTAGGGGATCATGCCCGCACCCGCATGAAGGCGCCGACCACGTCCGCGACCCGGCCGCAGGCGTCGGCGTCGCCGACGGTGATCCGGAGCGCCGCCGGCAGCCCGTAGCCCGCGACCCGCCGCACGATGATCCCGGCATCGCGCAACGCCCGGTCGCAGGCCTCGGCCTCGCCGGCGTCGCGGAACCGCGCCAGCAGGAAGTTCGCCTCCGACGGGTCCGACGGCACCCCGGCCTCGGCCAGCGCCGCCGCCAGCGCAGCGCGGTTGCGGGCGTTCTCGCCGCGGCAGAAGGCGGCATATCCGGTGTCACGCACCGCCGCCTCCGCCGCCGCCAGCGCCGGGGTCGCGAGGTTGAACGGCCCGCGCACCCGGTTCAGCACCTCGACGACATGCGCCGGCCCGTAGCCCCAGCCGACCCGCAGCCCCCCGAGCCCGTGGATCTTCGAGAAGGTCCGGGTCATCACCACGTTCGCGCGCGCCTCGACCAGCCCCGCGTGCCCGTCGAAACCCTCGACGAATTCGGCATAGGCGCCGTCGAGCACCAGCAGCGTCCGCGCCGGCAGCCCGGCCGCCAGCCGCTCGATCTCGGCGGCCGGGATCATCGTCCCGGTCGGGTTGTTGGGGTTGGCGACGAAGACCAGCGCCGTCCGCTCGGTTGCCGCCGCCAGGATCGCGTCGACGTCGGTCCGCCGCTCCGCCTCGCGCACCTCGACCGGCGTCGCCCCGGCCGCGAGCGCGCAGATCCGGTACATCCCGAAGCCGTGCTCGGTATGGATGACCTCGGCGCCCGGCCCGGCATAGGCCTGCGCCAGGAAGGCGATGATCTCGTCCGACCCGGCCCCACAGACGATGCGGTTCGGGTCGAGCCCATGCACCTCCCCGATCGCCGCCCTGAGCGCGGCATGATCGCTCGACGGGTACAAATGCAGGCTCCCGGCCGCCGCCCGGTAGGCCTCGACCGCCTTCGGCGACGGCCCGAACGGATTCTCGTTCGAGCTCAGCTTCAGCACCCGCGCGTGCCCGTCCAGCCGCGACTCGCCGCCCACATAGGGCGCGATGTCGAGCACCCCGGGCTGCGGGCGGATCGTCGGGTGCGGCTCGGACATCGGGACCTCGGCTAGCGCGTCGGCCCGGTCTCTAGCGTGCGCGGCCGCCGTATGGAAGCCGCGAAGGGCCGACGGTCAGCGCCGGATGGCGCCGAAGCCCGCCGGCGAAATCCCCAGCCGCCGCAGGTCGCGCGCCGAAGGCGTCTGCCCGGATTCGAGCGCGGCACACACCCGCGAAGCGCTCCAGGCCGAGCGCAGGAAGAAGGCGACTTCACTCAACATGATCTCAACTCTCCGCATTGTCGAAAGTCTCCAAGGGTTTCTGCCCCGGAGCGTATCCTCGCCATCAACTTAGGACCGCGAGCCTCGCCGCGGTAGCCCATCCGCGCTCGCGTCCGCCATGCGCTGGGCGCATGGCTCAGAAGGAAATTGCGCATCCCCTTGCCCCCGTGCACGGCAACGCTCTCGATGAGCACGGCCTGCGCCTGCCTGGGGCTGGCGCACCTCGGCCAAAGGGCACAGCATCCGGGCGTTGCGGCGATACAGCCAACGACACCGCCCGGCGGAACCGCCGGGTGCGCCTGCCAGGGGGGACAAGGCAGGCGCAGGCCGTGCGTGCGCACGGCCGGGGGCGACGACGAGGCTGCCCCAGGACCTGAAAGCGACGTGGATCGGGTGTCAGAAGAAGCTCTGCGGATCCACGTCCACGGTCACCCGAACCGTCGAGGGCGCCGGGACCGCCGCCACCCAGCCGCGCAGGACCGCCTGCATCGCTACCCCCTTGGGCGCCCGTGCCAGCAGCCGGACGCGGTGGCGGCCGCGGATGCGGGCGATCGGCGCCGGGGCCGGGCCCCAGAGCTCGATGCCGGCGGTGCGCAGCGGGTCGGCGGCGCGGGCGAGGGCGCGGGCGACCTCCCAGGTCCGCGGCTCGTCGGTGCCGGTCACGAGAATGCCGGCGAGCCGGCCGTAGGGCGGCATCAGCGCCCGGCGGCGGGCGTCGGCCTCGGCGCGCCAGAAGCCCTCGTCGTCGCCCGACAGGATCGCCTGCAGCGCCGGGTGCTCGGGCTGGTGGGTCTGGACGAGCGCCAGCCCCGGTCGCTCGGCGCGGCCGGCGCGCCCCGCCACCTGGCGGATCAACTGGAACGTCTTCTCGGCCGCCCGGAGGTCGCCGCCCTGCAGCCCGAGGTCGGCGTCGATGACCCCGACCAGCGTCAAGAGCGGGAAGTTGTGCCCCTTCGAGACGAGCTGCGTGCCGATGACGAGGTCGGCGGCGCCGCCGGCGATCTCCTCGATCCGTGCCTTCAGCGCCCCCGGCCCGTCGGCGAGGTCCGACGACAGGATCGCGAGCCGCGCCTCCGGCCAGAGCGCCGCCGCCTCCTCGGCCAGCCGCTCGACGCCCGGCCCCAGCGTCGCCATCTTGCCCTCGACCTTGCACGCCGGGCAGGCCGTCGGGATCGGCTTCGTCGCGCCGCACTGGTGGCAGACCAGCCGGGCGCGGAAGCGGTGCTCGACCATGCGCGCGTCGCACTGGTCGCAGCCGACCTGATGCCCGCAGGCGCGGCAGATCGTCAGCGGCGCATAGCCGCGGCGATTGAGGAACAGGAGCGCCTGCTCGCCCGCCGCGAGCCGCGCCGACACGGCCTCCTCCAGCGGCCCCGAGATCCAGCGGCCCTGCTCCGGCGCGTGCTCGCGCAAATCGACCGCGCGCATCTCCGGCAGCCGGGCGATCCCGAACCGCTCGGGCAAATCCAGGCGCGCGTATTTCCCGGCATCGGCGTTGGCCCAGGATTCGAGCGACGGCGTCGCCGAGGCGAGGACGACGGCCGCCCCCTCGATCGAGGCGCGCAGCACCGCCATGTCGCGCGCGTGGTAAAGCGCCCCGTCCTCCTGCTTGTACGACCCGTCGTGCTCCTCGTCGACGACCACGAGCCCGAGGTCGGCGAACGGCAGGAACAGCGCCGACCGGGCGCCGACGACGAGCCGCGCCTCGCCCGCCGCCACCGCCGCCCAGGCCCGCCGCCGCGCCGCCTGCGTCACCCCCGAGTGCCACTCGGCCGGCCGGGCGCCGAAGCGCGCCTCGACCCGGTCGAGGAACTCGACCGACAGCGCGATCTCCGGCAAGAGCACCAGCGCCTGCCGGCCCCGCGCCAGCGCCTCGGCGACGGCCTCGAGGTACACCTCGGTCTTGCCCGAGCCGGTGACGCCGTGCAGCAGCGTCGTCGAATAGCGCCCGGCGGCGACGGCAGCCCGCAGCGCCGCGGCGGCCTCGCCCTGCGCCGGCGAGAGCGGCCGCGGCGCCGCTGTCGGGTCGAGCGCCGGATAGGGCGCGTCGCGGGCCGCGGCCTCGCGCACCAGCACCCCCTCCGCTTCCAGGCCCTTGAGCACCGCCGCCGAGACGCCCGCAATCCGCGCGAGCTCCAGCGGTGCGAAGCCGCCGTCGCCGAACTCCGCGAAGGCGGCCAGGACGCGCGCCCGCGGCCCGGTCATCCGGACCGGCTCGCTGCCCGACCGGCGGAGCAGCGGCCGCGCCGACGGCGGCTGGCCGAGGCCCGGCGCCCGGGTCGCGAGCCGCAGCATCACCCCGAGCGGCGTCAGCGTGTAGTCGGCCGCCCGGGCGAGGAACTCGCGCATCGCCTGGCCGAACGGCGGGGCGTCGAGGACCCGCGCCACCGGCCGCAGCTTCGCCGGCGCACAGTCCCCCCGGCCCGCCCCCCAGACCGCGCCGAGCACCCGCCGCGACCCGAGGGGCACCTCGACCAGGTCCCCCGGACGCGCGCCGCCCTCGGGCGCCAGGTAGTCGAGCAGCCGGTCGAAGCCGTCCGCCAGCACCACCGAGACCGGCGCGCCGGCGGCGAAGACACGCATCGACTCGCTGGGATTGAGGTGTTCCATCGCGCAACAGCTTGGGCTAGTATGCCGCCCTGCCACAAGCCCTGAGACGGTGCACCGTAAACGCGCCGCATCGACAAAACCTTCGAGGCAAAGGACGAGCATGGAGACGACCGAGACCGCGGCGAGCGAGATTCGCGACCGGATCCTCCGCGACCCGGGCCTGATCCTCGAGGACCACGCGCTGATGCGCGCGCTGCTCGCCGCCGACCGCAGCGCCAGCGGCCGCAACGTCGTCGACCTGCGCGGCGTGCTGGTCGAGCGGCTCGAGGACCGGCTCGACCGGCTCGAGGACACCCACCGCGAGGTGCTGGCCGCCGCCTACGACAACGTCGCCGGCATGAACCAGGTCCACCGCGCCTGCCTCGCGCTGCTCGAGCCGGCCGACTTCGCCGGCTTCCTTGAGGTCCTGACCCGCGAGGTGCCGCCGACCCTCGCCGTCGAGGTGATCCGGCTGGCGCTCGAGGCGCCCGACGTCCCGATGGGCGAGGGCATCGGCCCCGATGGCGTCTTCCGCGACGCGGTCGTCGCGCTGCCGGCGCAGGGCGCGGACGCCTACGTGACCCAGGGCAAGGGCGTCGGCGCCCGGCGGGTGACGCTGCGCCGGCTGCGCAGCGCTTCGCCCACCGTCTACGGCGCGACCGCGGGCGCGGTCCGCTCCGAGGCCGTGCTGCGGCTCGACCTCGGCGGCGGCCGGCCCGGCGGCCTGCTCGCCTTCGGCGCCATCGACCCCGACCGTTTCCACCAGGACCAGGGCACCGACCTGCTCGACTTCTTCGCCGGCGTCGTCGAGCGCAGCCTCGGCCGCTGGCTGGAATGACCGCCGCGCCGTCCGAGGGGGCGGCGGCCTTGATGCAGGACTGGCTGGCGCAGCTCGGCGCCGTCCGCGGCATGAGCCCGCGCACCGTCGAGGCCTACCGCGCCGACGTCGCCGGCTACCTCGGCTTTCTCGCCGGCCACTGGGGCGGCCCGGCCGGCGCCGCCGCCCTCGCGCGGGTCTCGGCCCCCGACCTCCGCGCCTGGATGGCCCGCGAGCGCGGCCGCGGCCTCTCGGCCCGCTCGCTCGCCCGGTCGCTGTCGGCGGTCAAGAGCTTCCACGCCTGGCTCGCCGAGACGCACGGCCTGCCGGCGCCGGCGGTCACCGCCACCCGCGGCCCGCGGGTGAAACCCCGCCTGCCCCGCCCGGTCGCGCCCGACGCAGCGCGCGCCCTCCTCGCCACCGTCGAGCTGCAGACCCTCGAGCCCTGGGCCGGCGCCCGCGACGCCGCCGTCGTGACGCTCCTCTACGGCTGCGGCCTGCGCATCTCCGAGGCCCTCGGCTTGCGCCAGTCCGACGCCCCCCTCGGCGAGATGCTGCGCATCCGCGGCAAGGGCGGCCGCGAGCGCCTCGTCCCGGTGCTGCCGGTCGCCGCCCGCGCCGTCGAGGCCTACCGCGCGCTCCTCCCCTTCGCCCCCGCCCCCGGCGACGCCCTCTTCCTCGGCGCCCGCGGCGGCCCGCTGAACCCGCGCCACGTCCAGCGCGTCATGGCCGCCTCGCGGATGCAGCTCGGCCTGCCGGCGACCGCCACCCCGCACGCCATGCGGCACTCCTTCGCCACCCACCTGCTCGAGGCCGGCGGCGACCTCCGGACCATCCAGGAGCTCCTCGGCCACGCGACCCTCGCGACCACTCAGGTCTACACCGGCGTCGACCAGGTCCGCCTGATGGAAGTCTACGCCGCCGCCCACCCCAAGGCGCGCGGCTAGACCCACGTCGCCGGCCCCGTCCGCTGACCCCCGCGGACCGGCTCGCCGCGGTCGCGTTCCTGCGCGTGGTGCAGCTCTTGGCGTGCGGAGCCATCCCGCCCGATCATGCCTCGCAGCTCGCGAGGTCATCCGCCGCCTCGTCCCGACGAGATCTCCGGCCCCTGCCCGCACCGCGGATCTCGGGGCCACCGCGCGCCCCCTCCGCACCACCACGTTTTCTTCTACCCTTTCTACCCTTTCTACTCTTTCTTCCCTTCTACCTCATCGGGCAGTGCCGGGGGGGATCAAAGGGGGGCCGGCGAGGGCCCCCCTTTGGGCCACAAGCGAGCCGCCTGGGAGTGAAGAGCAAGGGAGACCCCCGCGGGCCTGAA
>JAXMDF010000023.1:0-37272 GCA_046348975.1 Amaricoccus sp. | reverse complement strand
GAGGTAGAGATCCTCGAAGGCCTCGAACGGATAGTCCTCGGGCACGTTGACCGTCTTCGAGATCGCCGCGTCGACGAAGGGCTGGATCGCCGCCTGCATCCGCATGTGGTCGAGCGCCCCGATCCCGAGCGCATTCACGAAGGCGTCGGGGAGTTGCTCGCCGTTCCCGCCCCGGGCGCACCAGAGCCGCCAGGCGTGGTCCTCGACCCGGTATTCGCGCATCCGGCCGTCGGCCTCGCGCTTCTTGCGGGTGTAGAACCAGGCGTAGGCCGGCTCGATGCCGTTGGAGGCATTGTCGGCGAAGGCGAGGCTGATCGTGCCGGTCGGCGCGATCGAGAGCAGGTGGCTGTTGCGCGTCCCGTGCGCGGCGATCTCGGCGCGGATGTCGTCGGGCAGCCGCTGCGCGAACCCCGACTCGAGGTAGCGCTCGGCGTCGAAGCGCGGAAAGGCGCCCTTCTCGCGCGCCAGCGCCACGCTGGCGCGGTAGGCGGCGTCGCGCATCTCGCGCATCAGGCCGGCGGCCGTCTCGCGCGCCTCGGCGCTGTCGTAGCGCAGCCCGAGCATGATCAGCGCGTCGCCGAGCCCGGTGAAGCCGAGCCCGATCCGCCGCTTGGACGCGGCCTCGCGCGCCTGCTCCGGCAGCGGCCACACGGTGGCGTCGAGCACGTTGTCGAGCATCCGCACCGCCGTCGTCACGACCTGCGCGAACCGCTCCCGGTCGAACCGCGCCGAAGCCTCGAAGGGGTCGACCACGAACCGCGTCAGGTTTACCGAGCCGAGGCAGCAGCAGCCGTGGTCGGGGATCGGGATCTCGCCGCAGGGGTTGGTCGCCTCGATCCGCTCGACATAGCGCAGGTTGTTCTCGGCATTGATCCGATCGAGGAACAGCACCCCGGGCTCCGCCGCCTCGTAGGTGTTGCGCATGATCGCCTGCCAGAGTTCGCGCGCCCGGATCGTCGCATAGACCCAGAGCCCGTCGCCCCGCCGGTGGGCCCCGCCCGCGACCTGCGCCGTCCCGGGCTCGGCCGGATGCACCAGCTCGAACGCCCCGTCGGCTTCCACCGCGCGCATCAGGGCGTCGGTGACACCGACCGAGATGTTGAAATTGTTGAGCCGCCCCGCCTGCCGCTTGGCGCTCACGAACTCCATGATGTCCGGGTGGTCGCAGCGCAGCACCCCCATCTGCGCCCCGCGCCGCGCCCCCGCCGATTCGACGGTGGCGCAAGACTGGTCGAAGACGTGCATGTAGCTGATCGGCCCGGATGCCGCGCTGTCCGTGCCGCTGACCCGCGCCCCCCGCGGCCTGATCGCCGAGAAGTCGTACCCAACGCCCCCGCCCCGCCGCATCGTCTCGGCAGCCTCGCGCAGGGCGATGTAGATGCCAGGCTTGCCGTCGACGGTCTCCGAGACCGAATCGCCCACGGGTTGCACGAAGCAATTGATCAGCGTGACCTCGCGGATCCCCGACCCCGCGGCCGAGTTGATCCGCCCACCCGGAATGAACCCGGCCTCCAGGGCATCGAGGAACGCCGCCTCGTGCGCCCCGGGATCGGTCTCGACGGCGGCGAGCGCCCGTGCGACCCGCCGCCGCACCGCGCGCGCGGCCTCGGGCCCGTCGAGGTCGCGCTCGGCGCCCTTGGCGTATTTCTCCCGCAGCACGTCGAGACTTACCTCCTGCCAGGGCAGGTCGGCCGGGGTCGGGACGGGGGGCTTGTCGGGCTTGTTCACCGGCGGTATCTTCCCGAAAGGCAGGACACCATATCTAGCGATGACCCTCCACATTCTCAAGCTTTGCGTCGGCTGTGACAGCGTCGACGACCTCGTTGGGTGGCAAGCGGAACGTGCCGCGGAGCGGCGGGCGGCGGGCGAGGATCCGCAGCCGGTCCACGTGACCCGCATGTGGCCAAAGCGCGAGGCGGAGATCGTCGCCGGCGGCTCGCTCTACTGGGTCATCAAGGGCCTGGTGCTCGTCCGCCAGCGCATCCTCGGGCTCGAGCGCCAGCAGGGCGGCGACGGGATCGCCCGCTGCGTGATCCGCCTCGACCCCGAGGCGATCCGCACGCTGCCGCAGCCCCGCCGCGCCTTCCAGGGCTGGCGCTACCTGCGGCCCGAGGACGCGCCACGCGACCTCGGCGTCGCCGCGGCGCAGGCGGCCGAGATGCCGCCACAGCTCGTAGCCGGACTCGCCGAGATGGGCGTGCTCTGATGCGCGCCGCCCTCGCCTTCGCCGCGGCCCTCGCCGCCGCCTCCCCGGCCGCGGCCGGGCAGCAGTACGACTGGGACGCGATCGGCGCCGAGTTCTGCCGCCTCAGCACCGCCGGCGACGTCGCGGGCCTCCGCCCGCTCCTCAGCCGCGAGCTCAACCAGGCGCTCGACGCCGCCCTCGCCAACCCGGCGCTCATGCCGCCGCAGGTGCTGTTCCAGAGCTACACCAACCCGGTCGCCGACTGCACGGCCAGGACCCGCAACGCCGCGCTGGTCGAGATCGACCGCGGCAGGCCGCCGCGCGGCGTCCCGTCGTGGACCGAGTACCTGGTCATCGTGCCCGAGGCCGACGGCACCAGCCGGATCGACGACGTGCTGTTCGCGACCCGCCGCAGCGACACGCTGCGCGCGCGCCTCGCCTACTACGCGCTGGCGCGCTGAGGCATCCCGATCCGCTCGCAGACCGCTGCCAGCGCCCGCGACGCCTGCGGCGTCCAGTCGGCGCGGCGCGCAACGAAGAGCGTCGCCTGGCTGCGCAGGATCAGCCCGTCGTCGAGGGGCCGCAGGTGGTTGTCGCGCAGCGTCGAGCCCGTGGTGGTGATGTCGGCGATCGCCTCGGCGGTCAGGTTCTTCACCGTCCCCTCGGTCGCGCCCTGGCTGTCGACGAGCTGGTAGTCGGCGACCCCGTGTCGCTGGAAGAAGCCGCGGGTCAGGTGGTGATACTTGGTCGCCACCCGGAGCCGGTGCCCGTGCCGCGCCCGGAACTCGGCCGCCGCGGCGTCGAGATCCGACATCTCGGTCACGTCGATCCAGAAGGCCGGCACCGCCACCACGAGGTCGGCGAACCCGAAGCCCATCGGCACGATCTCCTCGACCACGCCCTCCCACCGCGGGATCGTCTCGCGCACCAGGTCCTGGCCGGTCACCCCCAGGTGCACCCGCCCCGCCGCCAGCTCGCCCGAGATCTCGCCGGCCGAGAGCAGCACCAGCTCCACCCCCTCGACCCCGCGGACGGTGCCGCGGTACTCCCGCCCGGCGCCGCTCTTCGCCACCGTCACGCCGCGGTCGGCGAACCAGGCGATCGTGTCGTCCTGCAGCCGCCCCTTCGACGGCACCCCGAGCCTCAGGCCCATGCCCCGCCCCCGAGCGCCAGCAGCGCCTCCGGCCGCACGATGCCGCCGACCGCCGGGATGCTCCGCCCGCGCCCCAGCACCCGCGTCAGCGCGTCGTACCGCCCTCCGCTCGCGATCGGCGGCAGGTCGGCGCGGCCCCGCGGCAGCGCCCCGAACACGAACCCGTCGTAGTATTCGAGCGTCGTCCGCCCAAAACTCCCCTCGAAGCGCAGCCCGTCCGCCGCCACCCCGTGTCCGGCCAGCGCGTCGAGCCGCGCCGCATGGCGCCCGACCGCCGCGTCGAGCCCCGCGAATCGCCGCGCCAGCGCCGCCAGCGCGTCCAGCGCCTCGGTCGCGCTCCCCTCGACCGCCAGCACCGCCTCGAGTCCCTCGACCTGATCCGGCGCCAGCGGCGGCGTCGCCGCCTCCGCCGCCAGGTGCGCGGCGCGCGCCTCGACCTCCTCGGCCGCGCGCAGCCCGACCGCCGCCCCGGCCGCCGCCACCAGCGCCGGCACGTCGCCGCGCGCCTGCGCCGCCAGCAGCTCCGCGCGCGAAGCCTGCGCCGCCGCGTGTCCGTCGCCGAACCGATGCAGCAGCGCATGGAACCGCGCCGGCCGCCAGACGTGCCGGCGCAGCGCCGCCTTGCGCGACGCGCTGGTCTCGAGCGCGTCTATCGCCGCCAGCACCAGCCCGAGGTCGCCGGTGACGACCTCGACCGGCGCTCCGCCCAGCGCGTCGAGGATCAGCGCCAGCACCTCGGCATCCCCCGCCGCCGGGTCGCCGGCCTCGAAGACCTCGAAGCCGGCCTGCAGGAACTCCCGCGGCCGGTCGGACCCGGCGTCCTGCCGCCGCCATACCGGCCCGCAGTAGACATAGCGCGCCGTCTCGGCGCCCGCGTCCATGTGCAGCCGCACGATCGGCACGGTGAAGTCGGGCCGCAGCATCATCTCCGCCCCGTCGTCGCCGGTGACGAAGGCCCGCGCCCGCACGTCCTCGCCGTAGAGGTCGAGCAGGACATCGGCCGGCTGCAGCGCCGCCGGCTCCACCCGCATCGCCCCGGTCGCCCCGAGCGCCGTCAGGATCCGCGCGACCTCCGCCTCCAGCCGCTGGAGCCCGCCGCCGATCCGCGCCCCGCTCAGGTACGCCCGGTCCGCGATCACGACAGCCCCCGCGCCAGCATCGCCATGACCGCCGCGACGAGACCCTCGCGCGGCACCTCGACCTGCGCCGGCTGCGCGCGCCAATCCGCGTGCGTCGCGACCTCGGCCGCGAGCCGCGCCCCGAGCGCCAGATCCTTGAGCTGCACGACGCCCCGGGCCCGCTCGTCGTCGCCCTCGATCACCGCCACCGCGGACCGGCGCTGGTCGGCGTACTTGAGCTGCCGCCCGAGGTTGCCGCCGCCGAGGAAGACCTCGGCCCGGATGTGCCGGTCGCGCAGCTCCGCCGCCATCCGCTGGTAGTCGCCCATCCGCTCGCGGTCCATCACCGTGACGAGCACCGGCCCCGCCTCGACGGCGTCCAGCCGTCCCTTTTCGCCCAGCGCCGCCAGCAGCCGGTCGACCCCGACCGAGACCCCCGTCGCCGGCACCGCCTCGCCGGTGAACCGCCGCACGAGGTCGTCGTACCGCCCGCCGCCGGCCACCGACCCGGCGGCTCGCGGCTTGCCGTCGTCGCCGACCACCTCGAACGTAAGCTCCGCCTCGAACACCGGCCCGGTGTAATAGCCGAGCCCGCGCACCACCGCGGGATCGATCACCGCCTCGGCGCCCCACCCCGCCAGCAGCCCGGCGATCGTCTCGAGCTCGTCGACCCCGGCGCGCCCCGCCTGCGAGCCGCCGACGAGCTCGCGCAGCCGCGCCAGCGTCCGTGCCCCGTCGTCGCCGCGCGCCGCCATGAACCCGAGGATCACCGCCGCCTGCTCGTCCCCGAGCCCGGCGCCGGCGGTGAAGTCCCCGCTCTCGTCCCGCCGCCCGGCCCCGAGCAGCGCCCGCACGCCGCCTTCGCCCAGCCGGTCGATCTTGTCGATCGCCCGCATCACGACCCCGCGCCGCGCCGCGTCCCGCGCCGGGTCGTCCGGGTCGAGGAGGCCCGCCACCTCCAGGACCCCGTTCAGCACCTTGCGATCGTTGATCCGCACCACGTAGTCGCCGCGCGCGATGCCGGCCGCCTCCAGCGCCTCGCCCAGCATCGCGCACATCTCGGCGTCCGCCGCAACGCTCGCCGCCCCGACCGTGTCCGCGTCGCACTGGTAGAACTGCCTGAACCGCCCCGGCCCCGGCTTCTCGTTGCGCCAGACCGGCCCGACCGCATACCGCCGGTAGGGCGACGGCAGCGACTGCCGGTGCTGGGCGTAGACCCGCGCCAGCGGTGCGGTCAGGTCGTAGCGCAGCGCCAGCCACTGCGCGTCCTCGTCCTGCCAGGCGAAGACCCCCTCGTTCGGCCGGTCGACGTCGGGCAGGAACTTCCCCAGCGCCTCGACGGTCTCGACAGCGCTCGTCTCCAGCGGCTCGAACCCCCAGGCGTGGTAGACCTCGGCGATCCGCGCCAGCATCGCGTCGCGCGCGCGCACCTCGGGGCCGAAATAGTCGCGGAACCCCTTCGGGGTCTCCGCGCGCGGGCGGCGGGGTTTCGCCGGCTTGTCCTTGGGCATCGCGAGCTTCCGGGGCGTTTCGGGCGCCCTCCTACCTGCAGCGCGCCCGCGGGGCAAGCTCAGCCGCCGGGCAGCGCCGAATAGCGGCCGCGATAGAAGACGAGCGGGGCCCGGTCCGCCTGCACCAGCCGCAGCACCTCGCCGACGACGATCAGGTGGTCGCCGCCCTCGTAGCGCGCCTCGTGCCGGCACTCGAAGCGCGCGGCGCAGCCGTCCAGGAGCGGCACGTCGCCGATCCCCGGCGCGAAGCCGATGTCGCCCCAGCCGTTGGCCAGCGGCGCCGCGAAGCGCTCGGCCAGCGCCTGCTGCCCGGCGCCGAGCACATGGATCGCGAAATGGCCCGCCGCCTCGAACGCCGGAAACCGCTGCGACTTCCGCGCCGGCGACCAGAGGACGAGCGGCGGGTCGAGCGAGACGCTGGCGAAGCTGTTCGCCGTGATCCCGAGCGGGCCCGCGTCGGTCATGGTCGTGACGACGGTCACGCCGGTCGCGAAGCGACCGAGCGCGTCGCGCAGCTCCCTCGCGCTGAAGTCGGGCAAGGCAAACCCCCGGATCCAGAGGGGCCGGTTTACCCGCGCCCCCGCCGGCTGTCGATGCCCCCGGGTCAGCTGGCGCACCGGCCGCGCCACCACCGACACGAGGGAACGCCCATGCCGGACGCGCGGCACATCCCAGATCGGCACGGATCTGGAGCAGGGCGCCGGAGAAGCGGTCGGCCCCCGATCAGTCGCGTCCGCGAGACCCTCGATCGAGTCGATCCACCTGTGCGTCCGCGATCCGGTCCCTGACGGCCCGGCAAAGCTCCGTGGCCTGACCCGGGCGCGCGGCCGCCAGCGCCCAGCCGCAGACGGAGACCGCACCGAACCAGACGAAGAAGCCCCCCGCGCCGGAAACCGCGGCGGCCGCAGCGCCCGGCAGAAGCGCCGCCGCCCAGGCTGCGCCGGCGCGGCGGCGCCGGGGTGCAGGCCGGTGAAACACGCGTCGGCGCTTCGGGTCCGTCGACGCGAGATGGCCCAGGGCGGCGAGGCTGAGCAGGCTCGCGACGACGACGAGGGTCATTCCGCAGCTTCGACGGCGAGCCGTCCGGCGACCCGGCCGCGCCGGAGGAGCCAGGCGCCGGCGAGGAGCAGCAGCAGGTCGATGGTCAGCACGTCGGGCTGGCGGTGGAGGATCGCATCGGCCCAGGACATGCCGCCGACGGCCAGGCGCAGCAGCGGCAGGCCGACGCAGGCGACGCCGAGAAGTCGCCCGTAGCGCGCTTCGAGCGACCCGCGATCGCGGGCGGAGACGCCGACGGCGATGGCGGCCGCGGCGCCGGCGACGAAGCTCCAAGGCGTCCACAGGAACGGGTCCGCGGCGGGCGCCGACAGGAAATAGCCCCAGGCCGAAGCCAGCATCGCCAGCGGCAGGCCCCAGGCGACGACGTCGACCGCCCGCCCGAAGCCGTCCCAGAGAGCGTCACCGGCGCGGCGGCGGACCCAGAGACGCAGGCCGGAAAGCGTCACGAAGCAGAGCGACACCCCGAGCGCGCCCCAGACGATGCGCGAGACGATGCCGGCGAAGTGGCCGAAATGCAGCGGATACATCAGCCCGTAGAGGGTGCCGCCGACCGAGTCGGCCGTGCCGACCTGCGGCTGCCGGCCGAGGAAAGCGCCGGCGGCGCCGTCGTAGAGGTTGGTGACATAGAGCATGCCGCCCTGCGCCGGGTCGTGCCAGACGTGCACCCGGGCGTCGGCACGCCCGAAGTGCGCGATCTCGACGTAGGTGACGGGCCCGGATGCCCGCGTCCGGGAATCGGCGAGGATGGCATCGAGGCTCGCCAGCGGCGCCGGGGTGGCGTCCTCCGGTACCGGCGGCTCGAAGAGCGCCGCGGACATCGCCTCCTCGTCGCCGCCGAAGGCGATCGAGGCGAGGAGCGGGAACCCGACCGTGCCGGCGAAGCTCAGGAACGAGCCGGTGAAGGCCAGCACCAGGGCGAACGGCAGGCTCCAGCTCGCCGCGAGCACGTGCCGGTCCCGCGCCGACACCAGGCGCCCGCCGGCGCGCTCGGCGACGAAGAGGTCGCGCAACAGGTGCCGGTGCATGAGCAGCCCCGAGACGACGGCAGCCATCATCGCGAGCCCGAGGACGCCGGTGACGATCAGGCCCCAGGGGCCTGGCATGTAGAGCTGGACGTGCAGGTCGACGAGGAACCGCCGCAGCGCGCTCCCGTCCCAGGCCGAAGGGTGGCTCCAGACGAAGCCGTCGTCGCGCCCGAGCACGTCGCCCGAGGCGGCGTCGAGGCGCAGGATCGTGCCGAGGTCGTCCGGCTCGCCGGTCTCCGGATTGTCGGCGCGGGTGTGGAAGAAGGCGTAGACGTCGCGACCCTCGCCGGCCCAGATGCCGACGTCGTCGAGGTAGGCGGGGTCTACCCCGGCCGCCGCCGAGCGGATCGCGGCGTCGATCGGCGCTTCGAGAGGATCGGCCGCGCGCACGCCCCCGGCGGACCAGCGGCCGATCTCGCCGGCGAAGACCGCCACCGTCCCGGTCGCGATCACCGCGTAGAGCAGGAGGCCGAGGACGACCCCCGACCATCCGTGGACGGCGGTCAGCCGTCGAAGCTGCGCCTGCGAGAGCCTGCCCATCGTTTCACCCCGTCGCCACGGCCACGACCAGTGCCTGCCCGAGCGTCAGGCCGACGAGCACCGCGGCGCAGCGCGGAAGATCGGGCTCGAGGCAGGCGTAGAAGAACGGAATCGCCCACAAGAGCGGCGTGAGCACGATGGGAAGCACGATGTCGTCCACGCCGCCCGCCCCCGCCGGCAACCAGAACGGCATCGCCAGCATGGTGGCCAGGGACGCGAGCAGCGCGATCGGTCCGGCCAGCAGCCAGCGCGCCAGCCGCGGGCGTGCGGCGATGGCGGCGCCTGGCGCCCCTGCCGCCTTCCGGATCGCGGCGCGCGCATTCCGGAGGCGCGTCATCGGACGTCGAACCTCACGGGAGCGGTGATGCTGTGGGGCGCGCCCGCCGGCGGCGGCGGGACCGGGGAGGCCCGTCGGACCAGTGCCACCACCGCATCATCGAGCTCGGCGTGGCCCGAGGAGCGCACGAGCGCCACCGACTGGACGGTGCCGGCGTCGTCGATCGCGAAGCGCACCAGCACGACGCCCTCTTCCTTGCGGCGTCGCGCCCCCGCAGGATACCGCTTCAGCCGCTCGAGATGCGCCATCAGTTGCGCCTGCCAGCGCGCCGGCGAGGCCCCGCGGTTTCCGCTGGCGGAGCGGGCCGCGGCGGCGTCGGTCGTCTCGGTGCGCGCCTGTGCCCGCGCCGCGGCATGGGATTGTTGCGCCGGCCGGGGCTGCTCGACCGTCTCCGGCTCCGGCGCCTTTGCGACGCGAAGGTCGTCCGGCCGCGACCGGGGGCGGGGCGCGGGCGGCGCGGCGGCGGCCGGGACTTCGAGCAGCGCGTCGGGCAACGGGACTTCGGGCAGCGCGTCGGGCTCCGGCGCGCGCATCGGCATCGGAGGCGGCGCCGGCGCGGTCGGGGCATCCGCCGCCGCAGCCAATTCCGGTGGCGGGGGCGGGACCGCCGCCGCCAGGGGATCCGGCGTCTCGGTCTCCACCTCGGGAGCGTCCGCCAGATCCGGGGCGATCCGCTCCTGCTCTGCCGGGGGCGCGACGGGCATCGGCGCAAGGTCGATGGTGATCGCCGGCGGCGCGGCGAGCGCCGGCGAGACCGCCGGCGGCTGCCGGAGCGCGACGAGGACGGCCGCGGCATGCGCGGCCACGGCCAAGGCTGCCGCCGCCGCCCACAGCCCCGCCCGCCCGGCATCGGCCCGGTCCGGCAGCATCCAGTTGCCGTCCAACGCGGTCAAGGCCGCCCCGATGCGTCGGGCGTGGCGCCCTCCAGCGCGACCAGCGCCACCTTCAGGTATCCGGCGGCGCGCATCAGATCCATGACCTCCATCAGCGCGCCGTAGGGGACGTCCGCATCGGCCCGCAGGAAGATCCGCGTTTCCCGGTCGCCAGCAGTCGCGCGTTCCAGGGCCGGTCCGACGTCCTCGCGCCCGATCGCTTCCTCCCCGAGCGCGAGGCCGAGGTCGCCCCGCACCGTCAGGTAGACCGGATCGGGCGGGCGCGGCTGAGGGGCGGCGGAGGATCGCGGCAGGTCGACGGCCACGTCGACCGTCGCCAGCGGCGCCGCGATCATGAAGATGATGAGGAGCACCAGCATGACGTCGATGAACGGCGTCACGTTGATCTCGTGCGCCTCCTCGAAGCCGTCCTCGGTCGTTCTCGGCCCCAGGCTGCCGGCCATCGCGCGCTACTCCGCCGCCCGCGCGAAGGCGGCCGGAACCAGCCGCCGGTGATCGAGGTCGCGGCTGGCCAGCCGCTCGACGGCGGCTGCGGCATCGCCGAGCCGCGCCCGGTAGGCGGCGATCCAGCGCGCGAAGAGGTTGTAGATGACCACGGCCGGGATTGCGGCAACGAGCCCGAGCGCCGTCGCGAGCAGGGCCTCGGCAATGCCGGGCGCCACCACCGCCAGGTTGGTCGTCTGCGCCTCGGAAATGCCGATGAAGCTGTTCATGATGCCCCAGACCGTGCCGAACAGCCCCACGAAGGGCGCCGTCGCGCCGATGGTCGCGAGGATCCCGACGCCGAGGTTGAGCCGGCGGATCGCGCTCGCCTCGATCCGGGAAAGATGCGAGCCCACGCGCCCGAGGAAGCCGCCGCCTTCGCCCCGGGTCACCTCGGCCGGCGCGCTCGCCGCCTCGTGCCTGGCCGCCCGCAGCATCGCCACCAGCGACCCGCGCTGGCCGGCCAGGCCCGCCTCCGCCTGCTCGAGGGTGGCCGCGGCGAGCACGACCGGCAGCCCCCGCCGCAGCCGCAGACCCGCCCCGAGGACCTCGAGGCTCTTGGCGAACCAGATCGTCCAGGTGACGAGCGAGGCCAGCGCCAGCCCGATCATCACCGCCTTCACGACATGGTCGGCGGCCATGAACATTCCCCAGGCCGACAGGTCGCGCGGCAACAGCGCCTGCGCGGAGCCCGCCATGCCCTCGACCGCCGACGCCTCGGCAGCGTCCCCCGCCGTGGCCTCCGGAGACGGATCGGCAGGTGCCGGCTCCGAAGCCGCGCTCGACGCCGGAAGGGGCGGGATCGCGACCGCGGGCACCGGCGCCCTCGCGGCTTCGCCGGCGAACGCCCCGTCCGTCGGAGCCGTCACCGGTTCGGATCCCCCCCGAAGCGGTTCCGGACCGCCCGCGCCCTCCTCGGCCAAGGCCGCGGCGGCCAGCCCAAGCGCGAGCACGCATCCGGCCAGGCCGACGCGCCGGAACGGCGCCCGCACGGGAACGCCCGCACCCATCTCCTGAACCCGCCTCATGTCCCCTCCAGCCTGCTCACCGCGCGGGAACGCGGTCGGCAGGCCATCGCTGCTGGATTGTCGGCTGGCGGCGCACCCCTGTGCGCGGGCTGGCTGGGCCTCGCCGCCTGCGAAGGGCGGCAATCCCATCCTTCTTAGTCGGGATATCGGCGCTTGCCAACGGCGGATCGGCTCGTGGCGGGGGGGTACCGCCGAACGCCAGCGCAGCAGCAGAGCCGCAGTACAGAAGTTGTGCGGCTCAGCTATCGGTCAAACGTCAAGCTATTGAACTTTATCGATATTGTTCCAAGGCATTTACCACATTTCAACCCGCCCGGACGGCTGCCGGAGCGCCCGCGCCGTATCAAATGCCGGGGCGCGGCGGTCCACCGCCAGTTTGCGCGCCACCGCTCGCAACAGGCCGCTCGACTATTTTTGTCGGGTACAATATCCTGATCCCGTCCGCCAGCCCCGCGCCAGCCGATGAACGGTGACGGTGGGGCAGGACTTCATGCAACGAGACCGCGAAATCGGCGCTTGTCGGCGAACGACGGCGCTCGCGACGATCATCCTGGCGACGGCCTGGCAGCCGCTCGCAGCCCAGGAGGCCGCGGTCGGGTCCGAAGCCGAGGAGGCAGAACTCGCCGGACAAGAGTCGGCCGAGCAGGGCGAAGGCCAGTTCGTCCTCGACACGCTCGAGGTCACCGCCGCGCCCGGGACGACCACCGAGGATACCGGCTCCTGGACCACCGAGTGGATGCGCTCCGCGACCGGCCTCCCCCTCAGCCAGAAGGAGACGCCGCAGTCGACCAGCGTCATCACCGACGCGCAGATGAAGGACCGCAACATCACCACCGTCGACGAGACCATGTCGGCGGCGACCGGCGTCACCGTCCTTCCCTTCGACAGCGAGCGGCAGAACTACTTCGCCCGCGGCTTCGAGATCACCGCCTACCAGTACGACGGCGTGCCGATCCCGCGCGATTCGACCTGGCAGTTCGGCGACAACAACGCCGACATGATCCTCTACGACCACGTCGAGATCGTGCGCGGCGCCACCGGCCTGATGCAGGGCGCGGGCGAGCCCGGCGCCTCGATCAACTTCATCCGCAAGCGCCCGACGAGCTTCGTCCGCCAGGAGACCGCCGCGGCCGTCGCCTACCCGATCGGCGGCCGCGCCGAGGCCGACGTCTCCGGCCCGCTCAACGAGAGCGGCACCGTCCGCGGCCGCGTCCTCGGCGCCGCCGACAGCCGCGAGGGCAGCCTCGACCGCTACAGCAAGGATCGCTACACCGGCTACGCCGCCGTCGAGGTCGACCTCACCGACACGACGCTGCTGAACGCCGGCATCTCCTACCAGGACACCTCCGCCGACAACGTCTCGTGGGCCGGCCTCCCCGCCTGGTACAGCGACGGCTCGCTGATCGACTGGCCGAAGGGCTTCAACCTCGGCGCCGACTGGACCTACGTCGACACCCAGCGCACCGAGGCCTTCGCCTCGCTCGAGCACGTCTTCGACAACGGCTGGACCGGCCGGCTGGTCGCCACTCACATCCAGAACGACGTGCAGTCGCAACTCCTCTGGGTGACGGACGGCACCGATGCCGACGGCAACCCGGTCTTCGTCGACCCCGTCACCGGCCTCGGCCCGGTGGCGGGGTCGGCCGGCAAGTACGACGGCCACCTGACGCAGGACTCGCTCAACGCCGTCCTCAACGGCGACTTCGACGCCCTCGGCCGCACCCACCAGTTCGTCGTCGGCCTGTTCGGCTCCAAGGGCCGCACCGACACCGACGGCTACAGCGTCGACGACGCGACCCTGGGCCCGGTCGGCGACGTCTTCGACTGGGACGGCAGCTACCCGAAGCCCGACTTCTCCCCGACCGCCGACCAGAAGTGGAAGACCGACACCACCCAGATAGGCCTCTACGGCACGGTGCAGTTCCACGCCACCGACGCCCTCGCCATCATCGGCGGCGCCCGCCTCAACTACTGGGACGGCAGCCAGTACGACACCTTCTACGGCGATTCTTCCTACACCTACCGCAACGTCGTGACGCCCTACGTCGGCTTCACCTACGACCTGACCGATGTCTACACCGCCTACGGCAGCATCACGAGCATCTACCAGCCGCAGCTGCTGCAGGACGCCAGCGGCCAGTTCCTCGACCCGACCTACGGCTGGAACTACGAGCTCGGGCTGAAGGCCGGGCTCTTCGGCGGCGCGATGTACGCCGCCGCCGCCGTCTTCCAGACCGACCAGAAGGACGTGCCCGAATACGTCACGACCACGATCGACCCGAACGGCAACTACCATGACATCTGGCGCTCGATCCCCGGCACCAAGACCCGCGGCTTCGAGGTCGAGGCGGCGGGTGCCATCAACGAGCGCTGGAACGCCTCGCTCGGCTACACCTACGCCTGGTCGGTCGACGACGACGGCAACCGCACCAATACCGACACTCCGCGCAACACCCTGAAGGCCGCCACCGACTACCGCATCCCCGGGATCCTCGACGAGCGGCTGACCGTCGGCGGTGCCGTCCGCTGGCAGAGCACCACCGACGGCATCCCCTGGTACGACGGCCTCCCGAACGTCGAGCAGGGCCCCTACGCCGTCTTCGACGTCAATGCCTCCTATGACGTCACCGAGAACGCCATCCTGACGCTGACCGTCAACAACGTCCTCGACGAGAAATACTACGCCAGCACCGGCTTCTACAACGCCGTGACCTACGGCGACGGGACCGCGGCCGAGCTGATGCTGCGTGCCCGCTTCTGACGGCCCCAACGAATGACGGAACCACACGTGCCTTTACGCAGCCTTGCCGCGACGGCGGCGCTGGCGGGGGCGGCGCTCGCCCCGGCAGCGCCGCGCGCCCAGCAGATCGACCTGCCGACGATCGAGGTCGAGGCCACCTCGTCCGACGTCGGCCCCGACGTCGGCTACGTCGCGGTCGACACCACCACCGGCTCGAAGACCGACACGCCCCTCGAGCTCATCCCGCAGTCGGTCTCGGTCGTCACCGAGCAGGAGATGGTCGACCGCAACCCCCAGGAGCTCGAGGAGACGCTCGACTATACCGCCGGCGTCACCGCATCGATCTGGGGGCTCGACGGCCGCTTCGACCAGTTCCTGATCCGCGGCTTCGACATCGGCACCTACGGCATCTTCCGCGACGGGCTGAGCCAGAAGTCGGTCGGCTTCTCCGGCTTCAAGATCGAACCCTACGGCACCCAGCGCGTCGAGGTCCTGCGCGGCGCCGCGGGCGTCCTCTACGGCGAGAACGACCCCGGGGGCATGATCAACGTCATCACCAAGCGGCCGACCTTCACCCCGCTGCGCCAGGCCTTCGCCAGCTACGGATCCTTCGACACCGCCGAGGCCGGCTTCGACGTCGGCGGCCCGCTCGGCTCGGGCGGCACCCTCGCCTACCGGCTGACCGGGCTCTGGCGCGACGGCGCGACCCAGTTCGCCAACTCCGCCGACGACCGCGTCTTCATCGCCCCCGCCCTGACCTGGGCGCCCGACGACGCGACGTCGCTGACGATCCTGACCAACTGGCAGCGCGACCGCCTCTCCCCGGCGGTATTCCTGCCGGTGGCCGGAGAGGACTACCCGGCCAGCCTCGGCCCGCTCCCCTCGGGCTTCGCCGACCGGCTCCCCGACTTCGACCATTTCGATGCCGACGTGGGGTCGGCCGGCTACCAGTTCGCCCACGACTTCGACGACGGCTGGAGCGTCCGCCAGAACTTCCGCTACTCGCGCCAGAGCACCGACTATGCCGAGCTCTACTTCAACGGCATGGCCGACGAGGCGACGATGGACTTCGTCGCCTTCACCGTCGACGAGACCGCCGAGATCTTCAACCTCGACAACCAGGTGCAGAAGGACTTCAGCGTCGCCGGCACCGACCACCGGCTGCTGCTCGGGGCCGACTACAACCGCTACTCCGCCGACGGCACGCAGGGCTATCAGGACGGATACCTGATCCCGGTCGCCGACCCGAGCTACGACTTCCCGGTCGCGCCGCCGCCGATCACCCAGGACGGCAAGCAGGTCGTGGCCCAGTACGGCCTCTACCTGCAGGACCAGGCGACGATCGGCGAGAACCTTCACCTGACCGCCGGCATGCGGCAGGCCTGGTCCGAGAACGACTTCGACGACCGGCTCGACGCCGCCGGCGACACGTCGCAGCGCAACGGCGCGTTCCTCGTCAACGCCGGCGCCGTCTACCAGCTGGCGAACGGCGTCGCCCCCTACGCCAGCTACGCCGAAGGGTTCACCGCCAACGTCGGCACGACCTTCGAGGGACAGGTCTTCGAGCCGACGCGCGGGAAGGCCTACGAGGTCGGCGTCAAGTACCGCCCCGCGGGCTTCGAAGGATTCTTCACCGCCGCGCTCTACGACATGACGCGCACCAACGTGCTCACCATGGACCCGGAGCATCCCGACTTCTCGGTGCAGACCGGCGAGATCCGGAGCCGCGGCGTCGAGCTCGAAGGCAGCTTCGATCTCGTCGGCGGCCTGTCCATGCAGGCGAGCTACACCTACATCGACGCGGAGATCACCTCCAGCAACGACGGCGACGAGGGCAACCGCCCGCCGCTGGTGCCCGAGCACCAGGCCTCGATGTGGGGCAACTACCTCTTCGCCGGCGGTGTCCTCGACGGGCTGAGGGTCGGTGCCGGCCTGCGCTACATCGGACAGACCTGGGGCGACAGCGCCAACACCCGCTCGGTGCCCGGCTACACCGTCGCCGACGCGGCGCTGAGCTACCGCTTCGGCAAGCTGAACGCCGCAGTGAACGTCGCCAACCTCTTCGACAAGAGCTACTACGCCACCTGCTATCCCGGCGGCGGCTGCACCCCGGGCGATGCCCGCCAGGTGACGGCGCAGCTCACGGTCGACTTCTGACGTCGGGCCTGCCTGGCGGAGCCCCCCTTCCTCACATGTCCTCGAAGCCGGGCAGCGGGCGGCCGAGGGGGGCGAAGCGGCGGGTCACGTCGCGGACGCCGACCGCCTCGACGCGCACCACGCCGCCGGAGGGCCCGGCGATGTCGACGCCGACGTGGGCGTAGAGGACGCGGCGGTCCCAGGCCAGGTCGACGCCGGGGCGCGCCTCGGGGCCGATGACCAGCGACACCTGCCGGACGACGTCGTGGCCGGGGAGGTCGACGGCGGCTCCGAGCTGCGCGAGGCCGGGGACGGCGCGCCCCATCGCCCCGCCCGGCCAGGCGGCGGCGCGCACCCGCGGCAGCGGACCCCGCACCGCCTTCACCCGGGCGGAGACCTCGATGAAGCTGCCGGAACGGACGGGAAGCTCGCCCATGTAGCGGATGCTCTCGAGCCCGGAGGCGACGCGGATCTCAAGACAGGTCCCGAAGTCCCTGTCGCCGCGGGCGAGGCGCGCGTTGTCGGCCCCGTCCCAGGTCGGGCTATCGGGCGTGCCGTCGGCGCACGACCAGTCGTCGAGCCCCTCGACGAAGGCGGGCGGCATCAGGTCGAGCTCGGGATGGGCGTGCAGGTTCATCGGGTCCCTCGTGGGGCGCCGCGGGATGTCCGGTGCGGCGCGGTCGGCCGGGGGACGCCACCGCCCCGCCCGCGTCGCTAGCAGCCGCTGGTAAACGATCCGTTAACCGGCACGGGGCCGACGGCGCGGTGGCGCTGGCGGGCATCCGGTCCTACGGTCGGCGGCGAATCGTCGGACGGGCAGGGCATGGCAGAGGCGGGCTTTCGCGGGGTGTTTCCGTACCTGGTGTCGCCGGTGGCGGCTTCGGGCGAGATCATGGCGCCGGTGCTGGCGCGGCTCTGCGGCGACCTGATCGCGGCCGAGGTCCACGGGCTGACGGTGCTCGGCTCGACCGGCGAGTTCGCCTACCTCGACTGGGGGCAGCGCCGGCGCGTCGCCGAGGTGGCGGTGGAGGCGGCCGCGGGCCGGGTGCCGGTGCTGGCCGGGGTGGCGGCGACGACGACGGCGGAGGCGGTGCGGCAGGCGCGCGAGATGCAGGCGATCGGCTGCGACGGGATCGTGGCGGTGCTCGAGGCCTATTTCCCGGTCGGCGACGAGGGGGTCGAGGACTATTTCCGCGCGGTGGCGGCGGCGGTCGCGCTGCCGGTCGTCATCTACACCAACCCGAACTTCCAGCGCGCCGACCTGTCGCTCGGGGTCGTCGAGCGGCTGAGCCACGTGCCGAACGTCGTCGCGATCAAGGACGCCGGCTCGAACACCGGGCGGCTCCTGTCGATCATGAACCGGGTCGGGAGTCGTCTGGACGTCTTCGCGGCCTCGGCGCACATCCCGGCGGCGGTGATGCTGATCGGCGGCAAGGGCTGGATGGCGGGGCCGGCCTGCATCGTGCCGCGGCAGAGCGTGGCGCTCTACGAGGCATGTGGGCGCGGCGACTGGGGGGCCGCGATGGAGCTGCAGCGCGGGCTCTGGCGGATCAACGAGGCCTTCGCGAAATGGAACCTCGCCGCCTGCATCAAGGGCGCGCTGGAGCTGCAGGGCTATCCGGTCGGCACCCCCCTGCCCCCGCAGGCGCCGCTGCCGCCCGAGGGCATCGCCGAGGTCCGCCGGGCGCTCGCGGACCTCGGCGCGCTCTGAGAGAGCCCTGCGAAAGACCGGACGAGCGTGGCTTTGTCCGGGGGGTGCCCGGGGTCGAGCAGGCAGGTCAAGCCATTGTAATCGCTTGATTCAGCCCCCGGGCGTTAACCGGATTTCAACCATTGCCCGGGGGGGTACGGATGAGATGACGGGGGGAAGAACGGAAGAACGGTCGGAGCGCCGTTGCGCTCCGGAGTCGCCCCTCCCACGCGCGCAGAGCGCGCGTGGGGCCCCTGCGCGCCGTTGCGCGCGTCTCCCCCACCCCCTTCCCCCCGCCCCCCAGGGGGCGGGGGAACCTGCCCGATAGGTGAGGGAAAGGAGAAAGAGGAAGGGAAGAGAGTGAACGTGCCTCGTCCACGACCGGAAGACGTCCGCAGACCGACCGCTCTCTCTGACCGCGGCGGCAGCTGGCGGCGCACATCAGTCCCGCCACTCGGCCTCGGGGATCCCCTGCAGCGCCAGGAGCGCGGTGAGATCCGACCGGTCGAGCCGGGCACCGGCCGCTGCCGCCAGCGCGGGCTTGGCGTGGTAGGCGACGCCGAGCCCGGCCGCGCGCACCATGTCGAGGTCGTTGGCCCCGTCGCCGACGGCGACGACCGCCGCGGGCTCGATCCCGGCTTCGCCCGCCAGCCGCCGCAGCGCCGCGAGCTTGGCCTCGCGCCCGAGGATCGGCCGGCCGACCTCCCCGGTCAGCCGGCCGCCCTCGGCGAGCAGCGTGTTCGCCTGCTGGTAGCCGAAGCCGGCCGCCGCCGCCACGCGCTCGGTGAAGAAGCTGAAGCCGCCCGAGACCAGCGCCGTGACCGCCCCGAGCGCCGCCATCGTCCGGACCAGCACGCGCGCCCCGGGGTTCAGCCGCACCCGCTCGGCGTAGCAGCGCTCGAGGTCGCGCTCCGGCAGCCCCTTCAGGAGCGCGACCCGCGCGACGAGCGCCCCCTCGAAGCCGATCTCGCCGCGCATCGCCCGCTCGGTGATCGCCGCGACCTCGGCCTTCAGCCCGGCGAAGTCGGCGAGCTCGTCGATGCACTCGACCCCGATGATCGTCGAATCCATGTCGGCGATCAGCATCCGCTTCCGCCGGCCCGCGGCGGGCACCACGTTCGCGTCGCACCCGGGCGCCGCGAAGCCGTCCGGCACCGCTCCCGCCAGCGGCAGCTCGACCGCCGTCGCCGCCAGCCGCCGCGGCGATGCGCCCACCGCCCGGCCCGCCGCCTCCGCCACCGCGTCCGATACGCCGGCGGACGCGGTCAACACCAGGACCGCGGCCGCCCCGTCACCGGTCATCTCAGACGGCGGCGCGGCGCGCCTGCAGCCGCTGGTGGAGCATCTCCGCCACCAGGAACGCCAGCTCCAGCGACTGCGCCGCATTCAGCCGCGGGTCGCAGAAGGTATGGTAGCGGCTGCTCAGGTCCTCGTCGGTGACCGCCCTGAGGCCCCCGGTGCATTCGGTGACGTCGCTGCCGGTCATCTCGAAATGCACGCCCCCGGGGATCGTCCCCTCGGCCGCATGCACCGCGAAGAACTCGCGCACCTCGCGCAGCACCCGCTCGAACGGCCGGGTCTTGTAGCCCGAAGCCGACTTGATCGTGTTGCCGTGCATCGGGTCGCAGGACCAGAGGACCTTGCGGCCCTCGCGCTCGACCGCACGGATCAGCCGCGGCAGGTGCTCGCCCGCCTGCCCGGCGCCGAAGCGGCAGATCAGCGTCAGCCGCCCGGCCTCGTTCTTCGGGTTCAGCCGGTCGATCAGCTTCAGGAGGTCGCCCTCGCCGATCGACGGCCCGCACTTCAGCCCGATCGGGTTCTGCACCCCCCGCGCGAACTCGACGTGCGCCCCGTCCGGCTGCCGCGTGCGGTCGCCGATCCAGATCATGTGCCCCGAGCCCGCCACCGGGATCCCGGTCGTCGAATCGACGCGGCAGAGCGCCTCCTCGTACTCGAGCAGCAGCGCCTCGTGCGAGGTGTAGAAGTCGACCCGGTGCAGCGTGTCCGCCGTCTCCGGGCTGACCCCGGCGGCGCCGACGAACTCGAGCGCCTCGGAGATGCGGTTCGCGAGCTTGTGGTACTGCTCGTAGCCCGGCTGCCCGGCGGTGAAGTCGAGCGTCCAGGAATGCACCCGGGTGATGTCGGCGTAGCCGCCCTGGCTGAAGGCGCGCAGCAGGTTCAGCGTCGCCGCCGACTGCAGGTAGGCCTGCAGCATCCGCGTCGGGTCGGGGACCCGCGCCTCGGCCTGGAAGGCGATGCCGTTGACGATGTCGCCGCGGTAGGACGGCAGCTCGACCCCGCCGACGCTCTCGGTCGCCGCCGAGCGCGGCTTGGCGAACTGGCCGGCCATGCGGCCGATCTTCACCACCGGCACCTTGGCGCCGAAGGTCAGCACCACCGCCATCTGCAGCATCACCTTGAAGGTGTCGCGGATCGAGTCGGCGGCGAAGTCGGCGAAGCTCTCGGCGCAGTCGCCGCCCTGCAGGAGGAAGGCGCGCCCCTCGGCGGCCTCGGCGAGCTGCGCCTTCAGCTTGCGGGTCTCGCCGGCGAAGACCAGCGGCGGATAGGAGGCGAGCTTCCTCTCGACGCCCGCGAGCGCGGCGGCGTCCGGCCATTCCGGCATCTGGACGCGCGGCAGCTTCCTCCAGGCGGACTTGCTCCAGTCGGCGCACATGATCGTCTTCCCCCAAGGGCAGGCACACTGGCGCGGTCTATAGGCGAGACGCCGCAAATTGGCCATAGCGCCGACGACCGGATTTCACTTGACCGCGGCGCGGCCGAATCGGCTAGCTCGCCGCATGTGCCCAGCCCGCAACCCGCCAGCCGCGCCGCCGCGACCCGAGCGCTTCGTCTTCCTCTTGCTCGACAACTTCACCTTCATCGCCTTCGCCGGCGCGGTCGAGCCGCTGCGCATCGCCAACCGCATGGCCGAGCGCACGCTCTACGAGTGGAAGGTCGTCAGCGAGACCGGCCAGCCGGTGACGGCCTCGAACGGCGTCACCGTCACCTGCGACGGGGCGATGGGCGATGCCGCCGGCGAGGCGGTCATCATCGTCGTCGGCGGGCTCAACGTGAAGCGGGCGACGACGAAGCCGATCCTGACCTGGCTGCGCCGCGAGGCGCGCCGCGGCCTGGCGCTCGGCGCCATCTGCACCGGGGCGCAGGTGCTGGCCGAGGCGGGCCTGCTCGACGGCCGGCGCTGCACCATCCACTGGGAGAACCGCGACGGCTTCGAGGAGGATTTCCCCGAGATCGAGCTGACCCAGAGCATCTACGTCGTCGACCGCGACCGCTATACGGCCGCCGGCGGCGCCGCCTCGACCGACCTGATGCTGAACCTGATCGCGCGGAAGCACGGCACCGAGCTCGCCAACCTCGTCGCCGACCAGATGATCCACACCGCCATCCGCTCCGAGCGCGACGCGCAGCGGCTGTCGATCCCGACCCGGATCGGCGTCCGCCACCCCAAGCTCTCCGAGGTGATCCGGCGGATGGAGGAGAACGTCGAGGAGCCGATCTCCCCGACGGTCCTCGCGCGCGATTCCGGCATGTCGACCCGCCAGCTCGAGCGCCTCTTCCGCCGCTACCTCGACCGAACGCCCAAGCGCTACTACATGGAGCTGCGCCTCGGCCGGGCGCGCAACCTCCTGCTGCAGACCAACCTCAGCGTGATCAACGTGGCGCTCGCCTGCGGCTTCACCTCGCCGTCGCACTTCTCGAAATGCTACCGGGCGCTCTACCGCACCACGCCCTACCGCGAGCGCGGCACCAGCGAGGGCGCGGCCTAGCGGCCCGGCGCCCTCGCCCGCCGACCGTCTAGACAAGCACGGCCGGGGCCCAACGATGACGCTGGCCACGAACCTTGCGGCGAAGGGGTCGCCTGGCGCCCTCAGGCCACCCGCTGCCCGGCCTGCTTCACCCCGAGCCGCCCGTCGAGCAGCGCGGCCAGCCGCGCGGCGCCGTCGGGGCCGGTCGCGGCGCGGGCGGCGGCGAGGAGGTCGCGGTCGGCGAGCATCTCGCCCACCGAGCCGACGAACTGGGCGCAATAGCGGATCGTCTCGGCATCCTGCGACGGGATCGCCTCGGCGAGGAGCGCCCGGGCGCGGCGCAGGTCGTCGTTGAGCGCGCTGCCGACCGAGGCGCGCGTGGCGAGCGCGAGCTCCCGCTCGTCGGGCCGCCGGCGGCCGTCGGCATCGGGCAGCACCGCGAGCACGCACTCCTGGAACACGCGCAGGCTCGCGATCGGCTTCTCGAGGCAGGCCGCGGCGCCGGCTTCGATCGCCTCGGCCTGCCAGCTGTCGCGCGCATGCCCGCTCAGCGCGACGATGGCGCTCAGCGGCGTCGAGGCCGAGGCCAGGTGCCGGATCAGCGCGATGCCGTCGCCGTCGGGCAGCCCGAGGTCGATCATCACCACGTTGGGCCGGTAGATCGCCAGGTGCCGGCTGGCCGCGTGCAGGCTGTCGGCCCGCCGCACCCGCGCGCCGCTCTCGGCGGCATAGAGGCGGATCGCCTCCGACGCGCTGCGGCTGTCCTCGACCAGCAGGATGGTGACGGCGAACAGGCACTGCCGCCGCAGGCTCCCGAGCGCGCGGAGCTCGGCCTCGGGGTTCGTCACGCTCATTTCACCGCTTACTCCTCCACTCGTACGCGGCGATTTGAGGCGGCGAAGGCTAACGGATGCTTAAGGCTGCCGTTCGAATCACGACGGCGGTCATGCAGCGACGGAGACGGCCGCGCCGGACGTTGAACCGTGGCCGGCGGCTCGCGCCGTCGCTACCTTGCGGGGAAGACACGCGACGAGGGCGAGGAGCGCCGAGGACCCACATGACCCGCATCGCACCGATGTCGTACGCCGATCTCGACGAGCGCGCGCTGGAATGGGCCGCGGCGGAGGGCTGGAACCCGGGGCTCGACGATGCCGAGGCCTTCCTCGCGGCGGACCCGGCGGGGTTCCTGATGGCCTGGGTCGGCGAGGAGCCGGTCGCCGCGATCTCGGTCGTCCGCCACAG
Organism: Amaricoccus sp.; assembly: GCA_046348975.1. Classification (GTDB taxonomy): domain Bacteria; phylum Pseudomonadota; class Alphaproteobacteria; order Rhodobacterales; family Rhodobacteraceae; genus Amaricoccus. The sequence goes on along the minus strand of JAXMDF010000023.1, from coordinate 14,365 downwards.
CCCCTGCTTCGGCTTCCTCGGCCTCTACCTCTGCCGGCCCGAGTGGCGCGGGCAGGGCTACGGCCAGGCGATCTGGCAGGCGGGACTCGCGCACCTCGGCGACCGCACCGTCGGGCTCGACGGCGTCGTCGCGCAGCAGGCGAACTACGCCCGGGCCGGCTTCGTGCTGGCGCGGCGCACCATCCGCCACCACGGGACGCTGGCACCGGCGGCATCGCCGCGCGCGGTGCCCTGCCGGCCGGAGCACGTCCCCGAGCTCCTGCGGCTCGACGCCCGCGCGAGCGGGGTCGAGCGCATTGCCTACCTGCAGGCCTGGTTCGCCCCGGCGCCGGCCCGGCAGACGCTGGTCCTCGAGGCGGACGGCGCCGTTTCCGGCTACGGGACGATCCGCGCCTGCCGCACCGGCGCCAAGGTCGGGCCGCTGCACGCCGCCGACCCGGCCGACGCCGAGCTGCTGCTCAAGGCGCTGGCCGCCTTCGCGCCGCCGGGCGGCGGGCTCTACCTCGACATCCCCGAGCCCAACTACGCCGCGCTGTCGCTCGCCCGCGAGCTCGGCTTCGCCCCGGTCTTCGAGACCGCCCGGATGTACCGCGGACCGGCACCCGCGGAGGAGCATGCGACGGTCTTCGCCGAGGTGACGCTCGAACTGGGCTAGCGGCGCATGTCCGCGTGACCGCGGCGGGCCCCGGGCCGGAGCGCGCAGGCGCGGAGCGTGCCTGCGCCTGTTGCCGCTCGAGTCCGGAGATCCCCTCTCCACCCGGCACCCGTTAACCTTAACCTTTCAATCCCGACAATTTTCCTACGTGTATGCCTTGTACATGCGATGTACATGCATTGTACGTCGAGGGAATCCCCGTAAACCATTGTCGCGGGCCGGCATTAACCCACCCGGACCGCCTCCAGCTCCGCCCGCACCTCCTCCCCCCCGGCGATCAGCCAGTTTCCCTTCCGCAGCCCGTCGTCGGCGAGGAAGTCGTTCGACCCCAGCCCCGCGGCATGCACCACCGCCAGCGCCCCGACGCAGTCCCAGGAGTTGATGTGCGGCTCGATGTACCCGACCAGCCGCCCCGCCGCGACGTTGCAGAGCATCAAGGCCCCCGACCCGTCCCGGTAGAACACCCCGCCCCGCGCGAGGAACCGCCCGAACATCGGCAGGAACTCCGCCGGCGGCAGCCGCAGCGAATAGCCGAAGCCGGTCAGCCCGTCGCGGATCGACCGGCTCGGGTGCCGCGCGACGGGCCGCCCGTTCAGCGTCGCCGGGATCCCGACACCGCCGGCGAAAAGCTCTTTCCGCACAGGGGCATAGACCATCCCGAACAGGATCGCCCCGTCCCGCACGAACCCGATCGACACGCACCAGGACGACAGCCCCGAGACGTAGGGCTGCGTCCCGTCGATCGGATCGACCACCCAGATCCCCTGCCCGGCCGCGAACTCCGTCGCCCCCGTCTCCTCCCCGAGGAACCCGTCCCCGGGATAGCGCGCCCCGATCCGCCCGCGGATCAGCACCTCGGTCTCGAGGTCGGCCTGGCTCGCCATGTCCTGCGGCCCCTTCGCCTTGATCTCGAGCGCCGAGGGGTCCGCGAGGAAGGAAGCCGCATGCTCCCCCGCCTCCCGCACCAGCGCCAGCCCGAACTCGAACCGTTCGGCGATATCGTAACCCATTGAAATCCCCTCAATCCCAGAGTCGCGCCGCCCCGCGGACGCCGCTGGCATCGCCATGCCGCGCCCTCAGGATCGGCGTATGGAACACCGTCGAGAACACCCGCCCCGCCAGCTTCCCCGGCAGGTCGCGATAGAGCTCGTCGACGTTCGACATGCCCCCTCCCATCACCAGCACGTCCGGGTCGAGCGTGTTGACGACCGTCGCCAGCCCCCGCGCCACCCGGTCGACATACCGCTCCCAGACGAGCCCCGCCAGCCGGTCGCCGCCGCGCATCCGCTCGACCACCGCCATCGCCTTCAGCCGTTCGCCCGAGTGCCGCCCGTACTCCGCCTCGAACGCGCGCCCCGAGACCCAGGTCTCCATGCAGCCGTGCCGTCCGCAGTAGCAGGCCCGTCCGGGAACCTCGGTAACGTCCGGAAAAGGCAGCGGATTGTGTCCCCACTCCCCGCCCGAGTTGTTCGGCCCGTGATGCGCCCGCCCCCCGACCGCGATCCCCGCGCCCGCGCCCGAGCCGAGGATGACTGCGAAGACGACGTTGTGCCCCGCCCCCGCCCCGTCCACCGCCTCCGACACCGCGAAGCAGTCGGCGTCGTTCTCGACCCGGATCTCGCGGCCCAGCGCCGCGCGCAGGTCGGCCTCGACCGGCTTGCCCAGCACCCAGGTCGAGCTGCACCCCTTGCCGAGCCGGCTCACCGGCTCCAGCGACCCCGGCATGCCGATCCCGACCGTGCCAGTCCGCCCGGCGCCCGCCTCGAGCGCGGCCACCATCTCGCGGATCGTCGCGATACAGGCCTCATAGTCCTCCCGCGGCGTGTCCCGCCGCAGCCGCAGGAGCTCGCGCCCGTCCGGCTCCATCGCGACGCCCTCGATCTTCGTGCCGCCCCAGTCGATCCCGATCAGCACCGTCAACTCCTCGGTCCCCCGCCCTCGCGAACCCAGCCGAAATAGTCCGGGCTCCCCATCTGCCCGCCCTTCAGCGCCAGCTCCAGCCCGTCGTGCGGTCCTTGCCCGTGCGCCCGGAAGATCGCCGCCCCCGGGATCGTCGGCGCCAGCGCCGTCAGCGCATGGATGCCGAGTTGCCGGCTCGCATGCCCCGAGGTGTCCCCGCCCGAGATCACCGCCCGTCCGAGCCGGGCTTCGCGGATCACCCGGTCGAGCACCCGCCCGAGCGCCGTCCCGATCCGCACGTTCGCCTCGCCGCTCGCCAGCCCCGCCGCGCCGAGCGCCGCGTGCAGCGCCGGCACCGCCGGATCGTCCGGCCCCCGCGCGGTGAAGACCAGCGGATCGCGCCCCGCCGCCACCGCAGCGAGCGCCGCCGCCACCGCCGCCTCCTCCGCCCCGGCCAGCGCCCGCGCGTCCGCCACCGCCCGCGCGTCGAAGGCGATCCCCTCGAACCCGTGCCCCAGCGACCAGTCGATCTGCGCCGCGGTCACCGGCGACACCGACCCCGACACCACCGCCATCCGCCCCGCCGGGCCGATTCCGCCCGGCGCCGGTGCCGCGGGGAGCAGCCCTGCGTCCTGCCACCAGCGGACCAGCGCATATTCGACCCCCTGCGAGCCCACCGCGAACTGGTGCGGCCCACGCCCCTCCCAGATCAGCCGCCCGCAGGCCGCGAGCGACTCGGCGTCGACGCAGTCGAGCGCCATCACCTCCGCCCCCGCCGCCGCGTTCAACGCCCTCGCCGCTTCCGCCGCCTCGGGCGTCGCCAGATCCTCCAGCGTCACCAGCCCGATCGCCCGGTCCGTCTGCCGCGCCAGGTGCCGCGCGACGTCGGCCTCGTCCATCGGCGTCACCGGATGCCGCGCCATCACCGGATGCCGGTCGAGCCGGCTCACGCCGCCGGGCCCCGAGGCGAACAGGTTGCCGAACGCCTGGTAGCGCCGCATCGGCGGCGCCGCCGCCAGCACCGGCGTCCAGGCGCTCGGCATCACCCGGAGGGCGATGTCGATCGCCCGCCCGACCGAGCCCACCTCCGGCGATGAATCGAGCGTCGAGCACATCTTGTAGTGCGTCACCGCCGCCCCCAGCCCCGCGAGCGTGCGGAACGCCCCCGGCAGCTCGGCGTCCATCCACGCGGTCCCGTGCGCCCGGGCCGTGCTCGCGATCCCGATCCCGCGCAGGTCCCCGAACCGCGCCAGCCGCTCCGGCGTCGGCAGTTCCAGGAACAGGACCGACGGCAGCCCGGCGAAGGTCAGCACCTCCATCACCGCCGCCGACCCGGTGAAGTCGTCCCCGTACCAGGCGACGAGGAGCCCGTCCGGCAGCGTCATCGCCGGTGCTGGTAGAGCGGGTTCGACCGCTTCAGGTGCGCGTCCATCGCCGCCGCCGCCCGCTCGGCGTCGTGCGCCTCGATCGCGTCGACGATGCCGGCATGCTCGGCGAGCGTGACCTCCTCGTGCCCCGACCAGATCAGGAGGTCCGAATGGAAGCGGAACAGCCATCCGAGCATCGCCTGGCTCACGGCCGAGAGGATGCGGTTGCCGCCGAGCCCGGCGAGCCCGACATGGAAGGCGATGTCCGCCCGGATGAAGGCCGCCGGGTCGCCGAGCTGCGCGCGCTGCGCCTCGATCAACCGGCGGAGCTCGGCCACGTCCGCGGCCGTCGCCCGCGGCGCGCCCGCCCGCACCATGCCGAGCTCGAACAGCCGGCGCGCCTCCTTGAGATCCTCGAGGTTCTCCGGCGCCGCGCTCAGCAGCATCCGCGCCACCGCGTCGCCCTGGCGCAGCACCGCGTCCGGCGTCAGCCGGTTCACCCGGCTCCTCTCGCCGTGCGAGATCGTGATCAGCCCCATGGTCTGCAGCGACTGCAGCGCCTCGCGCACCGCCGGCCGCCCGACCCCGAAGCGGTCCATCAGCTCGTGCTCCGACGGCAGCACCTCGCCGGGCGCGACCTCGCCGCCGAGGATCAGCTCCTGCATCCGCTCCAGCACCAGATCCGACAGCTTGCGCCGCACGATCTTGTCGCCAGACCCATCATTCTCCCAGGAAAAAGCGTCTGGCATCATCTGCACCCCAGAGCCTGTTCATGTCATGATACAATAAGACCTCTTGTGGCGCGGCAATGCTAGCCCTCGCCGCTCCACCAGACGACGAACGGCGCAAGATCGAGAACCGTCCCCGAGGCGAGCGCGACGGCCGCGGCGTGCGACGAAAGGTTCGCCACCAGCAAGCGCGTGGCGTCCGGCGTGGCGACGGCGAGCACCGCGGTCCCGCAGAGCGCGGCCAGCCCGTCGCTCATCCCGCGAACTCCCGCATCGCGATCGTTCGCCCGCCGTCGGCCGCCGAAGCGTAGGCAGCCTCCACCAGCGCCAGCGTCCTCAGGTTGTCCGCCCCGGAGGTCTCGGGCTCCCGCCCCTCGCGCAGGCAGGCGGCGAAGTCCCGCTCGATCGCAAGGACGCTCTCCTGGATGTTGTGCCACGGCCGCTCCGCCCACGGCAGCAGCGGCGGCGAAGCGTCGATCTCCCGCACCCGCCCGCCGGCGAAGACGCTCAGCCGATACCCCGCGTCGAGCCGCAGGCTCCCCTCGGTCCCCTCGACCTCGAGCAGGGTCTCGGGAAAATTCTCCCTCGGCAGCCGGCTCGCATAGCTGCAGTCGACGACGCTCGTCGCGCCGCCTTCGTGCGCCAGCAGCATCGTCGCCACGTCCTCCCCGCGGATCCGCGGGTTGACCCGCCGCGTCGTCGCCGCCAGCGTCACGACGTCGCCGAACAGGAACCGCGCAACGTCGAGGATGTGGATCCCGAGGTCCTGCACGATGAACCGCGCGTCCGTCGCCAGATACGGCTGCGCCGCATAGACGTCGAACCCCGACCGGAAGCTCACCCGCCCCCAGAACGGCTGCCCTATCGCCGCCATCTCCGCCTTCGCCCGCCGGATCGCCGCCTGCCAGCGAAAGTTCTCGTGCACCATGAGCACGCGCCCGGCCGCCGCCGCCGCCGCCACCATCGCCCGCGCGTCGGCCATCGTCTCGGCAAACGGCTTCTGGCACACGATGTGCACGCCCGCCTCGGCGCAGCGCTCGACCAGCAGCCGGTGGCTCGAAACCGTCGTCGCGATATCGACGAAGTCGAGCCCCTCCGCCAGCATCTCGCCCGCGTCGGCATAGGTCCGGGCAATCCCGAACCGCCCCGCCGCCTCCGCCAGCCGCGCCGGATCGCGGTCGCAGAGCGCCACGATCGCCGCCCCCTCGACGTCCCGCCACCCGTGCAGGTGGTTCATCGCGAAGAAGCCGCAGCCGATCAGCCCGCCCTTGAGCATCGCCACCTCCCGAGCCCCGGCTCAGGTGATCCGGCGGATGCTCTCGGCGATTTCCGCCGGCTCGAACACCCCGAGCCAGTCGTCGCGGAAGATCCGCGGCTTGCCGTTCTCGATCGCCTTGTTGCAGGCGTCCGAGAACACCCCCGGCACCTCCTCGAAGGTGACGGCGGCGAGGATGTTCATGTGCCCGATCAGGAAGTCGCGCGCGCAGGTCCGGTCGACCCCGCGCCGCACGACTTCATCGAGCGCGTCCTTCATCGCCGCGAGCAGCGTCGCGCAGACCGTCTCGCTCAACCCCGGCTCCAGCATCGCCATCTGGTCGACCGTCACCCGGTGCGAGCGCAGGATCGGCGCCCAGATCACCTTGGCGATCTCCTCGCCGGCGGCGTAGTGCGCCTCCGGCCCCTGCATCAGCGCGTTCACGATCGCCTGCTTCGCCGCGATGCCGCCGAAGTGATCGTTCCGCCCCGCCTCGGTCGCCTCGTCGTTGAAGATCGGCGGATGGCAGGGATGCGTGACGAAGTAGCTGACGTCCGCCCGATCCGGCAGGTGCCCGGCATAGGGCGCCGCCGCGTCGAGGATGACGAGGATCGTTCCCGGCGCCATCTGCGGCACCACCTGCGCCGACACCGCCCTGATCGCCGTGTCCGGCACCGCCAGCACCACCGCCTCGGCGCCCGCGAGCCCCGCTTCCAGCGGCACGCATTCCTTGCCGGTCGCCTCCCTCACCCGCTTCCGCCCGGGCTCGCTCACCTCGACGTAGCGGACCTCGTGGCTCGAGGTCTTCAGATTGTTCGCCAGGCGGACGCCCATCTTACCGCCGGCGCCGATGAGTGCGATCTTCATGGCTCCTCCGATGTCCCTGCGGCGGGACGGTGTCGCCGATCGACCTACTTGTCAACATATATAATGAGCAGTAGTGTGACGATCAGCTGATAGGCTGAGAGGAGGAGCCCGATGCCCGGCCCGCAAATCCGCGTGCGCTACCGGATCGAGACCGCGGGCGACCCCGAGGCGCTGGCCACGAAGATTGCTTCCGACCAGTCGACCGGTACCTTCACCGCCCTCCCCGGCGAAACCGACGCCGTCCGCGCCCGCTGCGCCGCCCGCGTCGAGAGCGTACAGCCCCTCGACCCCGCCGACGCGCCCTCGCTCCCCGACCCCGGCGGCCGCGGTCCGTACGGCCGGGCCGAGGTCGTCATCGCCTGGCCGCTCGAAGCCGTCGGCACCGACATAGCCGCCTTGATGACGATCACCGTCGGCGGCGTCTTCGCCGGCCGCGGCCTCACCGGCCTGCGCGTCCTCGACTTCGAGCTCCCCGCCGCCTGGTCCTGCCACCCAGGCCCCCAGTTCGGCATCGAAGGTTCCCGCCGCCTGATGGGCGTGCCGGACGGCCCGATGATCGCCTCGATCATAAAACCCTCGCTCGGCCTTCTCCCCGACGAGACGGCGACCGTCGTCCGCACCCTCTGCGAGGCGGGCGTCGACTTCATCAAGGACGACGAGAAGCTGATGAGCCCCGGCTACTCGCCGCTCGCCGACCGCGTCGCCGCGATCATGCCGGTGATCCGCGACCATGAGCAGCGGACCGGCAAGCGGGTGATGTACGCCTTCGGCATCTCCTCGGCCGACCCCGATACCATGCTCCGCAACCACGACCTCGTGGCGGAAGCCGGCGGCAACGCCGCCGTCGTCAACATCAACTCGATCGGCCACGGCGGCATGAGCTTCCTGCGCAAGCGCTCCCGCCTCGCGCTCCACGCCCACCGCAACGGCTGGGACCTGCTGACCCGCCACCCCGGCTTCGGCATCGACTTCCGCGCGTACCAGAAGATCTGGCGCCTGCTCGGCGTTGACCAGTTCCAGATCAACGGCATCCGCGCCAAGTACTGGGAGCCCGACGAGAGCTTCGTCCGCTCGTTCCTCGACTGCATGACCCCGATCTTCACCCCCGCCGACCGCCCGCTGCCGGTGGTCTGCTCCGGCCAGTGGGGCGGCCAGGCGCCCGAGACCTATGCCCGCACCGGCCGCACCCTCGACCTGATGTATCTCGGCGGCGGCGGCATCCACGGCCACCCGATGGGTCCCGCCGCCGGCGTCCGCGCCATCCGCCAGGCCTGGTCCGCCGCCGAGGCCGGCATTCGGCTTGCCGACTACGCCCGCAACCACCCCGAGCTCGCCGCTTCGCTGGCGAAGTTCGCGTAGGGTCCCGACGGGCCCTCGTTGCCAACGCCGCCCGACCGAGATCCCCCATCGCGATTTGGACACGACCGAGGCGGCGGCCTTCGGCGACAGCGACATCGCGGGACGGGACTGTGTCCACGCGACCACCGCCCGAACTCCGGAGGCCCGGATGAAGGGCGAGATTGGAATCCCCCGCGAGTCAGCGGTGCAGGCGGCTGGCGCGGGCCGGCGCTACCGATTTGCGGGCTACCGCAGACCCGGCCGGCTCCTCTTCCATCGCCTTCCCGAGGCGCTCGATCTCGAGGGAATAGCAGAAGAGCGAGAAGAGCACGGCAAGGATGCCGGCCGCCTTGACCACGCCCTGGCCGGTCGGGGGGAGGACGGCGAGCTGCGGGACGTGGCGGAAGAAGACCAGCGAGAACAGCGCGCTGCCGAAGAAGAAGCTGACGCGGCTGGCGAAGACCAGCAGGTGGCCGAGAGCCACGCTGTGCACCGGCGTCCGGACCGCCACTCGGCGATAGCGGGCCCAGTAGCAGGCCTGCAGCAGCGCCGCCGCGGCGAGCACCGGCACGAAGGTGCCCGCGCCGAGCACCTGCGGCTCGCCCGAATGCTGCATGATCCGGCTGAACATCGGGAAACTCGTCCAGAAGATCACGCTCGCCGCGGCGGTCTCGGCGGCGAGCAGCAGCCCGTAGATCACGGCTCCGACCCCGCCCGGAGCCCGCGCAGGCCGCCCGCGATGTCGTCCGCCGCGACGTCGCCGAGCAGCGCCGACTGCACGACGTAGCCGAGGATCGCGGCGAGCACGAGCTTGGCTGCCTGCTCCGGCGACGCATCGGAGCGGATCTGCCCGCCCGCGCGCCAGGCCTCGGCCATTTCGACCAAGCGGCCGCGGAAGGCGAGGTAGAAGCCGCGCATGGTCTCCCGGAGCCGCTCGCTGCGCTGGGCCTCGGCCCATCCGAGCAGCGCGATCCGGCGCAGGTCGTAGCCGTCGCGGGCGGAAAAGCCGGCGATGGTCGCGACGACCTGCCGCACGAAGGCATCCGGCGCCGCCGCCGGCCGCTCGTCGAGGATAGGCTCGAAGAGCTCGCGCAGTCCGCCCAGCGAGGTCGTGACCGCCGCGAGGATCAGTTCCTCCTTGCTCGGGAAATAGGAATAGACCGCGCCGGCCGACAGATCCGAGGCGCGGATGATGTCGCCCATCGAGGTCGCCTGCAGCCCCTCGCGCTGGAAGCAGCTCCAGGCGGCCTCGAGGATCTGCGCCCGCCGCGCCGCGCGCCGCTGGTCGGAAATCTTCGGCATGGGCCCATATAAAGCGAACGATCGTTCTTTACAAGCGGTTTGGCACGGCGCATAAGAGAACGATCATTCGTTTTTGGAGCGGGCGATGATTCGGGTGACGGCGATCGAGACGGGCAAGGCGCGGATGAAGACGGCGCAGCGGACCGGCCGGGAGGATCGCGGGCCGGTCGGGCGCAAGATCGACATCTTCCGTGATCGCGACTGGGTGGAGCCGTTGCCGATCCTCTGCTTCCTGGTCGAGCATCCCGAGGGCCGGTTCCTCGTCGACACCGGCGACACCTGGCGCAACTCGGTTCCCGGCTACCTGCCGGGCTGGAACCCGTTCTACAAGCAGGTATCGATCCGGGTGGCGCCCGACGAGGAGATCGGCCCGCGGCTGCGCGCCCTCGGGCTCGACCCGGCGAAGGATATCGCCGCGGTCGTCCTCACCCACTTCCACCACGATCATACGGGTGGCCTCGACCACTTTCCGCACACCCGCATCATCGGGCCGCGCGCCAACTACGCAGTCTCGACCGGGATCCGCGGGATGATGATGGGCTGCCTGCCGCAACGCTGGCCGGTCTGGCTCGAGCCCGAGCTCGTCGACATGGACGGGCCGGCGATCGGCCCCTTCCCTGCCTCGCATTCGCTGACCTCCGACGGCCGCATCGCGCTGGTGCCGACTCCCGGGCATGTGGCCGGGCACTGCTCGGTGGTGGTCATGGGCGAGGACCGCGCGTATTTCCTCGCCGGCGATGCCACCTATTCGCAGGAGAACCTGCGGGCCGAGCGCACCGACGGCGTGACGAACGACCCCGCGCTGTCGCGCGAGACGCTGCGACGGATCAAGGACTTCGCGAGCCGCCAGCCGACCGTGGTGCTGCCGGCGCACGATCCGGAGGGGCCGGGGCGGCTGGAGCGCGGCGAGGTCTACGCGTAGCCCGCGCGGCGTCAGGCGGCGGCGCAGACGGTCCGGTACCGCTCGACGCACGTCCGCAGCACCTCGTCGCCGCTGCGCTTCCACCAGTTCTCGGCCGAGAAGATCTCGACCTCCTGCGGCCCGTGAAAGCCGGCCGCCTCGAACGATCGCCGGATGCGGGCGAGGTCGATCACGCCGTCGCCCATCATGCCGCGGTCGTTCAGCGGGTCGCGGGTCGGGACGAGCCAGTCGCAGATGTGGTGCGCAAGGATCTGGCCGGCCGCGCCGGCCCTGGCCAGCTGCGGCTCGAGCTCCGGGTCCCACCAGACGTGATAGACGTCGATCGCGGCCCCGACGCCGTCGCCGAGTTCGTCCGCGAGGTCGAGCGCCTGCCCCAGCGTGCTGACGCAGGCGCGATCGGCGGCATAGACCGGGTGCAGGGGCTCGATCGCCACCGGGACCCCGGCGGCGCGCGCATGCGGCAGCATCGCGGCGAGGCCGTCGCGGACCATCGCACGGGCGCCGCCGATGTCCTTCGAGCCGGCGGGCAGGCCGCCCGCCACGATCACCAGGCAGTCGGCGCCGAGCGCCGCCGCCTCGTCGACGGCGCGGCGGTTGTCGTCGACCGCGCGCGCCCGCTCGGCCGCGGTCGGCGCCGGGAAGAAGCCGCCGCGGCAGAGCCCGGTGACGCGCACGCCGGCGTCGCGCACCAGCCGCGCCGCGGCATCGAGGCCGATCGCCGCCACCTGGTCGCGCCACGGGCATACCGCGGCGATGCCGTGGCGAAGGCAGCCGTCGACCGCCTCGCGCATGTCCCACTGGGCGCGAACGGTGGCGAGGTTGATCGACAGGCCCTCGACGACTTCCGGCACCTCAGATCTCCAGCGCCGGAACGTCGAGCCAGCGGCGCTCGCGCCAGCTCTGCAGGCCGAGCTCGGCGAGCTGCACCCCCTTGGCGCCCTCGGCGAGCGTGAAACGCCAGGGAGCGTCCTCGACGACGTGGCGCAGGAACATCTCCCACTGCACCTTGAAGCCGTTGTCGTAGGCCTCGTTGTCGGGCACCTCGTCCCAGGTCTCGTAGAAGTCGATCGGCTGCGGCGTGTCGGGGCTCCAGACCGGCTTCGGCGTGTTCACCCGGTGCTGGGTCCAGCACTTCATCAGCCCGGCCATCGCCGAGCCGTGCGTCCCATCGACGAGGAAGGTGACGAGGTCGTCGCGCCGCACCCGCGTCGTCCAGGACGAGTTGATCTGCGCGATCACCCCGTCCGCGAGCTCGAAGGTCGCATAGGCGGCATCGTCGGCGTCGGCCTTGTACGGCTTGCCCGATTCATCGAACCGTTCGGGAATATGCGTGGCGCCTAGGCAGCTTACCGCCTTCACCTCACCGAACAGGTTATCGAGCACGTAGCGCCAGTGGCAGAGCATGTCGAGGATGATGCCGCCGCCGTCCTTCGTCCGGTAGTTCCACGACGGCCGCTGCGCCGGCTGCCAGTCGCCCTCGAAGACCCAGTAGCCGAACTCGCCCCGCACCGAGAGCATCCGCCCGAAGAAGCCCGAGTCGCGCAGCATCGCGAGCTTGCGCAGGCCCGGCAGGAACAGCTTGTCCTGCACGACGCCGCTCTTGATCCCGGCCGACTTCGCCTTCCGGGCCAGCGCCACCGCCTTGTCGAGCTTCTCCGAGATCGGCTTCTCGCAATAGACATGCTTGCCGGCGTCGATCGCCCGCGCCAGCAGCCCCGCGCGCATCTGGGTCGAGCCCGCGTCGAAGAACAGCGTGTCGGCGGGGTTGGCGAGCGCCGCCTCGAGGTCGTCGCTCCAGCGCTCGATGCCGTGCTCGCGCGCCACCGCCGCCACCTTGGCGCCGTTGCGCCCGACCAGGATCGGGTCGGGCATCAGCCGGTCGCCGTTCGACAACAGGACCCCGCCTTCGGCCCGGATCGCCACGATCGAGCGGATCAGGTGCTGGTTCATCCCCATCCGCCCGGTGACCCCGTGCATGATCATGCCGAACTTGCGCTGGGCCATGGCCGTTTCCTCCTGCTTGCGCTCTTTGTAACCGTTTAGTTACAACTTGCAGCGGGTCACGCCGCACGTCAACCCTGAATCGCTTCGTCCTCGCTTCGGGCGGGCGGCCCCGCGGCCGGCGGGGCGGAATCACGTTTACACGACTGCCGGGCGTGGCTAGGGTCCCGGCATTCGTCGGGGAGCCTCGGGAGGGCTCGCCGCAACCCCTGGGCAGAGGAGACAGCGGCATGCCTGAGGCCGTTCCGGGAACGCCCCTCGCCGATGACGCCCTGCGGGCAGCGTTCGATTCCTCGGACCTCTCGTTCTTCCAGGGCCTGGTCGACGGCATCCTCGAAGACATGATCGAGTCGGGCGACTACCTGCTCGCCGACAAGAACAGGGACGAGCTGCGCCACCGGCTCGCCATTGCGGTCTTCCACTGCGCCGAATCCGGGGAGCGCGACGCAGCCGCCCTGCAGCGCCGGGTGATGGAAGCCTTCCGGATGCCTGCATCGAGCCGCTCCGCCGCCTGAGGCAGTCTCCCGGCAAAAGGTCGCCGCCTGCGGCTTGCCGGCCGGCCAGTTGGTTCGATTGCCCGGCGACTTTGCCCGGCACCACCCGCTTGCCGCCTGTGCCCCCTACCCCTGTCGGTGGTCGGATGCCTTCCGTTGAGGGCAACCGTGGCCGACCACCCCCCGCGTCGATCCGCGACGCGCTTGACACGCGAGCGCTTTTGTCCGGAGGCTCGCTGCAATGCCTGCAGCGGGGGAAGCGATGGTGAATGGCGGCAAGATATCGATCGGCATCGAGGAGGAATACCTGCTGGTCGACCCGGACAGCCGGTCGCTGGCGAACCAGCCGCCCGACTTCATGGCCCGCTGCAAGGAGCGCCTCGGCGGCCGCGTGACGCACGAGTTCCTGCGCAGCCAGGTCGAGATCGGGACCGGCGTCTGCGCCACGATCGGCGAGGCGCGCGCCGAGCTGCGCGAGCTCCGCGCCACCATCGCCGAGACCGCCCGCGAGTTCGGGATGCGGATGATCGCCGCCTCGACCCACCCCTGGGCGCACTGGCGCGAGGCCGAGCCCGTCGACATGGACCGCTACCGCATCCTCGGCGCGGAACACCAGACCCTGGCACGGCGCATGGCGATCTGCGGCATGCACGTGCATGCCGGCATCGAGGATCCGGACCTGCGCGTCGACCTGATGAGCCAGGTCAGCTACTTCATGCCGCACCTGCTGGCGCTCTCGACCTCCTCGCCCTTCTGGGAGGGGCACGACACCGGGCTGAAGGCGTTCCGGCCGATCATCATCGGCGACCTGCCGCGCTCGGGGCTCCCGGAGGTCTTCGAGAGCTGGAGCGACTGGGAGGAGCTGCTGCAGATGCTCGCCCAGACCGGAATGGTCACCGATCCGTCGAAGATCTGGTGGGACCTGCGGCCGTCGGGCAAGCATCCGACGCTCGAGATCCGCATCTGCGACATCTGCACCTGGTCCGAGGACGGCTTGACCATCGCCGCGCTCTACCAGTCGATCCTGACCTTCCTCGCCCACCTCAAGGCCAACAACCAGCGCTGGCGGTTCTACCGCCGGCTGCTGATCCTGGAAAACAAGTGGCGGGCGCAGCGCTACGGCGTGGAGGCCCAGATGGCCGACTTCGGCAAGCGCGTCTGCGTCCCCTTCCCCGACCTGGTCGACGAGCTCGTCGAGATCCTGCGCCCGCACGCCGAGGACCTCGACTGCGTCGCCGAGATCGAGCAGGCCCGCGTCATGGCCCGCCGCGGCACCAGCGCCGACCACCAGCTGCGCGTCTACCACGCCGCGATCGACGGCGGCGCCAGCGAGCGCGAAGCGCAGGCCGCCGTCGTCGACTGGCTGATCGCCCAGTCGGTGACGCCGGACGGCCCGGGCGCCTAGCCCGCGGACCACGAACGAGCCACGGGCCCCAGCGCGCCCTTCCGATCGGGCGCCCGGCGCCGCGCCCACGGCCATCCCATCCCGACCTTCGCCTTCTCTTTTCCCCCTGACCTATCGGGCAGGTTCCCCCCG
>JAXMDF010000022.1:0-48110 GCA_046348975.1 Amaricoccus sp. | reverse complement strand
GATCGGGGGCGAGGGCGTTGAAGGCGCGCGCCATCTCGACCTCCAGGCGACGAAAGCTCGCGACGAGCCGCTTGCCCTCGTCGGTGAGCCGGGCGCCCCCGCCCCGGCGCCCCCCGGTTTGGCCCTCGACGAGGGGCCGGCCGACGAGGTTGTTCATCGCGCAGATCGCGTCCCAGGCGCCGCGATAGCTGAGCCCGAGCGCGCGGGCCGCCCCGGAGATGCTGCCCTCGCGCCCCACGGCTTCCAGAAGCGCCACCCGCTGCGCGCCGAGGGGCGCGGCATTGGGAGCGGAGAGCGAGAGTTCAGCCTGAAGCGGCATGGCGCCGAACCGTTATGAGTTGGATTCGCATAACGGCGAGGGTGCGCCATTCCCGGCAGCGTGACAAGAGAGGCGGCAAGGTTTGAGTTCCGGTATCGTGTCCAGGAAGGACGCTGTTTCAGCCACGCGCACCCACATAGGCGCGGAAGGTGGCCACCAGATGGTCGAAGACCACCGCGACGCGTGGCGTCCGGCGCAGATCCTCGTGCGTCACGATCCAGGTGTCGAGCTGGTGGACGGCGAAGTCGGGCAGTACGGCAACGAGGTCGGGGGCGGCCGCGCCGATCGGCAGCTGAAGCACGCCGATCCCGAGACCGGCGCGGATCGCCGCCGCTTGACCCGCATGGCTATCGGTGCGGATTGCGAAACGCATCGCGGGGTCGAGCCCCGCCACCAGCGCGAGATCGCTCGCGGCTCGATCGGGGCCAATCAGCGCGTGACCGGCAAGCGCGTCGAGGCTGTCCGGCAGGCCATGAGCAGCAGCATAGGCGCGATGTGCGAAGAAGCGCAGCGGGATCGCGCCGACATATCGGGCGATGAGAGCGCCCTGGCGCGGCTCGGTCATCCGCACGGCGATGTCGGCCTCCTGCCCGAGCAGGTCGGCCGGCTGGTTGCTGAGCGCGATCTCGATCGTGAGGCCCGGATGGTCGCGCCGCAGGGAGCCGAGCATCGCCGGCAGCACTTCGATCCCGACGAACTCGGAGACCGTCAGCCGTACCGTCCCACCAATGGCGCCGGGCGAGGCCGAGGCCGCGCGGACGAAGGCCTCCGACGCGGCGGCCATGCCGCGGACATGGGGACCGAGCGCCAGCGCCTGCGCCGTCGGCACCAGCCCGTTCGGCGCACGGGTGAAGAGGGCCGTGCCCAACCGTGCCTCCAGCGCCTCGATCCGCCGGCGCACGGTCGGTTGCGCGAGCATGAGCGATCGCGCAGCGCCCGACAGGCTACCGCTGTCGAGCACCGCCAGAAAGGCGCGCTGATCCTTCCAATCGATTCGCCCGGTGCTCATAAGAAAATGATGGGCAGCCCGAAACGATCTGACAATTCCTTTCAGGCGCCGCCGTGACCATCTTCCCTCTCAACGGATGACATCGGAGGACAAGGACATGGAAGATCGGACCGCCCTGGTGCTCGGCGCCACCGGCGGGGTCGGGGGCGCGATCGCCACCGCCCTGATCCGCCACGGCTGGACGGTGCGCGGTCTCGCGCGAGACCCGGCCCGCGCGGCGGCGGATTGGCCCCCGTCGCGCGGGCCGATCACCTGGATTGCCGGCGACGCGATGGACCGCGACGCCGTGGTGCGGGCCGCGGCGGGGGTGGCCGCGATCGTGCACGCGGTCAACCCGCCCGGCTATCGCGATTGGGACAAGCTCGTGCTGCCGATGATCGACAACACAATCGCCGCGGCCCGCGCGGCCGGCGGAGCGCGGGTCGTGCTGCCCGGCACGGTCTACAACTTCGATCCCGCGATCGCGCCCGTGGTGGACGAGACCACGCCGCAGAGGCCGCGCAGCCGCAAGGGCCGGGTGCGCGTGGTGCTGGAACAGCGGATCGAGGCCGCCGCCGCGACCGGCGTCCCCGGCCTGATCGTCCGCGCGGGCGACTTCTTCGGCGCGGACGCGCGCTCCAGTTGGTTCACCCAGCTGATGGCCCCGCCGGGCCGCCCGCTCAGCCGGATCATCGACCCCGTGGCCCCCGGCGTCGGCCACGCCTGGGCCTACCTGCCTGACCTCGCCGAGACCTTCGCCCGGCTGATGGACATGGGCGACCGCCTGCCCGCCTTCGAGCGCCTGCAGTTCGAGGGGCTTTGGGACGCAGACGGTACCGCCCTGCCCGCGGCGATCCGTCGGGGCACGGGCAAGCCGGATCTGCGCGTCTGGCATTTTCCCTGGTGGGTGATGCGGCTGGCGGCGCCCTTCGGCGGCTTCCCTCGAGAGGCGGCCGAGATCGCGCCGCACTGGCAGCATCCGATGCGTTTCGACAATCACCGACTGGTGGCGCTTCTCGGCGCGGAGCCGCGCACCCCGCTCGACGAGGCGATGCGCGCAACCCTCGCCGGACCTGCGAACTGACGATCGGCCCTGACCCGGTCTCAGAGGCCCTCAGTCCTCGGCCCTGGTGGCCCGGGATGCGGTCAGAAGGTGATCCGCGCCCGGAGGCTCGCGACCCAGAGGTCATCGACGGACGGATTGAGTGAGGGGTTGGTGATGTACTGGAGGTCGGGGGTGATCGCAAAGTTTGGCGTCAGGTGCCAGCGGTAGAAGGTCTCGACGTTCCACTGCTCGCGCTGGAACGGCGGCGGCAGGATGTCGTCGTTGGGGCGCACCCAGCCGACGCCAAGGCCGAAGAGGTCGGAGAACTCGGCAGTCGGGTGCCAGCCGAAGCCGGCCGAGACGGCGCGGTCGTTGACCCAGCCGTCGGAAAGGCCGGCGCGGAGGAACCACATCAGGTTGTCGCTGAGCGTCATGTTGGCGTTGAAGGCGAGGCCCTTCGCCTCCGGCCGCAGCGTCGGGTTCGACTGCTCGGGTTGGGCGTCCTTGTACCAGGCAGTCAGGTGGATATTGTTCGAATCCATCGGCCCGCGCGCCTGCACCGGGACGCCGCTCCGGGCAAGGGCGCTCCAGCCGACCTCGAGCTGGTAGAAGAGCTCGCCGGTGTCGAAGACCTCGTTGATCGTCGTGCCGGTGTCGCTCGAGTTGGCGGAATAGATGCCGCCGAGCACGTAGTAGTTGGCCTTGGGGAACCAGGTCCCGACGGCGCCAGCACCACGGAGCGGCGAGGCGATCGTCGGGCTCGTGGAGAAGGCCTGGTTGAGGAACTGGCGGTTGTCGTCGAAGAACGGGTATGCGTCGATGAAATTCGGCGCGAAGATCTTGCCGATGGCATACTGGAAGCGGTTCTCGAACAGGTTCTGCCGGACGTAGACCTGCGTCACGCCGAGGTCGAAGTCGCCCCATGTGGCGGCAGTCGGCACGATCGAGCCGGTGGCGAGGCCTGCCTGGAGCGGAGGCAGGTCGGTGCCCATCGGCCCGCGGTCCTCGATGACGACGTCGAGGGTCAGGGCGTCGGGGGTGCCCGCCTTGTACATCTGGCGCGAGAGGTTGAGGGTGAACTTCTGGCCGACCGAGTCCTGCTGCGCGCCGGGCAGCACGTCGGAATAGTTTTGGTAGAGCACGCCCCAGGAGCCGCCAAAGACGATGCCGGTCTTCGCCGCCACATCCGCCTTGAAGGCGTCCCAGGGGTCCATGATCGTCGGGAAGCGGAACCAGCCCGAATGCAGGGCCTCGTCCGCCTCGAGGTCGCCCTGGCCGGAGAGCGTGCCGTCGAGGAGCGACGGATAGTCGGCGGTCCCGTCGGGCGGCGTCGCATCCTGCGCGAGCGCCGCCGTCGCAGCGAGGGTCGCGGCGCCGGCGAGGACGAGGCGGCCCTTCACAGCGCGTCCTTCCAGACGGGGCGGTCGCTGCCGCGCACCGTGAGCTGCGGGTCCAGCCATTTGCCCGGGGTCTTCGCGAGCTGGACCATCGGCGCCAGTCGATGGACGTGGCCGTAGCCGGAGTCGAACGCGACGGTGCGGGGCTCGATCATCCGGTTCTCCTCGCCCGGGGTGAAGTCGGTCGAGGCGAAGGTCCCGAGGCTCGCGTACCACATCGCGGCGCGCGCGAGGTTGACGTGGACGTGGTAGCTGCCGCCGTCGCGCGCCCGACGCCGCAGCGCCTCGATGAGGCCGGCGCCGCCGAGATAGCCGGCGATGTAGTCGTTCATGACGAGGGTCGGCGGGAAGGCCGGCACCGGGCCGCCGATATCGCCGTAGGCCTCGCCGAAGCTCGGGTAGCCGCCGCCCCCTTCGGTGAAGGTGAAGCCGGTGGTCGCCACCGCCTCCATGTCGAAGGTGCGGACGTTCCACCACGGGCCGTCCCAGGAGTAGCCGCGCATGGTGAGGTAGACGACGCCCTTCGGCTGCATCGCCGCCACCTCGTCGATGCCGAAGCCGAGCCGCTCGATGCCGCGGCCGGAGAAGCCGTCGACGAAGACGTCGGTGCCGGGGACGAGCGCGCGGAGGGCGGCGTTCTGGTCGGGGCGGTTCAGGTCGAGGTTGGCCGAGCGCATGCCGATGTTGACGTCGGTCCAGACGCCTTCGTGCTCGAACGACTGCTCGCGCATGATGTGGAGCACCTCGGCGCCGTATTCCGACAGCGTGCGCGCCGCGACCGAGCCGGCGATGACGTGGGTGAGCGACAGGGCGCGGATGCCGGAGAGGGGCTGCGTCGGGTCCTTCGTCCACGGCACCGGCGCGCCATCGGCGACCTTGCGGATCTGGACGAGGTCGGTCTCGGCGAGGAAGGCGCCCTCGGGGTGGGCCAGCCACTCGTCGGTGGTGCGGTGCATGACGCCGACGACGCCCGCTTCGAACATCGCCGCCTCCAGCGCCTCGCCGTCCCAGGTGGCGATCGAGGCCGCGATCGCCTCGCGCGTGGGTGGGCAGTCGAGGAGGGTGAGCGCGCGGGTGAGGAGGTGCGGATAGACCGCGGTGATGTTCATGAAGCGGCCGTCCTTGGTGCGGAACGGCACGAAGGAGAACGGGTTCCCGAGGCCGACCGGCGCCTGGTAGAGGTTGCCGTTGATCGTCGGCGTGAAGGTGAAGCCCTTCGCCACCGGATCGTCCGGCGCCACCGCGCCGGTCGCGAGCCGGACCTGCATGATCGGGGTCAGGATCGGGTTGACGTTGTAGACTGCCTCGCGGAGGTCGAGCGCGATGTCCTGGCCCTCGCCGGTGCGATCCTTCCAGATCGCGGCGGCGCCCACCGCTGCCGCCATCGCCGGGAGCGCCATCGACGTCCCGATGCGGAAGTGGCTCCTGAGGATCGGGTCGGCGCCGGTGAATGTCACCTTGCCGCCGCCGTCCCCGGCGCTGCTGCCGAGATCCCCCATGAAGCCAGCGAAGGCTGCGTCGATGTCGAAGGCATCGCCCGCCGTCGCCGCCGGGGCGGGACCGGAGGAAAGCGCGGCGGCGACCGCAGTCAGCGCCGCGGTCTGAAGAAGATCTCTGCGCGTAAGGTCCATCGAGCACTCCTGGAACAGCAGCCGTCCGGTCGGTCGCCAGCTGAGCCGAAACCCGTCGTGGAAGAAAGCTCAATTTGCGCCGCAGAGTGGGGCGGGTTGTCCCGGTCAACCTCGATCTGGCAGACTGCCGCCACCCTCTGGATCGGAGTCGCGCTTGCCGGGAGTTTCGCTGAGCCTGCGAAAGGCGGGATCCGCACCGGCGACGCACCTCGCCTTGCTGCCGGCGGTGGCGATTGCCGGTCAGATCGTCGTTGCCGCGGTGACCGCGACGCTTGCCCGGCGGCTCAGCGTCGACGCCTTCGAAGTCTACGCCATCGCCGCGGCGCTCTTCGTCGCGCTGGTGGCGGCGGCACCGCTTGGCGCCGACAAGCTGGCGGCGCAGCTCCTGCCTGCCGCTCTCGCCGCCGCTGACCGCGCCAGGATCGCGGCGATCCTGGGCTTCGCCCTGCGCCGGGCGCTCGCCGGCACGCTCGCCCTCGCGGTCGCCGGCCTCGTCCTCGGTCTCGCGGCGACGACGCCCGGCCTCGCCGCGGCGCTCGCTGTCGCCATGGCGGCGCTTCCGCCGGCGGTCTTCGCCCATCTCGCGCTCGAGGTCCTCGCCGCCGCGGGGCGACCGCTCTGGCCAATGGCGGTGCTAAAGCTCGGCGTACCGGCGAACGTGCTCGCGCTCATCGGGACGGGACTTGCCGGCAGCGCCCCGCGCGCGCTCGTCGCATGGGGCGTCGGATGGTGCCTCGCCGCGGCAGTGCTCGGCGCGACCCTGCGCCGCGTCGTTCCGGGCATCCCCCTCCGTCTAGCCGCGGGCCCGGTGCCCGAGGCGTGGATGGCGGCTTCGCGCGATCTCTGGGTGCACCGTCTCGTGACCGTGGTGATGGCCCAGGCCGGCATCCTCGCGCTGGCGCTCAGCGACGCCCCGGCCGCCCAGGTCGGCGCCTACGCCGCCGCGACCACCCTCGCGGGCCTGCTGCGGGTGCTCGCGACCTCCACCAGCCGCCCCTACACCCGCGCGATGGCGCTGCTCCTCGCCAGAGGCGACCCGCACGGCCTCCGCGCGCTCGCCCGCCGCCGCCTGCGCTGGCTCGGCCCCGCACTCGCGCTCGCGCTCCTCCCGCTCCTCATCGCCCCGGGCCGGGTGCTCGCGCTCTTCCGTCCCGAGTTCGCCGACGCCGGCACCGGGGCTCTCCGCATCCTCTCGGCCGCGGCGGCGGTCGACGCGCTGCTCGCGCTGTCATCCGCCTTCCTCAAGCTCGACGGCCAAGCACGCCTCCTGTCGCGGATCGCGTTCGCGACGCTCGCGACCCAGCTCCTCCTGCTCGCCCTCCTCGCCCCGAGGCTCGGCGCCACCGGCGTCGCCGCCGCCTGCGCGATCGCGACCGCAGGCCAGAGCATCGCCCTGACGATCTGCGCCCGGCGCGCGATGCTCCGAACTCGTGAGACTGCACAATCGTCGATTGTCACCGACACCGCGACGTGAGCCCACATGGCCAATGACCGCCATCGGGTCGGCGCCTCGATGGCGGGTGGCGGCTGAGGGCCGAGAGTGCCTCCGCCACCCTCGACTCACCCGCCTTCGTCGGGGCGCGGAGGCACCGGAGTCGCACTCCTAGGCGGCGCGCATGGCGGCCTCGTCTGGAGGCGTCGGGGCAACCCGCTGCTCGATCAGCGCGCGGATCAGCGCCTCCTCTTCGGTCTCGCGCCGTCCCTCGCCGACGCGTGCCAAGCGAGGCCGGGCTTGCCCGCGGGCGCGGGGTTCCGCTCGCTGGTGTCGCTCCGCGCCTGGCGGCGATCGCGGGACGGTTCGCTCGGAGCACTGGCGGGTCGGTCGCGCGGCCGCTACGGGCCGGGCGGCGCCATCCATCGGCGGGTGCTCGGCCATCCGGCGTCGCCAGTCGCAGAGTCAGACATTGACTTGTCGGGAGCTATCGCCGCTGGCGGCCGGGGACGTTGCCGAAACGCAAACAGGCGGCGGATCGTCGTCGCGATACCATTCAGGCGGGGAGCGAACGGGGCTGCCGGCGGGCGAGCGCCGCGATGAGGTCCGTGCGGGTCACGATGCCGTCGATCCGGTCGCCGGCCAGGATCGGGACGGCATCGCAGTCGCCTTCCGCGAGGAGGGGAATGAGGGCGGACAGCGGCGCGTCCCCGGCCGCCGAGGGGCCGCCGTCGCTCATCAGGTCGCGGGCGACGACCGGAACCTCGTCATCGGACGGGTCGCGCCGTGTGCCGAGGGAGCGGCGGCGCAGGCGCATCATCTCCTCACGGCCGTGCCGGATCAGGTGGATCTGAAAGATCACCCCGAGATAGCGCATGTCGCCCTCGACCACGGGGATCGAGGTGAAGGCGTGGCGCCGGAACAGGTCGGCGACCTCGACGAGCGACGCCTCGGGTCCGACCGTCACGAGGTCGCGCGACATGACATAGGCGGCGGTCACGCCCTCGACATCATGCGCCGCCACCCGCCGCTCGGCGGCGGCCACCAGCCGGGCGAGGTCCTCGACGCCGATGTTCGGGCTCTGGCGGAACTCCCGGAGGATGTCGCCGAGTTCCGCCCGCGATATCGGCAGCCGGTCGCGGGCGTTGGGATCGGTGGTGCCGTGCGCGTTGACTTCCGCCTCGATGCGGAACGGGTAGCGCCGGCCGGTGAGCGGCGCGAAGACGCAGGCGAGGACGACCATGCACGCGGTCCCGAGTCCGATCGGCGCGAGCGCGAAGAGCGGCCCCAGTTCGCGCACGAGGTCGGGGTTGAGCGCCGCGGTGAGCGCGACCGCCCCCCCGGGCGGATGTAAGGCCCGCGCGAGATGCATGGCGACGACCGCGAGGCCCGTGGCGAGCACGACGCGCAGCGCCGCCGGCTCGGGCACGAAGGTCACGACCGCGACGAGCGCCGACACCGTGTTGCCGACGATTGCCGACCAGGGCTGTGCCAGCGGGCTGTTCGGCACACCGAAGACGAGGACGCCGGAGGCACCGAACGGCGCCAGCAGCATCAGGTGCGTGGCCCCGCCGGCCCCCGCCGGTGGCAGGAGCGCCGCCGCGACCGCGATGCCGAACGGCCAGTCCGGCGCCGGAGCGCATGACTTCCCGCCATCCCGCAAAGGGCATGGCCGGCGCCGCGTGGCGCAGGCCGCGCCGTGCTGGTCCCTGTCGTTTCAGTCGCCCGCTCCAGCCCCCTGGCCCGCCCGTTCATGGCGACGCCTTCCGAACGGCCGCTTGTAGCCGGGCGCTCGCGGGGGAGCCAGCCCGGCCGCTCAGCCGGCGCGCGACTTTCGCTCCCGGAGCAGCATCGGGCCGTATTCGAGGAGGAACAGGCCGAAGGCGGCGATCCAGAGGGTGCCGGCGACGTCGAGGAGCATCGGTGCGCCGAAGATGTCGGCCGCGGGCCGCGCCAGGGCGGCCCCGAGCAGGCAGAGGTACGACGCGACCGTCACCGGCGAGGCCGCGAGCGGGCGGCCGGTGTGGCCGCGTGTCGCCCGCGTCATCACCGCGAGCATCATCCCCGCGACGCCCCCGACCAGCATCAGGTGCATGGCCGCGGCCGCGGGAAGCCGTCCGGCCCCCGCCGCGGCGATGGCGAGAAAGCCGAGGCCGAGAAAGCCGAAGGCGACGTGCAGGACGACGAGAAGCGGCTCGCGCCATGTCGCGAGGCCCCGCCAGCGCGACAGCCGCCAGAAGACGGCCGCGGCGCCGACGATGCCGGCGACCGTCGCCGGCATCCCTTCCGGCGCCGCGACCCAGACGAGCAGCGCCGCGAGGCCGACGACGATCGCGACCCCGTCGGCGCGACCGAAGGGCACCGGCAGGCGGGTCGTCCCCTGCATCGCCAGCCAGTTGCGGGTGAAGCTCGGGATGATCCGCCCACCGATGATAGTGACGAGGAGCGCGTAGCCCGCCACTCCCGCCCGCGCCGCCGGACCGGGCGCCCCGGTCAGCGCCACCTCGACGTGGTAGCAGACGTTGGCGAGCGCGATCAGGACGACGCCGCCGAGCACCTTCATGTCCTTCCACTTCTTCCCGGCGATCAGCTCGCGGGCGCAGACCACCGCCAGCGCCGGCAAGAACAGCGTGTCGATCGTCGCGGCCAGCGGGACGCCGATCCAGCCGGCACCGGCCATCGCGAAGCGTCCCGCGAGCCAGAGCCCCGCGAGCGCGGCGAGCGGCGGGCCGGAGAGCGGCATCTGCCCGGTCCAGTTCGGGATCGCCGTCATCAGGAACCCCGCGAGCACCGCCGAGGCGAAGCCGAACAGCATCTCGTGCCCGTGCCAGGCCGGGGCGCCGTAGTCGCCCCCGACCGGCAACCCGGTCGTCAGCGCGACGATCCACAACCCCATCGCGACGACCGCGAAGGCCGCGGCCCCGAGGAAGAACGGCCGGAAGCCGTAGGACAGGAGTGCCGGCCCGTCGCGGCGCAGGCCGCGCGGAATGCCGCCCGACCGCGAACGCGGCGCGTGGTTCGGAACGATTGCCGGCATGCAAGGCCTCCTCTAGTCTCGGTGCAGGCGCGACAGGGGGGTCGCGACAGTGGATGCGGGTGGATCGAAATGATGATGACGGCGCTCAAGCGCTCGCCACCCTTTCACGGCCTCTCCGAGGTCGCGCTCGAGGAGATCGCCCGAAACGCGACCGCGCAGCGTTTGGGGACGGGTGACGCAATCTTTGTCCAGGGCGAACCCGCCCGACGCTTCTTCCTCGTGGCCGAGGGGAGGATGAAGGTGAGCATGCTCACCGCCGACGGCAAGCAGGTGCTCGTCCGCCTGATCGGCGCCGGCGACTTCTGCGGCCTTGCCCTCGCACTCGCCCGGCCAGACTACCCGGCAACCTGCCGCGCGGCGGTCCCCTCGCTGCTTCTCGCCTGGCCGACACCCTACTGGCAGACGCTGCTGGAGACGCAGCCCGCGGTTGCCCTCCGCGCCACTCAGGCGCTCGGTCGTCACATCGAGGACGTGCATAACCGGATGGCCGAACTCGCCACCGAGGAAGTCGAGCGACGGGTGGCGCATGCCGTGCTCCGGCTGGCGCGCACCGCCGGCGCCCCGGAGGGCGGCGGCGTTGGAATCAACTTCCCCGTGACGCGGCAGGACCTCGCCGAGATGACGGGAACCACGCTGCACAGCGTGTCGCGCATCGTCTCCTCCTGGGGCGCCCTCGGCATCGTGCGGCGTGGCCGCGCGCGCCTCGTGGTCAACGACGTGCCCGCGCTCGAGCGCATCGCTCGCGGCCGAGAGGGCTGACCCCGATCACTTGCCGATCTGGGCGAAGGCCGCGTCGAAGCGGTCCTGGGCCTTCTTCGGGTTCTTCACCGCCTTCGCCGCGTCGAGGTTCGACGACGGGCTGCCGACGACGACGAGCGCGACCATGCCCATCGGATAGTGCGGCGTGCACTTGATCCCGTAGACGCCCTCGACCGTCACCGGCAGGTCGAAGTTCCCGTTCATCTCGCCCTTGAAGGGCTCGACCCCGTCGGGGAGCATCCCCTTTACGTTCTCGACGTCATGGCCCTTGTCGACCGCGACGAAGTGCACGGTATCGCCGGGCTGCGCCTGCACGAACGACGGCTCGAACACCATCACGCCGTCCGCGCCCTTGTTCAGCATCTGGACCTCGATGTCCGCCGCCGAGGCGAGCCCGGCCCCGGCGAGGAGTGCGACGGCCGCGAGGCCGGTTGCGACAAGCTTCATGGTCATTCCCTCGATCTCCCGGCTACCCGGACAACCCGCGCGCCCTGCGCCTCGGTCCCGGTGCCATGGCCGCGGATATAGGCCCGCGCCGGGCGCGCGACGTTGCGCGGGCGCAAACTCGCGCCGGTTTCGCGGACTGTCGTTCGCCTCTTTGCGATTCTGCAAAGAACGGCCCCCGCCGGTGGTCCAGACAAGGCGGGTCGAGAGGGAATGGAGGCCGTCGGGTGGGCAGGGCAGGAAGACACGCAATCTGGACGGCGCTCGTGCTCGTCGTCGCGGTGCTTCTGGCGCTCCCGGCGGCGGCGAAGACGCTCCAGGACTTCCTCACCGGCATCACGCCGTCCGAGCTCGTCCCCGGCGGGGCGAGTTTCGGCGCGCCCGAGGGCGACCGGCCGCTGGTGCCGGTGCTCGATGCCGGCGGGGCGAAGCTCGGCTACGCCTACCTCAACACCGACTTCACCACCTCGATCGGCTATTCCGGCAAGCCGATCCGCCTCGTCATCGGCATCTCGCCCGAGGGCCGGGTACAGGGGCTGAAGCTCGTCGAGCATCACGAGCCGATCGTGCTGATTGGAATCCCCGAGGCGAAGATCATGGCCGCGCTGAACGGCCTGATCGGCGCCGACCTCGGCGCGGTCGCCGCCACCGGCGCCAAGCCGCCGCAGGTCGACATCGTCTCCGGCGCCACCGTCACCGTGCTTGTCATGGGCGACAGCGTCGTGCGCTCGGCGGTCAAGCTCATCCGCAGCGGCCGCCTGTCGGGCGTCGCCACGGGCGCCGCCCCGGTCGCCGCGAAGCGCGCGATCGACACCGCAAAGACGGACGTCCGCGACTGGTCGACCCTCCTCGGTGACGGCTCGGTGCGCAGCCTGAAGCTCACCGTCGGCGAGGTGTCGAAGGCGTTCGCGGAGGCGGGCCAGCCAGCCGCCGCCAGCAACCCTGAATCCGCGAACGCCGACGACCGCTTCATCGAGCTCTATCTCGCGCCGGTCTCGGTGCCCGCGATCGGACGCAGCCTCCTCGGCGACGCCGCCTATGACCGCCTCGCCACGAAGCTGAAGCCCGGGCAGGCGGCGATGCTGGTCGCGGGCGACGGCGCCTATTCCTTCAAGGGCTCGGCCTATGTCCGCGGCGGCATCTTCGATCGCATCGAGCTCATCCAGGACGGCCAGGGCACGCGCTTCCGCGACCGCAACCACACGCGGCTGAACGGCATCGCCGCCGCCGGGGCGCCGCACCTGAAGGAGGTCGGGCTCTTCATCGTGCCCGACGACTTCCTCTTCGATCCCGCCGCGCCCTTCGACCTCCAGCTCGTCGTCCAGCGCGGCACCGACAGCCACGACAAGGCGACGATCCCCTTCGACCTCGGCTACACCCTGCCCGAGAGCTATCTCCTGCCCGCCCCGCCCCCGCCCGCCGCGGCGCCGGCGCCCGCGCCTGCTCCGCTCGCCGACGAGGATCAGGGCCCGCCGCTCTGGGTCTCGATCTGGGAGATGAACCGCACCCGGATCGCCGTCGCCGTCACCGCGCTGCTGATCCTGACCGGGATCTTCTTCTTCCAGAACACCCTCGCGCGCCGGCCGCGGCTCCTGAAGGGCGTCCGCTACGCCTACCTCGGCTTCACGCTGGTCTGGCTCGGCTGGTACGCGAACACGCAGCTGTCGGTCGTCAACGTCTTCACCTTCTTCAACGCGCTCATCACCGGCTTCTCGTGGGAGTACTTCCTCGCCGCGCCGCTCGTCTTCATCCTCTGGGCCGCGGTCGCCGCCGGCCTGCTCTTCTGGGGACGCGGGCCCTTCTGCGGCTGGCTCTGCCCGTTCGGGGCGTTGCAGGAATTCGCCAGTCTCGCCGCGAAGCGCCTGCGCATCCCCCAGATTCAGGTGCCGTGGGCGCTGCACGAGCGACTGTGGCCGGTCAAGTACATGATCTTCCTCGGCCTCTTCGGACTGTCGCTCTACTCGCTCTCCTCCGCGGAGAAGCTGGCCGAGGTCGAGCCCTTCAAGACCGCGATCATCCTCAAGTTCAACCGCGAGTTCATGTTCATCGCGATCGCGCTCCTCTGGCTCCTGCCCGGCCTCTTCA
Source organism: Amaricoccus sp. (assembly GCA_046348975.1). Taxonomy (GTDB): domain Bacteria; phylum Pseudomonadota; class Alphaproteobacteria; order Rhodobacterales; family Rhodobacteraceae; genus Amaricoccus. The sequence goes on along the minus strand of JAXMDF010000022.1, from coordinate 34,973 downwards.
TCGAGCGGTTCTTCTGCCGCTATGTCTGCCCGCTCGGCGCCGCGCTCGCGATCCCCGGACGCCTGCGCATGTTCGAGTGGCTGAAGCGCTGGCCGGAATGCGGCTCGCCCTGCCACCGCTGTGCCAACGAGTGCCCTGTGCAGGCGATCCATCCCGAGGGCAACATCAACGTCAACGAATGCATCTACTGCATGCACTGCCAGGAACTCTACCACAGCGAGAGCCGGTGCCCGCACATGATGGTGGTCAAGGCACGGCGCGACAAGATCGCCGCCTCGGGCAGCCCCGACCTGAAAATCCCTGCCGGCCCACGGCCCAAACCCGCCCACGCCCATAAATGAAGGGAGCGACCCCGATGTCGACCGACGACAGCATGAAACTCAACCGCCGCCAGATGCTCGGCACCTCGGCGCTCGCCGCGGGGGCCCCGGCCCTCGGCGGCCTCGGGCTCGGCGGCCTGATGGGCACACCCGCCCGCGCGGCCGATGCCGCCAGCGAGGCCGTCGTCGCACCGGGCGAGCTCGACGAATACTACGTCTTCACCTCCGGCGGTCATTCCGGCGAGATCCGCATCCACGGCCTGCCGTCCATGCGCGAGCTGATGCGCATCCCGGTCTTCAACCGCGAGAGTGCCACCGGCTGGGGCCTGACCAACGAGAGCCGCCGGGTGCTGACCGAGGGCCTGCTGCCCGTCACCCGTGATTTCCTCGCGACCCGCGGCGGCACCTACCAGAACGGCGACCTGCACCACCCGCACCCGTCGCAGACCGACGGGACGTATGACGGGCGGTATCTCTTCGCCAACGACAAGGCCAACACCCGCGTCTGCCGCGTGCGGCTCGACGTCATGCGCTGCGACAAGATCATCGAGGTGCCGAACGCCCAGGCGATCCACGGCCTGCGCGTGCAGAAGTACCCGCGTACCGGCTACGTCTTCGCCAACGGCGAGGACGCCGTGCCGCAGCCGAACGACGGCAAGATCCTCGACGACCCGAAGAAGTATTTCGCCATCTTCTCCGCGATCGACGGCGACACGATGAAGGTCGCCTGGCAGATCGAGGTCGACGGCAACCTCGACAACACCGACGCCGACTACCAGGGCAAGTACGCCTTCTCGACCTGCTACAACTCCGAGGGCGGTGTCGTCCTCGCCGACATGATGTCGGCGGACGAGGACTGGGCGGTCATCTTCAACATCGCCCGCATCGAGGAGGCGGTGAAGGCCGGCAAGGCCGAGATCAGGAACGGCGTCCCCGTCCTCGACGGCAAGCACGGCTCGCCCTACACCCGCTATGTCCCGGTCGCCAACGGCCCGCACGGCATCAACACCGCGCCCGACGGCATCCACGTCATGGTGAACGGCAAGCTGTCGCCGACCGTCACCGTCTTCGACGTCCGCAAGTTCGACGACCTCTTCGACGACAAGATCCAGCCCCGCGACGTCGTCGTCGCCGAGCCGGAGCTGGGGCTCGGGCCGCTCCACACCGCCTTCGACGGCCGGGGCAACGCCTACACGACGCTGTTCCTCGACAGCCAGGTCTGCAAGTGGAACATCGACCTCGCCAAGCGCGCCTTCGCCGGCGAGGAGGTGAACCCGATCGTCCAGAAGCTCGACGTCCAGTACCAGCCGGGCCACAACCATTCGTCGATGGGCCAGACCAAGGAAGCCGATGGCAAGTGGCTTATCTCGCTCAACAAGTTCTCGAAGGACCGCTTCCTGAACGTCGGCCCGCTGAAGCCGGAGTGCGACCAGCTCATCGACATCTCGGGCGACGAGATGGTGCTCGTCCACGACAACCCGACCTTCGCCGAGCCGCATGACGCGACGATCGTCCACGCCTCGAAGATCAACCCGGTCTCGATCTGGGACCGCGCCGACCCGTTCTTCGCCGAGACGGTGAAGATGGCCGAAGCCGACGGCATCGACCTCATGGTCGCGGGTGACGTGATCCGCGACGGCGACAAGGTCCGCGTCTACATGACCTCCTCGGCGCCGGCCTTCAGCCTCGACAGCTTCACGGTGAAGCAGGGCGACGAGGTGACGGTCGTCGTCACCAACATCGACGAGATCGAGGACCTGACCCACGGCTTCGCGATCATCAACTACGGCATCAACATGGAGGTGGCGCCGCAGGCGACCGCGTCGGTGACCTTCAAGGCCGACAAGCCGGGGGTCTACTGGTACTACTGCTCGTGGTTCTGCCATGCGATGCACATGGAGATGAAGGGCCGCATGCTGGTGGAGCCCGCCAGCGTATGACCCGCGTCGTCCTCCTCGCCGCCCTGCTCCTGCCCGGCCTTGGCCACGCCGAGGTGCGCACGCTCGCACCCGGCGACGACCTCGCCGCGGCGGTGGCAGCGGCGGCGCCGGGGGACGAGCTCGTCCTCTCGGCCGGCATTCACGCCGGCCCCGTCACGCTCGACCGCGCGGTGACCCTGCGCGGCGAGCCCGGTGCCGTCCTCGACGCGGGCGGGACGGGCAGCGTCATCACCGTCACCGCCCCCGGCGTCACCGTCGCCGACCTCGCCATCCGCGGCTCCGGCTCCGACCGGACGGCGATGGACGCGGGCGTCAACCTGCTGAAAGGCGCGACCGGCGCGGTCGTCGAGGACAATACCCTCACCGGCAACCTCCACGGCATCCGCATCCAGGGCGCCCGCGACGCCACGGTGCGCGGCAACGACATCACGGGCCGCACCGGGCGCCAGTCCGAGGCCGGCAACGGCGTCTCGGTCTGGAACGCGCCCGGCGCGCTCGTCGAGGGCAACGTCATCCGTCTCGGTCGCGACGGCATCTTTTCCAACGCCTCGAAGAAGGACGTCTTCCGCGGCAACCGGATGGAGAAGACCCGCTTCGCCATCCACTACATGTACACGAACGACAGCCTCATCGCGGACAACGTCTCCGTCGACAACACCGTCGGCTACGCGATCATGTTCTCCGACCGCCTGAAGATCTCCGGCAACGTCTCCGACGGCGACCGCGACCACGGCCTGCTGCTCAACGCCGCCAACAAGTCCGAGGTCACCGGCAACCGCGTCACCGGCCGCACCCTGCCGGCGTCCCGCTGGTTCACCGGCGAGAAGGGCGCCGACGACATGGCCCCCGCCCGCGACGCGCCCGACACGACCGGCGACCGCATCGGTCCGGAAAAGTGCCTGTTTCTCTACAACGCCAACATGAACGCCATCACCGGCAACCGCTTCGAGGGGTGCGCGATCGGCATCCACTTCACCGCCGGCGCCGAGGGCAACGCTTTCTCCGGCAACGCCTTCGTCGGCAACGAGACGCAGGTGAAATATGTCGGCACCCGGACCCTCGACTGGTCGAAGGACGGCCGTGGCAACTACTGGTCCGACAATCCCGCCTTCGACCTCGACGGCGACGGCATCGCCGATGCAGCCTATCGCCCGAACGACATCGTCGACCGGGTGATGTGGACCGCGCCGCAGGCCCGGCTCCTCCTGACGAGTCCCGCGGTGCAGGTGATCCGCTGGGCGCAGTCCCGCTTCCCCGCCACCCTGCCCGGCGGCGTCGTCGACTCGGCGCCGCTGATGGCCCCGCCGGAGTTCACGCCATGACCAAGACCGTCGCCCTCCGGGGCGTGACGAAACGCTATGGCCCGATCACCGCCGTCCGCGACCTCGACCTCGCGCTGCACGCCGGCGAGGTGGTGGCGCTCGTCGGCCACAACGGCGCCGGCAAGACCACGCAGATCAAGATGATGCTCGGCCTCGCCCACCCGACCAGCGGCACCGTCCGCCTGCTCGGCGCCGACCCGACCGACGACCCCGCCGCGCGGGCGTCCGTCGGCTACCTGCCCGAGAGCGTCTCCTTCCACCTCGCGCTCACGGGCCGCGAGACGCTCGCCTTCTACGCCCGGCTGAAGCGCCTGCCCGCCGGCCACCTCGACCGCGCCTTCGCCGCCGTCGGGCTCGCCGACGCCGCCGACCGGGCCGTCGGCACCTACTCCAAGGGGATGCGCCAGCGGCTCGGCCTGGCGCAGGCGCTGCTTGGCGACCCGCGCGTGCTCATCCTCGACGAGCCGACCAGCGGCCTCGACCCGGCGCTCCGCCGCGAGTTCTACGCGATCGTCGCCGAGCGCGCGGCGGCGAGCGCCACCGTGCTCCTCGCCTCCCACGCCCTGACCGAGCTCGAGGGCCGCGCCGACCGCGTGGTCATCGTCAACAGGGGCGCGAAGATCGCCGACGGCACGCTCGACGCGCTCCGCGCCCTCGCCCGCCTGCCGGTCCACGTCCGCGCCCGCCCGACCGGACCCTTCGCCGCCCCCGGCTGGCACCACCTCGCCGACGGCAGCTTCGAGACGACCGTCGCACCCGAGGACAAGCTCGCCCTGCTCGCGCGCCTCCTCGCCGAGCCCGGCGGCCTCGCCGACCTCACCGTCACCGAGCCCACGCTCGACGACCTCTATGCCCACTTCCTCCGCCGCGAGGCGGCGTGATGGCCGCCGCCGCCGACACCCCGGCCCGCGCCGCCCGCCGCGAGATGCCCATGCCGACCGTCCTCACCCTCGCCGCGAAGGAAATCCGCGAAGGCTTCCGCAACCGCTGGGTGCTCGCCACCACGCTGCTCCTCGCCGCCCTCGCCCTCACCCTCGCGCTTCTCGGCAGCGCGCCCACCGGCACGCTCGGGGCGAGCCGCCTCGACGTGGTGACGGTCAGCCTCGCCAGCCTCACCATCTTCCTCGTGCCGCTGATCGCCCTCCTCCTCTCCCACGACGCCATCGCCGGCGAGGCCGAGCGCGGCACGCTCCTCCTCCTCCTCGCCTACCCGGTCAGCCGTACGGCGGTCATCCTCGGCAAGTTCGCAGGCCAGCTCGCCATCCTCGCCACCGCCACCGTCCTTGGCTACGGCACCGCCGCCCTCGCCGTCGGCTGGAACCTCGGCGCCACCGCCTGGGCCGCCTTCGCCGTCATGGTCGGCGCCTCGGTCCTGCTCGGCGCCGTCTTTCTCGCCCTCGGCCTCCTCGCCTCGACCCTCGTCCGCCAAAGGTCCACGGCCGGTGGCATCGCCATTGGCCTCTGGCTCCTCTTCGTGCTGCTCTACGACATGGCCTTCCTCGGCCTGCTCGTCGCCACCGGCGGCCACAGCCTGCCGCCCGTGCTCGTCGACGCGCTCCTCGCGCTCAACCCGACCGACGCCTACCGGCTGCTCACCCTCGGGATGGCCGGCACCGGCGGCCTCACCGGCATCGGCGCGCTCGCCGGACATACCGCGCTCACCCCGCCGATCCTCGTTGCCATCCTCGTCGCCTGGACCGCCGCGCCCCTCGCGCTCGCCGCACTGGTCTTCGGGCGGAGGGAGCTCTGATGCGCCCGCTCGCCCTTGCACTCTGCGCCGCCCTTGCGCTTGGTCTCGCCGCCTGCAAGGACGACGCCGCGAAGCCCGCACCCCACACGCTGACCGACGACGCCGTCGGGCACTATTGCGGCATGGATCTGGCCGAGCACGAGGGCCCGAAGGGGCAGATCCTGCTCGAAGGCTCGGACACCCCGATCTGGTTCTCCTCGGCGCGGGACGCCATCGCCTTCACCCTGCTGCCCGAAGAGCCGAAGGACATCGCCGCGATCTATGTCTCCGACATGGGCGTCGCGCCGTCCTGGGCGGAGCCCGGCGCCGACAACTGGACCGACGCGAAGACCGCGACCTTCGTCATCGGCAGCGATACGGCGGGGGGCATGGGCGCCGCCGAGGCCGTGCCCTTCGGCGACAAGGCGAAGGCCGAAGCATTCGTCGCCGCGCACGGCGGCCAGGCCGTTGCCTTCGACGCCATCCCCCCCGCCTACATCCTCGGCCACACCGCTACCCCTGCGGAAGCGCCTGCGGAGGAAGACCATGACCACTGAACGCCTGACCCGTCGCCGCGCCCTCGGCCTCGTCGCCGCGGCCACCGGCCTTCCCCTGGTGCTCCGCGCCACCCGCGGCACCGCCGAGGTGGTGACGTGGCACGGCCGCGCGCTCGGCGCCCCGGCGACGCTGATCCTGCATCACCCCGACCGCCCCGCCGCCGAGCGTCTCGTCGTGTCGTGCGTCGCCGAGCTCGACCGCCTCGAGGGCGTCCTCAGCCTCTACCGGCCCGACAGCGCGCTCTGCGAGCTCAACCGCACCGGCGCCCTCGCCGCCCCGCCCCCGGCGCTCGTCGCCATCCTCGACGATGCGCGGGGGTTCCACGCCCTCACGGACGGGGCCTTCGACCCGACGGTGCAACCGCTCTGGCGGCTCTACGCCACGCACTTCCAGCGGGGCGGCGGCGAGGAGGGCCCGGCGCCGGAGGCCCTCGCCGAGGCGCTGGCCGCGGTCGGGCTCGAGGCCGTCCACGCCAACGCCGACCGCATCGCCTTCGCCCGTCCCGGCATGGCGCTCACCCTCAACGGCATCGCCCAGGGCTGGATCACCGACCGCATCACCGACCGCCTGCGCGCCGCCGGCGTCACCGCGACCCTCGTCGACATGGGCGAGATCCGCGGCGTCGGCGGCCCGTGGCGCGTCGGCATCGACGGCAGCGACGACACCCTCGCCCTCACGAACCGCGCCGTCGCCACCTCCGCTCCGCGGGGCTTCGCCTTCGACCCCGCCGGGCGCTTCACCCACATCATCGACCCGCGTACCGGCGCGACCCCTGCCCGCTTCTCCCGCGTCACCGTCACCGCACCCACCGCCGCGGCGGCGGACGCGCTCTCGACCGCCTTCGCGCTGACGGACGACCTGCCCGCGATCCCGGACGTGACGCTCGACCGGATCGCGACGACGCTCCACCGACGGGATGCGCCATGGCCCCCGCCCCCGACGACCCCGACCTGACCCTCGCCCAGCTGTTCCGCGCCCGGCCGGAGGCCGCGCGCCCCTTCCTCGACCGCCGGATGGGCTGCCCCGGCTGCCCGATCGCGCCCTTCCACACCGTCGCAGATGCCTGCGCCGAGTACCGCCTCGACGAGGCGGCGTTCCGCGCCGACCTCCGCGCCGCTATCCGACGGCCGACCCGCCGAGCACCGCGAGCCGGTGCGCCGCCGTCACGGTGATGTGCCGCCGCGTGCTCCTGACGATCCCGTCGCGCTCCCAGGCCGACAGCAGCCGGCTGACCGTGTGCAGCGTCGTCCCGGTCATCTCCGCGACGTCGTTGCGCGTCACCGGAAAGGCGACCTCGATCCCCGCCTCGGTCTTGCGCCCCGACTGGTTGGCGAGGCGCAGCAGCGCCGCCGCCACCCGCTGCTCGACCGCTTGGGTCGCGAGCTCCGTCACCCGCGCCTGGAACTCCCCGAGCCGCGCCCCGAGCGTGCGATAGGTCTCGGTCGCGAAGCCGTCGTAGTCGGCGACGAACCCCGCCCAGAGCCGCACCGGCCAGCCGAGCGCCAGCGACTCGACCGCCGCCACCGCCGTCGCAGGATAGGTGTCGCGCCCGATCGCCGGCGCGATGCCGAAGAGCTGCCCCGGCGGGATGTGCAGCGCGATCACCTGCTCGCCGTCCGGCGTCGTCCGCACCACCCGGATATAGCCGTCGAGCAGCAGGAAGAAACGCTCCGCCGGCATGCCCTCGCCGAACACCGCGCTTCCCTCCGGGTAACGCTCGGGCGTCGCGCGGTCGAGGATCGCCCGGATCTGCGCCCGGGACAGGCGCGAGAACGGCGGCAGTCGCGACAGCAGGCCTTCGTCGAGCTTCCTCAAGAGACGGATTCCGGCAACGATCAGGGTTCGGCTGGGTTGGCCCAGTTCCGCTCTTGGTGGAGCAAGGAACGGGGTCTGTCCAGGCCGGAGGCTCACCGGCCCATAAGGGCCTGCGGGAGCTGGACCGTGCCGAATTTCCCGGAGGCTCCAACGTCCGAGAGTGTGGAGCCATGGCGAGGAAGACGGTAAAGCCCGATCCGGCGGAGCTGCGTGAGCGATCGGTGCGGGTGGTTCGGGTTCGGACCCATCGCCGGGTGCCCGAGGCGGTCTCGATCTGCTTATCTGGACGGGTCGTCGTGGGCTTTGCCTTGCGGAGCGTCGGGAAAGCCTCGCGCCAGCAGCCAGAGGCCGAGGCCGAGTTCCCACACGATCTCCGGCAGCGTCAGAATGGCCTGGGTCGTGCCTCCCGCCTCGATCCGGCCGAAGATCACCGCGATGCCGGCGGCGACCAGCGCCGGTCCGCCGATGATCCCGAAGATGGAAAGGCCGCGCGGGACCAGACGGGCACGCCACATCGCCACCCCGAGGATCAGCCCGTTCCCGACGCCCACGACGACACCCGGACCCAGCCGGAACGTCCAGGCATGGATCGCGACCAGCGTCTGCCCGGCAATGACCAGCATCGCGGGGTCGGCGCCGTTCGCCCCGAGCCGGAGCGTGTTCAGCGCCAGCAGCGCGACGATGCCGATGCCGATGAAGCCGCACTCGACCAGACGCGCCGCGACGTAGGCGAGCGACAACACCGGCAGGCGGGGCGCGATCACGGGATATATCGTCAGCGCCGTCGCGATGTTCGCGAGGATGAGCGCGAGCTCGAGCACCGCGCCGGACGCTACGCCAGCATCGAAGCCGCCACCGAGAACGAACGCGGGGTCGGCGATCGCAGGGCGATAGAAGACGGCGACCGCCGGGATGGCGGTGACGAACGTGATCAGGAAGAAGACGCCGGTCAGCCTTCCGAGAGTTGTCCGGCTCATGCGCGGCCCTCCGCGCTACCGGACCGGGCCGCGGACAGGACATCCTCGATCGCCGCGATCACCGCCTCGGGCCTTTCCAGCGGGATGCCGTGGCCACTGTCGACCCAGACCTGTCGCGCGCCCGGATTGAGGCGGACGATATCTGCGCGCTTGGCGTTCGAGTCGCGGGCGAGGGGCGAGGTCTCTCGCATCGGACCCGATGCGGACAGCACGATCACCGGCTTGCCGGTGAGCGGCGGCAGGGCCAACAGCGCCGCGCCCGTTGCCGGGATCGCGGCCATCTCTGCCTTGGCCGCCTCGGATGTCAGCGCGGAAAAGGCGGCATTCGCCCAGGCCGGCCAGTTCTCGCGCGCGCCGGCCCCCTCCAGCTGCCGGGGGTGGGTCGAGTCGACGAGCACGAGGCCCGCGATCTCCCGCGGATAGCGCCGGGCGAAGAGCTGCACGTAGAGGCCACCGACCGAATGCCCGACGAGGATATAGGGCGGCGCGATCCCTTCCGCCCGCAGGGTGCGGCGCAGCTCCTCGACGATGCGGTCGCCGTCGCGCGGCCCCGGGACGGCATCGCTCCCGCCGGTGCCGGGGCGGTCGTAGGCGAAGACCTGCGTCTCCCGCGAGACCGTCGGGATCACCTTCGCCCACCAGTCGAGCGATCCTCCGAGGCCGTTCTCGAAGACGACCGTCGGCGCGCCGCTTCCCGCGGACACGAACTCCACGCGCCGACCGTCGATGAGGGAGGTCTTCGCTCCTTCCGTCGTCGCGCAGCCCGCGAGGGCCGCGGCGACGAGGAGCGCGGCCAGGCCCGGCCGGACGAAGCCACCCATCTGTCGCGCTCCGAACCCTCGCCCGTGGACTCCGCGCTCGAAGAGGCCCCCGCGAAGGGGCGCATCGTTCGCCGAGGGGCGCGAAAACGGCCCCCTGCGCACGCGTGCGGCGGGGGTTAAGCAACTGATTTTGCGAGATAACGTCATCGGCGTTAACGGATTTGGTAAGGTATTGAAACGGCAGCAGCGCCGCGCGTTTCGCGGAGGTCTCTCAGAGGATGAAGTCCGTCGCCGCCATCCGCGTCACCCCCGTGATCTGGATGGAGAAGTCCGCCACCCCGTCGCCGTCGATGTCTCCCTGCAGCACCCCGCCCGCGAAGCGCAGTTCGCCGGCATGGTCGCCGAAGGCCGCGCCGCCGATATAGGCGAACGCCTGGTTGCCGGCCACCGTGCTCTTCGCGTCCATCGCCGAGACGTCGATCCGGTCGACTCCGGTGGCGAAGTCGAGCACCACGTCCCGAAGCGTGCCGCTCGCGGTGTCGCCCGGCCGTACGAACGCGAAGCTGTCGGCCCCGTCGCCGCCGTTCAGCCTGTCGGCGCCGGCTCCCCCGATCAGCCGGTCGTTCCCGGCACCGCCGGAGAGGACGTCGTTGCCGGCATCGCCCGCCAGCGCGTCGTTGCCGCTGCCACCGCGCAGCGTGTCGACACCGTCGCCACCGCTGACCGCATCCGCGCCGAGCCAGCCGGTGAAGCTGTCGTCACCGCCGCCGAGCGCGATGACCGGCCCGCCGCCGCTCACCAGCCTCACGCCGGAGAAGTCGAAGACGTCGGCGACGCTGCTGCCGGTCAGGGCATAGCCGGCGCGGTCCAGGCGCTCGACCCCGCTCGCCGCGTCGAGGATCAGCCGATAGCGCTCGGCCGCCCCCTCCTGCCGGACCGTGTCGATGCCGTCGCCGCCGAGGAGGACGTCGGTGTCCCGGCCGTCGATCAGGAGCACGTCGTTGCCCGCGCCGCCGTCGAGGCGATCCTCGCCGGCCCCGCCGGAAAGGAAGTCGTTCCCGGCGCCGCCCGCGAGCGTGTCGTCCCCGATGCCGCCGCGCACGAAGTCGGAGCCGCCGTGGCCGGTGAAGGCGTCGTCGCCCGCGCCGAAGTCGATGTACTGGCTCCGGTAGGCGACGCTCGTGAGCCCGGAGAAGTCGAAGATCTCGCCGTAGGCGGTGCCCGACAACCGGTAGGAACCGAGGTCGAGCTGCTCGACGCCCGCGGCGGCGTCGAGGGTCAGCCGCTGCCAGGCGACGTCGCCCGCCAGGCGGATCGTGTCGGTCCCCGCGCCCCCCTGGAACAGGTCGTCGCCGGTGCCGAGGACGAGGATCACGTCGTCGCCGGCGCCGCCGTCGTAGGTGTCGTTGCCGGCGCCACCCTCGAGCGTGTCGGCCCCGTCGCCGCCGAGGAGGTGGTCGCCGCCGTCGTCGCCGCGCAACCGGTCATTGCCGCCGCCGCCGTAGAGCCAGTCGTTGCCCGCCCCGCCGCGCAGGTCGTCGTCGCCGAACTCCTCGTCGGGGAAGCCTCCGTTCGGATAGCCGTAGATCATGTCCGGGCTCGTGGTGCCCGCGATGGTGTCGTTGCCCGAGGTGCCGTAGAGCGTCGCCATGTCGTTCGTCTCGCCATAAAAGGGAGCGCCGCCCGACGGCCTCCCTGACGCGGGCGACGCTAGGGACACTGCCGGGCGTCGGACAACGCCGAGCCTGCGAACCGCGATCGCGCTTCGGCGAACGGCAGGACTATTCGACGAACCGCCGCGAACCGTCGCCGGGTGTGGATCGACAGGCGTCCAGGCGGCGGCGATACTCGCGGGATGAGCGCCATCGATCCCGTTTCCGCCCCTCCCGCCTTCGGCCGCCAGGTCGTGTTCCTCGCCGCCGGCTTCGCCACGGTCTATTTCTTCGTCGCGTCGCTGGTCTGGAGCCTCGCCGGCGCTGACCCGATCGCGACCGCCGGGCCGAAGCTGATCGGCATGGCGGGCGATGCGCTCCTCGCGGCCGCAATCACGCTCGTCCTCTGGCGGCTCCGGCGGAGGAGCCTCGGGCTGAAGGCGCTCACCGCCATCGTCCTGTCGCTGGCGCTCGCGCCGGTCTCCGCGATGATCGATCGCGGCATGCAGATCTGGTGTACGGCGCCCGATGTCGCGCCCTTCGATCCGGCGGGCTTCGCGCAGGTGGTGATCTTCACCACGTCGGAGCTCTTCGGCTGGTCCTGCCTCTACCTCGCGCTCCAGTACAACGCCCGTGCCCGGGAAACCGAGCGCCGCCTCGCCGCGGCGCGCGAGGAGGCGCTGACGGCGCAGATGCGGGCGCTGCAGTACCAGGTGAACCCGCATTTCCTGTTCAACACGCTCAACTCGATCGCCGGCCTGATCGAGGAGGGGGCGAGCCAGCCCGCGCGCGACATGACGCTCCGCCTCGCCGGCTTCCTCCGCCAGACGCTGGCGCTCGACCCTGCCGCCGACGTGCCGCTCGCCGAGGAGGCGGCGTTGCAGATGGACTATCTCGCGATCGAGGAGGCGCGGTTCGCCGACCGGCTGGAGGTGCGGCTCGTCCTGCCCGCCGAAGTGCGCGACGCGCTGGTGCCCGCGCTGATCCTGCAGCCGCTGGTCGAGAACGCGATCAAGCACGGCGTCGCCCGGACGCCGGGCCATGCGCTGCTCGAGATCGGCGCCGACCGGGCGGGCGACGCGCTCTGCCTCTGGGTCGAGAGCCCGGCACCGCGGGAAGATCGCCCGAGCGAGCGGCTCGGGATCGGCCTCGCCAACGTTTCGGCGCGTCTCGCCGCCCGCTGGCCCGGGCGGGCGGGTTGCGTCTCCGGGCCCGCCGGCGCCGGGCGGGTGCGATCCGAGCTGCGCCTGCCGCTCGTCGCATGACGGCGCCGCTCCGCGTCCTGATCGTCGACGACGAGCCGATCGCCCGCCGCCGGCTGGCGCGGCTCCTGCGCCCGATCGCCGACGTGGCGGTGGTGGGCGAGGCTGGCGACGTCGCGGCGGCGGTGGCGTCCACGCGGCGCCTCGCGCCCGACCTCCTGCTCCTCGACATCCAGATGCCGGGCGGGGACGGGTTCGACGTGATCGACCGGCTCGGCCGGGAGGCGCCGCCGGTCGTCTTCGTGACGGCCTTCGACCACCACGCGATCCGCGCCTTCGACCTCGAGGCGGTCGACTACGTGACGAAGCCGGTCGAAGCGCCGCGCCTCGCCCAGGCGATCGCCCGGGCGCGGGCCGCAGCGGCGGCGCGCGGGCATGACGAGCGCGTCGCCGAGCTCCTGGCGACGGTCGAGACGCTGCGCCGGTCGCTCCGCGCGGGCGAGCCGACGCAGCAGGCGCTGTGGGTCCGCGACGGCCCGCGGCATCGGCGCCTGCCGCTCGGGGACATCGGCCACATCGAGGCCGAGGGCGACTATGTCCGCATCCACGAAGGCGGCCGCTCGCATCTCGTCTCCGACAGCCTCGCGGCGATGGAGGCGCGCCTCGCCCCGCTCGGCTTCGTGCGCATCCACCGCGGGACCCTCGTGCGACGCGAGGCCATCGTCGCCGTCGAGCGCGCGGGCTACGGTGCGCTCGCGGTCAGCCTCGACGACGGCGCGCGCCTGCGGGTCGGCCGAAGCTACGCCCCGGCGCTGCGCACGCTGTTGCGGGAGGGCTGAGGACCGGCGGCTGCCCGGCCGGTCGCATATGGGGTAACGGCGCCCCCTGGTCAGGCTGCAGCGGCAAATCGGCAACGGCTTTGGCTCGGTGGCGACATTGCCTGCCACCAGATTGTCGGGGACGGCGATGTCTCCGGGGCTGAAGCCCGGGGCTAGCATGTGGAGGACCTCGGCGCGGAGGACTTCGCCGTGAATCGCACCCCCCATGAGCGCCGTCATGCCCCCTCGACACGCACCACTTCAGCCGGTCGAATAATAGCGTGAATGCGCGAGCCGCCGCCGTTGCCTTAAACGACACCTCGATCCGCCACCCTGGCGCGAGGGTGCGCCAACCGCCGCATGAAGTTCTTACGTCCCAAAACCAATCCGGCCTTATTTGTTACTTTCGCGTGACGCCTTCCTGCCGTGGAGCCACTTTTCACACGCTTGGTAGCGCAGCGCAGTTCGCCCTCGAACCGTCCCACTGACCTACGATTGGGCACGGGACTGGCCCATCAGCGCGTGGACACGAGAAGCCTGGACCGGTCATGGGAGGTCCCAGCAGGTCAGCCGCCCGGAGGCTCAGAGCGGCCATTCGTTAAGCCCAATACTCCGTGCAGCGTCGCCCTTGACACAGCGCGCGGGCGTTCCCCCGGACGACGCATCCGCGGCGGTCTCAGGAGCGGCCAGTCTCGAGGTCGACGTCATCCGAGGCTTCGCTATCTCGCCCCAGCGACAATCCCCTCGATGCTGGCCCCAAGGGCGGGAACCTTACGGGCGGCAAGCACATCCGATGACATGACGCCGCCCTTCCATCGGCGCCGATCCATCGGGAGATGCTTCCATGAAGATGATGCCCCTGTTCGCCGCCAGCCTGCTCGCCCTCGCGGTGCCCGCTGTCGCCGCCGACGTGTCGCACATGCCGCCGCCCGAGCCGTACAAGGCGGTGGCGAGCCTCGTGAAACTCCCGGCCTTCATTCCGGGGCTCGGCAGCCTCTACGTCGATCCGGCGACGCTGCCGGCCGGGCCGTTCCTCGCCTACGACCACGACGGGGCGCTGGTCAGCACGATCTACATGATCCCGATCGCCGACCTGAACCCCGACAAGCGGTTCGACGACCTCGCGGCACCCGGGGGCGCCGTCGATCATGTCGATGTCTACTTCAACGCCGGCCATCCCGGCGTCGAGGTACCGCACGCCCACGTCGTGCTCTGGCACGTGCCGGCGGCCGACGAAGCGCGGGTGGCGAAGTGAGGCTGACGCGGCGGACGCTGGTCGCCGGCGCCGCCGCGGCGCTGGCGCTGCCCGGATGGCGGGGCACGCGGGCGGCGGCGCCGGCCGAGATCGTCATGCGCGGCACGGGCGACGGCGCCCACGTCTGGTTCGACCCGGCCGGCCTCCTCGTGCCGCCGGGGACGACGGTGCGCTGGACCAACCGCGAGGAGGGCAACGCCCACACCTCCACCGCCTATCATCCGGCGAACTACGACCGGCCGCGACGCATCCCGGCGGACGCCACGCCGTGGGACTCCGACTACCTGCTGCCGGGCGAGTCCTTCGCCGTCACCCTCGAGGTGCCCGGCGTCTACGACTTCTTCTGCATTCCGCACGAGCATGCCGGCATGGTCGGGCGTATCGTCGTCGGGGCGGTGCCGGCAGACTGGCACGGCTGGCCCGACGGCGACTTGCCGGCGGTGGCGCTCGCGGCCTTTCCCGCGGCGGAGACGATCGTCGCCGCGGGCACGGTCCCGGCCAGAGGAGGCAAGGCATGACGACAGCGATCAGGCGGACCGAAGCGGGCGCGGATCTCGACGCGCTTTCCGACGACGCCCTCGTCGCGCTCGTCCGCGACGGCGACGCGGCGGCGGTGCGGGTGCTGGTGCGTCGGCACAACCGCCGGCTCTTCCGGGTGGCCCGCGGCGTCCTCCGCGACGACGCCGAGGCCGAGGACGTGGTACAGGAGACCTACGTGCGCGCCTTCACCCGTCTCGCCGGCTTCCGCGGCGACTCCGCCCTTTCCACCTGGCTGACCCGCATCGCGCTCAACGAGGCGCTCGGCCGGCTGCGCCGCCGCCGACCGGAAGAGACCGGCCTCGACGCGGCCACTGAGGTGGCAACAGACGATCCGCGCGTCCTCGCCTTCCCGACCCCCTCCCAGCCGGAGCCGGAGGCCGGGCGGGCGCAGGTCCGGGCGCTGCTCGAGGCGGCGCTCGACGGCCTGCCGACGTCGTTCCGCCTCGTCGTCGTGCTGCGCGACATCGAGGAGATGACGACGGAGGAGACGGCAGCGCATCTCGGTATCCGGGCGGAGACGGTGAAGACACGGCTGCACCGCGGCCGCCGGCTCATGCGCGCGGCGCTACTCGCCGGGCTTTCGGGCGGCTTCGGTGACCTTTATCCTTTCGACGGGGCACGCTGCTTGCATATGGCCGATAGGGTCTTGGCCCGGCTCGCCGAGGTTTCCGGCGGGGACCGGGGCGCGTAGCCGCGGGCAGCGCCTGGCACGGCGGCGTGGTATTGGGGACGAATGTGGGCTTCCCCCGGGCCGAGCCTCGATGGAATGCCGGATCTGCTGTCAGCGCCCCGATTACCCTCGACGGACGCGTGCGCCTCGCCGTCGATCCACAGATCCACCGTCATGTCGGGAGTGGGTCGTCCAGCGCCGACGCCCCGTCGCGCCGGTGATGCCTTCGGTCGTCTGGTCGTCGTCCGACACGGGCCTGTGCCTCAGGATATCCCGAAGCCTCCCTGCCTAAGCCCGGGTGACCGGTCGAAACGGGGCCCGTTCAGCGACCACATCGAGCGCCGCGTCCTCCTCTCCGGCCCTCGAACGGCGGCCTTCGTGACGTAGTCTCATAATCAGGCCTCGGGCTGCACCCACAGCGCCCAGAAGGCGAAGAGAGGCGCGTCGCCGGAGCGCATGGCGTGGGTGATGAAGGGCACGTTGTAGAATGAGCCGCCGATCCCCGGCGTGAACCAGGCGCCGTCGTCCTGGCGGAATTCGCCGTCGGCGAGGACGAGATAGGTCTCTTCCGGCGCATGCGAATGGTCGGTGTAGCGGACCCGCGGCGCGAGGAGAGAGGCGCCGAGCCAGACGTCGCGGCGGTTCTCAAGGCCCGCGGGCCCGAGGATCATCGCGTTGGCGTGGCCGTCGACGAAGTTGGTACTCGCCGTCGCCTCGTAGCTCGCCCGGCGCACCCATTCGAGGTCGGGCTCGATGGTGCGGAACGCCTCGACCAGCCGCGCGAGCGCCGGACGGGGCTGCGGCACGGCGAGCGCCGCGTCGAGGTGGACGCAGACCGGGAGGCGGCTGCCCGGCCGCTCGCGCCGGGGCGCCGGCGCGGCGAGGGCCGCGGCGATCCGGTCGAGCGAAGCCGCCGCTGCGGGGCCGGGGACGACCTCGTCGAAGGCGGCGAGGACCGCGTCGGTGAAGGCCTGGAGGGCGGGGTCGCGTTGCACGGAAGATCCTCCCGTCACTCTGGCGCCGCGAGCGCGTGGGACTTGACGAGCGCGGCGGCGAGGCCGGAGGCGACGGCTGCGTCGAAGCCTGCGGCACGCATTGCCTCGATGCCGGCGGCGGTGACGCCGCGATAATCGACGAAGGCAGCGACGGTCGCCTCCGGGTCTTCGTCGGACGCTTCCAGCAGGCGCCCGGTGCCGACCAGCATCGCGACCACCGCGCGGCGGGCGATCTCGGGCGGCAGGCCGTGGGCGACCGCATCGCGGATCAGCGCCACGGCGAGGAGCGCGGGATAAGCGGGCCCGGTCCCGGACAGGCCGGTCATGTAGTCGATCGCCGCCTCGTCGGCGAGTTCGTCACCGGAGCCGATCGCGGCGACGAGGCCGCGGACGGCGGCACGGTCGGCGTCGGTGACGGCGGGCGTCGCCGCCCACGGGGTGTAGGAGCGCCCGACCTCTGCCGCGGCGTTGGGGAGGGCGCGCACCACCCGCGGGGTGCCGGTGCGCGCGGCGATGGCGGCAAGCGGCACCCCGGCCATTACCGAGACAACGAGCTTGCTCGGCGCGACGAAGGCGGCCGCGGGCCAGTCCTGCGGTCGGACCGACAGCACGACGATGTCGGCGGCGTCGGCGAGGGCCTGGTTGTCGTGGGTCCAGCGAGCACCGGGGAGCCAGTCGGGCGGCGCGCTGCGGCAGGAAAGGGTCAGGCCGCCGGCCGGCGCGACGCCCCGCGCCACCAGCCCGCGGGCGAGCGCACCGCCGATCCAGCCGTTGCCGCCGACAATGCCGATGCGGGGAAAGGTCTGCATCTCCATCTCCCTTCAGGTCGCACGGTTGCGTTGGAGCGCGGCTCGCGACACCCGGTCGAGCAGGATCGCGACGGCGACGATGGCGAGGCCGGCGCGGAGGCCGAGACCCATCTCCATGCGTGTCAGGCCCCGCGTGACTTCCGCCCCGAGCCCGCCGGCGCCGACGAGGCCGGCGAGGACGACCATGGCGAGCGAGAGCAGGGTGCACTGGTTGAGGCCGACGACGAGGGTCGGCATCGCCGCGGGCACCTCGATCTTGGTCAGGATCGTTCGCGGCTCGGCGCCGATCGCCTGTCCGAGCTCGAGCAGGTCCTTCGGCACCTGTTTGAAGGCGAGGGTGGTGAGGCGCAGCATCGGCGGGACTCCGTAGACGATCGTCGCGATGATGGCAGGAACCTGGCCGAGGCTGAAGATGATGACGGCGGGGATCAGGTAGACCCACGGCGGCACCGTCTGCATGACGTCGAGCACGGGCCTGAGCGCCGCCTCGACCCGCGGCCCCGGTGGCGAAGGGCGCGGTCATCGAGGCGTAGGTGAACACGTCCTGCGTAGCTCCGTCGCGGAACGACCCATTGCCCGACGGCGGGAAGCGCTGATGGGCAACACCAAGGGTGCCCCACATGGCGCAGGACGGCGCAGGACTATGTGCATGATGCTCGAGCTTAGCGGGTATCGCCGCCAGCGCGGTGCTCGCCTCGTCCGAGCACGCGCACCGCTCTCGGCGATCGAGGCCTCGAACTGCGAAGGGCGCCGCCGTCTTGGCAACGCGATGCTCCGGCCGGACAAGCGGCCGCGGTCGATCGTACTGCGCGTGATCGAGGGGATTGCCTGGAAGTCACATTTACCAGCTGGCTCTCGTCCGTCGTCCGTCCCGAAGGCGCTTTCCCGCGCGCAGAACCACGGCGCGTTGCCCGACCGCGGGCAGGCGATGCCGGGATCGCCCGCGACGGTCCCAACTCTGCCCGCCGAGCCGATCCGCGCCGTCACGCCGCGAACGCGCACGGCGTCCTTTGGCGCCGTCTCTCGGATCGATCCCCGGCGACGTGACCATCGGCGACGCCGCCGCACCCGGTCATTGGAGCGGCGAGAAGATCGTCGGAAGCATGATCTCGCGCCAGGACGCGGGGCGCGTCGGGACCGGATCGAAAGCCAGGGCGTGGAAGAGCCCGAGGTGACCACCCGGGCGGTCGCCGGCGACGACCTGCCAGACGCCGATGGTTTCCGTTCCGGGAAGGGCCGGCGGCCGCTCGCCGGCGGCTTCCAGGATCGCCCGCGATGTGGCGAGCCGCGGGCTGCCACTGGCGACGGCGGCGTGTGACCGGCTGCGGTTCTCCACGGCGTCGGAGAGCGCGGGACTGCCGCCGACCAGGCTGAGGAACGCGGTTTCCTGGCGCTCGATCATCGGGAACGCCCGCGGTCCGAAGCCGGCCGTCCAGTCGGCGTCGGCGGCCAGCGCGACGCGGCAGGCCGAGCGTTCATCAAGGCTGGCATAGGCCCACAGGTGGTGGAGGACGTTGAGGCGGCCAACGTCGGTCAGCCAATAGCCGAGGAGCGGCAGGTGGCGGGTGACAAGGGGCAAGCCCTCGCGACCGAAGCTGTCGAGATACTCAAGCGCCCGCCCCGGAGCGAAGCTGTAGGTGCGCCATTCATAGATCATGACGATCCCTCAATACGGCAGGCCGACGTAGTTTTCGGCAAGCGCGGTGCGGGCGGCGACCGAGGAGAGGGTATAGGCGAGCTCGGCGTCGTGGATGCGGCGGCCGAAGGCGTCGTCCTCGGCGAAGGTGTGCAGCATCGTCGTCATCCACCAGCTGAACCGCTCCGCCTTCCAGATGCGGGCGAGGGCGCGCGCCGAGTAGGCGTCGAGGCCGGCGTCCGATTTCTCCGCGTAGTGCTCGCGCAGCCCGTCGAAGAGGTAGCGGATGTCCGAGGCCGCGAGGTTCAGGCCCTTGGCGCCGGTCGGCGGCACGATGTGCGCGGCGTCGCCGGCGAGGAAGAGGCGGCCGAAGCGCATCGGCTCGGCGACGAACGAGCGCAAAGGCGCGATCGACTTCTCGAACGACGGCCCCGTCACGACGGCGTCCGCAACCTCGGCCGGCAGGCGGCGGCGCAGCTCGTCCCAGAAGGCATCGTCGGACCAGTTCTCGACATGGTCGGTCAGCGGCACCTGCAGGTAGTAGCGGCTGCGGGTCGTCGAGCGCATCGAGCAGAGGGTGAAGCCGCGGGCATGCTTGCCGTAGACGAGCTCGTGGCGCACCGGCGGCACTTCGGCAAGCAGGCCGAGCCAGCCGAAGGGATAAACCCGTTCGAAGGTCTCGATCGCCTTCGGCGGCACCGCCTTGCGCGAGGCGCCGTGGAAGCCGTCGCAGCCGATGATGAAGTCGGCGTCGATGCGGTGATGCTGGCCGTCCTTCTCGTAGCTGATCCAGGGCTTCGCCCGGCCGAAGTCGCGGGGCGTGACATGGAGGGCGTCATAGATCGTCGGCGCCCCGTCGGCCTCGCGCTTGTCCATGAGGTCGCGGGTGACCTCGGTCTGGCCGTAGATCGTCACCCGCTTGCCGCCGGTGAGGCCGGCGAGGTCGATGTGGTGCAGCGCGCCGTTCAGCGCGATGTCGAAGCCGTCGTGGGGCAGGCCATGGGCGTCGAGATTCTCGGCGGCCCCGGACTCGCGCATCATCTCGACCATGCCCTGCTCGAGCACCCCGGCGCGGACGCGGCCGAGGATGTAGTCACGGTCGACACGGTCGATGAGGACGTTGTCGATGCCGGCGAGGGTCAGCAGCCGGCCGAGGAGCAGGCCCGACGGGCCGGAGCCGATGATGGCGACCTGGGTGCGCATGGGGTTTTCCTCCAGTTCTTATTTGCCGGCGCGATTGCCGACGAGGTGCATGATTTCGCCGACGATGCCGCGGCGGAAGAGCAGGACGCAGGCGACGAACATCGCCCCGATCACAACTGTGATCGGCACTGGCGAGCTCGCAAGATAGTTCTGCAGCGCGAGGATGACCGCGGCGCCGACGGCGGGTCCGGCGAAGGTGCCGAGGCCACCGAGCAGGCTCATCAGGATGACTTCGCCCGACATCTGCCAGCCGACATCGGTCAGGGTCGCGAGCTGGAAGACGAAGACCTTGGTCGAGCCGGCGAGGCCCGCGACCGCGGCCGAGAGCACGAAGGCGGCGAGCTTGTAGCGGGCGACCGAATAGCCGAGCGAGATGGCGCGCCCCTCATTCTCGCGGATCGCGATCAGGATCGCGCCGAAAGGCGAATGGACGACACGCCAGAGGAAAGCCATGCCGAGCACGAAGACCACGAGGACGAAATAGTAGAGCGTCGTCGTGGACTCGAGGCTGATCAGCCCGAACAGCATGCCGCGCGGGACCGCCTGGATGCCGTCCTCGCCGTGGGTAAAGGGCGCCTGCAGGAAGACGAAGTAGACGAGTTGCCCGAGTGACAGCGTGACCGTCGCGAAGTAGATGCCCTGGCGCCGGATGGCGACCGCGCCGATGACGAGCCCGAGCGCCGCGGCGGCGAGGACCCCGAGAAGGATCGCCAGCTCCGGCGTCAGCCCCCAGACCTTCGCGGCATGGGCGGTCACGTAGGCCGCCGCCCCGAAGAAGGTCGCGTGCCCGAAGGAGAGCAGACCACCGTAGCCGAGCAGCAGGTTGAAGGCCGAGGCGAAGAGCGCGAAGCAGAGCACCTTCATCAGGAAGACCGGATAGATCGCGAGCGGCGCCACGGCGAGCGCCGCGAGCACGGCGATCCCCCAGGCGAGGGCGCGGCCGTCGGCCCGGTCGGTCGCGATCTCGACGGTACGGGCGGGGCCCGGCGGATTGGTGGAAATGGCGGTCATCGTCTCCTCCTGGATCGGATTGGTGATTGGGGCGGGCCGTCAGGCGCGCCCGAAGAGCCCTGCCGGCGGACGAGAAGCACGATGGCCATCACGACGAAGATCACCGTGGCGGAGGCTTCGGGATAGAAGACGCGGGTCAGCCCCTCGACGATGCCGAGGATGTAGCCGGTGGCGATGGCCCCGACGATCGACCCCATGCCGCCGATCACCACCACCGCGAAGACGACGATGATCAGGTTCTGCCCCATCAGCGGACTCACCTGGTACATGGGAGCGGCGAGAACTCCGGCGACTGCGGCGAGCCCGGCGCCGAGCGCATAGGTCAGCGTGAGCAGCAGCGGCACGTTAATGCCGAAGAGCTGCACGAGCTTCGGGTTCTCGGTGGCGGCGCGCAGATAGGAGCCGAACTTCGTCCGCTCGACCAGCAACCAGACCGCGACGCAGATCACGAGCGAGGCGACGATGACGAAGCCGCGATAGGTCGGCAGGAACATGAAGCCGAGGTTCATCGCCCCCATCAGCGCCGTCGGCGTCGGATAGGCATTGCCGGTCGAGCCGTAGATGTCGCGGAAGGCACCCTCGATGATCAGCGCGATGCCGAAGGTCAGCAGCAGCCCGTAGAGGTGGTCGAGCGAATAGGTGTGGCGGATCAGGAGCCGCTCCAGCAAGGCCGAGAAGGCGGCCACGATCAGCGGCGCCAGCACGAATGCCGCCCAGAAGCCGATGCCGACGTAGGTGAGCAGGGCCCAGGCCGCGAAGGCGCCGAGCATGTACTGCGCGCCATGCGCGAAGTTGATGACCCGGAGCATCCCGAAGATCACCGCGAGCCCAAGGCTCAGGAGCGCGTAAAACGAGCCGTTGATGAGCCCGATCAAGAGCTGGCCGTACATCGCGGCCAGCGGGACGCCGAAGATCGTCGTCATGGGCGGTTCCTCCCGACGCGGCTCTGTGGCCTGCGTCCTGACATTTGTTGCGAACATGTCGATCAGGATCGAGATCGCCCTCGGGATTCGTGCTTTGGCTGCGTACCGGCGCGGGCCGCGGCGGGTCTCAGACTCCGAGCATCTCGGCGAGCCAGGCCTTGCGTTCGGGCAGCTCGGCGGCGGTGAACTGACCGATCACCGCACCGTGCTCGAGCACGACGAAGCGGTCCGCGAGACGCCGCGCGAAGCGGAAATTCTGCTCCACGAGCACCACCGTCATCCCGCGCGCCTTCAGCGAGCGGATCACGTCGCCGATGCGCTGGACGATGACCGGGGCAAGGCCCTCGGTGGGTTCGTCGAGCAGGATGATATCCACCCCGGTCCGCAGCACCCGGGCGATCGCCAGCATCTGCTGCTCGCCCCCTGAAAGCTTGGTGCCGGGCTCGCCGCCCGTTCCTTCAGGTTGGGGAACACCGCGTGGATCTCGTCGATCGACCAGCCGCCCTCTAGCACCACCGGCGGCAGCGCCAGATTTTCGGGAACGGTCAGCCCCGAGAAGATCCCACGCTCCTCCGGCACGAAGCCAAGGCCGGTCCGCGCGACCTGGTGCAGCGCAAGGCCCGAGATCTCCGCTTGCCGACGAGCCCGAGGATCGCCTTCAGCGTCGTCGTCTTGCCCGCGCCGTTGCGCCCGAGCAGCGCGACCGTTTCGCCGGCCGGGATGTCGAGGTCGATACCGTGCAGCGCCTGACTCTCACCGTACCAGGCCTTGAGCCCGCGGACGGCCAGCGCCGGCGCCGCTGTCGTGTTCCGGTCAATCTTCATCGTCTTCGCTCCCGAGATAGGCCGTGCGGACGTCCGGGTTCACGCTCACCTCGGCATAGGTCCCCTCGGCGAGGATCTCGCCGCGCTGGAGCACCGTCACCCGATCGCAGAGATCCGCGACGACGCCCAGATTGTGCTCGACCATCAGGATGGTGCGGCCGACGGCGACCTGGCGAATGAGGTCGGTCACGAGGTGGATGTCCTCATGCCCCATGCCCGCCATCGGCTCGTCGAGCAGCATCATTTCGGGCTCGAGCGCCAGCGTCGTCGCGAGCTCCAGCGCCCGCTTGCGCCCATAGGAAAGCTCCGCCGCCGTATGGCCGACCCAGTCCTGCAGGCCGACCGCATGGACGAGTTCCTCGGCCCGCGCGTTCAGCGCCCGGAGCCGCGAGCGCGGCGTCCAGAACTGCGTCGCGAGCCGCTCCGGCCGCTGCAGCGCGATGCGGACGTTCTCCAGCACCGAAAGCTGCGGGAAGACCGAGGAGATCTGGAACGACCGCACCAGCCCCTTCCGCGCGATCTCCGCCGCCGGCGTCCTGGTGATATCCTCGCCGCGGAAGTGGATCTTTCCGCGCGTCGGGATCAGGAATTTGGTCAGCAGGTTGAAGCAGGTGGTCTTGCCCGCCCCGTTCGGCCCGATCAGCGCGTGGATCGAACCCCGCCGCACGCTGAGGTTCACGTCGCGCACCGCGAGGAAACTCGCCGAACTGCATCGTCATTCCCTCGGCGACGAGGATCGCCTCTCCCTGGGGGGCGATGTGGGGAACGGGGAAGTCGTGGACGGCACTGCTCATGGCATCGTTCCTTCGTGATGCGCGTCGCCGAAGCCGCCGAAGGCGCTCCAGCCGCCGTCGACGGGGAGCGTGGTTCCGGTCACATAGCGAGCTGCGTCGGAGGCGAGGAAGACGACCGCGTCGGCGATCATCTCGGGCGTGCCGAGCGCGCCCATCGGGATCCGCCGCCGGATCGCGGCGAGGTCGAGCCCGCCTTCCGCCTCCAGCTTGGCGACGAGCTCGGTCCCGACATAGCCCGGCGCCACCGCGTTGACGCGGATGCCCCGGCCCGCCCATTCGCAGGCCATGGCCCGGGTCATCGCCGAGATCCCGGCCTTGGCCGCGCCGTAGGCATTGCGCCGCGGGATACCACCGATCCCGGCGATCGAGGCGATGTTGACGATCGCCCCGCGTCCGCGCGGCATCATCACCCGCGCCGCCTCTCGGCTGATCAGGAAGGCGCCGTCGAGATGCACCGACAGCACCCGACGGAAGCGCGCCAGGTCCTGGTCGAGCGTCTCCGCCGGGTTGTCGCCGATGCCGGCATTGTTCACCGCGACCCCGAGCCCGCCGAGCCCCTCGTCGGCTTGCCGGACGGCCGCACGCACGGCCGCCTCGTCGGTGACATCCGCCCCGATGCCGATGTGATCGACGCCGAGCTCTGCAGCCCGCGCGACGGCCGCATCGCCGTCGAGATCGACGATCGCGACCCGGTCGCCGCGCGCCGCGAAGGCGCGGGCGATCGCCCAGCCGATTCCGGCCGCGCCGCCGGTGACGAGCGCCCCGGTCATGACCGCGCCTCGTGGCCCGGCCGCGGCACATGCGCCATCAGCGTCTGGCTGAAACCGCCATCGACCACGATGTCCTGCCCGCTCACATAGGCCGCCCGCGGGCTGGCGAGGAAGGCCGCAACGTTGGCGATGTCGTCGGGCGCCCCGACCCGGCGCGCCGGTACCACGGCCGAGCGCGCCTCGAGGATGCCCGGGACCTGGTAGAAGCTCTCCGAGAGCAGCGTACGGATCATCCCCGGACTGACCGAGTTCGACCGCACGCCCTCCGGCCCCCACTCGAAGGCGAGCTGGCGCGACAGCATTGCCACCGCCGCCTTCGAGGCGCTGTAGGCTCCCGAGAAGCCCTGTGGCTCGCCGGCCGCGATCGACGCGACGTGGACGAGCGCGCCCCGCCCGCGCTCCCGCATACCCGCGCCGAACGCCTGGGCGCAGGCGAGATAGCCGGTCAGGTTGATCCGCAGCACCAGATCCCAGTCCTCTGCCGAGGTCTCGGCGAGCGGCCCGCCCCGCAGGATGCCGGCGTTGTTGACGAGGATGTCACAGCGCCCGACCCGCGCCGCCGCCGCGGCGATCGTCGCCCGGTCGCCGGCATCGAAGGCAAGCCCGCGCGCGCCGTTGCCGACTTCCGCCGCCGCGGCATCGCAGGCGGCCTGGTCCCGGTCGAGGATCCAGACCGTCGCTCCGGCGTCGGCAAGGGCGTGCGCGACGCCCTTGCCGATCCCGCCCGCCGCGCCGGTGACGACGGCGACGTCGCCCGCGATCCCGAGCCAGTGTTCCGGTTGCGTGCCCATCAGCCCGCCACCAGCGGGCAGTTGCCCTCGCTCATTGGCCGGAAGGCCTCGTCGGCGGGGACCGTGGCGAGCAGGTTGTAGACGTCGCCCGGTCCGGTGCTCTCCTCGGGCTTCTTCACCTGGAAGAGGTAGGCGGGATGGATCTTGCGCCCGTCCGGCCGGATCGAGCCGACGCCGAAGGCGTCGTCGTCCGTCGGCATCTCCTTCATCTTGGCAATGACCGCCCCGCCCGAGGCCTTCGCCTGGGCGACGCCGACCGCCTTCACCGCCTTCAGGTAGTGCAGGACCCCGGCATAGTCCCCCGCCTGGCTCATGTTCGGGTAGACGCCGCCGCCGAGGCGCGGGCGCATCCGGTCCATGAACGAGCGCGTCCGGTCGTTCAGATCCCAGTAGAACGTCTCGGTCAGCGTGAGGCCCTGCGCCACGGGCAGGCCCATGCCCATCACGTCGGTGATGTAGCCGACGAGCGCCGCCATGCGCACGCCGCTCGCCGTGATCCCGAACTCCTGGGCCTGGCGCAGCGCGTTGATGAGCTCGTTGCCGGAATTGGCGAGCCCGATGACGTTCGCCCCGCTCGCCTGCGCCTGCAGCAGGAAGGACGAGAAGTCGGTCGTGCTGCCGTAGGGATAGCGCACAGCGCCCAGCACCTGCCCGCCGGCCGCCTCGATGAACTTCGTCGCGTCGGCCTCGGCGGCGTGTCCGAAGGCGTAGTCGGCGGTGATGAAGAACCACTTGTCGCCGCCGGTCGCGACCGAGGAGGTGGCCGTCGAATGGGCGAGCGCCCAGCTGTCCCAGCTCCAATGCACCCAATGGGCGTTGCAGCTCTTGCCGGTCAGGTCCGAGCTGCCCGCGGTGGTGATGATCGCCGCCTTGTCCTTGGCATTGAGAATGCTCGGCCGCCCCGAGGGCGATCGCGCTATTGCCGACATTCGTGATCACGTCGACGCCGCCCTGGTCGAACCACTCGCGGATGATGGTGAGGCCGACGTCGGGCTTGTTCTGGTGGTCAGCGACCAGAACCTCGACGGCGATGTCGGGATTGGCCGCGGTGAACTCAGCCACGGCCTGCTTAGTGCACTCGACTGTCGTCGGCCCGGACACGTCCCGGTAGATGCCGGACATGTCGGTGATGACGCCGATGCGGATCGTCTGGTCCTGTGCCCTGGCGCGCCCGAAGGGCATGACGCTGACGGTGGCAGCCGCGGCGGCGGTGGTCAGAAGTCTGCGGCGCGTGAAGTTCATGGAAGCCTCCCTTGGTGTCGTTGGCATGCGCGTGGTCACCGGATCGCGTTCGCGATCCGCTCGATCTGTTGGTCGGGTCGGTGGGGTCAGGCGGCGTCGGCGAGATGCCGACCGGTGATGAAGCCGAAGGTCATGATCGGCCCGAGCGTGATCCCGGCGCCCGGGTAGTTCCCGCCCATGATGCTCGCCCGGTCGTTTCCGACGGTGTAGAGGCCGGGGATCGGCCGCTCGGCGGCGTCGAGCACCTGCCCCTCGACGGTGGTCTTCAGTCCGTCGAAGGTGCCGAGATCGCCCATGACCAGCTTGACCGCGTAGAAGGGCCCCTTCGCCACTGGCGCGACACAGGGGTTGGGCTTGTGATCCGGGTCGGCGAGGTAGCGGTTGAACGATGTCTCGCCCCGGTGGAACTGTTCGTCCCGGCCACCCGCTGCACCCCGGTTGTACTCCGCGACCGTCGCGGCGAGCGCGCCCGCGTCTATCCCGCAGGCCGCCGCGAGGTCCGCGAGGGTCTCGCCCTTCTTCAGGTAGCCGTTGCGGACCAGCGGCCCGAGCGGCAACGGCGCGGGCTTCGCATAGCCGAGCCCGTACTTCGCGATCGCCTCCCGGTCGCAGATCAGCCAGGCGGCGGTCTCCGCCTCGCCGGCACAGGCCTCGATCATCGCGGCCCCCACGTCGTGATAGCTCTCGGATTCGTTGCAAAAGCGCCGCCCGTTCTTCAGCACGGCGATGATGCCGGGCTTGTAGCGGTCGAGGAGGTGCGGAAAGGCCCGGAAACCGCCCTTGCCGTCCGGCACCTTCGAGACCGGCATCCACGCGGCCGCCGAGGGAAAGCGGATCTCCATCCGCGCGCCGGCATCCTCGGCGAGACGGATCCCGTCGCCGGTGTTTGCATCCGGTGTCGGGGAGAAATGCTCGCCGCCGCTCCGCAGGTGCGGATAGGCCGCCTTCAGGCGGGCGGGATCATGGGGGAAGCCGCCGCAGGCGAGAACCACGCCGCGCCGCGCCGTGATGCGGACGGTGCCAGTCGCGCCCTTCACGATGGCCCCGGTCACGTGGTCCCCCTCGCGGACCAGCGCCTCGGCCGGCGTGCCCGTGTGGATCGGGATCCCGAGGTCGAAGCAGGACTTCGCCAGCCGGGCCGCCAGCGCGTTGCCGCTCGTCACCTGCACGCCGCGCCCGTAGCGGGCGAGCTCCACCCCGTGCACCGCGAGCCGCTTCGCCACATAGAGCGCCGAGGTCAGCGACTTCGTCGCCTTGAAGAAGTGCTTAAGGTCCGCATTGGACGAATTGAACATCATCCCGACGAAGGTGATCGTCGACAGCGGGGGTCTCAGCCGCTTCAGCTCGTCGCCGAGCTCGGAGGAATCGAACGGCGCCGCCAGCACCGACCGGCCGATGCCCACCCCACCCGGCTGGGTCGGGTGATAGTCCGGGTAGAGGGTCGGCACGAACCGGACGGCGGTCTCCTTCTCGAACCAGTCGAGCATCGCCGGGCCGGTGTCGAGGAAAGCCTCGATCATGTCGTCCTGAAAGAAGTTGCCGGTCTCGGCCTTCAGGTATTCCTTCGCCCGTGCCCTGCTCTCGCGCGGATCGAGCTTCGCGCGGCCGTTCCCCGGGATCCAGAGCACGCCGCCGGAGAAGGCCGTGGTGCCACCGAAGACATCCGCCTTCTCGACGACAATGACATCGAGCCCGTGCTTCTTCGCCGTCACCGCGGTCGAGAGCCCACCGGCGCCGGAGCCGATCACAAGCACGTCGCACGTCGTGTCACCGGAGAGTGCCATGGTTCCTCCTTGTCCCGGCCGCCGCGCTCCTGCGCTTCGGCCCTGTTCTTTTCGCTGACCGAGGAGGTACCGCCGCCGCGGCGCCGCGCGAATGGACGGCCCGTCCGAAAGATTGCACTATTCGAATGGCTGCCATGCGCGGGGCGCTTAGCGGGCGGAGGGAGAGGCTGGAGATGACGTCGTCGCTACCGATCCCGCACTACTATCTCTACGGACGCCTCGACGACGACCGCGGCGAGGTCGAGGTCGACTTCCTGCACATCGAGCCGATCCGAAAACGCTCCGGTCGCTACAACTGGACGATCGAGCCCCACTCCCACCCGCACCACTACCAGGTCCTCTATGTCTCGGCGGGCGGCGGCGAGATCGACATCGAGTCCCGCCGGATCACCGTCGAACCTCCCTGCCTGATGAGTGTGCCGGTCGGCGCCATCCACCAGATCCGTTTCCTGCCCGATACCGACGGTTCGGTGATCACCGCCGCGGAGGCGTTCGTCACCCAGTCCTCCCTGGGCGATGCGCGGCTGATCGAGGCCACCCGGCAGGGCGGCATGTTCCCGCTCGCCGATACCGGCTTGGAGCCCGATCAGATCGAGCGGTCCTTCGCCGACCTCGCCCGCGAGTTCGTCTACACCGCGCCCGGCCGGCGCCCGGCGGTGATGGCGCATTTCATCACCATCCTCGTCGCACTCATGCGTGCTCAGGCCGCCACCATACGCCCGAACCCGGCCTCGGGAGGGAGCTACACCCTGGCCCTCCGCTACCGCGACCTCATCGAGCGCCATTTCCGCGAGGAGCGACGGATCGAATTCTACGCCAGCCAGCTCGGTGTCACCCCGGCCCGCCTCAATGCTGTCTGCAAGGCGCGCATCGGCACCACGGCCTCCGGCCTCCTCCATGACCGTATCATCACGGAGGCCAAGCGCTGGCTCCTCTATACCGGCATGACCGTCGCCGAAGTGGGCTATGCGCTCGGCTTCGAAGACCCGGCGTATTTCAGCCGCTTCTTCTCCAAGCGCACCGGCACCCCGCCGGGCCGCCTGCGTGAGGACCTTGGTGCGCAGCCCCCGATGCGCCCCCAGTCAGCACCCGAACCGGCCGACTCGGGCGAGACGTAACCGCGATCGAAAGGCTCGGGTCAGAACCCGACCCCTCGTAAGCCGCTGACACCGCGTCGAATATCCGATCCCATACCTTCGGTTTCGCCCACCTCGCGAAGCAGTGTAGCAGGTCGTGTAGGGCTGTAGCGCTCGGGAATGACGACCGAGGGCGATCCGGTCCTGAGCCGCCAGTAGATGCCGTTCAGAACCCCGTGATCATCCACGCGAGGCACCCCGCGCGGCTTGTTCGGCAGGAGCAGCACGGGGTCGTGTCCCCGGTCATGGTGTAGCTCGCCGGTAGCGTCGGCGGCTGGCTGCGCGGATTGACGCGCTGGCAGGCAGCCGGCGACGCGGTGGTCATCGCGCGATCTTCGGTGATGGTCGGGTTTGGACAAGCCAACCTGATCGGAGACACACGATGACCGACGAGATGATGAACCTGCGCGAGCTGATGGAGAAGACCCCGGACGCCGACCTCCTGCGCGAGATGATCGGCTTTGCGGCGGAGCGGCTGATGGAGCTGGAGGTGGGCGGGCTGACCGGCGCGGCCTGGGGCGAGAGAGCGCCGAGCGGCTGGTCCAGCGCAACGGCTACCGCGACCGGGTGTGGGAGACCCGCGCCGGGACGGTCGAGCTGCGCATCCCGAAGCTCAGGAAGGGCACCCGTGATCGCCGACGCCCGGAGTGCGTTCGATAGCGATGGCCTGATCGACCAGCTGAAGAAGGCGCTGGCCGAGCGGGCGCTGAACGCCGAGATGGACCATCACCTGGTCTTCGAGCGGTTCTACGTCACCGCCTTCGTCTCGCCGGCGACCGGCGAGAGCTTCTGGTATCTCGCCACCGGCGTCAGCCAGGAGCTCTTCGAGGGCACGCTGGCCCTCTTTGCGCGCGAGGCTGGCGCCGGGCGCGACCGGATCATCGTCCTCGTCCTTGACGGCGCCGGCTAGCACACCCTGCCGCTCACCGTGCCCACGGGCATCCGGTTCGTCTTCCTGCCGCCTTATACTCCCGAACTGCAGCCGGCCGAGACCCTGTGGGTTCACGTCGACGAACCGATCGGAAACCGCCACTTCCAGACACTTGCCGACCTTGAGGCCGTCGTCGCCGACAGGTGCGTCGCGCTCGCGAACGACCGAGATCTCATCCGAGGCCAAACGGGCTTCCACTGGCGGTCAAAGCGGAGCATCCCGACATGATCACCCGGAAACCGTATAAACCGCTCACACAGGAAAGTCGCGAGCTTGCGACCGCGACGCGGGCGCCATCCGGCACCATCAGTGCGAGTTCGAGCGGCGGAAGCGACGGCAGACCGTCCGCCTCGTCCATCCGCCGGTGCCGCGGAGCGATCACCGAAGCCGGCAGGGCCGGAACCGCGCTGCCCGCGTCGAGCGCGGCCTGGTCCGGCCCGCGCCGGCGAAGGCTGCCAGAATCAGCGGCCGCGCCCGGCAGTCTCGCTCGGGAAAGAGGACGAGCGGCAGGGGACTGCTCCACTCGGGGTGCTCCGCCTCGGGGGCGCACCAGACCAGCGGTTCCCGCCGGAGCAGTTCACCGGTGTCGGTACCGGCGGCCCGGGTGATGATCGCCATGCCGATCTCGCCGGACCGGACGCGGGCCTCGAGCGTGTGGGAGAAGTCACAGCGGATCTCGATCTCCAGCCGCGCGCCCTCGGCGGAGAAATGCTCAGCGAGAGGTCAGCCTAAGACCTCAATGTTGATTTCCACCCGGAACTGACCCGGGTTTTCCATCGAGAAGTGACCCACCTTGAGTTTATGCTGAGGTGGTCACGGCTGGGTCAAGACATGGCTGCTCTCCTTCTTGTGGCTGGTCGTGGCGGCAGTGCTGGCCTTGAAGCGGAAGCTGTCGTTTCGGGTCTCCAGGGTGTGGCAGCGATGGGTCAGGCGATCGAGCAGGGCGGTGGTCATCTTGGCGTCGCCGAAGACGGTGGCCCATTCTCTGAAGCTGAGGTTCGTTGTGATGACGACGCTGGTGCGCTCGTAGAGCTTGCTCAGGAGATGGAACAGCAGCGCGCCGCCTGAGGTGCTGAAGGGCAGGTATCCGAGTTCGTCGAGGATCACGAGATCGAGGCGGACGAGGGTTTCCAGTTGTCCTGCCTTGCCCTTGGCCTTCTCCTGCTCGAGCGTGTTGACGAGTTCGATGGTCGAGAAGAACCGCACCTTCTTGCGATGATGCTCGATGGCCTGGATGCCGAGGGCGGTCGCGACATGGGTCTTGCCGGTGCCCGGGCCGCCGATCAGCACGACGTTATGCCCGCCATCGATGAACTCGCAGCGATCGAGTTGGCGCACCGTCGGCTCGTTCACCTCGCTGGCGGAGAAGTCGAAGCCGGAGAGGTCCTTGTAGGCCGGGAACCGTGCCACCTTCATATGGTAGGCGATGGAGCGCACCTCGCGCTCGGCCACTTCGGCTTTCAGGAGCTGGGCCAGGATGGGCACTGACGCATCGAAGGCCGGTGCCCCCTGCTCGATCAGGTCGGTGGCTGCCTGCGCCATGCCGTACATCTTCAGGCTGCGCAGCATGATGACGACGGCGCCGCTGGCGGGATCATGACGCATGACGGCCTCCAGTGCGGCGGGCACGCAGATCGTCGTAGCGCTCGACGTTGGCCTTGGGCTCGCGGCGCAAGACCAGCGTTTGGGGCGTGTCGATGATCGGACCGCCGGTCGTCTTGCCGTCGACCAAGCGGTGCAGGAGGTTCAGCACGTGAGTCTTGGTCGCCACGCCCTCGGACAGGACCAACTCGACGGCCGCCAGCACGGCCTGTTCGTCGTGGTGCAAGACCAGGGACAAGATATCGACCATCTCCCGGTCACCACCGGGGCGTCGCAGCATCTGCTCCTGGAGGCGCCGGAAGCCTGGCGGCAGCTCTGCAAAGGGAGCGCCGTTCCGGAGAGCACCGGGCTTGCGCTGGATGACCGCGAGATAGTGCCGCCAGTCATAGATCGTCCGGTTCGGCAGATGGTGGGATCGCTGGATCAGCCGCTCATGCTCGCACAGGATCTGTCCTTCGGCGGCGACCACCAGCCGGTCAGGATAGATCCGCAGGCTCACCGGCCGGTTGGCGAACGACGCAGGGACGCTGTAGCGATTGCGCTCGAAGCTGATCAGGCAGGTCGGCGAGACGCGCTTGCTCTGCTCGACGAAGCCGTCGAACGCAGGCGGCAACGGCATCAGGTGGTGCCGCTCCTCGGCCAAGACATCAGCGATGCTGCCGGCGAGGGTTCCGTGCGGACTCTCGCGCCAGAGTTCCAGGCAGCGCTGCTCGAGCCAGGCATTCAGTGCCGGGAGATCAGGGAAGTTCGGCGCCGGCGGGGCCGCGCATCCTGCACGTTCTTCTCAAGGCCGCGCATCCTGCACGTTCTTCTCAACCTGTCCTTTCTCCCATCCTGACGCCGGATTGCAGAACTCAGGCTCGAAGACATAGTGGTTGGCCATGGCCAGGAAGCGCAAGTTGACTTGGCGCTCCTTGCCCCTGCCGACGCGATCTACCGCCGTCCGCATGGTGTCGTAGATGCCCCTTTCCGGCACGCCGCCGAGAACGCGGAAGCCATGCCAGTGGGCGTCGAACAGCATCTCGTGGGTCTGCAGCAGATAGGCGCGGACCAAGAAGGCGCGGCTGTGCGAGAGCTTGACATGGGCGACCTGCAACTTCGTGCGTTCGCCGCCGAGAACCGCATAGTCCTCGCTCCAGTCGAACTGGAAGGCTTCGCCTGGGCGGAATGTCAGGGGCACGAAGGTCCCACGGCCGGTTGTCTGCTGCTCGCGCTGCCGATCGACCCGCCACTGCCGGGCAAAGGCCGCGACCCGATTGTAGGACCCCGTGTAGCCAAGGGCGACAAGGTCGTTGTGCAGCTGCTTCAGCGTCCGGCGCTGCTTGCGCGACTTCGCTGTCTCGGTCTTCAGCCAGGCCGCCAGCTTGTCGGCGAATGGGTCGAGCTTGCTCGGGCGCTCCGGCACCGCGAACTTCGGCTCGACCGTGCCGGCCTTCAGATACTTCTTGATCGTGTTCCGCGACAGCCCGGTTCGCCGAGCGATCTCGCGGATCGACACCTTCTCCCGCAGGGCCAGCCGGCGGATGACATTCAAAAGTCCCATGTGGATCACTCCGATGCCCCCCGGCGTCCCTGCGCGGGGGAAGGTCACATGGGTCAAATCTCAATGGAAATCAGGCGCAAGCCCGGGTCAGTTCCGGGTGGAAAATCAACAGTCAAGGAGCCGAAACAAGCCTCCGGCGGGCGGCAGGCGACAAACGAGGTCATCGCGGGCAGAGGTGGGATCTCGGTCAACAACCCCAGCACTGCACTCCCAGCCGGCTGGGAGTGGCGATTGCGTCCTCACTCAGTTCAACGTCGTTCATAAAAACTCGAAGTCACTCGCATTCAATGCGTGTCCCGTTACGTTATGGACGTATATGTCCGTGTTCCCGTACTCTACCAGCGTGTACCCATCGGCCGGCTTATGGATATGGACGTCAGAGAACTTACCACCTATAAGTCGTATAGTGTCATTGTTGCTGAAATCTTGTATGGTATCTCGTGAATCTGACTTGTCGAATACCAGGGTGTCTGCACCAGTTCCTCCCCAAAGGGTGTCACTACCATCGCCACCAGTGAGTGTGTCGTTCCCGGCGTTGCCATATATGCGGTCGTTGCCACTGTATCCGTTGATTACGTTGCCCCAGCCGTTCCCGACGAACTGGTCATTCCCACTCAGCAACTTCGTGTAGTAACGTTCGTTTCCGAAGGCTAAAGCGTCCGCGAGAGTGAAGTTTGCCCCTTTGATGCTATATTGTACATCGGACGTGTTGCCGAACACGTTGTCCAGAGTCTTGCCAAGGGTGATACCCGTGATCGTGCTCTTGGCGTAGTCTAGCGAGCCATCCGACCTGTAAGCGAACTTCCCGGTAAACTCTGTAAAGTGATCGAAGGTAAATCCCTCCATCCAGTAGGCAGTAACCTTGGACGCGGAGTATTCCATCCGAACCCGTTCCGGGTTATACTCCAGCCACTCAAACGGTGTGAAGTACCATCCGTTTGATACGTCTACGAAGTTGGTGATTGTCAGCGTTACCACACTTGCCCTCCCTGATTCTACGCACACAGTCAGAGAATGCCTTTCCAGGCATGCTCAAAGCCAAGTCGATACGTGCGCAAGACTATGCGAAGAGGTCTTCCACAGTTCGAGGCGCAACCCAAGGCACTTCGTTACGGATCGGCAATAATGCGCCGATGTGCTCCTTACGAACTTGGTAGTGAGTGACCTACCGATCACTTTTAGTTGTACACTGCTTACCGAAATAATCGGGCAAGGCATATGCAACTCTGCAGTGACCCCGTTTCCTCCACCATCTGAGGTTAGCGTCCGGCCAGGGAGAAGAACCGGACGATGAAACGATCGAAGTTCACCGAGGAGCAGATCGTCGGGAGCCTGCGCGAGCAGGAAGCCGGCGAGAAGACCGCGGACGTGTGCCGGCGGCATGGGGTCAGCAGCACGACGTTCTACGCCTGGAAGGCGA
>JAXMDF010000021.1:0-46386 GCA_046348975.1 Amaricoccus sp. | reverse complement strand
GCCTTCTACATGGTCGGCGGCATCGACGAGGTGGTCAAGAAGGCCGAGCGCATGGCCGCCGAGGCCGCCTGATGGCCGACACCCTGACGTTCGAGCTGGTCAGCCCCGAGCGCAAGGTCGCCTCCGTCGAGGCGACCGCGGTGCAGATCCCCGGCATGGGCGGCGACTTCACCGCCATGCCCAACCATGCGCCGTTCCTGACCACCCTCCGCCCCGGCGTCGTCCGCGTCACCGGCGGCGGCGAGACCGTCGAATACGTCGTGACGGGCGGCTTCGCCGAGGTCTCGCCCACCGCCACCTCGATCCTCGCCGAGCACGCCGTCCTCCGCGCCGAAACCGACGCATCGATGGTCGTCGACCTCCTGGCGGCAGCCGAGCGCGAGCTCGCCGACGCCCCCGCCGACGCCCGCATGGCCCTCGGCCAACGCGTCCGCGACATCATCGCGCTGCAGTCCCGGCTCAACGCCTGACCCCGGCGGGCGGCGCTCCCGCGCCCCCCGCCCCGCAAGGCCCCCGCCTTCCACTTGCCGAAAATACCCCCGCGGAGCGCGCTCCCCTCGCCGCACCGAGCCGGCCGGGCAATCGCACGCCGCCCGAAATCGTGTACATGCATTGTACATGCGATGTACCTGCGTTGTACGTCCGTTTTCCGGAGCCCTTCCAGCGGGATACCCCCGACCCGCCGGGATCCGCATTTCCCGTTGCGCCCGCCCCCTTCCCCCCCTATAAGCCGCGCTCTTCACCGCAGCGGCCGGCCAAGAGGGCTGCCGAGTCGCTGCCTCGACGCGACCCGCTCCAGGAGACCGAAATGCCCAAGATGAAGACAAAGTCGAGCGCAAAGAAGCGCTTCAAGGTCACGGCCACCGGCCGAATCCTCGTCGCCCAGGCCGGCAAGCGGCACGGGATGATCAAGCGCTCCACCAAGTTCATCCGCCAGGCCCGCGGCACCACGACCCTCTCGGCACCGGACGAGAAGATCGTGAAGTCGTACATGCCCTACGCCCGCTAGGAGGCCAGACAGATGTCCCGAGTAAAAGGCGGCGTGACGTCGCACGCCCGTCACCGCAAGATCGTCAAGCAGGCCGCCGGCTACTATGGCGCCCGCTCCACCAACTACCGCACGGCAAAGCAGGCCGTCGACAAGGCGCTGCAATACGCGACCCGCGACCGCAAGACCCGCAAGCGCAACTTCCGCGCCCTCTGGATCCAGCGGATCAACGCCGCCGTCCGCGAGCACGATGCCTCGCTGACCTACTCCCGCCTGATCGACGGCCTCACCAAGGCCGGCATCGAGGTCGACCGCAAGGTCCTCGCCGACCTCGCCGTCCACGAGCCCGCCGCCTTCGGCGCCATCGTCGACCAGGCCAAGGCGGCGCTGCCCGCCTGAACGTCTGCGGCGCGCTCCCCCAGGGCGCGCCACGGGCTTGAAATCCGCCGCCCCTGCGGCTAGGCGTCGCCGCCATGGACGCGATCACCGAGCTCCGCGAGAAGTACCTGACCGCCATCGCCGCCGCCGACGAGGCCGGCCTCGAGGAGGTCCGCCTCGCCGCCCTCGGCAAGAAGGGCGAGGTCTCCGCGCTCATGCGCGGTCTCGGGGCCATGCCCCCCGAGGAGCGCCAGACAGCCGGCCCCGCGCTGAACGCGCTGAAGGACGACCTGACCGAGGCGCTGGCCGACGCCCGCGCCCGCCTCGCCGCCGCCGCCCTCGACGCCCGCGTCGCCGGCGAGTGGGCCGACGTGACGCTCGCGCCGCGCCCGGCCGCGCAGGGCTCGATCCACCCGGTCAGCCAGGTGATGGACGAGATCGCCGCGATCTTCGCCGACCTCGGCTTCGCCGTCGCCGAGGGCCCGCAGGTCGAGAGCGACTGGTACAACTTCGACGCCCTCAACATCCCCCCCGAGCACCCGGCCCGGCAGGAGCACGACACCTTCTACATGGCGCGCGCCGACGGCGAGAACCGCCCCCCGCACGTCCTGCGCACCCACACTTCGCCAGTGCAGATCCGCCACATGGAGGCGCACGGCGTCCCCTGCCGGATCATCGCGCCGGGCCGCGTCTACC
The DNA here is from genome assembly GCA_046348975.1 of Amaricoccus sp. Classification (GTDB taxonomy): domain Bacteria; phylum Pseudomonadota; class Alphaproteobacteria; order Rhodobacterales; family Rhodobacteraceae; genus Amaricoccus. The sequence goes on along the minus strand of JAXMDF010000021.1, from coordinate 44,324 downwards.
GCGCCGACTACGACCAGACCCACACCCCGATGTTCCATCAGGTCGAGGGCCTCGCCATCGACCGCGACATCTCGATGGCGAACCTGAAGTGGGTGCTCGAGGAATTCTGCCGCGCCTTCTTCGAGGTCGACCGGGCCGAGCTCAAGTTCCGCGCCTCCCACTTCCCGTTCACGGAGCCCTCGGCCGAGGTCGACATCCGCTGCTCCTGGAAGGACGGCCAGCTCAAGGTCGGCGAGGGCGACGACTGGCTCGAGATCCTCGGCTCCGGCATGGTCCACCCGAAGGTGCTCGCCGCCGCCGGCGTCGACCCCGAGCAGTGGCAGGGCTTCGCCTTCGGCATGGGCATCGACCGGTTGGCGATGCTGAAATACGGCATCCCCGACCTGCGCTCCTTCTTCGAGTCCGACCTGCGCTGGCTCCGCCACTACGGCTTCGCGGCCCTCGACATCCCGACGCTCGCCGGCGGCCTCAGCCGTTGATTGGGTGGATCGCCTGCTTTGCCCGAGCCCTCCGACCCCTAGCTCCAATTCTTGCGGCGATTATAGCCGGTGGCTCCGCCGTATTCATCGCGCGGTTCGTTTATCCCCATCAAAAGAGACTTGATCGCGACCTCCAGATCCATGCCGAAAAGCGCTTACTCTACCGTTCCTTTGCTGCCCAAGCAGAGCGCGCCCGGATGATGAGGAAGACCCCTGATTGGCATTCAGACGATCGAATTGCCAAGCTTGAGGATCTTCTCTGGGAGGTACGCCTGGTCGGCGACAAGGATGTCATCAAGCAAGCAGAGCTGCTTGTTGGATACATATTCAGTTTCTTTATGTCTGATGAAGACAACACTATCCGTAGTGACGGCAAAATGACAACCACCTTTGACGCCACTTCTTTCCAAATAGGCCAACTGAGGGCAGCTATGCGCGCCGAGCTTGACACCAATCGCTAGGCCTCGCATTCGCTGTCAAAAACCGTTTGCCCTCGCGCCGTGCGAGTAGTTGAGACTCATCGTTCAGCCCTCGCGCCGCACCGCGAGCACCGTCAGCCGCCGCTCCTCGCCGTCGCGGGTCTCCCAGCCGATCGAGGCGCCGGCGCGCAGCCCGATCAGCGCCGCGCCGATCGGCGTCAGCACCGAGATGCGCCGCGCCGCGATGTCGGCCGCCTCGGGCAGCACGACGACGACGGTCTGCGCCCGCCCGGTGACGTCGTCGCGGAAGTCGACCTCCGAGCCGATGTTGACCACGTCCCCCGGTACCTCGCCGGGCGGCAGCACCGTCGCCCGCGCGACCTCGCGCATCAGCCGGTCGCCGAGCTCGGCCGCCGGCCCACGCATGGCGACGGCGGCCAGCGCCTCGAGCCGGTCGCTGAAGGCCGCATCGAGCACGATCGGCGGCTCCTGCAGCGCAGGACGGACGGCATGGGTCATCGGAGGTCTCCTCTGGCGAAAGGCGCAGGCCGGCTGTCCCGGCCCGTCTTCTTCTGGTGGATGCTTTCCCGGGCGCGGCCCGGAGCCCGCGAACCTCAGCGCGCCCGGGTCAGGGGGCGGATCATGAGCGGCCCCGCCAAAGCCTGGCCGCGAAAGGAGCGGTTCGCGTGCATGCCCCATGAGGTAGGCATCGCTGCGTGCCACGTCAACCGCGTCGCGCCCCGATCCGGAGCTGTGCCCTTCGTCCGCGATCTGCTATCGGCGGAGGCAAACCATGGAGGAACCCCGAATGCCGATCAGGACCAGGCAGCTGGCGCACGTCTGCATCTTCGCCGACGACCTCGCGGCGACCCGCGACTTCTATCGCGACGTGCTCGGGATGGAGGTCGTCTTCAACTTCATGCGCCAGGGCGAGCCGCACGGCTTCTACCTCGGCGCCAACGGCCGCAGCCACGTCGAGGTCTTCCTCAAGCCCGAGGCCGAGTACGGCGACAGGAACGCCATCAACCACTTCTGCCTTGAGGTCGAATCGATCGACGACGCCGTCGCCCACATCAAGGGGCTGGGCGTCCCGATCACCGAGAAGAAGTACGCCTGCGACGACACCTGGCAGGCCTGGATCACCGACCCCAACGGCGTCCGCATCGAGCTCTTCGAATACACCCCGAAGAGCGCCCAGCTCGTCGGCGGCGACCGCATCGCCGACTGGTAGCCGAAACTCAATGCGTGCTCGCCGGCCGGTCCTTCGCTACTCTCCGGCCGTCGCACGAAGCGACGCCTGGAGGAGATACCCATGACCCGCACCCTCGCCGCGATCCTGATCGCCGCGGCCTTCACCGCGCCCGCCTTCGCGCAGGAAACCAAGACGCTGCTCTGCAAGGACTACGCCAAGATGGACAACACCCAGAAGATGGCGACCCTGGCCGAGCTGCAGACCATGAACAGCGAGATGGCCTCCGGCCAGACGGTCAGCTCCGAGGAGCTCGCGACCTCGCTCAACACCGAGTGCGCCAAGGACCCGGACAAGCTCGTGCAGGACGCGATGAAGGAAATCCACAAGATGTGAGGCCCGCCGGTGCGCCCGGGCCCCGGGCGCACCGGACCTTTCCCTCGCCGGGCCGATGTCCTAAACCGCGCGCATCGCAGCCTTGTGACCGGTCGGACGCCATGAAATTCACCCTCGCTTGGCTAAAGGAGCACCTCGACACCTCCGCCACGCTCGACGAGATCCTCTTCGCGCTCACTGACCTCGGCCTCGAGGTCGAGGGCGTGGCGAACCCGGCCGAGCGGCTCGCCGCCTTCACCGTCGGCGAGGTCGTCGAGGCCGTCCCGCACCCCGACGCCGACAAGCTCCGGGTCTGCCGCGTGCTCACCGCCGACGGCGAGAAGCAGATCGTCTGCGGCGCCCCCAACGCCCGCGCCGGCATCAAGGTCGTCGTCTCGAAGCCCGGCGACTACATCCCCGGCATCGACACCACGATCAAGGTCGGGAAAATCCGCGGCGTCGAGAGCCACGGCATGATGCTCAGCGAACGCGAGATGGAGCTGTCGGACGCCCACGACGGCATCGTCGAGCTCCCCGCGGACGCGCCGGTCGGCGCCCGCTACATCGACGTCGTCCCCTTCGACCCGGTCATCGATGTCGCGATCACCCCCAACCGCCCCGACGCCCTCGCGGTCGCCGGCATCGCCCGCGACCTCGCCGCCCGCGGCCTCGGCACGCTGAAGACCCCGGCCGTCGAGCCCGTCCCCGGCGCCTTCCCCTGCCCCGTCGGCGTCTACCTCGCCCCCGACGTCGCCCTCGAAGCCTGCCCGCTCTTCGTCGGCCGGCTGATCCGCGGCGTCCGCAACGGCCCCTCGCCACAGTGGCTGCAGGATCGGCTGCGCGCCATCGGCCTGCGCCCGATCTCGGCGCTGGTCGACGTGACCAACTTCATCACCTACGACCGCGGCCGCCCGCTGCACGTCTTCGACGCAGGCAAGCTGCACGGTGCCATTACCGTCCGGCTCGCCCGCCCCGGCGAGACGCTGCGCACCCTCGACGGCAAGGACCATGTCTTCGACGGTTCCGAGACGCTGGTCTGCGACGCCGAGGGTCCGGAGGCGATCGGCGGCATCATGGGTGGGCTTCGCACCGGCAGCACCGAGGCCACCACCGATGTCTTCATCGAGTCGGCTTGGTTCGACGCGGTCCGCACCGCCCGCACCGGCCGCCGGCTGCGGATCACCTCCGACGCCCGCTACCGCTTCGAGCGCGGCGTCGACCCCGCCTTCACGCCGAAGGGCATCGAGCTCGCCACCCGCATGATCCTCGAGCTCTGCGGCGGCGAGCCCTCCGACGTCGTCGTCGCCGGCGCCCCCCCGCGGACCGCCCGCAGCTACCGCTTCGACCCCGCGCGCGTCGCCCGCCTCGTCGGCATGGACATCCCCGAGGCCGAGCAGCGCCGCATCCTGGAAGCGCTCGGCTTCACCCTCGACGCCGCCGGCGCCCACCCGCCATCCTGGCGCCCCGACGTCCAGGGCGAGGCCGACCTCGTCGAGGAGATCGCCCGCGTCGCCTCGCTGACCAAGCTCGCCGGCAAGCCCCTCGTCCGCCCCGCCGGCGTCGCCCGTCCGATCCTGACCCCGATGCAGCGCCGCGAGGGCCAGGCCCGCCGCCGTATCGCCGCCCTCGGCTTCAACGAGTGCGTCACCTACAGCTTCATCGACCGCGCCGCCGCCGAGCTCTTCGGCGGCGGCGGACAGGCCGTCGAGCTCGAGAACCCGATCAGCTCGGAGATGAGCCACCTCCGCCCCGACCTGCTGCCGGGCCTCCTCCGCGCCGCCGCCCGCAACCAGGCCCGCGGCTTCGCCGACCTCGCCCTCTTCGAGATCGGCCAGGCCTTCCCCGGCGGCGAGCCCGGAGAGCAGGTCCTGCTCGCGACCGCCCTCCGCGTCGGTGCCACCGCCCCGCGCAACCCGCAGGGCACCCGCCGCCCCGTCGACCTCTGGGACGCCCGCGCCGACGCCGAAGCCGCCCTCGCCGCGATCGGCGCCCCATCCGCCCTGATGCTCCAGCGCGCCGCCCCCGCCTGGTTCCACCCCGGCCGCTCCGCCGTCCTCTCCCTCGGCCCGAAGAACCTCCTCGCGGCCTTCGGCGAGCTCCATCCGCGCGTCCTGCAGGCCCTCGACGTGCGCGGCCCGGCCGTCGCCTTCACCCTGCGCCTCGAGGCGCTGCCCTTCCCCAAGGCGCGCAGCACCACCCGCCCGCCGCTGGTCGCCTCCGACCTGCAGCCGGTCGAGCGCGACTTCGCCTTCGTCCTCGACGCCGCCGTCGAGGCCGAATCCGTGCTCAAGGCCGCCCGCGCCGCCGACAAGGCGCTGATTGCCGCGGTCTCGGTCTTCGACGTCTTCGCCGGCCCCAAGGCCGAGGCGCAGATGGGCCCCGGCCGCAAGTCGATGGCGATCGCCATCCGCCTGCAGCCGACCACCGCGACCCTCACCGACGCCGAGATCGAGGCGGTCTCGCGGCGCGTCGTCGAGGCGGTGACGAAGGCGACGGGCGGAACCCTCCGCGCCTGACGGGTTGCCCCCCGCGCCCGCCCGCGCTAGGCACGGGAGGCGGGGGGATCAACCTGGGAGTGGTCTGCCATGATCAAGGAATTCCGCGACTTCATCGCGCGCGGCAACGTCATGGACCTCGCGGTCGGCATCATCATCGGCGCCGCCTTCACCGCCATCGTCAACAGCCTGGTCAACGACCTGATCAACCCGATCATCGGGCTGATCGTCGGCGGCCTCGACTTCTCGGCCTACTCGATCTCCTTCGGCGAGGGCGAGCACGTCGCGACGCTGCGCTACGGCGCCTTCCTGACCGCGGTCATCAACTTCCTGATCATCGCGTGGGTGGTTTTCCTGCTGGTCAAGGCCGTCAACAAGGCCCGCACCGCCATCGACACCTCCGAGAAGGCCCCCGACGAGCCCAAGGGCCCGACCCAGGAAGAGGTGCTGATCGAGATCCGCGACCTCCTGCGGGCACGCAACGCGCCGGTCTGATGCCCGGACCGGGCGAACGGATCCCCGGCACCTCGTGCCGTTCGAGACGCACGCAAACGCGGACCCGAAAGTTCCTTACCCGCCGGCGCGCCGCCTTCAGCCCGCGCTGACCGCGTCGGGCGTGACGGGCCGCGACCGCCCCTCGCTGTCGAGGGCGACGAAGACGAAGGTGGCCGAGGTCACCTTCTCCGTCGCCTCCTGCTCGCGGCCGCGCCGCCAGGCGGTGATGTGGATGTGCATCGACGTCCGCCCCTGCCGGGTCAGCGTCGCATAGAGCGACACCTCGTCGCCGACCTTGACCGGCCGGTGGAAGCGCATCCCGTCGACGGCGATCGTCGCCGCCCGCCCGCGCGCCAGCAGCGCCGCCAGGTTGCCGGCGGCGAGGTCCATCTGGCTCATCAGCCAGCCGCCGAAGATGTCGCCCGCCGGGTTGGTGTCGGCCGGCATCGCGATCGTCCGGATCGCCGGCTGCCCCTCGGGCTGCGCCTGCTCCGCCGCCTCCGTCATCGGCGTCAGGTCCTCTCCGCCATTCCGGCCTCCTCCAGCGCCCGTCGCTCGTCCCCGGACTCGTCGGTCTCCTCGCCGTAGGGATTGCGCAGGTGCACCGGGTTCCGCGCCTTCCGCCGCCGCCCGATCATGTTGATGCACTCGATGAAGACCGAGAAGATCATCGCCGTGTAGATATACCCCTTGGGCACGTGCGCGCCGAAGGCGTCGGCGACCAGCGCCATCCCGATCATGATCAGGAACCCGAGCGCCAGCACCTTCACCGTCGGATGCGCCTCGACGAAGGAGGCGACCGGCCCCGAGGCGACCATCAGCACGATCATCGACAGGATCACCGCCACCGCCATCACCCAGATCTCGTTGGCCATGCCCACGGCCGTCACGATCGAGTCGATCGAGAAGACGAGGTTGATCAGCGCGATCTGCGTCACCACCGCCGAGAAGCTCGTCAGCACCCTCGCGCTCGCCTCCCCCTCCTCGCCCTCGAGGCTCGCATGGATCTCCTGCGTCGCCTTGTAGATCAGGAAAAGTCCCCCCGCGGCGAGGATCAGGTCCTTGCCCGAGACGCCGTGCCCGAACAGCGTGAACAGCGGCTCGGTCAACCCGATGATCCAGCCGATGAAGAAGAGCAGCACGAGCCGCGGCACCAGCGCCAGCGTCATGCCGGTGTAGCGCGCCGCCGGCTGGCGCTCCTTCGGCAGCTTGCCGACCAGGACCGCGATGACGACGAGGTTGTCGATGCTCAGCACGACCTCGAGCACGGTCAGGGTCAGAAGGCTCGTCAGGGCTTCCAGCATGGCGTCGCTCCTCCATCGGACAATGCGCGCAGGCCGCTGGCCGGCATCCGTGCCGCGCGACGACGGCGCAGGCCCCGGCCTTGCCGTCCCGGCCGCGGCCGTCCATCCCGCTGCACGGCGATTCCGTCCTCGCCTGCTTACTTGCGCGGCTCATGCCCGCGCAAGCTGGCGGCAGCCTGTCGTCGGCTCAGTTCCCGGCGGGACGCTTCGCCGGCTCCGCCTCCGCGCGCCGGCGCTCCGCCTGCGCGCTGCGCCGGCGCGCGAGCATGTTCAGCCCCTCGACCAGCGCCGAGAAGGCCATGGCCGTGTAGACGTAGCCCTTGGGCACGTGGAACCCCATGCCGTCGGCGATCAGCGTCGTCCCGATCATCAGGAGGAACCCGAGCGCCAGCATCACGATCGTCGGGTTCCGCTCGATGAAGTTCGCGAGCGGCGTCGCCGCGAACATCATCACGCTGATCGCGACGATCACCGCGATGTACATGATCGCCAGGTAGTCGGTCATGCCGACGGCGGTGATGATCGAATCGACCGAGAAGACCAGGTCGAGCACCAGGATCTGGAAGATCGCCCCGGCGAGCGAGACCTTGATCGTCTGGCCCACCAGCTCCTCCTCCTGCTCGACCGGGTCGACGGTGTGGTGGATCTCCTTGGTCGCCTTCCAGATCAGGAACAGGCCGCCCGCGATCAGGATGATGTCGCGCCACGAGTAGCCGTGCCCGAAGAGCTCGAAGACCGGCGCGGTCATCCCGACGATCCAGGCGATGCTGGTCAAGAGCACCAGCCGCATGATCAGCGCCGCCGAGATGCCGAGCCGGCGGGCCTTCACCCGATGCTCGGCCGGCAGCTTGTTGGTCAGGATCGAGATGAAGATCAGGTTGTCGATGCCGAGCACCACCTCCATCGCGACCAGGGTGATCAGCGCGGCCCATCCCTCGGGGCTCGTCGCGAAGGCGAAGTGGGTTGCGAGAAATTCGGCCATGGCGGCTCCTCGATGCGTTCGTTCGATCGCCGCCGGTCGGGCAGCGACAGGCGAGGCGACCGGCGGGCGCGGGTATGCCCGGCAATCCTGTCATCGCGCTGTCAGCGCGACAAATCGTCGCAGAGGCGCCGCACCGCAAGGGGTCCTGCGCGTCCGCATCCGCATTCTCCGGGCGCACCGCCTTTCACGGGGATGGTATCGGCGGCCGGCGCGCAGCGAAAGCGCGGACGCCGACCTTCGCGCCAACGTCCGGACTGGATACGGGAGCTGACTGCGGCTAGATCTCGCCAGGCGGCAACGCCGGCGCGACCCCGGCGTCGCCGCGACCCGCGCCGGTCCGAAGAGAAGCATTGGATGACCAAAGACGTCGCCGTGATCGGCCTGGGCTCGATGGGCTACGGCATGGCGCGCTCGCTCGTCCGCGCCGGCCACCGCACCTGGGGCGCCGACCTGGTCGCGGCCCAGGCCGAGCGCTTCCGGGCCGAGGGCGGCCAGCCCGGCGCGCCCGCCGACGTCGCGGGCGGCCTCGACGCCGTCGTCGTGGTGGTGCTGAACGCCACGCAGACCGAGGCGGCGCTCTTCGGGGACGCGGGACTCGTGCCGCGCCTCCGCCCCGGCGCCGTCGTCGTCGCCTGCGCCACCGTCGCCCCCGACTTCGCCCGCGCCATGGAGGCGCGCTGCCGCGGGGCCGGCGTTCTCTACCTCGACGCGCCGATCTCCGGCGGTTCGGTCCGCGCCGCCGAGGGCCGGCTGTCGGTGATGGCCTCCGGGACGCCCGAGGCCTTCGCCGCCGCGCGGCCGGTGCTCGACGCCACCGCCGAGACCGTCTTCGAGCTCGGCGACGCTGCCGGCGCCGGCTCGGCGATGAAGGCCGTCAACCAGCTCCTCGCCGGGGTCCACATCGCCGCCATGGCCGAGGCGCTGACCTTCGGCCTGACGCAAGGAGTCGATCCTGCGCGGTTCGTCGAGGTCATCTCGCAATGCGCCGGCACCAGCTGGATGCTGGAGAACCGCGCCCCGCACGTAGTCGCCGGCGACTACGCCCCGCGCTCGGCCGTCGACATCTGGCCCAAGGATCTCGGCATCGTGCTCGACATCGCCCGCGGGGCGAAGTTCGCCGCCCCGCTCACCGCCGCGGCGCTGCAGCAGTTCCTCGCCGCCTCCGGCTCCGGCCTCGGCCGCGAGGACGACGCCGCCGTCGCCAAGGTCTACGCCCGCAACGCCGGCCTGAAGCTGCCGGGCACCGAATGACCGCGACGCCCGAGACGTGACCGAGGAATCCGCCCTTCGCGAGCGCCTGTGCCTGCTCGCCCGCTCGATGTTCGACCGCGGCCTGACCGGCGGGTCCACCGGCAACATCTCCGCCCGCACCCCCGACGGCGGCCTCCTCGTCTCGCCGACCGGCACCAGCTTCGGCCGCCTCGACCCGGCACGCCTCAGCCGCCTCGACGCCGGCGGCCGGCTCGTCGGCGGCGATCCCCCGACCAAGGAGATGCCGCTGCACGCGGCCTTCTACGACACCCGCCGCGGCGCCGGCGCCGTCGTGCACCTGCACTCCTGCCACGCCGTCGCGCTCTCGATGCTGCCCGACGTCGACCCCGACGACTTCCTGCCGCACCTGACGCCCTACGCGATCATGCGGCTCGGCCGGGTCGCGCTCCTGCCGTTCTTCCTCCCCGGCGACCCGGCAATGGGTGCCGCCGTCCGCGGCCTCGCCGGCCGCCGCTCGGCGGTCATGCTCGCCAACCACGGCCCGGTGGTCGCCGGCGCCGACCTCGAGGCCGCCTGCAACGCCATCGAGGAGCTCGAGGACACCGCCCGCCTCGCGATCCTCACCCGCGGCCTCGCCCCGCGGCTCCTGACCGAAGCCCAGGTCCGCGAGGTCGTCACCCGCTTCGGCGTCGAGTGGGACGGATGAAATTCTCCGCCAACCTCGGCTTCCTCTGGGCCGACCTGCCGCTCCCCGACGCCATCCGCGCCGCCAAGGCCGCCGGCTTCGACGCCGTCGAATGCCACTGGCCCTACGATGTCCCCGCCGCCGCCGTCGAGGCCGCCCTCGCCGAGACCGGCCTGCCGCTCCTCGGCCTCAACACCCGCCGCGGCGACGTCGCGGCGGGCGAGAACGGCCTCAGCGCCCTCCCCGGCCGCGAGCCCGAGGCCCGCGCCGCCATCGACGAGGCCCTCGCCTACGCCCAGGCCGCCGGCGCCCGCGCCGTCCACGTCATGGCAGGCTATTCCGGCGGCCCGCGCGCCCACGCCGCCTTCTGCGCCAACCTCCGCCACGCCTGCGACCGCGCCGCCGGCACCGGCATCGCCATCCTCATCGAGCCGCTGAACCACTACGACGCCCCCGGCTACTTCCTGCAGACCTCGGCCCAGGCCGCCGCGATCATCCGCGAGCTCGCGCTGCCGAACCTCCGGCTGATGTTCGACTGCTACCACCTGCAGATCATGGAGGGCGACCTGACCCGCCGCCTCAAGGCCCTCCTCCCGCTCATCGGCCACATCCAGGTCGCCGCCGTCCCCGACCGCGGTCCTCCCGACCACGGCGAGCTCGACTACGCCCACGTCCTCGCCCACATCCGCGCCCTCGGCTGGGCGTCCCCCATCGGCGCCGAATACAAGCCCGACCGCCCCACCGCCGAAACCCTCGCCTGGCTCGCCCGCCACCGCAGCGCCTGACCGCGCCATCCCCACCCGCTTCCCGAACCGGGTCGTGTCCGTCGGCGTGGGTGCAGCTCCCCGGCACGTCCACGCGCAGGCACACGGACACGCCCAACCCCGCCCGCGCCCTCCGCACCCCCAGCGTGTTTCCAACTCTTCTTCTTCAACCTATCGAGTTTCCGTGGTGGGCGTGGGCGGTTTTCGGGGGCTTCTGGGTCGTTCGCGTTGCTGCTCCCGGGGTCGTGGCGCGGCGGATGGCGGCGCGCCGGCCCTCATCTTTCCGGTTCCCATGCTGGTCATGCGAGCCTTCTGCTCGGGTTTCCGTTCGGGACTTGGAAGGACGCGGGGCGATCGCTCTCGATAACGGCCCTTGCTGCCGGCAGTGCGCCGATCCCTCCCCCGCGCCGGCTCCGAGGCGGCCACCCCGGAGCCGGCGACATCTTCGCTCCGATCGCCCGCGAGGAACAGACAGGCAGTGCCAGGGGGGTCGAGGGGGGGCTGCGAGGGGCCCCCTCGGGCCGCCCCGAGACCCCGCTGGGGAACGAAGAGCAAGAGGGACGTCTGCGGGCCTGAAGGCCGAGCCGCGCATGCGGCGGACGGCGCCACAGCGCCGCGGGCGCCCGCGCGCCCGCTTCGGACGTCACGCGGCGCGGGGGTGCCCGCCACATCCCGGGGACAGGCTCCCGAGACCCCCGGGCAATCCTTTCGATCCCGTTACCGCGGAATCGCCTTATCGTTCGATATCAATGCCTTAAGCCACCTGCCCGACCCCGAGCACCCCCCGGACAAGCGGGCCCGGTCAGTTCCGCGGGGCCAGCGGCGCGGGATCGTCCGCCTTCGGCGCCAGCGGCGCAGGGGTCGCTGCTGCGGGCGCCCCCGGTGCGCCCGCCGGCTCCGCCAGCGGCTGCAGCGACTCGAAGGCGGCCGTGAAGCCCGAGAGCGACAGCGCCAGCACCACCGGCGCCTCCGGCCTTCCGACCGAGACCAGCGAGATCTTCCCGGACTTGCCGCGCTTCATCGCGTCGATCGCGGGCTTGGTCAACCCGAAGCGCGCGAAGCAGCCGACCTGGCTGCACCAGGCGAAGGGATAGCGCTGGGTGTCGCCGGTATCGACCTGGATCGCCACCCCCGCCGTCAGCAGCGTCCCGAGCGGCGTCACCACCGTGACCCCCGCGTCCGCCTCCGCGGTATCGGGCAGCTTCAGGATGCTGACCTCCGCCACCGGGTTCTTGGCGTTGTCGAGCGCCAGCTGGTACATCATGCACTGGTTGCCGTCCGGCGCGCAGCGCACCTGCCAGTCGCCGAAGGTGTCCTTGACGATCTCCATCACCTCCGGCTTCGCCGGCGCCGCCGTCGCATCCGGCGCCGCGCCCACGGCCGGCGCCTCGGCCGCCGGAGCGGCCGGCGCCTCGGCGGCCGGTGCCGGCGCCTGCTGGGCCGCGGCTGGCAGCGCCAGCATGAGGGCGAGAGCGGTCAGGGCCTGGCGGGTGCGGATCGATTGCATCGGCTGCTCGTTCTTCCGGATTGGATCGTCGTGGGGGATTGTCATCCCCCGGTCCGGCTGTCAACCACGCGATCGGCGCCGGTCCTGCCCCAGTGAAAAGGACGCCCTTCGGCGTCCTTTTCCTCGCATTTCGCGACTTCCCTGTCGGACTGGCCGAACATTGTGGCCGGACGCTACTTCGGATGAGAAAGAGCGTCAAGAGCAGCCAGCAAGTGCCGTGAACGTCAAGATGAAATCGGTTTAACAAAGGGCCGCGGAGCGATGCTCCGCGGCCAAGTCGTCAGCGAGGAAACGCGCATCCGAAGGCCGCCAGACCACCGGACACGATTGCATGGCTAGCGGGCGAAGATTAACATCGGATTTGAATTCAAACAAAATTTTCGGAGTCTCGAGGATGGCCGACGACCGGGTTCTGGTGGGGGGCGGCGGCAAGGACTACGCCGAGCCGCGCGACCTGCTCTTGCACTATGCCAACCGGCACGGGCTGATCGCGGGGGCGACCGGCACCGGCAAGACGGTGACGCTGCAGGTCCTCGCCGAGGGGCTGTCGGCGGCCGGCGTCCCGGTCGTCATCCAGGACGTCAAGGGCGACGTCTCCGGCCTGTCGCGGCCGGGCGACCCGGCGGGGAAGGCAAACGAGGCGCTGACCAAGCGCGCGGCGCAGATTGGCATGACCGACTTCGCCTATCGCCAGTATCCGGTGGTGTTCTGGGATCTCTTCGGCAAGGAGGGCCATCCGGTCCGCGCGACCGTGACCGAGATGGGCCCGCTCTTGCTCGCCCGGATGATGGAGCTCTCGGACGCCCAGGAGGGCGTGCTCAACATCGCCTTCAAGGTCGCCGACGAGCAGGGGCTGCTGCTCCTCGACCTCAAGGATCTGCAGGCGATGCTGACCTGGCTCTCCGACAACGCCAAGGACGTGGGCAAGACCTACGGCAACGTGGCGCCGGCGACGGTGGGCTCGATCCAGCGTGCGCTGCTGGTGCTCGAGAACCAGGGGGCGGCCGGCTTCCTCGGGGAGCCGGCGCTCGAGCTCGCCGACCTGATCGCGACGGACGCGAGCGGCATGGGGCGGATCAACATCCTGATGTCCGACCGGCTGATGCAGTCGCCGCGGCTCTACGCCATGTTCCTGCTCTGGCTGCTGTCGGAGCTCTTCGAGCAGCTTCCCGAGGTCGGCGACCCCGACAAGCCCAAGCTCGTCTTCTTCTTCGACGAGGCGCACCTCTTGTTCGCCGACGCGCCGAAGGCGCTGCTCGACAAGGTCACCCAGGTCGTCCGGCTGGTCCGCTCCAAGGGGGTCGGGGTCTATTTCTGCAGCCAGAACCCCGACGACATCCCGGGCGACGTGCTTGCCCAGCTCGGCAACCGCATCCAGCACGCGCTGCGCGCCTTCACGCCGCGCGACGCCAAGGCGCTGAAGCAGGCGGCCGAGACCTTCCGGCCCAACCCGGACTTCGACACCGAGACGGCGATCCGCGAGTGCGGCACCGGCGAGGCCGTCGTCTCGCTGCTCGAGGACAAGGGCGTGCCGGCGATGGTGAGCCGCACACTGATCCGGCCGCCCGAGTCGCGCATGGGTCCGATCACCGACGCCGAGCGCGCTGAGACGATCGCGGCCTCGCCGCTGAAGGGCAAGTACGACACCCCGGTCGAACGCGAGTCGGCGCAGGAGATCCTCGCCGGCCGCGCCGACAAGGCCGCCAAGGAGGCGGCGATGGCCGAAGAGATGCTGAACCAGGCCAAGGCGCAGCAGGAGGAGCTCAAGCAGGCCCGCCGCTACCAGCCGGCGCCGGCGCCGTCGCGGGCGCGCGCGCAGCCCTCGCTCGCCACGGACATCACCCGGACGGTTGTGAAGACGCTCGGGACGCGCCAGGGCCAGCAGCTCGTGCGCGGCATCCTCGGCGGGCTGTTCCGCGGGAAGTGAGTCCCGACGAAAGCGCGTTCCTCGTGCCTTATATACTCCCGCGGAGCGGGCTGCCGCGGGTCACGCGGTGCCGCCGCCGAGCTAACCGAGCTGCCGGACCCGGAGCCGGGTCAGCCGGTTGCCGTCGCGGCCGAGCACTTCGAAGCCGAAGCCGTGGAAGCTGAAGACCTGGCCCTCGGCCGGGATCGCCTGCGCCTCGTGGATGACGAGGCCGGCGATGGTGTTGGCTTCCTCGTCGGGCAGGTTCCAGTCGCAGGCGCGATTGAGGTCGCGGATGGTCACGCCGCCCTCGACCTCGACCGAGCCGTCTGGTTGCGGCTCGATGCCGGTCGGGGTCTCGACGTCGTGCTCGTCGGCGATGTCGCCGACGATCTCCTCGAGGATGTCCTCGAGGGTGATCAGGCCCTGCAGCGCGCCGTATTCGTCGACGACCAGCGCGAAGTGGGCGCGGCGGCGGAGGAACTCGCGCATCTGCTCGTCGAGGGGCGTCGACTCGGGCACGAAGTAGGGCTCCATCGCCACGTCCATGATGTCGAAGCCGTCGAGGGCCTGGCCGCGGTGCTCGCGGGCAAAGCGGTGGACGGCGCGGCTCAGGTCCTTGGCGTGGATGACGCCCACGATGTTCTCGGGCTCGCCGCGGAAGATCGGAATGCGGGTGTGCGGCGAGTTGATCGCCTGCTCGAGGATCTCCTCGGGCGGCGCCTCGGCGTCGATCATCTCGATGTCGCGGCGGTGCATCATGACTTCCTCGACCTGCCGCTGCCCGAGGTCGAGGGCGCCGAGCAGGCGGTCGCGATCGGCCTTCTCCACGGTGCCCTCGGAGGCGTGCAGCGTGATCGTGCCGGCGATCTCCTGCTGGGCGGCGAGGAAGTTCGCCTTCGGGTCGACGTCGACCCCGAAGAGCCGCAGCACCAGGCGCACGAAGGCGCGGACCGCCGTGACGACCGGGGTGAAGGCGACGACGAGGACGCGGATGAGCGGCGCGACCCGGACCGAGAAGGCCTCGGGGTTGGTGATCGCGTAGGTCTTGGGCAGCACCTCGGCAAAGATCAGGACGAGGGCCGTCATCACCAGGGTCGCCAGCGCCACCGCGCCGGCACCGAAGAGGATGGTGAAGAGGCTGGTGGCCAACGAGGCCGACAGGATGTTGGCGAGGTTGTTGCCGAGGAGGAGCGCGCCGATCAGCCGCTCCTTGTCCTCGGTGAGCTTCAGTGCCTCGGCGGCGCCCGGGCGGCCGTGGTCGGCCATGCCGTTCAGCCGGCCGCGGCGCGCGGTCGTCAGCGCCGTCTCCGAGCCCGAGAAGAGCGCCGACAGGACCAGGAGCGCAACGATGCCGATCGCCGAGCCCCAGAGGGCCAGGACGTGTTCGGTCTCCATCATCGAGATCCTCGCTCGGTGGCTGCCGCCGAAGCTTACCGGTCACGCGGCGCCCGCTTCAAGCGGCCCGATCCGGTCCAGGGGCGCGGCCCGAACGCCAGGCATAGCGCCAGCGACCTCTGCGGCTCAGCTATCGGGCAAACGGCAAGACACTGAAATCAATGAACATTCATTCGTTACGTTCACCAAATCTTCACCCGCCCCGGCCGCTGCCGGAGCGGGCTTGTCGCGAAGTCTAGATCCGCGCGCCAGAGGCGGCGTCGAACAGGTGAACGCGGCCCGGGTCGATGCGCAGCGGAACCTCGTCGCCAGGGCTTACCTTGAGGCGGTCCTTGACGATCGCGTCGATCGAATCGGAGCCGAGCTTGGCAAAGACCTGGGTCTCGGACCCGGTGGGTTCGAGCACGGCGACGCGCGCCGGAACGCCGCCCGCGCCGATCTCGATATGCTCGGGGCGAATGCCGTAGACGACGGCGCGGCCGGGCTCGGCGGAAGAGGCCGGCAGCGGCAGGCGGGCGCCACCCTCGGCGAGGAAGGTGCCGGGCGCCTCGACCTTGCCCTTGATGAAGTTCATCGAGGGCGAGCCGATGAAGCCCGCGACGAAGATGTTCTGCGGGTTGTCGTAGAGGTCGAGCGGCGCTCCGATCTGCTCGACGCGGCCGTCGCGCATCACGACAATCTTGTCGGCCATGGTCATCGCCTCGATCTGGTCGTGGGTCACGTAGACGATCGTGGTGCCGAGGCGCTGGTGCAGCTCCTTGATTTCGACCCGCATCGCGACGCGGAGCTTGGCGTCGAGGTTCGAGAGCGGCTCGTCGAACAGGAAGACCTGCGGGTCGCGGACGATGGCACGGCCCATGGCGACGCGCTGGCGCTGGCCGCCCGAGAGCTGTTTGGGATAGCGTTCGAGCAGGTGGCCGAGGTCGAGGATCGATGCCGCCTTCGACACCTTGGCGTCGATCTCCGACTTGGGCGCGCCCTTGATCTTGAGCGCGAAGCCCATGTTCTCGCCGACGGTCTTGTGCGGGTAGAGCGCATAGGACTGGAACACCATGGCGATGTCGCGGTCCTTGGGCATCACGTCGTTGACCACGCGCCCGCCGATCGAGATCTGCCCGTCCGAGATCGACTCGAGCCCCGCGATCATCCGGAGCAGCGTCGACTTGCCGCAGCCGGAAGGACCGACGAGGACGACGAACTGCCCGTCCTCGATATCGACTGAGACGCCGTGCATGACCTGCACGGGCCCGTAGCGCTTGACGACGTTCTTGACGCCTACCCCTGCCATTCCCGCCTCCTACGCCGTCATTTCCATGTGCATCGCAGCGTCCCCTCCGTATCCCGACCTCAGCCCTTGCGTATGATCACGACGCCCAGGGCGATGACGAGGATGTGGCAGATCCAGAGCGGGATGCCGCCCGGCTCGAGGAAGCGCATCCAGAGCAGCTCGAGCGCCACGCCGATGTAGATCGCGATGAACAGCCGGTCGAACCAGTTGGTCTGGATCGGCAGGAAGCCGCTGCGGCCCGCCCGGGCGGCGGCGAGCTGCGCCTCCTCGTCGGCGGCCTCGAGGTCGACGGTCGGGGCATCGATGGGATCGGCCATGGCCCTACTCCTTGACCGCGCCGAAGGTGAGGCCGGCGACGATGTGCCGCTGCACCATCGAGAAGATGATCAGGGCCGGGATCAGCGTGAAGATCGAGATCGCCGCCATCTTGCCCCACTCGGTGCCGGTGGTGGTCACGTATTCCGAGAGGCCGGTGGTGATCGTCCGAGCGTTGAAGCTCGTCAGCGTCGCCGCCAGCAGGAACTCGTTCCAGGCGAAGACCCAGATCAGGATGAAGGTGACGGCGAGGCCGGGGCGGGCGAGGGGCCAGATCACCTCGCGGATGGTCTGCCAGGTCGAGCAGCCGTCGACGGTGGTGGCTTCGTCGAGCTCCTTCGGGATGCCGTCGATCGTGGGGCGCAGCGTCCAGATCGCGAAGGGCAGGTTGAAGGTGCAGTAGAGCAGGATGAGGCCGATGCGCGTGTCGTAGAGCTTGAACGAGCCGATCACGAAGACCTTGGTGTAGAGCAGGAAGAAGGGGAGCAGGAACACTGCCGCCGGCGCCATCCGGTTGGTGATCGTCCAGAAGAAGATGTTCTCCTTGCCGCCCAGGTCGAAGCGCGAGAGCGCGTAGCACGACATGAAGGCGAGGACGCAGCAGAGGATGGCGTTGCCGGAGGCGACGATCAGCGAGTTCATCATGTAGCGGCGCAGCGTCTCGTCGTGCAGCACGTCGACGTAGTTCTTCCAGTAGAGGCTGTGCAGGACGATATCCGGGGTCGTGAACAGGTCGACGGCCGGCTTCACCGAGATGACGAAGAGCCAGTAGATCGGGAATAGCGTCGCGAGCGACAGCACGATCCAGAGCGCGAGGTAGAGCCAGCGGTTGCCTTGCGCCATCTCACTTCCCCTTGTTGCGCGGCGCGACGAGGCCGACGTAGAGCAGCCAGCACATGACCAGCGTCAGGTAAAGGACGACGACCGAGATCGCGGCGCCGTAGCCGTAGTTCGTCTTCGGGAACACGACCTTCCAGATATAGAGGCCGATGTAGCGGGTGGCGGCACCCGGGCCGCCGCCGGTCAGCATCCAGACCTCGTCGACCGTGCGCAGCGCGTCCATCATCCGGATGAAGACGGTGGCGAGGATCGCCGGGCGGATCATCGGCAGCGTGATGTGCCAGAAGATCTGCCAGCGGCTGGCGCCGTCGATCTGCGCCTGCTCGAAGGGATCCTTCGGAAGCGACAGGAGGGCGGCCATCAGCGTCAGGGTGACGAGCGGCGTCCAGTGCCAGACGTCCATGATGACGGTCATCGCGAAGGCCGAGCCGGCGTCGCGGCCCATGTTCATGTCGATGCCGAAGATCGCGTTCAGGTAGTAGGGGATGATCCCGACCGACGGCGTCGTCATCAGCCGCCAGATCGAGCCGACGATGATCGGCGCGATGATCAGAGGCAGCGTGTGGATGGTGCGGAAGAAGGGTTTTCCGGGGAACTCGCGCATCAGCAGCTGCGCCAGCAGGTAGCCGATGATGATCTCGCTCGCGACGGCGAAGAAGGCGAACTCGAGCGTGTACTGCACCGACATCAGGAACTCGGCGTCGAAGACCACGCGGCGGAAGTTGTCGGCGCCGATGAAGACCTGGTCGGGGTTGGCGCCGAACGGGTTCCAGCGGTGGAAGGAGAGAAAGAGCACGTAGGCGAATGGCAGGATGCCGAAGACCCCGAGGATCACCAGCGTCGGGGCGAGAAGCAGCCAGCCTACCTTGTTGGAACGCATCGTGTCCCTCTCCCAGTGAACGTCCGCGCCTATTGCAAGGCAGGTGGGGCGGAGGCGCGCGGCCTCCGCCGAGGTCGGCTCGGGCTAGTTCCGGTAGCCGAGGTCGGTGAGCTCCTGCTCGGCGGCAGCAGCCATCTGGTCGAGGCCGGTGTCCGGATCGACCGCGCCGGTCAGGATGTTGTAGAAGATCGGCGCCGTCGCCTCGCGAACCTGGGCGTGGAACGGATACGGCGGAGCGCCGGCGAAGAGCTTGCCGTCGTCGCGCATCATCGTGAAGTAGCCGCCGAGCTTCTTGTCGAGCTCCTGCACCGCCGGGTCGTCGTAGGTCGACGTATTGGTGATCCGCGAGCCGGCGACCGCCCACGGCGCCTGCACCGAGTCCTGCCCGATATACTGCAGGAAGAGCAGGGCAGCCTCCTTGTTCTTCGAGGTGATCGGCAGGCCGAAGGCCCCGCCGTCGTAGTAGCCGATGTAGCCCTTGCCGGCCTCCGCGTCCTCCATCACCCCGGGCTCGACCGGCGGCAGTGCGACGCCCACGTTGCCGACGACCTTGGACTTCTCCGGGTCGGAAGCGATCCAGGCGGCGTTCTCGCCGTAGACGAGGCCTTGGGCGGCGCGGCCGGCAGCGAAGGTCGTCGCGACCTCGGTCCAGGTCGAGGCGGCCGACTCGGGCGGGGCGATGTCGCGCAGGTGCAGCCAGTATTTCAGGGCGGCCTTGGCCTTGTCGCTGTTCATCGAGCCGCCGTGGTCGACCGAGGCGCCGTAGTTGTCGGCGGCGTTGATGCCCCAGTTGTAGACGCCGAAGGTCGGCGCCACCGACTCGAAGAACTCGTACCAGGAGGCCGGGTGGCCGGTGTGCGCCTGGGCGGTGGTGCCCCAGAGGTCGATGCCCTTCTCCTTGCCGTACTCGGTGAAGAACTCGGCAATCTGGGTGTATTCCTCGTGGTTCGTGGCCGGCTTGAGATCCTTGCCGGTCTTCGCCTTGAAGGCCGCCTGGATCTCGGGGTCGTTGAAGAGGTCGGTGCGGTAGAGGTAGATCTTGATGAATGCCTCCATGGGCATCGCCATCAAGTCGCCGTCCTTGTTCTTGAAGTAGTTGGCGAAGGTCGTGAAGTGGCTGGGGTCATAGTCGGGCGCCTTGAGCGACGGATCGTCGGCGAGCGACTTGGTGATGTCGATCAGGAAGTTGCGCGCCAGATAGGCGTAGATGATGTCCTGCTCGATGTAGACGAAGTCATAGATGCCGGTGCCGGCCTCCATGTCCTTGATCGACTTGTCGTACATCTGGTCCCAGGACGTGGTCTCGAGCTCGACCTTGATTCCGGTCGCCTTCTCGAAATCCTTCGCGAGCACGTCCTTCACGTAGTTCGACGCCGGCGTGCTCTCGGTGACGCCGTGCAGGGTCGCGCCTTTGAACTTCGCGCCGGCGTCCGACCAGAAGTCGGCGTAGGCCGGGAGCGCCGCGGCCATGGACACTGCGGTCAGCGCCGCAATGCTGGCCCTCGACAGAAAGCTCATCCTTATCCTCCCCGTTGGCGACGCGCCCCGGCGCGTCCCGGCGGCAATGGTTACATCTGGCCGAACGGCCTTGCAAGTGCATGAAGCAGGTGCAAGCGACGTCGCACAGATGTATGGTGTTCCGGCTCCGATCGGTCCGCAACCTGCGGGCGCGACCGGCTTGCGTCGGGAGAGCCGGATGCCGCTCGAAGGGCCCGAGGACAGCGATGCCTTCGTCGTCGAGGTTTGCTGGCACTACTACGTCAACGAGATGACGCAGGCGCAGGTCGCCGGCATGCTCGGGGTCACGCGCCTGCGGGTCAACCAGGCGATCCAGAAGGCGAAGTCGCTCGGGATGGTGAAGGTGCAGATCGAATCGCCGTTCCTGACCCGGGTCGCGCTGCAGGAGCGGCTGCGCGAGCACCTCGGCATCCCCAAGGTCCTGGTCGCGCCGGCGCGCCGCGACGGCTACGACTATCACGTGCCGACCGGCGCGGCGCTCGCGGACCACATGGCGGAATGCCTGCGGGCCCGCCGGTGGAAGAGCGTGGGCGTCTCCTGGGGGATGACGCTGCAGGCTGCGATCGAGCGGCTGCCGCGGATGTCGTGCCCCGAGCTGGAGATCGTCTCGATCGTGGGCGGCGCCACCGCGGGGGCGTCGTTCAACGCCTTCGGAATCGCCTCGGGCTTCGCCGAGCGGCTCGGCGCCCGATATTCGCTGCTGCCCGCGCCGGTGCTGCTGCCCGCGGGCGCCAGCCGCGACGCGCTCCTCGCGCAGGAAAGCCTCGCCGAGCACATGCGCAAGTGCGAGACGATCGACGCGGCGGTGCTGGTCGTCGGCGACATCTCGCCCCTGTCCTACCTGATCTCGACCGGCCTGCCGCGCGACATCGCGCCGCGGGACCTGACCGACGCGGGGGCGGTGGGCGACCTGCTCGGCCGATTCCTCGCCGAGGACGGCTCGGACGCCTGCCCGTCGCTCGCTCCCCGCACCGTCGGGATCGACCTGGCGCAACTCGCACGGGTCCCGGAGAAAATCCTGGCCGCCGCGGGACCGCACAAGGTGGCGATCATCCGCGCCGTGGCGCGGCGGGGGCTGATCGACACGCTGATTACCGACGACGTCACGGCCGAGCTGCTGCTTGAATCGCGCGGTCTGTCGGCCCTGGGCTACGGTTTGTTGCCATAATGCACAAATTCATTCCGCCAGGCTTGTCGCCAGAGCGAGCGCGAGTCCCGGCGGCATGGGGAGGGATCCGACGTGCAATTGCCCAAGGCTGCGGCTGGGTCAGACGGAGCTTTCCGATGTGAGAATATTTGTTGCCTAAAACAGCAAATCGACGTATACCCGACTCAACGAATAGCCAAGTCAGGAGGAAGCGATGCGGCGTCTCGGGATTCACTCGTTCGTATGGACCGGCGGCCAGACCCAGGAGGGGCTGGAGCGGGCGCTCGACAAGTCGGCGGAGCACGGCTACCGCATGATCGAGTTCGCCTACCTGCGCCCCGAGCGGTTCGACCTCGACCGCCTGTCGAAGAAGGCGAAGGACCTCGACATCGACATCGTCGTGACCATGGGTCTCACTCCCGACACCGACGTGTCGAGCGAGGACAAGGCCGTCGTCGCCCGCGGCAAGGCCTTCCTCGCCGACGCGGTGAAGGCGGTGCGCGACGTCGGCGGCATCCGCCTCGGCGGCATCCTCTACTCGATGCACGGCAAGTACGGCCGGATGCCGACCGCGGCCGGCTGGAAGAACAGCGCCGAGGCGATCGCGGCGACCGCCGAGGTCGCCAAGGACTGCAACGTCGAGATCGCCCTCGAGATCGTCAACCGGTTCGAGTCGAACCTCTTGAACACCACCGCCCAGGGGCTGAAGTTCATCGAGGACACCGGCCGGGACGACGTCTACCTGCACCTCGACTCGTTCCACATGAACATCGAGGAGGCCGACCCGGCGGCCGCCATCCGCCTCGCCGGCGACAAGCTCACCTATTATCACATCGGCGAGAACTACCGCGGCTACCTCGGCACCGGCACTGTGGATTTCGCGAGCGTCTTCGACGCGCTCGTCGGTATCGACTACGACCGCGACATCGTTTTCGAGAGCTTCTCGAGCGCGATCGTCGACGAGGGGCTGTCGCTCGCCTGCGGCATCTGGCGCGACACCTGGACCGACAACGATCCGCTCGCGGCGCATGCCAAGGCCTTCATCGAGATGAAGTGGGACGAGGCGCAGCGGCGCCGCGCGACCAACCGGCACGTCTGAGCCGGCGGGCGCGCCATGGGCGGCTTCGCCTCGATCTCGAGCTCGCCGAGCCGCGTGCGGCAGGCCAACATCGCGGCGGCGCTGCAGGCGATCTTCGCCCATCGGCAGCTCAGCCGCGCCGACCTGGCGCGGCTGCTCGGGCTCAACCGCTCGTCCTCCGGCAACATCATCGCCGAGCTCACCACCCTGGGGCTGGTGCGCGAGGTCGCTGAGGCGACGCCGAAGCCGGCGCGGGCGGGGCGCCCGGGGATCCTGCTCGAGCTCATGCCTGACGGGGCCTGCTTCGTCGGGGTCGAGATCGGCGTCGAGCATGTCACGACGGTCCGCATCGACCTCCTGGCGCGGGTGATCGACCACAAGGTCGTCGCCTTCGACGGGCGGAGCGCGCCGGTCGCCGAGGCGGTCCGGCGCGCGATCGCGCTCGCCTTCGACGGGATCGGCGGCGAGGAGCTCGAGCGCTGCGAGGGGCTGGGGCTGGCGGCGCCGGCGCAGATGGACCGGGACGGGCGGGTGCGGGTGGCGCCGCTCCTCGGCTGGCGCGACGTCGATCTCGCCGGGATGACCCGCGACGCCCTGCCGGTCCGGGTGCCGGCGATGGTCGAGAACGACGCCAACGCCTTCGCGCTCGGCGACGCCTACGCGAGCTCGAGCCGGCGGCGGGGGGTGACGCTCTTCCTCGTTGTCGAGAGCGGCGTCGGCGGCGGCATCCTCGTCGACGGACAGCTCTTCCGCGGCGGGCACGGGCTCGCCGGCGAGATCGGCCACCTGCACACGCTCGACGCCGACGCCGCCGAGCTCGAGGAGGCGATCGGCCTCGACCGGCTGCTCCGCCGCTACGCGGCGGTGGCCCGGCCAGGGGCGGCGACGCTGCTGGCGCTCCTCGCCGACGTGCGCGACCGCGCGCCGGCGGCGGTGGCGATCGCCGAGGAATGGGCGCAGCACCTGGCCTTCGCGCTGGTGCAGGCCTGCCGGGTGATCGACCCGGACCGGATCGTGCTCGGCGGGTCGGTCGCGGCGCTCTATCCGATGGTGGCGGCGCGGGTCGCCCATCACTTGGAGAGCTACCAGTCGGAGGACTTTCCGCAACCGGAGATCGTGGTGCATGCCGCCGCCGAGACCGGCGCGGCCTACGGGGCGGCCTGCATGCTGCACCAGCGGTTCCTGGCGCGCGGCGACGAGCCGGTCGCGGAGGAGGCGGCGCCCGCCCCGGCGATGGCGTCCTGACAAGAACGGGAAACAGAGGGGAAGGGCCCGACATGGCAACGGAAACACCGCTGGCGCCCGACGCGCTCGGCCCGACGGTCTGCGTCGGCGAGATCCTCGTCGAGATCGTGGCGACCACCGTCGGCGAGGGCTTCCTCGAGCCGATCGACCTCGTCGGGCCGTATCCGAGCGGGGCGCCGGCGATCTTCATCGACCAGTGCGCGAAGATCGGCGGCGCGGCCGCGATGGTCGGTGCGGTCGGCGACGACGACTTCGGTCGGCTCAACATCCGGCGGCTCGAACGCGACGGCGCCGACGTCTCGGCGATCCATGTCGACCCGGTGCTGCCGACCGGCAGCGCCTTCGTCCGCTACCGGCCGGATGGCGGCCGCAACTTCGTCTACAACATGTGGACCTCGGCGGCGGCGAAGATCGGCTGGACCGACGCGGTCGCGGCGCTGGTCGCGCGCTCGGGGCACCTGCACGTCATGGGGACGATCCTGCCGAACCCGGCCGCCTGGGAGATCATCCGGCGCGCGGCCGACGTCATCAAGGGCCGCGGCGGCAGCATCTCCCTCGACCCGAACCTGCGCAAGGAGCTCGGCGCCGATGCCGAGACCGAGGCGCGTTTCGCGGCGATGGTCGGGATGTCGGACCTGCTGCTGCCGTCGGGCGACGAGCTCGAGCGCGCCGCCGGAGTCGCCGGCGAGGCGGCGGCGCTGGAGCGGCTCTTCGCGCTCGGGGTCGGCGAGGTGGCGCTGAAGCGCGGCGCCGACGGGGCGAGCGCCTTCGGCCGCGACGGCAGCCGCGTCGACGCGGCCGCCTTCGCGGTCGATGAAGTCGATCCGACCGGCGCCGGCGACTGCTTCGGTGGCGCCTACGTCGCCTGTCGCCGGCTCGGCATGGACACCGCGACCGCGCTGACCTACGGCTGTGCCGCCGGGGCGCGCAATGTCACCCGGCGCGGGCCGATGGAGGGTGCGGGCTCGCGCGGCGAGCTCGACCGCTTCATTGCTGACACAAGGAGGCAGGCATGACGGGGGTGGCGCTCGAGTCGCTGGCGGGGCTCAGGGCCGCGGGGACGCCGCGCGGTGTCGTGTCAGTCTGCTCAGCGCATCCGGTCGTGCTGCGCGCGGCGCTACGCCACGGGCGCGACACCGGGGCGACGGTGCTGATCGAGGCGACCTGCAACCAGGTGAACCACCGGGGCGGGTACACCGGCATGACGCCCGCCGACTTCGCGGCGCTGGTCGGGCGGCTGGCGAAGGCCGAGGGATGTCCGGCGGGGCAGGTCGTCCTCGGCGGCGACCACCTCGGACCTAACCCGTGGCGCGACCGTTCGGCGGACGAGGCGCTGGCCGAGGCCGAGCGGATGGTCGAGGCCTACGTGGCCGCGGGGTTCCGCAAGGTGCATCTCGACGCCTCGATGGGGTGCGCCGGCGAGCCGCCGGCGCTGGACGACGCGGCCACTGCCGAGCGGGCCGCCCGGCTCGCCGCGGCGGCCGAGCGGGCGGCCGAAGCGGCGGGCGGCGCGCGGCCGGTCTACATCATCGGCACCGAGGTGCCGCCGCCGGGCGGCGCCGACCATGCGCTGGACGCGATCACGCCGACCACGCCCGAGGCGGCGCGCCGCACCGTTGCGGTGCATCGCGAGGTCTTCGCGGCGAACGGGCTTCGGGGCGTGCTCGACCGCGTCATCGGACTGGTCGTCCAGCCCGGCGTCGAGTTCGGCAACCGCAACGTCATCCCCTATGATCGGGCGAAGGCGCGGGATCTGATCGCGGTCCTCGCCGAGGAGCCGCGGCTGGTCTTCGAGGCGCATTCGACCGACTACCAGGGCGAGGGCCCGCTGTCGGAGCTCGTCGCCGACGGCTTCGCGATCCTCAAGGTCGGGCCCGAGCTGACCTTCGTGCTGCGCGAGGCGCTCTACGGCCTCGACCTGATCGCCTCGGACCTCGTGCCCGGCTACGGCGAGCGGCCGCTGATGCGGGCGATGGAGGCGGTGATGCTGGCGCAGCCCAAGGACTGGGCGCGCCACTACGACGGGGACGCGGCGACGCAACGGCTGCTGCGGCACTATTCCCTCTCCGACCGCATCCGCTACTACTGGGGCCTGCCCGAAGCGCGAGCGGCGGTGGATCGGCTGCTTGCGGCGCTGCATGGGGTGGCGGTGCCGCCCTCGCTCTTCTGGCAGCACCTGCCGTCGGCCGCCGGCTTCGCGGAGGTTCCGCTCGATCCGGAGGAGGTGCTCATCGGACGCGTCGGCGCGAGCCTCGCCGCCTACCACAACGCCGCCCGGTCCTGAGCCGGCCGGAAGACACAACCCGTCAGGAGGAAGAACGATGGCCGAATCTCTCAAGGGCAAGGTCGCCCTTGTCACCGGCGCCGCGTCCGGCATCGGGCTCGCGAGCAGCGAGGCGCTGATCGCCGAGGGCGCGACCGTGATTCTCGCGGACCGCGACGAGAATGCGATGGCCGCGGTCGCCGAGCGGCTGGGCAACGCCGCCGTCCCGCTCAAGGTCAACCTGCTCGACCCCGAGAGCTGCGCGGCGATGGTGCCCGGCGCGCTGGAGAAGGCCGGGCGAATCGACATCCTGCACTGCAACGCCGGCACCTACATCGGCGGCGACCTGATCGAGACCGACGGTGCGGCGATCGACCGGATGCTCAACCTCAACGTCAACGCGGTGATGAAGAACGTTCGCGACGTCATCCCGCACATGATCGAGCGCGGCTCGGGCGACATCGTCGTCACCTGTTCGGTCGCCGGCCACGCGGCGGTGCCGTGGGAGCCGGTGTATTCGGGCTCGAAGTGGGCGATCACGTGCTTCGTGCAGACCATGCGGCGGCAGCTCAACAAGAAGGGCATCCGCGTCGGTCAGGTGTCGCCCGGGCCGGTGGTCAGCGCCCTCCTCGCCGACTGGCCGGAGGAGAACCTGCGCAAGGCCAAGGAATCGGGCAGCCTTATCGAGCCCTCCGAGGTCGCCGACGCGGTGATCTTCATGCTGACCCGTCCCCGGAACGTCACGATTCGCGACGTCATCGTGCTGCCGACCAACTTCGACATCTGAGGGGGAAGAGATGGCCGACCTTTCCGGGCTGACGGCGCTGATCACCGGCGCCGGCGGCGGCATCGGCACCGCCATGGCCGAGGCCTTCGCGGGTGCCGGTGCGCGCCTCGCGCTGGTGGACGTCGCCGACTGTGGCGCGCTCGCCGAGCGGCTCGGCGGCGGCCATCGCTGCTACACGCTCGACCTGCTCGACCCCGAGGCGATCGCGGCGACCATCGCGCGGATCGGCGCAGAGTGCGGCATCGACATCGTCGTCAACAACGCGGGCCTCGGGATCGTCGCCCGCGCCGAGGAGCAGTCGGTGGCGGACTGGGACCGCACGCAGGCGATCAACCTGCGCGCGCCCTGGCTCGTCGCCGTCGCCGCGCTGCCGTTCCTGAAGGCCTCGGGCCGCGGGCGGGTCGTCAACATCGCCTCGCAGGCGGCGGTGATCGCGATCGCCGAGCACGCGGCCTACGGCTCGAGCAAGGCGGGGCTCGTCGGCCTGACCAAGGTGCTGGCACTCGAGTGGGCGCGGCACGGGATCACCGTCAACGCCATCTCGCCGACGGTGGTCGAGACGCCGATGGCGCTGGTCGGCTGGTCCGGCGAGAAGGGCGACCGGATGCGCCAGGAGATTCCGGTCGGCCGCTTCGCCCGGCCGGCCGAGGTCGCGGCCGCGGCGCTCTACCTCGCGTCCGCCGACGCCGGCATCATCACCGGCGAGAACTTGATCGTCGACGGCGGCTTCACGATCCGCTGAGGGAGCTGCTCCAACCGGGCCGGGGGGCCATCACGCCATGACCGCACAAGACAACCCGAGCGACGCCCGCCCCAGGGCCGGCCTGATCACCCGCGCCTTCCGCTCCCGCGAGACCGGCATCGTCGGGGCGCTCGTCCTGATGGTGGTCGTGCTCGCGGTGCTGCAGCCGGACTTCGCCAGCCGCGACAACCTGCTGAACGTCGCCCGCAACTCCTCCTTCGTCGGCATCGTCGTCCTCGGACAGGCGATGGTGATGATCACCGGCGGCATCGACCTCTCCGTCGGCAGCGTCTGGGGGCTCTCCGCCGTCTGCTCCGCCGCCTTCATGGCGGCGGGCCTGGGCGTCGTGCCCGCCTGCCTGCTGGCGCTGCTGATCGCGGCCGCCTTCGGGCTCTTCAACGGGCTCTGCGTCACCAAGCTCCGGATGCCGCCCTTCGTGCCCACGCTCGCGACCATGAGCATCGCCCGGGCGTTGGCGCTCGTCGTCACCCGCGGCAAATCGATCGACGAGTTCCGCCCGTCCTACGACGACCCCTTCTACCTGCTCGGCGGCGGCGACAGCTTCGGGCTGCCGAACCCCTTCATCCTGTTCGTGGTCTTCACGATCATCGCCTGGATCGTGCTCAACAAGACGGTGTACGGCCGTCAGCTCTACGCCGTCGGCGGCAACGAGCGGGCGGCGCGGCTGACCGGCCTCAGCGTCGACCGGCTGAAGGTCAGCGTCTATGTCGTCTCGGCGGTGCTCGCCGGCGTCGCCGGCATCGTCGAGGTCAGCTACCTCTCCTCGGCGATCTCCAATCAGGGGCTCGGCAAGGAGCTGAGCGTGATCGCGGCGGCCGTGATCGGCGGGACCAACCTCAGCGGCGGCGAGGGGACGGTGATCGGCGTCTTCGTCGGCGCGCTGATCCTCGAGGTGCTGCGCAACGGCCTCGTGCTCCTCGGCACCGACGCCTACTGGCAGGGCGTCTTCGTCGGCTCGGTCATCGTCATCGCCGTCTTCATCGACCAGCTGCGCAAGGGTGTCTGGCGCCGCTGAAGCGCCAGCTCAACAAAATCTGCAACCAGGGAGGACTCCCAATGAAGTGTCTTTATCTCGCCGCGGCCGCGCTGGCCGCGCTTGGAGCGGTGGCCGCCCCCGCCGGCGCGCAGGACAAGGTCTTCGCGCTGGTTCCGAAGGCGCTCGGCGTGCAGTTCTACGCCGACGCCGAGACCGGCTGCAAAGAGGCCGCCGCGAAGATCGGCGCCACCTGCCTCTTCACCGGGCCGTCGCAGCTCGACGACGCCGAGCAGGGCCGGATCGTGCGCGACCTCATCACCAAGAAGGTGGCGGGGATCTCCGTCGCCCCGAACAACCCGGAGTCGATGGCCGGCCCGATCGCCGCCGCGATGGAGAAGGGCATCCCGGTCGTGACCTTCGATTCCGACGCGCCGAAGTCCGAGCGCATCGCCTTCATCGGCACCAACAACCGTGCCGGCGGCGAGTCGGCGGGCGAGGCCTTCGTCAAGGCGATGCCCGAGGGCGGCACCTACGCCGTCCTGACCGGCAGTCTCTCGGCCGCCAACCTCAACGAGCGCATCGAGGGCTTCCGCTCGAAGCTCAGCGACAAGTTCAAGGAGATCTCCGGCTCGCCCTTCGCCTGCAACGACGACTCCGCCCAGGCCGTGCAGATCATCCAGGACGTGCTGGCGAAGAACCCCGACCTGGACGGCATCTTCTACGTCGGCGGCTGGCCGATGTTCGCGCCGCAGGCCTACGCGCGCGCGCTCGCGAAGAAGCACGACGACATCAAGTCGGGCAAATTCGTGGTCGTCTCCTTCGACACGCTGCCGAGCCAGGTGAAGCTCCTGAAGGACGGTTTCGCGACGACGCTCGTCGGCCAACGCCCGCTCGCGATGGGCATCCAGTCGATCGAGCAGCTCGACAAGCTGTCCAGGGGCGAGAAGGTCCCGCCCGTCACCGACACCGGCGTCGACATCGTCGATTCCTCGAACGTCGCCCAGTTCAAGAGCGAGTAGCCCCACGACGCCGGGCGGCCCCACCGGCCGCCCGGTCCCGATCCCGACCGGACAGAGGAGCTATCGGACATGGCCGAACTTCTTCGCGTCGAAGGCATCACCAAGACCTTTCCGGGCGTCAAGGCGCTGCGCGACGTCTCCTTCTCGGTCGAGGAAGGCACCATCCACGCGATCATGGGCGAGAATGGCGCCGGCAAGTCGACGCTGATGCTGGTGATCGCCGGCGCCCATGCCCCGACCGACGGGCGGCTCGTCTTCGCCGGCAACGAACTGAAGCTTTCGGGAACCAAGGACGCGGTCCAGCGCGGCATCGCGATCGTCTTCCAGGAGCTGATGCTCGCGCCCAACATGACCATCGCCGAGAACATCTTCCTCGGAATGGAGCCGCGCACCGGCGGCGTCTTCGTCGACCAGGCGAAGCTGCGCGACATGGCGCGGTCGGCGATGGCGCGGCTCGGCGTCCGGCTCGATCCCGACACCCGGCTCGGAGACCTGACCATCGCCCAGCAGCAGCTGGTCGAGATCGCCAAGGCGCTGGTGCACGAGCCGCGGCTCCTGATCCTCGACGAGCCGACCTCGAGCCTCTCGGAGGCCGATTCGCTCGCGCTCTTCCGGGTGGTCCACGACCTGAAGGCGCACGGCGTGACCGTCCTCTACATCTCGCACCGGATGCGCGAGGTCTTCGACAACTGCGACGCCGTCACCGTGCTTCGCGACGGCCAGCACATGGGCACGATGCGCCTGAGCGAGACCACTCCGGACGGGGTCGTCCGCATGATGGTCGGCCGCGACCTGGCCGAGGTGCATCGGATACGGCCGGACGAAGCGGAGCGGCAGGTGGTCCTCTCGGTCGACGGCCTGGGCGACGGTGACCGGTATCAGGACGTGTCCTTCGCCCTGCGGCAGGGGGAGATCGTCGGCCTCGCCGGCCTGATCGGCGCCGGGCGGTCGGAGGTCGCGCTCGGCATCTTCGGGGCGCCGCCGCCGGAGCGCGGCGAGATCACGGTCGACGGCCAGGCCGTCCGCATCGGCAACCCCCGCGACGCGATGCGGCTCGGGATCGGGCTGGTGCCCGAGGACCGCAAGGGACAGGGGCTCGTGCTCGGGATGGGGGTCGGCGAAAACCTCTCGCTCGCCGCAATGGAGCTCGGCCATGTGTCGCGCGCGGGCTTCGTGAATGCCGGCGACGAGAGCCGGATGATCTCGAGCTACATCGACCGCTTCCGCATCAAGACGCCGACCGCCGAGCAGCTCGTCGGCCTCCTGAGCGGCGGCAACCAGCAGAAGGTGGTGCTCGCCAAATGGCTGGCGTCGAAGCCGCGCGTGCTGATCGTCGACGAGCCGACGCGAGGCGTCGACGTCGGGACGAAGGCCGAGATCTACGCCCTCCTGCGCCAACTGGCCCGCGAGGGGCTGGCCGTGCTGGTGATCTCGAGCGACCTGCCGGAGATACTGACGATCTCCGACCGCATCCTGGTGATGCGTGCCGGCCGGCTGGCGGGTGAGATCGCCTTCGACGACGCCTCCGAGGAACGGATCATGGCGCTCGCCGCCCTCGAGCATCCGCACGCCGCCGCGGCGGTATAGGAGGCTGCCCCTAGCCGATGCGGCGTCGAGGGCATTGCGGCTCGTGCGAGGCTTTCTGCTGGGCGGCCGGGCGATGGGCGCTAGCTTGTAGCCAAGCTTTTCGCTCGACCAGGCGACGGGGAGGTTCGGAGGATGTGCGAGCATGACGAATTCCGCGCCGACGACCGCATCCTGCTGTCACGGCGCGCCTTCGGCACGCTGTCCGGCGCGACGGGCGTCGCGCTGCTGTGGCGCGGCACGGCCCGCGCCGAGGAGGTGACCGGCGCCGACGTCTCGATCGCCACGCCGGACGGGACCGTCGACGCCTATTTCGTCCACCCGGCCGGGAAGGCCCCGGGGGTCGTCATGTGGCCGGACATCTTCGGGCTGCGCCCGGCCTTCCGGGAGATGGCCGACCGGCTCGCCGGCGCAGGCTACGCCGTCCTGGTGGTCAATCCCTTCTACCGCGACGCCAAGGGCGTGGTGGTGAAGGACGGCGAGGAGATGTCGGCGGCGATCCAGCGGTTGATGCCCTACGCGAAGAACCTCACGCCGACGGCCGTCGTCACCGACGCGACGGCCCTGGCCGGCTGGCTCGACCAGCAGCCGGCGGTCGACACCGGCCGGAAGATCGGCGTCGTCGGCTTCTGCATGAGCGGCTCCTACACGATCCGCGCCGCCGCCGCGCTGCCCGACCGGGTCGGCGCCGCCGCCTCCTTCCATGGTGCCGGCGTCGCGACCGATGCGCCGGACAGCCCACATCTGCTCGCCCCCGAGACCAAGGCGCATTTCCTCTTCGCTATCGCCCAGAACGACGATGCCAAGGATCCCGCCTCGAAGGACCGCCTGAAGCAGGCCTTCGGCGACATGGCGATCGTCGAGGTCTATCCCGCCGACCACGGCTGGATGCCGCCCGACTCGGCACGCCACGACGAGGCGCAGGCGGAGAAGGGCTGGGCGGCGCTGCTGGCGCTGTTCCAGGGGGCGCTCGCCTAGGCGCGCGGCGCAGATCGCTTTCGGCAATGCGGCGATGGCGCGCTTGCGGTCCTCGGGCAGGTCGATCCCGGCGTCCCAATCGCGCGTCACGAGAACGCGCCGCCGCCCGCGATCGGAGCGGATTTTCGGCAGGTGGCTGGAGACGCCGCCGAGCTGACGCTCGAAGCTCGCAGCATGATCGCGAACAACGGCACGTCAGACCGGGAGGTGCTTCGGCTCTGCACCTTCCACCTGGCGCGGCGCTGCGAGGCCGCGGGCTCGACCTTGGAGCCAGCTCGACCGGCAGGCGGCGTGCAGCGTCGTCGGCTCGATCGGCCGGGTCGCGTCGCGCCCCGGAAACAGCCGGTGCTCGGGACGTGCCAGCCGCCAGTAGGTGCGCAGGATCGCCAGGAGGTGCGCCGACCGCATCACGTAGCGTTCCTTGCCGCCCTCGGCCCGTGCTCGATGCGGATCATCATCCGGTCGCTGTCGTCGTGTCGAGGACGCGCCTCCGGCACGATGTCGGCGATCCTGAGGCCCGTGACCTCCGACGCCCCTCCCGATCATCGCGGGTGGCAATCCCACGTCGATCGTCGCCCAGACATGACCGCCGCCCCGCCCCGCTGTGGTGCCCAGCGACTTTCGATCGCCGACCGCGATCACCGCCGCAACCAATGCCCCGAGACACTCCGCCCATAGCGCGAGACCACCGCGGCTTCGTTCAATCCGGCTCCTATGAGCCGCCGCCCACCGTCGCGCTCGCAGCCAATGTCGCGCCGCGCCTCACAGAACCCTCCAGATTTTCCCCAGGGATCGGGATCGTGATCCCATGCTCGGAGGTGGAGCATGGGCAAGGCGTTGTCGCGGGACCTTCGGGAGAGGGTCCTGAAGTTCATCGAGGAAGGATCGTCGCGGCGCGCGGCGGCGCGGCATTTCCGGATCAGCGCCAGCACCGCGGTCAGGATCGCGGAGAGCGCGGCGGAGCGTGGGACGGTGGAGCCGCGCCGGCGGGGCCGCCCGCCCGGCGGGGGCAAGCTCGCGGCACACCTGGGGTTCCTGATCGAGGTGGTGGAGGCGGTGCCCGACATCACGCTCGAGGAGCTGGCGGCGGCGTTGCTGGACGCGGAGGGGGTCAAGGTGCATTCGGCGTCGATCTCGCGGGTGCTGTGCAAGGCCGGCATCAGCTATAAAAAAAATGGCGCAATTCTACTTCGGTGTGGATCTGGCGGATTTTACCTTCTGGTATAGAGATTTAGCCAATCTTCCCCCCGTAGCGAACGGGGGTGGGCTATGGAGAAGACGAGCTTCAAGCGGCTGCTCGCCCGGGTTGGAAGAGATCTCTCGCCTGAGCAACACATCGAGCTGCGCGATCACCTCGAGCGGATAGAGGACGACCGTGCCACCGACATTGCGCTCGGGGCGCGGTCCCGAGATGTCTCGTCGGCCCGGCTGTGCCCACATTGCGGCGCCAGCGGTGCCGTGAAGCATGGACGCGACAAGCTCGGGCGGCAGCGGTTCAAGTGCCGGAAGAAGGTCTTCAGCGGGTGCGGCAGCACCTTCAACGCCCTCACCGGCACGCCCCTCGCCCGGATGCGAAAGCCCGAGAAGTGGCACGCCTTCGCCAAGGCGCTGGCGAACGGCTTCATCTCGGTCGATTGCCTTCATAAGAAGGATCTCGGCATCTCCCACCTGACGATCTGGCGATGGCGCAACCGCCTTCTCGCGGCGCAGATCGGCAATCAGGCGGACCAGCTCCGCGGCGTCGTGGAGGCCGACGAGAAGCATTTCAAGACCTCCTTCAAGGGCAGCAGAGGCTGGAAGCGCGGCAACCCGCCAGCCACTCGCCCGCCTCGGTATCACGGAGCGCCGGCCATCAAACGCGGCCTTTCCAAGGAGCAAGTTCCGATCCTCACCGCCGTCGACAACAGCGGGAACATCTTCGAGGCGAAGATCAACGGTTTCGGCGACATCCGCCCCACGCTCCGGGACCGGATCGAGCGCGGCTCGATCATCTGCTCGGACGGCATCCGCAGCTATGTCGGGCTCGCCATAGACACCGACTCCGAGCATCGTCGGATCTGGACGCCCGTTCGCAAGACGAAGGCGCAGAAGCTACGCGGCGGGAAGCCAAGGCAGCCGGGCCGTCTCGCGCTCGGTCGGGTCAACGCGCACCACGAGCGGATGAAAACCTTCGTCAACCGGCTGGCCCGGGGTGCCTCGACAGCGAGCCTGATGACCTACCTCGGGTGGCAACGAACCGTTGGCCGGCCTGGCTTCGGGCCGGAAAGCCTGCTGCGCGACGCCTTGGGGGTGAAATAGGTGCCGCGCGTTGGTCCTCATCCACACCGAAGTAGAATTGCGCCAAAAAAATCCCACCTATCCACCAAACAAAGCCCGTCGGGCCTCCTATTCAGGCCACCGGAGACCGAAGTCTGGTGCCCGGCGGACCTGGCGGCCGGGCGCGTTGCGAAGGAGCTCGACCATATGGGCGACCACGCGAACCGGCTTCCAGATTCGGTGCTTCCGCGACGAGTTCGGACCGCGGATCTCTCCGGCGAGCTCGCGGCGGCTCCAGCGCCAGTTATCGAGGTAGCGCTGAAGATGCTCCGGGAAGAGGATGTGGTAGACGCCGACCATCGCCCGTTCGACCTGCCCCGTGAAGGCTTCGGCGGTGTTGATGTGGGCTCCGGTTGCCCTGTCGACGAACTGCTTCCGCTGTGATTGACGGCGTGATGGGCCGCGAAGGACTTGCCGATTGACCTGTAGACCCGCGCGGAATCGGTCATCAGAATCGCCGAGGATTTGATCCATTCGTTCACTTGAGGACGGATCGTCCCGACCTTCGCACCCTTGATCTTGACGGCGCGGGCTTCCCCATTGCGCTGAACGGCCACGAGGATCTGCGGTTTCTTCGTGCCTTTTCCGCGCTTGTTCTTGACACCGCGCCGATACTTCGGCTTGCCACCGATGAAGGCTTCATCGACCTCGACGATGCCGGTCAGCTTCGCCTGCTTCCACGTTTCCCGCGTGTTCATCATCTCGCGGATGGCGTGCCCCATCTTCCACCCCGTCTTCTGGCTGACGCCGAGGAGCCGGGCGAGCACGACCGACGAGATGCCCTTGCTTGAGGTGATGACGAGATACATCGCGGCGATCCAGATCCGCAGGTCGAGCTTCGTGGCGTGGAAGGGCGTCTTCGTCGTGATCGTGAACTGCCGGCGGCATGTCCGTCTGCGGCACTGGTAGAGGCCGGCGCGCACCTTCTCGCTCTTGATCGCCCACGCGCCCCGGTGCTCGCAGTGCGGGCAGATCGGCATCTCTCCCCAGATAGCCGCCTCGAGGAAGCGGCGGGCGTCGTCGGCCGTGGGGAGCTGCTCGCAGACGTCGTGGAAGGACTGGAACTCGGTAAACATCTTGTTCGCTCCTCTGATCGGGAGCGACGGAACTTGGCCGAACTGCTTCACCCCGAAGCAAAAATCGGCTCAGCCACCCCCCGCTGGCAGCAGAGCGGATTCGCTCTTCAGAACCGTGAATCAGGCTTCGTTTGGTGGATAGGTAGGAAAAAAATCGCTCCACGCCAGCGAGCGGGAGCGGCCCGACGTCCGCGCGACGCCAAGGACTGGGTGAGGCAGCGGCAGCCGCGGATGCAGGCGGAGCCGCAGCGGCTGGTCTTCATCGACGAGTGCGGCACCAAGACCAACATGACCCGGAGCCGCGGCCGCGCCCGGCGCGGGGTCCGGGTCGTCGACGACGCGCCTTTCCGCCACGCCGGCAGCCAGACCTTCATCGCCGGCCTGCGCCATGACCGCCTCGTCGCCCCGTGGGTGCTCGACGGGCCGATCAACCGCGCCGCCTTCGACGCCTGGGTCGAGACCCAGCTCGCCCCCACCCTCGCGCGCGGCGACGTCGTCATCCTCGACAACCTCGCCGTCCACCGGAGCCCGAAGGCCGAGGCCATCCTGCGCGCCACGGGCGCCTGGTTCCTGTTCCTGCCGCCCTACTCCCCGGATCTCAACCCTATCGAGATGGCCTTCGCCAAGCTCAAGGCCCGCCTCCGCCGCATCGGCGCCCGAACCATCGACGCCCTCTGGCGAGCCATCGGCGAGATCTGCGACCTCTTCACCACCGAGGAGTGCTGGAACTACCTCCGAAAGGCAGCGGCCGTTTCAGAACAAACGCAGGACGCTGTAAGCAGGACGCTGTAATCGGTGTCGAGCTCGACGAGCCAGTCCCAGAGCGCCTCGTCCTCCGTCGGCACCTCGGCGCTCCAGCGCGCATGCCGCGCAGCGACCGAGGTCGCCAACCCGCTCTCGCCGAGATCGCCGGCCTGGACCGGCGTATAGACCTCGCGGACCTCCGCCTCGAGACAGCCCTCGCGCGAGCGCCGGCCAAACGCATCGGAGGCGAGCTTGTGAAGCAGCACGGTCATCGCCACCCGCGGGTTGCCGAAGCCGGCGCCGGCGCGCAGCTGTAGCGCGACAATCAGAGTGATCTGAGCGCCACGATCTGGATGAGAGTCGATGGTGTCGCGGCGCTGGTCAGCATCGCGGTGGCGAAGGCGGCGAGCAAGGTTTTCGCAGGTTGATTGTCGCGGGGCGTCAATCAGCGGCGGTGTTGATTGTCGCGCGGGTCGTCCGGGCCCCTTGCGGCGCTCGACGGCGGTGCGGCGCCGGTAGCTCTCGACGTTGAGCTCGAGGATGGTAGCGTGGTGGATGAGGCGGTCGCCCGCGGCGAGGGTCATGGCGGAGTCCGGGAAGATGCGGCTCCATTCGCCGAAGGCTGGTTTGCGATGATAGGGGTGGAGCGGCGCTCGTAGCGGGCGCTGATCAGCTCGAAGAGGACGCTGGTCTCGGCCTGGTCCTTGGTGACGTAGCCGCGGCCGCGCCGCAGAGTCATCACCGGCGTTCCGCCGAGGAAGACGTCGAGCCGGTCGTCATGGAGGCGCACGCGCAGCCGGTGGCCGATGAGCCGCGAGGGCACGCTGTAGAAGGCGCGGCGGAGCATGAAGCCGCCCGAGGAGGTGACGGTGACCATGACTTCCTCGCCGTCCTCGGCGCGGCGCTTCGGCAAGGGCCGGAGCGCCGCCCGCTCGGCGTCGATGCGGCGGCGGTTGCGGGCGGTGCGGCGGCCGACCAGGGCGTCGACGAAGCCGCGGTAGTCGGCGAGGGTGTCGAAGTCGCGCGAGCCGCGCAGCAGCAGCGCATCCTCGATGGCGCGCTTGAGGTGGCCGTGGGCGGCCTCGATCGCGCCGTTCTCGTGGGCGACGCCGCGGTTGTTGCGGCTGGCGGCCATGCCGTAGTGGCTGCAGAGCGCAGCGTAGCGGACGGTCCAGTCGTCGTCGACCTCCGGCGCGAGGTTGCGGAACGCCGCCGAGAGGCTGTCGCTGCGGTGCTCGCGCGGCGCGCCGCCGAGCGCCCAGAGCGCGTCCTGCAGCCCGGCGGCGAGGGCGACGAAGCTCTCGCCGCCGAGCACGACATGGGCATGCTCGAAGCCGCTGAAGGCGAGGCGGAAGTGGTAGAGCCGGTGCGGCAGCGGCACGCCGGCGACGGTGACGCCGAGGTGGCCCATGTCGGTGAAGTCCGACAGACCGAGCCGCCCGGGCTCGTGGACCTGGCGGAAGATCACCTCGCGCTCGGGACCGTGCAGCGCCCGCCACTGACGGATGCGCCGCTCCAGCGTCCGCCGGATCCCGGCGCCGAGATCGGGATGCCGGCGCAGCAGCTCCTTGAGGACGGCCACCGGCCGCAGCCCGGGGCTCGCCTCCAGCATGGGGACGACCTCGGCGTCGAAGACCTCCGCCAGCGGATCGGGCCGCCGCCGCCCGCGCGGGGCGCACTTCTCCGAGGGCGGACGCGGGTCCTGCTCGATGCGATAGCCGGTGGCCGGGCTGAACCCGACGCGAGCGGCGGCGACGGGGACCGGGGCGGTCGCGCGATGCGTCATGAAGAGCCTCATCTGGTGATCGGTCACGTGGCGGCCGGGCACGCGGGGCTCCTCCGAACAGGGAAAAGCACCCGCATAGCCCCACCGGCCGCGATCACCATGCCGCGCCGGCCCGAGGGTCGGCGCGCGCGATGCTTCGGGGTCGAACCTACGGTCGGGCTACGCCCTCCCTGCGGTCCGACCCCGAAGCATCGCTCTCATCCAGATCGTCGCCGCCGTCGCATCCTGATCGACGCGCTCCAATCGGCGGCGCCTGGGCACCGCGGCGGGCGGAAGCCGCGATGTCGGCGAGTCCGAAGAACTTGCGCCGGGCGTGTGCCCAGCAGAGCGCCTCGGTCACCGGCATGGGAGCGCGGTCCGACGCGTAGAGTGATCCGAAGCCGGCATAGGCGTCGGCCTGGAGCATGCCGCGCCAGCGACGGCACGACTCTCTCGACCTGTTCAGCCCGCCACGACGACTATCGGCGCCGACGGCCACGGCGAGATCGCCTTCGGCGCTAGGCAGGCCAGTCTCGACCTTGCCTGAAGACACTCCGATGTCCCTTCCCCTGGGCCGGGTTCGACGAAAATGGCCGAGGTCAACGCAGGCACGGACCAGGAAGTTCGTGCCCAGGTCCTTGTGCCAGGCAGAAGAGCTCGTGGATGTCGCTCTCGCGATCGCCGACGTGGGCACAGCGCTCCGACGCGCCGATCAGCTCGGTCGAGCGGCGCAGATTTCGAAATGCTCGAGGATCTGCCGGCCGGTCGCGATCCAGACGTCGTCGCGCGCCGCCACTTCGGCCAGGAAATCGCGCAGTAGGCGCCAGCGCATCGGCCGGCCCGAGACCTGCGGGTGGAGCACCATCGTGGTGACGCCGCCCCAGGCGTGGGTGGCCTCGAACTCGTCGCGCCAGAGCGGCAGGATCGTCTCGCGGCCGAAGATCGGGCGCGGGTCGAGGCGGCCGGTCATCCCGAAGTTCCAGTCGTCGAAGGCGTAGTTCACCGGGATCTCGACCGGGCCGGGGCGGCCGTCCGGCAGCAGGTGGCGGTAGGGCCGGATGTCGTCGCGGAACGAGCTGGAGTAGCGCAGGCCCCGCTCGGCCAGGTAGGCGAGCAGCTCGGGGAAGTTCTCGCCCGAGGGTGCGCGGTAGCCGACCGGGCGCACGCCGAGCCGGCGCTGCAGCGCCTCGAGCCCGCGGTCAATCTCGTCGCGCGCCTCGTCCGGCTTGTTGCGGTCGGGGCACTTGTGCAGGTAGCCGTGGTGCCCGACCTCGTGCCCGGCGTGGACGATGGGCTCGCAGGCCGCGGCATGGGCCTCGGCGGTCCAGCCGGGGATGAAGAAGGTCGCCTTCAGCTCGAGATCGGCGAGGAGCTCGAGGATCCGGGCGGTCCCGACGCGGGCGTCGTAGCCGCCGTGGGAGGTCGTCACCATCCGGTCGACGTTGGCGGGGGTGTTGCCGATCCAGGCGGTTTCGGCGTCGACGTCGAACCCGACGAAGAGGGCGCTGCGCTTGCCGTCGGGCCAGGGGAAGCTCGGCGCGGGCGGGGCGGGGTTCAGCGGTCGCGGCGATAGGTCATACAGATCATGCGGCATCGGCGGGCCTCATGCGAAGACGGGCGCCTCGGGCGCCGCCGCGACCAGCAGCCCGGGGAGCGCGCGGTAGTCCGCCTGCTCTTCGAGCCCGAGGACGAAGTCCGCGAGGGCCGAGGCCTGCGCGGCGGGAAGCGCCATCGCGGCGAGGCTGTCGAACTTGGCGCGGATGGCCACGTCGGTCATCGGGCGCTCGGACGAGCCGGTGGCGCGCGGGACCATCGCGGTCTCCCGCCGGCCATCGGCGAAGGCCACGGTGACGACGGGCTCGCTCATCTGGTCCATCGCCGGATCGGGGTGGAAGCGGACCTCCGGGACGAAGCCGGCGATGCGCGGGTCGCTGCGCGCGGCCGCCGAATACTGCGCCAGGTCCACGCGGCCGAACACCCGCAGGGCGGCCAGCGCATAGCCGAGGCTCATTTGCGTGCCGGCCAGCGTGTCGAGCCGCGCCGCGCCGCACATGTCCATCAGGAACGGGCTCAGCTGGAGGTCGATGGCCGCGATCTGCCCGGCTTCGCGGCCGGTCGCCGCCAGGATGTCCGCGACCGCGTCGACCGCGGAATGGGCGCTCCGGCAGGCGGCGTAGGGCTTCAGCGAGGCGCGCTCGATCATCCAGTCGGAGCCGAGGTCGCGCGACAGGGCCTCGGGCTCGCCCGGACCGTGGATGAAGCTCGGCATGAAGCCGCCCCACACCGGGTCGAAGACCTGCGAGGGGCCGGAAATGCCGGCACGCGCCAGCTCGGCGGCCAGGAGGCCGCCCTCGGCCGCGCGGCCGGCGTGCATCTTCTTCGCCTGGCTGCCGTCGTGGATGAAGGCCCAGAGGCCTGACGAGAAGCTGGTCGCCAGCGTGATCGCGTGGCGGGTGGTAGCGGGGTCGTGGCCGCGCAGCCGGGCGACCGCGGCGGCCGCGGCGAGCGGGCCGCAGGTGCCCGTCGAATGCCAGCCCGCGCCGTTGTGCGCCCCGTAGCCGCCCGAGGCGTCGAGCGCGCGCCGCCCGACCTCGTAGCCGGCGAGCCAGGCACAGAGGAAGTCGCCGCCGGAGACCGGCGTCTCCATGCCAGCGAGCGCGGCGAGCAGCGCGGGCAGGACCACCGCGCCGCTGTGATCGCAGCCGCCGGAATCGTCCAGCTCGAACGCATGCGCCGCCACGCCGTTGACCAGCGCCGCGTCGCGCGGGGACGTCCGCTGGCCCGAGACGAGGATCGTCGCCACCCCGCCCGGCGCGGCAAGGGCGCGGACCGTGCGAAACTCGGTCGAACGGGTCCCGGCCAGGGCCGCGCCGAGGGTATCGAGCAGGTGCAGCCGGCCGCGCCGGGCGACGCGCGCGGGCACCGCTTCCGGCGCCAGCCCGGCGCAGAAGGCGGCCAGCGCCTCGACAGGCGCAAGGGCAGGGGAGATGGCAGCCATCCGGCGAAAGGACGTGGCGACCCCGATGCACACCGGGGCCGCGGCCGCTCAGTTCGCGGCTTCGCCGTTGATCATCACGTGATCGAGCATGGTGCCGGCAAGGCCGTACTTGTCGAAGATCGTCTTGTACTCGCCCGAATCCATCAGCGACTTCAACGCGCCGGCGAAGGCGTCGCGCAGGTCGGGGGCGGTCTTCGCGAAGGCGATGCCCTGGTAGACCTCGGTGAAGGGCTCGCCGACCACGGCATAGGTATCGGGCTCGAGCTGGATCAGGTAGGGCAGGGTCTCCGATCCCTGCACCGCGCCGTCGAGCCGGCCCTGCTTGAGCTGGGTGCGGGCATCGGCCGAGCCCTCGGTGCCGACGATCTGCAGCGCCGGCTTGCCGTTCGCCTCGCAATTCTTGGCGCTCCAGGCCGCGGCCTCGTCCGGGAAGGAGGTGCGGCGGCTCATGCCGATCTTCTTGCCGCAGAAGTCGGTCAGCTCCTTGAACTCGCCGGCGCGCGCGGCGGCGGTGTAGAACTGCGCGCCCGAGCGCATGTAGTCGACGAAGTCCATGCTCTCGCGCCGCGTGGGCAGGTCGCTCATCCCGCTGAGGACGATGTCGATCCGGCCGGTGGCCAGCGACGACACCATCTGCTCGAAGCCGATCTCGGACCATTCGATCTCGGTGCCGAGCTGCGCGGCGATCGCCTTGCCGAGGTCGATGTCGAGGCCCATGAGCTCGTTGGTGGCCGGGTCGCGGTACTCCATGGGCGGGTAGTTCGGCGTATTGGCCGCGACCACCTTGCCTTTCTCGGCGTACTTCGCGGGCAGATCGGCGGCCTGGGCGGCGAAGGCGAACATGCAGGCCGAGGCGGCGAGAAGCGCTGTCTTCATTGCGGGAACCTTCCTGTGATCGTTCACTATCGTTGCACGGCGCGAAGGAAGTCGGCCGTCCGGGGGTTGTCGGGGTTGGTCAGCACGCGCTCCGAGGGGCCGTGCTCGATCAGCTTGCCGCCGTCCATGAAGGCGACGTTGTTGCTGACGTTGCGGGCGAAGCCCATCTCGTGGGTGACGACGATCATGGTCATGCCCGAGGCCGCCAGGTCGTTCATCACGTCGAGGACCTCGGCGACGAGCTCGGGGTCGAGCGCGGAGGTCGGCTCGTCGAAGAGGATCAGCGAGGGCCGCATGCCGAGCGCGCGGGCGATCGCCACGCGCTGCTGCTGGCCGCCGGAGAGCGCGGCCGGGTAGTTGCCGGCCTTGTCGGCCAGGCCGACGCGGGCCAGCAGCTCCATCGCATGCTCGCGGGCGGCCTTCGGGTTCTCGCCGAGCACCTGCACCGGCCCCTCGACGACGTTCTCCAGCGCCGTCTTGTGCGGGAACAGGTTGAAGCGCTGGAACACCATGCCGATGCCGCGCCGCTGGCGGGCGAGCTCGGCGTCCGACATCTCGTGGAGCTTGTTGCCTTCGCGCCGGTAGCCGATCAGCTCGCCGTTGGCCCAGATCGCCCCGGAGTCGATGCGTTCGAGCAGGTTGATGCAGCGCAGGAACGTGCTCTTCCCCGACCCCGACGGGCCGATGATGCAGCAGACCTCGCCCTTGCGGACCTCGAGCCCGACGTTGTCGAGCGCCTTGAAGGTGCCGAAGCTCTTGCAGAGGTCGACGGCCTTGACCAGGATTTCGCTTGCCATGACGCGCCTTCCCTAGAGCTTGGTCCGGCCGCGGGTGCCGCGGGCGTAATAGCGCTCGATCCGGGCCTGGATCACGGACAGCACCGTCACCACGACCAGGTACCAGAAGCTGGCGACGAGCAGCAGCTCCAGCACGCGGGTGTTGGCATAGTAGATCACCTGCGCATTGTGCAGGATCTCCGAGAACTGGATCACCGAGGCGAGCGAGGTCAGCTTGACCATGCTGATGACCTCGTTGCCGATCGGCGGCACCATGACGCGCATGGCCTGCGGCAGCACGATCCGGCGCAGCGTCTGCATCCCGGTCATGCCGATGGTCTGCGCCGCCTCGTACTGGCCCGAGTCCACCGACAGCAGGCCGCTGCGGACCACCTCGGAGGTATAGGCGCCCTGCTGGATGCCGAGGCC
This sequence comes from Amaricoccus sp., assembly GCA_046348975.1. Classification (GTDB taxonomy): domain Bacteria; phylum Pseudomonadota; class Alphaproteobacteria; order Rhodobacterales; family Rhodobacteraceae; genus Amaricoccus. The sequence goes on along the minus strand of JAXMDF010000021.1, from coordinate 1,453 downwards.
GAGCAGGGCCGCGACGAAGGGCGTCATGACGTCGACCGTGTTCACCTCGAACAGGCCCGGGATGCCCATCTTCGGGAAGATCAGCGCGAGGTTGAACCAGAGCAGCAGCTGCAAGAGCGCCGGCGCGCCGCGGAAGATCCAGATGTAGACCAGCGCGATGTATTCGAGGACCGGATTGCCCGAGATGCGCATGATCGCGATCACCACGCCCAGGAAGATGCCCAGCGACATCGCGCAGACGGTCATCAGGAGGGTGTTCCAGATGCCCGCCAGGATCTGGGGCGCGAAGAGGTATTGCCCGACGACGCCCCATTCGATCTGGCCGACGACGAAGGCGCGGATCAGCAGCGCGACCAGCAGCAGCACGATGCCGGCCGAGATCTTGCGGCCGAGGTGCTTGCGCGGGACGAGCTCGAGATGCGCGATGTCGTGCGCATCCCGGTTCGAATGTGGCAGCGTGGCCTCGCTCATGCCTGAACCCTCTCGCTCTTTCCCAGGGCCGCGCCCGTCAGCGCCCGGTCCGCCCATTCGCGCTGCGTCGCGCAGGTTCGCCGGAACTCGGCCAGCTGCTCGCGCACCCGGGCGGGCGCGGTGCCGCCCCGGCCCGTCCGCGCGGCCAGCGCCCGCGCGGGATCGATCACCTCGAGTACCTCGGGCGCCAGGGCGGCGTCGATCTCGGGCAGGTCCGACGCGGTCAGGCCGTCGAGCTCGATGCCGCGCTCCTCGCAGTAGCGCACGGTCGCCCCCGAGATCTCGTGGGCGTGGGAGAAGGGGATCCCCTGGCGCACCAGCCAGTCGGCCACTTCGGTCGCAAGCGTGAAGCCGCGCGGCGCATCGGCCGCCATCCGGTCCGTGTCGAAGCTCAGCGTGGCGACCATGCCGGCGAAGGCGGGCAGGATCAGCTCCAGGAGGTCGATGGTCTCGAACAGGTTGCGCTTGTCCTCGGCGAGATCGCGGTTGTAGGCCAAGGGCATGGCCTTCAGCGTTGCCAGCATCCCCGCGAGGCCGCCGATCATGGTGCCCGACATGCCGCGGGTCAGCTCCGCGATGTCCGGGTTCTTCTTCTGCGGCATGATCGAGGAGCCGGTCGAATAGCGGTCGTCGAGGCGCACCCAGGCGAACTGGCGCGTGGCCCAGATGCAGATTTCCTCCGAGAGCCGCGACAGGTTCACGCCGAGCATGGCGGTGACGAACAGGAACTCGGCCACCACGTCGCGGCTGGCGACGGCGTCGATGGAGTTCTCGCAGGGCCGCGCGTAGCCGAGGTCACGGGCCGATGCCTCGCTGTCGCGGGCGAAGGCGGAGCCGGCCATCGCCGCGGCACCGAGCGGCGCGCTGTCGAAGCGGCGGTCCCAGTCGATGAAGCGGGAGATGTCGCGGCTGAGGGCCTGGGCGTGGGCCATCAGGTGATGGCCGAGCGACACCGGCTGCGCCGGCTGCAGGTGCGTGAAGC
>JAXMDF010000020.1:0-49623 GCA_046348975.1 Amaricoccus sp. | reverse complement strand
CATCCCGCCCTTGCCCGCGGCGTCGCGGCCTTCGAAGATCACCACGATGCGGGCGCCGGTCGCCTTCACCCAGGCCTGCAGGTTGGCGATCTCGACCTGGATCTCGGCCAGCCGCGCCTCGTAGGCCTTGTTGCGGGCCTTCTTCGCTTCCTTCGGGCCGAGGTCTGCCACCTCGGGGGCGGCGGCCTTCTCCTTCCGGTGCTTCTTGCTCATGTCGTTCCTCCCGGGTTCGCCTCGAAGGCGCGGAGGGCGTCGTCGAGGTCGTCGAAGATCATCGTGGGGCCTGTCGCGTCGACGAGCCCGGTGCGGCCGAGGAGCGCGCGGGGCTCGGCGTTGAACTCGGCGAAGGCGAGGCGGATGCCGCGCGCGGCGAGGTCGGCGCGGAACTCCTCGAGCATCGCGGCGGCGGTCGAGTCGGTCTGGGTGACGGCGCTCATGTCCAGCAGGAACCATAGGGTATCCGGCGGCGCGGCGTCGGCGATGGCGAGTAGCCGCGCCTGCACGTGGTCGGCGTTGAAGAAGAGGAGGTCGCCCTCGGTCAGCGCCATGACGAGGCCGGGCACCGGCCGGGCGTCAGGGTGGCGGTGCAGCTTGTAGAAGCCGTCGCGGCCGGGGATTCGGCCGAGGAGCGCGTCGCGCGGGTGCATCATCTTGTGCAGCAGGTAGGCGAAGGTGGCGCCGACGGCGACGACGACCCCGGCGAGGACGCCGAGGGTGATCGGTGCCACCAGGGCGATCATCGCGAAGACGAACTCGATGCGGCTGATCCGCCAGAGCTCGCGGAGCGCGGGAATGTCGATGAGGCCGAGGGCGGCAGCGATCAGGATCGAGCCGAGGGCCGGGATCGGCAGGATCGCGAGCGCCGGCTGCAGGTAGAGAATGGCGAGGACGAGCGTGGCGGCGGCGACGACCCCCGCGAGCTGCGAGCGGCCGCCGACCGCATCGTTGATCGCGGTACGCGAATCCGAGGCGGTGATCGGGAAGGCGGCGAAGAGGCCGGCGGCGATGTTGGCGGCGCCGAAGCCGAGCATCTCGCGGTCGGCGTCGACCGGGTAGCCGCCGCGCTGGCCGAAGCTCCGCGCCGTCACGATGCCGGCGGCGAAGCTCACGAAGAAGATGGCGACGGCGCCGAGGAGGAGCGGCTCGATCCCGGCGCCCCCGGTCGAGGGAAGCGCGAGTCGCGGCAGGCGTGCGGGAATGTCGCCGACCACCGCGACGCCGTGCGCCGGCAGGTCGAGGAGCGCGGAGAGCGCGATGGCGAGGACGACGACGATCACCGGGCCCGGGATGCGCAGGCGGAAGGCGGTGGCGGCCTGCAGGACCGCGAACATCGAGGCGGCGAAGGCGAGCGAGGGCCAGTGGATCTCGGGCAGCTTGTGGAGCAGGTCGACGAAGGGGGCGATGAGGCCGTCCGAGGTGACCGGGGCGCCGGTGACGCGCTTGAGCTGGCCGGTGACGATCGAGAGCGAGATGCCGGCGAAGAAGCCGACGAGGATCGGTCGCGACAGGAAGGCCGAGAGCGCGCCGAGGCCGAGGAAGCGGCCGCCAAGGTAGAGGACGCCGACGACGAGCGCGAGCATGGCGGCGACGCCGGGGCGGTCGGCGGCGGCGAGGTTCGGAATCGACGCGAGGACGGCGGCCATGACGGTGATCGTCGCCGCATCGGGGCCGACGATGAGCTGGCGCGACGGGCCGAAGACCGCGTAGGCGACGAGCGGCGCGATCGAGGCGTAGAGGCCGGTCTCGGGCGGGAGGCCCGCGATCGCAGGGTAGGCGATCGCGGTCGGCAGGCCGACGGCGGCGATGGCGAGGCCCGCGGCGACGTCGCCCCCGATCCAGCCCGGGCGGTAGCCGGCGAAGCTCGCCAGGAGCGGCCGGGGGGAGGGGGCGGCCGCGGGCATCATCGGCCGCCGGAGAGGACGAGGGTGCGGACCGGCCGGATGGGCGCCTGCGGGCGGAGGAGCGCGGCGTCGACGAGGCCGGTGCCCTGTGAATGATCCATCACGCGCTTCCCGGTGGAGGAGGTTCGGGCGGGGTTCCGAGGCGGGTCCAGGCCACGACGAGCTCGTAGAAGACCGACAGCACGACCGGGCCGAGGAAGAGGCCGACGAGGCCGTGCGTCAGAGTGCCGCCGATCACGCCGGTGAGGATGACGAGCATCGGCGTCGAGAGGCCGCGGGCCATCAGGATCGGCTTCAGCACGTTGTCGATCAACCCGACCGGGACGAGGAGGATGGTCAGGACCAGGGAGAAGCCGGTCGCGTGGGTCATCCAGACCCAGACGAGCACGGGCAGGAGGATGGGCGCGGCGCCGATCTGGACGATGCAGAGGAGGAGGGTCAGGAAGGCGGCGAGGCCGGCGCCGGGGATGCCGGCGGCGTAGAGGATGATGCCGGCGAGGAGCGCCTGGAGGAGCGCGACGCCGACGACGCCGCGCGAGACGTTGCGGATGGTGGCGCCGGCGAGGTCGACGAAGTGGGCGCCGCGGGGCTGGATCAGCCGGCTGGCGAAGGCGCGGACGCCGGCGGCTAGGCGCGGGCCCGGCAGGAAGAGGAAGCCCGCGATGACGACGGAGAGGACGAACTTGAGCACGTCCGCCCCGATGGCGGCGACCTTGGCGAGGACGGTGCCGCCGGCGGGGAGCATGGCGGGGCCGTAGCGGTGCACCGCCTCGTCGAGGTTCTGGGCGGCGAGCGTCCAGGCCTCGTCGAGCGGCTCGCCGACCATGGGCCAGTCGTCGAGGGCGGCGGGCGGCGGAGGCACCTTCAGGGTGCCGGAATCGAGGCCGGCGGCGAGCGACTGGACCGACTCGGTGAGGCTCGCGGCCAGGATGCTGACCGGGCCGAGGACGGTGGCGAGGGCCAGGGCGGTGAGGAGCGTGGCGGCGAGGCCGCGGCGGCCGCCGAGGCGGCGGGCGAGCCAGGCGTAGGCCGGGTAGAGGGCGGTCGCGAGCAGGATCGCCCAGATCACGATCGGGACGAAGGGGCGGACGAGTTCGATCGACCACCAGGCGAAGAGGCCGAGGAAGGCGAGGCGGACGACGAAGTCGGTGGCGCCGGCTTCGATCTCGGCCCGGCGGACAGTGGGGAGGCGCATGGGCGGACCTATCCGGTGACGACGAGGCCGGCCTTGCCGAGCGCGGCCAGGATGAACCCGATGAGCTCCGGCGCGACGTGGCGGCCGGCGAGGTCCGCGGCGTTGTCGGGGTCGCTGGCGACCGTGCGTTCGAGGCCGACGCGCACCGCGTCGGACGGAACGGCGTGCTCCCGGGGAGACATGATGCGGCTGCCATCTTCGCTTCGGAACCGGACCGCACGATGGCATAGGGGGCGTCGAACCGGAAGGCAGACCTCGCCGTAGTCAACAGCAACGTACTTGTGCCGGCCCCCCGCCACGGGGGAAGCCGCCCGCCCGGGACCGCAACGGGAGCGACAGTCATGCGCGCGAGACCGGGGAGCTGGCGGCCGGTCGGTGGCCTCGCGCCCGCGGTGCAGCCGCGCGCACTCGGCGACTCGGCCGCGGTCACCTCGCCGCTCGTTCCGTGGAACAGCGGCGGCGCCTATATTGCGGCGACTCTCGGGCTTGCCACGGCGAGCTGCCTGCCGTTCGCCTTCCTCAACCGCCTGACCCCCTCCGGCTCGATCGCCTTCGCCTTCCTCGGCCTCGAGATGCTGCGGCGGGCGACGCCTCCATCCCGGTTGACGCACCCCGACACCCGCCAAACCTGAAGGAGCCAGCCATGCGCGCCCGATCGCGTCTTCTCGCCGCCACCGCCTTCCTCGCGCTGACCGCCCTGCCGGCGGCCGCACAGCGGGCGAGCACCGCGGACATCGACAGGATGATGGCGGTGATCGAGGCGCAGCAGAAGGAGATCGACGCGATGCGCGCCGAGTTGAGCGCGCTGAAGGCCCAGCGCACCGCCGCGGTGGCGCCCGAGCACGCCCCGGCATCCGCCCCGGCTCCAGCGCCGGGGGCGGCGGCGAGCGCTGCCGCCCCCGCCCCGTCGCCCTACAAGGACGACCGCTCCGCCGCGCAGATGGTCGCCGAAGGTTTCACTTGGAAGGACCAGCTTGGCCGCTCGCTGACCCTGTCGGGCCAGATCAACCCCGCCTTCAACGTCGTGAACGACGGCATCGACACCAGCGTCTTCATCATCGACAACGACAGCTCGGGCACTCGCTTCCGCCTCGATGCCGACGCGCCGCTCGGCGAGACCTCGCTCGGGGCGACGCTCGAGATCGGCGCCAGCCCGAACAACTCCTACGACGTCTCGCAGCTGGTCTCGCAGACCGACGCCGACTTCAACGTCCGCCTCGCCGAGGTGACCTTCCGCAACGACCGCTACGGCCGGCTGCAGCTCGGCAAAGGCTCGAGCGCCGCCGACGACACCGCGGAATACGATCTTTCGCTGGTCGCGGGGCCGATCATGTACGCCGGTGTCGCCGACATCGCCGGCGGCATCTTCTTCACCGACGGGACGACCTTGAGCGGCACCACCGTCGGCGACGCCTTCTTCGACTTCGACGGCGACCGGCTGGCGCGCATCCGCTACGACAGCCCGATGCTCGGCCCCGTCCAGGGCTCCCTTTCCTACGGGCAGGACGACCAGTGGGCGGCGGCGGTGACGCTCGGCGGCGACTACGGCGACTGGTCGGGCTGGACGATCGGCGACTTCACGCTGCTCGCGGCGGCCTCGGTCTACAATACCGAGGACGACGACGTCGACTATGCCTACGCCGCCTCCGGATCGGTCAAGTACGACCCGGCCGGCGTCAGCCTGACGCTCTCGACCGGCGGGCAGAAGCTCGACGCGGGCGGCGACCCGACCAACTTCTACGCCAAGCTGGCATGGGACACGCAGTTCTGGTCGCTCGGCGAGACCGGCTTCGGCATCGACTACACCCACGGCGAGAACATCTCGGGCGACGGCGCCGACGGCAAGTCCTACGGCATTGCCGCGGTGCAGAAGATCGAGCCGTACGACATCGACCTCTACACCCAGCTCCGCTGGTACCAACTCGACGACGGCAGCGGCCCGGGACTGAAGGACATCGCCGTCGGCAGCTTCGGCACCAAGTTCACCTTCTGACCGCCCTCCTTCGCCCGCTGGACCGGACGAAGATGCCGCCGTCGGGAGGACGCCGCCAGGTTCCGGTCTTCCTTGCCAGGACCTGGTGGCGGTCGCTTGGCGGTCAGTCTTCGTCGGCGGCCATCTGTGCGAGCACCTGGCCCTTGCCGCGCAGCCGCAGGAAGATCGGCAGCAGCACGGCGGTGGCGGCGATCAGGTAGAGGATGACCGCCGTTGGCGAGTGGACGAGGACCGACGGGTCGCCCTGGCTGATGGCCAGCGCCCGGCGGAGCTGTTGCTCGGCGAGCGGGCCGAGGATCAGGCCGACCACGACCGGCGCGATCGGATAGTGGTAGCGCCGCAGCCCGTAGCCGAGGAGGCCGAAGAGCAGCAGCATCCCGAGCTCGAAGGGCGAGGGGTTGGCGCCGATCGTCCCGAGCGTCGCAAAGGTCAGGATGCCCGCGTAGAGCCACGGCTTCGGGATGGCGAGAAGCCGCACCCAGACCCCGACGAGCGGCAGGTTCAGCACGAGCAGCATCAGGTTCGCGATCAGGAGCGAGGCGATGAGGCTCCAGACCAGCGTCGCGTTGGTGGCGAAGAGCAGCGGCCCCGGCTGGAGGCCGAACTGCTGGAAGCCCGCGAGCATGATCGCCGCCGTCGCGGAGGTCGGCAGCCCGAGGGTGAGGAGCGGTACCAGCGTGCCGGCGGCGGAGGCGTTGTTCGCCGCCTCCGGGCCCGCGACGCCCTCGATGGCGCCATTGCCGAACTCCTCGGGGTGCTTGGTCAGCGCCTTCTCGGTCGAGTAGCTGAGGAAGGTGCCGATCTCGGCGCCGCCGGCCGGCATCGCGCCGATCGGGAAGCCGATGAGGGTGCCGCGGAGCCACGCCTTCCACGACCGCGCCCAGTCCTCGCGATTCATCCACACCGAGCCCTTGACCGGCTCGATCTTCTCGTCGACCTCGGTCGGCGAGGCCGCGACCTTCAGCGCCTCGCCGATGGCGAAGAGCGCGACGGCGAGCGTCGTGACCTCGATGCCGTCGAGGAGGTCGGGGATGCCGAAGGAGAGCCTCGCCTGGCCGGTCTGCAGGTCGATGCCGACGAGGCCGAGGGTCAGCCCGAGCGCCAGCGCCGTCAGCCCGCGCAGCGCCGAGTCGCCGAAGGCGGCCGACACGGTGACGAACGCGAGCACCATCAGCGCGAAATAGTCGGCCGGTCCGAGCGAGAGCGCGAACTTGACCATCCACGGACTGATGAAGGCGAGGCCGATCGTCGCGATCAGGCCCGCGACGAAGGAGCCGATCGCGGCCGTGGCGAGCGCAGGCCCGCCGCGCCCCTTGCGCGCCATCTTGTTGCCCTCGAGCGCGGTGACGATCGAGGCGCTCTCGCCGGGCGTGTTGAGCAGGATCGACGTCGTCGATCCGCCGTACATGCCGCCGTAGTAGATGCCGGCGAACATGATCAGCGAGGCCGTCGGGTCGAACTGGTAGGTGACCGGCAGGAGCAGCGCCACCGTCAGCGCCGGCCCGATGCCGGGCAGGACGCCCACGGCCGTCCCGAGCGTGACGCCGATCAGTGCGTAGAGCAGGTTCACCGGCTGGAGCGCGCCGGCAAGACCGTGGGCGAGCAGGCCGAAGGTATCCATGGGCGAGGCTCCCCGTCAGAAGAACAGGTGCTCGAGCGGCCCGGCGGGCAGCGAGAGCTTCAGGAGGCCGGCGAAGATCAGCCAGATCACCAGGCTGGCGACGATCCCGATCGGCACCGTCATCCAGAGCGGCCCCTTGCCGAAGCCCCTGGCCGTCAGCGCGAAGAGGAGGCCAGTGGCGACCGAGAAGCCGAGCGGCTTCAGGAGCAGGAGCTGGAGGACGAGCCCGCCGATGATCCAGAGCATCGGCCCGGGCCGGTCCGCCTCGCGCGGCGGCAGGCCGTGGCGAAAGGCCATGAACACGTGCCCGACCGCGAGGAGGGCGAGGAAGGCCGACATGGCATAGGGCGCCGTCGTCGGGCCGACCTTGGCGTACTGGCCCGACATCGGCATCGACTTCGTCTGCCAGAAGACCACTGCGGCGAGGAGCGCGAGCAGCGCGGCGATGACCAGCGCCGCCCGGTCGGGGCGGCGCTCGCTCAGGGCCGGCGTGGTCATTGCACCAGCCCGATCTCGGTGAGGATGGCCTTGGTCGACTCGATGTCGGCGGCGAGCTGCTTGTCGAACTCGTCGCCGGCGAGGAAGCGGTCGTCCCAGCCGCGGGTGGCGAGCTCCTGCTTCCAGGCGTCGGAGGTGGCGAGCTTCTCGACGTCGGCGGTGATCGCCGCCTTCTGCTCCGCGGTGACGCCGGGGCCTGCCGCCACCATGCGCCAGTTCTCGAGCGCCACGTCGAGGCCCTGCTCCTTCAGCGTGGGCACGTCGAGGCCCTCGACCCGCTCGTCGCCGGAGACCGCGAGCGCGCGCAGGGTGCCCGCCTCGATCTGGCTCTCGAACTCGCCCACGCCGGAGATGCCGGCCGTCACCTGGTTGCCGAGGATCGCCGCCAGCGCCTCGCCGCCGCCCGAGAAGGCGATGTAGTTGACCTTGGTCGGGTCGACGCCCGCCGCCTTGGCGACGAGCCCGGCGAGGATGTGGTCGGTGCCGCCGGCCGAGCCGCCGCCCCAGGCGACCGAGCCCGGATCGGCCTTCAGCTTGGCGACGAGGTCGGCCATCGTCTTGATGTCGCTCGCCGCCGGGACGACGATCGCCTCCTGTTCGCCGGTCAGGCGCGCGATCGGCGTGACCATCGAGAGATCGACGGGCGAGTGATTGGTCAGGATCGCGCCGACCATGACGTAGCCGCCGACGATCAGGTCGTCCGGGCTGCCCTTGGCCTGGTTGACGAACTGGGCGAGGCCGATGGTGCCGCCGGCGCCGGGGACGTTGGTCACCTGGACGTTGCCGGAGATGCCTTCCTTCTGCATCAGGTTCTGCATGGTGCGGGCGGTCTGGTCCCAGCCGCCGCCCGGCGCCGCCGGCGCGAGGATCGAGTAGTCGGCGGCCCAGGCGGGCACCGAGGCGAAAAGGAGAGCGGCAAGGGCCAGTCGTTTCATGTCTCTTCCTCCGTGGGCTGCCCGCATCTTTGCGCGGGTGCCGGTTGATTTGAAGAGCGATTCACCATGCGAAGCTGGCGCCTGCCTGACAGACGGCGCCGGGCCCGCTATTCTCCTGCGGCGGCAGGAGATGGCGAGTGAAGGCAGAGGCAACGGGCGGCATCGGAGGGAGCGCGTCGCTGGCGCGCCGGCTCACGCTCGCCGTCGCGTTGGTGCTTCTCGTCGCCGGCGGCGCGGTGGCGCTCGCGGCCTTCGCCTACGGTCGGCAGGCGGCGCAGCGCGCCTACGACCGGCTGCTGCTCGGCGCTGCCGACCAGATCGCCGGATCGGTCAGCGTCCGCGACGGGCAGGTCGACGTCGACATCCCCGCCTCGGCCTTCGAGCTCCTGGCGCTCGCGCCGGACGACCGTCTGGCCTATGCGGTGATCGCTCCCGGGGGCAGCCTCGTCACCGGCTATCCCGGCCTGGCCGCCAGCCCGGCCGGCTTTTCGAACGGCCGCTCCGCCGGCGAGGAGATGCGGCTGGTCAATGTCAGCCGCCCCTTCGCCGAGCGCGACTTCACCGGCGCCGTCGAGGTCGTCGTCGGCCAGACCACCCGCGCGCGCGACGCGCTCGCCCGCGAGATCACCCGCAGCGCGCTGCTCCTCGTCGGGCTGCTCGCGCTCCTCACCGCCGGCCTCGCCGCCTTCGCCATCCGCTCGGCGCTCGCCCCGCTTCGCCGCATCGAGGCGGGTCTCGCCGCCCGCGAGCCGCGTGACCTGACGCCGCTCGACGTCGCCGTCCCGCGCGAGATCGGGGCCCTCGTCGCCACGCTCAACCGCTTCATGGCGCGCCAGGCCCGCCAGTTCGAGATCATGCGCAACCTGATCGCCGATGCCTCGCACCAGCTCCGCACGCCCGTCGCCGCGCTGCGCGCCCAGGCCGAGCTCGCCGCCGACGAGCCCGAGCCCGATCGCCAGCGCGCCATCGTCGACCGCATCCACGCGCGCGCCATCGGCCTCGGCCGGCTGACCGACCAGCTGCTCAACCACGCCCTCGTCATCCACCGCGCCGATTCGGCGCCCCACGAGAAGATCGATCTGCGCAATGTCGCGATCCGCATCGTCGAGGAGATCGACACCGACTGCGACCTTCGCCTCGACCTGCCCGAGGATCCCCTCGTCTGCCGCGGCGATGCGCTGTCGCTCGCCGAGGCCGGCAAGAACCTGGTGACGAACGCGCTGCGCCACGGCGCGGAGCCGGTCACCCTCGGGGTGCGGCGCGAGGGCCCGACGGTCGTCCTGTCGGTCGAGGACCGCGGCTCCGGCATGCCCGAGGCACTCTGGGAGGGTGCCGGCGCGCGCTTCGATCGGACCGGCGGCGTCACCGGCGAGAGCGCCGGCATCGGCCTCGCCATCGTCTCGGCCGTCGCCGCCGCCCACCGCGGATCGCTCCGCTTCGGCCGCACGCCCGGCGGCACCTTCGAGGGCGCGCTGGTGCTGCCGGCGTGATCCGCCTGGTCGCCGCCTTCGCGCTTCTCGCCGGCGCCGCTGCGGCGCAGCCCGCGCCCGAGGTGGTGGCGCGCTTCGGTTCGGAGGGGGCGGCGAGCGAGATCACCGTCCTCGGCACCACCGACGTTGCGCAGTTCGCGCCGCTGCTCGAGGCCTTCGTCGCGGCCACGCCGGAGGTCGCCGTCGCCTACGAGCAATGGGGCTCCAACGACCTTTACGACCGAACCGCCGCCGCCTGCCGCGGCGAGGCCCCCGCGGCCGACCTCGTGGTCAGCTCGGCCGCCGACCTGCAGGTCAAGCTCGTCAATGACGGCTGTGCCCAGCCGCACCGCTCGCTCCTGACCGCCGCTCTCCCCGCCGACGCACGCTGGCGCGACGAGGTCTTCGGCATCACCGAGGAGCCGGCGGTGATCGTCTACAACCGCGCGCTGGTACCGGCTTCCGAGGCGCCCCGCTCGCGCTTCGACCTCATCGACCTGCTGCGCCCCGCCGGCAGCCGCTACGCCGGCAAGGTCGCGACCTACGACGTCGAGGACTCCGGCCTCGGCTACCTCTTCGCCTTCGCCGACGCCGAGCAGGCGACGACCTTCGGAAGCCTGATCGAGGCCTTCGCCCGCTCAGGCGCCGTCGCCACCTGCTGCTCGGCCGAGATCATCGACGGCGTCGCCCAGGGCCGCTACCTCGTCGCCTACAACGTCCTCGGCTCCTACGCCCTCGCCCGCGCCGCCGAGGATCCGCGCATCGCGGTGGTGGCTCCCGAGGACTACACCCTCGTCCTCCGCCGCGCCGCGATGATCCCGAAGGGCGCGGCGAACCCCACTGCCGCCGGCCTCCTCGTCGACTTCATGCTCTCGCCCCCGGGCCGCGCGGCGCTCGCCGGCGCCCATCTGCTCTTCCCGTTCGACGAGGAGGACGCGCCCGAGGCGGAGGCCGCGTCGCTCTACCGGCCGATCCCGCTCTCGCCCCGGCTCCTCCTCGGCCTCGACGCCCGGAAACGGGCGCAGTTTCTCGCCCGCTGGCGCGATACCTTCACCCCGCCCGGCGTCCCGTGACGGCCTGGGGCGCGAGATCCACCGCCCGCGGGCCCCGCCGACGAGCCCCTGCCGCTCCGACCGGTCGGACCCCGACGAGGTGCTGCATCGCGGGGACCGGTCGGCCCGCCGCTCACTCGGACCGCACCAATTGATAGCCGAGCCCCCGCAGCGTGCGGATGCCGACGCCGCTCCCCTCGAGCTTGCGGCGGAGGCGGGCGACATAGGTCTCGATCGCGTTCAGCCCGACCTCCTCCTCGTCCATGGTGAACATCCGGTCGAACAGTCGCTCCTTCGGCATGATCCGCGTCCGGTTCGCCATCAGCGCCTCGAGCAAGCTGAACTCGCGGCGGGTCAGCGAGAGCGGCGTGCCGTCGCAGCGCGCCACCTGCCCCGCTGTATCGAGTGCCAGGCGCCCGAACTGCACCACACCGCTGCGATCCTCCCCCTGCCGCCGCCCGAGCGCGCGAATGCGTGCGTGCAGCTCGCGCAGGTCGAAGGGCTTCACGAGGTAGTCGTCGGCCCCGAGGTCGAGCGCCCCGACCCGGTCGTCGATGTCCATGCGAGCGGTGAGCATCAGCACCGGCATCAAGCGCCCCCGCCGGCGGAGAGCGCGGAGCACTTCCGTCCCGCGGCCGTCGGGCAGGTTTATGTCGAGGACGGCCACGTCGTAGTCGTTGACCGCGAGCACGTCCTCGGCCGCAGCCACGGTGGTGACGCGATCGATGGCATCGCCGCGCCGAAGGAAAGAGGCGGCGATCGCCTCGGCGACGTCGGCGTCGTCCTCGAGAAGAAGCAGCCGCACCGTGTCGGGCCCTTTCAGCGATCTTCCGAGACTAACCTCGCGTGGGGCCGCGGAGAAGATGGGACGCACCACCGGACCGCTTGCCGGGGACTTTACACCGGATCTGGACGTCGTAGGCGCCAGAGGGAAGCTTGCTTCGTAGCCATCGCGCGCGTTCAGTGTGTGCAATGAGTGGTCGCAGAGGGTCGGATTGCCGGATATAGGGGCGCGTTGTGGCCCAAGGGCAGCCATCCGGACCGGTCTGATGATGTACGTAAGATGACAAGATATCGGGCACATAGACTCTCCGTCGCCCCCATGATGGACTGGACATTGCGTTTCGATTTAGCAAGCAAATACAGTATTTTGAGTTGGTTGCAGTTTGCGGTGTTGCACGCATGTATGCCCAGGATGCTGCGCGGTGCTGGGGTGGTGAACTGCGCCGACGGCCGATCGGACGATCGGACTAAGGGAGCGGTATAGGTGCATGACCATCACCGGTGTACACCATAGCTTCCCCCGCCAAGTTGCGGGGGGTAGCGCGCCGGGTTAGCGTCCACGGAGATGGTGAAGAATCCTGTGTAGGCGAGGTGGCCATCGGGGTGTGCGGCTAATGTGGAGTTTGCTGACTTCAACCCGAGCCCACGAGGACGCGATGGCCGACGACAGAATGGCGCTGATCGAGGCGCTTCAAAAGCCGACGACGGGAATTTTCTGCGCAGCCTCGCCGAGACGGTGCTGCAGATCCTGATGGAGGCGGACGTAGAGGGGATGATCGGCGCCGGCGGTACGAGCGCAGCGGCGAGCGGTCGACCTGGCGCAACGGCTATCGCGACCGGACGCTCGATACCCGGCTCGGCCAGCTGAACATGCGCATCCCGAAGCTCAGGACGGGGGCTATTAGGGTGAGCGGCTCGGTGTGCCAGCCGGCGCCGTCGAGCACGAGGACGTGACCCGGTCGCGTCCGGCTCCGCCTCGCGGCGAAGAGCGCGAGAGTGTCCTCGAAGCGGTCCTTGCCGACGCCGGTCGAGAGGTACCAGAGGCTCCGCCGGTCGCCGGCGAGACGAGCGGGTAAGCCTCCGGTGAGTCTTTCAGTTACCCATAGGTTTTTGCCCTTTTCGTGTTGCGAAGCCTTCCACGAGATCGGCGAGACGTGAGAAGCCGCGCCATATGACTGTCTGGCCTGGCGGCGCATCGTGGCGGCGGGCGAGGTAGCCTCCGAGGCGGGCGACGCAGATCATGTAGAAGTCGAGGGTACGTTCGCCGGCGTGCCCGGCTTCGGGGCAGGAGGCATCGAGGAACTCGATCTCCAGGTCGGTGAAGACCGCGGCCGGGGTGGCGTCCGGATCGCTGCGCCGGAGCATGGTCATCCAGTGGATGCGCCAGGCGACGACGCAGCAGAGCGCGATGCAGTTGGCGAGGCGATCGGCGGTGGTGAGCCGGACCTCCTCGACGCGGCAGCCGGACTTGAGGGTCTTGAAGAAGGTCTCGATGCTCCAGCGCCGGGCGTACCAGCCGAGCTTGTGGACCGCGTCGGCATGGGTTGCGACCGCGAGGTTGGTGATCAGCTTCCAGAACACCGGCCGCCGATCCGCCGGCGGATCGATCTCCTCGGCATGGATGACCTGAAGCGTCTGACGGGCATGGAGCTTCTGCTTTCCGATCGGCGGCCGGACGAGCATCGTCGCGAACTTCACCGCGAGGGTCGCCTCCTGTTCCTGGCCCGATGCATCGCGAAACCGGATCCGGTGCATGCCGCTGGTTGGCGCGTCCCGCATCACCTGGGCGATGGTGGTGCCTCCGTCTTCGGCCAGGCGATCGACGCAGGTGCGGACCAGGAAGTTCGTCCCCAGGTCCTGCGCCAGGCAGAAGAGCTCGTAGATGTCGCTCTCGCGATCGCCGATGTGGACGCAGCGCTCCGTCGATGGCCTGGACGCGCAGGGCGGAGGCCTGGAAGTGGCCGGCCAGTATCCTGTCCTCGCTCACCTTCTCGTTCGAGAAGAAGCGATAGGCGGCCTTGGTGTTCGCCCAGTCCTGAAACGCCGTCGGCAGCGATTTGCCCGGCCTCTCCCCCATCGCCGCCAGCATGGCGCCCAGCCGCCGGTTCAGCCGGGCATCGCCCAGCCCGCAAGCCGCCGTCTCCTCCTCCACCCAGCTCCCCATCGCCTCGCACCTGCTCGCTTGTTGTAGGTGCCAGACAAGGAATCACGGCCGATTCAGCGGCTTCAATACCAAACTTGCCTCAATTGTGGGTAACTGAAAGCCTCGCCGGATGGTTACCCTGAAGACGATGCTGACGGTGAAGGGGTGGCCCGAGCCCTTCGAGCACCACGACCGCAACACGCTGCACCGGTGGCGAAGGCCGAGCCGAACCCGCTGGCGCGGCGGGCGAAGGAGAAGGCGGCGGGGAAGGGGAACGGTTGGCTGGAACTCCGGTCGGCAGCGCGAAGGGCTTCGGCGCTTTGCCTTTGGTGCAGGATGCGCGCGATGCCGACGACGCCGCTCTGTTCCTGGCCCGAAGCCCGTAGAAGATGATGTGGGAGCCGCAAGGGAGCGAGCGCAGCCCGGGCCGTAGCACGTCGCGCCTGCGCCCGACTGCGGGATTTTCGGCGATCCGCCCGAATGCGAGTGCCAGGTTGCGGTAGTAGGACTGCCATTGTTCTTGCGCCCATCGTTCGAGGCTGAAGGCGCGGATGTCGTCGAGGTCGGCCTCGGCGAGGGACGACAGGCGATACGGCATTCCTTACTTGAACGCGTCGGGCTCGTAGGCGCGAGGATCGAAGGATCGGCCGCCGCCTGCCTCGAGTTCATCGAGGGCGGGATCGAGCTCGAGGCGAAGCCGCTGCAGCGCGGCGGCGCCGCGCTGTGCCATCAGGAGGCGCATGCCGGCGCGGACGACCTCGCTCATGTTGGCGAAGGCGCCGGAGGCGACCTCGCGCTCGGCGTATTCCTGCATCTGGGGGGTCGGGCCTACATTGGGCATGGTTGGATCCTCCGATGGCTAAATATGGCAGATCGCGCCATGATCGGCAGGGGTCAGCGCTGGTGGCGGGTGCGAAGGCGGCGTTCCAGCGTGCGGAGGGCGAGGGAGAGGCCGACGGTCATGAGGAGGTAGAGGAAGGTCACGACGTTATAGGTCTCGAAGTAGCGGAAGGAGCCGGCGGCGTAGACCTTGCCGAGCTGGGTGATGTCGGCGACGCCGAGGACGGAGACGAGCGCGCTGTCCTTGATCATGGCGATGAAGTCGTTGCCGAGGGGTGGCAGGATTGTCCGGAGCGCCTGCGGCATGACGACGAGGCGGAAGCGCTGCCAGGCGGTGAGGCCGAGGGCTTTCGCGGCCTCGACCTGGCCTGGGTCCACGGACTGGATGCCGGCGCGGAAGACCTCGGCGACGAAGGCGGCGTAGCCGAGGGCGAGGGCGAGGATGGCACGCCAGACCAGCGGCACGTCGCGGGTGGCGAGCGTGGCGAGGCCGAAGGCGTTCCAGCCGGCGACGAGCGCCGGGACGGCGACGAAGGCGATGTAGAAAAGGAGAACCAGCATCGGGATGCCGCGGACGATCTCGATGTAGAAGCGGGCGGACTGGCGCAGCGCGACCGAGCCGGAGAGGACACAGACGGCGAGGGCGAGGCCGAGGGCGGAGGCGAGGGCGAAGGCGATCACGGTCACGTAGACGGTGACGCCGATGCCCTTCGAGAGGGTCGCGAGGATTTTTCCGTAGGTTGGGTCGAGCAGGATCGCGGCGAGGATGCCGGCGCCGATGAGGCCGGCGGCGACGAGCCACCAGGGGAAGTCGCGGTCGGGTGCGCGGCCCGG
Source organism: Amaricoccus sp. (assembly GCA_046348975.1). Taxonomy (GTDB): domain Bacteria; phylum Pseudomonadota; class Alphaproteobacteria; order Rhodobacterales; family Rhodobacteraceae; genus Amaricoccus. The sequence continues at coordinate 34,359 of JAXMDF010000020.1, read as the reverse complement.
CAGGATGGCCAAGCCCGGGCCTACTGGTTCATCCGGTAGTCAAGAAACCAGCGGGTATCGAGGGCGTCGAGGGTGCCGTCGGCCTTCATGGCGGCGATGGCGGCATCGATGGGGGCGACGAGGTCGGAGCCCTTGGGGAAGATGAAGCCGAAGTCCTCGGCGCCCATCGGCTCGCCCACGAGCTTGAACTGGTCGGGGTGGGCCTTGACGTAGCCCTTGCCGGAGGTCCCGTCGGTCAGGACGACGTCGACGTCGCCGGCGGCGAGCGCCTGCAGGCTGGCGCCGAAGGTCTCGAAGAGCTTTACGCGCGGGTTCGACTCGTTGCCGTCGAGGAGGTCGTAGACGGCGACGTAGAAGGGCGTCGTGCCGGGCTGGGCGCCGACGAGCAGGTCGTCGTGCTGGTGGAAGCTCGACTCGTCCTTGAAGCGGTCCTCGTTCGCGCGGACCAGCATGAACATCTCCGAGCGCATGTAGGGGGCGGAGAAGTCGACCTTTTCCTTGCGGTCGTCGCGGATCGTGATGCCGTCCATGCCCATGTCGGCCTGGCCCTCGGAGACGGCCGGGATCATCGCGTCCCAGCTCATGGTCGAGAAGACCGGCTTGAAGTTCAGCCGCTTTCCCATCTCGGCGACGGCATCGTACTCCCAGCCGATGGCGGCGCCCTTGGCGTCGACGAACTGCAGCGGCGGGTAGGCGTTCTCGACCGCGACCGTCACCTCGCGGCCGCCGAGGTCGGGCAGGTCGGCGGCGGCGGCCGGAGCCGCGAGGAGGGCGAGGGCGAGGAGGGCGGTTCGCATGGGGGCGGCTCCCGTGGGTCGGCGGCAGGATGCGGCAGCGGCGCGCGGGCGGCAAGGCTACTTGGCGTCGAGCTGCCAGCACTCGTCGTAGAACGAGCAGTAGGTGCCCGAGGCGGTCAGCCGCAGGTACTCCTCGGGGCCCAGCGGGTGGTCGAGGCCGGCGGCGCCGGGGGCGCGCTGGCTCGAGTAGACGACGACCCTGTCGCCGGCGCGGATGACGAAGTCGCCCTCCATGTCGAAGCAGGCGGTGCGCCACTGGCCGGGGTCGCGGCCGAGGCGGCGGTCGATCTCGGTGCAGGTCGCCGGGCCGTCGGGGCCGACGTGGGTGCCGTCGAGGCGAAGGTCGAGGTTCTTCAGGATCGCGGGACCGAGGCCGTCGTTGACGAGGCCGTAGGTGACCTCGCCGTTCAGGCCGGCGTCGATCGACCAGTCGAGGCGCGGCTGCACGCTGATCCGGGCGTGGCGGCGCGTCGACATCGCCTGGAAGACGGTCAGCGAGATGGCGCAGAGCGAGATGACCACCGGCAGCCACAGCCGGAAGGCCTCGGCCCAGAGCTTCCAGCGCACGTCTTCCCGCGGGTCCATCGGCCGGGATGCTGGCACGGGCCAGCCACCGCGGCAAGTGCGCGAAAAGCCCCAAGATCGGGGTTCCGCGCGCGGGGCTTTGGCCGTATGTCGGGGGGATGAAGACCAAGCCGCTGGCGTTCTCGGTGCACCTTCTGACCGGCTCCGGGGCGGCGCTGGCGCTGATGGCGCTGGTCGCCGCGACCCGCGGCAACTGGCGGCAGATGTTCGGCTGGCTGGTGCTGGCGCTGATCGTCGACGGGCTCGACGGGCCGCTGGCGCGGCGGGTCGACATCAAGAAGAACGCACCCAACTGGGACGGGGTGATCCTCGATCTGGTCGTCGACTACCTGACCTATGTCTTCATCCCGGCCTATGCGCTCATCTATGCGCCGCTCCTGCCGTGGCCCTGGGGGCTGGTCGCGGCGCTCTTCATCGCGCTGACCGGGGTCGTCTACTTCGCCGACGTGCGGATGAAGGCTGAGGACAACTGCTTCGTCGGCTTCCCGGCGGTCTGGCAGATGCCGTTGCTGGTCTTCCTGACCTTCGGGCCGCCGCCATGGGCGACGGGCGCGCTGATCCTGCTGCTCGGGCTCGGCCAGTTCACCTGGCTCAAGTTCATCCACCCGGTGCGGACGGTGCGCTGGCGGCGGGTCAACCTTTCGGTCTGCCTGCTTTGGGTGGTCTTCGGCGCCTGGTCGGTCTGGGACTATTTCGACCCGCCGGGCCTGGTGAAGCTCGGGCTCCTGGCCGCGAGCATCTGGCTCTTGCTGGTCGGGATGGTCATGCAGCTGTTGCCGGAGCGCCGCCCGGCGCCGCGGCCGGAGACGACCTGAACAGGGCAATCGCTCGAACGGTTGCGGGCTTCGCGGAGAAAGGGCGGCGAGCAGCCTTCGCGGGTGCCGCACTCGAAGTTGCCCCGAGCTGTCCCGGCATGGGTGCGCAAGTCGCGCACAAAACTCAAGCGTATGAAATATAGAGACCTCTGCGAAAGGCCGGGCCACGAACGAAGCGCCGCTTTGCCCGGGGGGGTGCTCGGGGTCGAGCACCTAGGTCAAGCCATTGAAATCACTGGATTCAGGGCCCGAGCATTAACCGGATTTCAACCGTTGTCCGGGGGCATTGGGGGGCCCAGGCCACGACCGGAAGACTTCTGCAGAGCTCTCATATAGAGAAGTTTCTCGGGAAGATTAGCGCAATGTTCATAGTTGGCCGCTCGGCGCGACATCTCCAGCCCTTCAGGCGTCCCGGCGCGGCAGCTTCGGCGGCGCGTCCGCAGCCGACTCGAACGGCGGTCGACGCGGGCTCGCGCCGCGCGTGCCGCGATCCCACGCCGCTTCGAGCTATCCCCTGGGGGCGTGGGACGACCTGAAGAGCGCGTCTTGACTTGGCGGCGTCCGTGGCCCACCGTTCGCAACCGCGAGGGGTGGAAGCCGGTGAGAATCCGCGCGGTCGCGCCGCTGTGATCGGCTCTCGGGCGGGCCGTAAGTCAGACCTTCCTTCGCGCTGAGCACTTCACCGGGACGCGAGATCCCAAGGAGGCACGTGCATGACCGACGTTCTGACAGGCGCGGAGGGCTTTCGCCCGCCGGCCGTGCCGATCGAGGAGATCGTCCCCTGGGCCGTCTTCGGCGGCCTGCTGCTCCTGATCGCCATCTACTTCGTCGGTGCCGAGGAAGGCGCGACGTCGATCGTCAGCGGGAAGTACGTGCACGAGTTCGTGCACGACGGGCGGCACCTGCTCGGCTTCCCCTGCCACTGAGGGCCAGGACATGGGGAATCTGCTGCTGCGCGGCATGCTGGTCGGGCTTGCTGCCGGCCTTCTGTGCTTCGCCTTCCTGCGGGTCATGGGCGAGCCCAGCGTCGATCGCGCCATCGCCTTCGAGGAAGCCGGGGCTGCCGCGGCGGGTCACGACCATGCGGCCGGGAGCGAGGCGGCCGGCCACGACCACGGCGAGGAGGAGCTGGTCAGCCGCCCGACCCAGGCGGGGATCGGGCTCCTGACCGCGGTGGTCGTGTACGGCGCCGCCCTCGGCGGGCTTTTCGCGCTGGCCTTCGCCTTCGTTTACGGGCGCTGGGAGGGGCTCGGGCCTCGTGGCACGGCGGCGCTGGTGGCGGCGGCGGGGTTCGTCGCGCTCTATCTGGTGCCGTTCTTCAAGTATCCGCCGAACCCGCCGGCGGTCGGCAGCCCGGAAACGATCGGGATGCGCACCAGCCTCTACGTGGCGATGCTGGCGCTGTCGCTCGCCGGCATGATCGCGGCGATGGTGCTGCGCGGCCGGCTCGTCCCGCGCCAGGGCCGGTGGAACGCGTCGCTCTGGGCGGGAGTGGCGTATATCGCCGGCATGGTCGTCGTCGGGCTGCTGCTGCCGGGTATCCACGAGGTGCCGGAGACTTTCCCGGCGACGACGCTCTGGTCGTTCCGCATTGCCTCGCTGGGCGGGCAGGCGATCCTCTGGGCGGGGATTGGCGTCGGCTTCGGCCTGCTGAGCCACCGGGTCGCGCTCCGCGAGCCCGGCGCGCGGCTCGACGCGGCGGTGGTCTGAGTGCGCGCCGGCCGGATGCGCTTCCGGCCGGCATGTTGCGGCTGACGCTGGTCTGCCACGGCGCGACCGCCGCCAACCGCGGGGCCGCCTTTCCCCTCGACGAGCCACTGGAGCCGCGGGCGCTCGAGGCGGCGCGGGCGCTGGCCGGAGGGTGGGCGGCCGCGCCCGCGTTCGCCAGCCCGGCGCTGCGGGCGCGGCAGACGGCGGAGGCGATGGGCCTCGCTGCGGTCGTCGAGCCGGCGCTCCGCGACTGCGACCATGGGCGCTGGGCGGGGCAGGCCATGGCGGCGCTCGCGGTGCGGGAGCCGGAGGCCATGGCGGCCTTCCTGCGCGATCCGTCGGCGCGGCCGCACGGCGGCGAGTCGATCGGCGATCTCGTCGCCCGCGTCGGCGGGTGGCTCGACGCGATTGTGCAGCGGCGCGGCGCGATCGTCGCGGTCACCCATGCGGCGGTGATCCGCGCCGCCTTGGTCCACGTGCTGACGCCGCCGCCCGAGGCTTTCTGGCGCATCGACGTGCCGCCCTTGTCGGCGACCGGGCTGACCTGGGACGGCCGGCGCTGGGCGTGGCGGGCCGGCCGGGCCTGAGCAAGGCGCGTTAGCCGGGCGTTAGCCCCGGGGCGCGCAGGGTGCCGGCACTGGCCGGAGGATACGACGATCCGTGGGTCCTGTGATCTGCGCCCGCCGAGGCGGCGTCGGCCGGGTTGGTGGCTTCGGCGCTGGCTGCGCGCGGAGGTGCGGCCGGGGGTGTTCTGGTTCCTGGGATTCATCGCGATTGCCGGCGGCCATGCGGTGCTGGCGCCGGCCGTCGACGACTGGCGGTCGGGGCGGCGGGCGATGAGGCCGGATTGCCGGGTCGTCCGGGTGCTCGACGGCGACACCGTCGATCTCGCCTGTCCGGGGCGCCGGGCGGTGCGGGCGAGGATCGTCGGCTACGATGCGCCCGAGCTCTACTCGCCGCGCTGCACGGCGGAGCGCGATGCGGCGGTCCGGGCGACCCGGATTCTCGGCACGCGGGTGGGGAACGCGACCCGGACCGAGGTCGCGTTCCTCGGCCGCGACCGCTACGGGCGGACGCTGGTCGACATGCGGCTCGGCGGGCAGCGGGTGGCGCGGGAGATGGTCGCAAGCGGCGCCGGCCGGCGGTACCCCGGAGGGCTGCGCGGCGGCTGGTGCTAGCGTCCGTATGCTCGCATTGCGAGTTTTGCGGACGTGCGGGGCGGGGCCGCCGCCGGGCGGGGTCGTGGCGAGGCCGACAAGCGAGGGTGCTGGAACGAACGGTCCGGGGTGGCGTTGCCCGTCCAAGACTGCGGCGGTCGGGTGCGGCGCCGCGGCGGTGCCGGGATGCCGGCGCGCGGCCCGCGGGCGTCGCGCCAGGGAGTGGAGAGCGGCCGTGCCTGGGCTCGGTCGCCGGTGATGGTGAACGACGCTCGGCGAGAGATCGCGGCGTCGGGGGCAGTGGATCGGGCGTGCGGGCGGGCAGCGCATGACGCGCCGGGCCGGGCCCGTTTTGTGTCGCAGATGGATCATGAAGAGTCGGTTGTTGCCGAGAGAGAGGCCCAGAGGCGGTTTGGCCGGCCGTGAGTGATTCGCTTCCGGGCGCTCGGCCACGATGCACGGGCGGGTGGTGCGCGGTCTCCGGGGTTGTGATTGCGGTATCCGGCTGGCTGGCGGGGGGCGCGCGGCGCGGGCTCGCAATGGCGGTCGGCGGGAAGGGACGGCTTGCGGGATTCTCGCGCCAGGAAGGGGAGTTGCGGCTCGTGGGCCCCGTGCCCGCGTGCCTGATCGGCGGCTGGCGGCCGCGGTTTCCGGCGGACGGTGAGGCGGCGGGCAGGGGGTGCGACGGGTGCCGGAGGCGGCTTTCGGCCGGGGAGCGGCTGCGACAACCAAACCCTATTCCTGAACCGGAAGTTGAGCTATGCTTCGTGCATCGGACGCCAAGAAGCCCCTGGGAGGAGCCGGATGCAGGATCGAACCATCGTTGTCCTCGCCACCGATGCCCGTATCAACGAGCGGCTGATCGCCCGCGGCATGGACCCGATGCGCGGCCCTTGTCTGGCCGAGATCGTCCAGGAAGCGACGGGGGAGCGGCTGTCCTCGAAGGACGCGCTGCGGCTCTGGAATCCGGAGCGGCTGGCCGGTGACCCGCGGGTCCGCGCCGTGCTGCGCCGCTACGCCGACCAGCGCGGAGCCTGATCCCGGCTACGGATGAGTCAGGCTGGTCGGCGCCGACCGTCGGCCCCCGAGCGTTGCAGCCTTGGGCGAAGAGCAAGAGCGGGTGCTGCACCGTTCGGGATGACTTGGGGCCTCGGAAGACCCTCAGTGGCGGAGGGGCGTGCGTCCGGGCATGGCGTGCGCCTGCAGCACCGCGAACGGGATGCTGTCGAGCACCGATCGGTGGGTGCTGGCGAGGATCACCTTGGGCGCGAGCCCGGCCTCCCAGGCTTCCCGCCAGCGGTCCGCGCAGAGGCACCAGCGGTCGCCGGGGGTGAGGCCGGAGAAGCCGAATTCCGGGCGCGGCGTCGAGAGGTCGTTGCCGCGCCGACGGGAGAAGTCGAGGAACTCGGCGGTGACCCGGACGCAGACGGTGTGGCGACCGCGGTCCTGGGGGCCGGTGTTGCAGCAGCCGTCGCGGAAGAAGCCGGTGACGGGATCGAACGAGCAGGGCTTCAGTGGCTCGCCCAGGACGTTCAAGCTTTCCTCGATGTCGTTGCGCATCTCAGTAGCCGGTCATCTCCAGGTAGCCGCGGCCGGCGTGGCTGCCGGTTACGCGGATCGGCCCCTCCCAGTAGGGGAAGGTCGTGCCCATCCAACTCTGCGCGTTCAGGGGCTCGGTGTCCACGGCGAGGCCGCGGGATGGGACGGCGAGGTGCCAGCGGATCGGCAGCCTGCGGCCGGCGACCTCGGCGGTGGCGCCCGGGGTCACGGTGATCGCGCTTGCCGGGAGGGGCTCGGGGCGGCCGGTGGCGTCGATCCAGGTGGCGGCGAGAAAGGGCGGGGCGTCGCGGCTGCGCAGGCGGTAGGCCATCAGCGCCTCGCCCGAATCGAGGTGGAGGGCGAACCAGTCCCAGCCCTGCTGGCCCGGCGCGAGCGGCTGGCTCGACCATTCGCGGTCGAGCCATGCCTGGCCGGTGACGGGGATCGGCCTGCCGTCGAGGGTCAGGCTGCCGGTGACGGTGAAGCCGGGCTGGCTGTAGTAGTAGGAGGCCTGGCCGGCGGTCGACTTGACGCTGTAGCCAGCTTCGCCTTCGGCGACCGGGGGGGTGTCGGCGGCGAGGGCGAGGTCGTAGGCGAAGCCGTCGCCGGCGGCGGTCAGGCGAAGCCGGGCGAGGGCGTCGGCCCCGGGCGGCGGCGGCGTGGCGGCGAGGTCCCAGGCGTCGATCCAGGCGTGGAAGGGGGCGGCGGCCGCACCGGCCTGGCCGATGCCGCCGCGGGCGAAGGTCTCGGCGAAGCGATGACTGGTGGCGGAGGTGGCGGCGGCGTGGCCCATCCAGATCTGGTTGCTCTGCCAGCCGGGGGCCTCGGGGCCGGGGGCGGTGGCCTGGCGGAAGAGCGTGAACTGCGCGCCGTAGGCAGTGCCGTCGGGGCCGGTGAGGTTGGCGGTCACGTACCACCATTCGAGGCGGAAATCGGGGTGGGGGCCGTGGTCGCGCGGGAATGACAGCAGGGCGGGGGCGGTGACCGGGGCGAAGCCCGCGGCCGGGGCGTCGAGGCCGGCGTAGCCCTGGGGAGCGGCGGCGGCCGGAAGGAGGGCGAGGAGAAGGGCGGCGGCCAGGCCTGCCGCCCGCGGGTCAGCGCTCATTGCTGAAGCTCCGCAGCAGGTCGAGGGGCGTCGCCCGGCGCATCCGGAGGGCGGGCAAGGCCGCGGCGAGGGCGGCGACGGCGAGGGCGAGGAGGAAGAGGGCGGCCCACCGGCCGGGCGCGAGGTGGATGGGCAGCCGCCAGCCGAAGGCGCGCACGTTGACGACGTCGGTGAGCACCCAGGCGAGCGCGAGGCCGAGGGGCAGTGCCGCGACGGCGGTGAGGGCCGCGAGGGCGACGGCGCGCGCGAGCTCGAGGGCGACGAGGCGGCGGCGGGTGACGCCGAGGGCCCAGAGCGGGGCGAGTTGGGCGAGGCGCGCGGAGGCGAGCGTCAGGAGGCTGGTGAAGAGGGCGACGCCGGCGACGGCGAAGGTCAGCGCGTTGAGCGCGAGCGTCACGGCGAAGGTCTTGTCGAAGACGCGCAGCGAGGCCTGCTTGAGCGCGCGCTGGTCGACGACCTGGGCGCGCTCGAGCGGGAAGGCGGCGCGGAGGTCGGCGGCGAGGCGGGGAACGGCCGAAGGGTCGGCGCGCACGCCGAGGCGGCGGTGGTCGAGGTCCGGCCAGCGCGCGGCGAGGGCGTCGAGCGACAGCATCACCTGGCCCTCGGCGTTGCCGTAGTCGGGGTAGATCGCGGCGACCGGGACATGCCACGGGCCGGAGGGGGCGGGCAGGTCGAGCGCGTCGCCGAGGTGGAGGCCGAAGCGGCGGGCGAGCTGCTCGGAGACGAGGACGGCCTCGCCGCGGGCGACCCGGTCCCAGGCGCCGGGCGCGGCCGCGAGGAGCGGCCAGGCGTCGCGGTAGGTCGCGTGGTCGCGGAAGCCGTAGAGCTCGACCGGCCAGTCGCGGAAGCGGGTGCGCGCGCTCCAGAGCGGCAGGACGGCGCGGACGTCGGGGCGGGCCTCGAGCCAGCGCGCGATGGCGGCGGCCTGGGCGTCGTCGCGGCCGGCGAGGTAGAGCTCCGACGCGAGCCGCTGGTCGAGGTAGGCGAGGAAGGTGCGGCGGAAGCTGTCGACCATCGTCCCGACCCCGATATTGACCGCGAGGGCCAGGAGCAGCGCCATCAGCGCCAGCGAGAGGCCGCCGAGCGTCTGGCGGGCGTCGGCCCAGAACCATTGCGCGATCGGGCCGCGCGCGCGTCGGGCGGCGACCGCGAGGAGGGCGGCGAGGAGCGTTGGGAGCGCGAGGGCGGCGGCGAGGAGCAGCCCGCCCATCAGGGTGAAGCCGGCGGCGAGACCGCGGCCGAAGGCGAGGGCCGCGAGCGCCGCGAGCGCGAGGAGCGCGGCGGCGGCGAGGCGGCGGCGGCGGGCGCGGGCTTCGGCGGCGCGCCAGGCCTCGGGCTGGGCGGGAGCGAGGACGGGCAGGGTCGCCGCGCGCCAGAGGCCGGCACTGGCGGCCGACAGCGCCCCGGCCACGGCCATGCCGAGGCCGGCGGCCCACCAGTCCGGACCGAGGCTGAGGGTGCCGGGGACGCGGGCGCCGTAGAGGCTGCGCAGGCTCGCGGCGACGTCGGGGAGGAGGGCGGCGGCGATGGCGTGGCCGGCGGCGATGCCGAGGACGCCGGCGGCGAGCGCGAGGGCGAGCGTCTCCGCAAGGAGCGCGGCCGCGAGGCCGCAGGCCGGGACGCCGAGGGCGCGCAAGGTGCGGAAGGTCGGGCGGCGCTGCTCGAAGGCGAGGCCGGCGGCGGCGTGGGCGATGAAGAGGCCGACGACGAAGCTGAGCGCCCCGAAGGCGGTGAGGTTGAGGTGGAAGCTCGCGGTCAGCCGGTCGAGGTCGCCATGCGGGTTAGGCGGGTCGACGGCGAGGCGGCCGGCCAGCGCGGCTGGGAGCGGGCGACCGGCGGCCTCCGGGGGAGCGATCAGCCGGGTCAGGCGGTCCGGGGCGTCGAGCAGCGCGGCGGCGACGGCGATGTCGACGACGAGCGTGTCGGGCGGGAGGTCGTCGCGGGCCTCGCGCGGCGGCAGGCCGGTCGCGGCGGCGAGGCGCGCCACGGTCTCGGGCGCGGCGAGGGCGCGGTGCGGCGGCAGCAGGAAGGCGCGCAGCGTGTCGGGGCCGGCCGTGGGGGCGACCGCGCCGGGCGGCAGGGTCAGCGGGTCGAGGCCCACGATCCTGAGGACGTCGGCGCCGCGGCGGAGGTCGCCTTCGAGGACGGGCGACACCTTCCAGCCGGCGCGGCGCAGGGCGACGTAGTCGGCGAGCGCGACGTCGCTGCCGCCGGGGCCGGTGACGGTGGTGACGGCGCCGCCGCCGAGCAGGGCCTCGGCGCGGGCGTAGCTGGCGCGGGCCTCGGCGTTGAGCGCCTGGACGCCGCTCCAGAGGGCGGTGGCGACGGCGAGGCCGGCGACGAGCGTCAGGAGCTCGACCGGGTGGCGGCGCCAATGGCCGAGGAGGGCGGCGAGGATGGGGATCATGCGAGACGGCCGGCGTGCAGCGTGAGGCGGGCGTCGCAGAGGGCGGCGAGGCGGGGGCTGTGGGTGACGAGGAGGAGGCTCGCGCCGCTGTCGCGGACGAGCGAGAGGAGGAGGGCGAGGGCGGTGTCGCCGGTCGCCTCGTCCAGGCTGCCGGTGGGCTCGTCGGCGAGGATGAGGGGCGGGCGGGGTGCGAGGGCGCGGCCGATCGCGACGCGCTGCTGCTGCCCGCCGGAGAGCTCCTCGGGGTAGCGGGCGAGGAGCGGGCCGAGGCCGAGGCGACGGGTCAGCTCGGCCTGCCAGGCCGGGTCGAGGCGGTGGGCGAGGCGGGCCTGGAAGCCGAGGTTGGCGGCGACATCGAGGCTCGGGATCAGGTTGAACTGCTGGAAGACGAGGCCGATCTGCTTGCGGCGGATCCGGGAGCGGGGGCTGTCGGGGAGGGCGGCGATGTCGCGGCCCTCGAGGCGGATCGAGCCCGAGTCGGGGCGGTCGAGGCCGGCTACCAGGTGGAGGAGGGTGGACTTGCCGCTGCCGGATTCGCCGGTGAGGGCGAGGGAGCGGCCTCGGCGAAGCTTCAGCGAGACGCCGGCGAGGACCGGCAGCGGGCCCTGGGCGGTGGGGTAGGATTTGCGGACGTCGGCGAGCGCGAGCATGCGCGGGCATCTAGAGCATGGGACGGGTCCGGGGAACAGCCAGCGGCTGCGGCGCGGCGGGTGGTTGCGGATGCGCCCCGGGTGACGGATATATCGCTGCCATGGCTGATGTCTCCGACTCCGATCTCCGCACCGCGATCCGCGGGCTGACCTATGCCGAGGAAGGTCCGCTGGTGCGTGGGCTCGTCGCGAAGGCGGGGCTCGACGCCGGACGGCGGCGGGCGATCGTCGCGACGGCGGCGGAACTGGTCGAGGCGGTGCGGGAGAGCGCGCAGCCGACGGTCATGGAGGCCTTCCTCGCCGAATACGGGCTCTCGACCGACGAGGGGGTCGGGCTGATGTGCCTCGCGGAGGCGCTGCTTCGGGTGCCGGACGCGGAGACGATCGACGAGCTGATCGCGGACAAGATCGAGCCGTCGAACTGGGGGGCGCATCTCGGGCGGTCGACGTCGAGCCTGGTCAATGCCGCGACCTGGGGGCTGATGCTGACGGGCCGCGTGCTCGACGACAGCCCGGGGCCCGCGGCCTTGCTGCGCTCGGCGATCCGGCGGGTGGGGGAGCCCGTGGTCCGGACGGCGGTCGGGCAGGCGATGAAGCTGATGGGGCGGCAGTTCGTCCTCGGCGAGACGATCGGCGCCGCGATGGAGCGGGCGCGGGGGCTCGAGGGCAAGGGGTATACCCACTCCTACGACATGCTCGGCGAGGCGGCGCGGACCGACGAGGACGCGCTGCGCTATGCCGCGGCCTACGCGCGGGCGATCGCGGCGATCGGGGCGCGGGCGACCGGGGACGTCGCGGCGAGCCCGGGGATCTCGGTGAAGCTGTCGGCGCTCCATCCGCGCTACGAGTGGACGCACCGGGACGCGGTGATGCGGGAGCTGGTTCCGCGGGCGCGGGAACTGGCGCGGGCGGCAGCGAAGGCGGGGATCGGGTTCAACGTCGACGCCGAGGAGGCGGAGCGGCTGGAGCTGTCGCTCGACGTGATCGAGGCGCTGCTGGACGAGCCGGAGCTCGCCGGGTGGGATGGGTTCGGGGTCGTCGTGCAGGCCTACGGGCGGCGGGCCGGGGCGGTGATCGACTGGCTCGACGCGACGGCGCGACGGCTCGACCGGCGGCTGATGGTGCGGCTGGTCAAGGGCGCCTACTGGGACGCGGAAATCAAGGCGGCGCAGGAGAAGGGGCTGCCGGACTTTCCGGTCTTCACGCGGAAGCCGTCGACAGACGCGAGCTATCTCGCGAACGCGCGGAAGCTGTTGGAGGCGCGGGGGCGGATCTATCCGCAGTTCGCGACCCACAACGCGCATACGGTGGCGGCGGTGCTGGAGCTCGCGGGCGACCGGGAAGGGTTCGAGTTCCAGCGGCTGCACGGGATGGGCGAGGCGCTGCACGAGGCGGTGCGCGCGCGGGAGGGGACGCGCTGCCGGATCTATGCGCCGGTCGGCGCGCACCGGGACCTGCTCGCGTACCTGGTGCGGCGGCTCCTGGAGAACGGGGCGAACTCGTCCTTCGTGAACCAGATCGTCGACAAGCGGCTCGCGGCGACCGAGGTCGCGGCCGACCCGCTGGCGGCCGTCGCGGGGCTCGGCGAGGCGGTTGCCAACCCGGGGATCCGGCGGCCGCAGGCGCTCTTCGCGCCGCGGCGGAATGCGCGGGGGTGGAACGTCAACGAGCCGGCCTCGGTCGCGGATCTCGTGGCCGAGCGCGATGGCTGGCGGCACCACCGGTGGAGCGCCGGCCCGATGCTGGCCGAGGGCCTCGGCGAAGGCGTGGAGCCGCGGTCGGTGATGAATCCGGGCAACCAGCGCGACACCGTCGGCGAGGTCGTCGAGGCGTCGGCGCGCGACGTAGAGGCGGCGCTCGCGGCGGCGCCCGGCGGCTTCCGCGCCTGGTCGGCGGTGCCGGCGGCGGAGCGGGCGGCGATCCTGCGCGGGGCGGCCGACCGGTACGAGCGGCGCGCGGCGGAGCTGGTGGCGCTCGCGCAGCGCGAGGCGGGCAAGACGCTGGCGGACGCGATCTCGGAGGTGCGCGAGGCGGTCGACTTCCTGCGCTATTATGCCGACGCGGCGGAGGCGGCGCAGGGCGAGCCACGCGGTGTCTTCGTCTGCATCAGCCCCTGGAACTTCCCGCTGGCGATCTTCACCGGCCAGGTGGCCGCCTGCCTCGGGGCCGGCAACGCGGTGATCGCGAAGCCCGCGGAGCAGACTCCGCTGATCGCGGCGCTGGCGGTCGTGCTGTTGCAGGAGGCGGGCGTGCCGAGGGCGGCGCTGCAGCTGCTGCCGGGGGATGGCGAGGGCGTGGGCGCGCCGCTGACGGCGGCGCCGGGGATCGCCGGGGTCTGCTTCACCGGCTCGACGGAGGTGGCGCAGGCGATCCACCGGGCGATGGCGGAGCATGCGGCGCCGGACGCGGTGCTGATCGCCGAGACCGGCGGGCTGAACGCGATGATCGTCGATTCGACGGCGCTGACCGAGCAGGTGGTGCGGGACGTGCTCGCCTCGGCGTTCCAGTCGGCGGGGCAGCGCTGCTCGGCCCTGCGCGTCCTCTACGTGCAGGAGGAGGCGCGGCCGCGGGTGATGGAGATGCTCGAGGGGGCGATGGCGTCGCTGACCGTCGGCGATCCCTGGGAGGCCTCGACCGACGTCGGGCCGGTGATCGACGTCGAGGCGGAGGAGGGGATCCGCGGCTACCTCGCGGGCGAGGCGGCGAAGGGCACCATGCTGGCGACGCTGCCGGTGCCGGAGGGCGGGCGGTTCGTGCCGCCGTCGGTGATCGAGGTGGACGGGATCGGGGCGGTCGGCCGAGAGATCTTTGGGCCGGTCCTGCATGTCGCGAGCTTCCGTGGGCGCGACCTCGAGCGGGTGGTCGATGCGATCAATGCGCGCGGGTTCGGGCTGACCTGCGGGCTGCACAGCCGGATCGACGACCGGGTCGAGAAGGTGACGGCGCGGCTCAAGGTCGGCAACGTCTACGTGAACCGCAACCAGATCGGGGCGATCGTCGGCTCGCAGCCGTTCGGCGGCGAGGGGCTTTCGGGGACGGGGCCGAAGGCGGGCGGGCCGTTCTACCTGCCGCGGCTGCAGCGGCGCGCGGAGCCCGTGGCGGCGGCGGAGCCGGCGGGGCCGTTCGTGCCGGCCGAGACGCTGGCGCGCGCGTTTGCCGCGCTCGATGCGCGCGCCTGGGCCGGGCGCGGCGACCGGATCGCCGCGCTCAAGGCGGCGGTGGGCTCGATCACCGGGCCGGCTGGCGCGGCGCTGGCGGCGGCCGTGGCGCTGCCGTGGGAGCCGCGCGACCTGCCCGGGCCGACCGGCGAGAGCAACCGGCTGAGCCTGCATCCGCGCGGCAAGGTGCTGTGCCTCGGCGCTGGGCCGGAGGCGGTACTGGCGCAGGCGCTGCAGGCGCTCGCCGCCGGCAACGCCGTGCTCGCGGTCGCGGCCGGGGCGCCCGCGGCGCTGGCCGCGCTGTCGCGGATGCCGGTCAAGGCGATCGACGGGCGGATCGAGCCGGCGAGCGTCGAGGATCTGCCGGGGCTGGCGCTGGTGGCGGCGGCCGGGCCCGAGGCCTGGCTGCGCGAGCTGCGGCGGGCGCTCAGCCGGCGCGGCGGGCCGATCGTGCCGCTGGAGACGACGCTGGTCGCGCCCGAGCGCTATGTCGTCGAGCGGCACCTCTGCATCGACACGACGGCCGCCGGCGGCAACGCCAGCCTGCTGGCGGAGAGCGCGTGAGCGAGCCGTCCCCGCCGTCGAGCTACCGGCCGCTGCCGGCGGAGCTCTGGGCGCTGGTCGGCGTGATCGCGCTGATCGAGGTGATCCTGAGCCTCGCCGACAACGGCATCATCTTCGACCCCTCGCTCAGGGGCCGGGTATTCATCGCCGGCGCCTTCTGGTCGCGTCTGCTACACGGCGACGCGCCGCTCTACGCGATGCAGCCGGTCACCATGTTCGTCAGCCACGCGTTCCTGCACGGATCGCTGCTGCACATGGTGATGAACATGACGATCCTGCTGGCGCTCGGGCGGTTCACCGCCGACCACTACGGGCCGCGCGTCATCCTGCCGGTGTTCCTGATCAGCGCGGTGGCGGGGGGCGCGGTCTTCGGGCTGCTGGCGCGCGGGGCCTATCCGATGGTCGGCGCATCGGGCGCGGTCTTCGGCTTCCTCGGGCTGTGGATCGCCTGGGACTGGCGGCGGCACCGGGCGCTCGGGCTGTCGACCGCGCCCGTGCTGCGCCGGGTCGCCGTCCTGGCCGTGGTCAACGTCGTCGTCTACGTCGGCTTGAAGGGTCTGCTGGCCTGGCAGACCCACCTCGGTGGCTTCCTTGCCGGACTGGTCTGCGGCGCGTGGCTCGATGGCCGGCAGGCGCAGGATGCGCGGCTCGCCCGCGTCGCGCGGCGGCGGGCCGAGGCGGGACGCACGGCCGACGATCGCGAGCCCTGAGCGGCGGCGGAAGGAAGCTGGCAGGCAGCGAACGGGCGGTGCGGGCGGCACCGCGTCAGGGACGTGCCGCCCCGGGGAGGGTCATCGCGCCGGGCGGGTCCAGCCGTCGATCAGCGCGTCGAGCCCGCGCAGGAAGGTCGCCTGCCGCTCGGCCGGCGTGAACCAGGGGGCGGCGGCCGCCACGTGCGGGTAGCGCTCGGCCATCAGCGCGTCGGGCACCGGTGAGACCGTCGAGGGTCCGGCGCCGTAGCCCGCCGTCTCCTCCAGGCCCGATCCTTCCAGGTAGTAGCCGATGGCGCGGAAGAGCCGCGCCGCCTCCTCGTCGCTGGCGGTCCCGTCCCGGACCAGCGCGACCACGGAGTCGAGCCAGGCCAGGCACCGCGGCGTGTTCATCCGGTGCGTCGCGATGAACGGAAAGAGCGCCGGACGCGCCAGCGCCATCGCGCGCCAGTCGAGCGCCACCCGCCGCAGCCGCTCCCGCCAGGGCACGTCGGGAGGTTCCAGCGGCGGCAGCGACCCAACGACGCGGTCGATCAGCGCGTCCATCAGGTGATCCTTGGACGGATAGTAGTGGTAGAGGCTCATGGCGGTGCAGCCCAGGTCCTCCGCCAGCTTGCGCATGCTGAAGGCCGTGAGCCCGATCCGCTCGATGGCGGCCAGGGCGGCCTCCTCGATCCGGTCGGCCGAGAGCGGCGTTCGTTCGCCGGCCTCCACTGGCTTGGTCATGGCGCTGGCTCCTATACACCGTAAGTCTTGACAGACTCAGGGTCGCGGGCGTATCCCGAGTCGCAGTGACCTTACACCGTAAGGTTGCCGAGAGAAAGGAGGAGCAAGTCCATGTCGAACAAGGCAAAAGCCCTGAACAAAGCGCTCGTGGCGCTCGTCATCGGTGGATCGCTCTGCGGTTCCGGCACCTTCGCGCTGGCCGCGACCGACGGCGCAAATCCGGATGCCACTGCCGATGCCGCCTATGCCGAGATGCAGGCCGCCTTCGGCAAGGTGCCGGAGTTCATCAAGCTCTTCCCGAAGGCGGCGGTCGCCGGCGCCTGGGCGGAGGTGCGCGATCTCGAGTTCAACGACAAGACGGCGCTGTCGGCCAAGGAGAAGGCGCTGATCTCGCTTGGCGTCTCGGCGCAGATCCCCTGCCAGTACTGCATCTGGGAGGATACGAAGTCGGCGCGCGACGCCGGCGCCACCGACGAGGAGATCTCCGAGGCCGTGGCGGTCTCGGCGCTGACGCGCCACTGGAGCACCTTCTTCAACGGCATGGCGATCGACTTCGACCAGTTCAAGGCCGACCTGGGCGGCCGGTAGCCGCGGCGCGTCACGCCCCGGCGATGAGAGAGCCGATATGTCTTGATTTTCGATATATCGTTATCCATATTGCCGGGGATGAGACACGAACATCATCCCGGCGGACATCGTCCGCCCTACGGTCCGCCCCCGCATCGGGGTCGCCGGCCGTTCGACTATGGCGACCTGCGCCTGCTGGTCCTCTCGATGGTGGCCGAGCAGCCGCGACACGGCTACGAGCTGATCAAGGCGATCGAGGAGCGGACCGGCGGCGGCTACAGTCCGAGCCCGGGCGTCATCTATCCCACCCTCGCCTGGCTCGAGGACATGGGGTACGCGACCGCTTCGGCCGATGGCGGCCGCCGTCGCTATGCGATCACCGAGGAGGGCCGGGCCTTCCTGGCGGCCAACCGGACTGCGCTCGAGGCGGTCGCCGAGCGCGCGGGCCGCGGCGAGGGCGGCCGCCAGCCGGCGCCCGAGGCGGTGGCCTCGGCGATGCACGCGCTGAAGCATGCGCTGCGCCGGCGCTTCGCCGCGCCCCCCGCCGACCCCGCGACGATCACCAGCATTGCGGCCGCGATCCGTGCCGCCGCCGAAACCGTGGAGCAGACGATGACCGACATGAGTGCCGAGGCCGGCGAGACCGTCCGCGAGGTCGCGGACGTGCCGACCGGCCACGCCCAGCGCTACCTGGGGCAGCTCTGCAAGCATTTCGCGCACAAGATCCCGGTCGACTTCGACGCGACCTCGGGCACGATCCGCTTCGAGGCCGGCGTCTGCCGGGTTCGCGCAGATGCCGCCACGCTGACCCTGGACCTGCAGGCGGTGCCGGACAAGATCGAGCAGCTGAAGGACGTCGTCGTCCGCCACCTGGTGCGCTTCGCCTTCCGCGAGGAGCTGCCGATCGCGTGGAAGGCGGCGTGAAGTACGGGTGAGGCCGGGCGGCCTCGGGGAGGGCGCATGGCGGACGTGGTGCTGTTCCACTCGATCCTGGGCCTGCGGCCGGCCGAGGCGGCGATCGCCGCGCGGCTGCGCGCGGCGGGGCATGCGGTGACGACGCCCGATCTCTACGACGGTTTGCGGACGGACGGCTATGACGAGGGTTTCCGGATGCACGATGCGATCGGGGATGCGGAGCTGCTGCGGCGGGCTCGCGAGGCGGTGGCGGCGATGCCGGCGCGGACGGTCCTTGCCGGTGTCTCGATGGGCGGCGGCATCGCCGGCGAACTATGGAAGGAGCGGCGCGAGACAGCCGGCGTCCTGCTGCTGCACGGGCCGGCGCCGCTGGCGTCGGCGCCGCGGCCGGGCACGCCGGTGCAGGTCCACATGGCCGAGCCGGACCCTTTCGATGAGGACGCGTTCATAGCGGACTGGATCGCCGAGGCGCAGGCGCTGCCGATCGCCTTCGAGGCGTTCCGCTATCCGGGCGCCGGGCACTACTTCACCGACGCGACGCTCGCCGACCACGACGCCGCCGCAGCCGAGCTGGCGCTGGATCGGACGCTGGCCTTTCTCGCGCAGGTGTAGCGCCGGGGGGCGTGCTCCCGGGTGGGCCCTCCATTGCGTCTCGCCAAGCGCGGCCGGACGCGCGACACTGGCGCGATTCCAGCTGTCGCGAGGCGCAGGCCATGAAGGACCTTCCCGACCACGATCCCGTCGCGCTGTTGCGCGCCAACGTCGCGACGCCCTTCGAGGCGGCGCGGGCGATGCCGCCCGAGGTCTATACCTCGGAGGCCTTCCTCGAGGCCGAGCTCGAGCGGCTGTTCCGGCGCGAGTGGCTCTGCCTCGGCCGCGCCGGGGCGCTGGCCGAGCCCGGCGACTATGCCGCCTGGGAGATCGCCGGGCAGCCGGTCGCGGTAGTGCGCGACCGCGAGGGCAGGCTCAATGCCTTTTCCAACGTCTGCCTGCACCGGATGTCGACGCTGCTGCACGGCCGCGGCCGGGTGCGCGCGATCGTCTGCCCCTATCACGCCTGGACCTACAACCTCGACGGCAGCCTGCGCGGGGCGCCGGCGATGTCGAAGAACACCGGGTTCCGGCGCGAGGACTACTGCCTGCCGCGGATCCGTTGCGAGGAGTGGAAGGGCTGGATCTTCGTGACGCTGAATCCCGACGCCGTGCCGACGGCCGAGCGGCTGGCCGACGTGGGGGCGCTGGTCGACGACTTCGGCATGGAGGGCTACGTCGAGACCTTCTTCGAGACCCATGTCTGGGACACCAACTGGAAGGTGCTCGCCGAGAACTTCATGGAGAGCTACCACCTGCCGGTCTGCCACGCGGCGACGATCGGCGGGCTGTCGAAGCTTGACGAGATGGTCTGCCCACCGGGGCACCCGACCTTCAACTACCACACGATCCTCAAGGACGACTCGCTGAAGATCGCGCTGGCGCATCCGTCGAACACCCGCCTCGAGGGCGACCGGCGGCGGACGACCTTCCTGCTCTCGATCTACCCGAGCCTGCTCATCACCCTGACGCCGGGGTACTTCTGGTACCTGACGCTGCACCCGCAGGGGCCGGGGCAGGTCCGGATCGGTTTCGGCGGCGGCATGTCGCCGGACTTCGTCAACGACCCCGAGGCGCAGGCGCATTTCGCACAGGTCAAGACGCTGCTCGACGAGGTCAATGTCGAGGACCGCGGCTGCACCGAGAAGGTCTTCCGCGGCCTCTCGTCGGGGCTGGCGAGACCGGGCCACTTGAGCCACCTGGAGCGGCCGAACTACGACTTCGCCCGCTACATCGCGGCGCAGATGGAGTAGGGCCCGCCCCGTCGCCGGCCATGTCGCCTGAACCTTGACGGCCGCCGGCGGTTGCGGGCTAGGCTCGCGCGGGCGGCAGGGGAGAGAGGCGGAAATGGCGGGCAGGCTGGGCGGCAAGGTCGCGATCGTCTCCGGCGGCGCGACCGGCATGGGAGGCGCGGCCTCGCGGCTCTTCGCGGCGGAGGGCGCGACGGTCGCGATCCTCGACCGCAACGCCGCGGCGGGCGAGGAGACCGTCGCGCAGATCCGCACGGCGGGCGGGAGCGCGGGCGCCTTCGAGGCCGACGTCTCCGACGAGGCGCAGGTCGAAGCCGCCGTCGCCCGGATCGGCGACCGCTTCGGACCGGCGACGGTGCTCTTCAACCATGCGGGCACGCTGGTCGTGAAGCCGTTCCTCGAGACTACGGTCGCCGAGTGGGACTGGCTGCACGCGGTGAACGTCCGCTCGATGTTCCTCGTCACCCGCGCCGTGCTGCCGGGGATGATCGCGGCGGGCGGCGGGTCGATCGTCTGTACTTCGTCGATCTCGGCGGTCGCCGCGACGCCCTGCGAGGTGCTCTACGACACGACCAAGGGCGCGGTGCACATGTTCGCGCGCGCGATCGCCGTCGAGTTCCGCGACCGCGGCATCCGCTGCAATGCGGTCTGCCCCGGCTTCATCCGCACGCCGCACGGCCTGCGCGAGGTGGACGAGTTGACCCGCCACGGCGTCGACGCCTCCGAGGCGGCGCTCGCGGCGCAGCAGGGCCGGATCGGCGAGCCGGAGGAGGTCGCGCGGGCCGCGCTCTTCCTCGCCTCCGACGAGGCGAGCTTCGTCAACGGCGCCCAGCTCTTCGTCGACAACGGCTTTACTGCCGCCTGACGGTGGGTGCGAGCACCCACCCTACGAATGAGGGTAGCGGCGCTGGGTGATCGAGCCGGTCGTCATCCTATGACCCCCGCGGGTCACCGGAAGATCGCGTCGCCCTGCTCGTCGATGACCTGCTTCGCCTTCTGCAGCGTCATGTCGCGGGCCATGTCGGCGTCGTCGCAGGTGTCGGCGCGGATCAGGCGGTGGGAGCGGACCTCGCCGCCGGCCTGCTTCTCGATGCGGGCGGCGATGCGGTAGCGGCTGCCCTCCCGGACCGGCTCGACGAAGATCCTGAAGTCCTTGTAGATCTCCGGTTCCGGCGCCGGCGCGGAGGCGGAGGAGCGGCCGAGGAGGCGCGAGAGGAGCGACATGGGACTACTGGTCGAGGAAGCTTCTGAGCTTCCTTGACCGGCTCGGGTGCTTCAGCTTCCGGAGCGCCTTCGCCTCGATCTGGCGGATGCGCTCGCGGGTGACGCTGAACTGCTGGCCGACCTCCTCCAGCGTGTGGTCGGTGTTCATGCCGATGCCGAAGCGCATGCGGAGGACGCGCTCTTCGCGGGGGGTCAGCGAGGCGAGGACGCGGGTCGTCGTCTCCTTCAGGTTCAGCTGGATCGCGGAATCGAGCGGCAGGATCGCGTTCTTGTCCTCGATGAAGTCGCCGAGCTGCGAATCCTCCTCGTCGCCGATCGGCGTCTCGAGGGAGATCGGCTCCTTGGCGATCTTCATCACCTTGCGGACCTTCTCGAGCGGCATCTGCAGCTTCTCGGCCAGCTCCTCGGGCGTCGGCTCGCGGCCGATCTCGTGCAGCATCTGCCGGCCGGTCCGCACGAGCTTGTTGATCGTCTCGATCATGTGGACGGGGATGCGGATGGTGCGGGCCTGGTCGGCGATCGAGCGGGTGATCGCCTGGCGGATCCACCAGGTGGCGTAGGTCGAGAACTTGTAGCCGCGGCGGTACTCGAACTTGTCGACCGCCTTCATCAGGCCGATGTTGCCTTCCTGAATGAGATCAAGGAACTGCAGGCCGCGGTTGGTGTATTTCTTCGCGATCGAGATCACGAGCCGCAGGTTGGCCTCGACCATCTCCTTCTTGGCCTGGCGGGCTTCCTTCTCGCCCTTCTGCACCTGGTTGACGATGCGGCGGAACTCGGAGATGTCGACGCCGACGTACTGGCCAACCTCGGCCATGTCCTGGCGGATCTCGTCGGCCTTGTCGCGGAAGCGCGTCACGAGCTGGTCCCAGCCGCGGGACTTCAGCCGGCCGACGCGGTCGAGCCAGCCGGGCTCGAGCTCGGAGCCGCGGTATTCGTCGATGAACTCCTGCCGGCTGATCCGCGCCTGGTCGGCGAGCTTCACCATCGACCCGTCGAGGGTCATGATCTTGCGGTTGATGCCGTAGAGCTGGTCGACCAGGGTGTCGATGCGGTTCTGGTGCAGGTGCAGCGAGTTGACGTGCTCGACGATCTCGCCGCGCAGCCGCTGGTAGTCGCGCTCCTGGCCCGACGAGAAGGTCTCGTCGCGGTTCAGCGTCGCCGACAGCCGGCTGTCCTGCATCTCGGCGAGCCGCACGTAGTCGTTGGCGATCCGCTCCAGCGTCTCGAGCACCTGCGGCTTCAGCGCCGCCTCCATCGCGGCGAGCGACAGGTTGCCCTGGTCGTCGTCGTCCTCCTCCTCGGGGTCGGGACGCGGCGCCTCCTCTTCCTCCTCGTCGGCGAGGAGCTCGTCGCCGCCGTCCCCGTCGTCCTCGTCGTCGTCGGAGGCGGCTGCCCGGCGGGCGGGCTCGGGGCGCGCAGCGGCGGCGGCGGCCGGGGCTGCCGGCGCGGGCTTCGGGGCAGGGGCGGGGGCGGGCGCCGCGTCGACGACATCGGGCTTCAGCCCGGCCATCACGCTCTCGACCTCGTCGTGCTCCATCTGGCCGGAGAAGGTGGTCTCGAGGTCGATCACGTCGCGCAGCATGATCGCTTCGTCGAGCAGCTCGTCGCGCCAGACGGTGATCGCCTGGAAGGTCAGCGGGCTCTCGCAGAGGCCGGCGATCATGGTGTTTCGCCCGGCCTCGATGCGTTTGGCGATGGCGATCTCGCCCTCGCGCGACAGGAGCTCCACCGAGCCCATCTCGCGCAGGTACATCCGAACCGGATCGTCGGTGCGATCGAGGGCCTCGCCGCCGACCGAGGTCATCGCGAGCTCGCGCGAGCCGCTCTCCTCGGGCGCGGGAGGAGCGTCGTCGCGCGCACCCTCCTCCTCGTCGGCCTCCTCGTTGTCGACGACGTTGATGCCCATCTCGGAGAGCATCGCCATCACATCCTCGATCTGCTCGGAGGTCACCTGGTCGGGCGGCAGGACCTCGTTCAGCTCGTCGTAGGTGATGTAGCCGCGAGCCTTCGCGGTCGCCATCATCTTCTTGACCGCGGCCTGGCTCATGTCGAGCATCGGACCGGAGCCGTCCCCCGAATCGTCCGGTTTCTTCGGTTCGGTGTCTTTGGTGGCCATGGGCGGGGACTCCATGCTTGTCCGGGCGGGGCGAGGGCCTGGGCGAATCTTTTGCTTGTCTCTTACGAATCAGTGATTCGCAATTCCTGTATCAACGTTTTCGCGGCCGGCGTGACCGGCTTGCCGCGGCGGCTTCAAGTACCGCCGCGAATTCCGTGCGCTCCGATTCATCCGCCTGGCCGTCCTCGGCCAGCGGGCGGGTATTGGCGTCATCGGCCGCCTCGGCGGCGCGGCGCACCCGGACGACGAGCGCCTCGTCGGCCTCGCGGGTCTCGGCGAGGTCGGCGACGGCTTCGCTGATCTCGGCGGCGCGGCCGGCGAGGGCGGCGTGGCGGGTCAATTCCTCCTCGATGGCGCGGCGGGCGTTCTCAGGCGTAGCGGCGGGGCCGAGGTGGCGGTTGGCACGCACGTGCTCCGGTGCGAGCTCGGCGAGCGGGTCGCACCCCAACCGGCCAGCGACGCGCGCCGCAACCCGATGCGGCTCATCTAGGGAGCCCGCGAGCGCCGACAAGAGCGCGTCGCGGATTTCCGCATGCCGCGGCGCCACGCAGGCCAGCGCCTCGAGCCGCTCCTCGATGGCCATCGCCACCTCGGGATGGTGCAGGCAGCCAGCGAGGATCGCGCCCTCGCGGATGCGCGCCTCGACGCCCGGGTCGGTCGCGCGCGCCAGCAGCGAGGCGCGGGCGGCGGCGGTCGGCGTGGGCGGAAGGCCGGGGATGCTGCCCGGGCGCCGGCGGCGGCCGGGCGGCGGGGCCTGGAGGGCCGGGCGCGGTGGCCGCGGCGGCGGGGCGAAAAGCGCGGCGCGGCGGGCGCGGATCTCGGCCTGCCAGTGGGCGCGCAGCGGCGCGTCGGCGATGCGGGCGAGATGCGCCTTGAGCCGCGTATCCAGGGCGGCCCGGCGCTCGGGGCTGTCGAGGACCTGGTCGGCGGTCTCGCGGGTCCAGAGCAGGTCGACGATCGGCCGCGTGGCGGCGAGGACCGCGGCGATGGCGGCGGGGCCGCCCGCGCGGACGACGTCGTCGGGGTCCTGGCCGGGCGGCAGCAGCGCGAAGCGCAGCGAGCGGCCGGGTCCGAGCAGCGGCAGCGCGAGGTCGATCAGCCGCTGCGCCGCGGCGAGGCCGGCGGCGTCGCCGTCGAGGGCGACCACGGGCTCGGGGGCGAGGCGCCAGAGCCGTTCGAGCTGGGCCTCGGTGATCGCGGTGCCGAGCGGGGCGACGGCGTGCTCGATGCCGGCGGCGGCCAGCGCGATCACGTCCATGTAGCCCTCGGTGACGACGACCGTGCCCACCTTGCCGGCGGCGGCACGGGCGCGGTCGGCGTTGTAGAGCGTCCGGCCCTTGTCGAAGAGCGGCGTGTCGGGCGAGTTCAGGTATTTCGGCTGCTGGTCCGGGGCGATGGCGCGGGCGCCGAAGGCGATGGCCCGGCCGCGCTCGTCGCGGATCGGGAACATGATCCGGCCGCGGAACCGGTCGTAGGGCGAGCCGGCGTCCGGGACGATGATCAGCCCGGCCTCGGCGAGGCGCTCGCGCGGGAATTTTCCGCCGAGGTGGTCGATGAGGGCGGTGCGGCTGTCGGGGGCGAAGCCGATCTCGAACCGGGCGCGGGCCTCCTCGGAGAGCCCGCGGCGGTCGAGGTAGGCGCGCGCGGCGACGGCGCGGGCGCCGGCGAGTTGGGTGCGGTAGAAGCGGACCGCCGCCTCGAGCGCGTCCGAGAGCCCCTGCCGCTCGGCGGCGCGCTCGGCGGCGACGGGGTCGCGCGCGGGCATCGCCATGCCGGCCTCGGCGGCCAGCAGCTCGACCGCCTCCAGGAAGCCGATCCGCTCGGTCTCGCGCAGGAAGCTGATCGCGTCGCCCTTGGCGTGGCAGCCGAAGCAGTAGTAGTAGCCCTTGGCGTCGTCGACGTGGAAGGACGCCGTCTTCTCCTGATGGAACGGGCAGGGCGCCCAGAGGTCACCCTTCGACGGCTTCGACTTGTGCGGATCCCAGCTGACCTTGCGCCCGATGACGCGACCGAGCGGAACCCGGCTCAGCAGCTCCTCGACGAATCCGGGGGGCAGCGACATGGCCCGGAATATCCGCCCGCCGCGCCGGCTTGGCAAGGTCGCCTCGGTGCCAGGCCAGAGCAATCGCCCGAAGGCCAGCGGCGCCGGTGCGGGCAAATGGCAATATATTGAAATCGCTTAGGATTGTCCGGCGAATTTTACCACATTTTTACCCGCCCGACCGCCGAAACGAGCGCCCTCGGGGTTTCGGGCAAAGGCGATCATCCGATTGCGGATGGTCACCGGACCCGCCCACCACAACAGCACCGACTACCACCTGACCATCGACTCCGGCTCTCGGGGCGGGTCCGGACGCCGACATTCGTATCGGGTCGGGGTGTCAGCTTCGTGACGCGCAGCGGTCCGGAATGTTTCAACTGTCGCGCGGCAGTGGCTTCGGCCTCAAGCGCTCCGGCGCAGCCGCAGGCGGCCGAGGCCCGCTGCCTCGACCTCGAGGGCGGGGCCGTTCCGGCCGAGGCGCAGGACCCGGCGGAAGCGGCCGGCCGCGTGCATGCCGCGCTCGGCCTCGGCGCGGTGGGCGTGGGCCGAGACGCCGTCGGGAAGGTCGTCGAGCACCCGCTCGTGCGCGGCGTCCTTGGGACCGCTGTTGCGCGCGCGGGAGGCATACACGGCCATCGCCGCAAAGGCGACCAGCTGGGCGGTGCGCCAAGCGATCGGCGAGAGCAGGAAGGTGGGCAAGGAGCGGCCTCCGGCGAAGCGGGTCTCCCGAAAGGATATAGCACTGGCGGAACGTCGCGCAACGGCGGTGCGGCCTGCGGCGGTCGGCCGCAGCGCGGAACCTTGCGGCAAGGGCGGCGTTTCGGACGGCCGAACACAAAGGAACGCTCTGGAGATCCAAATGACGCGAAGCATCATTCTCGCCCTGGTCGCGGTCGCGGCACTTTCCGCCTGCAACACGATGAAGGGCGCCGGAAAGGACATCTCGTCGGCGGGCCAGACGGTCACCGACCAGGCGGCCGAGACCCAGAAGAAGATGTAGCCCTCAGGCCGCCTCGGCGAAGAGGGCGTCCTCGGCGGTGCCGACGATCCGGGCGACGACGATCGTCCCCGGGCGGTGGGCAGCGGCGAGGCGCGCCTGCGCGAAGCCTTCGGTGCGGCCGAGTTCCGGCCGCTCCATCAGCAGCCGCACCGGCCGTCCGAGCATCGCCGCGTGGTGCAGCCGGACGCGGGCGGCACCGGCGGCGCGCAGGCGCGCCGCGCGCTCGCGAATGGCTTCGCCGGCCACTTGCGGCATGCGTGCGGCAGGCGTTCCGCCGCGCGGGCTGAACGGGAAGACGTGCAGCCAGGTCAGGCCGCATTCCTCGACCAGCCGAAGCGAGTTCTCGAACATCGCCTCGGTCTCGGTCGGGAAGCCCGCGATCAGGTCGGCGCCGAAGACGACGTCGGGCCGAGCGGCGCGCACATCCGCGCAGAAGGAGATGGCCTGGTCGCGCAGGTGGCGGCGCTTCATCCGCTTCAGGATAAGGTCGTCGCCGGCCTGCAGCGACAGGTGCAGGTGCGGCATCAGCCGCGGCTCGGTGGCGATCGCCTCGATGAGCCGTGGATCGGCCTCGACCGAGTCGATCGACGAGAGGCGCAGGCGCGGCAGTCCGGGGACGCCGGCGAGGATGCCGGCGACGAGGTCGCCGAGGCGGGGGGTGCCGTCGAGGTCGGCGCCCCAGCTCGTGAGGTCGACGCCGGTCAGCACCACCTCGTTGAAGCCGCGGTCGGCGAGCCGCGCGACCTGCTCGACCACGGTGGCGGCGGGGACGCTGCGCGAGTTGCCGCGGCCGTAGGGGATGATGCAGAAGGTGCAGCGGTGGTCGCAGCCGGTCTGCACCTGGACGTAGGCGCGCGCGCGGGTCCCGAGGCCGTCGACCAGCGGTGCGGCGGTGCGGCGCTCGGCCATGATGTCGGGCACGGCGACGCGGGGGCCGCCGCCGGCGGCAAGGGACGCCCAGGCCTCGGGCTTGAGCTTCTCGGCGTTGCCGAGGACGAGGTCGACCTCGGGCATGGCGGCGAAGGTCGCGGGCTCGGTCTGCGCAGCGCAGCCCGTCACGACGACCCGCGCGGCGGGGTGGTCACGGCGCAGGCGGCGGATCTGCTGGCGGGCCTGGCGGACGGCCTCGGCGGTCACGGCGCAGCTGTTGACGACGACCGTGTCGCCGACGCCGGCGGCGGCGGCGAGCCCCTTCATCGCCTCGGTCTCGTAGGCGTTGAGCCGGCAGCCGATGGTGGCGAAGACCGGCGCCTTCATGCCAGCGCCCCGACGAACTCGGGGGCGAGGCGACCCTCGAAGACCAGCGCGGTCGGCCCGGTCATCCAGACGCCGTCGTCGCGCCAGTCGATGCCGAGGGTGCCGCCGTCGAGCCGGACGGCGACCTTGCGCTCGGTCAGGCCCCGGCGGGCGGTCGCGACGGCGGCGGCGCAGGCGCCCGAGCCGCAGGCGAGCGTGACGCCGGTGCCGCGTTCCCAGACCCGCATCCGCACGGTTTCGCGGTCGATGACCTGAACGAACTCGACGTTGGTGGCTTCGGGGAACAGCAGGTCGTGCTCGACGCGGGGACCTAGGGTCGCCAAGTCCACGGCTTCGGCGTCGGGGACGACGAAGACGCAGTGCGGGTTGCCCATGCCGACCGCACTCGGCGCGCCGTCGAGGGGGAGGGCGTCGAGGTCGACCGGCCGGGCCAGCGGGATCCGGTCCCATGCGAGCTCGGGCGGCCCCATGTTGACGCGGATCAGCCCGCCGCCAGCGGCCTCGGCGCGCAGCACGCCGCGGCCGGTGCGCAGCTCGAGGGCGTCGGCGCCGGTCTCGTCCATGAGGAGGCGCGCGACGCAACGGGTGGCGTTGCCGCAGGCATCGGCGAGGGTGCCGTCGGCGTTCCAGAAGTCGATCTCGGCGGCGGTGTCGCGGGCGTCGCCGATCACCGCGAGCTGGTCGAAGCCGACCCCGCGGTTGCGGTCGCCGAGGGCGCGGGCCAGCGCCGGCGTGACGGGCGTGGCGCCGCCGCGGGCGTCGATAACGACGAAGTCGTTGCCGAGCCCGTGCATCTTGAGGAACCGGAGGCCATCGCGGCCAGTGCGGGATTCGCCGTCCATGGCGCGTTATATAAGGAACGGCGGCGCCGCAGGCCACAGCGGACGCGCGGAGGGCTACTTGCGGGTGAACTCCATCTTCTGGCCGTCGTCGGCGAAGGTGAGGCGGAGCGTCCTGGGCGCGCCGGACTGGTCGGCGAGGAACTGGGCGAAGGCCTGCGGCAGCGGGCCGAGCATCTCGGCGACCGGCTTGAAGCGGCCTTCGGGGACCAGCGCCGCGGCGAAGACGCCGCCGTCGCGCGGCGCGAGGCGGACGCGGGCGCCGGTGGCGAGGTCGAGCCGCAGGCCGTCGCCGTCGACGGCAATGGCGGCGTCGCCCATGGCGGGGTTGGTGTAGGCGCCGGCGAGCGGGGCCAGGGGCGGCGGCGGCGCCGGGTCGGCGACGGGCGCGAAGGCGGCGGCGGCGGCGGCCGCGGCGGCCTTGGCCGCCTCGAGCCGCTTGGCGACGTGGTCGACGTCGGGGTTGCCGAGCAGGCGGTCGAGGGTCCATTCGCCGACGGCGTCGGGGAAGCCGACGTTCTGCAGGTTGGTCAGCACGATGACGCCGACGTCGTGGTCGAGCGCGGTGCCGATGTAGGCGCCGAAGGAGGGCGTGCCGCCGTTGTGCCAGGTGATGGTGCCGTTCGGCGTCGCCTGCAGCACCCAGCCCATGGCGTAGGCGAGCTTGTCGTTCAGGGCGACGCGGGCGGTCTTGGTGACGGCGAGGTTCTCGGGCGAGACCAGCGGCTTGCCCTCGAAGCTGCCGTCGGCGAGGTGGACGCGCACCCAGCGGGAGAGGTCGTCGACGGTCGAGTTGATCGCGCCGGCGCCGGCGAAGTTGTAGGGGAAGATCGGTGTGAAGGGGACCTCGACCGAGCCGTCGGGGGTATAGCGGTTGCCGACGGTGGCGTTGTCGGCCGCTTCGATCGCCTCGGCCGAGGAGGAGGACCGGGCCATGCCGAGGGGGGCGAAGATGGTGGCGTGGAGGACGTCCTCCCAGGACGGCATGCCGAACGCCTTGGCGGCCATGCGGCCGGCGGCGATGTGGGTGATGTTGGTGTAGGCGAAGGTGGAGCGGAAGCTCGAGACCGGCTCGACGAAGCGCAGCGAGCGGACCATCTGCGCCTGGTCGGCCCCGAGCATGCCGACCATGTCGTTGGCGTAGGGCGGCATGCCGGAGCGCTGGGCGAGCAGGTCGAAGACGCGGAACTCCTGCGACACCCAGGGGTCCTCGAGCTGGAACTCCGGCGACAGGTCGACGACGCGGTCCTCCCAGTGGAAGAGCCCGCGGTCGACGCCGATGGCCAGCGTGGTGGCGAGGAAGGCCTTGGTGGTGGAGCCGATCTGGAAGATCGTCTCGGGGTCGACCGGCGTGCCGCCCTTGCGGGTGACGCCGAAGCCCTTGGCGTAGACGAGCCGGTCGCCGCTGACGATGCCGATGGCGAGGCCGGGGTCGTCGAAGGCCTTCATCCCGTCGGCGATGTAGGTCTCGAGCTTGGGGACGAGCGCCTCGATCTTCGCGTCCATTGCGGCATCGGCC
This sequence comes from Amaricoccus sp., assembly GCA_046348975.1. Classification (GTDB taxonomy): domain Bacteria; phylum Pseudomonadota; class Alphaproteobacteria; order Rhodobacterales; family Rhodobacteraceae; genus Amaricoccus. Next base: position 5,114 of record JAXMDF010000020.1, on the reverse strand, counting down.
GAGGCCGGGCCGGCGGCGAGGAGAAGCAGGGCCGCCGCCAGCGCCCCCGGCGCGCGCGGCCGTCCGGTGGTCTCGACACGTGTTTCGATGGTCATCGGCGCCCTCCCCGCTGCGGCGGCGACTGTGGCACGATTCGCGCGCAACTGTCTCGGGCGGCGGCGTCAGCCCCGGCGTGCGTCGAGGGCGGCGGAGACGCCGTGCAGCGAGAAGGCGAGGCGGACCTTCACGCCCTCGACCAGCGTCAGCGTGACGCTGCCGGCGCGCTCGCGGCGCAGCGTGGCGACGAGGGCCGGGTCGAGGGCGAGCGTGGCCTCGCAGCCGGAGGGGCCGCAGGTGCGCCAGACGGCGGCGAGCGGCGGGGCGCTGCCGAGCGCGAGGACGATGCCGTCGGGGAGGAAGAGCGGCAGGGGTGTGGTGATGCGGAGCGCGGGCGCCGGTCCGGCGGTGACCGCGACGCGCAGCACCTCGCTGCCGTCGGCGCCGCTGACCGACGTATGGGCGGCGCAGGGGGCTCCCGGGCAGTCGAGCTGCCAGTCGCGGAAGGTCTGCGGCGCATGCCAGGCGGCCGGGGGATCGGCGAGGGCGGGGAGAGCGGCGAGGAGGGTCGCGACAAATGTCTGCATTCCCAGAGGCTTGTTAAGCATGATCGCGGCCTTCCTTCACCCTTGCTTCACGCTGCTCGCCGAATGTCCTGCCACGCGGTCGAGAGGCCGGCGCGGCTGGACCGGAAGAGCAGAGTCCGGTGCCGCACGAGTCAGAAGGACGTTCCCCGGTTCCGCATCCCGCGGGATCATCCATGACAACGGCGGCGTCGAAGGCGTCGCACGCCACGAAGGAAGCTAGCAATGTCCAGCATTCTGACCAACACCAGCTCGATGGTCGCCCTCCAGACCCTCAAGGCGACCAACAGCGCCATGGCCAAGGTCCAGGACGAAGTCTCGACCGGCCTCAAGGTCTCCAGCGCGAAGGACAATTCGGCGAGCTGGTCGATCGCCGCGACGATGAAGTCGGACGTGGCGAGCTACAAGACGCTCGGCGACTCGCTCACCCAGGCCTCGGCCACGGTCGGCACCGCCCGCACCGCCGCCGAGCAGATCACCGACCTGCTCACCAAGGTGCAGACCCTGGTCACCCAGGCGGACGGCAAGGACACGGACTCGATCGCCACGCTGCAGGCCGACGTCGACGCCTATCTCGCCTCGATCGTCTCGATCGCGAACCAGGCCCAGACCAACGGCATCAGCCTGACGAGCGCCAGCGGCGCCGACGTGGACGTGCTCGTGGCGATCAACCGGGACTCCTCCGGTGCCCTGGCGAAGGACTCGTTCACGGTCTCCGCGGTCGACCTGAGCGCCCTCGGCGCTGCGATCACGCTCACGTCCGACTCGGACGACAACAACGACGCCGTCGACACGCTGATCGACACCGCCAAGGCCGCCGCCGCGGCCTTCGGTGCCGCGCAGAACCGGATCGAGGCGCAGGGCGACTTCGTCAGCAAGCAGATGGACTCGCTGAAGGCCGGCGTCAGCGCGCTGGTCGACGCCGACATGGAGGAGGCCTCGGCCCGTCTCTCCGCGCTGCAGACCCAGCAGCAGCTGGGCATCCAGGCGCTGTCGATCGCCAACCAGGCGCCGCAGAGCGTGCTGTCGCTGTTCCGCAACTGAGGCTGAGCGGGGCGGGCTCCGGCCCGCCCCGACCTCTCGCGCAGCCCAGAAGGACAGCCCAGGAGCCCTCCGATGACCCCCAATGCCGAGGCCCGCGCCGGCTATGGCGCCGCCGCCGCCCCGATCCGCACCGCCCGAGGTGCCGAATATGCCGTCTTCGCCCGGGTGACCGGCAACCTGCGCGCAGTCGAAGAGACCGACAAGCGTGCGTATCCGCAGCTCGCGCAGGCCGTCATCGACAACCAGCGGCTCTGGAGCACGCTCGCCGAGGACCTGATGCTCGAGACGAACGTGCTGCCGGTCGCCTTGCGCGCGCAGCTGATCTCGCTCGCCGAGTTCGTGCGCCGGCACAGCCTGTCGGTGCTGCGCGGCCAGGGGAAGGTCGCCGCGCTGATCGACATCAATACAGCCATCATGCGCGGCCTGCGCGGGGAAGTGGAGGCTGCGGCATGAGCGGCCTCGTCCTCAAGCTCGGCCCGCACGAGCGGATCATGATCAACGGCGTCGTCATGGAGAACGGCGACCGGCGGGCGCGGCTGAACGTGCTGACGCCGGAGGCGAACGTGCTGCGGCTGCGCGACGCCATCCATCCCGACGAGGCGAACACGCCGGTAAGGCGGGTCTGCTACATCGCCCAGCTGGTGCTGGCCGGCGAGGCCGATCCGGAGGAGGCCGCGCGGCAGTTGAACCGCGGCATCGAGCAGCTGTCGCAGGTGTTCCAGGACCCGGACAGCCGCGAGTCGCTGACGGCGGCGACGGCGGCGGTCGCCGAGCGGCGGTTCTACCAGGCGATGAAGGCGCTGCGCGCGATCCTGCCGCGCGAGGCCAGGCTCCTCGGGATGAATATGGGAGCGTGAGGCGATGAGCTACCAGCCGGTCATCCCGATGGGCGGCATCGCCGGGTGGCGGCTCCTGCAGCGCACCCAGGCGAGCCAGCAGGCGACGTTCGACAAGAGCGCCGACGTGCAGCGCGACGTCGCCTATTTCGAGGAGAAGATCGGGGGGGTCACCTCGGCGGCGGACCTCGTCGCCGACCGGCGGCTCTTGAAGGTGGCGCTCGGCGCCTTCGGTCTCGACAGCGAGATCGACAAGAAGGCCTTCGTCCGCAAGGTGCTCGAGGAGGGCACGACCGATCCGGAGGCGCTGGCGAGCCGGCTGACCGACAAGTCGTTCGCCAAGCTCTCCGACGCCTTCGGGTTCGGGGACTCCGGCGGCCCCAACACCGCCGACGCGGGCTTCGCCGCCAAGATCACCGACGCCTACAAGACACGCGCCTTCGAGGTCGCCGTGGGCGACGCCGACAACAACATGCGCCTGGCGATGAACTTCAAGCGCGAGATCGCCGACCTGGCGTCGCAGGGCGAGGACGGGGCGAGCTGGTACAACGTGCTCGGCTCGAAGCCGCTCCTGCAGGTCGTCGAGAAGGCCTTCGGCCTGCCGAGCTCCTTCTCGAAGCTCGACATCGACAGGCAGCGCGACATCCTGGCCGGCAAGGCCGACGCGCTCATCGGCGACGACACGCTGGCGGTCTTCAAGGACCCGGCGGCGGTCGAGAAGGTGATCACCCGCTTCCTGGCCCGGGCGCAGATCGAGGACGGGGTCAGCTCCAGCTCGCCCGCGTCGGCCGCGCTGACCCTGCTGCAGGGGGCGAGCGGAAGCGGATCGCAGGGGATCCTGAACCTGCTTGCGTCGCAGGGCTGACGTTGTAGCCGCCGGCGCACCCGTGACAGTACGGGCCTCCGTCGCGAACGGGCGACGGACGGACGCGGGGCACGGGGGAATTGCGGGGAACCGGAGAGCAGCCGTTCGAGGCGGGCGCGGGGGCGGAGCCTTTCGCCGAGCCGCTTGACCGGATCGTGGACCCGCGGGCGCGGGTGCCGTCGAACGTTCTCGGCACGAGTCGACGCCCGCTGCATCCTGGCAGCGGTGCTTTCCGACCGGCTCGCCGGCCGGTCCGGCCGCCGCGGTGCCGCGCGCGGGCGTGCCGCTCGAGCGGGACCGGGCGCGGCGGGCGGACGTCCTCGCGCAGCTGGCGCGGGTCGGGCTGCGGACCGGGTCGGTCGACCCCGAGGCGGCTTTCGCGGGCGGGCGGCGGGTCTCGCCGGCGGCGGGGGAGCGGCTGATCGCGGCGGGGGCGGCGCGACTTCGTACACGTCCCGCTGGGGTCGGGGGTCCGCGGCGTGCCGCTCGGCGGCTATGCGCCCTTCGCGGTGCCGGCCTGGGTTCCGGTCGGCATCACCGGGCCTATCCGCGGCGCCGCCGGAATTCCGACGTCCACGCGGAGCGGGCGATGGAGGTCGCGGCGATTCCGAGGGAGACCTTCCTCGCGCACCGGCCGGTCACCTGGGACCGGCAGGCGTTCGCCGCCCGGTTCCGGGCGGCGGAAGCAAGCGGCGAGGGCGGGGATCAGGCTTCGGCGGACCGGGCCGGCCAGTCGAAGAGCATCAGGTCGGCGCGGCACCAGAAGGCGTAGCAGCCGAGGAAGACCAGCGGCATCAGCCAGGCGCTCGTGGGCGTGCCGGCGGTGCGGGTGGCGAGGACGTCGATCAGGCCGAAGATCGTCGCGAGGATCGCAGGGACCCGGCTGAAGAGGACGAGCGTGCGCCAGAAGTTCGGCCAGTCGTGCTGCCAGCCGGGCAGCGGGCGCCAGTGGCGGGCGCTGCCGAACTTGCCGAGGGCGTGCATCAGGCCCGAGGTGATGGCGAGGATCGGCTGGCCGAGCGACAGGAGCGCGATCCCGAGGACGAGGGCGCCGATGCCGGACAGGAAGTCGCCGCGGCGGTTCAAGGCCTCGATCGGCGGGAAGCCGTTCGCCCAGGCGCGGTGGTAGCACTCGCCGCTCCAGAAGAAGATCGCGGTCGCGCCGGTCAGCGCCAGCGCGGAGGTGTCGCCGCCGAGGTAGGAGAGGCTCGCGCCGAGGACGCCGCCGAGGCCGGCGCCGCCTTCGGGAAGCGCGCTGACCGCGAGGGCGATCCCGGCGGCGAGGCCGAGGGCGTTGCCGGCGTTGTAGTAGCCGCCGGGGCCGACGAGCCGGGCGCCGGCCTGGCGCAGCAGCGCGGTGGCCAGGGCGGCGGGGCTCTCGGGGCGGGTGGCGACGTTCGGGTTGCTCGACATGGTTTCCTCCGCGCGGCGCCAAAGTCTTCTCGCGGCGCCCTTGTCATCGGGGTAGCATCCGGGAGGGCCGCGGCAGTGTGACGGCGGTCACAGCGGAAATCGACAACTTGGGGGCATCGGCGGATGGCGGAGGGCCGGCGGGAGGTCGAGGAGGCGCTGCGGAAGTCGTTCCTCTTCCCGCTGCTCGACGCCGACGAGCAGGCCCGCTTCATCGCCGCCGCGCATCCGCGCACCTGGGCGGCCGGGACGCCGATCGTGGCGATGGGCGAGCCCGGGACGTCGATGATGCTGGTCCGGATCGGCAGCGTCCGGATCAGCCGGCCGTCGACCGAGGGC
>JAXMDF010000019.1:0-57836 GCA_046348975.1 Amaricoccus sp. | reverse complement strand
CCTCGCCGGTTGCACGACGACACGGGTCCATACCCCCGGACAACCGTTGCGATCTGGTTAATGCCCGGGGTACGAACCGTTTAATATCAATTAGATATCTGTTTGTCCGAGCTCGGACAACCCCCGGGCACGTCGCGGGTCGGCGGCATGAAAAAGGCACCCGGGGGGTACCGGGTGCCTGGCGGGGACTAGGGTGGTTGGGGGGGAGGATCCCCGATTCAGTTGGCCTGCCGTCTGAGGAAGGCTGGGATGTCGACGCGTTCGCGCTCGGTATCTTCGAAAGCCGGCTCGGAGGCCTGCGGGGCGCGCGCCTCGGGCTCGGCGGGCCGCGGCCGCAGCCCGCTCTGCTCGCGGCCGACCTGGCCGGTCATCTTGTGGATCAGGCTGTTGATGGTGAGCCGGCCCTGCCGCTCGGGCTCGCGCGGCTGGATCGCGCGCGCCATCGGCTGCGCCTTGGGCACGTTCTGCACCGCCGCCTGCAGCCGGCGGAGGGCGTCGGGGGAGGGCTCGCCGGGGCGACGCGGATCGCCCTCGTCGAACTTGGCCTGCCCATAGGGCGCGGTGCGCAGCGCTGCGGGCTGCGGCACCGCCTCGGGCTCGCCGAAGAGCTCGGCACGCTCGATCTCGCCGGCCTGCTGGTCGGCGAAGCTCGGCGTGCGCGAAGGATCCGGCCGCAGCTCGGGCTTCGGCTGGGCCGCCGCGACGGGGCGCGCCGCCGTCGCCACCACCTCGGGCCGCCGCGGCGCCGGCGCCGCCTCGGCCTTGGCGACGGCATCGATGCCGGTCGCGACGACGCTGACCCGCATCATCCCGGCCATCTCCGGATCGAGGGTCGAGCCGACCATGATGTTGGCCTCCGGATCGACCTCCTGCCGGATGCGGTTGGCCGCCTCGTCGAGCTCGAAGAGCGTGAGGTCAGGGCCGGCGGTGATGTTGATCAGCACGCCCTTGGCACCCTTGAGGCTGATCTCGTCGAGGAGCGGATTGGCGATCGCCTTCTCGGCCGCCTGCACCGCCCGGTCCTCGCCCGAGGCCTCGCCGGTGCCCATCATCGCCTTGCCCATCTCGTTCATCACCGAGCGGACGTCGGCGAAGTCGAGGTTGATGATGCCGGGGCGGACCATCAGGTCGGTGACGCCCTTGACGCCCTGGTAGAGCACGTCGTCGGCGAGCGCGAAGGCGTCGGTGAAGGTGGTCTTCTCGTTGGCGATCCGGAACAGGTTCTGGTTCGGGATGATGATCAGCGTGTCGACGTGCTTCTGCAGCTCCTCGACGCCCTTCTCGGCCTGGGTCATCCGCCGCGAGCCCTCGAACTGGAAGGGCTTCGTCACGACGCCGACCGTCAGGATGCCCATCTCGCGCGCCGCCTTGGCGATGATCGGGGCAGCACCGGTGCCGGTGCCGCCGCCCATGCCGGCGGTGATGAAGCACATGTGGCAGCCCGACAGCCGCTCGACGATGTCCTCGATCGACTCCTCGGCCGCCGCCGCGCCTACCTCGGGCCGCGCGCCTGCCCCCAGCCCCTCGGTGACCCGCACGCCGAGCTGCAGCTTGTTGCCCGCCTGGTTCTGCTGCAGCGCCTGGGCGTCGGTGTTCGCCACGACGAACTCGCAGCCCTCGAGCTGCTTGTCGATCATGTTGTTCACGGCGTTGCCGCCCGCGCCGCCGACCCCGATCACGGTGATCCGGGGGCTGAGGTCCTGGGTTACCGGTATGCTGAGTGTGAGTGCCATCGTCCGTCCGCCTGTTGCTTCTTTGGCCTCTGCGATCCCGCGCCCCCGCGCGGAATTCCTTCGTCCTTGATTCGAGAGGGTAGCTCAATCATCCGCTAGGGTCACGCATTTTTGCGCTAACACCCACAAGATATTGGGGTTTCCCACCAGATTAGCGAAGTATCGCTTTGCCTCCCACTAGTTACCAGTTTTCCTTGAACCAGCGCAGCGCGCGGGTCACGCGGCGCGCGCCTTGCCGGTCCGCCGGCATCTCGAAGTCCCAGCATTCGTCCTGCGGATGGCTCACGTGCATCGCGAGGCCGACGGCGGTGGAGAACGAGGTCCCGGTCGCCGACTGCGGCAGCCCCTGCACGCGCAGCGGCTTGCCGATCCGGCACTGCCGGCCGAGGATTCGCGAAGCCGCGCTCTCGAGCCCCGGGATCTGCGCCGAGCCGCCGGTCAGCACGATCCGCTGCGACGGCAGGTACTCGAAGCCCGAGGCGTCGAGCCGGGCGCGCGCCTCTTCGAGGATCTCCTCGACCCGCGGCCGCATGACGCCGATCAGCTCCGAGCGCGAGATCTGCCGCCGGTCGTGCTCCCAGTCGCCGAGGATCGACGGCAGCTCGATCATGTCGCGATCGTCGAGCCCGGTCGCAAGCAGCCCGCCGTGCATCGTCTTCAGCCGCTCGGCGTCGGGAAGCGAGACCTGCAGCCCCTGCGAGATGTCGGCCGTCACGTGCGCGCCGCCCATCCGCACGCAGTCGGAGTAGATCATCTGCCGCCGCACGAAGATCGCGACACCGGTGACGCCGGCGCCGATGTCGACGCAGGCGGCGCCGAGCTCCTGCTCGTCCTCGGTGAGGCTCGCGAGGCCGCTCGCGTAGGACGACACCACGATGCCGCCGAGCTCGAGGTCGCAGCGGCGGATGCAGTGCAGGATGTTCCTGAGCGGCGTCGAGGCCACCGTGACCAGGTGCATGTCGACGGTCAGGTCCTTGCCGATCTGCCCGCGCGGGTCGGTCAATCCGCTGCGGTGGTCGAGGGCGAAGTTGACCGGCAGCGCGTGGATCGCCTCGCGGTCGTGGCCGTAGTCGGGAATCTCGCAGGCGGCGAGCACATGCCCGATGTCGCGCTCGGCGACCGACCCGTGCTCGACCTCGACCTCGCCGGTGCAGCCGTAGGAGCGTGGCCGCCCGCCCGAGAAGCTGACGATCACGTGGTCGACCCGGAGCCCGGCCATCTTCTGCGCGCCCTGGATCGCGGTGCGGACGGCGCGCTCGCATTCCTCCATCGACGCGATCTCGCCGAAGACCATGCCGCGCGAGCGGGTGTTGGCGGCGCCGATGACGCGGAAGGCGCCCTGCCGCGGCTGGGTGCGGACCTCCTCGCCCTCGCCGATCTCCTCGGGCACGAACTGCAGCACCAGGCAGGCGACCTTCGACGTCCCGATGTCGAGGACGGCGATCACGCCGCGGCGCAGCGCCGTCTCGCGGCGGGCCCGCATCGCCCGCTGGACCTCGTAGAGCTGCCGCCTCATGCATCCTCTCCTGCGTTCTTGGCCTTGAGCCCGTCGAGCTCCTGCTTCGCCGTGTCGGTCAGCCGCAGCATCGGCCGGCGCGGGTCGCGCAGGTCGACGACGCTGAGGTCGCGCTTGAAGAGCTCCTCGGCCTTGTCGAGGGCCATGACCTCGCCGAGCTCCTGCGCGGGGTCGGCCTCGGGCAGCTTCACCACCTGGTCGCGGTCGAGCACCAGGTCCCAGCGCCGCTCGCCCATCCGGACGAGCCCGCGGACCCGCGGCGCGATCGGCTGCGCCACCTGCAGGAGCGCCAGCGCCTCCGGGACGTGCTGGTTGGCGCCGACGCCAGCGATCAGGGGAAGGTCGGGGCGGCGCAGGCGGCTGTCGACCTCGGCAACGCGGACGCCGTTCCGGTCGAGGAGCTCGATGCCATCCGGCGCGCGCCAGACGACGACCGGGACCCGCTCGACGGCCTCGATCTGCAGCACGCCGGAGGGCAGCGCGCGGACGCGGGCGCGCTCGACGGCCGACAGCGCCTCGATCCGCTCGCGGACCGCCCCGACGTCGAGCTCGAGGCTCGACACCGGCAGGCGCACGAAGGCGGCGACGCGGATCTGCTCGGCGAGGTCGCGGCTGACGCCGGGGACGTCGATCGACGTGATGACGAACTGCGGCCGCTCGATGATCGCCTCGCGGAGCCTGTCGACCTCGGCCGTGGCCATGCCGCGCAGGTCGTACTGGGCGGCGAAGGTCCAGCTCGCGAGCACGCCGGCGAGCATCGGCACGCCGAAGTTGACGAGCCGGCGGAACCCGGGCCGCAGCCAGAGCCGGTTCAGCTTGTAGCGCAGCCGCGAGGGTGCCGGGTCGCGGCGAGGCACCTTCACCGGGAGCATGAGGCGTCCTCCACCAGCCAGCGGACGAGCGCCCCGAACGACATGCCGACGTGCGCCGCCTGCTCGGGCGCGAGCGACGTGGGCGTCATGCCGGGCTGGGTGTTCGTCTCCAGCAAATAGAGCCCCGCGAGCCCGCGCCGCTCGTCCCAGCGGAAGTCCGTTCGCGACAAGCCGCGGCAGCCGAGCGCCTGGTGCGCGCGCACCGCGTAGTCGAGGCAGGCCTCGGCGATCTCGGGCGGCAGGTTGGCGGGTATCTCGTGCCGCGAGCCGCCGGGGGCGTACTTGGCGTGATAGTCGTACCAGCCGTCGGTGATGATGTCGGTGACGGCGAGCGGCCGGTCGCCGAGGACCGAGGTCGTCAGCTCGCGGCCAGCGACGTATTCCTCGACGAGCACCTCTTCGGGCATCTCGTCGCCGAGGATCGGCGGCCGGTTGGCGCCCTCGGCGACGATGTAGACACCGACCGACGAGCCCTCGGCGTTGGGCTTGATCACATAGGGCGGCTGCATCGGATGGGCGGCCGCGAGGTGCCCGCGGCAGGCGATCATGCCCCTCGCGACCGGCAGGCCGGCGGCGGCGAAGATCTGCTTGGCGCGCGTCTTGTCCATCGCCAGCGCCGAGGCCAGGACGCCCGAGTGGGTGTACGGGATTCCGAGCCATTCCAGGATGCCCTGGACGCAGCCGTCCTCGCCCCAGCGGCCGTGCAGCGCGTTGAAGGCCACATCCGGTCGCGCTCGGGCCAGAACCTCGGCCAGGTCCGCGCCCGCGTCGATCTCGACGACCTCGTAGCCTTCCTGCCGCAACGCAGCCGAGCACTCGCGGCCCGACGAGAGCGATACCTCGCGCTCGGCCGAACGGCCGCCCATCAGCACTGCGATGCGGGCTGCTGTCCTGCTCGACATGCCCGCCTCAATCCTGTCCCCGTGGCCTGTTTCCGGCCGTTACGGGTCTTTTGCCTTGTTTTCCGCGGGCCTTATGGTCGGCCGACCCGCATGATTTCCCACTCTAGCGTGATCCCGGTTGAATCGAAAACCTTTTTTCGCACCAGCTCGCCCAAATTCTCCAGGTCGGCGGCTTTCGCCCCTCCGGCGTTGACGAGGAAGTTGGCATGCATCGACGACATCTGGGCTCCACCCAGGGTTGCACCGCGCATGCCGGCGTCGTCGATCAGCTTCCAGGCCTTGAGGTCGTGGACGTCGTCGGCACGACCGGTGGACGAATACCCGGCGGGGTTGCGGAAGGTCGAGCCGGCCGACCGCTCCTTCACCGGCTGGCTGGCATCGCGCCGGGCGGTCTGCTCGGCCATCCGCTGCGTCAATTCGCCGGGGTCACCGGGGGGGCCGGCGAGGGTCACTTCGGTGATCACGGTGTCGGGCGGGAGCCGCGTCGAGCGGTAGGCGAAGCCCATGTTCACGGGACGGAGTTCGATCACCTCGCCCAACCGGGTGACGGCGCGGGCGGAGACGAAGGCGTCGGCGGTGTAGCTGCCGTAGCAACCGGCGTTCATCCGCGCGGCACCGCCGATCGAGCCGGGGATGGTGCGCAGGAACGTCAGGTCGATGCCGGCCTCGGCTGCCTTGCGCGCGACGTGGGCGTCGAGGGCCCCTGCCCCGGCGACGACACGGCCGTCCTCGGGGCGGATGGCGTTGAAGCCGCGGCCGAGGCGGATGACGACGCCGGCGATGCCGCCGTCGCGGACGATGAGGTTCGAGCCGACCCCCATCGGGAAGACCGGGACGGTTTCAGGCAGGGCGCGGAGGAAGGCGGAGAGGTCGGCCTCGTCGGCGGGCTGGAACAGCCAGTCGGCGGGGCCGCCGACCCGGAGCCAGGTGAGCTCGGCCATGGGCTTGCCCGGTGTCAGGGTGCCGCGCACATCGGGCATGACAAGAAGGCTTTGGTCCGCCATGTCGCCTCGCTAAGATGCCGCTCGCCGCGCCGCGAGCGGCGAAGGGGGAGACGGCCGGTGAGCGCCAATGCGCCGCAGAAGTCGCTGACGCCAGCCGCCGTGCGCGCGCGCAAGGGCGGCATGCCGCTGGTCTGTCTGACCGCCTATACGACGCCGATGGCGCGGCTGGTCGACGCCCACGCCGACGTGATCCTCGTCGGCGACAGCCTCGGGATGGTCGTTCACGGGCTGCCGTCGACCGTGGGCGTCACGCTCGACATGATGGTGCTGCACGGCCAGGCGGTCCGGCGCGGCGCCGCGCGGGCGCTCGTCGTCGTCGACCTGCCGTTCGGGAGCTACGAGGCGAGCCCGGAGCAGGCGTTCCGGAACGCCGCCCGGGTGATGGCCGAGACCGGCTGCGCCGCGGTCAAGCTCGAGGGCGGGGAGACGATGGCGGCGACGATCCGCTTTCTGACCGCGCGCTCGATCCCGGTGATGGCGCACGTCGGGCTGATGCCGCAGCAGGTGAACGTGACCGGTGGCTATAGCGTGCAGGGCCGCGGCGCGGACGCCGAGCGGGTGCTCGCCGACGCGCGGGCGGCGGCCGAGGCCGGGGCCTTCGCGGTGGTGCTGGAGAAGATCGCCGAGCCGCTCGCTCGCCGCATAACCGAGGACGTCGCAATCCCGACGATCGGCATCGGGGCGTCGCCGGCCTGCGACGGCCAGATCCTCGTCGTCGACGACATGCTCGGGCTCTTCACCGACTTCCGCCCGTCCTTCGTCCGCCGCTACGCCGAGATGGGCGCCGCCGCCGATGCCGCCATCGCCGCCTACGCGGAGGACGTGCGCGCCCGCCGCTTCCCGGCGGCCGAGCACACCTTCCCGGACGCCTGAGCCATGGTCCCGATCGTCCGCACCGTGCGCGAGCTGCGCGCCATCGTCGCCGGTTGGAAGGCCCGGGGCGAGCGGGTCGGCGTCGTCCCGACCATGGGCGCGCTGCATGCCGGGCACCTCAGCCTCGTCCGCGCCGCGAATGCCGGCGCCGACCGGGTGATCGTGACGCTGTTCGTGAACCCCAAGCAGTTCAACAGCCCCGTCGACCTCGCCGCCTACCCGCGCACCGAGGCGACCGACGCGGCGCTGCTGGCCCCGCTCGGAGTCGACCTGCTCTATGCACCCGGGCCGGACGAGATCTACCCGCCGGGCTTCGCCACCACCGTCAGCGTCGCCGGCGTCAGCGAGGGCCTCGAGGGCACCTTCCGCCCCGGCCACTTCGACGGCGTGGCGACCGTCGTCGCCAAGCTCCTGTTGCAGACGGGCGCCGACCGGGCGTTCTTCGGCGAGAAGGACTACCAGCAGCTGCAGCTCGTCACCCGGATGGCCCGTGACCTCGACATCCCGACCGAGATCGTCGGCTGCCCGACGGTCCGCGAGCACGACCGCCTCGCGCTCTCCTCCCGCAACGCCCGCCTCGGCGCCCGGGAGCGAAAGATCGCCCCCGCCCTCGCCCGCGCGCTGCACGCCGCGGCCGACGCGATCGTCGCGGGCACCCCCGCCGGCGACGCGATCGACGAAGCCCGCGCGGCCGTCCTCGCCGCCGGCTTCGACTCGGTCGAGTACATCGAGCTCCGCCGCGACGCCGACCTCGCCCCGGCCGAAACGGCCGACCAGCCGGCGCGGCTGCTCACCGCCGCCTGGCTCGGCGGCGTCCGCCTTATCGACAACGTCCCGCTCCCGCGCTGACGCAAGGCTCGCTGCCCGCATCGGACCGGCTATCCCTTCTGCGGATGGATGGTCTCGCCGCGCGCCAGCATCCCGACCAGGGCGGCCACGCTCTTCTGCCGCCCTGCCTCGGTCTTCGCGGTCCCGACGCGGAACGCCAGCGCGAAGCGGTTCTGCCGGCTCAGGCGGTCGAAGGTGGCCTGCGCCGCCGGGTCGGCCGCGATCGCCGCGCGCAGGTCTTCGGGCAGCTCCATGCTGCTGTGGTAAGTGCGGCTCCAGCGGCCGTCGGCCTTGGCCGCCTCGACCTCGCGCAGGCCGTGCTCGGTCATCCGGCCCTCCTGGACCAGCCGCGCCACGTTGGCGACGTTGATGGCACTCCAGGTGCTGCGGCGCCGGCGCCGGGTATAGCGCTGCAGGAAGCTCCGTTCGTCGAAGCCCTTGCGGATCCCGTCGATCCAGCCCCAGCAGAGCGCCACGTCGATCGCCTCCGCGGGCGAGATCGACGGCAGTCCGGTCGCGACCTTGTGGATCTTGATCCAGACCTCGTCCGCCCGGTCGTGGTGCGTGGCGAGCCACCCGTGGAATGCCTCCGCGGTCTCGAACTCGCGCACCTTCGCGGGATCGACGACGACCGGCGGCACTACCTGCCCTCACGCGTCGACCGTCTCCTTGTGGTGGTTGCCCGCATTCAGCCGCTCTGGGAGCGCGTTGGCCCAGGCGCTGATCGAGCCCGCGCCCAGGCAGACAAGCAGGTCCCCCGGCCGGCACTCGGCGCGGGCGAAGTCGGCCAGCGCCTCCTCGCCGGCGAGCGGCAGCGCGCGGCGGTGGCCGTGGGCGATCAGGCCGCCCACCAGCGTGTCGCGGGAGATGCCGTCGATCGGGGGCTCGCCAGCGGAATAGACGTCGGCGATGGCGACGGTGTCGGCGTCGTTGAAGCAGGCGCAGAACTGGGTGAAGAGGTCGCGCAGCCGGGTGTAGCGGTGCGGCTGGTGCACCGCGATGACGCGGCCCTTGGTGGCCTGGCGGGCGGCCTTCAGCACCGCGGCGATCTCGACCGGATGGTGGCCGTAGTCGTCGATGATCGTGACGCCGTTCCAGACGCCAACCTTGGTGAAGCGGCGGTTGACCCCACCGAAAGCCGCGAGCGCCGCCTTGATCGCGACGGGCTTCACCCCGAGGTGCCGCGCCACCGCGATCGCGGCCAGCGCGTTCGAGACGTTGTGGTCGCCGGTCATCGGCAGGGTCACGCCCTCGACGACCCGCCCCTCGTTGTTGAGCGCGACGTCGAACACCGCGCCGCCGTTCTCGTAGCGCAGGTTCCGCCCCTGTACGTCCGCCTGCGGGCTGAAGCCGTAGGTCGCGACGCGACGGTCGGTGATCCGCCCGACCATCGCCTGCACCTCCGGATGGTCGATGCAGCAGACCGCGAGGCCGTAGAAGGGAATGTTCGAGACGAAGGTATCGAAGGCAGCCTTCACGCCCTCGAAGCTGCCGTAGTGGTCGAGGTGCTCGGGGTCGATGTTGGTGACGACGGCGATCGTCGCCGGCAGCTTGACGAAGGTACCGTCCGACTCGTCGGCCTCGACCACCATCCACTCGCCCTGCCCGATGCGCGCGTTCGACCCGTAGGCGTGGATGACCCCGCCGTTGACGACCGTCGGGTCCATGCCGCCGGCGTCGAGCAGCGCCGCAACCATCGAGGTGGTCGTCGTCTTGCCGTGGGTGCCTGCGACGGCAACGTTGGACTTCAGCCGCATCAGCTCGGCGAGCATCTCCGCCCGCCGCACGATCGGCAGGTTCCGCGCCCGCGCCGCGTCGAGCTCCGGGTTGCCGGCCTTGATCGCCGACGAGATCACCACGACCTGGGCCCCCTCGAGGTTCTCGGCCTTCTGGCCGATGAAGATCTTCGCCCCCTTCGTCGCCAGCCGCTCGGTGATCGGCGACGCCTTGGCGTCGGATCCCTGGATGATGAAGCCGTGGTTCAGCAACACCTCGGCGATTCCGGACATGCCGATGCCGCCGATGCCCGTGAAGTGGATCGCCCCGATGTCGTGGGGAAGCCTGGTCTGCCCGTTCATCTCACTGTCCCTCGTTCGCGGCCAGGCTTTCCACCAGTGCCGCCAGATGCTCCGTCGCGTCGGGCCGTCCCGCCGCCCGGCTTGCCTCGGCCATCGCCGCCGCCCCGGCCGGGTCGGACAGGATGCATTCGATCGTCCCCGCCAGCCCCTCGGCCGTCAGCTCGGCCTCGCGGATCATGAAGGCGCCCCCCGCCGCCACCAGCCCCGCCGCGTTGGCAGCCTGGTGGTCGTCCATCGCGGCGGCGTAGGGGATCAGGATCGCCGGCCGCCCGACGACGCTGATGTCGGCGATCGAGCTCGCCCCTGCGCGGCTCACCGCCAGCGTCGCTGCCGCCAGCCGCTCCGGCACGTCATCGAAGAACGCCTTCAGCTCCGCCGCGACGCCGATCTCCTCGTAGGTTGCGCGGACCTTGTCCATGTCCTCCGGCCGCACCTGCTGCGAGATCCTGAGCCGTGCGCGGAGATCCGCCGGCAACAGCCGCACCGCCTCCGGCACCACGCGCCCGAAGAGCCCGGCGCCCTGGCTGCCGCCGATGATGAGGAGCCCGACCAGGTGCCGCCCCGGCTCGATGTACGCCGCCCCGTGCTGCTCGAGCACCGCCGAACGCACCGGGTTGCCGACATGCACTGCCTTGGCGCCCGCCGGCACCTCGGTCGGCCAGATGCCGCAGGCGACGACGTCGACCTTCGGCGCGAACCGGCGGTTGACGCGGCCGAGGACGCCGTTCGCCTCATGGATCAGCACCGGCACCCTCAGCCACCCTGCCGCCAGCATCGCAGGCACCGCCGGATAGCCGCCGAAGCCCGCCACGCAGGCCGGCCGGTCGCGCCGCATCGCCCGCCAGGTCGCGAAGGCGCCGGCCGCGATCGCGAAGGGCGTCGAGGCCCGCTCGAACAGCGAGCCCTGGGCGAAGGTCTGGGCGCGCGTCTCCCGCCGCCGGACCCTGTCCGGGAACCCGCTCGCATACCGCGCCCCGCGGGCGTCGGTCGAGAGCTCGACCCGCCAGCCGCGCGCGAGCATCGCCTCGGCCAGCGCCTGCGCCGGGAACATGTGCCCGCCGGTGCCGCCGGCGGCGATGACGAGGAGGGGCTCGGTCAGCGCGGCGTCCCCAGGATGTCGTCGATCTCGTGCTGCGGCCGCTTGCGGGTCATCGCGAGCAGCATCCCCAGGCCCATCCCGGCCGCGATCAGCGACGAGCCGCCGTAAGAGATCAGCGGCAGCGTCATCCCCTTGGCGGGCAGGAGCCGCACCGCGACCCCCATGTTGATCATCGACTGCATCCCGAGCAGCACCGCCAGCCCGGTCCCGGCCAGCCGGATGAACGGGTCGCGCTCGCCGACGAGCCGCAGCAGCGACCGGACGACCACCGTCAGGTAGAGCCCCATGATGATGACGCAGAGGATCAGCCCGAACTCCTCGGCCGCGACCGCGATGATGAAGTCGGTGTGCGCGTCCGGCAGCGTCCACTTCACCTGCCCGTTGCCGAGCCCGACCCCGAGGAAGCCGCCCTCCTGGATGGCGTTGGTCGCATAGCCGATCTGGGTCAGCGGGTCGACGTCCGACGAGAGGAACCCGTCGATGCGGCTCGCCACGTGCTCGGAGTTCTCGTAGGCGAACCAGCCGGCGCCGATCACCGCGCTGCCGATGCCCCCGAGCAGCATGACGGGCGCGCCGGCGGCGAAATACATCAGCGCCCAGCTCGCGATGATCAGCCCCGCCTGTCCGAAGTCGGGCTGCAGCGCCAGCGTCGTCGTCAGGCCGATCGCCACCACGAACGACATCGCCTTCCCCGGCGGCCCCTTGATGTCGTAGCTCGCCGCCATCAGCCACGCTGTGAAGATGGCGAAGGTCGGCTTGAGGAACTCTGCGGGCTGCACCGAGACGACCTTCAGCGAGTACCAGCGGATGGCGCCCTTGCCGAAGTCGGTGCCGAAGACCGGCAGGAGTGCCAGCGCCACCACCGACATGCCGAAGCCGATCACCGCCCAGCGCCGGATGGTCACCGGCGGCAGCATCGAGACGAACAGCATCAGCACCAGCGAGAATGCCCCGAAGGCAGCCTGCCGCCAGACGTAGTGGAACGGGTCGAGCCCGTTCTTCACCGCCAGCGGCGGCGAGGCCGCGAGGCACAGGAGCGAGCCGATCATGAACAGCCCGATCAGCGCCGCCAGCGACCATCGGTCGATGGTCCGCCACCACTGCGGAAGGATTGCCTCGCCCGGCTTTGCCGGCGCGCCGCCATAGACCATCTCGGTCATCGGGACTGCCTCGATCGCACTGCCTGCCTTGCCGCCCAGGTTCACCCCGGTGCGCTCGTTGGAAGCGTACTCTAGCGAATCCGCGCCGGCATTGCCAGCACCGCGAATCATCCGCCGGCCCTGGCCGATGGGACGCACCGCCGCGCGCCTTTTCCCGCGCCGTCTGCTACAATGCCGGCGGCGGCCTCCCGAGGGGAAAAGGACCGGTGGAAGACGGCAGCAGCAGCGATCGGGCGGCCATCCTCAAGGTCATCGAGGACGAGTGCGCCGCCTATTTCAACAAGGACTACGAAGGATGGGCGCGATGCTGGGTGCATGCTCCGCACGTCCGGCGCTGGGCCTATTTCCCGCCCGCCGGCGTCGTGCTGAACGAGGGATGGGAAAGAGAGAGCTCCGAGATGCGGCGGAACATGGAGCGCTTTCCCCAGCCCAACGCCTCGGCCAAGGATACCCGGTTCGACCGCGTCAGCATGAAGATCGGCGCCGACATGGCCTGGGTCACCTTCGACCAGCATTGCCCGCGGACCGGCGATCCCTTCGACGTCGCGGGCCTGCTCTACCAGCTGCGGATCATGGAGCGGCAGGACGGCGAGTGGAGGATCGCCTGCGTCGGCGTGCTGCAGCCCTGGCTCGAATACGCCGACTGGCCGGTCCTGCGGGTCGACGAACGCGCCCGGGTGCTGTGGATGAACGCCGCCGCCAGCGAGCGGCTCCGCGATCACCACGGGCTGATCGTCAGCGGCGGCCGCCTGCGCGCGCGCGGCCGGATCGCCAACCGCGACCTGCAGGCGTCGATCCGCCGGGCGGCGCAGTCGACCGACTGGATGAGCCGCCAGGCGGCGGCGCAGACCCGGAGCTGGACCACCCGCGGCGTTCTTGCCGTCGACCTCGGCGACGACGCCGAGGCGATGCCGCGCGTCTGCTGGGTCATCGCCGACAGCGGCATGGTGCTGGTTTCCTTCGACGATGGCCACACCACCGAGCGGCGCCTGTCGGCCGCGGCGGTGGTCTACCGGCTCTCCCCCGGCCAGGCGCGGCTGGCCTCGCTGATCGTCGACGGCTGCGACCTCGCCATGGCCGCCGAGCGCCTCGGCATCACCGTCAACACCGCCCGCACCCAGCTGCAGCGGATGTTCGACAAGACCGGGGTCCGCAGCCAGCCGGCGCTGGTCCGGGCCCTGCTCAGCATCGTGTCGCCGCTGGCGTAGCGCCTGCCCGGCGGGGCGGGCGCCTGCCCTCTGCGCCTAGGCGGCCGGCCGGATGTTCTGGTTCACGTGGAAGAGGTTCGACGGGTCGTACTTCTTCTTCACCTGCGCGAGCCGAGGATAGTTGTCGCCGTAGCTCGCCTGCACCCGGGCCTCGCCCTCGTCGTCCATCATGAAGTTGACGTAGGCACCGCCCGGGTTGAACCGGTGCACCGCATCCCAGTAGCCGCGGCCCCAGCGGGTCAACGCCCCGGCCTGCTGCGGGTTGGAGTCGATCCCGGCGATCACCATCGACCAGGTCGCGTCCCGCGCGGCCCAGGCCGTCGCATCCCCGCCGACCCGGCGGACCGCGCCGTCGATCGGATAGAGGTGCATCAGGCTGAGCTCGCTCGGCGCCTTCGCCGACTCGGCGATGTAGGTGTCGATCGCCTCGTCCGAGAGCTCGTTGACGAAATCGGCCTTCCAGTACCACTGCAACCCCTTGGGGAAGAACGGGTCGAACAGCCCCTGCATCGCCGGGAACGGCATGTAGCTCATCCAGTTGAAGAACGGCTCCGGCAGCTGGTCGACCAGCGGCGCCAGCGCCCGCTTGCCGTCTTCCTCCGATCCGTTGAAGGCGCCGACGATCGCGCACGCCCGTTGCCCCCAGGCCTCGCGCGGGAACGGATCCATCGATGGCACCGTCTTCAGGCCGACGAAGATGCCGAGATCCTCCGGCGCCCCCGGCAGGAAGTCGCGATAGGCGCGCATGACCTGCCGGCCGTGCCTGGCGGCGTCCCAGAAGATCGGGCCGGCGTAGACCATGTCGACCGGGTGCGCCTGGAACAGGAAGCTCGTGACCACCCCGAAGTTGCCGCCGCCGCCGCGGAGCGCCCAGAACAGATCCGGATTGTCCTTGGGACTCGCCGTGACGATGCTGCCGTCGGCCAGCACCACGTCGGCCTCGAGCAGGTTGTCGATGGTCAGCCCGAACTTGCGGGTCAGGTAGCCCGACCCGCCCCCCAGCGTCAGGCCGGCGACGCCGGTGGTCGAGACGATGCCGAACGGCACCGCCAGCCCGTAGGCGTGCGTCGCATGGTCGACGTCGCCCGACGTGCATCCCGGCTCGACGCGAACCGTTCGGGCCGCGGCGTCGACCCTGACCCCTTTCATCGTCGACAGGTCGATGACCAGGCCGTCGTCGACGCTGCCGAGCCCCGGCCCGTTGTGCCCGCCGCCGCGGATCGCGAGCGGGAGCCGGTTGTCGCGGGCGAAGTTCACCGCCGCGACGACGTCGGCCACGTCGGCGCACCGCGTGATCAGCATCGGATGCTTGTCGATCATGCCGTTATAGAGCGCCCGCGCCGCGTCGTAGTCGGCGTCGCCGGGCGCTATCGCCCGGCCGCGAAGGGTCTGCACGAACTGGTGAATGACATCCTGGTCCATCGCCCTCACCGCATGTGAAGAGGGACCGCACGGTGAACGTGCGCTTCCCCCCGAAGGCCGACCGGCGCTCGCGCGCCTCGGTCCCTCACAGGATAGGGCATCACGGGGGCCGGGCCTGTCATGCGTTCCTAGGACAGATCGGACACGCAACGCGGTAGCCCCAGCCCGGAAGTGCGTCCAAGACGATTGCGCCAGGCGCTTCCGAGCGCGGCGCGCCCCTAGCCGAGGCTCGCGCTCACCGCGCTTTCCGGCAGCTCCTTGTCGAAGCAGCGCTGGTAGAACTCCGCCACCGTCTGCCGCTCGAGCTCGTCGCACTTGTTGAGGAAGGTCAGCCGGAACGCGAACCCGACGTCGCCGAAGATGCGGGCGTTCTCCGCCCAGGCGAGCACCGTGCGCGGCGACATGACGGTCGAGAGGTCGCCGTTCATGAAGGCGGCCCGGGTCAGGTCGGCGACGGTCACCATCCGACTCACGGTCTTGCGGCCCTCGGGCGTGGCATAGTCGGGGTTCTTCGCCAGCACGATCTCCTGCTCGGCGTCGTGGGCGAGGTAGTTGAGCGTCACGACGATCGACCAGCGGTCCATCTGGCCCTGATTGATCTGCTGCGTGCCGTGATAGAGGCCGGTGGTGTCGCCGAGGCCGACGGTGTTCGAGGTCGAGAACAGCCGGAAGAAGGGGTGCGGGCGGATCACCTTGTTCTGGTCGAGCAGCGTCAGCTTGCCGTCGACCTCGAGCACGCGCTGGATCACGAACATGACGTCCGGCCGCCCGGCGTCGTACTCGTCGAAGCAGATCGCCACCGGGTTCCTGAGGCACCAGGGCAGGATCCCCTCCTGGAACTCGGTCACCTGCAGCCCGTCGCGGATCTTGATCGCGTCCTTGCCGATCAGGTCGATGCGGCTGATGTGGCTGTCGAGGTTCACCCGCACGCAGGCCCAGTTCAGCCGCGCCGCCACCTGCTCGATATGCGTCGACTTGCCGGTGCCGTGGTAGCCCTGGATCATCACCCGGCGGTTGAACTGGAACCCGGCAAGGATGGCGAGCGTGGTGTCGCGGTCGAAGCGATAGGTCGGGTCGATGTCGGGCACGCGGTCGGTCGGCTCGGCGAAGCCCTTGACGGTCATGTCGCTGTCGATCCCGAAGAGATCGCGCACGCTCATGTCGACCGTGGGTTCCGCCGCCATGTCCATTCCGCCGTCCGCCATTTTCCCCTCCCGGCGCCGCCGGTGCGGCGCGCCCGCGACATGTGTCGCAATTGCCTTCCCGATGCAAGGCTGGGGACCCGGAACGGTTCCGCTTGACAGCCTCGCCGCCGTCCGCCGAGGGTCCGGGCCCAGACCCTGACGGAAGGAGGCCCGCCATGCGAGGATTGTCCGGCGCGACGTTCGCGCTCGTCCTGCTGGCGCTCGCCGCCTGCTCGGGCAACGCCAGCCCCGGCGGCGAGGACGCGCAGCCCCCGGGGCCGATGGGGATCGAGGGCAGCTACTGACGGCGTCAGTCGCGGAAGCTGCGGCTGGCGCGGATCTGCTCCCAGGCCCAGACCACCTCGGCGAGCCGCGCCTCGTCGTCGCGGCGGCCGCCGTTCATGTCGGGATGAAGATCCTTGACCAGCGCCTTGTATTGCTGGCGGATTTCGGTCTTGGTCTGGCTGTCCTGGGCGTCGAGGATCTCGAGCGCCCGGCGTTCGGTGGGAGGCAGCCGGCGTTGCGTCGGCTTCGACCGCTCGCCGGGGTTCAGCGTCGCCTTGTCGCCGAGGAACTCCATCGGGTCGTCGAAACCGAACCGCTGCCAGGCGCGGCCGTCGCCGTGCGGCTGGGTGCCGCGGGCCGCGGCCTCGCCCAAGGGGCGCGTCGGCCGGCCCCAGACCCGGTCGGCGGCGAACTGCCGCTCCAGGTCCGCGTCGCTGTAGGTCTCGAAGAAGTTCCACTTCAGATTGTATTCGCGCACGTGGTCGATGCAGAACCAGTGGAATTCGTCCAGGTTGTCCGGGGACTTGGGGGCGCGGAACTTGCCCGGCTTGTTGCAACCTGCGCGATCACACATCCGGGTCGAGCTCTCCACGCCGCCGGCCATGCCGCGGCCGCGCTGCCGCCGCTTCTTGTCGGCGGTGACCGAAATGTCGAACTCGAAGATCGGGCGGCGACTCATCGGACGGGCGGTTCCTCGGCTGCTCCCCGAGTCGGGGGCCTTGAGTTTAGTCATTTGGCCGGCCCTTCCAAGGGTCGAGCCGGAGGGAGGGTGACGGACGCGAAAAGTCGCGTGGTAACAAGGGTTAATCCGGAGATCCGGAACGTACAACGCATGTACATTCCATGCACAACCCATGTACGGATTTCGCGCTTCCCCGCGAAAGTTAACAAGGTTAAGCCCGCGCCGGTGAGGAAGGGCCCTGCCGGAACGCGGAGAAGGTGCGATGGACGAAGCGGAGCGGCGGCCGACGGCTGCCTCGGTGCGGGCGCGGCTGGAGGCGGCCTTTCGCCCGGAGCGGCTCGAGGTCGTCGACGAGAGCGACGAGCACCGCGGCCACGCCGGCTGGCACGAGGGAGGCGGCAGTCACTTCCGCGTGCTGATGCGGGCGGCGAGCCTCGACGGCCTGAGCCGGGTCGAGCGCAGCCGCGCGGTGCATCGCGCCCTTGATCCCGAGTTCCGCGCCGGCCTGCACGCGCTGGCGCTCGACGTCGCCGGGTCGGGCGCCTGACCCGGCGTCAGCAGCCGCCGAGGCGAGCGCAGATGCGGTCGAGGTAGAGCCGGTTCGCCTCGCCGCCGTCGGCGGCGCCGGGGCCCTCGCGCTCCTCGCTGCCGTCGGGGCGGCGGCAGGTGAAGTCGTAGGCCGGATCGAGGCCGGCGAGGACGCAGGGCGATACGTCCCAGCCGTCGGGAAGGGCGCGCAGGTTGGCGGAGGCCCATTTCGGATGGCCGTTGGCGCGCAGTTCGTCGAGCCGGCTCACCACCAAGTGGCCGAGGTCGGCCACCATCCGGCAGGCCGCCGCCTGGTAGCCGTTCTTGCGCGGGTCGAAGTCGAAGGTGACGAGGTAGGCCGGCACCGACACCACGGCGACCGGGTCGGGCGCGAAGGCATAGGTGCCGGCCGGGATTGTCGCCGCGGCATAGGCCGCGGTCAGCGCCGGCGCGTCGAGCGGCAGCAGGTGGAAGCCCGCCGCGTCGAGGTCCGCCGCGACCAGCCGCGCGTCGGGGGCGCCCGCGACGTCGATCACCGCGTCGACGTCGCCGGCCCGCAGCGCCGCCAATGCCGCCTCGGGCGCGAGCGGCTGCCGCTCCGCCGGCTGCACTTGCGCCAGATCGAGGATCAGCCCCGCCGTCACCGACGTCCCGCTGCCGGGCAGCCCGGTCGCCACCCGCTTGCCGGCGAGATCGGCGAGGGAGCCGATGTCGCGCCGCGCGATCACGTGGACCTCTTCGTCGAAGAGCGGGAACACCACGCGCACGCCCTGCGCCGGCCGGCGCAGGTCCGGGTCGTCGTTCTCGTAGGTGCGGAAATACTCGAGCACGTCGCCCTGGACGATGCCGAGCTGGGTCGCGCGGCGGTCGCGCACCGCCTGCATGTTCTCGACGGCACCGCCCGTCTCGCGCGCGTTGATCCGCAGCCCGCAGCCGGCGGCGAGAGCGGCCAGGTCCTGCCCGGCGCGCAGCTCGGTGCTGCCGGGCTCGCCGGCGACCAGGTTCGCCGAGAGCTCCTGCGCCGCAGCGGGAATCGCGGCCGCGAGCACCAGCGCGGCGAGGACGGCCTTCAGCATCCGCCGAGCCCCCGGGTCAGCGCCGCGGCGGTCAGCCGATTGATCGTGCCGACCGCCGTCGTCAGCGCGTCGGTCACGCAGGCGCCGCGCTCGAGCTCGGCGATGAGCGTCGCACGCGCGTCGGGGCTGGCGTCGCCGAGGCCGGGCGCCGTGCTCACCGCCGCCGCGACCGCCGTCGGTGCGCGCTGCCCGACCGCGGCTGCGGCAGGCGCGGGAGCCGCGGGCTCCGACGCGGCCACGCTCTGCCGAAGCTCGGCCAGGCGATCGTCGAGCGAATCGCTCTCGGCCTGCCCGGCGCGGACCTTCGCGTCGATCGCCGCCAGCCGCTGCTGCGCGTCGGCGAGGGCCTGGTCGAGCCGTGCCGCCTCCCCGCGCGCCTTGTCGGCCGCCGCGGTCGATGCCGCCTCCTGGTCCTTGGCCGCGGCGATGCCCGCCTGCGCCGCCGCCAGCGCATCCGCCGCCTGCGCCCGCAGCTTCTCGTCCGCGGCCGCCTCGTCGCGCCGGGCGTCGCGCTCGCGGGTCGCCGTCGCCACGGCGTCGCGCAGCGCCGTCACCTGGGCGTCCAGCGTCGCCGCCTCCGCTTCCGCGGCGTGGGCTGCCTCCTCGGCCGCGGCCTTGCGCGCCGCCGCCGCCGCGACCGCCTGCGCGCTCGCGCCCTCGGCCCCCTGCGCGTCGGCCACGCCCTGCGCCAGGGTCGCGAGCTGGGCCTCGGCGTCCTTCGCCGCCGCCTCCGCCCGCGCCCGCCGCGCCTCGGCATCCTTCGCGGCCGCTTCCGCACTCGACTGCCGCGCTTCTGCCTCGGTGGCGGCCGATTCCGCCGCCGACCGGCGGGCCTCGGCGTCGGCCGTCCCCTTGCGCAGCACCGTCAGCTGCGCCTCGGCGTCCCGCGCGGCCGCCTGCGCCGCCGCCTGCCGCGATTCCGCGTCCGCGGTCTGCCGGGCGAGCGCCGCGGCCCGGTCCTGGTCCGGCTGCTCCGCGGCGACGCTCTTGTCGAGCTCCGCCCGCCTGGCCTCGAGGGCCGCGAGGTCGGCGGAAACCTTGTCCGCCTCGGCCTGGTCCGCGGCGATCGCCTTGCGGCGGTCGGCGATCTCGGCGTCGAGCGTATCGAGCTGCCCCTGCGCCGCCGCCGCCGCCGCCTTCGCCTGGTCGGCGCGCTCGGTGGCGGCGCGGGTGTCGGCCTCGACCCCGGCCAGCGCGTCATGGGCGGCCGCGAGCTGCGCCGCCGCGGCCTTGGCCGCGGTGTCGAGCTCCTCGCGCCTGGACTCGAGCTCGGCGACCTCGGCCTGCATCGCCGCGATATATTCGCGCCCGGACTCGCCGAAGCTCGCATCCTGCGCCGCCGCGGCCGGGGCAAAGAGGCCGAGCGCCAGCGCTCCGCTCAGCGCCGCGGAGGCGGCGCGGCACCCGGTGACACGCATCGGGCGTCAGCCCCCGATCCAGAGGTCCAGGCGGCCGGGATCGGCGCCGTCGAGGAGCTGGCTGTAGTCGCGCACGCCGATCGCGTCGCCGCCGACGACGGGCGTGATCAGCCGGGCCAGCGCCTCGGCCGCGGTCACGTCCGCCGAGCGGTAGTAGCCGACCCGCGAGGCCGTCACCTTGAAGGGCAGCGGCTCGACCCGCACGGTCGCGATGCCGGCGCCCTTCAGCGCCGCGAGGATCGCCGACTGCCGGTCGGCTGGGAACTCCGGCCCGACGCGCAGCCGCACCACGCCGACCGCCGCCAGCGCCGAGTCCGGCGTTGCCGCCGCGGCCGCCCGGGCGTCGGTCGGCGTCGCCTGCGCGGGGGCCGTGGCGGCCGGCGCGGGCCCGGCGCTGCCCGTCGCAGGCGCAGGCGAGGCCGGCTGGCTTTCGGCGGGGGCGGCGACGTCGGCGGCCGGCGCGACCGCGGCGCCCTCGGAGGACGGGCGGACCAGGAAGGCGGCCGCCACCGCGGCCGCCGCGATCAGGAACGCGAGCGCCACCCAAGCCAGCCACATCGCCAGCCGCCGCGAGGACCCGAGCCCGGGGTCGGCCGGCGCGGCGTGCTCGACGTGCCGCCGTATCGGCGGCACCGTTGGCGCCGGCACGGCCGCAGGCCGCAGCGACGGCGTCGCAGCCATTGCCCGCGGCGGGTCCGCGCGAAGCGGCGGCGGGTCCGCCGCCGGCGCGCTGCGCCAGGGGCCGGAGACCGCCCCGGCGCGGATACCGTCCCGGCGGCCTGCGATCTGCGCCGTCTTGCCGGGGGGCCGATCGCGCGTCCCGTCCACTCCCACACCCTTCATGCGCCATCGGCCATCCGGGCCGGGCGCTCCCCGCCCGGATGATAGTCCGAAGCCCGCGGCGGCCGAAAGCGCTATTTGCCGCAACCCTTGGGCGGGCGCGGCAGTGCGCTCATCCGGCCACGGCGGCGCGGTACCAGTCGACGATCGCCTTGCGCTCGGCCGGCTCGATCTCGGTCACGTTGCCCGGCGGCATGGCGTGGCTGCGGCCGGCCTGCAGGTAGATCTCGCGGGCGTGCTGGGCGATCGCCTGGGGCGTGTCGAGGACGACGCCCTTCGGCGCCTGGTGGATGCCGGGCCAGGAGGGCTCGGCGGTATGGCACATCGAGCAGCGGCCGACGACGGCGGTCGAGGCCGCCTCGAACCCCTGGGCCGAGGCGAAGCGCTGGTCGGTCGCCGACATCTGCAGCTCGGGGCGCTGGCTGCCGGGCGCGGTCGAGAGCCACATGATGATGACGAAGATGATCGCGGTGGCGGCCCAGGTCCAGTTGGGCTTCCGGCCCGTGGCGTGCATCGTGTTGAAGTAGTGGCGGATGGTGACGCCCATCAGGAAGACGAGGCTCGCGATGATCCAGTTGTACTCGGTCGCGAAGGCGAGCGGGTAGTGGTTGGAGAGCATCAGGAAGAGGACCGGCAGCGTCAGGTAGTTGTTGTGGGTCGAGCGCAGCTTGGCGATCTTGCCGTACTTCGGGTCCGGCGTGCGGCCGGCCTTGAGGTCGGCGACGACGATCTCCTGGTTCGGGATGATCACCATGAAGACGTTCGCGGACATGATCGTCGCGGTGAAGGCGCCGAGGTGGAGCAGCGCGGCGCGGCCGGTGAAGACGTGGGTATAGCCCCAGGCCATGCAGAGGAGGATGACGAAGAGGATCACCATCAGCGTCGTCGGGTTGTTGGCGAGCCGCGACTTGCAGAGGTTGTCGTAGAGGAGCCAGCCGACCGAGAGCGAGGCGAGCGAGATCAGGATCGCCAGCCAGTCGGGCATCGGCATCGTCGCCTGGTCGACGAGGAAGAGGTTTGCGCCGGCGTAGTAGACGATGCAGAGCATCGCGAAGCCGGAGAGCCAGGTGGCGTAGGACTCCCACTTGAACCAGACCAGGTGGTCGGGCATCCGCTCGGGCGCGACCAGGTACTTCTGGATGTGGTAGAAGCCGCCGCCGTGGACCTGCCACTCCTCGCCGTAGGCGCCGACGGGCATGCCGGGGACCTTCTTCAGCCCGAGGTCGAGGGCGACGAAGTAGAAGGACGAGCCGATCCAGGCGATGCCGGTGATGACGTGCAGCCAGCGCACCGCGAAGGCGAGCCAGTCCCAGATGATAGCGAATTCGTACATGCTGCGCCCCCGCTGCGTCCCCGTTGCCGATCGGGCGAAGGTGGCAGAAAAAGCGTGGCCCGCAAACGCTGCAAATCCGGCGGCACTTTCAGCCCGCGCCTGAAAATGCTAGCGTCGCGCGCATGTCGTACGTGGCGAACCTCAGGACGTTCGTTCGGGTCTTCGAACTCGGCTCGATGTCCGCCGCCGCCCGCGACCAGCGCGTCTCGGCGGCGGTCGCCTCGGCCCGCATCGCCGAGCTCGAGCGCTCGCTCGGGATCCGGCTGTTCAATCGCACGACGCGGTCGCTGCAGCCGACCGAGCAGGGGACGATCTTCTACAAGGGGGCGCAGAAGATCCTCGAGACGATCGAGGAGGCCGAGGCCGCGGTCGCCGACGTCTCGAAGAAGCCGCGGGGCTCGATCCACGTCGCCGCGCCGCTCGGGATCGGCAAGCGGCTGATCGCGCCGCTGGTGCCGACGTTCAAGGATCTGTATCCGGAGATCGACGTGCGGCTGCGGCTGTCGGACCGGCGGATCGACGTGACCGGCGAGGGGCTCGACATGGCCTTCGTGCTCGGGCCGCTCGAGGATTCGAACCTGCGGGTCCGGCCGATCGCCGACTGCCGCCGCATCCTCTGCGCCGCACCCGCCTACCTCGCGACCCACCCGGCGCCCCTGTGCGGCGCCGACCTGATCGCCCAGCACCACGACTGCCTGATGCACCGGTATCCGGGAGCGCGCGAGTTCGTCTGGACGCTGGTGACGCCCGAGGGGCCGGAGCGCTTCGAGGTCACGGGGCCGCTCGAGTCGGACGACGGCGACGTCCTGACCGGCTGGGCGCTCGCCGGCCGCGGCATCGTGCTGAAGCCGGTCTTCGAGATCGCCGACCACCTGGCCGCCGGGTCGCTGGTCCCGGTCTGCGAGGCGACCCCGCCCTTGCCGATCCAGCTCGCCTGCCTCTTCCCGCACAAGCGCCTGCAGGACCCGAAGAGCCGGCTCTTCATCGACTTCATGGTGGCGGAAGTGCGGAAGGCCGTCGCCGAGGCCCTGGCCCCTCTGGGGGCGTCGGCGGGGGTCGCGGCGGGGGAGTGAGGGGGGATTGCCCGGGGGATGCTCGGGGTCGAGCATGTCGATAACGTATTGATATTGCTATATCTCACCCCCGGGCATTAACCGGATAGCAATGATTGTCCGGGGCTTTGGCACCTCGGGACGGGCGCCGGTTGCCAGTCAATCCGGCATCAGCGAAAGGAAGGGGGCTGTTGGCTCGTGTGGGCCACGGTGATGACTTCCACCCGGTCAGCGGGCTCGTCGAACCGATAGTGGATGCGGTAGGGAAGGCCCGAGACGACAAGGGCGCGGGTCGGGCCGTTGCGCCAGACCGTTCCGAGCTTCGGGTGGTCGGCCAGGAGTTCCGCGCACTGGCGGATGCGGCTGACCACCTGGGCCGCGGCCGTCACGTTGTCATAGGCGATCCAGGACTGGATCTCGCGCAGCCGCACGAGGCTGCGGCGCGAGAAGACGACCTTCATTCAAGGCCGAGTTCTTGCCAGACCTGTTCGGCTGGAAGGCTCTCGCCCGCGTCCAGCTCGGCGCAGCCCGCCTCGATCTCGGCCGACAGCCATTCCTCGTAGGAGGCGGGCTCGTGCGCCTGCGGCGGGGGAGCTTCCTGTGTCGTCATGGGCTTCTGCATTCCGTAGGTATAGCTTTGCGGACGTATCGAATCCAGTGTGTAGTAGGGGAACCGACGAGACTTGGTGTTTGGCTTTAGAATCGGGTGCGTTTAGAGCGATCGGGATCGCGAGTGTGGCCAAGAGACGCTGACCTGATGGGGTGGGATTTTGCAGGCGATCGTGCTGAAGCCCGGTCTTCAACCTGCCTCGCTTTGGCATTGGTCTCCACTCCACGCGACAGCGTTGCCGACGATCCAGCTAGCCAATCAACACGCAGAGGATTGTTATTTTGGCCATACCCGGCGTAAGCGAAGCTCGTTTGGTCGAAGTGCTGACCGCCCACCTCTCTCCCTCTCAGGAGATAAAGGACCCCGACCGCTTGGTAGGGCGAGATAAATATCTCACCCAGGTTCGCCGAGCGCTTCTTTCACCCGGCCGGCATGTCTTCATTTATGGTGAGCGCGGTATCGGAAAAACATCGCTGGCTATCAGCGCTGGCCGGTTGGCTACTCTTGAGGACCATAAGAACTTCATCTATGTGCCCTGTGGCGAGCATACCACGTTCTTTGAAGTTATTGATGCAATCGGCGGCAGTGTCGTCTCACTAAAGGAACGAGTTGGAGCGCCAAAAGGAGGCTTCACGTTCGGAGTGAGCGCGCCCGTCGGAGGAGTGAGCATGGCAAAGATGCCCTCCTTACCGGGCGGACTCGCCGTACCTTCTACGATGTCCGAGGCATTTGACATTCTTCGATATGTTAGGTCTAAACTGACCGGGCAAATCATAATTACAGTGGATGAGTTCGATCGACTACAAAGCAGAGAGGACAAGAGATTCTTTGCAGAACTATTAAAGAATGTCTCGTCGATAATCGACGATATGAGGATCGTGATTTGCGGGATTGGCGCGAACGTTGATGAGTTTTTAGGAGAACACTTGAGTACGGGCAGAATGTTTGAGCCCGTAGAAGTGGACAAGCTAAGCCACGATAGCCTTTGGAAGATTCTCTCTGATGCTACCGGACCGCTTGGAGTGACGATCCCAACCGGATTCTTGCTCAGAATCGGCATAATCAGCGACGGCTTTCCTCATTTTGTACATCTGATCGGCGAGTGCTTGCTGTACGCAATGCACGACGACCCTTCCTCCGTGAACATCTGCAACCGGGGTCACTTTGACAAAGCGTTGAAGGAGTCTCTGCAGAAAGCTGAGCCGTCCTTAAGACGAATTTATCAGATGGCGACGGAAAAAAGTAAAAACAAGCTGGACTACGAGGACGCGCTCTGGTCGCTAGCCGACCGGAGCGCGACGCGCCGGCAACTTAAGGATATCTACGATTCTTCTTACAAAAGAATATGGACAAGCCGGAGTAGGGAAGGTTCCCCACTTACGAGAGAAATCTTGAACCAAAGACTTTTGACACTCCGCAAGGATAGCCACGCGAACATTTTGGTCGGGCACGGGTCTGGTTGGTTTTCCTTCCGGGAAAATGTTGTCAGAGGCTACGTTCGACTTAAGGCAGAGAGCGACGGAGTAGAGCTCGTACCAGATCCCACCAACTGATCGTTCTTTCTGGCGGGCGCCATCGTCATCAACTCCCCCGGTACGTCGAGTAGCTGTACGGCGCCAGCAGCAGCGGGACGTGGTAGTGCGCCCCCGCGTCGGCGATGCCGAAGCGGATCGGGATCTGGTCGAGGAAGCGGGGGGACTCGGGGCCCAGCCCGGCGGTCGTCAGGTAGGGGCCGGCGTGGAAGAGGAGCTCGAAGACGCCGGGGGTCAGGTCGCCCTTGGCGATGACG
The DNA here is from genome assembly GCA_046348975.1 of Amaricoccus sp. Classification (GTDB taxonomy): domain Bacteria; phylum Pseudomonadota; class Alphaproteobacteria; order Rhodobacterales; family Rhodobacteraceae; genus Amaricoccus. The sequence continues at coordinate 32,344 of JAXMDF010000019.1, read as the reverse complement.
GGCGCGTCGGTGCGGCCGTCGGCGTTGGTGAAGAGCTCGCGGACGAGCTGGCGGCGCTCGCCGTCGATCTTGTAGAGCTCGATGCGGAGGCCCTCGGCGGGGCAGCCGCGGGCGGCGTCGAGGACGTGGGTGGTCAGGTAGCCTTCGGACATCGGTGCCTCCGCGGGGAAAATTTCGGCGCAGGATCGCGCGGGCGGGGCGGCGACGCCATAGCGGGGTGCCGAAAAATCCTTCAAGGGGAATTTGAAAGCCCGCACGCGCGGCGGGCGATATGGTGCGGGCCGACGGGAGGGATTCAATGCGCTACATCCGCAACATGCAGGGCTATGGCGGCGAGCCGCCCTTCGCCGACTGGCCGGGGGGCGCCAACGTCGCCGTCCAGTTCGCGCTGAACTACGAGGAGGGCGGCGAGAACTGCATCCTGCACGGGGACGAGGCCTCGGAGGCCTTCCTCAGCGACATCCCCAATGCGCAGCCCTGGCCGGGCATGCGGCACTGGGGGATGGAGTCGATCTACGAGTACGGGGCGCGGGCCGGGTTCTGGCGGATCCGCGACATGTTCGTGTCGCGCGGCGTGCCGCTGACGATCTACGGGGTCGCGACGGCGCTGGCGCGGTCGCCGGCGCAGGTCAAGGCGATGCAGGAGGCCGGCTGGGAGATCGCGAGCCACGGGCTGAAGTGGATCAACTACGCCAAGGTGCCGCGCGAGGAAGAGGCGCGGCACATGCAGGAGGCGATCCGGCTGCATACCGAGGTGACGGGCGAGGCGCCGCGGGGGTGGTATACCGGGCGGTGCTCGGACAATACCGTCGAGCTCGCGACCGAGGCCGGGGTGTTCGACTGGCTCGCGGACAACATGGACGACGATCTGCCGTCGTGGTTCGAGCACAAGGGCCGGCAGCAGCTGATGGTGCCCTACAGCCTCGAGACCAACGACATGCGGTTCTCGGCCGGGACGTTCCTGACCGGGGACGACTTCTTCGACTACCTGAAGGACAGCCTCGACGTGCTCTGGGACGAGGGCGCGGCCGGGTCGCCGAAGATGATGTCGGTCGGGATGCACTGCCGGCTGCTCGGGCGGCCGGGCAAGGCGGCGGGGCTGGCGAGGTTCCTCGACTACGTCAAGGCCAAGGGCAAGGTCTGGGTGGCGACCCGCGGCGAGATCGCGGCGCACTGGCGGGCGCGGCACCCGGCGCCGGCGGCGGGCGAGCGGCCTTCGGCGATGGAGCGGGAGGCCTTCGTCGCGCGGTTCGGCGGGGTCTACGAGCATTCGCCGTGGGTGGCGGAGCGGGCCTGGGAGCTGGAGCTCGGGCCGGCGCACGACACGGGCGTCGGCGTGCATTCGGTGCTGGCGCGGGCGTTCCGGGCGGCTTCGGAGAAGGAGCGCCTGGGCGTGCTGACGGCGCACCCGGATCTGGCGGGGAAGCTGGCGCAGGCGAAGCGGCTGACGGCGGAATCGACGTCGGAGCAGGCGTCGGCGGGGCTCGACGCGCTGACCGACGCGGAGCGGGCGCGGTTCACCGAGCTCAACGACGCCTACCAGGGCAAGTTCGGGTTTCCGTTCATCATCGCCGTCCGCGACCACGACAAGGCCGGGATCCTGGCCGCCTTCGAGGCGCGGGTGGGGAACGACCGGGCGACCGAGCTCGCGACTGCCGAGCGGCAGGTGGAGCGGATCGCGCAACTCAGGCTGAAGGACATGGTGAAATGAAGGATGCCCCCACGTCTCCCGCCCGCTACTACGCCCCGCACGGCGGGCTGCCGGCGCAGACCGAGCTGCACACCGGCCGGGCGGTCTTCACCGAGGCCTATGCGGTCATCCCGCGCGGGGTCTATTCCGACATCGTGACCAGCCCGCTGCCGTTCTGGGACAAGACCCGCGCCTGGATCATCGCCCGCCCGCTCTCGGGGTTCGCCGAGACCTTCTCGCAGTACGTGATGGAGGTGGGGCCGGGCGGCGGCAGCGACCGGCCCGAGCCCGACGCGAGCGCGGAGGCGGCGCTCTTCGTCACCGAGGGGAGCCTGGCGCTGACGCTCGACGGGGCCCGGCACGCGCTGGCGCCGGGGGGCTTCGCCTATATCCCGCCCGGGCGGCCCTGGAGCCTGCGGGCCGAGGGCGACGCGCCGGCGCGCTTCCACTGGTTCCGCAAGGCCTACGACGCGGTCGAGGGGCTGGACGCGCCGGACCCGGTGATCGCCAACGAGCAGGAGATCGCGCCGTCGGCGATGCCCGACACCGAGGGGCGCTGGGCGACGACGCGGTTCGTCGACCCGGCCGACCTGCGGCACGACATGCACGTGACGGTGGTGACGTTCCAGCCGGGCGGGGTGATCCCGTTCGAGGAGACGCACATCATGGAGCACGGGCTCTACGTGCTCGAGGGCAAGGCCGTCTACCGGCTGAACCGCGACTGGGTGGAGGTCGAGGCCGGCGACTTCATGTGGCTCCGGGCGTTCTGCCCGCAGGCCTGCTATGCGGGCGGGCCGGGGCGGTTCCGCTACCTGCTCTACAAGGACGTGAACCGGCACCCGCGGCTGAGGGTGTAGTCGGGGGCGTCAGGGCCGATTGCTTCGTCGACGTCGGCTGCCGGACGTGGTTCACCATTGAGGCGCTGGGGCGGGCCCGCGGTTGAGGGTGTAAGCTGCACACAGAACGCAAGCCGTTGAAAACCAAGGGAAAGGCTGGCCGATCTTAACCGGATCGCAAGGAATTGGACAACCTTGGCCTGGGGTGGCCAAGGCCGCTGTCGGCCCCGAGCAGTCATTCGACAGACCCGGCGACGCGATGGTGAATTCCCCAGGAGCCGCCATTCCCTGCACCGACAGATGAGTGGCTCGGACAGCCGTCGTCGAAACCGATTGAACGCCGTAGCGTGCCAGACTACGAATTTCGCAACAGGCGGAAGAACGAACGGAAAGCCGTGACCTGGGAGCCATTCACCGCGCAGCACGCGATCGAGCGCGTGCGGATCGTGCTCCATTTCACCCAGGCAATCCAGCCGAAGCAGGTCTCGTCGTTGGCTGCGCTGGTTGAAGCGAAGCGCGCCGAACTCGAGCTCGGGCCGCAGACCAGCACAAACACCAACGTGGTCGAGCTCGATGCCAGCACCGGCGAAGCCCGCATCTCGAAGCAACCTTCCGGCTGGAGCTTCAGCAAGACGACCAGCGAGGGCGCCCCGGTGGAAGCCGTGCTGCTGAATCCGCAGTTCCTGCTCTACGAGGCTGCGACCTACGATCACTGGGAAGATTTCTGGCCGCGCTACAATGCAATCACCTCTGATCTGCGCGCTCGAATTCAGTCCGACATCAACGTCCGCGCCGTCGCCCTCGAATACCTCGATCGCTTCAGGTTCGAGGGAGATATAGGAGCAGCCGAGCCCGGCCTCCTGGTACGTGATCCTATCGTGGGGTCCCTCCCAGATTCCGTTCGCTCTGGCCGGGAGCTCTGGCATGTCCATCGAGGGTGGTTCGAAGGCGAGGAGCCGCGCCGCTATCTCGTCAACCAGAACTTCGATGCCCAGTCAGTTCAGGACCCCGAAGGGGCGGAGGTTCGCAGCATTGCGCTGGCGACCAAGGTAGAGCGGCAGTCGGCGACAGGCGATCTTGATATTTCGTCGCTTCCGGACGACATTGACATCATGCACACGCTTTCGAAGCGCGTCGTCCGCGAAACGCTGAGTGATGACATGTGCAAGAGGGTGGGGCTGGCAGAATGAGTGTCATGGTCGAGGAGGCCCCAGTGTGGGCCGGAGCTTCGATTTCGTCGCCTCCGGTCAGGCAGACGTCTCGATCGACGATGGATCAGTTCAAGGAGCACAGCTGCGCCCTTTTCAGCGTTCAGGCGGAGAGCCCGACGCCGGCAAGGATCCTCTGCGACAGCTGGGCCCGGGATCTTCCCGGCGACACCCACCTTGGTGAAATCGTCGGCGTGAATACGTCGCCCTACGTCCACCACTACTTCCATTCGACCGTAGGCGCGGATCAATGGGCGCTCGCTCTGTCGACCAATAAGGCCTTGTTAACCCGGTTGCGTAAGCATGTCGTGATCGCCCTTCGTCAGACGGACACGATGACTCCATCTCCCGAGCTTCATTCCAGGGAGAGCAGCGCCGATCCAGACCTGAAGCGATCTCTCGGACGGTTGAACTATCTCCGAACCCTGCCAGATGGCTGGCTTGGAGAAGACAGCGTTGGCTCATCGGAAGATGCCGGCATTCAGGCCGAACAACTGCTACGACGGATTCGCAAGGAAGCGCCGTCCGCGCCCCTGCCGGCGCTGGGCCTCGACACGGACGGCACGATTGTCATGAGCTGGTCCGCACCTGGATTGACCGGAAGCATGACGGTCTACGGAGACGGAACCTACTCATACTTCGTCCGCCGAGGTGGTCGCGTCTCGCGAGACTCTGAAGCGGCGATCAACGAACCAATCGCGGAGGCGTTGAGACTCCTGCTGGCAGCGTAACCGGGGCTTCTCTTGGAGGGAGAGGCTTTGGATGACGAGGTGGCCGTCCTGAAGATGGCATGGCACCCAGCGCACTTCGATAACGACAGGCTGTCGTCCGCCGCCTTCGAGCGGAGCGACCTCATTCCCGACAACGACGAGGAGGGGCGCCCTCGCTTCGTCAGCGTGGACGAGAAGTCCTGCATCGTTCAGGCGGCTGTCGATGATCGGATCCAAAATCAGGGTGCGAGAAAACCCGAGGACAGGAAGGATGCTCGGTTCGCAGAGTATCTGTGCCGAACAGTCCGGAACATGAAGGATGAAGCAGGGGAGCATCCTCTCGAAGTGACCCCTGAGCGCCTTCAGGAGAATCCCGCGCACTGCGGGATCCGCAATGTCTCCAGGACAGAAAGGAGCAACAGAAAGCGTAGGGACTACGCTGACGAGCTGAGGTCCCTTCTCATCGAGGAGGGAAAGTACGAGATCCTGAGCTATGACATGGTCTTTTCGAAGCGCTGAGCTAGAGTCGGCCAAATGCAGGAAGCGGAGCTGGCATGCGCCCCTTTGCGTCAGGATGTCGAACGTCCGCTCCTGGCGCTAAACATAAGCTGATGCATCGCCCCAGGACCGGGACGCCCTACGGCTCGCCTGCGGCCTCGCGCACCCGTTCGAGGAGCGCCTCGGCAGCGGCTTGCTGGGCGGCGCGCTTGGACGAGGCGCGGCCTTCGGCGGTGCGGCCGTCCGCGAGGCGGGCTTCGACCGAGAAGAGGGGGGCGTGGTCGGGGCCCTGGCGGGCGAGGTCGAGGTAGGCGGGCGGGGGGAATCCGCGGGCCTGGGCCCATTCCTGCAGGGCGGTCTTGGCGTCCTGGGCGACCGAGCGGGCGGCGGCGATGCGATCGGCCCAGGCGCCGAGGATCAGGGCGCGGGCGGCGTCGAGGCCGGCGTCGAGGTAGACGGCGGCGACGACGGCCTCCATGGCGTCGCCGAGGAGGGCTGTCTTGCGGCGGCCGCCGGTCAGGGCCTCGGAGCGGCCCATGCGGAGGGCGGCGCCGAGGTCGAGGGCGGTCGCGACCTCGGCGCAGGTCTCCTTGCGGACCAGCGCGTTGAGGCGGGGGGCGAGCTCGCCCTCGGTGGCCGAAGGGTCGCGGGCGAGCAGCGCCTCGGCGACGACGAGGCCGAGGACGCGGTCGCCGAGGAACTCGAGGCGCTGGTTGTCGGATCCTGTCGCCATCGACGGGTGCGTCAGGGCTTCGATCAGGAGCTCGGGGCGGGCGAAGCGGTGGCCGAGCCGGGCCTCGGCGGCGGCCAAGGCCTTGGAAAGCTTCAATTGATCGCCTTCAGGAAGCGGTCGGGCCGCCAGGTCCAGAAGGCGAGCATCGAGGGGCCGCCCGAGGAGAAGATGATCCGGTCGGCGCGGCCGACCAGGTGGTCGAAGGGGACGAAGCCGACGCCGCCGGCCGACTGCGGGAAGCGCGAGTCCATCGAGTTGTCGCGGTTGTCGCCCATGAAGAAGAACTCGCCCTCGGGGACGGTGAAGACGGGCGTGTTGTCGGCGAAGCCGTCCTCGATGTTCAGGATCGCGTGCTGGAGGCCGCCGGGCATGGTCTCGATGAACTGCTGGGCGGTGCAGTCGCCGCCCGGCTGCACCGGGGCGTTGGCGCAGCGCGGCATGCTGCCCATGGGTCCCTGCGGCTCGTTCACCTCGTGGAAGGTGCCATCGGGCTGCTGCGGCAGCGCCACGTCGTTGATGTAGAGGATGCCGTCCCTGACCTGGACGCGGTCGCCGGGCAGGCCGATCAGCCGCTTGATGTAGTCGGTGCCGTTGACGGGGTGCTTGAAGACGACGACGTCGCCGCGCACGGGGTCGCGGGCGAGGATGCGGCCCGGGATCGGGCACAGGGCGAAGGGGCAGGAGTAGCGCGAGTAGCCGTAGGCCATCTTGTTGACGAAGAGGAAGTCGCCGATCAGCAGGGTCGGCTTCATCGAGCCCGAGGGGATCCAGAAGGGCTGGAAGAAGAGGGTGCGGATGACGCCGGCCAGCAGCAGGGCATAGACGACGGTCTTGGCGATCTCGAAGAGCCCGCCCTTTGCCTTGGTCTTCGCCACCATCGCGTTCCGTCCGTTGCCCGTCAGCGCGCGAGCCTTGTCGCGCCTGCCCCCCGGGCTGTCAAGGCAGCGACCCCGGAACGGGGGCGGCGCGTCACGTCTCCGGCACCGCCTCGATGACGACGACGGCCATCGCCCAGGGGTGGTCGTCGGTCAGGGTGACGTGGACCCGCGCCCGGTGTCCGGGCGGGGTCATCGCGGCGAGCCGCTCGGCGGCCCAGCCGGCGAGCTGCATGGTCGGCTGGCCGGTGCGCAGGTTGACGACGCCCATGTCCTTCCAGCGGATGCCCATGCGGAGGCCCGTGCCAAGGGCCTTGGAGCAGGCCTCCTTGGCGGCCCAGCGCTTGGCGTAGGTCGCGATCCGCTCGCGCCGCCGCTCGGCGAGGCGCTGCTCGGTGTCGGTGAAGACCCGGTTCAGGAAGCGGGTGCCGAAGCGCTCGACGGTGCGGCCGATGCGCTCGATGTTGGCGAGGTCGTTGCCGAGGCCGAGGATCATGGTTCGCGCATTCTAGTCGGGCCCCGCCGGGTCGAAGATCTCGGGGCGACCGAGCGCCACCCATCGCTGCATCTCGTCCAGGCGCTCCCTCGTGGGCAGTTCGATGGCCTCGCGTTCGGAATGTCCTTCGTGGATCTTCTTCTCCGTCATCCAGCCCTGGAAGGTCGCGTAGTCGGACACGAGCCTGGACGGTCCTGGCGCCGGTACGTTGGCCTCCACCCGGAAGAAGTCGCGCACCCTGCGCATCACCGTCTCGTAGTCCTCGCGGTGAAACGACACGTCCTGGCCGGCGAGATCGGACAGGCCGCGCTTCAGGTCATAGGGCTCGGTCTCGAAGATGAGGAACTTCTTCCCGTCGAACGGTTGACCGCCGCACCTCCGGATGCCCAGGTCGATGCCGAGCTCGAACGGCATGTTCATGCGGAAGTATTCGCCGGCCGCCGCCGCCCTGCACCGCGACAGGTCGTGGATCGAGTATCTGGCGCTTCGGATCAGCTCGATGATCTTTTCCAGGCGGTTCTCGCCGGCCTCGAGCCGCTCGTTGGCCAGGCGAGGGGAGAAGCCGAAGTAGACCACGCAGAACAGCATCGCCTCGAGCAACGGCGCGAAGGCTTCGTCGAACGGGCAGTTCACGAAGACCGTTCGTTTGAACGCGGGATCGTGCAAGTTCTAGCCCTTCGGCGGGAAGGGATCCTTTTCGAACGAGCGGCGCTCGCGGATGCGCCCGTCGCGCCCGTGGATGTAGAGCTCGGTTCCCTGCTGCCGCGCCTTGTCGCGTGCGCTCTCGACCGCCTCGTCCTGGGTGGTGAAGGTGCTGCTGGCCCGCGAAGCGCCGGATGTCCTCACGCTCCACTTGCCGCCGCTCGGTACCACGTGAAGACCTTTTCCGGCCATGTCCCACTCCTTGCACTCTCTCAACATAGGTGGGAACGCCCGGTATTCGTAGGGCGAAAATGCCTCGTGGCAAACAGGATCCGCCGCTCACGCTTCGCTGCGCGCCGCGTCCATTGCCGCGCGCATCCGCTGGATGGCGGCTTCGAGGCCGACGAAGATCGCTTCGCCGACGATGAAGTGGCCGATGTTGAGCTCGCGGATCTCGGGGAGGGCGGCGATCGGGGCGACGTTGTCGTAGGTGAGGCCGTGGCCGGCGTGGACCTCGAGGCCGAGGGAGCGGGCGAAGGTGGCCATGTCGCGCAGGCGGGCGAGTTCCTCGGCCTCGGCGCGGGCGTCGCCGGCGAGCCCGTGCTCGCAGTAGGCGCCGGTGTGGAGCTCGACCACGGGCGCGCCGATGCGGTGGGCGGCCTCGATCTGGCGGCGGTCGGCGGCGATGAAGATCGAGACGCGGATGCCGGCGTCGGCGAGGGGCGCAATGAAGTGGGCGAGACGGTTCTCCTCGCGGGCGACCTCGAGGCCGCCCTCGGTCGTGCGCTCCTCGCGGCGCTCGGGGACGAGGCAGACCGCGTGCGGGCGGTGGCGGAGGGCGATCGCCTGCATCTCGGGGGTCGCGGCCATCTCGAGGTTCAGGGGCAGCGACAGCTCGGCCATCAGCCCGTCGATGTCGGCGTCGGTGATGTGGCGGCGGTCCTCGCGCAGGTGCGCCGTGATGCCGTCGGCGCCGGCGGCCTCGGCCAGCCGCGCGGCGCGCAGCGGGTCGGGATAGGGCGAGCCGCGGGCGTTGCGCACCGTCGCCACGTGGTCGATGTTGACGCCCAGCCGCAGCCGCTCGCTCATGTCGGTGTCCCCCCTCCGGCGACCGGCGGTCCGGGGCGGCGCAGGCGGCCCGGGTCGATCTCGGCCTTCTGTCGCGCCACCCGCTCGTGCGCCCGCTGGAGCATCCGCGCCCGCCGCCGGTTCTGGTAGGCGGCGACCAGCGGCCGGGTCAAGTAGTAGGCGAGCAGCCCCGCCGCCAGCCCCGGCAGCAGCCCGCCGACCAGGTAGGGCCAGAGGATGTCGCGGAAGAAGGGGACCAGCCGGTGCCAGTGCGCCTCGCCGTGGCCGAACATGGCGAAGATGCCCTCGCGGATGCCGCCGAAGGCGTTGGCGAAGGCGTCGGAGACCCGGCCGTAGTCGCGGCCGCTGGCGCCGTGCCCGAGGATGCGGCGGCCGAGCGCGAGCGCGACGGGCGCGATCAGCGGGAAGGTCAGCGGGTTGCCGACGCCGGTGCCGATCAGCGCGGCGATGATGTTGGCGCGCACGGCGCGGGCCATGGCGACGGCCAGCAGGAAGTGCAGGCCGAAGAACGGGGTGAACGAGCTGAAGACGCCGCAGGCGAAGCCGAGCGCGATCCGGTGCGGCGAATCCGGCAGCCGGCGCATGCGGTGGGCCAGGTATTCGATGCCGCGGCGCCAGCCGCGGCGCGGCAGCAGGATCTCGCGGATGCGGACCGAAAAGGGCGGCTTGTCGCGACGCTTGAAGACCATCTGCCCGGACACCTCGCCTTTCCGGGAGGATGTCGTCCCCTTCCCCTCAGCCGCGCCCGGTCGCCCGGGACGTCACCGGGGACTGCCGGAAGCGGCGCACCTCCCCCACGTCCGAATCGGCGTCGATCGCGGTCAGCACGTGGGTCAGGTGTTCCATATCCCGGACCTCGATATCAATCACCATACGATAGAAGTCGGGTTTACGGTCGGTGAACGCGATGTCGGTGATGTTGGCCCGCTGCTCGCCGATCAGCGTGCAGATCCGCCCGAGGACGCCGGCGTCGTTGGCGAGCGTCACCTCGACCCGCACCACATGGTCGGCGCTCGAGGTGCCCTCGGCCCAGCGCAGGTCGATCCAGCGGTCGGGCTGGTCCTCGAAGGCGACGAGCTCGCCGCAGTCGATGGCATGGATCATGACGCCCTTGCCGCGGACGGCGATGCCGACGATGCGCTCGCCGGGGATCGGGTTGCAGCAGGGCGCCGGCCGCGCGACCTGGCCGGTGTCGAGGCCGATGACGACGGGGGCGGTCTTGTCGGAGGCCTTCGGCAGCGCCGCGTCGCGCAGCAGCTCGGGGTAGAGGGTGGCGATCAGGTCGCGGCCGGTCATCTCGGCCGCGCCGAGCCGCGCCAGCACGTCGTCGGCCTCCTCGAGGCTGAGGCGGCGGGCGGCGGCCTCGAGCGCCTTGTCGGTGGATTTCTTGCCGACGCGCTCCAGGGCGACGCGGGCGATCTCGCGGCCGAGGCGGATCTGGGTGGCGCGCTGCTCGCCGCGGAGGCTGCGGCGGATCGCGGCCTTGGCGCGGCCGGTGACGACCATGTCCTCCCAGGACGGCTGCGGGCGCTGGCCCTCGGCGCGGATGATCGTCACCGACTGGCCGTTGCGGAGCTTGGTCCAGAGCGGGACGCGCTGGCCGTCGACCTTGGCGCCGACGCACGAGTCGCCGATCCGGGTGTGGATCGCGTAGGCGAAGTCGATGGGCGTCGCCCCGCGCGGCAGCTTGACGACCTCGCCCTTGGGGGTGAAGCAGAAGACCTGGTCGGTGAACATCTCGAGCTTCACGTGCTCGAGGAAGTCCTCCGACACCTCGGTGTCGTCGAGCCCCTCGGTGATCGAGCGCAGCCAGTGGAAGGGGTCGACCGCGAAGGGGTTCTCGAACCGCTCGCCGTCGCGGTAGGACCAGTGGGCGGCGACGCCGCTCTCGGCGACGGCGTGCATCTCGCGCGTCCGGATCTGCACCTCGACCCGCTTGCCGTCGCGGCCCGAGACGGTGGTGTGGATCGAGCGGTAGCCGTTCGACTTCGGCTGGCTGATGTAGTCCTTGAAGCGCCCCGGCACCGCCCGCCAGCGCTGGTGGACGGCGCCGAGCGCCACGTAGCAGTCGCCGACCGAATGGGTGATGATGCGGAAGCCGTAGATGTCGGAGAGCCGCGAGAAGGTCTCCTTCTTCTCCTCCATCTTGCGCCAGATCGAATAGGGCTTCTTCTCGCGGCCGATCACCTGCGCGTCGACCTTGGCCTGCCTCAGGACGGTGCGGATGTCCTCGGTGATCTGCGCGATCACGTTGCCGCTCTCGCGGCGCAGCTTGACGAAGCGGCGGATGATCGACTTGCGCGCCTCGGGGTTCAGCACCTTGAAGCCCAGGTCCTCGAGCTCGTCGCGCATCCACTGCATGCCCATCCGGCCGGCGAGCGGCGCGAAGATGTCCATGGTCTCGCGCGCCTTGCGCTGCTGCTTCTCGAGCGGCAGATGCTTGATCGTGCGCATGTTGTGCAGCCGGTCGGCGAGCTTGACGAGCAGGACCCGCAGGTCCTTGGACATCGCCATCAGCAGCTTGCGGAAGTTCTCGGCCTGGGCGTCGCCGCCCTGGGAGAGCTCGAGGTTGGTGAGCTTCGTCACCCCGTCGACCAGCTGGGCGATCTCCTCGCCGAAGCGGAGCGCGATCTCGGAGTAGGTCGAGAGCGTGTCCTCGATCGTGTCGTGCAGCAGCGCCGTGACCACCGAGGCGTCGTCGAGCTTCTGCTCGGCGACCAGCATCGCGACCGCGACCGGGTGGCTGAAGTAGGGCTCGCCGCTCTTGCGGCGCTGCTCGCCGTGCATCAGGCGGGCATAGTCGTAGGCGGCCTCGATCAGGCCGCTGTCGGAGCGGGGGTTGTAGGAGCGGACGAGCGCCGTCAGCGCCTCGACCGGGACGACCCCGTCCGGCGCGGTCGCGACTGCGGGCGAGAGCGCGGGGGTCAGTTTTCGCCCTGGGCTTCCATCAGGGCGCGCAGCAGGCGCTCCTCGGACATGTCGTCCTCGGCCGGCTGGTCGGAGGAGCCGGGCAGGAGCGTCATCACGTCCTCCTCGGGCTCGTCGACCTCGATCTGGCGCTGGAAGCTCTCGATGGCCGACTCGCGCAGATGGTCGGCGGTCAGCGTTTCCTCGGCGATCTCGCGCAGCGCGACGACGGGGTTCTTGTCGTTGTCGCGCTCGACGGTCAGCGGCGCGCCCGAGGCGAGCGACCGGGCGCGGTGCGCGGCGAGCATGACGAGCTCGAAGCGGTTCGGCACCTTGTCGACGCAATCTTCAACGGTTACTCGGGCCATCCGGCGGCTCCTGACACGTCTTGCGAGAAGACGCTGTATCTAGCGCCCCGAAGTCCGGAAGGCAAGAGCGGGTTGCGCCGCGCGGGGCGCGCGACTAGGTCGTTCGAACGAGCACGGAGGAGGGAGATGGCGGAGACGCGGTGCGGGTTCGTCGCGCTGATCGGCGAGCCGAACGCGGGCAAGTCGACGCTGCTCAACCGGCTCGTGGGGGCCAAGGTCTCGATCGTCACCCACAAGGTGCAGACGACGCGGGCGCGGATTCGCGGCATCGCCATCGAGGGGAGCTCGCAGCTGGTGCTGGTCGACACGCCGGGGCTGTTCCGGCCGCGGCGGCGGCTCGACCGGGCGATGGTGCAGGCGGCCTGGGGCGGGGCGGCGGACGCGGACGTGGTCGTGCTGCTGATCGAGGCGCACCGCGGGGTGACGGACGGGGTGCGGGCGATCCTCGAGCGGCTGGCGGAGGCGCTGCCGGCCGGGCGGGTGCCGGTGGCGCTCGCGATCAACAAGATCGATCGGGTGCCGGCGGAGCGGCTGCTCGCGCCCAGCGCCGAGGCGAACGGGCTCCGGGACTTCGCCGCGACCTTCATGATCTCGGCCGAGCGCGGGCACGGCGTCGCGGACCTGCTGCGCTGGCTGGCGGAGGCGGTGCCGGCGGGGCCGTGGCTCTATCCCGAGGACCAGATCGCCGACGCGCCGCTGCGGCTGCTCGCGGCGGAGACGACGCGGGAGAAGCTGACGCTCCGGCTGCACGAGGAGCTGCCCTACCAGCTGACCGTCGAGACCGAGCGGTGGGAGGAGCGCAAGGACGGGTCGGTGCGGATCGACCAGATCGTCTATGTCGCCCGCGACGGGCACAAGGGGATCGCGCTCGGGCCGAAGGGGGCGACGATCAAGGCCGTCGGCCAGGCGGCGCGGGAGGAGATCGCGGCCTTCCTCGGGCGGCCGGTGCACCTGTTCCTGACGGTGAAGGTCAGGCCCGACTGGCTCGACGAGCGCGAGCGCTACGGCGAGATGGGGCTCGACTTCCCCGAGGGGGAAGGGTGAGCGGGCCGCGGCTGACGGCGGAGTTCTGGGTGCAGGCCTATCTGGCGCGGCTGCGGCTCGCCGACATCCCGGCCTTCGTGACGGCGCGGGGGGATGCGACCGCGGGGGCGGTGGCCGTCAAGCTCAACACCCTCGACGGGCAGGCGCGGGCCTTCGGGCGGGCGTGGGACGCGCACGGAGCGCGGGTCTGGACCACGCTGGCCGAGGGGGAGGACGCCGAGGTCGAGGCGGCGCTGGCGCGGCAGCGGCGCTACGATCCCGACTTGTGGGTGATCGAGGTCGAGGACCGGGCGGGGCGGACGCTGCTCGACGAGCCGGGGCTCTCCGAGTAGGCGGCAGGGCCTGGGCGGGCCGGCGCGCGCCGCAGTTGCGGCGATGGAGTGCGCGCGGTGCGCGCGAGTCCCCTTGCCTGTTTTCCGGCTGTTGCCGGAAAACCGACTGCTCTCCAGGTTTCAAGGCCGTATGAAAGCCTGAGGGTTTCGCCTCGGACCGAGGGCATGGACTGGAGCGACGAAGGCATCCTGCTGGCGAGCCGGCGGCACGGCGAGAGTGCGGCGATCGTCGAAGTCTTCACCGCGGCGCACGGGCGGCATGCGGGCGTGGTGCGCGGCGGCGCGGGGCGGCGGCTTTCCCCGGTGCTGCAGCCGGGGGCGCGGCTGGCGCTCGCCTGGTCGGCGCGGCTCGAGGAGCATCTCGGGACCTTCCGGGTCGAGCCGCTGGCGGCGCGGACCGGGGCGATCATGGGGGACGCGGCGGCGCTGGCCGCGCTCGCGGCGACGACGGCGCTGGCGGCGGCGGCGCTGCCCGAGCGCGACGCGCATCCGGCGCTCTACGCGCGCACGGTCGAGCTCGTCGAGGCGCTGGGGGCGGCGCCCGACTGGCCGGCGCGCTATGCGGCCTGGGAGCTGGCGCTGCTCGCCGAGCTCGGCTTCGGGCTCGATCTGGCGCGCTGCGCGGTCACTGGCGGGACGGAGGAGCTCGCCTGGGTGTCGCCGCGGTCGGGGCGCGCGGTCAGCCGGCAGGCCGGCGCGCCCTGGGCCGACCGCCTGCTGGCGCTGCCGGCCTTCCTGCGCGACGGCTGGGAGGCGCCGCCCTCGCCGGACGAGGTCGCCGACGCGCTGGCGCTGACCGGGTACTTCCTCGCGCTGCGGGTGGCGCCGGGGTTAAAGCGCGAGGCGCTGCCCGCGGCGCGGGACCGGGCGGTGGCGGCGATGCGCGGACTCAGGCGGGCCGCACCGCCGAATAGACGATGACCCGCGCCGGGATACGGACGCCGTCGGCGGCCTCGAACCGGGCGAGGACGGCGCCGAGCTCCCGCAGGATGGCGGCCTGGTCGGCCTCGCCGCCGCCCCGCTCGCGGACGATCCCCGGAACCGGGCCGATGCGCGCGAAGATGCGGAGGACGCCCGCGACGCCGCCCGGCTGGTGCATCTCGGTGTCGACGGCCTCCGCGCGGGCGCGGATCAATCCGGCGGCGGCGAGCAGGCCGGTCACGCGGTCGGCGTCGCGGAAGGCCATCGGGCCCGGCGCGTCGGGCGGCGGGGGGGCGACGGGGCCGAGGCGGGCGACGGCGACCTGCCGCGGCAGGGCGAACCACGGGTTGTGCTCGGGGCCGGCCCAGGCGACGAAGACCAGGCGCCCGCCGGGCACGAGCGCGCGGGCGATGTTGCGGAAGGCGGCGACGGGGTCGGCGAAGAACATCATCCCGAAGCGGGAGGCGGCAAGGTCGAAGGCCGCGGGCGCGAAGGCGTGGTCCTGGGCGTCGGCCTGCTCGAAGGCGACGTTGGCGACGCCGGCGGCGCGCTCGCGGGCGCGGGCGAGCAGCGGGGCCGAGATGTCGACGCCGAGGACGCGCCCGGCGGGGCCGACCGCGGCGGCGAGCGCCCGCGTCGAGCCGCCGGCGCCGCAGCCGACGTCGAGGACGGCCTCGCCGGGGCGGGGCGCGCAGGCGGCGAGCAGCCGGTCGGTGATCGCGCGGCTGCCGGCCTCGAGCTCGGCGTCGAGCTCGACCCAGCTCGGGCCGGCCTGGGTGGTCCAGAAGGCGGCTTGCGCCGCGTTGGGGGAGTCCATGGCCGCGCCTCCCGTGCGCGCGAGAGCCGCGCCGACGGGCGTCGGCGCGGCTCCCATCCTAGCACCGTGCGGGCGCGGCGGCTATTCGGCCGTGGCGGCGGCCTCCTCGGCGGCGACGCGGGCCTTGTCGCCGGCGCCCTTGGCGGCCGGGTCGCGGTCGACGAGCTCGATGATCGCCATCGGCGCGGCGTCGCCGTAGCGGAAGCCGGCCTTGAGCACGCGGGTATAGCCGCCCTGGCGGTCCTTGTAGCGGGGGCCGAGGGTCCCGAAGAGCTTGGCGACCGCCGCGTCCTGCTTGAGCTCGGCGGCGGCGATGCGGCGGGCGTGCAGGTCGCCGCGCTTGCCGAGCGTCACGAGCTTGTCGGCGATGCGCCGCAGCTCCTTGGCCTTGGGCAGCGTCGTCTTGATCTGCTCGTGCTCGATGAGGCTCGCGGCCATGTTCGCGAACATCGCCTTGCGGTGCTCGTGGGTGCGGTTGAGGCGGCGGTAGCCGTTGCCGTGGTTCATGATGGCGTCCTTTGTGCTTTGTCCGGCGGTCCGATGACCGCGCTCCTTGGGGCGGGATTGCCCGGAAGTCGGGGGCTTTGCGGCCCCCTAGAACTGGTCCTCGTACTTCTTGGCCAGGTCCTCGATGTTCTCGGGCGGCCAGTCGACGATCTCCATGCCGAGGTGCAGGCCCATGCCGGTCAGCACTTCCTTGATCTCGTTCAGGGACTTGCGGCCGAAGTTCGGGGTCCTGAGCATCTCGGCCTCGGTCTTCTGGATGAGGTCGCCGATGTAGACGATGTTGTCGTTCTTCAGGCAGTTGGCCGAGCGCACCGAGAGCTCGAGCTCGTCGACCTTCTTCAGCAGCAGCGGGTTGAACTCGAGATCCTCGTGCTCGTCCATGCGGACGCCGGAGGACGGCTCCTCGAAGTTCACGAAGACCGAGAGCTGGTCCTGCAGGATGCGCGCGGCATAGGCGATCGCGTCCTCGGGCTTGACCGAGCCGTCGGTCTCGAGCTGCAGCGTCAGCTTGTCGTAGTCGAGCACCTGCCCCTCGCGGGTCGGGTCGACCTTGTAGCTGACCTTCTTGATCGGCGAGAACAGCGCGTCGACGGTGATCAGCCCGATCGGGGCGTCCTCGGCGCGGTTCTTGTCGGCCTGGACGTAGCCCTTCCCCTGCTCGACGGTCAGCTCCATGTAGACGCTGGCGCCGTCGTCGAGGTGCAGGATCACGTGGTCGCGGTTCAGGATCTCGATCCCGTTCGAGGTCGAGATGTCGCCGGCGGTGACGATGCCGGGGCCGGTGGCGCGGATCTCGAGCCGCTTCGGCCCGTCGACCTCCATCTTCACCGCGACGCCCTTGAGGTTCAGCACGATGTCGGTGACGTCCTCGCGGACGCCCGGCACGCTCGAGAACTCGTGCAGCACGCCGTCGATCTTCACGCTGGTGATCGCCGCGCCCTGGAGCGACGACAGCAGCACGCGCCGGAGCGCGTTGCCGAGCGTCAGCCCGAAGCCGCGCTCGAGCGGCTCGGCGACGGCGGTGGCCTGGCGAAGCGGATCGGCGCCCGACTTGATCTCGAGCGCCGTCGGCCGGATCAGCTCCTGCCAGTTCTTGTGGATCATGTTCATTGGCCCTCCATTCCTGTCCGCGGCCCGATCCCGCTGGCCGCAGACGCCCGAGGTAGCGAAAAATGCCTGACGCCCGCCGGGGGCGGGCGCCGGGGAAATCCCTGCAGGGTCAGACGCGCCGCCGCTTGGGTGGCCGGCAGCCGTTGTGGGCGATCGGCGTCACGTCGCGGATCGCGGTGATCTGGAAGCCCACGGCGGAAAGCGCGCGGAGCGCGCTCTCGCGGCCGGAGCCCGGGCCCTGGACCTCGACCTCGAGCGTCCGGACGCCGTGCTCCTGCGCCTTCTTGCCGGCGTCCTCGGCCGCCATCTGGGCGGCGTAGGGGGTCGACTTCCTCGAGCCCTTGAAGCCCATGGTGCCGGCGGACGACCAGGCGATCGCGTTGCCCTGGGCGTCGGCGATCAGGATCTTGGTGTTGTTGAAGCTGGCGTTGACGTGGCAGACGCCGGTCGAGATGTTCTTGCGCTCCTTGCGCTTCACGCGCGCCTTCTCGCGGGCCATCGGCTGCTCTCCTTACTTCTTCTTGCCGGCGATGGCCTTGGCCGGGCCCTTGCGCGTGCGTGCGTTGGTGTGGGTGCGCTGGCCGCGCACCGGCAGGCCGCGCCGATGGCGCAGGCCGCGGTAGCAGCCGAGGTCCATCAGCCGCTTGATGTTCATCTGCGTCTCGCGGCGGAGGTCGCCCTCGACGGTCAGGTTCGAGTCGATGTACTCGCGGATCTTCAGCACCTCGGCGTCGGTCAGGTCGTTGACCCGGCGGTTCTCGGCGATGTCGAGCGCCTGCGTCAGCTCCTTCGCCTTGGTGCGGCCGATGCCGTGGATATAGGTCAGCGCGACTTCAACGCGCTTGTTCGTCGGAATGTTCACGCCCGCTATGCGCGCCAAGGTCTTGCTCCGTTCCTTGCGGGCCTGCCCCGAGACCCCCTTGCAAAAGTCGCAGCCCGCCGATGCCTCGGCAGGCTTCTTCGCCCAAGTCCATGGGCTCCCGCGTTCCGATGTCCCCTGAAGGCTATATGGCGAGGACGACTCCCCCTTTCGAGAGAGCGCGTACTATATGAACGGCCCCGGAGAGGTCAAGGGCCCGGGATCGCGAATGTAACACTTCCGCAACGGTTTTCCCATAGCCGCGCCGCATGCTAGGCTTGCGGCACCGCGCAGCAGCGAAAGGACCGCCGATGGGCGAGGCGAGCTACACCTTCCGGATCGACCCGGAGCTGAAGGCCGAGTTCGACGCGGCGGCGAAGGCGGCCAACCTGACGGAGGACGAGCTCCTCCGCTTCATGATGATGCGCTACCTCGGGAACCGCGAGCAGATGGAATATGACGCCTGGTTCGCCGCGGAGGTGAAGGCCGGCATCGCCGAAGCCGACGCCGGCGACGTGGTCTCGCACGAGGAGGTCGAAGCCGAGGCAGCGGCTCGACGGGCGGAATTGCGTCGCAGGATCGCCGGCAACGCCGCTTGAGGCTGATCTGGACCGCACGAGCGAGCGCCGGCCTGGCCCGGATCATCGACGGCATCGGCGTGAGCAACCCCCGCGCTGCTCACGCCCTGGACGAACGGATCACGCGAAAGGCCGCCCTTCTCATCGACAACCCCTCCTCGGGCCGCCCGGGCAGATCCCCGGCACGCGCGAGCTGGTCGCGCATCCGAGCTACCGGCTGATCTACAACGTCCGCGGCGACACCGTCCGCATCCTGCGCGTGCTGCACACGGCGCGGCGGTGGCCGCCGGTCAGAGGCTGAGCAGCGTCCTGATCTCGCGCGCCAGGACGTCGATCTCGGCGAGGCCGTCCATCGAGCGCAGCTTGCCCTTGGCGTGGTAGTAGCCGATCAGCGGCGCGGTCTGGCGGTAGTAGGCCATGAGCCGCACCCGCACCGACTCGGCGTTGTCGTCGGCGCGGCGGATGAACTCGGTCGAGCCGCACTTGTCGCAGACCCCGGGCTTCGCGGTCGGCTTGCCGGTGTCGTGGTAACCCTCGCCGCAGTTGGCGCAGGTGAAGCGCCCGGCGATGCGCTCGATCAGCACCTCGTCGTCGACCCGGAGCTCGAGGACGGCGTCGAGGAACTTGCCCTTCGAGGCCATCAGCGCCTCGAGGGCGTCGGCCTGCGCCAGCGTCCGCGGGAAGCCGTCGAAGATCAGGCCGTGGCGGCCGGCCTCGCGGTCCAGCTCCTCGGCGATCAGGCCGATGACGATGTCGTCGGTGACGAGCTCGCCCCGCGCCATCACCGCCGCGACCCGGTTGCCGAGCTCGGTGCCCGAGGTCTTCGCCGCCCGCAGCATGTCGCCGGTCGACAGCTGCACCAGCCCGTGCTTCTCCACGAGGATCCGCGCCTGCGTCCCCTTGCCCGCTCCCGGCGGGCCCAGCAGGATTATGTTCATCGCCTCGGCTTGCTCCCCCGTCCCTTGCCGCGCAGGCGCGACTTCTCGATCAGCCCCTCGTACTGATGCGCGAGCATATGGGACTGGATCTGCGTGATCGTGTCCATGGTTACCGAGACGACGATCAGGAGGGAAGTGCCGCCGAAATAGAAGGGAACGGAGAACTTGGTGATCAGGACCTCGGGCAGCAGGCAGACCGCCGTGAGGTAGGCCGAGCCGATGACGAGGATGCGCGTCACGACGTAGTCGAGGTATTCCATGGTCTTCTGCCCCGGCCGGATGCCCGGGATGAAGCCGCCCTGCTTCTTCAGGTTGTCGGCGACGTCGTCCGACTTGAAGGCGACGTTGGCGGTGTAGAAGTAGGTGAAGAAGACGATCAGGACGCCGAAGAACAGCATGTGCAGCGGCTGCCCGCGACCCATGTAGGCCGCGACGACCGCCCAGATCCCGGAGGTGCCGGCGGTGCTCTGCCCCGAGAAGGTGGTGATCGTCGCCGGCAGGAGCAGCAGCGACGAGGCGAAGACCGCCGGGATCACGCCCGCCGGGTTGACCTTCACCGGCAGGTTCGAGCTCTCGCCGCCGTAGATCTTCATTCCGACCTGGCGCTTGGGATACTGGATGTGGATCTTCCGCAGCGCCCGCTCCATGAAGACCACGAAGGCGACCACCGCCACCACCATCACCATGATCCCGACGATCACCGCCGGGCCGATCGCGCCGGTGCGGCCCTGGGTCAGGAACTGGGCCAGCGCCTGCGGCATGTGCGCGACGATGCCGGTGAAGATGATCAGCGAGATGCCGTTGCCGATGCCGCGGGCGGTGATCTGCTCGCCGAGCCACATCAGGAACATCGTGCCGCCGACCAGCGTCACGATGACGCCGAGCCGGAAGTACCAGCCGGGGTCGATCGCCATGCTCTCGGCCTCGAGACCGACCGCCAGCCCGTAGGCCTGGAACGACGCGAGGAGCACGGTGCCGTAGCGGGTGTACTGGTTGATCTTCTTCCGCCCCGCCTCGCCTTCCTTCTTCAGGGCCTGCAGGCTCGGCACCATCGACGCGAGCAGCTGCACGATGATCGAAGCCGAGATGTAGGGCATGATCCCGAGCGAGAAGATCGCCATCCGCCCGACGGCGCCGCCGGTGAACATGTTGAGCATGCCGCCCAATCCCTCGCCCTGCTGGGCGAAGAACTGCTGCAGCTTCACCGCGTCGACTCCGGGGACCGGGATGTAGGTCCCGATGCGGTAGACGATGAGCAGGCCGACGGCGAAGAGGATGCGGCTCTGCAGATCCTTGGCCTTGCCGAAGGTCCCCCAGCTCAGGTTTGCCGCCATCTGTTCGGCTGCGGATGCCATGAGGCCCCCTTGAAGTGGCTGCGCCGCCGCTGCCCTCTTGGGTGCGGCGGCGCGAGAAATGCTCGGCCTGACTTATGCCGCCGCCGGGGCGGCGGCAAGCCTCATTCCGCGGCGGGTTCCGGCGCCGCCGGTGCCGTCACCGTGAGCGTGCCGCCGGCCTTGGCAAAGGCCTCGACCGCCGACTTCGAGGCGCCGGTGACGGTCAGCGTCAGCTTCGCGGTCAGCTCGCCCTTGCCGAGGACGCGCACCCCGTCGAGCTTGCGCCGCACCAGCCCCGAGGCGACCAGCGCCGCCTCGTCGATCTCGGCCGTCGCGTCGAGCTTGCCGGCGTCGACGAACTTCTGGATCGCGCCGAGGTTCACGACGGCGAACGCCTTGCGGTTCGGCTTGTTGAAGCCCCGCTTCGGCAGCCGCTGGTAGAGCGGCATCTGGCCGCCCTCGTAGGCGTTGATCGCGACACCCGAGCGCGACTTCTGCCCCTTGATGCCGCGCCCGGCGGTCTTGCCCTTGCCCGAGCCCGGGCCCCGCGCCACGCGCTTCTTCTTCCGGGTCGCACCCGGGTTGTCGCGCAGTTCGTTCAGCTTCATGTCGCTTCTCCTCTGGCCGGACGCGCCCCACGAGCGACGAATGCGGGCGGCCACGGCGTTTCGTGATGTCTCCGAAGGGAGAGCGGCCCGATACACCGAACCCGGCAACGGTTCAAGGGCGACTGGCGGCTGGCGCTGCCGCGATGCCGATCGGCGTCGCATCGGCATCGCGCCCGGCAGCCGCCCGATGCCGCCCCGGTCAGGCCGAGCTGCCCTCGCGGGCGATCGAGGCGAGGAGCGCCTCGATCTCGCCCTCGAGCGACCGCAGGTCCTCGCCGCCCGACATGATCGCCATCACCTCGTCGCGGGTGATCTCGTCCTTGCGGTAGGTCCCCTGCCGCCGGCCGCGGTTGAGCAGGGTGAAGACGTCGCCGACCGGGTAGGCGTGGTGGATGTTGTGGCTGATGAAGACGACGGCCAGGCCGCGGAGGCGGGCCTCGATGACGAACTTCAGCACCATCGCCGCCTGGTGGACGCCGAGGGCGGAGGTCGGCTCGTCGAGGATCAGCACCTTGGCGCCGAAGTGGATCGCGCGGGCAATGGCGACGGACTGGCGCTCGCCGCCCGAGAGCGTCCCCACCGCTTGCGTCGGGTCGCGCAGGTCGATGCCGATGTCGGCCATCGCCCGACGGGCGGTGGCGTTCGCCAGCTCCTTGTCGAGCCGCCGGAACGGGAACCGCCCGCGCAGGGGCTCGCGGCCGAGGAAGAAATTCCGGCTGATCGACATGAGCGGGATCATCCCGAGATCCTGGAAGACCGTGGCGATCCCGAGGCCCTGCGCGTCGCGCGGGCTGGCGAAGACGACCGGGGCGCCGTCGACGAGGATCTGGCCCTCGCTGGGCTGGACGACGCCGGAGAGGATCTTGATCAGCGTCGACTTGCCGGCGCCGTTGTCGCCGAGCAGGCAATGCACCTCGCCGGCGCGGAGCGAGATGTCGATGTCGCGCAGCGCGATCACCGAGCCGTAGCGCTTGGTGACGCCGCGCAGCTCCATGACGGGGGCGGTCATTGCCCGCTCCGCTCCCCGAGCGCCTTGGCGCGGATGTAGTTGTTCACCAGCACCGCGATCAGGATGACGATGCCGAGGAAGACCTTGAACCAGTCGGTGTCGATGCCGGTGTAGAAGATGCCCATCTGGACGAGCCCGAAGATCAGCGCCCCGAAGCAGGCGCCGATCACCGTGCCGTAGCCGCCGGTCAGGAGCACGCCGCCGATCACCGCGGCGATGATCGCCTCGAACTCCTTCAGCTGGCCGCGCAGCGTGTCGGCCGAGCCCGCCTCGGTCACCTGGATCGTGGCGAGGAGCGTCGCCGTGACGGCGGTGCAGATGAAGAGGACGATCTTGACCCGGTCGACCGGGACGCCGACGTTGCGCGCCACCACGGGGTCGCCGCCCGAGGCGTAGATCCAGTTGCCGAAGCGGGTCTGGGTCAGCACCCAGCTCGCGACCGCAGTGATCGCGATCCACCAGACCAGCGACATCGGGATCCCCGGCACGAAGGGCACGCCGTCGCTCCGGGTCGCGATCCAGCCCATCTGCCCCATCCAGTGGAAGAGCCCGGTCAGCACGTGGCCGTTGAAGAGCGCCGCCGCCGGCTGGTCGGGGTCGTCGCCGAGGATGTAGGGGATCTGCGTCCGGCCGGTGACGAGGCGGGTGACGGCGATCGAGAGCCCGCGCAGGATGTAGAGCGAGGCGAGCGTCACGATGAAGGACGGGAGCCGCGTCCGCACCACGATGAGCCCGTTGAAGTAGCCGACGACGACCGCCACCGCGAAGGCGAGCAGGATCGCCGCCCAGAGCGGCCAGTGCAGCCAAGTGACCGCGAGACCGATCACCACGCCGGCGAAGCCGATCATCGAGCCGACCGACAGGTCGAACTCGCCGCCGATGATCAGGAGCGCCGCGGCGGTGGCGATGATCCCGAGCTCGGCGGAGAGCGTCAGGAAGGTCATCGAGCCTTCCAGCGAATAGAGGGCGCTGGCGCCCGGCAGCAGCGCGAAGATCACGATCGTCGCGATCAGCCCGCTCGCCGCCCCCGCCTCCGGCCGGCGCAGCAGCCGCGTCAGCCAGCCGGTCTCGGCCAGCCGTTCGTCCTTGTCGCCGTGCCGCTTGCTCGAAGGGACGGTCTCCGCCATCGCTTTCCCTCGGGACCACCTGGAGGGCCCCGGCGAGCCTGCGCCGCCGGAGCGCCCGTCGTCATGCGCTCAGCGGATACCCTCTTTCGCCAGCGTCAGGATCGCCTTCGCCTTCTCCGGCGTGTCGACGAAGAGCGGCCCCGTATAGGTCGAGTTGATCGGCATGATCCCGTTCGTCGCCATCTGCACCAGGTCGATCACCGGCAGGAAGCCCATCAGGTACTGCTGCGCGTCCATGCCGAAGCCCATCTCGCCCGCGACGATCGAGTCGAGCACCTCGGGGCTGATGTCGAAGGTGTCGAGGGCGATCTTGCCGAAGAGCTCATGCTCGCGGAAGTACTGGATCATCGGGTTGGCGGCGCCGGCGCCCATCGCGAAGACCGCCTGGGTGTCCGGGTGCGCCGAGAGGTAGGCCTCGAGGCGGCGCTGGATGTCGGCGGGGTCGGGGGTGACGGCGACGACTTCGGTGCCGCCGCCCGACGGCTTCAGCCCGTCGTTCAGCCCCTCGCAGCGCTGGTCGAGGCTGACGTTGCCGACCTCGTGGTTGATGCAGACGACCTTCAGGATTCCGTCCTTCGCCAGCCGCTGGCCGGCGCGAACGCCCGAGTCGTATTCGGAGACCGTGCCGACGTAGCCCTGGACGCCCATCTCGATCCCCGGCTGCTCGCCCGAATCGATGACGACGACCGGGATGCCGGCGGCGACCGCCTTCGTCACCCCCGCCCGCATCGCGTCGGCATCGGCGATCGAGACCGCGAGGCCGTCGGGGTGCCTGGCGATCGCCGCGTCGAGCAGGCGCGCCTGCTCGACGACGTCGAAGACCTGCGGGTTGTAGTACTGCACGTCCGCGCCCGTGAGCTTCGCCGCGTCGTCGACGCCGCGCTTCACCACCGACCAATAGGGATCGGCGGCCG
This sequence comes from Amaricoccus sp., assembly GCA_046348975.1. Lineage (GTDB taxonomy): Bacteria > Pseudomonadota > Alphaproteobacteria > Rhodobacterales > Rhodobacteraceae > Amaricoccus. The sequence continues at coordinate 8,194 of JAXMDF010000019.1, read as the reverse complement.
AGCCATGCACCACGAAGGCGATGTGGACGTCCTTCATCGCCTTCAGCCCGTCGGCCTGCGCCGCGCCGAAGGCGCCGAGCGCCACCAGCGCCGCGGCGGCGGTGTTGAGCAGGTATCGCATTTTCTTCTCCCTGTTGCCGGGGCTTCTACCCCGGTCGTTGCCAGTCTACGCGCCTTCGCGCCCCGCGATGTCGAATTTCTGCGCATCGACCGGAGCCACCTTCCGCACCTCCTGCTCGTCGAGCGCGGCGCCGCCCAGCGCCACCCGCGCCGCGACGCCGATGTTGTGGATGATGGCGTCGGTCTCGGCCTCCGAGTGCTCCGGGTTCGTCGCGACCATCACCGTCCGCTCGAGGATGTCGAGCGACTGCGCGCACTGGTCGCGCGAGTAGGTCGTCCGCAGCCCCGCGTTCGCCGGCATCAGGTAGGGGTTCATCGCCGGATGCGCGGCGCCGGCGCCGATCAGCACCTGGTCCCACTCGGTATAGGTATGCCGCCCGGTCTTGCCCGCGATCACGCTCGGGCAGATCTCGGCGAAGCGCTTCGCCGCCGCCGCGGTCGGCATCGTGTACATCACCTGCGTCGCGCAGTCGTGGTCGGGGCTGTTCATCGGCGCCGGCTTCAGCCCGACGTTGTCGAGCGCCCGCGTCGCGGCGAGGATCCGCTGCTTCTCCGCCCGCATCGCCCCGATCATCCCCGGCAGCCGGTCGAGCTGCACGTTCAGCATCGCCCCCGTCAGCTCCGACGCCCGGGCGCCATTCGCCGCGAACGGCTTCTCGTCGTCCCGTCCCTCCCAGTAGAAGTGGCAGGGGTCGATCGCGCCCTTGACCCGCTTCGCCAGCCGGTCGTCGTTGACCGCGACCCCGCCGCCCTCGCCCGCGGTCATGTTCTTGTAGTAGTTGAAGCTGAAGCAGCCGATGTGCCCGATCGCTCCGAACATCCGGCCCCTGTAGCCGCCGCCGACCCCCTGGCAGGCGTCCTCGATCACGATCAGCTCGTGGCGATGGGCGATGTCCATGATCGCGTCCATGTCGCAGGCCGCGCCCCACATGTGCACCGGCACCACCGCGCGGGTGTGCGGGCCGATGGCATCCTCGATCGCCTTCGGGTCGATGGTGATCGATTCGTCGACGTCGACGATGACGGGGATCGCGCCGGCGGCGAGGACGGACGTGGCACTCGCCATGTAGGTATGCGCCGGGATCAGCACCTCGTCGCCCGGCCCGAGCCCCACCGCCGTCATCGCCGCGGCGAGGGCGTTCGACCCGCTGGCGGCGAGGGCGAAGTGGGCGACGCCGAGGTGCTCCGCATAGCGCTGCTCGAAGCGGTCGCACTCGTTGCCGATGCCGTAGCGGAACAGCGCCCGCTTCTCGATGACCCTGGTGAGGGCGTCGATCTCCTCCTGGCCGACGATGTACATCGTTTCTCTCCCTAGTTCTCGTTGCCGGCGCGCGTCACTGCCGCCCCCGGAGCTCGTCGCGGAGCCCGCGCATCCCGATCACCTCGATCCCGAACTCGCTGACCCACTCGGCGATCTTCGGCCCCCTGAAGAGCGCGTATTCCTCGGTCCGCACCCAGGCGTCCCTCGGATTGATCGCCTCGAAGTCGCCGGGCGCGTTGAAGTGCAGCGACAGGAACGTCAGCCCCGGCCCGATCGCCGCGAAGATCTCGCGGTACGCCGTCTCCGCGTCCGCCTTCCGCCCCCAGGGCGTCTCGTGGACGATCTCGAACACCGGCTCCCGCTCCGCCCGCGCCTCGGCGACCTGCGCGTCGTAGCGCGCGGTGTCGAGCGGCCCGGCATAGCTCGCCGGGTTGTAGCGCGAGAGGTCCTGCACCAGGAGCACCGGCAGCCCGTAGTCCTTGCCGAGCTGGCGGAAGATCGCGGTGAACTCCGGCATCTGCGCCGTACCCATGTGCGCGTCGAGGTGCGTCGGGTCGATCCCCGCCGCCAGCGCCGTGTCGACCTGCGCCCGCAGCTCCTTCTCCACCGCCGCCGGGTCCGCCTTCCGCGCCCGCGGCACGTCCGGGAAGAAGTACCCGAGCTCGTCGGTCAGCCCGGCCGAATGCGGCGGCGCCGTCAGCGGACGCCAGCGATACGGCACCTGCTCGCTGGTCAGCGTCAGGTGCACCCCGAGGTCGAGCCCCGGGTCGTCGACCGCGATCGCCGCCGCCTCCGGAAACCACGGACAGGGCACCATCACCGACCCCGAGCTGCAGCTCCCGTGCTTCGACAGCTCCACGAAGGCCGTGTTCGCCCCGTGCGACATCCCCACGTCGTCCTCGTGGATCACCACCCGCTTCGCTTCCGCCAACGCTCTTCTCCCTATCCAACCCGCCCGACGAGCTCCGTCAGCCCGTCGAGGTCGATCTCGTCCCGCCGGTAGTGCGCGGCGACCCGCCCCTGCGCCAGCACGGTCAGGTCGTCGGCGACCGACAGCGCGTGCCGGAAGTTGTGGGTGATCAGGATCACCGCCTGCCCCTTGTCCCGCGCCATCGCGATATGGTCGAGCACGCGCCCCGCCTGCCGGACCGCCAGCGCCGAGGTCGGCTCGTCGAGGATCAGGAGCGACGAGCCGAAGAACATCGCCCGCGCGATCGCCAGCGACTGCCGCTCGCCGCCCGAGATGTTGACCCCGCGCTCGTCGAGCCCCCGCTCCCAGCGCACGCCGAGGCTATGCAGCGCGTCCCGCGCCATCGCGTCCGCCCGCTTCAGGTCGAGCCACCGGAACGGCCCGAACCCCTTCTGCGGCTCGCGCCCGAGCACGATGTTGCGCGTCACCGACAGCAGCTCGCAGACCGCGAGATCCTGGAACACCGTCGCGATCCCCCGCGCCCGCGCCTCCGCCGGATTGCGGAACGCCACCGGCGCGCCGCGGAAGCGCAGCTCCCCCCGGTCCGGCGGAAACACCCCCGACAGGATCTTGATCAGCGTCGACTTCCCCGCGCCGTTGTCGCCGAGGAGCGCGAGGATCCGCCCCTCGTAGGCCCGGAGCGACACGTCGACGAGCGCCGTCGTCGCCCCGAACCCCTTGGAAATGCTCCGCGCCTCGATCACCGGCACCGCGCCGTCGGGGATCGGCGCCACCGCCCGCTCGGTGACCGCGTCGTGCGAGCCCGGCGCGCTCATCGCCGCTCCTCCCCGCGGATCGCCGCATCCGCCGCGGCGCTCGATCGCCGGTAGCCGCCGGTCGGCTTCGCCCGCGTCAGCCGTCGCGCCACGTCGGTGTTGAGGATCACCGCCCCGACCACGATCAGCCCGGTCAGCGTCTTGAACAGGTGCCCGGGCGCGCCGGCCAGCACCAGCCCGACCTGGATGATCGCGAACGTCACCGACCCGAACACCGTGCCGATCACGCTGCCGTAGCCGCCCGAGAGCAGCGTCCCGCCGATCACCGTGACGGCGACCGCCTGCAGCTCCATCCCCTCGCCGCGCAGCGCGTCGACCGAGGCGAAGCGCGCAACCTGGATGATGCCGGCGACCGCGGCGAGCGCCGAGGTGATCATGAACAGGATCACCGTCACCCGGTCGACCGGCACCCCGAGGTTCCGCGCCGCCTGCGCGTTCTGCCCGCAGGCCTGCACCCAGTTGCCGAACCGCGTCCTGTTCAGCAGGAACGTCCCGAGCAGCCCGAGCAGGATGAACCAGAGCATCGACATGCGGAACCCGCCGAGCAGCGGCCCCGCCATCGCCGCCTTGAACACCGGCGGGATCGCCACCGTCATCGGGAACCCGCCCGTCAGCGCGATCAGGATGCCGCGCCAGATCAGCATCGTCCCGAGCGTCACCACGAACGAGTGGATGCGGAACCGCACCACGATCAGCCCGTTCAGCAGGCCGAGCAGCGCCCCCGCGACGACCGCCAGCGGCGTCGCGAGCAGCGGCGACAGCCCCCAGTCACGCATCAGCACCACCGCGACGTAGGACGTCAGGCCGAGCACCGCCCCGACCGAGAGATCGAAGTGCCCGCCGATCATCAAGAGCGTGACGCCGATCGACAGGATCCCGAGCTCGGCCGCCACCGCCATGATGCTGATCGCGGTCAGCTTGGTCGGATAGAGGTCGGGCGCCAGCGCGGTGAAGATCAAGGACAGGATCACGACGGCCGCCAGCGCCGTCGATTCCGGGCGCAGCATGAAGCGCCGCGCCGCCTCGCCGAAGCGCGCGCCGCGGCCCGGCGCCGGGGAAAGATCGTCCTGGCTCAAGCGGATGTCCTCTCGGCGGAGGCGACTCCGGCTGCCCGGAGCCGCCGGCCCCTCAGCGGTAGCCCGCCTCGACCATCTTCGCGACCTTCTCGACGTTGTCCTTGTCGACGATGGTCGGCCCCGTCAGGAAGTAGTTCCCCATCTGCAGCCCGTACTTGATGTTGTGGGTCAGCAGCAGCACCGGCATGTAGCCGCGCCAGAACTGCTGCTGGTCGATGGTGAAGGCCTGCCGCCCGTCCTTGATCGCCGCCAGCGACTGGGCGACGATGTCGTAGCCGGTCAGGATCAGGTCGTCCCGCCCGCTGTCCGCCTTCGCGCTCAGGAACCCGTCGATCACGTCGCAGGTGCTGGTCGCGGCCGCGGTGTCCGGGTTGCGCCGCAGGTAGTTGAACAGCGCCTCCGACTGCTGCCCCGGATCCATCGTCAGCTCGAGGAACTCGGCGTCGACGCCGTTCTTCTTCAGTTCGTCGATCTCCGAGGTCGCGCGCAGCTGGCAGGACGCATCCCCCGGCTGCTGGTTCGCGACCACGACCTTGCCCTTCACGCCCATCTTCAGCAGCCGGTCGGCCGTGAGCTTCCCCGCGACTCCCTCGTCCGAGCCGGTGCGGAACAGGAACATGTCGTTCGGGTCGCGCGCGGCGGCGCCGGACGGCGGGGCGGCGGCGCTGCCGACCGCGATCCCGGCCTCCTTCGCCCGCGCGACGACGTCTGAATAGGCCGAGTCATCGGCGAAGACGCAGATCGCGATGCCGTTCGCCTGCGCCGCGATCGCCTCCTCGATCTTCTGCACCTGGTTCGGGATCGTCAGCTGGTCGGGATAGACGTAGGTGACCTTGACCCCGAGGTTCTTGCCCGCCTCCTCGGCGCCGCGCGCGAGGTAGCCGTGGAAGCCGGTCGGCGCCGCGCAGCCGACGAAGTAGATCGAGATCTCCTTGTCCTGCGCCGAAGCCGCTCCCGCCATCGCCGCGAGGCCGCCCCCAGCCGCCAGGCATGCCAGCCAGCCACGCACCCGTCCCGTCATCGCCCTTCTCCCCTTCCTGTCGTCGCATCCCGGGGGTGCGCGAGCCCTTGCCTCCCGCAGCGGCCCGTCGCGAAGCCATCGCGCGGCCGTCTTGTCGCCCCCTCGTGCGATCAAGAGGATACGGCTTGCCCCGTCCCCGCAGACAGGGCCACATTCCGACAATCCGATGGGTACACCTCGAACCGAGCTCGCCTACCCGCTCGACCTCGTCGCGCTCGGGGACGACCGCGCGACGCCGCTCTATCGCCAGCTCTGCGACCAGCTGCGCCGGCTGATCCTGACCGGCGCCGTGCCCTCCGGCACCCGCATCCCCTCGATCCGCGCCGCGGCGCTCGGCCTCGGCGTCTCGCGCAACACCGTCGTCGCCGCCCTCGACCAGCTCGCGGCCGAGGGGCTGCTCGAGACCCACCACGGCCAGGGAACCCGCGTCGCCGCCGCGGCACCCGCCCGCGCCGCGCCCGCCGCCGGCGCGTACCAGTCGGCGGCCGGCGACGGCCTCTCCGCCCGCGGCCGGCTGATGGCCGCCCAGCCCCGCGTCCGCACCCGGCCGGGCCACAGCGCCTTCCATCCCGGCACCCCGGCGATCGAGGAATTCCCGTTCAAGACCTGGAGCCGCATCCTGTCGCGCACCGCCCGCGCCGGCGGCGAGGACCTGTTCGGCTATCACTACATCGCCGGCCACCCCGACCTGCGCGAGGCGATCGCGAGCTTCCTGACCGCCATGCGCGGCGTCCGCTGCACGCCCGAGCAGATCGTGGTGACGACCGGCGGCCAGGCCGCGCTCGACCTGCTCGCGCGCCTGCTCCTCGACGAGGGCGACACCGTCTGGATGGAGGAGCCGGGCTACCTCGGCGCCCGCGGCGCCTTCCTCGCCGCCGGCGCCCGGCTCGCGCCGCTCGCCGTCGGCCGCGACGGCTGGCAGCTGCCCCGCCCGGACGCGCCCGCCCCGCGGCTCGTCTACCTCACCCCGTCCTGCCAGCACCCGCTCGGCATCACCATGCCGCTCGACGGCCGCCGCGAGATGCTCGCCCGCGCCCGCCGGCACGACGCCTGGGTGGTCGAGGACGACTTCGACGGCGAATACACCTTCCGCGGCGCGCCGCTGCCGGCGATGCAGGGCCTCGACGCGCAGGCCCGCGTCGTCTACCTCGGCACCTTCGCCAAGACGCTTTTCCCCTCGATGCGCCTCGGCTTCGCCGTCCTGCCGCGCGAGCTCGCCGAGCGTGCGCGGACGGCCCTCAGCCTGACCGGCCAGTTCGCGCCCCTGGTGCCGCAGGCGGCGCTCGCCGCCTTCATCCGCGAGGGCTTCTTCTTCCGCCACCTCAACCGGATGCGCCGGCTCTACGCCCGCCGCCGCGCCACCTTCATGCGGCTCCTCGCCGACGAGCTCGGCGACCTCCTCGACCCGATCGACGGCCGCACCGGGATCCAGATCGCGGCCCCGTTCCGCGTCCCGCTCGGCGACCGCGCGGTGGTCGCCCGCTGCCACGCCGAGGGCATCCATCCCGCACCGCTGTCGCTCTATTTCGTCGGGCCGCCGGCGCTGTCGGGCCTCCTCCTCGGCTACGCGGGCCTCGCCGAGCCGGCGATGCAGCGCGCGATCCCCCGCCTGCGCCACATCGTCGAAGAGGCGGCGCGGCTCCGGTGAGCCGTCGCACGCGTCGCAAGGCGAGCGGTCCGGCCGCGCGTCGCGTCACGCCGCGCGGCCCGGTTCCCGTTCACCACGCCGACGCACGGCGCTCCTCCGGCCGCACCGCCCGTGGTATTGTCGATATCAGGGGCGCGCCGACGTTAACCACGTTCGCCAACGCGGGCCGGCCGGCCCGGTCTCAGAACAGGTCGAGCAGCCGCTTCAGGTAGTCGAGCTCGAGCTGCGGCCGGCCGAGGTCGCCGGCGCGCCGGCGGATCTCGTCGAGCAGCGCCTTGGCGCGGCTGGCGCTGTCGCCCTCGGGCAGGATGTCGCGGTTGGTGCCGATGCTCCCCGCCCCGCCGATCGGGCGGCCGAGCGGGTCGCGCCCGTTCTCGGCGGTCGCCTCGCCGCCGACCTGGCCCTGCTGGCCGTCGCGGCCCTTCTGCGCCTGCGTCAGGTCCTCGCCCATCTGGCGCATGCCCTCGCGCATCTTGTCGATCGCCTCGGCCTGGTGGTCGATCGCGCCCGAGGTGTCGCCGTCGCGCAGCCCGTCGCGGGCCTCGCCCATGTTGCGCTCGGCCTCGCGCAGCGCCTGGCGCGCCGCCTCGCCGGCCTCGCCCGGCAGCCCCTGCTGCAGGCTTTCCATCAGCTGGCGCAGCGCCTCCTGCCGGTCCGCCAGCGACTGGTCGGAATTGTCCCCGCCGCCGGCCTGGTCGCCGCCCGGCTGGCCCGGCTGCCCGTCCTGGCCCTGGTCGCCGGGGCGGTCGCCGCGGAACTGGCGCTGCAGCTGCTGGAAGCTGTCGTCGGCCAACCCCTGCTGCTCGCGCAGCGCGTCGGCGAGGCCCTGCATCGACTGCTCGCCCTGGCCGTTCTCGCCGGTCCCGGCGCCGTTCTGGTCGCCCATGACCATCTGCATGTTGTCGAGCAGCTGCTGCAGCATGTCGAGCAGCGCCTGCGCCTCCTCCTTGCGCCCCTGCTCCGACAGCTCCTGGATCCGGTCCATCAGCTGCTGGATCTGGTCCTGGGTCATCGACTTGCCGCCGGGCGGAATCTGCGCCTGCTTCTGGCCCTTCTGGGCGTCGCGCGCCATCTGGTCCATGTAGTTGCGCGTCGCCTGGCGCAGCTCGTCCATCAGCCGGGCGATCTCCTCGTCGCTCGCCCCGTTCTCCAGCGCCTGCTGCAGCCGCTCCTTGGCCCGCGCCAGCCGCTGCGCCGCGTCGGCGAGCGTCCCGTCCTCGATCTGCAGCGCCGCCTGCCAGAGCGCCGCGGCGACGCCGTCGCGCACCTCGGCCGAGGCGGCCTGCCCGCCCTGCGTCGCCGCGTCGAGCGTCCGGATCGCC
>JAXMDF010000018.1:0-65980 GCA_046348975.1 Amaricoccus sp. | reverse complement strand
GCGCAGCGCCTGCTGCACCTCCGGCTCGTCGCTCAAGGGGGCGACGATCGCCGTCTCGAGCGCGCGCTCCACCGCCATGCCGCCGGCGACCAGCGTGCCGGCATAGACGAGAAGCCGGGTCGAGACGCCCTCCTCGAGATCCATCCCCGAGAGCTTGCGGATGTGCCCCGCGAGGCGCACCAGCCCGCCGGCACGCGCCGGGTCGAGCCCGGTCTCGGCGACGAGCACCGCGGTCTCGGTCGCCGGGTCGGGAAAGCCGAAGCCGATCGACACGAACCGCTGGCGGGTCGAGGGCTTCAGCTTCTTCAGGATCGACTGATAGCCGGGGTTGTAGCTCGCCACGAGCATGAAGGACGCCGGCGCCGCGAGCTCCTCGCCGGTGCGGTCGACGACGAGGCGGCGCCGGTCGTCGGTCAGCGGGTGCAGCACGACGGTCACGTCCTTGCGCGCCTCCACCACCTCGTCGAGGTAGACGATCCCGCCCTCGCGCACGCCGCGCGTCAGCGGGCCGTCCACCCATTCGGTCTCGCCGCCCTTGAGCAGGTAGCGCCCGATCAGGTCGGCGGCGGAAAGGTCGTCGTGGCAGGCGACGGTGAAGAGCGGCAGTCCGAGGCGGGCGGCCATGTGCTCGACGAAGCGCGTCTTGCCGCAGCCGGTCGGCCCCTTGAGGAGCAGGGGCAACCGGTGGCGGTGCGCGGCCTCGAAGACCGCGCATTCGTCCGCCACCGGGCGATAGAACGGCGCCGCGCGGGCCGGGGAGAGGGCGTTCATCGTCACTCTCCGGGCACGGCCACCGGGCCGGGCGTCACGACCTCACGCCGGACGACAATCTGGCTGTAGATGAAGAGGAGCGCACCGATCACCACGCAGGCCCCTGCGCCGAAGCGCATCAGGTAGAAGAGCCCGAGCTGGTCCTGCACCTCCATGTAGTACATGCCCATCACTCGTTGCAGGTGCGTCTGGACCACGCCGGCGAAGGTGAGCGTGAAGGTCATGAAGGCCATGCCGCTCGTCATCAGCCAGAAGCTGGCCATGTTCAGCACCTGGTTGTAGGGCTCGCGGTGGCGCAGCACCGGCATCGCGTAGGTGATCATCGCGAGATTCAGCATCACGTAGGCGCCGTAGAACGCGAGGTGCCCGTGGGCGGCCGTCACCTGCGTGCCGTGGGTATAGTAGTTCACCCCGTGCAGCGTGTGCATGAAGCCCCAGACCCCGGCCCCGAAGAAGGCCACCACCGAGCAGCCGAGCGACCAGAGCAGCGCCGCCTTGTTCGGGTGGTTCTTTCGCCCCTTCCAGACCATGATGAAGGCGAAGCTCATCATCGCGAAGAAGGGCGCGACCTCGAACATCGAGAAGATCGTGCCGGTCCACTGCCAGTAGGCGGGCGTGCCGATCCAGAGATAGTGGTGGCCGGTGCCGAGGATGCCGGAGAAGAGCGCGCAGGAGACGATGACGTAGAGCCACTTCTCGACGACCTCGCGGTCCACGCCGGTCATCTTCAGCATCAGGTAGCCGAGGATCGCGGCCATGACGAGCTCCCAGGTCGCCTCGACCCAGAGATGGACGACGAACCACCAGTAGAGCTTGTCGAGCCCGAGGTTGTCGGGGTTGATGATCGCGAAGACCCAGAGCAGCGACATCAGCCACAGCCCGAGCAGCAGGATGTTGGTGATCGTGGTCTTGCGGCCGGCAAGGGCGGTCAGCGACACGTTGACGAGGAAGATCACCGCCGCGACGAAGATGCCCCACTTCACCCAGAGCGGCTGCTCGAGGAACTCGCGGCCGCCGTGGATGCCGAAGAGGTAGCCGATGACGGCGGCGAGGGTACCTAGGACGAGGATCGCGAGCTGGGCGTAGGCGAGCTTCGTCGAGAAGAGCTCGCGCTCCGTCTCCTCGGGCAAGAGGTAGTAGGTGCCGCCGAAGAAGCCGAGCAAGAGCCAGACGATCAGCGCGTTGGTGTGGATCATCCGGACGACGTTGAAGGGCAGCGTCTCGGAGAGCGTGTTCGGCGAGACGTAGATCCAGCCGGCGAGCAGCCCGCCGAGCACCTGGATCGCGAAGAGGGCCATCGCCACGTAGAAGTAGGCGAGCGCGACCTTCTGGGACTGGTACTTCATCTCTTTCCCCCTCACCCGGCGTCGTTGGGCGGCCAGCCCTGGGTGTCGTTGTGATCGGCCCAGCGCAGGAATTCCGACAGGCCGCGGATCTCCTCGTCGCTGAGCGCGAAGTGCGGCATCTGCCGGCGGCCCTCGACGCCCGACGGTTGCGCCTCGAGCCAGCCCTTCATCGCCTCGAACGCGCCGTCGGGATCGTCGTAGACCCCCCAGCGCGTCATCACGTTGCCGACCTCGGGCGCGAAGTAGGCGCCCTCGCCGTGCAGCGTGTGGCAGTTGATGCAGCTGTTGCGCTCCCAGACATGCTTGCCGAGCACGACCTCGTCGGTCAGCGGCAGCGCCGCGGTCGACTTCGTCACGATGTAGTGGTGGCTCTGCCAGGCCAGCAGCGCGAAGACGCCGGCGAAGAAGAACGATCCTCCGTAGAAGACGTTTCGCGCTCGCGCCTTGGTGAGGAATTCCGACATCCCGCGCCCCTCTCCCGCTGGTTGCAGCCTCCCTGCCTAGCGCGGGCGCGCGCGGGCGACGTTGCGCAATCGCAAAGAGGCGGGACGGCCCGGCGTTGCGGGCCGAATTGCGAGGTGGCGGGTGCGCGTGCCCCCGCCGCCCCGCCTGGCGAATGGCCGGCCCCGTCGAGGGGTCGGCCGGGAGCCCGTTACTGGGCCGGTGCCGGCGCCTGGTCGGCGGGGCCGTGGTGCATGATCTCGTCGTCCTCGGGGCCGTCGACGATCAGGTAGCCGGCAAGCCCCCGCTCGGCGCGCGACAGGGCGTGGTCGACGAGGACGAAGGTCCCGGCGCGGTCGACCTTGAAGTCGACGACCGTGGCACCGCCCGGCGGCACGGTGATCGTCTGCACGTTGGTGATCGGCGGCGAGGTGATGCTGCCGAAGGTGTAGACGTTGTCGAAGATCTCCCCGATCACGTGGAACGAGGACGTGAAGTTCGGGCCGCCGACGCCGAAGTAGATGCGCACCGTCTCGCCGGCGTTGGCATAGAGCGGATGCCGCTTGGTCAGGGCATCGGCCGCACCGTTGAAGATGAAGTACTCCGGGTTCTCGGAGATGAGCTTGTCGTAGTCCATCTCCATCAGGCCGTGCGTGCCGAAGGCATCGACGGTGTAGAGCTCGCCCTGCATCACGTAGAACTCGCGGTCGACCTGCGGCAGCCCGCCCTCCGGCTCGACGATGATGAGGCCGTACATCCCGTTGGTGATGTGGTGGGCGACGCTCGGCGTGGCGCAGTGGTAGACGTAGACTCCGGGCTTCAGCGCCTTGAAGGTGACGGTGTTCTCCGCCCCCGGCTCGGTCTGCGTCGCGTGCGCGCCGCCGCCCGGTCCGGTCGCGGCGTGGAAGTCCACCGAGTGCATCATCACGCTGTCGGCGGCGTTCTTGAGCTTGACCTCGACCGTGTCGCCGACGCGGACGCGGAGCAGCGGCCCGGGAACCTTGCCGTTGAAGGTCCAGTATTCGTAGGTGGTGCCGTTGTCGAGCCTGCCCACGAGCTCGATCGTCTCGAGCTCGACCTTCACCACCTCGGGCTGGCGCGAGCCGATCGGCGACGGCACCTCGCCCGGGTCGCGCACGATGTCGGCCGCGTCGGAGCTCGCCTCCTCGCGCGATCCGGCGACGACCTGGATCAGGCCTTCCATGCCGGCCTGGCGATGGCCGGGGATGGTGCAGAAGTAGGCGAACTCGCCGGGCTTGCTGGCGAGGAAGGAGAAGGTGGACGAGGCGTTCCGGCCGATCACCCGCGACGAGCGGACGTTGTACTGGTCGACGAAGACGTCGTGCTCGGCGCCTTCGCCGTTGATCAGGTTGATCTGGACGAGCTCGCCCTCGTAGACGGTCAGGGTCGGGTTGACCTCGCCGTCGATCGTGCCGCCGACGCCGACGTAGACCATCCGGCCCTGGGCGATGCCGGTCTTCAGCGTGAAGACCAGCGGCGCGTGGTAGCTGACGCCTGGCCCTGCCGCCGCGGTCGCCGCGGGAGGCGCGGTGGCACCGGCCTCGGCAGGCACCTCGCTCGCCGCCTGCGCGACGACAGTGTGGTCATGGGTCTGCGCGTGCGCCGCATGCGGGGCGGCGAACGCGGCGAACGCGAGGCCGAAGGCGGCGAGGATCGCCAGCTTGAAGCCTTGCCATGCGCCACGCGGCGGTCCCGCCGGCGTCCCTGCCCTTCTCGATCTCATCCTCGATCCTCCGAGCTTGCGTTGGTGTCGTGATCCTGCGTTCCGGCATGGAGCGGGCTTCGGGGACGATGGATCTCACGCCCCCGTGACCCGGCGTGATGGTTGCGGTTTCGCGCGCTGCGTTCTTTGCGGATTCGCAAGGTACGTGGCCGGGGGATGCGGCAGGATTTTCCCCCGACCACGAAGGGAAAGCCGGGTCGGTGCCTGTCGAGGCCCACAGCGTTCGCGCCTGGCTGCACGGCCTGCTCGCCGGGCTCGTCGCCCTCGCGGCCATCGTCGCGCCGGCGCAGCACGAGCGGATGATGTCCGCACGCGCCGTCACCACGCCGGCAGCGGCGGCGCGCATGCGGCGCACGGGGCCGACACGTCTGCGCACGGCGATCACGCCTGACGTCGTCGGCCTTCCGCGCTTGCCGCGGCAGGATGTGCCGGCCGCCCGCGCGGTCCGGTCAGGATGGATGCCATGATCTCGAAGTTCCTTCTCGTCGCAGCCGCCGGTGCCGCGCAGGCGCATATCACCCTGAGGCCGCCGAGGAGCCGGCGGGCGCCACCGTCAAGGCGGTGCTCCGCGTGCCGCATCGCTGCGAGGGCGCCGCCGCCACGCCGCATCCGGGTGAGGATCCCCGAAGGCTTGATCGCAGTGAGCGGATGCCCAAGGTCGGCTGGACGCTCGAGAGCGTCACCGGGCCCATGCGAACGCCTATGACTACTATGGCGAACGGAAGGTCGAGGGCGTGACCGAGCTGTCGTGGACTGGCGACCTGCCGGAGGCCTACTACGACGAGTTCGTCTTTCGGGCGATGCTGACCGATAGCCGCGCCCCCGGCAGCGAGCTCTATTTTCCGATCGTCCAGGAGTGCGGCGACGTGGCCGAGCGCTGGATCGAGATCCGGTCGGCCGGGCAGGACGCGGATACGCTCGAGTTTCCGGCGCCGGCGTGAAGCTCCTGCCTGCCGCCAGGGGGCACTGAGCCGCGCCGCCGTGCGGACGGCATTCGTCCTGCTGGCCGTCGTCGCGGCGTGCCTCGCCGGGGGCCGGGCCTTCGCCCATGCCCAGCTGGTCGGGGCCGATCCCCCGGCCAGCGCGTCGTTGCCGAGGCCCCGGACGTCGCCGCTCTCGTCTTCAGCGAGCTGGTCCATCCGCTCGCCTTCCAATGGCTTCCGCCGCAGGGCGACCAGGTCGAGGCGACCGCCTCGGCTTCGCCTGCGCCCTGTCCCCCACCGTCCCGGTTTCTATTCAAGGGGCTTCAACACCAAGCTTGCCTCGGTCGCGTCCGTCAAGTTCTGCAAAAAGGCAGGTAGCTTTGAGGATCATGCGGCGGCCCTGAGGGCAGCTTTCTTCTGCTCCCCGAGGTCGTCCATGTTGAGGTGGCGGTTGACCGGTAGAAGGTGAGGGTCTCCTCGATCGCCTCCTCGGCCCGGGCGGCCCAAGGGGGGCAACGGGGAACCTGCCCGGAGAAAGGAGAAGGAGGGGATGGGGCGGGTCAGGCGGCGGGGCGGCGGCCTGCGGCGAGATTGGCCAGCACCAGGAGCGCCACCGCCGCCACCACGATCGAGGGGCCGGCCGGCGTGTCGAAATGCCACGAGCCGGCGAGGCCTGCGACCGAGGCGAGGGCGCCGACGGCGACCGCGCCGACGGCCATCGCTTCGGGGCTACGGGCGAAGGCGCGGGCGGCCGCCGCCGGGACCACCAGCATCGCGGTGACCAGCAATACGCCGACGACCTTCAGCGCCACGGCGACCAGCACGGCAAGCGCCAGCGTCAGGATCAGGCGCTCGCGCGCGGCGTCGATGCCGGAGGCCGCGGCCAGGTCCTCGTTGAGGGTCGCGAGCAGCAGCCCGCGCCAGCGCCAGGCGACGAGCAGCGCGACGAGCGCCGCACCGCCCCAGATCACCAGGAGGTCGGTCCGGGTCACCGCCAGGATGTCGCCAAAGAGGTAGCCGATCAGGTCGACCCGCACCCCGACGAGGAAGCTCAGCGCCACGATGCCAGCCGCCAGCGCCGCGTGCGAGGCGACGCCGAGCAGCGTGTCGGCGGCATAGCTGCGCCCGGCGAAGGCGGCGACGGTCAGCGCCATCGCCACCGCCGCCGCCGTGACGCCGAGGACGACGGGCAGGCCGGTCGCCAGCGCCAGCGTGACGCCGAGCAGCGCGGCATGCGCGGTCGCGTCGCCGAAATAGGCCATCCGCCGCCAGACGACGAAGCAGCCGAGCGGGCCCGCCGCCGCCGCGACCCCTATCCCGGCCAGCGCCGCGCGCAGCAGGAAGTCGTCGAGGTTCATGCCTGCCCGCTTTCGGCCGGCGCGTGGGCATGCGCGTGCCCCGCGTGCTCGTGGTCGTGCTGGTGGCGGTAGAGCGCCAGCGCGCCGCGGGTCCCGTAGCCGAAGAGCGCCTGGTATTCGGGCGCGGCCGAGACCACCGTCGGGGTGCCTTCGCAGCAGACGTGTCCGTTCAGGCAGATGACCCGGTCCGAGGCGGCCATGACCACGTGCAGGTCGTGGCTGACCATCAGGACGGCGCAGCCGAGCTCGTGGCGGATCTCGTCGATCAGCCGGTAGAGCTGCGCCTCGCCGGGCTGGTCGAGCCCCTGCGCCGGCTCGTCGAGGACGAGGAGCTCCGGCCGACGGGTCAGCGCCTGCGCCAGCAGCGCCCGCTGCAGCTGCCCGCCCGACAGCGCCGCGAGCTGGCGGCGGCCGAGGTCGGCGATCCCGACCCGGCCGAGCGCCTGCGCCGCCGCCGCGCCGCGGCCGCCCGCGAGCGCGAGGAAGCCCGCGACGGTGATCGGCAGCGTGCGGTCGACCGCCAGCCGCTGCGGCACGTAGCCGATGCGGAGCCCCGGGCGGCGGACGACGCGGCCGGAGCCGGGCCGCTCGGCGCCGATGAGGAGGCGGAGGAGCGTCGTCTTGCCCGACCCGTTCGGCCCGACGACCGTCACGATCTCGCCCGGCGCGATCGCCAGGTCGACGCCGCGCAGCACCGGGTGCCCCCCGAGCGTGATGCCGAGCCCTTCGGCCGCGATCAGTGCGGTCACGCGGCGGCCTCGCGGCAGCGCGCGCAGAGGCCCTCGGCCTCGATGACCGTCCGCTCGATCGCGAAGCCGATCGCCGCCGCCTCGGCGGCGAGCCCGCGCGGGGTGCGGGCGAGCGGGGTCTCGGCGACGCGCCGGCAGCCGCGGCACACGAGGAAGCTGGCCCGGTGCGCGACCGCGCCGCCGGTGCAGGCGGCATAGGCCCCCAGCCGCTCGATCCGGTGCGCGAAGCCGTTGCCGACGAGGAAGTCGAGCGCGCGGTAGACCACCGGGGGCTGGGTGCCGAGGCCCGCCGCCGCCAGCCGGTCGAGGAGCTCGTAGGCCGTCATTGCCTGGTGCGATTCGAGCAAGGCCTCGAGCACGCAGGCGCGCGCCGGGGTCAGCCGCAGCCGCCGCGCCGCGCAGGCCTCGGCGACGGCGGCGAGCGCCTGCCCGCGGCAGGCGGCGTGGTCGTGGGTCCGGAAGGCCGGCGGTTCGGGTTGGCTTGACGGGGTCATTGTTATCTTATAACAGCTCTGCCTCGAGGAGCCGGCATCCTAGTCGGGTCGGCTCGCCGCGGCAAGGGTGCCCGCGGAACCAAGGACGGGATCGAAGGTTCGGAGGTGAGGAATGCACGGATTGCGACTGCTCTGCAGTCTTTCGCTGGCGTTGGCCTGGCCGGCCGCCGCCGCCGTTCCGGTGGTCGCCACCGACATCCCGCCGGTGCATTCGATCGCCGCCCGGGTCATGCAGGGGGTCGGCGTGCCGGGTCTGATCCTGCCGCCGGGCGCCTCGCCGCACGGCTATTCGCTGCGCCCGTCCGAGGCGCAGCTGATCTCGGGCGCCGGCATCGTGGTCTGGATCGGCCCGGCGCTGACGCCCTGGCTCGCCGATCCGCTCGACGTGCTGGCGCCGGATGCGGTGCGCGTCACGCTGGCCGATGCGCCGGGCGTCGTCACGCTGCCGGTCCGCACCGGCGCCTTCGAGCCCGACGCCGACGCGCCGCACCCGCCAGTCAGCGGCATCGCGCCCGACGGCCACCTGTGGCTCGACCCGGAGAACGCCATCGCCTTCGCCCGTGCCATCGCCGCGGCCCTGGCCGCCGCCGACCCCGAGCACGCCGCGACCTACGCGGCCAATGCCGACGCCTTTGCCGCCGAGACCGGGGCCGAGGAGCAGGCGGTCGCCGCCCGGATGGCGCCGCTGCGCGGCCGGCCGTTCCTGGTCTTCCACGACGCCTACCAGTATTTCGAGCACCGCTTCGACCTGCCGGCCGCCGGCAGCATCGAGCTGCAGGACGGGGTGACCCCCGGCACCGCCCGGATCGCCGCGATCCGTGACCGGGTGGTGAAGGGCGGCATCCAGTGCGCCTTCTCCGAGCCCGAGTTCGAGCCGAAGCTGCTCTTCACCGTCACCGAGGGCACCCCGGTCCGGCTCGGCGTCATCGACGGCCTCGGGGCGTCGCTGCCGCCGGGACCGTCGCTCTATCCCGCGCTGTTGCAGGGGGTTGCGACGAGCCTCGAGGAATGCCTCGGCGGCTGAAGGCCGGGGCCGTTTTCCGGTTCCCCCCTCGGGCGCTTTCCGCTAAGCACCGGCAACGAATGCCATCCAGGAATCCGGGGGGTTCAGCCGATGTCGGTGATCATTGATGTCGTGGGTCGCGAGATTCTCGACAGCCGGGGCAATCCGACCGTCGAGGTCGACGTCCTGCTCGAGGACGGCTCGATGGGCCGCGCGGCGGTGCCGTCGGGGGCCTCGACCGGCGCCCACGAGGCGGTCGAGCTGCGCGACAGCGACCCGGGCCGCTTCGGCGGCAAGGGGGTGCGACGGGCGGTCGAGGCGGTCAACGGGCCGATCTGCGATGCGCTGACCGGCAGCGCCGCTACCGACCAGACCGGCATCGAC
Organism: Amaricoccus sp.; assembly: GCA_046348975.1. GTDB lineage: Bacteria > Pseudomonadota > Alphaproteobacteria > Rhodobacterales > Rhodobacteraceae > Amaricoccus. The sequence goes on along the minus strand of JAXMDF010000018.1, from coordinate 56,767 downwards.
CGCACGCTGATCGAGCTCGACGGCACCGCCAACAAGGGCCGGCTCGGGGCGAACGCCATCCTCGGCGCCAGCCTCGCCGCGGCGAAGGCGGCGGCGCAGAGCCTCGGGACGCCGCTCTACCGCTATATCGGCGGCGTGTCGGCGCGCACGCTGCCGGTGCCGATGATGAACATCATCAACGGCGGCGCGCATGCCGACAACCCGATCGACATCCAGGAGTTCATGATCATGCCGGTCGGCGCCGACAGCCTGTCGGACGCCGTGCGCATGGGCTCGGAGGTGTTCCACGCGCTGAAGAAGAACCTCGCCAAGGCCGGCAAGAACACCAACGTCGGCGACGAGGGCGGCTTCGCGCCCGAGCTCTCCTCGACCACGGCGGCGCTCGACTTCATCGTGAAGTCGATCGAGGCGGCCGGCTACAAGCCGGGGCAGGACGTCTACCTGGCGCTCGACTGCGCGGCGACCGAATACTTCAAGGACGGCGTCTACGACATGAAGGGCGAGGGCAAGAAGCTCTCGCCGGCGGAGAACGTCGAGTACATCGCGAAGCTCGTCGACGCCTATCCGATCGTCTCGGTCGAGGACGGCATGTCCGAAGACGACTGGGACGGATGGAAGCTGCTGACCGACAAGCTCGGCGGCAAGGTCCAGCTGGTCGGCGACGACGTCTTCGTCACCAACACCAAGCGGCTGGCGGACGGGATCGCCAAGGGGGTCGCGAACTCGATCCTGGTCAAGGTCAACCAGATCGGGTCGCTGACCGAGACGCTGGCCGCGGTCGACATGGCGCACCGCGCCGGCTACACGGCGGTGATGTCGCACCGCTCGGGCGAGACCGAGGACGCGACGATCGCGGATTTGGCGGTCGCGACCAACTGCGGGCAGATCAAGACCGGGTCGCTGTCGCGTTCGGACCGGCTGGCGAAGTACAACCAGCTGATCCGGATCGAGGAGGACCTGGGCGACAACGCGGTCTTTGCCGGGCGCTCGATCCTGAAGCGCTGATGGCCGAGGCGGCGCGGCTTTACCTCGTCACGCCGCCGGTCTTCGACGACGGGCTGCCGGACCGGATCGCGGGGCTCCTCGACCGGTTTGACGTCGCCTGCCTGCGGTTGGCGCTGGCGAGCTCGGTCGAGGACGAGGTCGCGCGCGCGGCCGACGCGCTGCGGCCGGTGGCGCATGCGCGCGACGTGCCGCTGGTGGTGGCCGACCACCACCGGCTGGTCGGGCGGCTCGGGCTCGACGGCGTGCATCTGTCCGACGGCAGCCGGCAGGTGCGCGCGGTGCGCAAGGCGCTGGGCGCGGACGCGATCGTCGGGGTTTTCGCGCGCGCCTCGCGGCACGAGGGGATGACGGCGGGCGAGATGGGGGCCGACTACGTCAGCTTCGGGCCGGTGGGCGCGAGCGGGCTCGGGGACGGCGAGACGGCGCCGTTGGAGCTCTTCGCGTGGTGGTCGGAGATGATCGAGGTGCCGGTCGTCGCCGAGGGCGGGCTGACCCCCGATACGGCCGGCGCGCTGGCGGGCAAGGCGGACTTCCTGGCGCTGGGGGCGGAGATCTGGTCCGGCCCCGAGGAGCCCGCAACGACGCTGGCGTCTTACGCGGACCGGCTCAAATAGGTACTCTTCTCCCGCCGACTGGGTCGTGCCCGTCTTGCGGAGGAGGCGGAAGCGTCGGTCATTGAGCGTGGCCGCACTCGCGCAGTGCCTGGCGGACCTGCTCGCGGGTGATGCCGACGTCGCGGAGCGTGTCGTTGCTCTCGAGCATCCGGCGGTAGTCGCGGCGGGCGCGGCGGCGCTCGATGGCGGCGTGGAGCGCTGCGGCGGCGCGGTGCATGACGTCCTTCAGCGACTCGCGGATACCGAGATCGGCGGCGATGGGGGCGGCGGCGTAGTTCATCTTGGTCTCCCTGGGTTCCGGTGCGGCCGTTCCGCTGTCCGGCTGATGGGGAGATCATGCCCCGGAAACCGCCGGGGGCCCTGTGACCGAGGTCACTGCCCGGCGAAGCCGGCGCGCACCGCGGCATCCGCGGCCTGGGCCAGCGTCTTGCGATCGGCGAAGGCGGCGAGGTCGAGCGGCGGGTGGAAGGTCAGCTCGACGGTGCCGCCGGTCGAGCGCGCCATCACGTCCTTGAGGTGGCTGGCGAAGTCCATCTCGCCCCACCAGCCGTAGAAGGAGGCCGGCAGGCCGGTGCGCGGGCGGTAGGCGATGGTGACGGGCTGCACGGCGACGCCCGCCCCGAGGTCGGGCACGAAGAAGACGCCGAAGAGCGACGACTTGAAGGGCAGCACGCGCAGGCCGTCGGTGCTGGTGCCTTCGGGGAAGATCGCCATGCGGTCCCCCTGGCGGAGCCGCGCCAGCAGCGCGGCCTCCTGCCGCTTCGCCTCCGCCGGGCGGCGGTCGATGAACATGGTCCCGATGGCGCGGCCGATCAGCCCGATGCCGGGCCAGCTGCGCACCTCGGCCTTCGACACCAGGAAGGGCGCCGCGGCCCGCTGCAGCGCCACGATGTCGAGCCAGCTCGAATGGTTGGCGACGAAGGCGCCGCCGCCCGGCATCGGCGTGCCGCGCAGCACGAAGCGCAGGCCCAGGATCGCCAGCGCCTGCGCCGCCCAGACCCGGACGATCGCCGGCCCGAGCCGCGTCGCCGAGCGGCCGGCGAGCCGGGCCGTGACGAGGTCGATCCCGCGCAGCGGCAGGAAGACCGCGAAGAGGACGAGGAGCGCCACGGCCGACCAGCCGGCCCGCAGCGCCAGCCGCAACCGCTCGCCGCCGGTGAAGGGCGGCAGGAGCGGCGGCTCGACCCCGTTCCAGCCGGCCCTCACACGGGCTCCCGATGATCGCTTCGGCCCCTTTCTTGCACGCCGTGGCTCGCGGTGAGCACGGCCTGCGCCTGCCTGGGCGCGCGCACCCCGGCCGAACGGTCGCGCAGCCGACTCGTCCGGCAATGGTCCCAACCGTGCCGCCAGGCGGAGCCGCCGGGTGCGCCTGCCGGGAGGCAGGCAGGCGCAGGCCGTGCGTGCGCACCGCCGGGGGCAACGGTGATGCCGGGATCGGCCGGAATCCGGGTCACTCCTTGGGGCCCCGGCCGCGGCGATAGAACTGCAGGTAGCGCTCGGTCATCCGCGCCGTGTCCATGACGACGCAGACGTCGATGGTGTTGAAGTCGCGGTCGACGAAGGCCCCGTCGCCGACGAAGCCGCCGAGCCGCAGGTAGGCCTTGATCAGCGGCGGGATCATCCGGAGCGCCCGCACCGAGTCGATGGCGTCGCGCGGCATCAGGTTCATGTCGAGATAGTGCTCGGGCCGCGCCCGCACCCGCAGGTCCGGGGGCGCCAGGTGCTCGTGGTGCAGGAAGGCGAGCGACTCCGCGAGCGGCGCCGGATCGGTGCCGTGGAAGCTCGCGACCCCGAACAGGAGTTCGATCCGCCGCTCGAGCACGTAGCTCGCCAGCCCGTTCCAGAGCAGGTGCATCCCCGGCCCGCCGCGATGGTCGGGCGCGACGCAGGACCGGCCGAGCTCCACGCTCTCCCGCCCCGACTCGGCGATCGCGCCGAGGTCGTATTCGCCCGAGCCGTAGAAGCCTGGCCCGCTGCGCGCGACCCCGTCCGGCAGCAGCCGGTAGGCGCCGACGACCCGGTCGAGCGGGTCGGCGATGGCGGGGTCGAGGCTCAGGAGCACCAGATGGTCGACGAACGGGTCGAAGGCGTCCCACTCGCGGCGGGCCGCATGTTCCTCGGGGGTCGCCAGCGCCCCCATCTCCTCGACGAAAACCCGATACCGCAGCCGCTGCGCGCCCTCGCGCTCCGCCTCGGTGTCTGCGAGCTTCACCCGATAGCGGCTCGGGTCGATCTGCATTGAGCCCCCGGATACCGGCCTCACCGGCCCGCTGGCATCCTTTAGCGGCTCGCTCGGACTTACGCAAACGCCGAGCCCCGCGACCGGGCGCTCCGGTGTCGCGATGGCGCAACCGAAAGTTGTTTCCTTCGTATTCATAATCCCTTAACGTGAGAGTGGGATTCGTTAAGCCGGTCGGTCCTCGGTCCCGAACTCGGGCTCGAGACGAATCCGGGAGCCATCTATGACCACCTTTCCTGCATGCTCGAAGTTGACGGTGATCTTGCCGTTGATCACCGACTGCACCTGCCCGAGGCCCCAGTCGGGCCGGTCGGGATGGCGCACCAGCATCCCCGGCTCCAGGAAGTCGTCCATCGTCACCTCGCGCGGGCTGCCGCGATGACCGCGCCCGACCTCGCCGCACTGGTCAGCGCCCGGCTGTGCCACGACCTGATAAGCCCGATGGGCGCCATCGGCAACGGCCTCGAGCTGATGCAGCTCTCGGGCACACCCGGGGCGGCCGAGCTCGAGCTGGTCAACGAAAGCCTCGCCAACGCATTGGCCAAGGTACGCTTCTACCGCATCGCCTTCGGCCCGGCCGAGCCGCACGGCCGGCTGGCGCTCGAGGAGGTCGACCAGATCACCGAGGCGATGTTCACCGGCCGCTTCACCGCGAGCTGGACGGCGCAGGCAATCGACCTGCCGCGGTCGACCGCGCGGCTCGCCTGCCTGGCGCTGCTCTGCCTCGAGAAGAGCCTGCCGATGGGCGGCCACGTCCGGGTCGAGGTGGGTCCGGCGCGGGTCAGCCTCGCCGTCGAGGGCCGGCGCACGGCGCCGCCGCAGGCGCTCTGGGCGCACGTCCGCGACGGCGCGCCGCTCGGCGAGCTGAAGCCCGACGGCATCCAGTTCGCGCTGCTGCGCCAGAAGCTCGCCGAGGGCGAGCAGCGGCTGGAGGCGAGCTTCGACGATACTTCGGCCGAGATCGGCATCATCGCCGATCGTCCGGCCATGGCCGAAGCCCAGCCCTGAAGCGCGCCATCTTGGCGCGGTAGGTCGCGGCCGACCGGACCAGCCCCTCGAGCTCGGCCGGCGTCAGGTCGCGCACGACCCGCGCCGGGCGCCCGACCGCCAGCGTGCCGTCGGGGATCGCCTTGCCCTCGGTGACGAGGGAGCCTGCGCCGACCAGTGCCCGCTCGCCGATCACCGCGCCGTTCTGGATGGTCGAGCCCATGCCGACGAGGCTGCCGTCGCCGACGGTGCAGCCGTGCAGGATCGCCGTGTGCCCGATGGTGCAGCCGGCGCCGATCGTCAGCGGGAAGCCGTAGTCGGTGTGGCAGACGCAGCCGTCCTGCACGTTCGAATCGCGCCCGACGAGGATCGGCTCGTTGTCGCCGCGCAGGACGGCGTTGAACCAGACCGACGCGCCGGGTTCGAGCCGCACGCGGCCGATCAGCGCCGCCCCGGGCGCCACCCAGACGTCGCCGTCTTCCGGCAGCTCTGGTCCCACACCGTCCAGCGCGTAGAGAATCATAGCCGCTCCTCGAATTCGGCGTTGAGGTGGCGGACCATCTCGACGAGCTCGGGCCGCCGATCGCGGCGCAGTCGCTCGGCGGCGATGATCGCGCGCAACTCCTCCTCGCACTGCTTCAGGTTCTCGTTGACCAGCACGTAGTCGTATTCCGCCCAGTGGCTGATCTCGTCGCGCGAGGTCGCCATGCGGCGGGCGACGACCTCGGGCGTGTCCTGCCCGCGGCCGCGCAGGCGGGCCTCCAGCGCCGCGATCGACGGCGGCAGGATGAAGATCGAGACTGCGGCCTCGCGCAGGTCGGACGCGCGGATCTGCTGGCCGCCCTGCCAGTCGACGTCGAAGAGCACGTCGAGGCCGCTTGCCACCGCCGCCTCGACCGGCGCGCGCGGCGTGCCGTAGAGGTTGCCGAAGACCTCGGCGTGCTCGAGCATCTGGCCGGCCTGCACCATCGCCTCGAACTCCGGCCGCTGCTTGAAGAGATATTCGACGCCGTCGCGCTCGCCGGGCCGCGGCGGGCGCGTGGTCGCCGAGATCGAGAAGCGCACCTCGGGGTCGAGCTCGAGCAGCCGCCGCGACAGCGTCGACTTGCCCGCACCCGACGGCGAGGACAGGATGATCAGGATGCCGCGGCGCACCGGGCTCACCGGCTATTCCACATTCTGCACCTGCTCGCGCATCTGGTCGATCACGACCTTGAGCTCGATCCCGAGGGCGGTCAGGTCGCTGGCCGACGCCTTGGAGCAGAGCGTGTTGGCCTCGCGGTTGAACTCCTGCATCAGGAAGTCGAGCTTGCGGCCGACCGGCCCCTGTGCCGCGAGGAGCTGCCGCGCCGCCTCGACGTGGGCGGCGATCCGGTCGAGCTCCTCGGTGACGTCGGATTTCACGGCGAGGAGCGCGAGCTCCTGTGCCAGCCGGGCCTCGTCGGCGGGGGCGGCGGCAAGGAGGGCCTCGACGCGGCTCCTGAGCAGCGCACCGGCGCGGCCCGCGCGCGCCTCGGCGGTCGCGCGGGCGGCCTCGGAGAGCGCGGCGATGCGGTCGGCCTGCGCCGCCAGCAGCGCCTGGAGCGCGCCGCCCTCGGCGCCGCGGGCCGTGGCGAGGCGGGCGAAGAGCGGCTCGATCCCGGCGGCGAGCGCCGCGACGAGCTCCGGATCGTCGGCGGCTGCGGCGGGCTCGGTTTCCAGCACGCCGCGGACGGCCAGCAGGTCGGCGGCGGTCATCGGCGCGAGGTCGAGGCCGAGCCGGGAGGCCGTTTCCGACGCCGCCAGCGCCGCGGCGACGGCGGCTTCGAGGGCGGCGGCGTTCACTCGCGGGCCGGTCGCCTGCCCGGGGCGTCCGAGCCGGAGCGTCACGGTGACGGAGCCGCGCGCGAGCGCCCGGGCGGCCGTGCGCACCGGTGCGTCGAGGGCGTCGAAGCCGTCGGGCAGCCTGAGGCGCAGGTCGAGCCCGCGGCCGTTGACGCTGCGCGCCTCCCAGGTCCAGCCGAGGCCGTCTTGCTCGCCGGCGACGTCGGCGAAGCCGGTCATCGAGGTCAGCGGCATCGGGTCGCGCTCGCCCCATAGGCGAATCTCTGCCGAGGTGTTCGCCAAATTTGTCGCGAATTAAGATAATCGGTGCATTGCGCGCGACTTTGCGGCATGGGTGGTATAGGGTGTGAAGAAATCATTTACCTAGGGCCGGCGAGAAGGGCCGGTGGAGGGTAAGCAGGCAGGTTTCCGACGGTCAAGGTTCGAATGAACGATCTCATGCTCACGTCGCTCAAGTCGTACTGGGAGCGCCTCCGCGCCGGCCGCGTGGCCCCCTACCGGGCCGAGATCGACCCGCGGCAGTTCGAGCCCGCGCTCGAAAACATGTTCATCATCGAGAAGCTCGCGCCCGACAACATGCGCATCCGGCTCGCCGGCATGAAGATCTGCGAGATGATGGGGATGGAGGTCCGCGGCATGCAGCCGGGCTTCCTGATCGAGGACGGCGACCGCGTCCGCTTCGACCGGCTGCTCAACGTGGTCATGACCGAGCCCGCCGTCGTCGAGCTGAAGCTCGCGGCGCCGAACCGGTCCGGGACCTACCGCGCGACCATGCTGCTGATGCCGCTCAGGAGCGACTTCGGCGACATCAACCGCGTCATCGGCTGCACCTCGGGCGACGGCGACCTCTTCGCCCCGCCGCTGTCCTTCGCGATCGTCGACGTGGCGGTCACGCCGGTCGAGCCCAGCCAGGGCGCCGAGCCGCGGCAGCTCGTCCCCGGCTTCGCCGAGGCCCCGGCGAGCTTCGCCGGCGCGCCCGCTCCGGCGGCGCCCAAGCTGCGCTCGATCGACGGCAACCCGAACGCGCCGCGCGACGGCGCCGCGACGCCGCGCTTCCGCGTCATCGACGGCAAGTAGCCGGGCCCGTCCGGGCACTGCGGGCTTCGCGCGCTTGCGCGGGTTCGCCTGCGCGGCTAGAGGGACGCTGGGCCGGGGGCTGCGCGGGCCTCGCTTTTTCCGGGAGCGGCGATGTCGGCGGCGGAAAAGAAGCTGTTCGTGAAGACCTACGGCTGCCAGATGAACGTCTACGACAGCGAGCGGATGGCGGCCGCGCTGGCGGCGCAGGGGTACGGCGCGGCGGCGGGGCCCGAGGACGCGGACCTGGTCCTGCTCAACACCTGCCACATCCGGGAGAAGGCGGCGGAGAAGGTCTATTCCGAGATCGGGCGGCTCAAGCGGCTGAAGGCCGAGCGGCCCGGGATGATGATCGGGGTCGCGGGCTGTGTCGCGCAGGCCGAGGGGGCGGAGATCCTGGCGCGGGCGCCGGCCGTCGACCTGGTCGTGGGGCCCCAGGCCTACCACCGGCTGCCGGAGATGCTGCGGCGGCGGGAGGCGGGCGAGCGGCCGGTCGAGACCGACTTCCCGGCCGAGGACAAGTTCGACCACCTGCCGGCGGACCGGCGGGCGCGGCGGGCGCCGGCGGCCTTCCTGACGGTGCAGGAGGGGTGCGACAAGTTCTGCGCCTTCTGCGTCGTGCCCTACACCCGCGGGGCGGAGGTGTCCCGGCCGGCGGCGCGGGTCGAGGCCGAGGCGCGGGACCTGGTGGCGCGCGGCGTCGTCGAGATCACGCTGCTCGGGCAGAACGTCAACGCCTACCGCGACGCCGACGGGGTGAGCCTGGCGGCGCTGGTCGGGCGGCTGGCGGCCATCGAGGGGCTCGGGCGCATCCGCTACACGACCTCGCATCCGAACGACATGGACGATCGCCTGATCGCGGCGCACGCGGCGGAGCCGAAGCTGATGCCGTTCCTGCACCTGCCGGTGCAGGCGGGGAGCGACCGGGTGCTCAAGGCGATGAACCGCAGGCACAAGGCCGCCGACTATCTCGCGCTCGTCGAGCGGATCCGGGCGGCGCGGCCGGACATCGCGCTGTCGGGGGACTTCATCGTCGGCTTCCCGGGCGAGACCGAGGCGGACTTCGAGGCGACCCTCGCGCTGGTCGAGGCGGTCGGCTACGCCCAGGCCTATTCCTTCGCCTATTCGCCGCGGCCCGGGACGCCGGCAGCGGAGCGGGCGCAGGTCGCCGCCGAGGTGAAGGCAGAGCGGCTGCAGCGGCTGCAGGCGCTGCTGGCGCGGCAGCAGGCGGCATTCCAGGCGGGGCTGGTCGGGCGGACGCTGCCGGTGCTGGTCGAGAAGCCCGGCCGGATGCCGGGGCAGATGGCGGGGCGGTCGCCCTACCTGAACGCCGTGCACCTCGAGGCGCCGGGCGAAGCGGCGGGAACGATCGTGCCGGTCCGGATCGTGGCTTCGGGAACGAACTCGCTCGCCGGGGTGCTGGTGGCCTGAGGCCGGGTTTGTCCGAGCTCGGACAGGCGGTCTAAGTATCTGATCTTGAAGGAATGTCGTTCCGGACGTTAACCTGGACTTCACGTTTGTCCGGGGCTTGCGGGGTCGTGCCTCGGGACGTAGTACAGCTTGTCACAACGGGCATTCTCGTCCTTCCTGGGCATCGAGAGCCTGGCGCGGCGGCGTCTCGAACGTCGGTCGCCGCATGCGCGGCTCCGCCTTCAGGCCTGACGGAGTCTCCCTTGCTCTTCATTCCCGGCGGCCCGCCTGTGGCCCAAAGGGGGGCCCTCGCCGGCCCCCCTTTGATCCCCCCAGGCACTGCCCGATGATGAAGAAAGAGAAGCGTGGGGTGTGCCCAGAGGCTCGTGGACGCGGGTGGGGGCGACGCTTCGTCGGGACGAGGAGGCGGACGATGTCCCGAGCGGCGAGGCGTGATCACCGGGGGAATGGCCCGGCGCGCCCGGCGGCGCCCCGCGTGCAGGGAGGCGGCCGGCGCCGGGCGCGCCGGCGGGCGGCTGTGGCGGCCTCGGTGGCCTCCGGCGGACGGGATTCGGACCCAATGGGTATTCGGGATGCCGCTCGCCAAGCCCGTAGCTACCGCACTTCCGATACACAGGGGGGGGAATTCGAGGCAAGAGGAAGGCGCGGGCGTCCGGCGGACGGTCGCGGCCTAGAGCGGGGCTATCGCTATCACGATGCCGTCGACCGCGGTGATGCGGACGCGGTCGCCGGGGACGGGGGCGCGGGCGCCGGGGGCGAGGCGGGCGGGCCAGGGGACGCCGTCGACGGTCACCTTGCCCTCGTCGCGGGTGAACTCGAGCACCGTGCCCTCGCGGCCGACGAGCTGGCCGGCGCGGCGGTTGAGCTGGCTCTGGCCGCCGCCGGGCTGGCCGAAGCGGCCGACCAGCCCCCGGCCGACGAAGAAGAAGACGATGGAGAGCGCGGCGAAGATGCCGATCTGCTCGAAGACCCCGAGGCCGGGCACGAGCCAGAGCAGGATCGCGGTGAGGAGCGCGGCGGCGGCGGCCCAGATCAAGACGGTGGTGATCGTCACCATCTCGGCCGCCGCGAGCAGGATCGCGAGGGCGACCCACCACCAGGGCGAGACGCCGGGCATCAGCTCGCTCCCCCGCCCCTGGACGCGCGCGCGAGCTCGGCGATGCCGGCGACCGAGCCGATCAGGCTCGAGGCCTCGAGCGGCATCAGGATGGTCTTGGAGTTGGGGCTGGCGGCCAGCGCCCGCAGCGCCTCGGTGTATTTCTGCGCCACGAAGTAGTTGACCGCCTGCACGTTGCCGGCGGCGATCGCCTCGCTGACCATGGTCGTCGCCTTGGCCTCGGCTTCGGCCGAGCGCTCGCGGGCCTCGGCGTCGAGGAAAGCGGCCTGGCGGCGGCCTTCGGCCTCGCGGATCTGCGACTCGCGCTCGCCCTCGGCCTTGAGGATCGCCGCCTGCTTCAGCCCCTCGGCGGTCAGGATCTCGGCCCGCTTCAGCCGCTCGGCCTTCATCTGCCGCCCCATCGCCTCGGAGATGTCGGGCGGCGGCGCCAGGTCGCGGATCTCGACGCGGGTGACCTTGACCCCCCAGGGGGTCGAGGCATGGTCGATCACCGACAGGAGCTTGACGTTGATCGCGTCGCGGTTGCTGAGCGCCTCGTCGAGGTCCATCGAGCCGAGCACGGCGCGGATGTTGGTCTGGCTGATGTTCTTCAGCGCCTGCTCGAGGTTCCTGACCTCGTAGGCGGCCTTCGCGGCCTCGACCACCTGGTAGAAGGCGATGGCGTCGGCGACGACCATGGCGTTGTCGCGGGTGATGACTTCCTGCTGCTCGATGTCGAGCACCGTCTCCATCATGTTGATGCGCGAGCCGATCCGGTCCATCAGCGGGATGAGGAACCGCAGGCCGGGCTCGAGCGTGCGGGTGTAGCGGCCGAAGCGCTCGACGGTCCAGTTCTCGCCCTGCGGCACCGACTTCACCATGGTGAAGATCAGGATGACCGCGAAGACGAGGATCGCGATCGCGGGGGCGGCGAAGGCCGGGATCCCGAGTTCGTCCATGGGTCTCTCCTCTGCGCCCGACGATCGGCCGCGGCTGGAACGGCCCCCCGTGGCGATTGTGCGGCAAGACGGGCGGCGTGGGAAGGGCGGAGGGCCGGCGGGTGTGGCGGGCGCACCGCGTCGCAATGATCGTGAGCTGGGGCTCACGATCATTGCGGCCGCGGGCGGCACCGGTACCGGATGAAGTCCGTTCCCCGGGAGCGCGGCCTCTGCTCCCGAGAGCGCCCGCAGTGTGCGTCTGGCGACCGTGCCGCGCTCGTCCTCGACGGCGCCGACTGGCAAGCCCGGCGACAGCCGAAGGCGGCGGCCGACGACCGGCATCTCTCTCCGGTGGCCGGCGAGGCAGGGGCGCGGATTGTCGGGAGGGGAACGGGGGACGGCGCCGCCTCGCCCGACGCCGGAGCGTCGCGGCGAGGCGAGCCTTCGGGCGCGTCAGGCGCGGATCAGGCCCATGTTCTCGAGCTTCAGGATCACCTGCTGGGCCGAATAGTCGATCTCGTTGCCTTCGGTCTCGAGCTTGACCTCGGGGGCCTTCGGCGCCTCGTAGGGGTCGGAGATGCCGGTGAACTCCTTGATCTTGCCTTCGCGCGCGAGCTTGTAGAGGCCCTTGCGGTCGCGGCGCTCGCATTCCTCGAGGCTGGTCGCGACATGCACCTCGACGAAGGCGCCGTAGGCCTCGATCATGTCGCGGACGATGGCGCGGGTCTTCTCGTAGGGCGCGATCGGGGCGCAGATGGCGATGCCGCCGTTCTTGGTGATCTCGGACGCCACGTAGCCGATGCGCTGGATGTTGATGTCGCGGTGCTCCTTGGAGAAGCCGAGCTCGGACGAGAGGTGCTTGCGCACGACGTCGCCGTCGAGGAGCGTCACCGGGCGGCCGCCCATCTCCATCAGCTTGGTCATCAGCGCGTTCGCGACCGTCGACTTGCCCGAGCCCGAGAGGCCGGTGAAGAAGACGGTGAAGCCCTGCTTCGCCCGGGCCGGCTTCGACTTCCTGAGCTCCTCGACCACCGCCGGGAAGGAGAACCAGTCGGGGACCTCGAGCCCCTCCTGCAGCCGGCGGCGGAGCTCGGTGCCGGAGATGTCGAGGATGGTCTGGCCTTCCTCGACCTCGTCGCGCGGCTCGTACTGCGCCTTCTCCTGGACATAGACCATCTGCTTGAAGTCGACCATCTCGACCCCGATCTCGTCCTGGTGCTTCCGGAACAGCTCCTGGGCGTCGTAGGGGCCGTAGAAGGGCTGGCCCTCGCTGGTCTTGCCGGGGCCGGCGTGGTCGCGGCCGACGATCATGTGGGTGCAGCCGTGGTTGCGGCGGATGATGCCGTGCCAGACCGCCTCGCGCGGGCCGCCCATGCGCATGGCGAGGTTGAGGAGCGACAGCGTGGTCGTCGACTGCGGGTACTGGTCGAGGACGGCCTCGTAGCAGCGGACGCGGGTGAAGTGGTCGATGTCGCCGGGCTTGGTCATGCCGACGACCGGGTGGATCAGCAGGTTCGCCTGCGCCTCGCGGGCGGCGCGGAAGGTGAGCTCCTGGTGGGCGCGGTGCAGCGGGTTGCGGGTCTGGAAGGCGACGATGCGGCGCCAGCCGAGCTTGCGGAAGTAGGTGCGGAGCTCGTTCGGGGTGTTGCGGCGGCCGCGGAAGTCGTAGTGCACCGGCTGCTGGATGCCGGTGATCGGGCCGCCGAGGTAGACCGGGCCGGCGCGATGGTGCAGGTAGGCGACCGCCGGGTGCGCGAGGTCGTCCCTGCCGAAGACGCCCTTGGCCTCGACCGACTTGTCCGGCGACCACTTGTCGGTGACCGACATGATCGCGAGGATCACCCCCTCCTGGTCGCGGAGCGCGATGTCCTGGCCTTCCTCGACCTTGGCGGCGAAGGCCTCGGAGACGTCGAGGTTGATCGGCATCGGCCAGAGCGTTCCGTCGGCGAGCCGCATGTCGGCGACGACGCCGTCGTAGTCCTTCCGGGTCAGGAAGCCCTTGAGCGGGTGGAAGGCGCCGTTCATCAGGAGCTCGAGGTCGCAGATCTGCCGCGGGGTCAGGTCCCAGGACGGGAGGTCGGCCGCCTCGAGCTTGAGCTTCGCCGCGCTGTCGGCGGAGACGTAGAGCTCGGGGATCGGCACGAGATTGCTGGCAGTCATTCTGGGAACCCTCACCACTGATTCGAATTCGACGATGGGCGGCGTCCTAGCAGCCGCTGCCAACCGGGTCAAAGCGCCGATCGTGAAATTTCTGCGGCAGTGCAGCAAGGCCGCAGGTTTCTGATGTTGCCGCCAATTCCGCCGGCGGCCGGCGCGGGTTGCGGCGCGGTGGGGCGACCGGATAGAAGCGGCGGATGCTCGACGAGGACGAGATCCATCCGCTGTTCCACGGCGCCCCGGCGACGACCGAGTTCCGCAAGCTGCGCAAGCGGATCGTGCGGCTTACGCGCGAGGCGATCGAGGGCTACGGGATGGCGCGGGCGGGCGAGCGGTGGCTGGTGTGCCTGTCGGGGGGCAAGGACAGCTACACGCTGCTGGCGGCGCTGGTCGAGCTCAGGTGGCGGGGGCTGCTGCCGGTGGAGCTCCTGGCCTGCAACCTCGACCAGGGGCAGCCCGGGTTTCCGGCGACCGTGCTGCCCGAGTTCCTGGCGCGGATGGGGGTGCCGCACCGGATCGAGTACCGCGACACCTATTCGGTGGTGACCGACAAGGTGCCGGTGGGGCGGACCTATTGCGCGCTCTGCTCGCGCCTGAGGCGCGGGCATCTCTACCGGATCGCGCGGGAGGAGGGATGCCGGGCGGTGGTGCTGGGGCATCACCGGGACGACATCCTGGAGACCTTCTTCCTGAACCTGTTCCACGGCGGCAAGCTGGCGGCGATGCCGCCGAAGCTCCTGAACGACGAGGGGGACGTCTACGTGCTCAGGCCGCTGGCGCACGTGGCAGAGGCGGACTGCGGGCGGTTCGCGGCGGCGATGGGCTATCCGATCATCCCCTGCGACCTCTGCGGCAGCCAGGACGGGCTGCAGCGGCGGCAGGTCAAGGCGATGCTCGACGACTGGGAGAAGGCGTCGCCGGGGCGGCGGCAGGTGCTGTTCCGGGCGCTGACGCAGGCGAACCCGAGCCACCTGCTGGACCCGACGCTGTTCGATTTCCGCGGGCTGTAGGACCGTCCGGCCTGGCCTCGCCCGGGGGGTGCCCGGGCTCGGGCGCATGGCTTGACTGGCTGATATATAACGATATCGCCCCCAGGCGTTGGGAACCCGCGTGGGATGCAAAGGCGCGCGGGCGCGGTTGGGCTCGTCCGCACGCTCCGCGCGCGGCTGTGCCGGGGAGCTACGCCACGACCCGGGACCCGATCGGGGGCTGGGCTCATGTCGCGAGGCGCGGCTCGGCCGACGGACCGGGGCGATGTCCGAAGCGGTGCGAGGTGGCCGCGGCCTCCGCACGGGCGGGCGCGACGTCCGCAAGCGGCAGGGCAGGGAGGAGCGCTTCAGGCGACGCGCCGGTCGCGGAGCTTCAGCCCCAGGAGGACGCCGACCAGGAGCAGGGTGATGCCGTTGGCGACGATCACCGGCAGCTGCCCGGTGCCGAAGCCGTAGGCCAGCCACAGCAGGATGCCGACGGTCATCAGCACCAGCATCGGCAGGTTCAGGTTGCCGGCGGAACGCGCGCGCCACGTCTGGATGACCTGCGGGAGGAAGGCGAGGGTCGTGAGGACAGCGGCGACGAGGCCCGTCGCGTCGATCAGGGAAAACATCGGTACAGCCACTCGGAACTGGACGGGACCATCTCGTCCTGACGCCAAGATGGCGCGATCTTGCACCTGCGAACAGACGTTCCCCGCGCAAGGCGGCCTTGCGCGGGAAGCATGGCTCGAGGGTTCAGCGCGTGGCGTCGCGGAGCTCGGCCTCGAGGTCGGCGCGGGAGACGCCGATGTCGTGCAGCAGATGCGCGTCGCAGTCGAGCAGCGTGCGGCAGTCGTGGCGCCGCTTCATCCGCTCGAGCCGGGCGCGGACGGCGTCGGTGACATACTCGACGATACCGGTGGGGATTGCCGTGGGAAGGTGGGCGGCGTGGAGGGCGATGCGCGTGGTCATGGCGGGGCTCCGGGGTTCGGTTCGGCAGGAGGCTCAGAAGTCGCGGAGGGTGTGGCGGACCTCGGCGCGGCTGGTGCCGGCGTCGCGGAGGATGCCGTCCTCGCAGCCGAGGAGCTGGCGGTACTCGTGGCGGGCGCGCATCCGGGCCAGGCGGGCGCGGACGGCGGCGGCGATGCGCTCGCCGATGCCGGCGGCGGCGGGAGCGATCTCGGTGGCGGCGATGGCGGTCATGGCGGGCTCCGTGGGCGTTGGCGGTGGCGTCTTTCGATGCCCCGTTATCGCCCGTCCGCCCGCCCGATCCCTGTGACCGGAGTCACACTCCGCGCGGCCTTCGGCTATCGAAGGGCCGATCGTCGAAGTCCGCCTGTCGTGCGGTCAGGAGGCCGGGGCGGGGGTGACGGCCCTGCGGACCTCCGGGGCGACGCGGGTGCCGAAGAGCTCGATCGCGCGCATGACGTCGCGGTGGTCGAGGACGCCGACCGCCATCTGGATCAGGAAGCGGTCGAAGCCGAAGATCGCGTGGTTGGCGAGGATCTTGTCGACAACCTCCGCCGGGCTGCCGGTGAAGCTGGCGCCGCGGGGCCCGCGGGCGGCGTCGAACTGGGCCCGGCTGGTCGGCGGCCAGCCGCGCTCGCGGCCGATGCGGTTCATCACGTCCGACTCGGCCGGGTAGAAGGTGTCGGCGGCCTGCTGGCTCGTCCCGGCGACGAAGCCGTGGACGTTGATCGACGTCCCGAGCGTCGCCGGGTCGTGGCCGGCCTCGGCGGCGGCGCGGCGGTAGAGGTCGAAGAAGGGGGCGAAGCGGGCGGGCTCGCCGCCGATGATCGCGAGCGCCAGCGGCAGGCCGAGGGTGCCGGCGCGCACCACCGATTGGGGCGTGCCGCCGACGGCGATCCAGATCGGCAGCCGCGGCTGCACCGGGCGCGGGTAGACGCCGCGGCCGTCGATCTTCGGGGTGAACCGGCCGCCGGGCCAGGTGAGGCGCTCGGATTCGCGGAGGGCGAGGAGCAGCCGCAGCTTCTCGTCGAAGAGCGCGTCGTAGTCGTCGAGGTCGTAGCCGAAGAGCGGGAACGACTCGATGAAGGAGCCGCGGCCGACCATGATCTCGGCCCGGCCCTCGCTGAGGTCGTCGAGGGTGGCGAACTGCTGGAAGACGCGGACCGGGTCGTCGGAGCTCAGCACGGTCACGGCGCTGGTCAGGCGGATGCGGCTGGTGCGCGTGGCCGCGGCGGCGAGGGCGACGGCGGGTGCCGAGGCGGCGTAGTCGGGGCGGTGGTGCTCGCCGAGGCCGAAGACCTCGAGCCCGACCTCGTCGGCGAGCACGATCTCCTCGACGAGGTTCCGGAGCCGCTCCGACGGCCCGACCCGCCGGCCGGTGACCGGGTTGGTGCCGACGTCGGCGAAGGTGTAGAGGCCGAGCTGCATGGAAAGATCCTTTCGTCGGCCGCGGCGCGTCCGGGCCTATTCGAGAAGGGACACGCCCGGGATCCGGGCGGCCTTGCGGTCGAATGTGACGAGGGTCCGGGCACCGGCTCGGCGCGCCGCCGCGGCGACCATCAGGTCGCCGAGCCCCGCGCCACCCTCGCGCCAGGCGGCGACGGCGGCGGCGACGTCGTCCGCGGTCTCGATGACGATCGTGTTGGTCGCGGCGAGCGAACCGAGGACGCGGGCGATCCGCGAGCGGCTTACGCGATATGTTCGCTCCAGGACCCAGGCTAGCTCAAGGACGACCTCGCGGCACACGAAGCCCGGTTCGTCCTCGGTCAGCCTGGACATCAGGTCCGCGGCGACCTCTGGCTGGTGGGGATCGTCCTCAACGAGGAAGCGCAGGAGGACGTTGGTGTCGAGCGCGATCACTCGAGTCCCGCGTCGAACGCCGCGCCGGCGGCCGCGCCCGCATCCATGTCCTCGAGCGAGGCAGGAGCGCGCGTCGCGTCGTGGAGGATGCCCTTGAGCTCCATGACCGACCGCACCTTGATCAGCCGAACCTCGTTTCCCTCGACGATGTAGCGTACCCGGTCGCCGGCGGTGACCCCGAGCGCGTTGCGCACGGCGCGGGGTAGGGTGGTCTGCCCCTTGGCGGTGATGGCGGATTCCTGCATACTGCACTCCGGCGGTTTGCCTTACTTTTGCCTGAAATGTAAGCGAAGAGACCGTGCGCGTCTAGGCCGAAGCGATGGCGCCGGTGATAAGGCCGGTGGCTTCCTCCGGGGAAGTCGCGGCGATGGGCTTGTCGGCGACCTTGCGGCCGCGGCGCAGGACGACGAGGCGGTCGGCGACCTCGAAGACGTCGGGCATGCGGTGGCTGATCAGGACGACGGTGACGCCGCGGGCCTTGAGGCGGCCGATCAATGCGAGGACCTGGGCGACCTGGCGGACGCTGATCGCGGCGGTCGGCTCGTCCATCAGCACGATGCGGGCGTCGCTGAGGCGGGTGCGGGCGATGGCGACGGCCTGGCGCTGGCCGCCGGACATGTTGCGGACGAGGTCGCGCGGGCGGGTCTCGGACTGGAGCTCGGCGAAGAGCTCGGCCGAGCGGCGGGCCATGGCGGGATAGTCGAGCAGGCGGAAGGGGCCGAGGCGCCGCTTGAGCTCGCGGCCGAGGAAGACGTTGTCGGCGGCGCTCAGGTTGTCGCAGAGCGCGAGGTCCTGGTAGACGACCTCGATGCCGCGGTCGCGGGCCTCGGTGGAATCGGCGAAGCGGATCTCGGCGCCGGCGAGGAAGATCTGGCCGTCGGTGGGCTGGAAGTTCCCGGCGAGGAGGCGCAGCAGCGTCGACTTGCCGGCGCCGTTGTCGCCCATCAGGCCGACGACCTCGCCGGGGGCGAGGGCGAGGTCGACGTCCTCGAGGGCGTGGATGGCGCCGAAGCGCTTGGAGAGGTTGCGGACCTCGAGGAGCGGCGTCACCGGGCGAGCCGCCGGCCGGCGGCGAACTGGTCGAGGGCGACGGCGGCGACCAGGATCACGCCGATGACGATCTGCTGCACGAAGGACGAGACGTTGAGGAGCACGAGGCCGTTGGTCAGGACGCCGATCAGGAGCGCGCCGATCAGGGTGCCGCCGATCGTTCCGACGCCGCCGAAGAGGCTGGTGCCGCCGATGACGACGGCGGCGATGACGGTGAGCTCGAGGCCGAGGCCGGCGACGGCCTCGGCCGAGTTGAGGCGGGCCGAGAGCAGGAAGGCGGCGAGGCCGCAGGAGAAGCCGCTGATCGCGTAGACCATGGTGACGATGCGGCGGGTCGGGACGCCGTTGAGCGCCGCGGCGCGGGCGTTGCCGCCGGTGGCGTAGACGTGCTTGCCGAAGGCGGTGTGGCGCAGGACGAGGTGGGCGACGAGGGCGGCGAGGAAGAAGATGATGACGGGCACCGGGACGGTGGCGATGCGGCCCTGGCCCCACCAGGTGAAGGCGGGCGGGAAGCCCGAGATCGGGCCGCCGCCGGAGAGGAGGAGGGCCGCGCCGCGGAAGGCGGTGAGGCCGCCGAGCGTGACCACGAAGGGCGGCACGCGCAGGCGGGTGATGACGACGCCCTGCAGGAGGCCGCCGGCGATGCCGACTGCGATCGCGGCGAGGGCGGCGAAGACGACCGGGTTGCTCTCGGCGTCGGCGGCGCCGATGGCGAAGCGGTCGGCGAGGCCGCCCTTGGCGACATAGGCGCCGACGAGGCCGGCGAGGGCGAGGAGGGCGCCCACCGACAGGTCGATGCCGCCGGTCAGGATGACGAAGGTCATCCCGATCGCCACGAGGCCGGAGATCGACACCTGCCGGAGGACGTTGAGGAGGTTCAGCGGCGTCAGGAAGCGTGGCGAGAGGGCGGTGAAGGCGACTACGAGCAGCAGCAGGAAGAGCGGGGCCGCGTGGCGCGCGAGGAACGCCAGCGGGTCCCGCTCGGCCTCCGGTCGGCTCGCGTCGCTCACCGGCGCGGCCCCCCGCGGCCCTACTTGACCTCGCTCAGCCGCTCGGCGGTGTCGAGGTTGTCCTTGGTGATCGCGACCGGGGTCAGCAGCACCAGGGGCTCGGGCTTGGTGCCCTTGCGCAGGTAGTCGACCATCTCCTGCAGCGCGCCGGCGCTCTGGCCGCCCGGGAACTGCTCGACGGTCGCCGTCAGCCCGCCGTCGCGGATCGAGGCGAGCGCCTCGGGCAGGGCGTCGAAGCCGATGATCTTGATCGGCAGTCCCTGCTCCTTGACCACCTGCAGCGCCCCGAGCGCCATGTCGTCGTTGGCGCAGAGGATCACGTCGGGCGGGTTGGCGAGCCCGGCGAGGATCGACTCGGTGACCGTCACCGCCTGGTTGCGCTGGAAGTTCGCGGTCTGCTCGGCGACGAACTTGTACTTGTCCGCATGGGCGTCGAGCACGTTGTGGGCGCCCTTGTTGCGGTCGATCGCGGGGCTCGCGCCGGGCTGGCCCTGCAGGTTCACGATGCTGGCGCCGTCGGGGAAGAGCTTCATGATCAGCTCGCCCTGCGCCTCGCCGCCCTTGACGTTGTCCGCACCGACGTGGCCGAGGATGCCCGGGACCCCTTCGACCCGCCGGTCGATGGTCACGACCGGGATGCCGGCCTCGACGGCGCCCTGGACCGCCGGCGCCATCGCCACGGCGTCGAGCGGGCTGATGATGATGCCGTCGACGCCCTGGGTCACCGCAGCCTCGACGTCGGCGGTCTGCTTGGTGGTCTGGTTCTGGCCGTCGGTCTCGATCAGCTTGATGCCGCCGATCTCCTTCGCCTTGTCCTCCAGTGCCTTCTGCATGTGGACGAAGAAGGGGAACTCGAGCGCCGGCAGCGACCAGGCGAGGGTCAGCTCCTTGTCCTGCGCCTGCGCCGCCCCGCCGGCGGCGAGGGCCACGGCGAGAAGTCCCGGCAATAGTCGACGGCACCAAAATGCCATGATCGTCTCCCCCCAGTGGCCCGCTTTGTGGATTGCCGCGCGCTGCACCCGCGGACCGGATCATCGTCCGGCGAGCGAAGGCTAAGCCGCCGCGGCGCCGGCCGTCAACGACCGACCGCCGGCCGCGCGCCTTTCGCCCCCCGCCATTCGTTCGGATGACGCGGCGGCCGCTGCCGTTCGCTCCGGCGCGGACGACCGACGGTCAGGGCCGTGCGGGCGCGAGGACCGGCGCGGCCTGCCTGCGGGCGGCCGCGAAGGCCGCGGCCGCCGCCCCGTAGGGGGCGCCGATCAGCGTCAGTCCCGAGCCGGTCATGCCGCGGGCCGGCGGCGGGGCGAAGCGGACCTCGTCGACCGCGGGGCGGAGCGGCGCGAGGCCGGCGAGGAGCTCGCGGTGGCGCGCCGCCGGCAGCAGCGGGTACCAGACGAGCACCGTCGCCTCGGGCCATTTCGCCGCCAGCTCGCGCACGAAGGCGGCGGCGGCCGCGTACTCGTCCTTCACCTCGTAGGAGGGGTCGACCAGCACCAGCCCGCGGCGGGTCGCCGGGGGCACGCGGGCGAGGACGCCCGCGAAGCCGTCGCGCCGGTGCACGGCGGTGCCCGGGGCGCCGCCGAGGGTCGCGGCGAGCGCCGCATGCTCGGCCGGGTGCAGCTCGAAGAGCGTCAGCCGGTCCTGCGGGCGCAGCAGCGCGCGGGCGACGAGCGGCGAGCCGGGGTAGGCGGACGGGCCGTGTTCGGCGCGGACCGCGCCCAGGGCGCGGCCGAAGGGCGTGGCCGGATCGGGGGCGATGCGGGCGATGCCCTGGGCGGCCTCGCCGGTCTTCAGCGCCTCGGGGGCGGCGAGGTCGTAGAGGCCGCGGCCGGCGTGGGTCTCGAAGCAGCCGATGCCGCGCGGCTTGGCGGTGAGCCGCGCGAGGAGCTCGGCGAGCGCGATGTGCTTGTGCAGGTCGGCGGGGCCGCCGGCATGATAGCCGTGCTGGTAGGACAGCATCAGGCGACGCGGGCGCCGCCGACCCAGACTGCCCGCCGCACCGGCTGGCCCTCGACCAGGCGGAAGCGCAGCAGGTCGGCGCGCAGCCCCGTGGATAGCCGGCCGCGGTCGCCCAGGCCCGCGGCGCGCGCAGGGGCGGCGGTCACGGTCGCGAGGCCGCGCGCGAGGTCGCCGGTGTCGAGCCCGAGCCGCACCGCGCCGAGGAGGAGGCTCGCCGGCGCGTAGTCGGAGGAGAGGACGTCGAGGAGCCCGGCCTCCGCCAGCTCCCCCGCGGCGACGTTGCCCGAGTGCGAACCGCCGCGGACGAGGTTCGGGGCGCCCATCATCACCGCGATCCCGGCCGCGCGCGAGGCGGCGGCTGCCGCGACGCTGGTCGGGAACTCGGCGATGCGGGCGCCGGCCTCCGCCGACGCGGCCACATGATCCGGCGTCGCGTCGTCGTGGCTGGCGATCGCCGCGCCGAAGCGGCGGGCGGCGGCGATCGCCGCCTCGCGGTGGCGGGCAGCGTTGCGCGCGCCGAGCGCGGTCATGTCGGCGACGTGGCGACGGAAGTCGTCCTCGCTGATGTCGCGCCGGCCCATGGCGTAGAGCTTGAGCTTCTCGATGTCGGCGAACTGGCGCTGGCCCGGGGTGTGGTCCATGAGGCTGACGATGCCGACGCCGTCTTCCGGGCCGAAGTCCGCGATCTCCTCGACCAGCGTGTCGGAGCAGGTCTCGGCGCGCAGGTGCAACCGGTGGGAGATGCGCAGCGCGCCGGCGCCGGCGAGCCGCAGGATCGCGTCGGCCAGCGGTCGGGCGTAGGCGCCGTAGCCGGTGCGGCCGCCGCCCTCGAGCGAGCCGACCCGCAGCGCGTCGAAGACCGTGGTGATGCCGCAGCCGGCGAGCTCGGCGTCGTGGGCGAGGATCGCCGGGACTTCCGGCCAGCGCACGCCGGGGCGCGGCTCCAGGTGGCGCTCGAGGTTGTCGGTGTGGAGCTCGACCAGCCCGGGGGCGAGGAAGTCGCCGCCGAGGTCCTCGGCGCCGGCGGGGACGGCGGTGCCGGTCTCGATGGCGGCGATGCGGCCGTCCTCGACGACGAGGGCGCCCGCGACGACCGCGTCCTCGAGCACCAGCCGGGCGTTGGCGAGGACGATCGGTTGCCTGTTGCCGGCGTCGTGTGGCATGGCCGGGGCTTAGCCGGAAAGGGCGGGGGATTCCATGGGCGAGTGGCGGCGGCACGCGATCTATTTCGCCCCGGCCGAGAACGGACCCCTCGCACGTTTCGGCGCCGCCTGGCTCGGCTGGGACCCGGTCGCGGGCGTTCCGCGGGGCAGGGGCCGGGTCTTCCCCGGCCTGCCGTGCCCCCGCGCCGAGCTCGTGGCCGGACCCGACCGCTACGGCTTCCACGGCACGCTGAAGGCGCCGTTCCGGCTGGCCCCCGGCCGCGACGAGGCCGGGCTCGCGGCGGTGATCGCCGCGCTCGCCGCGCGGCATCGGCCGTTCGAGATCGAGCTCGAGCCGGGCACCCTGCCAGGGACGGGCGGCCCGCATGCGTTCGTCGCGCTGATGCCGACCGACGAGGCGCCGGCGCTCGACGCCCTCGCGGCCGCTTGCGTGACCGAGCTCGACGGCTTCCGCGCGCCCCTGACGCCGGACGAGGCCGCGCGGCGCGGGTCGTCGCTCGGCCGCGCCGAGCGTGCGCATCTGGCCCGCTGGGGCTATCCTTGGGTGCTCGACCGCTTCCGCTTCCACATGACGCTGACCCGGGCCGTCGCCGGCGAGGAAGCGTCCGCCGTGCTGCAGGCGGTGATCGACCCGCTGACGCCGCTCCTGTCGAAGCTCGTGCCCGTCACCGAGATCTGCCACTTCGCCGAGGGCGAGGACGGCTGGTTCCGGGTGCTGGGGCGCTATCCGCTCAAGGGATGAGCGAAGCCGGCAGGCCGCGACGGGCGAGCTCGCGGGCCAGCGCCTCGGGGCCGGTGAAGTGGATCGCGTCGATGCCGACCGCGCGGGCGCCGGCGACGTTGGCGGGGTTGTCGTCGATGAAGACGCAGTCGCCGGCCGCGAGGCCGTTGCGGTCGAGGCAGAGGCGGTAGATCGCCGGGTCGGGCTTCACCATGCCCTCGTGGCCCGACACGACGACGTCGCGGAAGCGCCCGAGGAAGGGGAAGCGGGGCCGGGTCTCGGCGTACTTGGAGGCGGAGAAGTTGGTGACGGCGTAGAGCGGCACGCCGGCGGCGTCGAGCGCCTCGAGGATCGCGACCGACCCCTCGATCGGGCCGAGGACGGTCTCGTGCCAGCGCTCGTGGAAGGCGCGCAGGAGCCCGGCGCGGTGCGGAAAGCGCGCCGAGTGGGCGGCGACGCCCTCGTCCCAGTCGACGCCGCGGTCGAACTCGAGGTTCCAGTCGTGGAAGCCGGTCTCGGCGAAGAAGGCGTCGATCGCCGCCTCGTCGGGCAGGAGCCGGCGGTAGAGCGCGCGCGCGTCCTATTCGAGGAGCACGTTGCCGATGTCGAAGATCACGGCCGGGGGCATGGCGGGCCTCGCGAGACGGTTGCAAACGCCCCCTCGGGACGCAATGCTGGCGATACGCGGCCCGGCCGCGAACGACAACATGGGAGGAATGAAATGAAAGGCATTGCCCGCGCCCTCGCGGCCGGCGCGCTTGCGCTCGGCATCGGCATGGCGCCCGCCGACGCCAAGACCTTCTACTGGATCTCGCACGGCTCGCCGGCGGACCCGGTCTGGACCTACTTCCTCGCCGGCGCCGAGCAGTGGGCGAAGGACACCGGCAACACGGTCAACACCTCGTTCCACAACGGCGACGTCGCCGCGCACCAGGAGGCGGTCCGCGCCGCGATCTCGGCCAAGGCCGACGGCATCGTGACCACGAGCCCCGACCCGGGGAGCCTGGTCGAGGTCGCGAAGGAGGCGAACGACGCCAACATCCCGATCATCAACTTCAACACCCCCGACCCGACCGCGAGCTTCGACGCCTACGTCGGCGGCGACAACGTGACCTTCGGCAAGAACTGGGCGCAGTATCTGGTCGACCACAACCTGGTGAAGTCGGGCGACTTCGTCTGGATGCCGGTCGAGATTCCCGGCGCCACCTACGGCGTGCAGGAGGAGGAGGGAATCAAGTCGGTCCTCGGGCCCCTGAACATCACCTACGAGATCACCGAGGCGACCCTCGACCAGGGCGAGGTGATCACCCGGATGACCGACTACCTGACCGCCAACCGCTCGAAGATCAACGCGATCATCGGCCTCGGCGACCTGGTGACGGGCTCGATCAAGCGCGTCTTCGACCAGGTCGGGGTGAAGGCCGGCGAGATCCCGGTCGTCGGCTGGGGCAACTCGCTCGACACCACCCAGGAGGTGCTGAACGGCTACGTCAACGCCGCCCAGTGGCAGGACCCGCAGGCGACCTCCTACGTCGCGCTGTCGCTCGCCAACATGGAGGCGGGCGGCACGCCCGCGGGCTTCGACGTCATCACCGGCGCGCTCTACGAGAAGGACACCGCGCAGGTCTACGACGACATCCTGTCGGGCAAGTGATGCGCCTCGGAGGGTCCCGCGGAGGCCCGGACAATGGTTGATATCCGGTTAATGCTCGGGGGCTGTTTCGAGCGAAATCAATGGCTTGACCATGGTGCTCGACCCCGAGCATATCGAGCGCCCGGGTCCCGCGAGACCCGTCCGTAGTCCCCCGGGGGCCGGTCCGCCGGCCCCCTCCCAGCCCGAGTGATCCCCTTGCCCAAGCCATCGCTGCTGCAGCGCTTCGTCGCGATGCCCGAGTTCGGCCCGCTGGTGCTGCTGGTGGCCGAGCTCGCCTTCTTCACCGTGATCAACCCGGCGTTCCTCTCGCCGCTCAACATCTCGAACACGCTGACCTTCACCGTCGA
This sequence comes from Amaricoccus sp., assembly GCA_046348975.1. Taxonomy (GTDB): domain Bacteria; phylum Pseudomonadota; class Alphaproteobacteria; order Rhodobacterales; family Rhodobacteraceae; genus Amaricoccus. Next base: position 31,698 of record JAXMDF010000018.1, on the reverse strand, counting down.
GCTCGGCCTGATCGCGCTGGCGATGACGCTCCTCATGACGGCGGGCGAATTCGACCTCTCGGTCGGCTCGGTCTTCGGCTTCGCGCCGGTGCTGATGTGGACGCTGTTCAACCAGGGCATCCTGTCGTTCGAGCTGTCGTTCCTGGTCGCGATGCTCGTCGCCGCCGCCATCGGCCTCTTCAGCGGTCTCTTCGTCACCCGGCTGAAGATCCCCTCCTTCCTCGTCACCCTCGGGATGCTCCTCGTCGTCCGCGGCACCGCCCTCTACATCACCGACGGCTTCCCGCAGCGGACCTGGAGCGCCGCCGGGACCTGGCTCGCGACGATCCTCGTCGGCGACTTCTACGTCGGGCCCTTCCGCATCTACGCCTCGCTCTTCTGGTTCGTCGGCGCCGCGCTGATCCTCGGCTACGTCCTCAACGGCTCGAAGGCCGGCAACTGGATCCAGGCCTCCGGCGGCAACGCCCAGGCCGCGCGCGCCCGCGGCGTCAAGGTCGAGCGGACGAAGATCGCGCTCTTCGTGCTGACCGCCGTCATGGCGGCGCTGGCCGGCATGATCTCCTCGATCCGCACCTCCGCCGCCAACCCCAACAGCGGCACCGGCTACGAGCTCGAGGTCATCGCCATGGTGGTGATCGGCGGCACGGTCCTCACCGGCGGCCGCGGCACGATCCTCGGCACCGTCATCGGCGTCCTGATCCTGCGCGTCATGCGCAACGGCATCGTGCTGATCGGCGTGCCGGGCCTCGCCTACAACATCTTCATCGGCGCGATCATCCTCGGGATGATGGCGCTGCACTCCTGGCTCGAGCGCCGGCACCAGGCGGGGACGTGATGGCCGACCTCATCCGCATGGGGCATATCACCAAGGCCTACGGCCGTGTCCGCGCGCTCGAGGACGTGAACTTCCGCGTCGGCGAGCGCGAGATCGTCGGGCTCCTCGGCGACAACGGCGCCGGCAAGTCGACGCTGATCAAGGTGCTGTCGGGCGCCGTGCCGATCACCAGCGGCGAGATCTTCGTCCGCGGGCAGAAGGCCGAGATCCGCAATACCACCGACGCCATCCGCTACGGCATCGAGACGATCTACCAGGACTCCGCGCTCGTCACCCAACTCTCGATCGCGCGCAACCTCTTCCTCGGCCGCGAGCCGGTGAAGGGGCCGAAGCTCCTCGGCCGGCTCGACACCGAGGCGATGAACGCGGTCGCCCGCGGCCTTCTCCGCCGCGTCGGCATCGAGAAGCAGATCCCGCCCGAGACCCTCATTTCCGCCCTCTCCGGCGGCGAGCGCCAGGCCGTCGCCATCGCCCGCGCCATGCACTTCGACAGCGACCTCATCATCCTCGACGAGCCGACCAACAACCTCGGCGTCGCCGAGACGCAAGGGGTGCTGAACTTCGTCCGCGCCTCGCGCAACTCGGGCCATTCGTGCATCTTCATCGCCCACAACATCCACCACGTCTTCCAGGTGGTCGACCGGATCGTGGTGATGCGGCGGGGCAGGGTGGTCGCCGACGCCATCGACCCGAAGACGACCTCGGTCGAGGCGGTCGAGAGCGTCATCACCGGGATGACCGCGGAGGGTGTGCCGGTCGGTGGCGGCCATTGACGGGCATGCCGCGCGTCGCGGCCTATGCCATCTGCGGCACCCCGCTCCGGGAGCACGCTTCTCTGCCGGATGCTGGCTGCGAGCGGCGTGGCGGGGAGGCCGAACTCCTACTTCCGGCAGGAAGACGCCGCCGGCTATGCGCGCCGCTGGCGGGTGCCGCCGGGCGCCGGGTCCGGAGACGCCGGATTCGACCGTGCCTACCTCGCGGCCATGGCGAGGGAGGGCACCGGCGACAGCGGCATCTTCGGCGTTCGGATCATGTGGCCGAGCGTCGCGGACGCGGCGCGGCGGCTCGGGGGAGCCCGGCCGGCGGACTTTCCGTCGCGCTTCGCTGCGGTGTTCGGACCCGCCTGCCACATTCATCTCGCGCGGCTGGACAAGGTGGCGCAGGCGGTCTCGCTGCTCCGGGCGGAGCAGAGCGGCCTGTGGCATCGCGCCGCCGACGGCACGATGATCGAGGGCGTCGAGCGGCCCGGTCCGGTCTGCTACGACGCCGCGCGAATCGCCACGCTGGTCGAGGGAATGGAGACGGAGGACGCCGCCTGGAGCCGGCTCTTTGCAGAGTGCGGGATCGAGCCGCTGCGCCTCACCTGCGAGGCGTTGAGCGACGATCCCCGGTCGGCCTTGGCGGGAATCCTCTCGGCGCTGGGCCGCGATCCGCGCATCGCGGGCACCGTCGCCGCAGACACGGCGAGGATGGCCGACGGCACCAGCCGGGCCTGGGTGGAACGCTTCCGTTCGGGCCTTGGATCTCTCGCCGCGACCCGTCACGATACGGCCGAGCCGAAGGGATGAACCGCCGATGCGCGCCGCACGCCTCTATGCCCCGCACGACCTCCGCGTCGAGGAAGCCGATCCTCCCGGCGATCCCGGCCCCGGCGAGGTGCTTGTGCGGATCGGCGCGGGCGGGATCTGCGGCAGCGACCTGCACTACTTCCTGCACGGCGGCTTCGGGGCGGTAAGGCTCAAGGAGCCGATGATCCTCGGGCACGAGATCGCCGGCACCGTCGCGGCGGTGGGGCAGGGGGTCGGCGACCTCGCGGTGGGCGCGGTGGTCGCGGTCGATCCGAGCCGGCCGTGCGGGGAATGCGCCCTGTGCCGGGCGGGGCTCGCCAACCACTGCCCGGAGATGCGCTTCCTCGGCAGCGCCATGCGCGATCCGCACGTCCAGGGCGGCTTTCGCGACGCGATGGTCGTCCCGCGCTCGCAGGTGGTCGCCGCCGGCCCGGGGGTCCCGGTGGCGGCGGCGGCCTTCGCCGAGCCGCTCGCGGTCTGCCTGCACGCGGTCGCCCAGGCCGGGCCGCTCGCGGGGCGGCGGGTGCTCGTCAGCGGCACCGGGCCGATCGGCGTCCTGACCGTCGCCGCCGCCCGCCGCGCCGGTGCCGCGGAGATCGTCGCCGCCGACGTGATCGACGAGCCGCTGGAATACGCCCGGCGGATGGGCGCCGCGACCGTCGTCAACGTCGCGCGCGCGCCGGAGGCGCTGGCCGCGCGGCCGCTCGACGTGGTCTTCGAGGCGTCCGGCGCGCCGGCGGCAGTGGCGGCGGCGCTCGAGCTGGTCGCGCCGCGCGGCACGGTGGTGCAGATCGGCCAGGCCGGGCAGGCGGAGATCCCGGTCTGGCGGCTGGTCTCGCGCGAGATCACCCTGCGCGGCACCTTCCGCTTCGTGGGCGAGTTCGCCGAGGCGGTCGCCGCCATCTCCGACGGCTCGATCGATACTGCGCCGCTCCTGACCGCGACGCTGCCGCTGGCGGAGGCGACCGCGGCCTTCGAGCTCGCCGCCGACAAGCGCCGCGCGATGAAGGTGCAGCTGGCGTTCGAAGGAGCCCGTGCATGAGCCTGCGCCTCTTCGACCTGTCCGGGCGGATCGCGCTGGTCACCGGCTCGGCCCGCGGCATCGGGCTCGCCGTCGCCCGCGGGCTGGCCGGCGCCGGCGCCCGCGTCGTCCTCAACGGTCGCGACGCCGGCCGGCTCGCCTTCGTCGCCAAGGAGCTGGAGGCTGCGGGGGCGCCGGACCCGGCCTTCGCGGCCTTCGACGTCACCGATCCCGAGGCGGTGCGGGCCGGGGTCGGCGAGATCGAGCGCGACGTCGGGCCGATCGCGATCCTCGTCAACAACGCGGGCATCCAGCACCGGACGCCGTTCGAGGACTTTGCCGAGGCCGACTGGCACCGGGTGCTGCGGACGAACCTAGACAGCGCCTTCTTCGTCGGCCAGGCGGTCGGGCGGGCGATGATCCCGCGCGGCACGGGGGCGATCATCAACATCTGCTCGGTGCAGAGCGAGCTCGCCCGGCCCAACATCACCCCCTACACGGCGTCGAAGGGGGGCCTGAAGATGCTGACCAAGGGCATGGCGGCCGAGTGGGGCCGGCACGGGATCCGCGTCAACGGCATCGGGCCGGGGTATTTCGCCACCGAGCTCAACGCGGCGCTGGTCGCCGACGCCGACTTTTCGCGCTGGGTCGCGGCCCGGACCCCGCTCGGGCGCTGGGGCGAGGTCGAGGAGCTGGCGGGGGCGGCGGTCTTCCTCGCCTCCGACGCGGCGAGCTTCGTCACCGGGCATATCCTCTACGTCGACGGCGGGATGACCTCGGTGCTCTGATCCGAGCGCTTGTCCGAGCTCGGACAGGCTGGTCAAGTCATTGATATAGAACGATATCGACCTCGGGCGTTAATCCGGACCTCACGATTTGTCCGGGGGTCGAAGGGTGCGGGCGGGCAAAAGCATGGTAGACGCCGCGGAAAGATATTCATTGATCACGATAGCTCGCCCGCAAGAGCTCGGAGTCGGCTCTTCCGCTCAGCCGCGCTGATGCTCGAGGGATGCGGCCAAGCGGCTTGCCGGCGCCGCGCGGTTGTGCGAGAGATCGGCGCCTTTCAGGAGGACGGGCTTGCAAGACGCTGATCTGCCGGCACCGTCCGGGACCCGGACCATGCTCGGGGCCCGCCCTTGACCCCCGTCACCGACACCGCGGAGCTGGCGCGCTTCTGCGCCGAGGCGGCAGGATACCCCTACGTCACGGTCGACACCGAGTTCCTGCGCGAGCGCACCTATTACGCCCAGCTTTGCCTGGTGCAGCTCGCCCGGCCCGGCAAGGGCGACGAGGGCGCGGTGCTGGTCGATTCGCTGTCCGACAAGCTGTCGCTGGAGCCGCTCTACGAGCTCTTCCGCAACCGCAATGTCGTGAAGGTCTTCCACGCCGCCCGGCAGGACCTCGAGATCTTCGAGACCAGCGCCGGCGTGCTGCCCGACCCGTTCTTCGACACCCAGGTCGCGGCGATGGTCTGCGGCTATGGCGATCAGGCCGGCTACGAGACGCTGGTGCGGCAGATCGCCCGCGCCTCGATCGACAAGTCGTCGCGCTTCACCGACTGGAGCCGCCGGCCGCTCTCCGCCGCGCAGATGACCTATGCGCTCGCCGACGTGACCTACCTGCGGCAGATCTACGAGGTGCTGGCGCGCCGGCTGGAGGAAACCGGGCGGGCGGCCTGGGTCGAGGAGGAGCTGGCGGTGCTGACCGACCCGGCCACCTACCGCACCGATCCCGACGAGGCCTGGACGCGGATCAAGACCCGCTCGACCGCCCCGCGCTTCCTTGCCGCGCTGCGCGAGCTCGCCCGGCTGCGCGAGACGCTGGCGCAGACCCGAAACGTGCCGCGCGCCCGCATCCTCAAGGACGACGCGCTGCTGGAACTGGCCGCCAACCGCCCGAAGACGCCCGAGGAGCTGGCGAAGTCGCGGCTGCTCCTGCGCGAGGGACGGCGCGGCGAGGTCGCCGACGGCATCCTCGCCGCCATCGCAGCCGCCGAGCAGCTGCCGGCGGCGGAGATCCCGCAGGCGCCCGAGCAGCCGGCGCGCAAGCCCGGCGCCGAGGCGCTCGCGGACCTGCTGCGGGTGCTCCTGAAGGCGCGCGCCGACGCCGAGGGGGTGGCGCAGCGGCTGATCGCCTCGAGCGCCGACCTCGACGCCATCGCCGCCAGCGAGGCCGCCGACGTGCCGGCGCTGCACGGCTGGCGGCACGAGGTCTTCGGCCGCGACGCGCTGCGGCTGAAGCGCGGCGAGATCGCCCTGTCGGCGCAGGGCGGCGCGGTCCGGGTCGTGCCGCTGGGCTAGGGCGGGATGAGTTTGGGTTCGGTCGTATCCTGCCTCGGCGAGGTAGTTGCGGCATTCGGTTGGGGTGACGGTATCGAGGATGTGGGCGATGGCGTCGCAGAGGGCGTCCTGGGTGCGGGCGGCGGTCTTTCGGAGCCAGTGCTTGAGCTTGGAGAAGAACATCTCGATCGGGTTGAGGTCGGGGGAGTATTTCGGCAGCAGGAAGAGGCGGGCGCCGGCGGCGCGGATGGCGCGGCGGACCGCGGGGCTCTTGTGGGAGCCGAGGTTGTCCATGACGACGATGTCGCCGGGACGAAGGGTCGGCACCGGCACCCGCTCGAGGTAGAGGCGGAAGCTCTCGCCGTCGATCGGCCATCGAGGAGCCAGGGCGCCTCGACCCGGTCGTGGCGCAGCGCCGCGAGGAAGGTCATGGTCTTCCAGCGGCCGTGCGGCGCGCGGCCCTTCAGCCGCTGCCCGCGCGGCTCGTGCTCGCCCATTGCTGGGCGCATGGAAGGCGCAAGCTGCGCGAGATCTTCGACCGTGACGCCTCGCCCGTCGCCGAGGAGGGCCTGCGCCGCATCGCCGAACTCTACCGCATCGAGGCCGCGATCGCCGGCATGACGCCCGAGGCGCGCCGCGCTGTCCGCCAGACGCGCACGAAGCCGCTGATCGAGGCCTTCGCCGCCTGGCTGGCCGGCGCCCGCGCCAGGGTCACGGCCCGCGAGAAGCTCGCCTACTTCGCCAACCACTGGGACGGCTCCAGCCGGCGTCGAAGGCCTTGTCGGCGATCAGCCCGCCGAAGGCGACACCCTCGATCAGCGGCGCGACCCCCACCGTGTCATGGCGCTGCCCGGGCAGCAGCTCGAAGCGCACGAGGGTGCCGAGCGCGTCGGTCAGCGCGTTCGGCGACACGGCGCGTCTGTTTGATCAGGAAGGGCAGCGTCTCAGGCCGCACCAGTCTCTCGAGCGTTGACAGCACACACGCATGGTAGCTGTCCAACTGGCGGATCTCCGATGACGTGAGATCGTCCAAATCGGCCAGTGCCAGATCGATGGGCGCCAGAGTAAGTGACGAGAAGCGGCAGAAGCCCGGACCGTCGGCGACGACTTCGATCTGATTCTCGATGCGCATGCCGAAGTCACCCTCCCGGTAGTAGCCCGGCTCGATGGTCATGACGTTGCCGGGCTCCAGCCCGTACGGATTCGGCCGGCGGTCGAAGCGGTGGGGATGTTCGTGGATGAGCAGGTTGTGGCCGACACCGTGGCCGGTGCCGTGGTCGTAGTCGAGGCCGATCTCCCAGAGGGCTCGGCGCGCGAAGGCATCGAGTTGGTGGCCCTGCGTGCCCGTCGGGAAACGCACCGACAGCAGCGAGAGAAACCCCCGGAGCACGGCAGTGTAGGCCCGGCACATGTCGCGGGTCGGCTCGCCCAGCATCAGCGTGCGTGTCACGTCGGTGGTGCCCGTCAGATATTGCCCGCCCGAGTCGATGAGGTAGGGCGCGCGATCGCCGATGATCGCATTGGTCTCGGGCTTGGCCGCATAGTGGCACATTGCGGCATTGCCAGCCGATGCGGAGATGGCGCGGAAGCTCGGCTCCAGAAAGCCTTGCCGTTCGGTGCGGAAGGCGAACAAGCGCGCTTCCGCTTCGAGTTCGGTCAGCGGATCCTTGGTGTGCTGGCGCGCCGGAGCCTCCCTCGTCACCCATGCGAGGAAATCGGTCAGCGCGACGCCGTCCTCGATGTGGCAGCTGCGAAAGCCCGCCAGTTCGGCTCCAGTCTTCGCGGCTTTCGCGACAGTGATCGGGTTCACCTGTGCCATCGCCTTGCCGCCGCCGGCCTCGATCCGCGAGCGAACCGCCTGCGGCGCCCAATCCTTGTCGATCGCGGCCACCTTGCCGGCCGACAGCTCGGCGATCCGGTCGAGAAAACGCTCCGGCCGGCTGATCGCGACGCCAGCGGTCTCATGGCCCGTGAAGTCATTCCCGAGCTTGCGGAGATCGACAAACCATTCCGCCGCGCCGTCCGCGCCAAGGATGAGGAAGGAATGGGGGACGGGGTTCATCGCGACATCCGAACCGCGCACATTGAGCAGCCAGGCGATGTTGTCGGGCAGCGTTTCGACCAGCAGGTGCGCGGCCGCCATGCGCAGTTGCTCGGCGATGCGCCGCCGCTTGCTGGCCGACGTCTCGCCGGCCGTTTCCGCCGATATGGGCCAGATCCTGCCCTGCGGCACTGGCGGCCGGTCGCTCCAGAGCAAGTCGAAAGGGTCGCGTTCGAGCAGCCGGAGCTTGGCTCCGCGATCCTCCAGTGCCGAGGACAGCGCGTCGTCGAGGGCAAGCGTCATCTTCATCGGGTCGATGCCGATGACCCAGCCGGGCTTCGCTTCCGCTTTCATCCATCCGTCGACCGGCTCGTCGCGAAGGTGGCGTATCTCGTAGGCGTCGACGTCGACTTCCTGCCGGACCTGGATCTGATAGCGGCCATCGACAAAGATCACCGCCCTGTCCTTCAGGATCAAGGCGAGACCCGCCGATCCGGTGAAGCCGGTTACATAGGCGAGGCAGCCGTCATGCGGCGCGGTCGCCTCGCTCTGGTGTGCGTCCGCGTGCGGGACGATGAGGCCGTCTAGGCCGGCCTGCGCCATCCAGGCGCGCAGCCGGGCGAGGCGGTCCGCCGCTTCGTTGGTCTTTTGCATGTGATCGATGTTCTCTTGCAGGCTATGCGGCGGCGAGCGGACCGCCCTTGTCTCGGACCATGCCGGTCAGTCGCTGGAACACCGCGCCAGACTGGCGGATCCCGTCATGCTCGAACTCGTTGGTGATCCAGAAGTCCGTGTGGCCGACGGCCTTCACCGTTTCCAGCGACAGTCCTGCGTCGACGAACATGTCGTCATGGTAGATCACCGCGGCGACCGGCACATCGTTGCGGGCGAGCCGGGCCGGGTCGTAGAGGCGGCCGTGCCGCCCTCGGCGCGCCAGAACGTCGACGCCCGGCTTGAAGGGGCGTAGCGCGGCGATCTCCTCGAACATCCAAGGGTAGATCATCTCGCCGACGAGGAGGAGTGGGCGGCGGGCGCTGTCGAACTCGGGAAACTCGGCGCGCAGCCGTTCAGCCGACCAGCCCGGCGTCGCTTCGCCGTCAGCGTAGATCGCCTCGTGCAGCGCCGCGAAGAGCGGCTTGCCGCGAAAGGACGTCAGGCCCATCACGCCGGCCAGGAAGCCCTCGGTGAGACGATCCTGCCGGGGACCGGCGAAGGCTTCGTCAATCAGCCAATGAATGTTCTCGAAGCCCGGCCCCATGCCGAGGTCGAGGCCGATCGCCTGAAGCCGATTCACGGTGAGCCGATCGCCGTCGGGCAGCCGCACGTCATCGTTCTCGATGAGGTCGGCAACTGCCGAAAGCTGCGCCACGTCCCGCGGATAGCGGGTGAAGTAAGCGGCGTTCTTGGCCGCCACGCGTGGATAGGTCCTGCGGTAGACCTCGTCGGCCGAAGGACGGATGCTGGGCAACCCACCGGCGACATAGCAGGCCGACAGCCCTTCGGGGGCCCGGCTGAGATAGGTCAGGGTGAGGAAGCCGCCATAGCTCTGGCCGAGGGTCTGCCAGCGCTTGCCGCCGAAGATGGTCTTCCGGATATGCTCGCAGTCGTCCACGATGGAGTCGGCGCGGAAGCAGGTAAGGTAGTCCGCCGCGGCGTCGCCGTCGGTGAACTGCGCCATCGTTGCGCCTTCGATCGGCGTCGAGCGGCCGGTGCCGCGCTGGTCCGGCAGCACGATGCGGTGCGTCTTCAGCGCCTCCGCCAGCCAGGGTGGCGAGCCTCGCGTCGGGCGGGGCGACTTGCCTCCCGGCCCGCCCTGCAGAAAGCACAGGATGGGCAGGTCCTCCGACCGGCGCGCCGGATCGACGATCTCGCGGGCAAATATGTCGATGGTTCCGCCGTCCGGCTTCGACCAGTCGAGCGGAACGGTAGCCGTGTGGTCACGGACCAGCATTGCGGGGATGAGATACTCGCTGAAGGGCATGGCTTCACCGGACACGGGGATCGAGCAGCACGTAGAGCAGGTCGACGACGATGTTGGCGATGACGATGAAGGTGCCGCCGAGCAAGACAACGCCGATGATGATCGGTCGGTCCTGGTTGCTGACGGCCTGCACGGCCAGCGCGCCGACGCCCTGGAGCCCATAGACCTGTTCGATGACGATGACGCCACCGAGCAGCAGCGCGATGTCGGCTCCCAATTGTGTCACCAGGGGGGTCAGCGCCGCGCGCATCCCATGCCGCCATACGACGGTGCGCTCGCTGGCGCCCTTGGCGCGGGCGGTGCGGATGTAGTCTTCGCCCATCACCTCCAGCATCTGCCCGCGCGTCAGCCGGGCGTAGACGGCGGCCATGGTCAGGGCCAGCGTCGTCCAGGGCAGCGCCAGGTGCCAGGCCCAGATCATCGGGCCGCTGGTCAGCGCCTTGTAGCCGCCGGGCGGAAACAGGGTGAAGCCTGCCTGCCTGGGCAGGAAGTAGAGGACATAGAGCGACATCATGCCGAGCACGAAGGTCGGGAAGCTGAGGCCTACCAGGATGAAGGCCTGGCCCAGGCGGTCGCGCAGCGTGCCGGGATGGCGGGCGGAACTGATGCCGATCGGAATGCCGATGGCGAGCCAAAGGACGACCGCGCCTGCCACCAGCGACAGCGTGGCCGGGATGCGGCGCAGGATGATCTGCGCAACGGGCTGCTGGTTGCGATAGGAGAAGCCGAGGTCGCCGGTCACCGCCTTGGCCACGAAGCTCCCGTACTGCACGACGATGGGGCGGTCGACACCCAGGTTCTTGCGGATCTGCTCGAGCTGGGCCTCGGTCGCCTTGTCGCCGGCGATCATGCGCGCCGGATCGCCCGGCGCGACGAAGAAGAGGAAGAAGACAAAGGCGCTGAGCGTGATGAGGACGCCGATGCCGAACACCGTGCGGCGCGCCAGGAAGCGGATCATGGCTTCGCCGCCCCCTTGACCTTCTTCGCGAGGCTGCGGGCCGTGCGCGCGCTTTTCGGGTCGAGCGCGTCGCGCAGCCCGTCGCCCAGTATGTTGAAGGCCAGCGTGGTGAGGAGCAGCGCCGTGCCCGGCACGAACACCATCCACCAGGCGACCAGATACAGCGAGTTCGAGGATGCATCGGCCAGCATGCCGCCCCAGCTCGGGGTCGGCGGCACGATGCCCATGCCGAGGAAGGACAGCGTCGCCTCGAACACGATGGAGTTGGGGATCTGCATGGTCGTGTAGACGATGATCGGCACCGACAGGTTCGGCAGGATGTCGATGACCATGATCGAAAGCGGCCCCGCGCCGAGCGAGCGGCTCGCCTGGACGAAGTCGTGGCGAGCGAGCGATATGACCTGGCCGCGAATGACGCGCGCCATCGGTGCCCAGCTGAAGAAGACGATGACGACGACGCTGAGCAGGAGGCTCGGGCCGAAGGCAGACACCAGCGCGAGCGCGCAGAGCAGAAAGGGCACGCTCATGACGAGATCGGTAAGCCGGCTGAGGCAGGTGTCGACCCAGCCGCCGAAATAGCCGGCCGTCACACCGACGACGACGGCGATCGTCGAGGCAACGAGCGACGCGAGCACGCCGACCAGCAGGGAGACGCGCGCGCCATAGGCGAGGCGGACCAGGACGTCGCGGCCGAGCTGGTCGCTGCCGAGCCAGAACTCCCTTCCCGGCCCGACCGGAATACCCATCGGCGTCAACCCGGTGTCGCGGAACTGCTCGATGGGCGAATGGCCGGTCAGGGCGGCGATGAGCGGGGCGACAATCGCCAGGAGCACCACGGCGACGATCACGCCGAGAGCGGCCATGCTGGCCTTGTCGCGTCGCAGCCGCCGCAGCGTCAGCTCCAGCGACCCGCGCTGGACGATTTCGGTCTCGGCCCCGCCGATGTTCGTAACCGCCTCGCTCATGATGCAGTCGTCCGAGTCCGGAGGAGCGAGCGGCTGAAGTCTCCAGTCATGGCCGGCGGCGTGTGCGATGCGGCCAGCAGGATCCGCGTATAGGGATGCTGCGGAGCGGTGAAGACCTGCTCCGCATCGGCCAGTTCGACGATGCGGCCGCCCTGCATGACGGCGATGCGGTCGCAGACATGGCGCACGACGGAGAGGTCATGCGAGATGAAGAGGTAGGTCAGGCCCATGTCGCGTTGCAGGCGGCGCAGGAGGTTCAGCACCTGCGCCTGCACCGAGACGTCGAGCGCGGAAACCGGCTCGTCGCAGATGATCAGCGCGGGGTTCAGGGCCAATGCCCGGGCAATGCCGATGCGCTGCCGCTGGCCGCCCGAGAATTCCGACGGGAAGCGATTGTAGTGCTCCGGATTGAGGCCGACGACCTCCATCAGATGCCGGACCTTGCCCTTGCGCTCCTCGCCGGCGGCAATGCCGTGCAGCCGGAAGGGGTCGCCGATGATCGAGCCGACGCGGCGGCGCGGATTGAGCGACCCGAACGGGTCCTGAAAGACGAGTTGCACGTTCTTGCGCATGTCGCGCCACTGCGCGGCGTCGAGCGCGCCGATGTCCTGCCCGAGCAGCTTGACGGAACCGCCCGTGGCGCGGGTCAAGCCGGCGATGACGCGGGCGAGCGTGGACTTGCCGCAGCCGCTTTCGCCGACCAGCCCCACGGTCTCGCCCCTGGCGACGGTCAGGTCGATGCCCTTGAGCACCTCCAGCGTGCGGCGCTGTCCGAAGAAGCTGCCGATCTCGTAGGTCAGGCGGATGTCCTTCGCCTCGACGACCGGCTCGGCCGTTGCGGCGCGCGGTTCGGCCGCCGGGGATGCCTGCGCGACTGCGGCCGGCGCAGCCGTCGCGCCCCCCTCCCGCCAGCACAGCGACTCGACGCCGTCGCTGTAAACCCTGATCGGCGGCGGCTCGGCGGAGCAGCGCGCCAGCGCCTCCGCGCAGCGTGGCGCGAACGCGCAGCCGGCAGGTGTGGCGAGCAGGCTCGGCGGCCGCCCCTTGATGGGCACGAGTTCCGAGCCGGGCGCATAGTTGGCGGGCGACGACCGGAGCAGGCCGGCCGTGTAGGGATGGGCCGGCGCGCGAAAGACGGACGCGCCCTTGCCGTACTCCATGCGGTTGCCGGCATACATGACCATCACGTCGTCGGCGACATTCGAAAGCAGGCCGAGGTCGTGCGTGATGAGGATCACGGTGGTGCCGAGCTCCTTGCGCATCGCGTCGAGCAGGGCGACGATCTGCGCCTGCACGGTCACGTCCAGCGCCGTCGTCGGCTCGTCGGCGATCACCAGAGAGGGCTTCAGCACCAGCGCCATGGCGATCATGACGCGCTGGCGCATGCCGCCGGAGAACTGGTGCGGATAGTCGCCCAGCCGGTCAGCGGGCGAAGGGATGCCGACCTTGCCGAGAATGTCGACGACGCGGGCACGTGCCTCCTCCCGGCTGACCCTTCCGTGAAGATGCAGGGCCTCGGTGATCTGCGCGCCGATCGTGTAGTAGGGATGCAGGCTGGACAGCGGATCCTGGAAGATCATGCCGATGCGCCCGCCGCGCAGCTTGCGCAGTTCCTCCGACGGCAGGCCGATCAGGTTGCGGCCCTCGAACCAGGCCTCGCCCCCGACGTCCGCGTTGCGCAGCAGGCCGACGATCGCCTGGGTGAGCACGCTCTTGCCGGAGCCGGACTCGCCCGCGATCCCAAACAGGGAGCCTTTCCTGACCGAGAACGATACGTCGCGGACGGCGTGAACCACGCCGTCCTCCGTCGGAATGTCGACGGTCAGTCCCCTGGCTTCGAGTATAGCCACCATCCACCTCGCTGACGCCGGCGTCCGGTTCCCGCCTCTCAGCGTTCGATCCAGATGTTGGTCCAGTCGCCTTCGACGCCAAGCGCGTAGGGCAGGTAGTTCTGCACCGCCTCGCTGCGGTAGCGCGGGTTCTTGTTGGCGATGAGCGGCACGACCGGCGCATCCGCCATCACCGCCTCGTCGACCTGGGCCCAAAGCTTGCCGGTTTCCTCGGGGGTGGTGGCATTGATCGCCTGCGCGGCGAGTTCGTTGGCCTGCGGGTTGTTGTAGTCGGTGTAGTTGTAGGTCTGGTGCGTGCCGTCGAAGGTGAACTGCGGCTGGAACACCGAGCGCGCCGCGCCGCCCACCCAGTCCGGCGTCCAGCCGACGGGTGCGATATCCCATGTCCCTTCCTTGGTGTTGGCCGGATTGGTCATGAACTTGGAGTAATAGTCGGCGGCCGTCACCGGCGTGAGCTCCAGGTTGATCCCGGCACGCGCCATGCTGGCCTGGATCGTGGCGGCCGTGGCGACCTCCAGATCCTTGTTGCGGTACGGCATCTTCAGCGTGATGCCGTCCGGGAAGCCCGCTTCCGCCAGCAATGCCTTCGCCTTCTCCGGATCGCCCTTCGAATCCGCGGACGGATACAGGTCGAACTGGTGATGGCCGAGCACGCCGGGACCGAAGATGCCGCCGACCGGCTCGGCGACCGTCGGGCCGCCCCACTGCTGCACGATCGCGGCCTTGTCGACGGCATATTCCAGCGCCTGGCGGACACGCAGGTCCTTCAGCGCGCCGTTGTTGTTGTCCGACACGGTGTTGATGAACAGGAAGTTGGTATTGCCCGCTGACATGGCGGTCAGCTTCTCGTCACCGGTCGCGGCGAGCGTCGCCAGGATCGCGGTCGGCACGTTGACGTCATAGGCGAGATCCGCGTCGCCCGCCTGAATCTGCTGCATGATGGCGTCCGCCTGAAGGCCCATCGTGATCTCGATCTCGTCCACATACGCCTTGCGCAACGGGTCGCTCTCGGCTGTCCAGGCGGGGTTGCGCACCAGCCTCAGGCTGGTGTCGGGCGTGTATTCCCCGATCGTGTAGGGACCGCTGCCCACGAAGTGGGCGCGGTAGTCCGGGCTGTCCGGAACGTAGTCGAGCGCCTCGACCGGCACGGGCGCAGGGTTGGGCAGCGAGAGCATGTAGATGAAATCGCCCGCCCGTTCCTTGAGCTTGAAGACGACGGTCCGGTCGTCGGGCGTCTCGACGCCCGTCACGTCGTTCGCCTCCATGTATTCCTTCATCGCAGCGGCGGTCGGATCGACCTTGGAGAAGCCGTCGCAGAACTCCGCCAGGCCGTCGATCAGCGCGGTGAAGTAGGTGAGCGTCGACGTCTGCATGTGCGGGTTGCACAGGCGCTTGATGCCGCGCTCCACGTCCGCCGAGGTGATCTGGCGGGGGCCGGACGGTGCATTCCACATTGCGCCGTCGCGCAGCGTGAAGGTGTAGGTCAGCCCGTCGTCGGTCGGCTGCGGAGCCTCCGTCGCCAGGTCGCCGACGGGCTTGAACGCGACTTCCGGATCGCCGGACGCCTCATAGCTGATCAACTGGCGCGAGATCGCGCGCATCAGGTTGTTGGTCGGGACCATGCCGGCGAGCGTCGGGTCCATATGATCCGGTTCGCCGGTGGCAAGGATGCGGAGCGTGCCGCCGGCTTGCGGCTCCTGCGCCTGGAGCGTTCCGGCGATCAAGCCGGTCAGCGCCGCCGTCGCCAGAAGATAGATCGAACCCTTGCGCATGCGCATACGCTCCTTCCCATGAGCACCAGCATCAGCCCGACTAGACCCATGCAGCAAATATTGAACCATTGCAAAATAAATTGAAGTGGCATAGAGAAAAGTTCGGGCGGCGGCATCGGCATTGGGAAGTACGCGCCCCGAGGGACGTCCGCGCGCTTCGCAAGCGGGAGCCTCACGCTCGATCGCGGATCGCGGCCCTGTGAGAACGGTGGAGTTTCAAGATGTTGTCAGTACCCAAGGGGAGGAGCGTGGCGGACGTCACCGAGGAAGCGCTCGGACCGAAGATCCGCCGATGTCGGCGCGCCAAGGACATGACGCTGCAGCAAGTGTCCGAGCGCGCGGGCCTGTCGATCGGCTTTCTTTCCCAGGTCGAGCGCGGCATGTCGACGCCGTCGCTGGCATCGTTGTGCAACATCGCCGAAGCGCTCGGCGCCACCGTAGACGCTTTCGTGAAACCTTCACTTCAGCAGAGCGCGGTTTCGCGGCCGGGAGAGCGCGAGTCGTTCAGCCTTGGCGACACCAGCCGCACGTATGAATTGCTGGGGCGCGAGTTTCCGGGGGCCAAGCTGCATCCGTCGCTGGTGCGCCGGCCCCCCGGCCATGTTTCAGAGATCATGCACAATGAGGGAGAGGACTTCGTCTATGTCCTGGAGGGCAGCATGCTGCTCGAGGTCAATGGCGAGCGCCACATCCTGAACAAGGGCGATTCGGTGCATTTCCTGTCACACCTTCCGCATCGGTCGGCGACGCTGGGCACCGAACCCACCCTGGAGCTCTGGGTGCGGACGCAGCCGTTCTTCCCTTGACAGCGGGCTGCTGACGGCTACCGAAACAGTAGCCGACGAGCAGCATCCGGATCATCAGGTCGGGGTCGGTCGAGGGCCGACCGATCGTGCTGCATAAGGGGGCGAGATCGCGTCGGATGTCCGAGAGGTCGACGAAGCTGTCGATCGCCCGGATCGGATGGTCGGCCGGAGCGTGGTCATCGAGGCGGAATTCGCAGAACAGGCCCCCCTGCGCCAGACGCCGTTCACCCGTCATCTCGGCGCCCCGCCACCGTCCCAAAGACAATGAATCAGCAGCGCGACCCGCTCTCAAGCCACCTTTCTCAACAAGACGGCCGACCCCGTCTTGGTGGTCCTGAGGCAGTGCTGCATCTTTGCGCGACGCTTCGCCCCCGGTGAAGGTGCCATATGCCCATGCTACGCGGCAGCAACCCCCGGCGTGTGGATCCGATGGGACTGCAGCTCAGCAGCGACGCTCTCGGCGACGATACGGGCGGTGGCGGCGGAGAGCGTCCAGCCGAGGTGACCGTGGCCGGTGTTGTAGAAGACGCCGGCCTTTCGGCCGCGACCGACCCGCGGCAGCATCGACGGCGTCATCGGCCGGAGCCCCGCCCAGGGGGTGGCGTGCTCGGTCGAGACGCCGGGGAAGTGTTTCTCGCACCACTCGATCAGCGGCCGGATGCGGTCGTGGCGGATGTCGCGGTTGGCGCCGCTGAACTCGGCGGTGCCGGCGATGCGGAAGCGGTCCCTGCCGAAGCGGCTGGCAACGATCTTCGAGCGGTCGTCGAGCAGGCTGATCCAGGGCGCGGCCGCCTGGCTCGCGTCGTCGTCGAGGGCGACGGTGATCGAGTAGCCCTTGACGGGGTAGATGTTCACCCGGTCGCCGAGGGCCGCGGCAATGGCGCGGCTGCGCACTCCGGCCGCCACCACGACCCCGTCGAAACCCTCCTCGCCGCCGCTCGAGCCGATCCGGACCCCGCCGTCGACCGCCGCCACATCGTAGACATCGGCGCCGAAGCGCAGGTCGGCGCCGCGCCGGGCGCAGGCCGCGGCGAGGCCGATCGTGAACTTGTGGATGTCGCCCGAGCTGTCGCTGGTCGTCAGGAAGCCACCGACGAAGTCGCCGTGCAGCGCCGGCTCCACCTCGCGGATCTCGGCCGGCGAGAGCTCGCGGCGCTCGAGACCGCCCTCTGCCAGGAGCCCGTTGACCATGCGGGCATGGGCGAGATCCTTTCGGCTCGAGTAGAAGTGCAGGATGCCGCGCTTCTCGAGGTCGAATTCGATGCCCTCGCGCTCCGCCATCTCGAAGAGCACGGCGCGCGCGGAGATCGCGAGGCGGACCGTCTCGACGGTGTTCCTCTTGTAGTGCGGGATGTTCGACAGGAACTCGGCCATCCAGCGCATCTTGTGCAGGGTCGGCGCCGGGTTGACGAGCAGCGGCGCGTCGGCCTGAAGCATCCACTTCAGGCCCTTCAGCACCGTGCCCCACTGGGTCCAGGTCTCGGCGTTCGAGGCCGAGAGCTGGCCGCCGTTGGCGAAGCTCGTCTCCATCGCGGCGTAGCGGTTGCGGTCGAACACCGTCACCTCGAAGCCGCGGTCCAGCAGCTCGTAGGCGGTCGTCAGGCCGGTCACGCCGGCGCCGATCACGGCAACAGAAGTCATGGTCACACTCCAAGGCCAAGGCAGCTCCCGCCGCCGAATGCCCCCTCCGTGCCTGGAACCTGAGAGCTTCACCCGGGGCGCGCGCGTGCGGGCCCGGGCTTTCTCCTTCGGTGGGCCTTGCGGGCCGCTTTCCGGAGTGTTGAGGCCATGCCGGTCCTTGGACCTGAGAGTTTCCGGGGCGGTTGCTCCTTCGGCGGCGGGTCTCCCCGCCTTCTCCCGGCACGGTCTTTATATCAGAGGCGCTTATCGGATCGCTCTGATTCGCGCAATCTTTTCAGATACCTCACGCTGCTGGAACGACGCTTGGCCGGACCGGGGAGCCCGGCCGCTGCCGTTCCTCCCATCCCTCGGCCAGCCCGACGGGCGCGTTGGAGGCGGGGAGAAGCGGCCGGCCGCGGATCATGTCGGACGCCCGCTCGGCCAGCATGATCGTCGGCGCGTTCAGGTTGGCGTTCGGCTCGCTGGGAAACACCGACGAGTCGACGACCCGCAGCCCGTCGAGGCCGCGGACCCGGAGCTCGCTGTCGACGACGGCCATGGCGTCCTCGCCCATCCGGCAGGTGCCGCATGGATGGTAGGTGCTCTCCATCGTCTGCCGCACGAAGGCGTCGATCTCGTCGTCGCTCTGCACGTCCTTGCCCGGCGCGATCTCCTCGCCCCGGAACGGATCCATCGCCGGCTGGGCGATGATCTCGCGGGTCAGGCGCACGCAGCGGCGGAAGCCCTCGCGATCCTCCTCGCGGTCGAGGTAGTTGAAGAGGATCTCGGGGTGCTCGTTCGGGTCGGCCGAGCGGGCGCGGACGTGACCGCGGCTCTTCGGCTTGTTCGGGCCGGTCAGCACCATGAAGCCGTGGCCTTTCAGCGGCTGCTTTCCGTCGTAGCGCATGGCGGCGGGCAGGAAATGGAACTGGATGTCCGGCCACGTCACCGAGGCGTCGGAGCGGATGAAGCCGCCCGACTCGAAGTGGTTGGTCACCCCGAGGCCGCGGCGGAGGAAGATCCACTCGAGCCCGATCCGGAGCTTGCTCAGCGGGTCCATGCGGCCGTTCAGCGTGATCGGCTGCTTGCAGGCGTACTGGATGTAGATCTCCGAGTGGTCCTGGAGGTTCTCGCCGACGCCCGGCAGGTCGTGCAGCACCTCGATGCCGGCGGCCTGCAGCACCGCGCCGGCGCCGATGCCGGAGCGCTGCAGGAGGTGCGGCGAGCCGATGGCGCCCGAGGCGACGACGACCTCGCGGCCGGCGCGGGCGGTTTCGATCTTGCCGCCGCGCTCGTATTCGACGCCGACGGCGCGGCCGTTCTCGATCAGGACGCGGCGGGTCATCGCGCGGGTGACGACCTCGAGGTTCGGACGCGACATCGCCGGCTTCAGGTAGGCATTCGCCGTCGACCAGCGCACGCCGTTCTTGATCGTCATGTGCATCGGGCCGAAGCCCTCCTGCATGAAGCCGTTCGGGTCGTCGGTCCGGTCGTAGCCGGCCTCGGCGCCGGCATCGACGAAGGCGCGGTAGAGCGGGTTCTTCATGTCGTTGCCGGCGGTGACGTGCAGCGGGCCGTCGCCGCCGCGGTATTCGTCGCCGCCGCCGTTGAAGGTCTCGGCCTTGCGGAAGTAGGGCAGGCAGTTGCGGTAGCCCCAGCCGCGGGCGCCGAGCGCCTCCCACTCGTCGAAGTCGTGGGCGTGGCCGCGCATGTAGACGAGGCCGTTGATCGAGGAGGAGCCGCCGAGCACCTTGCCGCGCGGGCAGTGCACGCGGCGGCCGTCGAGGCCCGGCTCGGGCGCGGTATAGTAGCGCCAGTTGTACTTCGAGCCGTTCATCGGGATCGACAGCGCCGAGGGCATCTGGATGAAGATGCTGCGGTCGCTGCCGCCGAACTCGAGGAGGAGCGCCCTCGTCCCCGGGTCCTCGGTGAGGCGGGCGGCGAGCACGCAGCCCGCGGAGCCGGCGCCGACGATGACGTAGTCGTAGGTCGTGGACATCGGATCCTCCGTCAGCGCGAGGTGGCGGGAGAAGCGCCGAGCGAGCGACGCTCGTCGTAGGCGCCCCAGCCCAGCCGGCGGGCGAAGGCCCGGGTGAGGACGTAGTGGCAGCCGCCGGCCGCCAGGCAGGAGGGGATCGAGGCGGTCAGGAACAGGAAGGCCGGCGCGTGGGCGAGCGACTGCGGGTTGAAGACCGCAACGTAGACGAGGAACCCGACCGCGAGGGAGAAGAGCCCGATCGGATTGAACCCGCGCCAGAAGCCGTAGGCGGAGTCGTGCGCCGTCGAATGCAGCGCGCGCAGGTCGAGGCGCTGCCGGCGGAGGATGAAGTAGTCGGCGATGCCGATGCCGGCGAGCGCGCTGTTGAGCGCCGAGGTCCAGACCAGGAAGCGGAAGAAGCCGTCGTAGACCCCGGGCGCGAAGACCACGAGGAGGAGCGGCACGACGCAGAAGAGGAAGCAGAGCAGCTCCCAGCGGATGGCGCGCAGCCCGGGGGTGCCGACCTGCCGGAGGCCGATCAGCGACGTGTAGAGGATGTTCGCCATGCTGGTGATGTTGGCGAAGGCGACGAAGGCCAGGGCGACGATGCCGACGAGGATGCCGCCGGCCTGCGCCATCCAGATGGTCGGGTCGCTGTTGCCGAGGGCGACGGCGGCGAGCAGGCCGACGATCTCGCCGAGAGCGGCGGCGCCGAAGATGCCGATCAGGTTCGGCCAGGTGGCGATGCGCTCGCTCTTGGTCAGCCGGGCGAGGTTGCCGAGGTATGGCCACCAGGACATGCCGGCAGCGATGTTGACCTCGATCGCGATGATGAAGTTCGCGGTCTTGTTGTCGAACGGCGGATCGAGCGGCCCCATGGCCATCAGCTCGCCGAACGACCGCTCGGAGAGGATAAGCACCATCATCACGATCATCAGCACGAAGAGCGCCGGCGCCACGATCATGTTGAAGAACTTGATCGAGGTCGGCCCCTTGGCGACGATGAACCAGGTGAGCAGGATCGCGCCCACGGCCGCGACAATCACGCTCGTTCCAGTGCCCGGCGTCGCCGACGGCGTGGCTCCACCCAGCAGCGTCTGAAGTCCGTCGATCGAGTGGCCGAACATCAGCCCGAGGACCGCGAGCCAGCCGAGGGTGAGGAAGACGACCGCCAGGATGTAGACGAGGCGGGAGCCGTTGGCGCCGAACATGCTGCGCAGGAAGACGAACTGCTCGACGCCGTAGCGCCCGGTGGCGACGCAGGTCGCGAGGGCGGTGATGACGACGCCGATGATGTTGCCGATGAGAATGGCGGCGATGCCTTCCCGCGGGCCGACGAAGAGCCCGATGGCGCCGCCGATCAGGAAGGCCCAGGTCGCGATCGCGAGCGCGGCGTTGGCGTAGGTGAACTCCCAGAAGCCCCAGAGCCGCTCGGAGGGCAGGAGCGGGACGTCGCCGCGCTCGGCGGCGAGGCGGAAGTCGGAGGTCTCGGTCATCTCAGTGCACCCACAGCCAGGGGCCGACGGTAAAGACGACCAGCAGCGCGGCCATCGCGAGGTAGTCGATCGAGGTGAGCCGCCCCGGCCAGCTGCCGGAGGCCTCCATCTGGTCGTAGACGTGGATGCGCCGCTCGAGCTCACGCTCCCAGGCCGGGTCTTCCATGATGCACGCTCCCTGGTTGGCGGGCCGAAGCCCCTTGCCGGTTCAGCGGACGCTGACCGGGGATTCGTAGTAGGGCAGTCGATCGACGCGGGGGGTGTAGCGGCCGGAGGCGACGAGGCCCTCGACATGGGCGGCGATCTCCTCCATCGGCGCGAACCAGACGTCGCCGCGCGCCGCGACCGACTCGAGGAAGGCGTGCCACACCCGCCACCGGGCGAGACGGCCGGTGGCGAACGGATGCACGACCGGCACCCAGAGGCCGCCGAAGGCGTAGGCGGCCTCGAACTCCTGGCGGAAGGCCTCGAGGCCCTGCTCGGGCGCGCGGATCGGCATCATGTAGTCGAGGTCCATCGACTGGACGTATTGCGGCCAGTCGTCGAGCCCCCAGTGCGAGGGGAGCTCGACGAGCCGCCCGCCGTCGGTCTCGAGGAGGTAGGGCTGGTCGTCGCCCATCAGCGAGGCGTCGTAGCGGAAGCCGCGCGACACCAGGAGGTCCGCCGAGCGGTGCGAGAAGTTGTAGAGCGGCGCCCGCCAGCCGCGCGGCCGCTGCCCGGTCGCGCGCACGATCACCTCGATGCCGCGGTCGAGCCAGTGCGCCTCCTCCTCGTCCGAGAGCTCGCGCGGGTGCTCGTGGAGGAAGCCGTGGTGGGCGATCTCGTGGCCGCCGGCGAGGATCGCCTCGACGGCGGCCGGATACTGCTCGATGCACCAGGCCGGGATGAAGAAGGTCTGGCGGATGCCGAGGCTCGCATAGCTCGCGACGATGCGCGGCACCGCGACCTCGGGGCCGTAGCGCAGCATCGAGATCGCCGACACCCGGCTGTGGCCGTCGGTCGGGTGGCCGATGTGGATCAGGCTGTCCGCGTCCATGTCGAAGGTGACGCAGGCGGCGCAGCGCGCGCCGTTCGGCCAGGGGACCGGATTGCGGATCATGGCATGACGCTCCCGCCGTTGACGCCGATGCCCTGCCCGGTGACGAAGCTGCCGCCAGGGCCGGCGAGGAAGACCGCCATGGCGGCGATCTCCTCGGGCCGCCCGAAGCGGGCGAGCGGGATGTCGAGCTCGCGCGCCCGCCACTCGTCGCTCATCTGCGCGGCGCCGAGCATCTCGGTGTCGATCGGTCCGGGGCAGAGCGCGTTGACGAGGATGTCCGGCGCGAACTCCTTCGCCCAAGAGCGCATGAGGCCCAGCACCCCGTGCTTCGAGGCGACGTAGGGCGAGAAGGTCTCGCGCCCGGAATAGGCGAGGTCGGACGCGGTGAGGATCACCCGGCCGCCGTGCCCCTGCATCATCGCGATCGCCGCCTTGCCGGCGAGGAAGCTGCCGCGGAGGTTGATCGCGATCACCCGGTCGAACGCGGCGGCGTCGGTTTCGAGCAGCGGCGCCTCGTGGATCACGCCGGCGCAGTGCACGAGCACGTCGAGTCCACCGAAGCGGCGCTCCACCTCCGCGAACATCGCCGCGACCGAGCCCTCGTCGGAGACGTCGGAGACGAGGGCGAAGTGTCCCGCGCCGTCGAGGGCCGCGAATGTCTCCTCGGGCTCCCGGATGTCGGCGCAGGCGACGTGGGCGCCCGCCGCGGCGAAGGCGCGGGCGCAGGCGGCGCCGATGCCGCGATAGGCGCCGGTGACGAGGACGCGCTTGTCTTGAAGTCCGCTCATGCCATCACCTCGCCGCGGTCGAGCATCATCGCCTGCCCGGTGATGTCGCGGGCGCCGTCGGAGGCGAGGAAGAGGTAGAGCGCCGCCATGTCCTCTGGCTCCAGGAGGCCGGGCAGCACCTGCGCCGCGACGATCTCGTCGAGCAGATCCTGCTCCGGCCGCCCCGACTGCTTCGACATGTTGGCGAGCGAGAGCATCGCCGCCTCGGTCCGCACCCAGCCCGGGCAGACCGCGTTGACGCGGATGCCGCGGGGGCCGAGCTCGTGCGCCATGCTGCGCATGAAGCCGAGGTTTGCGTGCTTGCTCGCGACGTAGGCCGAGAACTCCGGCACCGCGGTGCGGCTCCAGATTGAGGCGGTCAGGATGATCCGCCCGCCCGCCTGCATCTTCGGCAGCGCGTGGCGGGTGACGAGGAAGGTGCCGTTGACGTTGATGTCGGTGATGCGGCGGAACGTCTCCTCGACGCCCGGATCAGGGTTGGCGACGGGCGTGATCCGCTCCAACCCGGCGTTGTTGACGAGCACGTCGATGCGTCCGATCGCCCCGAGCGCCGCGCTGACCGCCGCGACATCGGTGATGTCGCAGGTGAGGCCGTGACACGCCGCGCCGGTCTCGGCGGCGAGGTCCGCCGCTACCGCGTCGATGCCGGGACCGGAGGCGAGGATGAAGACCTCGGCGCCCGCCGCGGCGAAGCCGCGCGCCACCGCGCGGCCGATGCCCCGGCTCGCCCCGGTGACGAGCACCGTCTCGCCGGAGAAGTCGTAGCTGACCTTGCCCATCGCTCAGGCCCCGAGCGCGCGCTGGTGCATGATCCGCCCGATCAGGTTCATCAGGACCTGCGCGGCGAGGATCGCGGTCGTGCCGGTGTGGTCGTAGTCGGGCGCCACCTCCACGAGGTCGACCCCGACGATCGTGCCGCGCTTCGCGAGCCCGGCGAGGATCTCGAGCCCCTCGTAGTAGATGAACCCGCCGTGGCTCGGCGTGCCGGTGCCGGGCGCGATCGACGGGTCGAAGCCGTCGATGTCGATCGACACGTAGTAGCGCGCGCCCGCGGGAATGCGGTCGAGCACGGCCTCGATCCCGAGCTTGCGGATCTGGCGGACCGACAGGATGTCCGACCCCATCGACCGGGCGTCGGCGTAGCCTTCCTTCGCCGTCGAGGAGACGTTGCGGATGCCGAGCTGGGTCAGGCCGGTGACGTAGTCCTTCTCCGCCGCCCGCCGCATCGGGTTGCCGTGGCCGAAGCGCACGCCGTGGCGCTCGTCGACGAAGTCGAGATGCGCGTCGAGCTGGACGATGTGGATCGGCCCGTTCGCGGCGCAGTCGTCGGCGAAGGCGTCGATGCAGGGAATGTTAACCGAGTGGTCGCCGCCGAGCACCACCGGCAGCGCCCCCGCCGCGAGGATGCGCCGGACGCCCGCCGCGATGTTCGCGTGGCTCGTCGCGGTGTCGGTGTGCACGATGTCGGCGTCGCCGATGTCGACGATCCGCACGTTGTCCGCCGGCAGGTAGGTGACGTCGTCCTCGTGGTCGTAGGCGCCGCCGTGGCCGAAGGAGAAGAGCGTCGAGGCTTCGCGGATCGCCCGCGGGCCGAAGCGGGCGCCGGCCCGCCATTGCGTCCCGAAGTCGTAGGGCGCCCCGAGCACCGCGACGTCGGCGTCGATGGCGTCCCAGTCCGGCTGGTAGGGATACTTGCCGAACGTCGAGATGCCGACAAAAGGCAGGTTGAGCCTGCCGCTTTCGTAGCCATGTCCGGCCATGCGCCGATCCCCCGTCTCACTTTTTCCCGGGGAAGGGCGTAGCCGAGGCCGTCACATCGAAAAATCCGCTTGATCCAACGTTAACTTTCGAGATCCTCAATGCATGAAGCGCCAGCCGGCTCTCCACGACGTCGACCTGAAGCTCTTGCGCATCTTCCAGGCGGTCGTTCTCCACAACGGCTTTTCCGCCGCGCAGGGCGCGCTCGGCATGACGCAGGCGACGATCAGCACGCACATGAAGCTGCTCGAGGCCCGGCTCGGGTTCCGCGTCTGCGAGCGCGGACGCAGCGGCTTCTTCCTGACGGACGCCGGCAAGCGCATGCACTCGGCCATGCTCGATCTCTTCGGCTCGATCGAGAGCTTTCAGGGCTCGGTGGCGGCGGAGCGCGGCGAGCTGTCCGGGGTCCTGCACTTCGGAACAGTCGACGCGATGCACACCAATCCCGCCATCGACCTTGCCACCGCGCTCGCCGACTTCCAGCGTGCCGCGCCCAAGGTCCGGCTCGAGATCGACATCGCCGCGCCGCAGGCACTCGCCCAGGGCCTGCTGAGCGGCCGCTACCACGTCGTCCTCAGCCCGTCGCAGCGATATCCGGCGCACATGCAGGCGACCGACCTCTTCGACGAGGAGCAGCGCCTCTACTGCGGCCGGGGCCACCCGCTGTTCGATGCCGACGACGAAACCGTCACCCCCGAAGTCCTCGCCGGATACCCCTTCGCCGGCCGCACCTACATGGCCGAGGAGCCGATCTGCGGCGTCGGCTTCAACTGGACCGCGGTGACCGCGCACATGGAAGGCACGGCTCTCCTGCTCGTCGGCGGAGCCTACCTCTCGTTCCTTCCGACCCACTTCGCCCGGCAGTGGGTCGCCGAGGGCGCCATGCGCGCCATCGCGCCCGACCGCTTCACCTTTCTCGATCGCTTCCAGATCGTGCGCCCCCGCAAGGAGCGCGTCCCGGCCGTCGCCGTCCTGGCGGAATGCCTCGTCCGACAGGTTCGCGGAGAGGCGATCTGAGGCACGGTATCGGCGTCGCGCCCACGCCGTCCGCCGCCCTGGATGAGGTTACCGCGCCGGGTCTTCGTGGATCCCCGGCTCACCCGAGACCGCAGCGGCCAGGCGCCGCAGACCAGAGGCAAGCTGGTGCTGTGCGACACCGGTGAAGCCGATGAGCAGCCCCGGCCGCGGAAGCGGTCGCACGGCGTAGTCGCTCAACGGATAGCAGTGAACGCCGGCCGCCACCGCGCGGCGCGAGACCTCGCGGTCGTCGCTCCCCTCCGGCAGCTAGGCCACCACGTTCATGCCGCTGTCGGGCCGCTCGACATGGTAGAGCCCGCCCGACACCTGCTCCGCCGCCTCGAGGAAGCGCTCGCGCCGCTCGGCGTAGAGCTCCCGCATCCGGCGCAGGTGGCTCGCGAAGTGACCGTCCGCGATGAAGTCGGCCAGCGCCATCTGCGGCGCTACCGGCATGCTGCGGAAGACCAGCGCCATGGCGTTGCGGAACATCCCGACGAGCGCCGGCGGCAGGACGAAGTAGCCGATGCGCAGCGCCGGGAACAGCGCCTTGCTGAAGGTGCCGACGTAGATCGTCCTGCCTCCACCGTCGATGCTGCGCATCGACGGCAGCGGCCGTCCCGTGTAGCGGAACTCGCTGTCGTAGTCGTCCTCGATGATCCAGGCGTCGTCGGCGCGCGCCCACGAGAGCAGGCCATGCCTGCGGCGAACCGAGAGGGTGCGGCCGAGCGGGTGCTGGCGCGAGGGCATGACGAAGGCCAGGCGCACGTCGCTCGCCCGGGCCACCGTGGCCTCGAAGTCCATCCCCTCGTCGTCGACGGAGACATGGACCAGCCGGCGGCCGAGCGACTCGAACAGGTTCCGGGCGATGAACGGGCCTGGATCCTCGAAGAGGAGCCCGTCCCCCGGCTCGGTCAGGAGTTGCACCGCGATCATGAAGGCAGCGTGCGCGCCCGGGGTGATGACGACCTGCTCGGGGTCGCAGGCATCGCTCCGATGCAGGGCGAGATAGGTGGCGATCGCGCGGCGCAGCGGCTCGTAGCCCGCGGGCTCGGCGTATCCCATGTTCCCGCGATAGGCCCGCCGCGTCTGCCGGTTCACGCAGCTCTGCCAGAGCGCGAACGGAAAGTGATCGTAGGCGGGCGTGTTCGGCAGGAACGTCCGATCCTCGTGCACATCGACGTCGGCATCGAGCGCCAGGAGCCGCGCGCCGATGCGGGACGATCGCGGCGGACCGGCGGGCCCGACGCCGAGGCCCGCCGGCCGGCCCGGCACCGGCGGCAGGTGCGACGGCAGCGCTTGCACCACGAACGTGCCCGCACCCCGCCGCATCTCGAGGAAGCCCTCGGCCTCGAGCCGTTCCAGCACCACCATCACGGTCGGACGCGACACGTCGAGCTCGGCGGCGAGCGAGCGGCTGGACGGGAGTCGCGTCCCGCCGGGCAACTGGCCCGCGCGGATCGCGTCCCGCAACTGATCCTCGATCTGGCGCGACACCGGCACGATACCGCCGCGGTCCAGCCTTATTCGCGTCAGGAGTGCGCCCGACTGCCGCTTCGTCATTCCCCAGCTTCCCGGTCGCGCCGCCGCCTTCATCGTACACGCGAGATCGCGCCTGTCACGGGCGCCGGAGGACGCGAGGGCCCCGGCACCCGGCAAGTGGTCACGAACTTCCACCATAGTGGCTAAGTCTTCGAACGCCGCCCCCGGGTAAGGCGCAGGCACGAAACCGCCAGCCCTTTCTCCGGGAGAGTGACACGATGGACGCCATCCAAGCCCGCTTCGCGGACCTGCTGCGTCGCAATGCCGACGACGAAACCCCTCCGATTCTGACACCCTCGCTCGCCGCCCGCCTCGTCGAGCGGATCGACGCCATGCGCCTCTTCGCCCATGGCTATCCGCTGCTGACCAACCTCGCGCACGGACGGGTCAAGCCCACGGACATGCTCGACTTCGCCTATCGCCACGAGCTGCACGGCCTCTGCCTGCACGTGCTCGACGGCGAGGAGAACAGCCTGTCGCGGATGACGGCGGCAGAGCTCGGGGCGTTCGGCGAGAAGGCCGAGGCGCTCGGGCTCGACGTTCACCTCGAGCTCAGCACCACGCGCCGCGAGGACATCGACCGGGCCGTCGCCATCGCTCGGGCCGTCGGCTCCCGCAACATCCGCGCCTATTCCCGCTACGAGGGGATGCTCTCGACGGTCATGGACATGATCGAGGCCGACCTGCGCTACCTCGGCGACCTCGCCGACGCGCACGACCTCAACTTCGACTTCGAGCAGCACGAGGAACTGAAGAGCTTCGAGATCGCTCAGCTCCTGCGCCGGGTCGGCAACCCGCGCCTGAACGCGCTCTTCGACTTCGGCAACATGATCAACGCCGGGGAGCGGCCGCTGCCGGCCCTGCGCGCCCTCGCCCCCTACATCCGCCAGGTGCACCTCAAGGGGGTCCGCATCGTTACGGAGCAGAACGGCTGCGGCCACTACGGCGTGCTGCAGGGGAGCCCCGAAGACGACCTGCCGGATGCGCGGATGCTCTTCGAGCTGTTGATGCTCGGCCAGCACGAGCCGCAGGTGATCGCCTTCGCGCTCGAGCAGGAGAACCACTACGTCGCGCCGGCCTTCCGCCAGGCGGACGAGGCCGAGGATCCGTTCATTCCCTATCGCGACATGAGCGAGACCCACCTCCCGCCAGGCTACTCGCTCGACCGGATGATCGCCGACGAGCATCGCTGGGCGGAGAACCAGGTCCGCCGCGTTCGCGGGCTGATCGGCGAGATGCGCATCCTCGCCGACCTCGTACTGGCCGCGGCCGGCCACGCCGCCGACAGCGCCGGCGCGCCCCGGCAGCTGACTGCCTGACATCCAGGAATCAACGGAGGAATGCCATGACAACCGCGACCCGGGCCAAGTGGCTCAGGTTTCTCGTCCTCGTTCTCGGCGGCGGGACCATCTACAAGCTCGCGAACCTCAAGGACGCGTTCTACGTGCCCATGCAGGAGAACATGGGCCTGACCCATACCGAGATCGGCACCCTGCTCAGCGTCAACGCCATCGTCGCCACGCTCCTCTTCGTGGCCGGCGGCTTCCTGGCAGACCGCTACGAGCCGCGCCGGCTGATCCCGGTGGGCCTGACCGGCGCCGGCCTCCTCGGCCTCTACATGGCGACGTTTCCGCCCTTCGGGGCGATGGTGATCGTCTTCGCCCTGCTCGCCATCTGCGCCGACTGCTTCTTCTTTCCCTCGCTGCTCAAGGCCATCCGCAACCTCGGCGACGACGACGAGCAGGGCCGGATGTTCGGCTTCCTCGAAGGCGGCCGCGGCGTCGTCGACACGCTCGTCGCCTTCGCCGCCCTCGGGGTGTTCGTCCTGATGGGCTCCGGCGCCCAGGGCCTGAAGTCGGCGATCCTCTTCTACTCGGCCGTCAACATCGGCGCCGGCGTGCTCACCTGGTTCCTGCTGAGCGACGGCAAGGCGACGAGCGGCGACGCCAAGGAGCCGGTCGGCCTCGCGGGCCTCATGGAGGCGGCGCGGGTTCCCGGCATCTGGCTCGTCAGCTTCAACGTGTTCATGGTCTACATCGTCTACTGCGGCCTGACCTATTTCATTCCCTACCTGAAGGACATGTATCAGCTCCCGGTCGCACTCGTCGGCGCCTACGGGATCATCAACCAGTACTTCCTAAAGGTCCTCGGCGGTCCTGCCGGCGGCTACATGTCCGACAAGAAGTTCAGGAGCTCCAGCCGCTACCTGAAGTGGGCCTTCGTCGCGCTGCTGCCAGTGATGGGCGTGATCCTCGCCCTGCCCACGGGCTCAGGCTACATCTTCCCGGCTATGGCCGCCACTCTCTCGTTCGCCTTCATCGTCTTCACCATGCGCGGCGTCTTCTGGGCCCCGATGAGCGAGGTCGGGATCCCCTCGCGCATCACCGGGTCCGCCTTCGGCATCGGCTGCCTGATCGGCTATGCGCCCGGCATGTTCGCCTACGTGATCTACGGATCGATCCTCGACCGCTTTCCCGGCGAGCAGGGCTACACCTACGTGTTCGGCCTGATGAGCGTTCTGGCGGTCATCGGCTTCATGGTGGCGAGCATGCTGCATCGTTCGGTGAGCGGTGGCGGCAGCGGTGTTACCGAGGCTGCATCTCAGGTTTGATCGACCGGCCCCTCGATTCACGACGACTCCTTTCCCAGCGGCGATCTCTCGCCGCTGGTCTCTTGCAGCAAGCACCGCCGGCGAGGCCGAGGCTCCCATGGTTCCGATCACATCACAGAAGTCTCCAGAGAACCCTCATTCTCCAGATGTTTCGACGCGGTGAGCCGCCAATGCATCGCGCCGTAGCTCGCGGCACGCTCCGCCCCAGCCATGCCGCCGATGCCGATATTGTCTGCCGGAACCGCAATCGGCGCGTTCCGGAGCCCCAGGTTGCGCCGGAGCGGGCTGTCGACGATAACACGCTCCTCGTCGCCGGCGGTCACGACCATCCGATAGCGGCACATGCAATCCATCGTCTCGCCGCCGATGCTCGGGTGGATTCGATGGGGACCGCGAACGTCATCTACGGCGACGCACCCAGCTTCAGCATGCGCGTTCGCTGGGGGTGAGGGCGGCGAAGACGAGGAAGGTCGGCGCGAGCCCGAGGGCGTCGGCGACGGCGGCCGAAAGCACGTGGCCGAAGAGGTTCGAGGCGACGCTGCCGGCGATGTAGGCGGCGAAGACGCCGCCGGCCTCGGCCGCGGAGAAGTGCTCGCCGAGGTAGGCGAGCATCAGCGTGAAGGCCGAGACCATGAAGACGTCCTGGACGATGCGGAGGACGGCGAAGGTCCCGAGCCCGGGGGCAACCGAGAGGAGCGCGGTCGGGATCGCGAGGAGGCCGAGGCTCGCGAGGATGCCGAGCCGGCGGTCGATGCGCCTAGAGAAGAAGGCGACGCCGAGGGCGGCGGCGGCCATGCCGAGGGTCGAGGCGTTGGCCGCGAGGCCCATGGCGGCGGGGCTGACCCGGTAGTGGGCGGCGAGGAACTGCAGGATCGCCTGCGTGGCGAAGAGGTCGACCAGCGTCAGGAACGCGGTCAGCCCGATCACCAGGCTGCGGAGGGCGGTGGCGGAGAGCGGCATCATCGGCGGCATCCGGGGTTGGCCCGCCCCGAGGGGCGGGCCGGCTTCTCACATGTTGGTGTCGGCGGAGCCGTGCAGGATGTCGAAGGACAGGAGCTCGACCGGCTCGGTCGAGAGGTTCTTCCACCAGTGCGAGGTCGCCGGCAGCTCGCGGGCGACCTCGCCGGCCGAGCGCACGATCGGGGCCGCGCAGGTCGAGGCGTACTCCATGATCTCGCCCTTGACCGTCACGATCAGCGCCGAACGGTCGGCGTGGTTGTGCCAGGGCACGATGCCGCCCGGCTCGACGATCAGCCGCCGCACGCGCATGGTGCGTCCGTCGAGCTGCAGCGAGTCTCGCTCAGCGGGATCGAGGCGAGCACCGTATCGGTGACGCCCTGGGCGGCGAGCGTGACGGGCTGGCGCACGTCGACGCCCTGCTTACCGGCCGGGCATTCGCCGGCGAAGGCAGGGGCAGCGGCGAGCAGCACGGCGCCGGCGAGAAGGGAGCGGAAGAGGGTCATCGGTCGGTCTCCTTGGGGTTGGTGGGCAGGAAGGGGTCAGGCGACGCTCGAGGTGATCGAGGCGACCACGTCGGTGGCCTTGGCGAATTCGGCGGCACGGTTGGTGATGCCGTGGCGGCGGGCGATCCAGGCGAAGTCGATCCAGACGCACCAGACCTGGCCGGCGGCGTCCTGGCGGACGAGGAGCCGCACCGGCCAGTCGAGGGCGGAGTCGGGGTCGGACGTCAGGAACAGCGTCCCGAGCGGCGGGTTGCCGAAGACGAGGAGCGTCGAGGGCAGGAGCTCGATGCCCGCCTTCTTCGCCAGCGCCGAC
>JAXMDF010000017.1:0-71144 GCA_046348975.1 Amaricoccus sp. | reverse complement strand
TGGGCAACATTCAGCGATCTGCGTCTTTGCTCTGACGCGTCCCGCATCGTGGTGCCCGGTTTTCGCCGCGTCGCTGCGAGCCGTCGTGGCCCCGTCCGTCGCGGTGAGCGGCTATCTAGGGGGCGGCGCGGTGGGGCGCAACCCCAAAAATTCGCCGGGTCGCGAAAAATCTTCAGGAGCCCCGCGGCGGGGTCGGGGAGAGGCCGCGGGCCTCCTGGGCGCGGATGTCGGCCTCGACGCTGGCGATGTTGGCCTCGCGCTCGGCGGAGCCGGGATGGGTGGTGAGGAGCCAGCTGCCGCCTTCGCTGCGGATGCCGGGGCGCTCGAAGAGCTGGGCGCCGGTCGAGGGGTCGTAGCCGGCGCGGGCGGCGATGTAGGCGCCGAGCGTGTCGGCCTCGAGCTCGTAGGTCTGCGAATAGACGCGGCCGCCGAGGGCGGCGCCGAGGTTCATCGCCTGCTCGATCGAGTCGGGAGAGGCCGGGATGCCGTAGGCGTTGGCGGCGGCGGCGGCGAGGCCGCCGAACAGCAGCGCGCCGTACTCCTGCTGCGCCTGCTGCTTGGGGATGTGGCCGGCGATGTGGTGGCTCATCTCGTGGGAGAGGACGAAGGCGAGCTCGTCGTCGGAGCGCATCTGGTCGAGGAGCGTCGCGCCGACGACGATGACGGCGCTCCCGTCGTCGGCCTCGGTCTCGAAGGCGTTCGGGGGCATCCGGGGGTCGCGCTCGAGGGCGATGCGGAAGAAGCACCAGTTGCCGGGGGCGCCGGGATCCTGCTCGCGGCAGAGGCGCTCGCCCTCGGGGCCGACCCGGGCCGCGACGCGCCGGAAGTCGGCGGCGGTGCGGGGCCTTCCGGCGGCCGCCTCGGGGGCCGGTGCGGGCGGGCCCGACGGCAGCTCGTAGGCCGGGGCGCAGGCGGCGAGGCAGAGGCAGAGGGCGACGGGCAGGCGCATGCGCGCAGTTTCCGCCATTGCCCGGAGGTGTCCAGTCACATGATCCGGACCGGGGCCGGGTGGTTTTGTCCGGGGGGTGCTCGGGGTCGAGCATGGGGCTTAAGGCATTGATATCAAACGATACAGCCCCCGGGCGTTAACCGGATTTCAACCGTTGTCCGGGGCCTCGGGGGTGTCAGTTCCCAGCGGGCGGCGCGGCCTGCATGACGCTGTTCGGGACGCCCTCGGCGCCCATGTAGACGGCGAGGAGCCGCACCGGGACGGTGCCGTCGTTGCGGCCGTCGTGGCCGGTGCCGAAGGCCTCGACGAAGGCGTCGCCGGGCGCATAGCTGCGGCTGCCGGCCGGGCCGTAGTCGACGGTCAGCGTGCCCTCGAGGATGTACCCGAGCAGCGGCACGTCGTGGCGGTGCCAGCCGGTGTCCTTGCCCGGCTCGAGGGTCACGATCGCCGCGGTGACCTCGGGGGTGCCCTTCGGGTATTCGAGCGGCTGGCCGAGGACGGACGTGCCGGTCTTCAGGAGCACGTCGAGCGGCGGATAGCTCGTGCGCCCGAGCGCCACCCCGGCCGTCAGGCCGAGCACGGCGGCGAGCGCTATGGGCGCGGATCGGGCGAGTCGCCAGGCCATGCGGGTTCCCTCTGTCGGTTGGCGGAAACTACACCGGTTCCGGCGGATTGCGCGACGGGGAGTTGGTGATATACAGGTGATAAGATGTATATCCATGGAGGTCGCCGGTGCAGGTCGCGAGATGGGGCAACAGCCTGGCGGTGCGGCTGCCGGCGCGGCTGGTGGCGGAGCTCGGGCTGAAGGAAGGCGACGAGATCGAGATAGCGGTCGAGGCCGACCGCCGGCTCGGGGTGCGGCGCAAGCCCGACCCCGAGGCGGTGCTGGCGCGGCTGCGCGGGCTGCGCGGCCGGCTGCCCGCGGACTTCCGCTTCGACCGCGAGGAGGCGAGCGGTCGGGAGTGAGCGGCCGCTTCCTCGACACGAACGTCCTCGTCTACCTGGCCTCGGCCGACGCGCGGAAGGCCGGCATCGCCGAGCGGCTGCTGGCCGAGGGCGGCACCGTCAGCGTGCAGGTGCTGAACGAGCTCGCCAACGTCGCCCGGCGCAAGATGCGGCTCGACTGGGCCGAGACGGCCGAGCTTCTCGCGGCGGTGCGGACGTTCGTGTCGGTCGAGCCGGTGACGCTCGAGACGCACGAGCTCGGGCTGGCGCTCGCCGAGCGGCACGGGCTTGCGGTGTACGATGCTATGATCCTCGCCGCGGGGCTCCTCGCCGGGTGCGACACGCTCCTGTCGGAGGACATGCAGGACGGCTTCGTGGCGGCGCGGCGGATGCGCGTGGCGAATCCTTTCGCGTGACTTCACGGATGGCCGACGGCCTACCTGCTGAGCGCAGTCCGGCGGAGCAGCTTGGGAATGTCGCGGCTGCCGTGGAGGATGCGCGCGACGTCGACGTGATCGGCCCGATCGAAGTAGAGCAGGAGATGGGGAAAGCGGCGGACCGGCCAGACGCGAAGGCCGGGCAGGCCGGTGTCGGGCTCGAAACGCAGCGATCCGGAAGCGGGGTATGCCCGGAGGTGGTCGAAGGCGCGCTGCAGAGCGGCGAGAAAGGACTGGGCAACCGGCTCTCCCGCTTCGGCGGCGTAGTATGCGGCGATCCGGCGGGAGTCCGCGCGCGCTGCCGGCCGCAGGCGCAGCGGCTTGGGCGTCACTCGGCGGCGCGGGTGCGGATTTCGGCCCGCAGTTCCTCGAAGAAGGCCTCGTCGGCTTCGACGCCGGGGCCCGACTCGAGGCCTTCCAGGATCAGCGCCCGGAAGTTCGCGAGCTGGGCGGCCGCTTCCTCGGGCGACACGTTTCGGTCGGCCTCGATCTCGTCGATCCCCTCGCGGATGCGCTGGAGGAGCAAGAGCTGGTAGAAGATGTCATCGAATGAGGCGTCGTCGGGCAAGGCGCTTACGGCCGAGAGGGCTTCCTGCTTGGCGGTGCGCACGGGCTTGTTCATGGGCGGATGATACCGCAGACGCGCCGGCGGGGGAAGCCGACCGTGGTGGGGTCGATGATCCACCACCCTACGCTTGCTCGCCGTACGCAAAGGTCAATGAACGGGAGCTACGTCGATAAGCCCATCTCCGATCTCGCCGACGAACACTATAAATACCTCACGATCAGAACGGTGCTTGATCTCATATCGAATGGCACCCCCAGAGAAGTTGACGCTTAAGCCAAAGTAATCTACAGGATCATCAAAAATAATACTCAATACCGTGCAGATTGCATGGTCCGGGGCTGGAGAGGCGGCGTATGTGAGTGACGAGCGCAGGGGAACTTCGCTGGCGCTCGAAGTCCTTGCGAGGCGGCGGACCGGCGAGCCAGGCTGCGCTCGGACGACACGCCGCGGCAGGTCGACGAAGCGGCGGTGGTGCGCTTGCGATCTCGAGCGTAGTGGCCGAGCCCGAGCGCCGTGCGAGTCGTCGCGGCGTAGCTGCCTCGGCGAAGAGATGGCGCAACCAGAGCGGTGGCGGCCTTGACAGATCGACGGGCCGTCGCGGTCTGGATGTCGCCGTGGACGAGCACGAGCTCAGCCCAGCGTGTCGGTGACGATGTGGCGCCGGCCTTGAGCTTCTTGCCGGCGTCGTAGCCGCAGTCGGCTTTCGTCTTCACCGTCTGGCTGCGATGACCTCTGGCACGTCGACCCTCGCGCTTCAAGCTCCGGCCGCCACACCAGCAGGTGGTTGATCGACTGCGAGCCCCAGGCCGACGTAGGGCACGGTCGAGGGCGGGAATTCGGCAGCATGCGCCGACCGCCGGGGTCTCGACACCCAGTCGATGAGCCACCGAAAGCGGCGGGAGCGGCTACGCGCCGGCAAGAAGCAAGGCCGCAAGCGCCACATCGTCACCGACACGCTCGGCTGATGCGCTCGCGGATCGTGGCAGTCGTCCACGCGTCGCACGAAGTCATCGACAGGACCGAGGCGTCTCGAGCAGGGCGCTTCGGCCTCGAGAGGGTCTCTCACTAGCTCCTGGCCTCCGGTGCTTGGATGGGCTCCTGCTTGCGCAGGGAGGAGCGTACTCCGTTACTTGCGCTTGTCGGAGGCATGCTGATAGGGCGTGGGTCGCATGACTAACCTCAGCGACGTGCGCTGGCGCTGAGCTCCAATCCGACCGCATCTGGACAAGGTCACATCGCTAACGCTAGATCTCAAGCTGCTCGAAAGCTTCGGACAGTGCCTGATATCCGACCTGAGGCGCTTCGGATCCTGCCGAGGCGTTGGGCGACGAGCCGTTCTTCGCCTGGCTCGGCCGGTGCCGCCGCCTCGCCAAGGATCGAGCGCTCTGACGAAAGCCTCCGCCGCCTGGGCGGTGTGGCCCACATCCGCCGCCCTACCCGCCGTCATCGCGCGGCATAGTTCCGAAGCGTGATTGAATTGCGAGATCGACCCGTCGCTTGGATTCGGCGTGGACGAGCCGAATAGTATGTCCAGCTGTGGTGAGATGTGCGCTTGCGGCCCTTGACCTTGCCGGCGTCTAGCAGCAAATCCTGCCGCTTTCGGTGGTCTTCAGAGCTGTCGATACCCCGGCGTCGGCACGCCTCGCGCTCGAGCCCCGGCCATCACCAGCGTTTTGTCGACTCCAAGCCCCAGTCGCGCCAGACGGAGAAATAGCCCTGCACTCGAGAGCGGCGGGAAGTCTGCGGAGGCGCCACCGGCAGCCGCTGCTCGCCAACAGCAGATGGTTGAACCGCCGGATGTGTCGCCTCCGCCAAGCAAATAACCTGTAGAGGCCGGGGCTATGGTAAGAGGCTCAAGAACGTCTATCCTCGAAAGGGCTTCGAATATGCGATTCACTCAACTACTTTCGGACTCGCCCCTCATTGACGAGGCTGGCTCCGCCAGCGTCGAACTCCCGCCACTCCCCTGCGCTCATCCCCACATCCTCGTGCGTGACCGTCTCCCCCGCGAGCATTTGCCGGAGCGCGGCCATCCCCTTCCCCGAGAAGGTGACGGCGTTCAAGCGGTAGTCCTCGAAGGCCTCCCAGGCCGCGGGGACCCAGTCGCGGACGACGCCGCACAGAGCCTCCGCGTAGGCGCGGATTTCGTATTGAGCGTGGGCGTCGGCGCGGAGGTGGAGGAAGTGGAAGAGGTTGTGGAGGTCGGTCTTCCAGTACCATTGCGTGTAGACGTTGGCCGGCAGGTTCATGCGGGCGAGCTCCCTCGCCAACCCCTGCTGGCCGTCCTGCGACAGCATCGCCTCGTAGTGGTCGTAGGCGGTCGTCGCGTCGGCGCGGAGCGTCGCGAGGACGCGGGCGGCTTCGGGGCCTCTCAGGGTGGCGCCGCGGCCCTGGTTGTTGGAGGTCGACTGGGCGGCGAGGTGGGCGGGGTCGGGGATGTAGAACTCGCGGTCGAGGATCGAGTAGCGGGCGGAATATTCGTTCACGTTGGCGGTCCGGTGGCGGATCCACTGGCGGGCGACGAAGACCGGCAGCTTCACGTGCAGCTTCAGCTCGCACATCTCGAAGGGGGTCGAGTGGCGGTGGCGCATCAGGTAGCGGATCAGCCCGGCGTCGTCGCGGGCGGATTTCGTGCCGGCGCCGTAGGAGACGCGGGCGGCCTGCACGATGGCGGCGTCGTCGCCCATGTAGTCGACGACGCGGATGAAGCCGTGGTCGAGGACCGGGATGGGGAGGCCGAGGCGGGCTTCCAGCGCGGGGACGGTCGCGCGGGCGGTGCGGGTCGCGGCGGGCGGTTGTTCCGCGGGGAGCGTCATGGGTAACCTCGTCGGCGGGCGGCCCGGGCAGGGAATCGGGCGGGGCTAGATGTGGGATTAGAGCGCAGGGGAGGCACAATATGAAGACGAAATATCTGCACACCATGGTGCGGGTGAAGGATCTGGAGAAGTCGATGGCCTTCTACGAGCTGCTGGGGCTCCGGGAGGTGCGGCGGACCGTCAACGACCGGGGGCGGTTCACGCTGGTCTTCATGGCGCCCGAGGGGCAGGAGGAGACGCCGGTCGAGCTCACGCACAACTGGGACGGCGACGAGGGGCTGCCGTCGGACAGCCGGCACTTCGGGCACCTGGCCTACGAGGTCGACGACATCTATGCGGTGTGCAACCGGCTGCAGGCGGCGGGGGTGACGATCAACCGGCCGCCGCGGGACGGGCACATGGCGTTCGTGCGGTCGCCGGACAACGTGTCGATCGAGCTCCTGCAGGCGGGCGGATCGCTGGCGCCGGCGGAGCCCTGGAAGAGCATGGAGAATTCCGGGCATTGGTGAGGCTGGCGCTCGTCCTGCTGCTGGCGGCGGGGCCGGCGGCGGCGGACTGCCGGCTGGCGCTGGCGCTGGCGCTCGACGTGTCGTCGTCGGTCGACGCGCGCGAGTATGCGCTGATGCGCGACGGGCTGGCGGCGGCGCTGACGGCGCCGGAGGTGCGGGAGGCGTTCCTGGCGGAGCCCGAGGCGCCGGTGCGGCTGATGGTCTACGAGTGGAGCGGGGCGCAGCAGCAGGTGGTGCGGCAGGACTGGGCGGCGATCGGCACGGCGGACGACCTCGCGGATGTCGCCGAGCGGCTGCGGCGGCAGGCGCGGAGCTTCGACCAGTTCCCGACGGCCCTGGGGCTGGCGCTGCTCTACGGCGGGCACGCGCTGAAGGGACAGGGGGACTGCGCGCAGCGGACGCTCGACGTGTCGGGGGACGGCACCAACAACGACGGGGCGTCGCCGGAGCTGGTGCGGCGGGAGTTCCCGCTCGAGGGGATCACGGTGAACGGGCTGGTGGTGGGGTCGAACATGGCGACGCTGGGGCGCTACTATCAGGAGTTCGTGATCCAGGGGCCGGGGGCGTTCGTGGAGCAGGCGCAGGACTATGCCGACTTCGAGACGGCGATGCGGCGCAAGCTGCTGCGCGAGCTCGGCGTGATGGAGATGAGCCGGCGCTAGCGGGCGGCGGGAGAAGGCCCGCTCGTTCTCCCATGTCGATCTCGCGTCAGGGGTTCGGGCGGACCTGGGCGGGCGCGAAGACCGGATCGCCCATGTCGCGGCGCCCGATCACGCCGACGAGATCTCAGGTGGTTGGTGCTCGGCCGCGTGCTGAGCCGCCCGCAGGTCTCGCGGGCAGTCCCGACGGTCCGCTGCGCCGCCTCCCAGTCCGAGACCGACTCGGTGCTGATCGCGGCTGCGCCGCCGAACGCCTCGATCTCGGCCCTGGTCTCCTCGGCGGGCGACGCCGATCGGCCCTCGCCGGCCAGCGAGACGCCGATGTCGTTGATGACGACCTTCGCGCCCGCCCGCGCCAGGCCGACGGCGATGGCGCGGCCGATGCCGCCCCCCCCGCCCGTCACGATCGCGACCTTGCGGTCCAGCAGCATCTCGCGTCCCATTCCGCCGTTTGGCCGATCATCCGCGAGAACCGCCGGGCTCGCCATGCCGAGCCTCCCTTGCGCGCCGACAGGGCGTGCCTATGCGGACCCGTGTCCGGCTGTTCGGGCGCCGAGAACCATGCATTCCGCTGGCAAGGACCGGAGGCCGCGGCTGATGGCGACCGATCTTGACGAGCTGGCGCGCCAGGTGGGCGAGCTCGCCGACCGCGAGGCGATCCTTCACCTCCACCCGCGCGCTGCTGACCGAGGTCGAGCGCGCGTTCATGAGCGCCGGCCGCCGCCCGGCCCGCGACCGGACCGACCCGTCCCACCACCGCCCGCTTCGGGTCGACCCCGCACGCCGCGACCGCTACCGCGCGATGGTCGCCTGACCATGCGGGCCGTTACGTTCAGCGCGTTGGGCGGCTCCGCCAGCGGGCATGAACCGGGGGCTCTAGGAGGCGGGCCCGTGCAGACTTTGGACCCGACTGCTTGCGCTGGAACAGCCGCCGCCAGAGCCAAGGCGCTCGCGAGGCAGATCGAACGCCTCGGCCCGCCTGCTGAAGGACCCCCGACGCTGCCCCGATCGCGCGGGCAGCTCACCAGCAGGTGAATCCCGCGTCCGCCACCACCGTCGTCCCGGTCATCAGGCTCGATGCGTCGCTGGCGAGGAAATGGACGACGGAGGCGATCTCCTCGGGCTTCCCCAGACGGTGCATCGGGGTGTCGCGCAGCCAGACGTCGATCATCCCCTCGTTGTCGTGGCGGTACATGGTCATCTCGGTCTCGATGTAGGTCGGCGCCACCGCGTTGACGCGGACGCCGCGGTCGGCCCACTCGGCGCCCAGCGACGAGGTCATCTGGTGCACCGCCGCCTTCGAGGCGTTGTAGTAGGTCTGCTTCTGCGGCCGGTTCGAGATGATCCCCGACATCGAGCCGATGTTGACGATCGCCCCCGAGCCCGCCTTCAGCATGTGGCGGGCGAAGGCGCGGTTGCACCAGAAGACGCCGTTGTAGTTGACGTCGTTGACGTTGAGCCAGTGCTCGTCGGTCACGTCCTCGGCCGCGACGCCCGAGCGGGCGATGCCGGCGTTGGCGACCAGGATGTCGACGCGGCCGTGGTCGCGGACCACCGCGTCGGCGAGGGCGTCGACCTCGGCCGACTTCGTCACGTCGACCTGTCGCGCCTCGGCCCTGTAGCCCTTGCCGGCGAGCGTGGCGGCCGCCTCGGCGGCGAGGCTCGCGTCGATGTCGGCGACCACCACGGTCGCGCCGTGCTCGGCCAGCGCCTCGGCGCAGCAGAGGCCGATGCCGCGGCCGCCGCCCGTCACCACCGCCACGCGCCCGTCGAGGCGAAACTTGTCCGCGTACATGTCAGGAATCCTCCGGTGGAACGTTGGCTCAGTCCGCGAGAAGCGGGTTGCGGGCCGGCGAGGCGAAGCGGGTGCGGCGGATCTCGAGGAGCTTCTCGATCTGCTCGGCATTGAACTCGCGGGCGCCGCCGTAGCCGGCGGCGAGGTAGACGGCCTTGGCGTAGTAGTCGAGGGCCTCCATCTTGAACCAGGCGCTCGTCAGGTCGTGGCCGTAGGTCAGCGCGCCGTGGCTTTCGAGCAGCAGCGCGTCGTGGCGGTCGATGTAGGGGGTGATCGCGTCCGTCAGCTCCGGCGTCGAGGGGGTGCCGTAGGGCGTGAGCGGCACCTCGCCGAGGAACATCGTCGACTCGGGCATGATCTGGGCGGTCAGCGGCTTGCCGCAGATGGCATGGACGGTGGCGTAGAGCGGATGGGCGTGGACGACCGCCCGCACGTCGTCGCGGTGGTCGTAGACGCAGAGGTGCATCTTGAACTCGCTCGACGGGCGGTAGCCGCGATCCTCGACCAGCGCCCCGGCGCGGTCGACGCGGCAGATCATCTCGGGGGTCATGAAGCCCTTGGAGACCGAGGTCGGCGTGCAGAGCAGCGTGCCGTCGTCGAGGAGGACGGAGATGTTCCCGTCGTTGGCGGCGCCCATCTCGCGCGCGTAGGCCCGGCGGCCGATCTCGCAGATGTATGCCCTCAGCTCCGGCTCGTCCGTCATGTGCCCTCTCCTCTGCCCACGGCGACTCGATAGCAGGGGCGCATGCCCGTGTCAACGCATTCGGTCACATTCGGGCATATTCGGATCACGGATTGAGCAGCGTCACGCCGTCGTGCGCGAGCCGCTCGCGCCAGGCCTCGGAGGGCGGGCGGTCGGTCACGAGGATGTCGACGGCACGGAAGTCGGCGACGGTGGCGAGCGCGGTGCGATCGAACTTGCTCGCGTCCGCGAGGAGCACCACCCGGGCGGCGTTGCCGATGAGCGCGCGCTTGACGGCGGCGTCGGCGAGGTTCGGATCCATGATCCCGCCCGCGAGCGACAAGGCCTTGCAGCTGACGAGGGCGAAGTCGGCGTTGAACTGCGCGGCCGCCTGGCAGGCGACCGCGCCGACGAAGGTCATGCTCCGGCGCCGCAGCTCGCCGCCGACGGAGATGACGGTGTGCCCCGTCGCCTCGGGGTCGGAGAGGAGGCGCACCGAGTTGGTGATGACGGTGAGATCGCGATGGCCCTTCAGCGCGCGCAACGCCTCGTAGGCCGTCGAGGAGGAGTCGAGCATCAGCGCGGCCCCGTCCGGCACCAGCTCCGCCGCCAGCGCGCCGATCGCACGCTTGGCGTCGATGTTGGTCATGTCGCGGACCTGGTACGGCAGGTCCTCGTCGCCGGTCGGGCGCGGCAGCGCACCGCCGTGGGAGCGGCTGAGCAGGCCGTCCCGCTCCATCCGGTTGAGGTCGCGGCGGATCGTCTCCTCGGCGACGTCGAAGGCCTGCGCGACCTCGGCGACGACGACGCGGCCGTCCCTCGCCAGCCGCTCGAGGAGAGCGCGGCGGCGTTCACCGGCGAGCATCGGCCGCCTCCGGCGCGACCCGGCGAAGGCGGGCGGAGCGCTCGACGAGGCGCCGGCCCGCGTCGAGCGAGGGAAGCGCCCCGAGCCCGAGCAGCTGCACCACGGCGTTGCCCCAGGCCGTGGCCTCGATCGGGCCGACCACGAGCGGCTTGCCCGTCGTCGCCGCGATCAGATCGCAGAGCAGCGCGTCCTGCGCGCCGCCGCCGCAGACGCGAAGCTCGGCGAGGGCGCGGCCGCGCAGCCGCTCGAGCGCCGTGATCGCCGCGGCGACCTCCGCGGCCAGCCCGGCGTAGACGGCGCGCGCCGCCGCGCCCGGATCGTCCGCGACGGCGCGCCCGCAGCGCGCGGCGAGCGCCTCGACCATGTCGGGCGGATCGAAGAAGGCCGGATCGGCCGGGTCGATCGCCGGACCCGCGGACGCGCCCGCCGCAAGCCGGGCGATCTCGGGAAAGGCGAGATCGGTGCCGCGCCGGCGCAGGCTGTCCCGCAGCTTGCGGACCAGGTGCAGGCCGTTGAGGCTCCGCACCAGGAAAGGCCGTGCAATGCCGCCTTCGTTGCCGAAGCCCGCGTCGCGAACCGCGGGGCGGCGATCGACCTTCCCGGTTTCCGCACCGACCAGGGACCAGGAGCCGAGGATCACGAAGCCGCTCTCCTCGCCGAGCGCGAGCGCGGCGACCGCGCTCGCGGTGTCGTGGGCGGCGACGGCGATGACCGGCACCGGACCGAGGCCGAGGTCGGGGCGCAGGTGCCCGTACACCTGCCCCGGCTCGACCAGCGGCGGCAGCAGGCGGCGGTCGAGGCCGATGGCGTCGCAAAGCTCCGCGCTCCACGCGCCGGCTTCGGTGAGCAGCCCGGAGGTTCGCGCCAGCGTCCGCTCCGCCCGGACCTCGCCGGTGAGATGGTGGCAGACGAGATCGGCGAACATCAGCAGGTGCGCGGCGCCGGCGTGTCGCGCCGGCGCGCGGACCGCCTCGTCGGCGAGCTGGTAGATCGTGTTCACCGGCAGGATCTGGCAGCCGGTCCGCGCGAAGGCGGCCTCCGCCGGGACCGGGCAGGCGTCGAATCCGCGGCGGCTCCGCGGATGGCGATAGTGGAAGGGCTCCGTTGCTGGCGCGCCGTCGGCGTCGAGCAGGGCGTAGTCGAGCCCCCAGCTGTCGACTCCGATGGCGTCGATGCGGCCGGCGGCCGCCTGCGCCCGCCGGAGGCCGGCGAGGACCCCGTCGAGGATCCGTGGCACGTCCCAGCGCGGGCCGTCCGGCCGCTCGACGGCGTATCCGTCGAAGCGATGGATCTCGTCGAGGTCGAGCCGACCGTCGGCGTAACGCGCCAGCATGACGCGCCCGCTGCCGGCTCCGAGGTCGCAGACGACGCAGGTGCTCATCGGAAGGACCCCGATTCGGACACATTCGGGCACCGTGATCGCACAGCATCGGCGGCGGCGGAAGGAGGTCCGTGCGATCGGTCAGCGGAAGTCGCCGGAGGCGGCCGAAGGGCGTGCCGGCGGCCGGCCCGGCGGTCGAGACGTCAACGGCGCCGGACCGCGGGAGGGCGGGGAAAAGGCCCGCCCGGACGGGGCCGGGCGGGTAGTCCGGCGCCGGGAGGAAGCGCCTTGGTCGCCGCTCGACGGGTCTCGCGACCTCGCCTCGCGGGCATGGTCCGCGACCCGCCTTACTCCAGGTTCGTGTGTCTGGCGCGCATGGCCTCGGCCGACACCTGGAGCTTGGCCTTGAGGCGGAGGATCATCGCCTCGAAAAGCACGAAGAGCGCGCCCTCGTAGAGCGATCCCATCGGCAGGACCGAGGTGCGGGCCGATCCCTGGTCGTCGGCCATCGTCTGCGCCGGCAGGTGGAGCACCAGGTCGGCCAGCTTCGGGGCGCGGCCCTCGGGCTGGGCGGTGATCACCGCGACCTTCGCGCCGGCGTTGCGCGCCACGCCGATCAGGGCGAGGGCGGTGGAGAGCTCGCCGGGGCCGACGGTGAGGAGGAAGAGATCGCCGGGGCCGACCGGCGGCGTCG
The DNA here is from genome assembly GCA_046348975.1 of Amaricoccus sp. GTDB lineage: Bacteria > Pseudomonadota > Alphaproteobacteria > Rhodobacterales > Rhodobacteraceae > Amaricoccus. The sequence continues at coordinate 58,904 of JAXMDF010000017.1, read as the reverse complement.
TCATGTCGCCCTCGACCGCCACGGGCACGCCCATGTGATAGAGGCGCATGGCGAAGCCCATGATCTGGAGACGCTCGCGTCCCCCGCCGAAGACGACGGTCGTCTTCGCGTCGGCGATGGCGTCGATCAGCGCGTCGACCTTCGCGTCGTCGATCCGGGCGAAGACGGTGCCGAGCTCCGCGAGGGCGCCCTCGTAGAGATTGGTGTCGGAGCTCATGGATGGATTCCCTCCCTGGAGTTTGCACGGGCGGCGGTCCGCCCGTGCATCGTCATGGCAGAAGGCTGCGCGCGGCCTGGCGCTCGACTTCCTGGGCGGCCTTGAGCTGCACCTTGGTGTACATGAGCGCGTGGGTGGCGAGGTCGAAGCCGTCCTCCCAGAGGTTGCGCCAGATGCCGAGGATGCCTTCCAGCGGCTGGCCGACCACGCGGCTCGAGAAGCTCTCGAAGGTGATCGGACCCTCGTACTTCGCCCGCGCGAGCGCGCGGAAGGCGCCCTGCAGGTCGATGGAGCCCGACCCGAGGTAGCCGCGGTGGCTGTCGCCGGTGTGGAAATATCCGATGTAGGGGCCGGCGTCGACGATCGCCGCCGGCATGTCGGATTCCTCGATGTTCATGTGGTAGACGTCGAGGTGGACCTTCACGTTCGGCGCGCCGATGCGCTTGCACATCTCGACGCCCTGCGCGGCGGTGTTGAGGATGTTGGTCTCGTAGCGGTTCACCACCTCGAGCCCGAGCATGATGTCGCTCTTCGCCGCCTCCTCCGCCACCTCGCGCAGGATGTCGCACGAGCGCTTGATCCCGTCGGCGGTCGGCTGGGTGTAGTACTTGCCGAAGCCGGAATAGAGGATGCCGGCGATCGACGTGCCGCCGCAGTCGCGGCAGAGCCCGATCTGCTCGATGAGCAGCGCCTTGCCGCGCTTCTCCTTCTCCGGGTCGCAGGAGGAGATGTCGGAGTCGAAGCCGAGGCCGAACGAGAAGGCGACGCCGATGCCCGCGGCCTCGAGCGCCTTCACCGTGTGGGCGCGGTCGAAGGCCGAGGGATCGGTCGACGACGCCTCGATGAAGTCGAAGCCCGCCTCCGCGGTCCGGTTGATCGCCCGCGTCGCCTGCTCCCGGCTCCAGCCGTGCTCCCAGACGAAGGCGTGTACGCCAAGCTTGTTCATGATGCTTCCCTGCCTCTCGCGTCTCGAGCGGCCGACCCCGGGCCGGGGGCCGGCCGCTCCGGTGGTCTAGAGCTTCGCCGCGGTGGCGGTCGCCGCCGCGTCGGGCTTCCTGAAGAAGAAGTAGACGACGGACAGGAACTGCTCCGACCGCAGGATCATCACGGCGACGAGGAACAGGCCCCAGACCGCGGTGGCGAGGTGCTGGTTGGCGCCGACCATGTTGAGCCCCGAGGTGAGGATCTGCAGGATCAGCACCGAGAGCACCACCGGCACCACCTTGCCGTGCCCGCCGAAGGGGTCGATGCCGCCGAGGAAGATCGCGAGCACGGTCACGAGCAGCAAGGCCTCGCCGTGGCCGACGCGGACGGAGTTGAACCGCGCCGCCATCAGGATGCCCGCCACCGCGCAGAGCGTGCCCGACAGCGCGTAGATCGTCACCAGCGCCCGCTTGGTGTCGATGCCCGAATACTCGGTCGCCCGGATGTTCGAGCCCACCATGTAGACCGCGAACCCGTGGCGGGTGCGCCGGAGCATGACGTGCCAGACGACCGCGACGATGCCGAAGAGGATCATCGGCATCGGAATGCCGAGGATCGAGCCGTGGCCGAGGAAGGCGAGCGCCGGCGGGAAGCCGGAGATGTCGCCGCCGCGGGTCAGGAACTCGCCGAGGCCCCGCAGGAAGATCATCATCGCGAGCGACACGAGGATCGGGTGGGCGCCGACGTAGGCGATCACCGCCCCCATCGCCGCCCCGGCGATGGTGCCGACGACGAGGGCCGCGATCGAGCCGAGGATGATCGCGAAGACCCCGGCGTCCGGCCCGCCCATCTTGAGCAGCACCCAGGCGAGGGTGAGCCCCGAGATGTTGGCGGTGTAGATGATCGCGAGGTTGAAGCCGCCCGAGATCATCGGCGCCAGCATCGCCAGCGTCAGGATCCCGAGGAGCGGCGCCTGGACGCCGATCGAGGACAGGCTCCCCGCCGTGAGGAACTGCGGCGCCGCGATGCTGAACCCGACGACCATGATCGCCATCAGGATCAGCAGGCCGAAGGTCTCCCGCCCGAAGTACTCGCGCGCGCGGTCGATGAGATGGTTCACTTCCGGGCCTCCGCACGCTTGCCGAAGATGTTGGAGAAGTCGATGTTCGCGGTGGAGATCGCGATGAGGATCGCGGCACCGATGATCATCTTGAAGGCGAACGGCGAGACCCCGAGCAGGTTGAGCCCGTTCTGGGTGATGGCGACGAACATCACGCCGAGGGCGCATCCGGTGATCGTGCCGCGCCCGCCGCCGAGGCGCGCGCCGCCGAGGACGACCGCCGCCAGCACCTCGAGCTCGCGGCCGTAGAGCGCGTTCGGCACGACCTCCTGCACGATGTTCACCTGCATCAGGCCGGCGATGCCGGCCATGAAGCCGCACCAGCCGAAGGCGAGGGCCTGCATCGCGGCGATGCTGACGCCCGCCCGCCGCGCCCCCTCGGGGTTGTCGCCGAAGGCGTAGAGCTGGCGCCCGATGTTCACCCGGCGGATCAGGAGCCAGGTCAGCGCCACGCAGACGACCATCACCGCGAACGGCAGGGTCAGCTCGGACCAGGAGCCGTCGGCCGACTGGTGCTCGAAGAGGACGACGTGGGCCGTCCACCAGTCGGGGAGGGCGAAGATGTTCTTGCCGCCGCTGAAGAACATCAAGAGCCCGAAGTAGGCGTTGAAGGTCGCGATCGTCACCACGATCGAGATGATGCGGAATTTGTGGATGAGGCCGGCGTTGATCAGCCCGAGCGCGGTGCCGAGGATCCCGCAGACGAGGAAGCCGAGGACCCAGTTGCCGCCGCCGATCGCGATCAGGAACTTCGCGGCGAGGTACTGCACGACCGACGAGGCGACCGCGAAGGAGATGTCGATGCCGCCGGCGATCAGCACCACGAGGAGCCCCACCGCCCAGATCAGGTTGACCGAGTTGTTGTTCAGGAGCGCGGTGATGTTGCCCAGCGTCAGGAAGGTGTCGGTCGTCAGCGACAGCAGGACGCAGATGACGACGAGAACCACGAGCAGGCGGAACTCCACCTGCCGGTTCTTGAGCAGGTTACTCATAGATCGCTTCCTCCATCGCATGGACCGACGTGGTGCGCGGGTCGAACTCGCCCACGATCCTGCCCTGCGCCATGTGCAGGATGCGGTCGGAGTTGTAGAGCGCCTCGGTCACCTCGTCGGTGATGAGCAGGATCGCGAGGCCCTGCTCGGCGAGGTCGCGGGCGATGCGGAAGATGCCGGCGCGGGCGCCGACGTCGACGCCGACGGTCGGGCTGTCGAGGATCAGGAGCTTCGGCTCGGTCGCGAGCCACTTGGCGATGACGACCTTCTGCTGGTTGCCGCCCGAGAGCGTCGAGATCGCGTTCTCCGGCACGCCGATCTTGATCCCGAGGCGCTTGACCCAGCCGAGGATGAGGTCGCGCTTCTCGGTCGGCGCGATGAGCCCGAACTTGTCGAGCAGCGTGTCGAGCACCGCGATCGCGGCGTTGTCCTCGATCGACTGCTTCTGGAGCAGGCCGAGCTGGAGGCGGTCCTCCGAGACGTAGGCCATGCCGGCGTCGATGGCGGCCCGGATCGACGCGGGCCGGTAGGCCTGCCCGAGGAGCGTCATCGAGCCCGAGGCGGGCTGGGTCATGCCCATCATCGCATGGGCGAACTCGGTGCGTCCGGCGCCGAGCAGGCCGATCAGCCCGACGATCTCGCCCTGGCGGATCTGCAGGTCGACGTTCTCGAACTGGCCCGGCGCGGTCAGGCCGCGAGCCTCGAAGACGACGGGCGCGGCGCTCATGTCGCGCGCGCCCACGGTCTCCTCGAGCAGGTGCCCGGTCATCAGCTCGCCGAGCCGCGCCTGGGTCATGCCCTCGGTCGGATAGACGCCGATCAGGTGGCCGTCGCGCACGACGGTCACGCGCTTGGCGATCTCCAGCACCTCGGCGAGCCGGTGGCTCACGAAGACGATGGCGACGCCGTCGGCCGACAGCCGGCGCACGATGTCGAGGAGCTTGTCGGTCTCGGACTGGGTCAGCGAGGCCGTCGGCTCGTCCATGAAGATCAGCCGCGCCTCGTTCATCAGCGCGCGGGCGATGGCGACGACCTGGCGCTGGGCGATAGGCTGGGTCTCGAGCGGGGCGTCGAGGTCGAGCGTGACGCCGAGGCGGCCGAGCGCCGCGCGCGCGCGCTCCTTCATGCCGCGGTAGTCGACCCCGTGCGGGCGCAGGCCGACCATCTCGTCGAAGGCGATGTTCTCGGCCACGCTCATGTTCGGGAAGAGCGCGAGGTCCTGCCAGATCACCGACACGCCGCGGTTGCGGGCCTGGACCGGCGTCATGTTCTCGACCTTGGCGCCGAAGAGCTCGAACTGCTCGGCGATCTCCGGGGTGTAGACGCCCGTGACGATCTTGATGAGCGTCGACTTGCCGCAGCCGTTCTCGCCGGCGAGGCAGTGGACCTCGCCTTCGAGGACCTCGAAGTCGACGTCGTCGAGTGCCTTGACGCCTCCGAAGATCTTCGTGACGCCCTTCAGGCGCAGCGCATGGCGCTCCGGCCCGCTGTCCAGCATGCAGGAATCCTCCCCCGGTTGTCGCGGGCGGGGGATCGCCCGCGACTCTCGTTCCGACGCTCTCGGAGAGGGCCTAGAGCCCCATGTCGGCCAGCTGGTCGATCGTGTCCTTGTTCAGCTCGAGCAGGTTGTCGGTGATGATGTTGTGCCCGTCGGGATGCACGACGCCGAGACCGGGGATGTCGTCGCCATCCGAGATCGTCTTGCCGTCGGCGAGCATCTTGCCGATCTCCACGAAGACCTCGCCGGCCTGCGCGGGGTTCCACATGTAGCCGCCGGTCAGCACGCCCTGGTGGACCATCTTCGCGCCCTGCCCCGGCGAGAACGGCCCGAGGACCGCGATCTTGCCGGTCATGCGCCGCTCCTCCACCGCGCGCCCGGCGCCGATCGGGCCCTGGCTGCCGAAGGCGAGGATGCCCCTGAGGTCGGGGTTGGCGGCGATGAGGTCGAGCGTGGTCGAGCGGCTGTTGTCGACGTTCTCGGCGACGCCGTACCGCTCGCCGACGAGCTGGAGGTCGGGGCGGTTGGTCTTCAGCCAGGCGATGGCCGCGTCGGCCCAGGCGTTGTGCAGCGGAACGGTCAGCGAGCCGACGAAGACCGCGTACTTGCCCGGCTCCTTGATCGTCTCGGAGAAGAGCTTCGCGTGCGCCTCGCCGAAGCCCTGCGCCGAGGCGAGCTCGAAGTCCCAGTCGACGTTCGTCAGGCCGGGGCCCTCGTGGGCGATGACCTTGATGCCGGCCGCCCGCGCCTTCTCCAGCACCGGCTCCAGCGCCGACTGGTCGTTCGGGACGATGCCGATGACGTTCACGTTCTTGGCGATCAGATCCTCGATCGCCTGCACCTGGAGCGCCGGATCGGGGGAGACCGGCCCGATCATCTCGGCGTTCACGCCGAGCTCGGCAGCCTTCTTCTGGATGCCCGTGTCCATGGCGTTGAACCAGGGGCTGCCGCCGACCTTCACGACGATGCCCATGGTCTGGGCCGACGCCGCGCCCGACAGGGCGGCCGCGACGGCGACCACGCTGGCAAACGCCAGAAGCTTCTTCATCTCTCCTCCTTCCGGGGTCTCTCCCCCCCACGCCCCTGTCGCGGACTGCGCAAGGGCATCCGACCGCCCGACGGGTCAATGGAACGACGGAGCCGCCAACGGGCCCGGGAGCCCGGTGCGGTGACAGGTCGCGCGCGGTCGATGCTTGTAGGCTGGCCCTCCCCTTCGGTCTTCTTATGAACCGTTTCATCGCTGCTACGCGCGGAGTGCCGCAGTGTCAATCCCCTTCGACCGGGCTGGCAGGGGCGATCGCGTGACGGCTTGCGAGACCCCCAGCGCGGGGCCTTAACCTTGTTAACTTTCGCGGGCGGGCGTGAAAGCGCGTGCATGGGTTGTGCATGGAATGTACATGAGTTGTACATCGAAGATTTCCGGATTAACCCTTGTTACCACGATACTTTCCGTCTCCACGCCCTCCACCCCCGAATACCGTCCCTCGCTTCGGGCGCGATCGCCCTGACCGAGCCGGGTCGGCGCCGGCACGGCTTGCGGCCGTGAACGTTTGATGCAACGGTTCATCACAGGAAGGCTGCCTAGGAGGTGGTCGCAGCATGAAGGTTTCGATCAGGGACGTTGCCGCGCGCGCCGGCGTGTCGACGGGCACGGTCTCCAACGTGCTCAACGGCAAGTCCACGGTCCGGCCGCAGCTCGCCGATCGAGTCCGGCAGGCCGCCCGGGAGCTCGGCTTCGAGCCCGACCGGGCGGCGGCGCAGCTGCGCGGGCGCCCGGCCCGGATCGTGGCGGCGCTCGTCCCCGACCTCTACAACCCGTTCTTCAGCAACCTGCTGGCCGCGCTCGAGGGCTGCATCCGGGAGGACGGCTTCGGCCTGATCGTGGCCAGCGCCAACGAAAGCCCGAAGGAAGAGCGGGCGCGCCTGGCCGCCCTGCTCGCCTGGCACCCGGCCGGCCTCGTGATCGTCCCCTGCGCCGACGAGTTCGGGGGCCTGGGCCTCGTGACCCAGCGCCGCGTGCCCTTCGTGGCCATGGACCGGATTCCCGTCGGCTTCCGCGGCGACGCCGTGAGCATCGACAACGTCGACGCCGGCCGGCTTCCCGCGGAACACCTGGTGGACCTCGGCCATCGCAACATCGTCGTCGCCGCCTCCACCCTGAGGCTTCGCAACATCCGCGAGCGCTGCGAGGGCGTCCGCCAGGTGTTCGAGGCCCGTGGCCTCGACCCGCCGCGGATCCTCGAGGTGGGGCCGGAGTTCGACCAGGCGGCCGACATCCTCTCGGCCTTCATGGCGACGGAGCCGCTGCCGACGGCGCTGCTCGCCCTGACCGCGATCGCCACGCTCGGCATCCTCGCAGCGCTCCAGCGGCGAGGGCTTCGCGTTCCGCAGGACATGTCCGTGGTCGGCTTCGACGATTACTCGTGGATGCAGGCGGTGTCGCCGACGCTGACCTCCATCCGCCAGCCCGTCGATGCGATCGGCCGCGAGACGTGGGAACGCCTGCGGGCCCGGATCGACGGATCCGAGGCGGCCTCCACGCGGGTGAGCCTGCTGTGCGAGCGGATCGAGCGCGCGTCGACGTCGGCACCGCCGCCCGGGCATCCCGAAGGCACGGGCGGACGATCCCTCGGGAAGGGCTGACGATCACGTCCGATTCCCGTAGCGTGGCGCCAGCGCTGCCGCGGAGGCCGGAAATACGCCGGGCCGCCTTTCGGCGGCCCGCGTAACCAGCTGGATTTGCTTGGTTCATTTGGAGCGGGCGAAGGGATTCGAACCCTCGACCCTAACCTTGGCAAGGTTATGCTCTACCCCTGAGCTACACCCGCGTCCGACGCGGTCTATAGGGCAAGGCGCGGGGGGAAGACAAGGGCAAACGGGCGCCGGTCAGGGCGATCGAAGCGGAGGCGGGACGTTCCGCGGTCCCATCAGACCCCGGGACGGACGTAGGGACGAGGGCCTCGACACGGATGGCGGGTCGCCTTGGCGATCATGGGCAAGGGACGGCGACCCGCTGCATTCGGCACGCCGAGGGGCGCGCCGGGCAGGTCGGAATCTGGTTGAGCGTCAGCCGCACCGGCTCCGCGACGCCCCCGCTCGCCGCCCCGCTCAGAGCACGCGGACCTCGAGCGGCGGGAGGCCCTCGATCCGCGCGGCCAGCCGGTCGCCGCGCACCACCGGACCGACGCCGGCCGGGGTGCCCGACAGGATCACGTCGCCCGGCGCGAGGACGAAGAAGCCCGAGAGATGCGCGATCATCTCCGGCACCTTCCAGATCATCTGCGCGAGGTCCCCCTCTTGCCGCACCGTCCCGTTGACGGCGAGGCTGATGGCGCCCCGGCCGGGGTGGCCGAGGCCGGCGGCCGGCACGATCGGGCCGATCGGGGCCGAGCGCTCGAAGGCCTTGGCGATCTCCCAGGGCCGCGACAGCCGCTTGGCGCTGTCCTGCAGGTCGCGCCGGGTCATGTCGAGGGCGACCGCGTAGCCGTAGACGCAACCGAGCGCCGCCTCGGTCGCGATGTCGGCGCCGCCCGAGCCGAGCGCCACCGCGAGCTCGACCTCATGGTGGACGTCGGCGCTCCGCGGCGGATAGGGAAAGTCCCCGGACGGGTCGAGGTTGTCGGCGTTCTTCTGGAAGAAGAACGGCGGCTCCCGGTCCGGGTCGTGGCCCATCTCGACCGCATGCGCCGCATAGTTGCGGCCGATGCAATAGACCCGCCGCACCGGGAAGCGCGCCTCGGTCCCGAGGACCGGCAGCGCCACCCGCGCGGGCGGCTCGATCACGAAGTCGTTCATGGGCTTCCTCTCCCTCGACCCGCGTCGCACCCTGCGGCGGGCCGGCCGGCGGGTCAACCTGCCCGGTCGGCCGACAGCGACGGCAGGAGGATCCATGACCGAACCGGACCGTCTCGGCCCGCTCGCGGCGCTGCACCGCCAGGCCGGCTACCTGGCGATCCGGCTGGCCGACGCCTTCCGGCCGCGGCTGAGCCTCGGGGTGCGGCTGGTGGCGTTCGACGCCCGGCGCCGCGTCTTCCTGGTGCGGCATTCCTACCTGCCGGGCTGGCACCTGCCCGGCGGCGCCGTCGACGCCGGCGAGACCTGCCGCGAGGCGGCGATTCGCGAGGCCGCCGAGGAAGGCGGCCTCGCGCTCGACGCCCGGCCGGAGCTCTTCCACCTCTACCGCAGCGGCGCCGGCGGCCGGCGCGACCACATCGTCCTCTTCGTCGCCGAGGGCGCCCGCCAGGACCGCCCGCGCGGGCCATCCGCCGAAATCCTCGGCTCGGGCTTCTTCTCCCCCGACGCGCTGCCCGACGGCACCACCGGCGGCACGCGAGCCCGGCTGCGCGAGGTGCTCGACGGCGCGGCGCCCGGCGACGTCTGGTAGGCTCAGCCGCGGTGAACGCTCCCCGGCAGGTCCCGCTCGGCGGGGGCCCGGACGCGGTCGAGGATCGCCTGCGGCCCCTTCAGCAGCGCGGCCGCCACCGGATTGGCGCGGACCCGGCCCTTGAGCTCCTCGAAGCGCATGACGTCGTCGATCCGCCGACCCACGAAGTCGCGCGTCGCCGACCGGCCGGGGCTGTCGTCGCCGAGCCAGTAGAGCAGCGCCGAGGAGTAGACCGCAGCGAGGGTCGCGCGCTTGCTGTACCAGCCGAAATCCCGGCTCGTGTCGCCGAGTGCCGTCCAGATGGTGTCGGCAGTGCGCCAGATCGCCCGCGCCCCGGCCGCGGCATGCTGCGGCAGCGCGAAGAGTGCGACCCCGCGCCGCACCGCCTCGCGCTCGGACGCGACGAGTTCCAGCCGCCGGACGACCGCATGCGCGACCTTGTCCCGGAAGCGCAGCCCTGCGAGGTCGGCCGCGGCGAGATCCTCGGCCAGCGCCCGGTCGCGGTCGTCGTGGAACGCGAGCGCCAGGTCGACGCCGCCGCGCGGGAAGGCGAGCCGCGCCAGCGCGGGGTCGGCGCCGGCATCGGCGACCGCCTCCGCCAGCGTCCGGGCGCTCCAGCCGTCGAAGGCGACGTGCGGCAAAGCGGCGGCGAGCACCGCCCGCCGCGTCTCGTCGAGCCGGTCCGCGTCGGTCATGGCCTTGGACTCCCCCGAAGTTTATCCATCGGACCGGTGGACAGCCCGGCCCCGCCCCGCTATATAGCGCCCTCCTGCCGATAATCGAAACGCAACGATCTGGAAGGTGGTGAAGACACAGTGCAGGTAATGGTTCGTGACAACAACGTCGATCAGGCGTTGCGCGCGCTCAAGAAGAAGCTGCAGCGCGAGGGCGTGTTCCGCGAGATGAAGCTCCGGCAGCATTTCGAGAAGCCGTCCGTCAAGAAGGCCCGCGAGCGGGCCGAGGCCATCCGCCGGGCGCGCAAGCTGGCGCGCAAGAAGATGCAGCGGGAAGGCCTCGTCTGACCCCTGACCGACAGGTCACGACAAGAAGGACGGGCGCCCCTCGCGGGCGCCTTTTCCGTTCCGACCCTCGCCCTCGACCCGCCGGCGCCGGCCGGCTAACCATGGGGTCATCGGCGCGGCAGCGAATCGGGGCGCGGCTTTGTACGGCAGGGTGCTTCTGGCCTACGACGGCACGGTGGAGGGGCGGCTCGCGCTGCGCGAGGGTGCCAAGCTCGCGCAGCTCTGCGGCTCCGAGGTCTTCCTGCTCGCGGTCGTCGAGCTCTCGACCGGCCTCGTGATGGGCGAATCGGCCGTCCCCGGGCTGATGCTGCAGCAGCAGCAGGTCTACGAGGAGGTCCTCGCCGAAGGCGTCCGGCGCCTGACCGCCATGGGCTTCCAGCCGCATTCCCGGCTGGCGCTCGGCGAGCCCGCCGAGGAGATCGGCGCCGCGGCGCGCGAGGTCGGCGCCGACCTCGTCGTCGTCGGCCACCGCCGCCAGGGCGGGCTTGCCCGCTGGTGGCGCGGCTCGGTCGGGACGCAGCTCGTCGCGAACCTCGCCTGCAGCCTGCTCATCGGCCGCCTCGAGATCGGCGACGACGACCTCTTCGGCCCGGCCGCAGCGCCGGAGGCGTAGCGCCGTCGGGCGGGCCGGACGTCTGGAGCCAGAAAGGACGCGCAATGCTGCTCGGCTGCATCGGCGACGACTTCACCGGCTCGTCGGACCTCGGCAACACGCTGGTGAAGGCAGGGATGCGGACGGTCCAATATTCCGGCACCCCGCGCGCCGCCGCCGATCCCGGAGTGGAAGCCGGCATCGTCGCGCTGAAGTCGCGCTCGCTGCCGCGCGGCGAGGCGGTGCGGCTGTCGCTCGACGCGCTGGCGTGGCTGCGCGCGCAGGGCTGCCGGCAGATCCTGTTCAAATACTGCTCGACCTTCGATTCGACGCCCGAGGGCAACATCGGCCCGGTCGCGGACGCGCTGGCCGACGCGCTCGGCGCCGATCGGGTGATCTTCTGCCCGGCCTTCCCGGCCACGGGCCGCACGGTCTTCCAGGGCCATCTCTTCGTCGGGGACCGGCTGCTCAGCGAAAGCGGCATGGAATCCCACCCGCTGACCCCGATGACCGACCCCGACCTGCGGCGCTGGCTCGGCCTGCAGTCTCGCCGCGCGGTCGGGCACGTCCCCGCGGCCACCGTCTGGGCCGGCCCGGCGGCGGTCCGGTCCCGGCTCGACGACGAGCTCGCCGCCGGCCGCCCGTTCGTGGTCGCCGACGCGATCCGCGACGCCGACCTCGTCGCCCTCGGCCACGCCGCCGAGGGCCTGCCGCTGATCACGGGCGGCTCCGGCATCGCCCTCGGCCTGCCCGACGCCTTCCGCCGCCGCGGCCTGCTCGCCGCCGCCCTGCCCGAATGGCGCGGCCAGCCGGGCCCGGCGGCGGCGCTGGCCGGGTCGTGCTCGCGGGCAACGCGCGCGCAGGTCGCGCGGCACGTCGCCGACGGCGGCCCCGCACTCGAAGTCGATCCCGAGGCGGTCCTCGCCGGCCACGCCACCGCCGCGGCGGCCGCCGACTGGGCGCTGGCGCAGCGCGGGTTGCCGCTGGTCTATTCCTCGGCCGACCCGGCGGTGGTCGGCGCCGTCCAGAGCCGCCACGGCCGCGAACGCGTCGCCGCGCGGCTCGAGGCCTTCTTCGCCGAGCTGGCCCGGCTGCTGGTCGCCGCCGGCACCACCCGGCTGATCAGCGCCGGCGGCGAAACCTCGGGCGCCGTCGTCGAGGGGCTCGGCCTCGCCAGCCTCGAGATCGGCCCCGAGATCGACCCGGGCGTCCCGGCCATGCGCGGCGGCCCCGGCCTCGCGCTGGCGCTCAAGTCCGGCAACTTCGGCGCCGACGACTTCTTCGCCCGCGCGGCCCGCCGGCTCGGCGGCGAGACCGCGCCCGCCTGAAGCGCCTCTGCTGGGGGTCATTTCGTGGCCGCGGAAGGCGCTTCCGCTCGGCGTAAACCGTGAAGAAGCCGTAAATTCCGCCCAAGAAATACAGGTAATATCAATTGCTTGCACTTTGCCCGCACCCCCAGCCCGCGCTGCTGCGGGTGCGGCCGTCAGTCCTCCCCAGCGACCGAGCCCGAGCCGAGGTCGGAGGGGTCGAACTCGTAGTGGGCGCCGCAGAACTGGCAGTCGGCAGTCACCTTGCCGTCGGGGTTGATCATCGCCGCGATGTCGCTCGGCGGGTAGATCGCCAGTGAGCGGATCACCTTCTCGGGGCCGCAGGTGCAGCCGAAGCGGACCGGCTGCGCCTCGTAGACCCGCGGCCCCTCCTCGCTGAAGAGCCTGAGCAGCAGCTGCTCGGCGCCGACGTGCGGCCCGACGAGCTCGGTCGCCTCGACCGTCTCGAGCAGCGTCACGGCCCGGCGCCAGTTGTCCGCATCCTCGCCGTCGAGCATGTCCTCGGCCGCCAGCAGCCCGTCGGGGCCGGTGGCCTCCTGCTTCGCATAGGGCGAGGCCTGCGGCATGTGCTGCAGCAGCACGCCGCCGCCGCGCCAGTGCGCCGCGCCGCCGGGCTCGACCGCCTCGCCCATCGCCAGCGCGAACCGCGTCGGCAGCTGCTCGGACTGGGCGAAATAGGTCTCGGCGCAGTCGGCGAGCGACTGCCCGGCGATCGGCGTGACTCCCTGGTAGGGCGTGGCGCCCGGACCCTGGTCGATGAGGATCGCGAAGACCCCCTGCCCGAGCAGCTCGAACGGCCGCTCGACCGCGTCGGGCAGCAGCGTCGGGTCGAAGCCCGCATAGGCGCGCATCCGCGCCGGCTGGCCTTCCTCGGCGGGGCCGAAGTAGTCGGTCGCGATCAGCCGCACCGGCCCGTCGCCGCGCACCTGCAGGCTGAGCCGCCAGCGCAGCTTGATCGTCTGCCCGATCAGCGCGGTGATCAGCGCCGCCTCCGCCACCAGCGCCGCGACGGGCGGCGGATAGTCGTGCTGGCCGAGGATGGTCTCCAGCACCGAATCGAGCCTGCCGACCCGGCCGCGGATGTCGGCGCGGTCGAGCTGGAAGGGCAACACGGTGTCGTCCCAGGCTATCCGGCCGGCTAGGCTCATCGCAGTCTCCGAACGCTTCGCCCGGGAGATAGGCGCTCGGGCCGGCGAGTGCAAACGGGGACTGGCCGCCCCTGCGCGCCCCGCCTATCGTGCCGGGCATGCGGCGTTTCGGCGAAGCCATCGTTCCCGGCCAGCGCTACCGCGAGCGGCCCGGCGCCTATGCGGTGATCCTCGACCGCGCCGACGTGCTCGTCACCGAGCAGCTCGCGCCGCGGCTCGAGTTCCAGCTGCCGGGCGGCGGCATCGACCCGGGCGAGGGGCAGCTGACGGCGCTGCACCGCGAGTGCTTCGAGGAGACCGGCTGGCGGATCCGGCCGATCCGCCGGCTCGGCGCCTTCCAGCGCTACGCCTACATGCCCGAGTACGACCGCTGGGCGCACAAGGTCTGCCACGTCTGGCTGGCGCATCCGGTCGCCCGCATCGGCCCGCCCAGGGAGGTCGGCCACACGGCGGTCTGGATGCCGGCGCCAAGCGCCCTCGAATTGCTCGCCAACGACGGCGACCGGCATTTCCTGCGCCGCGCGATCCGCGGCGCTGCCTGAGCCCCCTGCCCCGGCTCGGGTCAGCTTGCCCGGGCCATGACCGCCGGAGCCAGCGAGCGCGCGAGCGTCTCCGGATCGGCGAGCTCCGCCGGGCCCGCGACCGGGCCGTCGTAGGGCAAGACGGCGTTGCGGGCGACGAGATCCTCGATGGTGTCGAGGGCGGCCTCGATCGAGTCCATCGGCGCGTCGAAGAGGTCGTAGATCGAGTAGCGCCACCAGGCGATGCGCAGCAGCCGCTCGACGACCGGCTCGGGGAAGCGCAGGCGGACGACGCGGGCCGGGGTGCCGACGGCGATGGCGTAGGGGGGGACGTCGGCGAGCACCGTGGCACGGGCGCCGACGATGGCGCCGGGGCCGATCGTGACGCCGGCCTTCAGGAAGGCGCCCTGGCCGAGCCAGACGTCGGGGCCGATTGTGGTGAGGGGGCAGCTCGTCGTGTACGGGCGCTTGCGGGCGTGGACGCTCGGCGCGGCGTCGCCGGCGACGATGACGTCCCAGCCGTGGATCTCGGGATAGTAGGCGGTGCGCGAGGTCGTCAGCCAGTCGGTCGGGTGCTCGTGGGCGCCGACGGTCACGCCGCTCGCCATCGACGAGTAGCGGCCGATGCGGGCGTTGTTGAGGCTGGCGCCGCCGAGGCTGCAGAAGGCGCCGACGTCGAGGAAGGCGTCGGGCGGGACGGGGGAGACGATCGAGGTCGGGCCCTCGATGCGCGAGCCGGCGGCGAGGCCGCCGGTGTAGCGCAGGCCGGCGAGGCGGAGGCCGAGGGGCTCCAGGCGCTCGATGGCCGCCCCGGTCAGGGCGAAACGGATGACGGCCATGGCGCTCCTCCGTGCATCGGGTGGCCGTTCACGCGGCGGGCTTCGGCGTCGGCCTGGCGGATCAGCACCTGCTCGAGCTCGTGGCGCGAGGCGGCGTGGCCGGGGTTCAGTTCCAGCGCGCGCGCCTGGGCCGCCGCGGCGGCGGTGAAGTCGCCGGCTCGGCGCTGAAGGATGCCGAGGAAGTGGTTGTATTCCCAGCTGTCCGGGGCGAGGACGGCGGCGCGGCGGGTGACGGCGATCGCCTCGGGCAGGCGGTCGAGGCGGAACAGGTACTCCGCCAGCGTGCGGTGCGCGGGGGCGTGGTCGGGGCACCAGTGCAGCGCGCGGCGAAGGGCCTGCTCGGCGGAGCCGGGCTCGTTCCGCGTCCAGTGCAGGCGGGCGTCGCGGATGGCGATCTCGGCCTCGAGGCGGCGGGATTCGGCGACGGCGGCGGTGTGGAGCTTTGCGGCGATAGCGGCGAAGTCCTGGGGGGTTGGGTCGCGGGGATCCTCGGCTTCGGGGTAGGCGGAGAAGTCCTCGTCGAAGAGGGTGGTGCGGTCGGGGAAGAAGCGGCGACGAACGTTCTCGTTGGATTCCCGGTACTTGCCGTAGAAGGCTTCCACGTCGGCGCGGGCCGGGCGGGCACCGCGGCCGGGGAAGAGGGCGGCGAGGCGGGCGGCGAGGGGGCCGCGGACCTCGTCGAGGGGGAGGCCCGGGAGCGCGTCGAGGGCGGGATTGGCGAGGCGGAGGAGCTCCTGGGCTTGCGCGTCGATCGACTCGTTCTGGTCGGGGACCGGCGTGAAGGCCGCCATCGGGCCCAGGTTCCAGGTGGCGACGAAGTCGTCGACGACGCTGCCGCCATTCAGGAGCTTGCGGTCGAAGAGACGGGCGGTGACGGCGGCGTGGCCGAAGGCGTCCTCCCAGAGGGCGAGGGAGGTGTCGTAGTTGAAGAAGGGGTCGTCGGGGGCGGTGCGGGGGAGGATGCGGCGGTCGGTGTCGCCGCTCTTCAGGCGCGTTGAGTAGAGGCTGAGGGCGACCTGGTCCTGGCGGCGGAGGTAGACGGCGATGCGGATGTCGTCGAAGAAGCCGTTGAGAAAGCTGAGCAATGTCTCGACTTCCGCCGGTGTCGTCAGGCGGCTGTGGCAGTGCTCGCTGGCGAAGATGACGGTGGCGGGGCCGGCGAGCTCGGCCCTTGCAGCGGCTTCGAGGCGGGCGCGGACGGTCGGGACGTCGGGACCCCAGGGGGCGCGCAGGGGATCGGATTTGTCGGGGCCGAGGGCGTAGGCGGCGAGGCCGGTGTGGTTGATGGCGCCGCAGAACGAGGGGTAGAGGAAGCCGCGCTCGGCCAGCGCCGGGCGGTTGGCGGCGAGGAAGTGCTGCAGGGTTGTGGTCCCGGTCTTCTCGGTTCCGATGAGAAGGATCGCGCTTCGGGCCATGTGTCAGTGCCTCCCGGAGGACGACGCTAGGGTGGGAAGGCTTGACGAGTGGTGAACGGACTTTTCCGGCCGGAAATCAGCGGCCTGGCGGAATCGGATGACGTACAACGCATGTACATCGCATGTACAATGCATGTACACGATTTCGCGGATCCGCGGCATTCTCATTCCTCCCGCATCGCGTGGCCCAGGCGGCGGGCGATGGGCTGGATGAAGTAGTCGCCGGCGCGGCGCTCGCCGGTCTGGATCGAGACCTCGACGGGCATCCCGGAGGTCAGCGTCACGTCGGGGCGGCTCGCGAGGGACGAACGGTCGAGGCTGACGCGGGCGTCGAAGTAGGACGAGCCGTCGCGGGCGTCGGTCAGGAGGTCGGCGGAGACGTAGGTGACTTCGCCGGTCAGCACCGGGGCGTTGGCGCGCGGGTAGGCGGTCAGGCGGACCTGGGCGGCGCGACCGACGCGGACGGTGTCGATCGCCTCGGGCGGCAGGCGGGTCTCGACGACGAGGGGGTCCTCGTCGGGAACGATGTCCATCACCGGCTGGCCCGAGGGGACGACGGCGCCGGGGCTGACGATGTAGATGTGGACGACGACGCCGGCCTGGGGGGCGCGGAGCTCGCTGCGCTCGACGACGTTTTTCGCGGCGACGATCTGGCTCGCGAGCGAGTCGACCTGGCGGCGGGCGTCGGAGAGGCTCTGGCCGATGTCGACGAGGCGCTGCTGCTCGAGGGTCTCGATGTCCTTCCCGGACTTGGCGATGCTCTCGGTGGCGGCGGCGGCCATGCCGCGCTGGGCGTCGCGCTCGCCTTCGAGGGACGCGATCGTCCGGTCGATCTCCATCAGCTTCTGGCGGGGCGTGGCGCCGGTTTCGACGAGCTTCGCGCTCAGGGCACGCTGCTCGGTCCAGCTGGCGAGCTGGCGGTCGGCCGACTCGGCCTGGGCGTTGCTGGCGACGACCTGGGCGCGGAGCTGGTCGATCTCGCGGCGGAGCGAGGCGACCTGCGCCTCGTGGGCGCGCTGGCGGGCGGCGAAGAGCGCGGTCTGGGCGGCGATCTGCGCCGTGTCGGGCTCGGGGGCGGTCGCGGGGTCGAGGGCGGCGGCGTTCGCCTCCTCGGCTTCGAGGCGCCAGATGTCGAAGGACGAGGCCTTGCGCTGGGATTCGAGCTGGGCGAGCTGGGCGCGGACCTGGGTGGCGTCGAGGAGCGCGACGACCTGGCCCTCGGTCACGCGGTCGCCGGCCTGGACCAGCAGCTTGTCGAGGATGCCGCCCTCGAGGTGGTTCACGGTCTTCTTCTGGCTCTCGGCGAGCAGCACGCCCTGGGTGGTCACGGCGCTGTCGAGGCGGGCGTACATCGCCCAGCCGCCGAAGGTGGCGACGAAGCCGAGGACGGTGACGACCGCGACCAGGAACGGCGCGCGGTAGCTGGTCAGCGGCTCCTCGTCGGCGGCGATCACCGGCTGGCCTCGCGGAGCGGCAGGGCCTCGACGCGGCCGCCCTTGCGGGCGGGGGAGAGCGCGGCGAGGACCTCGGCACGCGGGCCGAAGTGGGCGACGGCCCCGTCGCGCAGCACCAGTAGACGGGTGGCGCGGTTCAGGATGGACATGCGCTGCGCGACGACGACGACGGCGGCGCCGCGGGCGCGCGCGATCTCCATCGCTTCCATCAGCGCGGCCTCGCCCTCGCCGTCGAGGCTGGAGTTGGGCTCGTCCATGACGACGAGCTTCGGGTCGCCGAAGAGGGCGCGCGCGAGCGCGAGCCGCTGCTTCTGGCCGCCGGAGAGGCGCGAGGCGGCGTCGGTGAGCCTTGTTTCGTAGCCCTGCGGCAGCCGGCCGATCATCTCGTGGATGCCGGCGAGGCGGGCGGCGGCGACGACGTCGGCCATGTCGGCGTCGCGGAAGCGGGCGATGTTCTCGCGCACGCGGCCGTCCAGCAGCGCCGGATCCTGGGGGAGGTAGCCGACGGCCTCGCCGAAGCTGCCGCGCTCGTGGCCGAAGGTGCTGTGGCCGTCGAGGTAGAGCCCGCCCGAGGTCGGCGCCCAGAGGCCGACGATGAGCCGCGCGAGCGTCGACTTGCCGGCGCCGGAGGGGCCGACGATGCCGAGGAGCTCGCCCCCCTCGACCTTGAAGGAGACGTTGCGGATGAGCGGCACCGCCTGGCCGGCGGGGACGTAGCCGACGCGGTCGGCGACGAGGACGGCGCGCTGGACGGCGACCGGGGTGCCTGAGCGGGTGGTGGCGCCGCGGGTCAGGACGTCGCGGATGCGGTCGATGGCGGCGAGGGCGTCGCACCACTGGCGCCAGCCGTCGATCAGCTGCTCGTAGGGGAGGAGGAGGCGCGAGCTCAGGACGGAGGCGGCGACGATCGAGCCCGACGAGACCTCGTGGTGGATGACGAGCCAGGCGCCGGCGCAGACGTTGGCGATCTGCAGGCCGGTGCGCAGGCCTTTCGCCGCGGCGGTGAGGGCCTTGGCGACCGCCCTGCCCCGCTCGACGCTGTCGAGGGCCTGCGCCTGGGTGCGGCGCCAGCGGCGGGCGACGGCGGGAAGCATACCCATCGCGACGATGACCTCGGCGTTGCGGATCGCGGCGGCGGTCTCGGCCTGGATGCTGCTGTTGGCTTGTTGGGTGCGCGCGGTCGGGCGGCGGACGGCGAGCTCGGTCGTCACGCCGGTGACGAGGAGGAGCGCGGCGCCGGCGAGGCCGACCATGCCGTAGAGCGGGTGGAGGAGGAAGAGGACGACGAGGAAGAGCGGGGTGATCAGGATGTCGGTCGGCAGCGCGACGGCGCCGCTGGCGATGAACGTCCGGACGTCGCCGAGGTCGCGGATGGCGCCGCTCGCCGGCCCCGCGCCGTGGCGGAGGGTCGACTCGACGGCGGCCTCGAAGACCGGGCGGCCGAGGCGGGAGGCGACGCGGCCGCCGAGGATGACGAAGATGCGGTGGCGCAGGTAGTCGAGCGCGGCCTGGAAGACGAGGACGATGGCGACGATGAGCGTCAGCGCCATCAGGGTGTCCATGCTGCCGCTGGAGATCACCCGGTCGTAGATCTGGTTGGTGTAGAGCGGCAGTGCGAGGTACATCACGTTGACGAAGAGGCCGACGAAGGCGGCGGCGGCGGCGCCCTGCAGGAGGTCGCGCATCGCCTCCCGGAATTCCGGGGTGGTGGTGCTCGGTTGGGCCATCGGATCAGGCCTGGCCGGCGCGGCGCTGCGGCTCGCGCCGGCGGTCGAGCAGGCGCTCGAACAGGTCGGCGTGCTGGGCGGCCGACTGGGCGGCGGTGGTCGGGGGCTCGATGCCGGCGTGCAGCCGGTCCCAGAGCGCGCGCTCGCGGATGGCGGCCGCCATCGCCTCGGCGAGGCTCTCGGCGTTGCCGGCGCGGAAGTGGAGGCCGTCGATGCCGTGGCGGACCTTTTCCGCCATGCCGCCGATGTCGCTGGTGATGATCGGCCGGCGGTGGAAGAAGCTCTCCTGGATGACGACGGGGGCGTTCTCCCACCAGGTCGAGGGGACGATCGTCCAGTCGACCTCGCGCATCAGCGCGGGGAGGTCGGCGCTCTTGTAGGAGCCCATGAAGCGCAGCCGGCGGCCGGCGATGCGGAAGAGGTCCTTCACCGCGGTCTGGAACTCCTCGGGCTGGTGCTCGAGGTTGCCGCCGTAGATGTAGAGGATCGAGTCGCCCCAGACGTCGCTGGGGACGCGGGTGACGGCGTCGACGAGGACGCGGATTCCCTTGAACGGGTTGAGCTGGCCGAAGAAGGCGAAGCGGTTGCGCTTGCCGCCGGGGGCGATCGGGCGCGGGGCGGCGGCCTCGCCGCCGTCGAGGCCGTTCTCGATCATCACGAGCTTCGCGCGCGGCAGGCCCCAGTCGGCGAAGCGGCCGAGGAGGAAGCGCGAGGGGGAGACGAAGGCGTCGACCTCGGCGAGGAAGGATTTCAGGAAGAGCTCGCGGCGCATCAGGTTGGCGGGGCCGATCTCGGGGAAGCAGACGCCGCACTCGGATGGCGAGGCCTTGGAGCAGAGGGCGCCGGAGCGCGCCTTGATCATCTGGCCGTGGTTCTGGCAGATCATCAGGTACTCGTGCAGCGTGAAGACGATCGGGACATTGCCGAGGGCGCGGCGCGCGGCGCGGATCGCCTGGATGCCGAAGCCCATGGCGTGGTGGAAGTTGATCACGTCGGGCCGGCAGTCGGCGAGGAAGCGCTCGAAGTGGCCGGTCAAGGCGCCGATGTCCTTCGAGCCGAGGTAGAACCAGTCGAAGTCGTCGGACCAGAAGAGGGTCTCGTCGGGGCCCTGGCCGAGCGACATCAGGGGGGTCGCGCGGTGGCGGGCGACGGGCGGGCCGACGCCGGCGAGGTAGTGGGCGTCCCAGCCCTGGTCCTTCAGGCCCTGGAACAGGTTGTAGGAGGCGACCTGCGCGCCGCCGATCGAGAAGGTCGGGTGGGCGTGGCTGACGACGAGGGCCTTCATGCGGCGCGCTCCTGCGTGCGGCGGGCGAGGAGGGCGGCGTCGACCTGGCGGAGCATGCGCTCGAGCGGCGTCGGGTCGGGGGCGGGGTCGTCGAGCATCCAGAACTCGACGGCGCCGGAGCACCAGGTGGCGAGGCCGTGGCCGCGCAGGCGGGCGGCGAGGTCGGCGTGGGCGTGGGCGTCGCCGAAGAGGTGGCCGGAGAAGCCGCCCGCTCGGGCCAGCGCGGCGCGGTCGATCAGCGCGATCTCGGCGGCGCCGGCCGGCATCGGGCGGGCGGCGCCGCGTTCGAGCCAGTCGCCGGGCTGGCCGGTGGCGCCGCCGAAGTAGATCGAGCCGTCCTCGTAGGTGAGGGCCGGCGAGAGGAGGCCGGGGTGGTGCGCCTGCTCGTCGAGGAGGCGGGCGAGCCAGCCCTGGGATTTGGGCAGCGCCGAGGGGGACCAGGCGAGGAGGTGGGGGGAGGTGGACGCCTCGGCGGCGAGGTCGAGCTGGGCGGGGTGGCTCTCGGCGCCGCTGGCGACGGCGAGGCCGCCGGTCAGGCCGTAGAAGGCGAAGGCCTCGCCGAGCTTTTCCAGTATCTCCGCGACCTTGTCGCGAGGGGTGACGAGGAGGAGGTCGAGGGTTTCCGCGTCGGGGGTGCCGGCGAGGAAGGCGAGGACGGGCTGGAGCTCGGCCAGCGTGCGGAAGGGCATGAGGGCGGTGACGGGCTTCCGGCCGGGGCCGTCGCCGAGGGGGAGCGCGCGGGCGGCGGCGCCGCGGCGGCGGAGGGAGGCGGCGGGGCGGACGCTCGAAAGGAAGGGGGCGAGGTGGGACTCGATGATGCGGGCGAGCTCGGGCTCGGCGGGGGAGAGGTTGCGCAGGAGCTGCGGCAGGCGCTCGGCGGTGGCGAAGGGGGTGAGGGCGAGCGGGCGGAAGAGGCAGCTGCCGTCGTCGAGGACGAGCTCGAGGTAGACGTCGCCGTCGGTCTCGGCGCGGGTGGCGGGGACGTGGGCGATGAAGCCGTGCATGGCGTCGCGCTCGTCGAGGAGGCCGGCAAAGCGCGGGTCCTGTGAGAAGCCGGTGACGAGGTCGGGGCGCGGCAGCGGGCACCAGGCGGTGTCGAGGGGGGCATAGAGGTTGCCGCTGCTCTTCAGGAGAACGCGCTCGACGCGGGCGAGGGGGTCGAGGAGCCAGCCGGTGCAGAGCAGCGTGCCGTCGGGGGCCTGCAGGACGGCGTCGCAGGCGGCGGCGATCGGGGCCGGGCACCCGGACAGGGTGTCGGCGCCGGCGAAGCGGGGGCGGCAGACGCGGCGGAAGGCCTGGAGCGTCGGCTCGGGGGCGCGGAGGCGCGGGGCGATGCGGAGGAGGTGGTCGCGGGCGGCGTCGGGGGCGAGGTGGTGGAGGCCGTTCCGGACCACGTCGAGGCGGAGGAGCTGGTCGTCGCGCTCGAAGAAGACCGGGCCGGGCGTGGCGCCGGCCTCGTTCCAGAACTTGCCGAAGAGGCAGAAGCCCTGGCCGGGGGGCAGGATGTCGTCGCGCTCGAAGACGGCGACCTCGACCTCGCGCAGCGCGAGGTCCTCCGAGGCGTCGGCCAGCACGTGGGTGCCGGGCTGCAGCGACATCGACCAGCCCTGCGCGAAGTAGCCGCCGGTGTCGGGGGTGCCGGTGATCTCGATGAAGCCGTCGTGGCTGGCGGCGGCGGCGATGAAGGCGCGGGCGAAGCCGCGGTGCGACTGTGCCTCGGGCGAGTCGTGCGGGCATTCGGCGAGGAGGTGGCGGACGAGGAAGCCGAAGACCTCGCGGGCGCTGGCGCCGGCGCGGCGGACGTGCTCGGCGAGGGGGCCGGGGGCAACGTCGAGCGGGGGCGTGGCGGCGAGGCGCCAGCGGTGGGGCGTGCCGGCGACGACGACCTCGGCGTCCCCCATCGGCAGGGCATCGAGGACGGCGACGCCGTACCAGTGGCCGGCGGCCTGCCAGCATTCGGCGAGCCAGCGCGAGCGGCTGTCGCGGTGGATCAGGTGGCCAGCGGCCGGCGGGCGCTCGCCGCAGACGAAGGTGAGAAGGACGCGGCCGCCCTGCAAGAGGATGGCGCAGCCGTCCCGCAGCACGCGCGCGCCGGCGAGCTCGTGGCCGAAGTCGCCGCCGTCGGCCGGGGTCATGCGGCAACCCGGTCGCGGAGGCCGTGGTAGAGGCCGAGGTGGGCGTCGACGAAGGCGGCGTGGCTCGCGGGCGCGAGGGCGCGGGCCATGCGGTCCCAGCCGGCGGGGTCGGCGGCGGCGAGCTGCATGGTCTCGGCGAGGGCGGCGACGTCGCCCGGGGGAACGTGCAGGCCGGTGACGCCGTCCTCGACCAGCTCGGCCATGCCGCCGATGCCGGAGCAGATCACCGGACGGCCGGCGGCGCGGGCCTCGTGGATGACGAGGGGGGCGTTCTCCCACCAGGTCGAGGGCACGACGACCCAGTCGACGCTGCGCATCAGCGGGACGACGTCGCTGCGGTCGTAGGGGCCGAGGTGCTGCGCCAGCGGCTCGGCGGCGGCGAGCCTGGCCGCGAAGGCCTGGCGGAAGGCGGCGTCCGCCCAGCCGAGGCCGCCGTGCAGCGCGACGCGGATGTCGGCGCCGGCGTCCCTG
The DNA here is from genome assembly GCA_046348975.1 of Amaricoccus sp. Taxonomy (GTDB): domain Bacteria; phylum Pseudomonadota; class Alphaproteobacteria; order Rhodobacterales; family Rhodobacteraceae; genus Amaricoccus. Next base: position 35,832 of record JAXMDF010000017.1, on the reverse strand, counting down.
AGGATGGCGGCGGCGGCGAGGAGGACGAGCGGGCCCTTGTGGGGCGCGAGGTTGCCGAAGAAGCCGAAGCGGTTGCGGCGGGAGCGGGCGGCTTCGGGCGGCGCCGGCGGCAGGGCGACGGCGTTCGGGACGAGGCGGATGCGCTCGGGGGCGACGCCCCAGTCGAGGAAGCGCTCGCGCAGGAAGGCGCTCGGGGCGATGAAGAGGTCGACGGACTGCAGCAGCGCCGTCAGGTGCGCCTTGCGCAGGGCGTGGCGGGCGGCGGGCTGCTCGGGGAAGCAGCGGCGGCAGCGGTCGGGGCGGGCTCCGCGGCAGCGGGCGCCTTCGGTCGTGGTGAGGAGCAGGCCTTCGTTCGGGCAGATCAGCTGGTAGTCGTGCAGCGTCAGCACGATGCGCGAGCGCGGCGCAAGGCGGCGGATCACCGCCAGCACCTCGGCCCCGATTCGGTCGAGGCCGTGCAGGTGGACGACGTCGGGGCGCAGCCGGTCGAGGACGCCGCCGAGGGCGGCGATCCAGTCGGTGCCGTCGAGCCGCGACATCGAGAAGCGGTCGTAGGCGCCGGTCTGCAACACCAGGTCGTCGCCGTGGGCGCGGAGAGTTCCGGGGGCGGCATCGGGCTCCTGCAGCGAGGTCGAGGCGGCGAGGAAGCGGGCGCTGACCCCGGGGCGGGCATCGAGCGCCCGCGCGAGGTCGTGCGCGAGGATCTCCGTCCCGCCCTGGGTCCAGTCGGGATGGTCGTGGGCGACCTGGAGGACTCGCATGCTCATGGGCGTCCTTCATCTCCGCCAGGTCTGAACGAAGGGTTGAGAAGGAGCTGCAGCGCAGCGGAGTCGACGGCTGCGGCGAGGCGGCTGCGGGGGGTGCCGCCGCCGTGCCGCACGAAGCGGGTCTGCGGCATGCGGTGCGGCGCACGGCCTTCGCGGCCGAGCGTCGCGGCGATCGCCGCGAGCGTCACGTCCGGCTCCGGGTAGTGCGGCATTTCGTCCAGCCGGCGGACCGCCTCGCGGGTCAGGCCGACGCAGGCGGCGCTGACGGGCGTGGCGGGCGAGCGGCGCGGCAGGTCGCGCACGGGCCAGCCGCCGAGGTCGAGGGCGGAGCCGGCGATGTCGAGGAGGGCCCCCCCGAGGAGCGGGCGGCTCGAATCGAGCCGCGTCAGCCAGGCGGCGAGCCAGCCGGGCTCGGCGGGGAGCACTTCGGCACCGAGAGCGAGGAGCCGCGGGGCGGTGGCGGCTTCGATCGCCGCGCGGAGCGCGTCGGTGTCGGTCGCGGCTGGCGGCAGCGTCACGAGCCGGTGCGGGATGCCGTAGACGGCTTCGGCGAGCGCGATCGCGGCGCGGGCGGCGCTGGCGAGCGGGCCGGGGCGGACGTGGTAGACGAGCTCGATCGCGCGGCCCTTCGGCTCGGCGAAGACGGCGGCGGCGCGGGCGCGGATCAGGTCGAGGTTGGCGGGAACCGGGGCGACGATGGCGAGGAGCGGGTCGGCGGACGTGCCGAAGCTCTCGACCCCGGTCGCCGCGAGGCCGGGCAGGCCGAGCCAGGCGTGGGCGACGGCGGCCGGGTCGGCGGCGAGCGCTTCGGGGACGTCATGGGCGACCGCGGCCGGCACGCCCTCGTGGACGAGGGCGAGGCGGCCGGACCAGTGGACGAGCGACAGGCGGCAGCGGTCGCCCGGCGGCAGCGCGGCGAAGCCGGTGGCCGACGGCCCGGCCGCGACCTCGACGGCCGCGCCGCCGCGCTCGAAGCGGAGCGCGCGGACGAGGCCTTCCGGGTCGTCGAGCTCGGCGGCGAAGAGGAGGCCGGCGGGCGTCGCCGACAGGTGGCGCAGCGTCGCGCGGGGCGCGCGGCAGGCCTGCCGGAGCTCGCGGGCGAGGGCGGCGGCGATTGGGTCGGACGCGGCGCGGGCGGCAAGGAGGGCGGCCGCCCATTCGGCGACCTCGGCGCCGCGGCGCGCAAGCCAGGGGGCGAGCGGCTGCGGCGGCAGGTCGGCGCCGGGGACGCGCAGGTGGACCTGGGCGGGGCCGAGGCCGACGAGGGTCGTCTCGCCGGCCGGCCCGGCGGGCAGGCAGAGGTGCAGGATGCGCCGCGTCCCGGCGGTCTCGACCATCGCCTGCCAGCCGTCGAGGCGGGCGACGCGGTCGGAGGCGAGGGCGATCAGCTCCTCGGGGACGGCGTCGGCTAGGTCGGCCGCCAGGCGCCAGCTGACGAGGCGGGCGCCGGCGCCGAGCGGGCACCAGCTCGCGGGGGCCAGCGCCGCGGCGGCGACGGTCTCGGCGAGCCGGCGGGCGGCGGCGGCGAACCCGGGCGAGCCGCGGCCGAAGAGCGAGGCGCCGGTGGTCATGAAGAGTTTCAGCAGGCGGCGGCGGCCCTCCTCGGAGAGGCCGCGCACGAGGGCTGCGCCGTCGGCGATCGGCGGCTGCAGCCAGTCGCCGTCGAGGATCGCCGCGAGCCGGGCGCCGAGCGCGAGCGTGACGGTGGTGCCGGTGAGCGCGGCGGCGCCGCGGCCGACGACGAGCAGGTGCCGGCGGCCGCCGGAGCGGAGCTCGAGGCTCGTCGAGATCGACGGCCCGACGAGCGGCTGGCCGGCGAAGAGCGCGGTCAGGCGCTGGCGCGACGCCCCGCGCTCGGGGGGCGAATCGAACAGGATCGCCGTGACCTCGGGGGCGATCGGCACGATCGACGCCTCGGCAAGGCGGCGGCGGACGAGCGGCAGCGGGATGACCCTCGCCGTCGCGGACTGGGCTGCTCGGACGTTCATGAAAGCCTCGGACAAGGGGAAGCCGACGCGGCCGCGCCGGCTCCCGCATGGATCAGGCGAGCGAGATGAACTTGGTCGGGTCGGCGACGATCTGGTCGTAGGAGACCCCGTTCAGGAGCACGCTGTCGCCCTGGCCGAAGTCGATCAGCGTGCCGGCCTGGCCGAGGTCGACGGCGAAGTCCGCCACGTCCTGCGCCGAGCCGAGCTCCACCCCGTCGAGGCTCTTGGAGATCTGCAGCATGTCGCCCTCGGCGAAGTCCATGACGACGTCGCCGCCGCCGGAGAAGACGAAGAGGTCGTTGCCGGTGCCGCCGTAGAGGACGTCGTCGCCGGCACCGCCGTCGAGCGTGTCGTTGCCGGCCCCGCCCTCGAGCAGGTCGTCGCCGGCGCCGCCCATCAGCGCATCGTTGCCGGCACCGCCGAGCAGGTGGTCGTCGCCGAGGCCGCCGTAGAGCGTGTCGTTGCCGGCGTCGCCCTGCAGCACGTCGTCGCCGAGGCCCCCGTCGATGCGGTCGTCGCCGGTGCCGCCCGACAGGAGGTCGTTGCCGGCGCCGCCCCGCATCGTGTCGTTGCCGTCGCCGCCGAGCAGCGTATCGGCGCCGTCGCCGCCGTCGAGCAGGTCGTTGCCGCTGCCGCCGATCAGCATGTCGGTGCCGGCGCCGCCGGTGATATTGTCGTCTCCGCTGCCCCCGTTCAGCGTGTCGTTGCCGTCGCCGCCGTCGATGCGGTCGTTGCCGCTGCCGCCGATGACGTTGTCGTCGCCGGCGCCGGCCATGATGAAGTCGGCCGACGACGTCCCGAAGATGAAATCGTTGAATGCGCCCCCGGGTATGGTGGCCATGGATATCCCCCTCCTCGCAATGCGATCCCTCGCCGGGCCCTGAATGCCGGCCAGCGCGTAAACGAGATACTAATTCGCCCATTGGTTGTAATTCGCATTTGCAACAAGCGCATTTAGAAGTTCGTATTCTTTCCTAACGCGGCCGTCCCGCCGTTTACCCGGCGTTGACCTGCGCCGGTGTCCAAAGGGCGCCAAGCCGGTGGCGCGCGGGAAACCGCTGTGCCCGGCGAGCGAACGGAGGGGAGTTCGGGAATGGCAGTTGGAGTGACGCTGACCGGCGGCGCGGCGTCGGACCTGCTCGTCGGCAGCAAGTGGAACGACGTGATCATGGCCGGCGCCGGCAACGACCTCGTCTACGGCGGCAGGGGCGCCGATGTCCTGTGGGGGCAGGACGGCGACGACCTGGTCGACGCCGGCGGCGGCAAGGACCTCGTGTACGGCGGCGACGGCAACGACCTGATCAACGGCGGCGCCGGCGACGACACGCTGCGCGGCGGCGAGGGCGACGACCTCATGCACGGCGGCGCCGGCAACGACATGCTGCACGGCGGCGGCGGGTCCAACGTGCTCTACGGCGGCTCGGGCGACGATTTCCTCGACGTGCGCTGGCTGACCCACCGCGACGCCTCGACGCCGCAGGACGATTCGTTCTCGGCCTGGCGCGACGCGAAGATGCTGGCGGTGGACGAGATCCACGGCGGCGCCGGCAACGACACGCTGGAAGGCTCGTTCGGGTCGGACCGCTTCTGGGGCGACGCCGGCGACGATCGGCTGCGCGGCCAGGACGGCGACGACGTCCTGCGCGGCGGGGCCGGCAACGACACGCTGATCGGCGACAACGGCAACGATTCGCTGATCGGGGGTCTCGGCAACGACGTGCTGACCGGGGGCCAGGGGGACGACCTGCTGCTGGGCGGCCGGGGCGACGATTCGCTCGACGGCGGCAACGGCAACGACACGATCCGCGGCGGGCTCGGCAACGACACCGTCAGCGGCGGCTACGGCGACGACGTGATCGTGACGGGCGCCGGCAACGACAAGGTCGAGGGCGGCGGCGGCGACGACCTGATCCGGCTCGGCGACGGCAACGACGTCCTGACCGCCAACGACGACTTCGGCCGCGGCGACGACGTCGTCTACGGCGAGGGCGGCAACGACAAGCTCCTCGGCGGCCGCGGCAACGACTGGCTCGACGGCGGCGACGGCAACGACCGGCTGGTCGGCGGCGCCGGCGACGACGTGCTGACCGGTGGCGCCGGGTCCGACGTCTTCGAGATCCGCGGCGCGTTCGGGAACGAGACGATCACGGATTTCGGCGCCGAGGACCGGCTGGAGATCGGCAAGGGGATCAACGGCCTCGGCAACCTCGGCGTCCACGACCTCGAGGACCGCGTCACCGACCTCGGCGGCAACGCCTGGCTCGACCTGGGCGACGGGAACGGGGTGCTCTTCCTCGGCGTCGGCGGCGACGAGCTGGCAGGGCTGCTCGAGACCAACGCGGCCTTCATCTGACGGGAAGCGGCTGTCCGGCCTGGCGGCCTGTCAGTAGAGCCGCGTCCGGATGCCCTCCTCGATCGACGCCTCGACCTCGCCGACGTCCTCGGCGAGGCGGGCGTGGGCGATCAGGGTTTCGGCGAAGCTCGGGACGTCGGAGGCATCGGGCCAGGCCTCGGGGCGCCAGAGGCCGGAGCGGACCATGCACTTCGGACAGTGGCTGAGAACCCGCGTCACCTCGACCACCAGCGCCTGGTCGGGCTCGCGGCCGCTGACCGCCATCGACCGGATGAGCGCGGGGTCGCGCACCACGATGCCGCTGCCGGCGACCCGGATCGTGTATCCGATCGTCGGCACGACGAAGATCAGCCCCACCGAGGGATTGCTCATCAGGTTGCGGAACGTGTCGTAGCGGCGGTTTCCCGGCCGGTCGGGGATCGCCAGCGTGCGCTCGTCGAGCACCTGCACGAAGCCCGCCGGATCGCCCTTCGGCGACACGTCGAGGGTGCCGTCCTCGCTGGCCGTGGCGATGAAGACGAAGGGCGAGGCGGCGATGAACCGGCGGGCATGGTCGTCGATCACCCGCACCACCTTGTCGAGGGCGCGCTGGTGCGCCGCGCCGGTCGTCGCCCTGAGATCGGCCTCGTCCGTCACCACCTCGCTGAAGCGCGCGCGGAGCGCCGCGGTCGGGTCGGGCATGAGTCGCCTCCGGGCAGCATCCCGCATTCATAGCACGTGCAGGGGCGCCACCCGAAGCGATATGCTGGCACTCGGCCGGCGGGGGCCGTTCCGGAGGTGGCGAGGGAGCCCGCGGGGAGGTATCGGGCAACCGTCAACAAATTGACATTTAAGAGACCTCTGCGAAAAGGCCGGGCCACGAACGAAGCGCCGCTTTGCCCGGGGGGTGCTCGGGGTCGAGCACCTAGATCAAGCCATTGAAATCACCTGGATTCAGGGCCCGGCATTAACCGGATTTCAACCGTTGTCCGGGGGCATTGGGGGGCCCAGGCCACGACCGGAAGACTTCTGCAGAGCTCTCTTTAAGAGAAAACATTGCGGAATTTAACCGGTCGTCAAGGAATGGGCCACGCCAAGCCGGATCGTGTCCCGGGACGTGGTGTAGCTGTCGCAACGGGCAGTGCTCGTCCTTCCTTGCGCATCGAGAGCCCGGCCGGCGCGGCGGCGTTTTGAACGCCGGTCGCCGCATGCGCGGCTCCGCCTTCAGGCCCGACGGGATCTCCCTTGCTCTTCGATCCCCAGCGGCTCGCCTGTGGCCCAAAGGGGGGCCCTCGCCGGCCCCCCTTTGATCCCCCCAGGCACTGCTCGATGCGGCAGAAAGGGAAGAAAGGGAAGAAAGGGAACGTGGCGGTGCGAGAGGGGCGCGGGGTTTCGTCGGGACGGGGCGGCCGACGACGTCGCAGCGGCGTGGCGTGATCGCGGGGATTGGCTCCGCACGCCCCGAGCTACGCCACGCGCAGGGACGCAATCCACCAGCCAGGTCCAGCTGTCCCGATCGGCGTAGTCATGGCGTCCTCGGTGACGGCTCGTCGCCCATGTCGTCGACTCGGTCTCGCCTGCCACTGCGTCGGTGGCGCAGGCGGCGCGGTCTGCCTCTCCTCGGGTCCCTGGTGTTGCGGCGCGATCGCCGCGAGCACCCGTCCGCCGATCAGATAGTTCGGTCGATCCCCACCCTGCCACGGCGGCATGTTGAGGCGCAGCACCTGCCGTCGGTCGACCGCCATGGCGCATACTCTCCCTGTCCCGGGATTCGCCCGGAATCACGTACACGGTCGGGGGCGGCGGGCAACGGCAGAGTCGATCGCCATGATGACCGCTCGTGGCTCGCCGGTATCGAGCGCGGTTCGTATCCGACCGGGCATTCGCGCGAGCGTCACACGGTCACGCCCCACCAGCGCAGCGTCGCGCGGTAGTGGACGGCGATCGCCGCCACCGCGGCCTCGGCGTCGCGGCGCTCGAGGGCGTCGATGATCGCGAGGTGCTCGCGCATCGCCGGCACGATGCGGTCGGGCAGGAAGGGCCGCACGTTCTGGATCACCGCCACCCGGTCGCGGTTGACCCGGTAGGCCTCGGCCGCCAGGGGGTTCGCGAGGCCGGCCGCGAGCGCGTCGTGCAGCGTCAGGTCGGTGGCGATCGCCCGGCGCGGCAGGTCGGGAGTGATCGCCCGCTCGGCCTCCTCGACCAGCGCCTCGTGGCTGCGGCGGAGATCGGCGAGGGGCAGGGGGCCGCCGCGGGCGACCAGCCGCCGCGCGCCCTCGGCGTCGAGCATCTCGCGCAGGTCCATGCAGTCGCGGGTGGCCTCGGGCGAGGCCGGCATCACCAGCACCCCGCGCTTCGGCAGCACGCTGACCAGCCCGTCGACGTCGGCACGCTTGACCGCCTCGCGGGTCGCGGCGAGCGGCAGGTCGAGCATCGCGACCAGCCCCGGCATCGAGACGAACTGGCCCGCCCCGAGCGTGCCGTCGCGCAGCACGGCGACCAGTCGCGCGTAGGCCTGGTCGGCCTGCAGCGCCTCGCCGACGGCGACCTCGCGATTCATCGCTTCCATCCTCCCGTCATTTTCAGGACTATCCTGAAGGTGCTTCAGGAGCATCCCCGTTGCATGCCTGCAGAAATTCCAACTAACATGCCAGATAGCGTTTCAGAGGCGCCGGCGCAAGGGCGTCGAACCGGGGAAGCGCAGGGAAGGCGGCGGGCGGCCTGCCCGCCGGATGGCCGGAAGACCACCGAGGCGCCGCGAGAGCACCAACGCCGGGAGCGGACGCCGTGCAGTCAGACAGGAGGTTGGACTTGGCTCACGTCTCTACAGGGAATGCCGGCATGACCGGCGGAACCCACTACGTCGGCAGCGTCGCCGCCGACCCGGACCTCTACAACGAGGACCTCGCGCCGGTGCCGATGGAGAAGCGCACCTGGACCGGCTACTCGATCTTCGCCATGTGGATGTCGGACGTCCACTCGGTCGGAGGCTACACCTTCGCCGCCTCGCTGTTCCTGTTCGGCCTGACCGGCTGGCAGGTGCTGCTGGCGATGACCGCGGGCATCCTCGTCGTCTACGTGCTGATGAACATGATCGGGCGGCCGTCGCTGCGCGAGGGCATCCCGTTCCCGGTGATGGCGCGGGTCTCGATGGGCGTCATGGGGGCCAACCTCGCCGCCGTCATCCGCGGCGTCGTCGGCATCGTCTGGTACGGCGTGCAGACCTACTTCGCCTCGAAGGCGGTGGCGACGATCATCCTGCTCTTCATCCCGTCGGCGGCCGCGCTCGGGCAGGGCTCGGGCTTCATGGGGCTGAACGCGCTCGGCTGGATCAGCTTCCTGATCATGTGGCTCGGGCAGTTGCTGATCTTCCAGCGCGGCATGGAGACGATCCGCAAGTTCATCGACTTCTGCGGCCCGGCGGTCTATCTCGTCATGTTCGCGCTGATGGCCTGGATCCTCTACCACGCGGGCTTCGGGGCGCTGAACATGCGTCTCGGCGACAAGGCGCTGAGCGGGGCCGCGACGATCGGCGGGATGATCAACGCGCTCCTGCTCGTCGTCAGCTACTTCGCGGCGCTCTTGCTGAACTTCGGCGACTTCTCGCGGTTCGGCAAGTCCGAGCAGCAGATGAAGGTCGGCAACTTCCTCGGGCTGCCGGTCAACTTCCTGGTCTTCTCGATCATCGTCGTCATCGTCACCGCGGGCTCGATCTCGGTCTTCGGCGAGATGATCATGGACCCGGTCGAGATCGTCGCCCGCATCGACAACAAGGTCGCGGTCTTCATCGGCTCGATCACCTTCATCATCGCGACCATGGGCATCAACATCGTCGCGAACTTCGTCTCGCCGGCCTACGACCTCGCCAACCTCTTCCCGCGGCACGTCGACTTCAAGCGCGGCGGGCTGATCACCTCGGTGCTGGCCGTCCTGGTCTGCCCGTGGATCTTCGTCGACTCCCCCCACGCGATCACCATCTTCGTGTCGGTCTTCGGCGCGATCCTGGCGCCGCTCTACGGGGTGATGGTCGCCGACTACTACCTGGTGAAGCGCGAGAAGGTCGAGACGCCCGAGCTCTACACCATGGCGCCGTCGGGCCGGTACCACTACGACGGCGGCTGGAACAAGGTCGGCCTCCGCGCCCTCGCCATCTCCGGCGCGATCGCCATCGGGTGGGAGCTCTGCACCCAGCTCTTCCACGTGCTGCCCGAGAACGCGCTCGGCTGGGTCATCGGCGCCATCGCCGGTGCCGTCGCCTACACCACCCTGATGCGGCGCGCGGGCCGCAGCTGACCACGCCGCGGGCGGCCCCGCGCCGCCCGCCACCTTCGCCTCCATCTCCGACAGGATCCCATGCCCCGTTTCATGAAATCCCTCTTCGGCCAAGTGATGGCCGCCCTCGTCCTCGGCATCGTCGTCGGGGCGTTCTGGCCCGACTTCGCGGCGCAGATGAAGCCGCTCGGCGACGGCTTCATCAAGCTGATCAAGATGGTCATCGCACCGCTGGTCTTCGGCGTCGTCGTCCACGGCATCGCCTCGGCCGGCGACCTGAAGAAGGTCGGCCGGGTCGGGGTCAAGTCCATCGTCTACTTCGAGGTCGTCACCACCATCGCGCTCATCCTCGGGATCGTGGTCGCCTACGCCTTCGGTCCCGGGCACGGGATGAACGTCAACACCGCCTCGCTCGACGCGAGCGCGCTCAACACCTACACCGAGCGGGCGAAGGAGATCCACGGCGCGGTCGACTTCCTGCTCAACCTGATCCCCTCGACCTTCGTCGGCGCCTTCGCCGACGGCGACGTGCTGCAGGTGCTGATCCTCGCCGTCTTCTTCGGCTCGGCCCTCAGCCTGGTCGGCGAGCGCGGCAAGCCGGTCGCGGAGATGATCGAGCGGGTCACCGAGGTGCTGTTCCGGATCATCGGCTTCATCGTCCGGCTGGCGCCCCTCGGCGTCTTCGGCGCCATCGCCTACACCGTGGGCAAGTACGGCGTCGGCTCGCTGCAGCAGCTCGGGATGCTCGTCGTCCTCTACTACGCCAGCGTCCTCTTCTTCATCTTCGGCATCCTCGGGCTGATCATGCGGCTCGCCGGCTTCTCGATCGTCAAGTTCGTCCGCTACCTGCGCGAGGAGCTGCTGATCGTGCTCGGCACCGCCTCCTCGGACAGCGTGCTGCCGCAGATCATGAAGAAGCTCGAGCACATGGGGATCAAGGACTCGACCGTCGGCCTCGTCATCCCGACCGGCTACTCCTTCAACCTCGACGCCTTCTCGATCTACCTGACGCTCGCCACCGTCTTCATCGCCCAGGCGACCAACACGCCGCTCGCCTTCGGCGACCTCTTGCTGATCCTCGGCGTCGCGCTGCTGACCTCCAAGGGCGCGCACGGCATCCCCGGCTCGGCGATCGTCGTGCTCGCCGCGACTCTCTCGGCGGTACCGGTGATCCCGGCGATCGGGCTGGTGCTGGTCCTCTCGGTCGACTGGTTCATGGGCATGGCGCGGGCGCTCGGCAACCTCGTCGGCAACTGCGTCGCGACCGTGGTCATCGCCGCCTGGGAGGGCGACATCGACCGCGCCCGCGCCCACCGGGTGCTGAACGGCGAGGGCGAGGATCCGACCGAGCGCGCGCTCTTCGACCCCGAGCCGGACGTCGGCCAGGCCTGATCGCGCGGTTCCGGGCGCGCGGGGGACAGCCCGCGCGCCCGGCGATGCAGCGGGCGGCAACCGGTTGCGGACCCGGAGGAGAAGGGGCTGCTCGAACCTGCCCGAGCTCGAGCGCCCTTGCAAGCCATTGTAATCGCATAATTTCAGGTTCGGGCATTTACCGGATTTCAACCCTTGCCCGACCCCCGGAGATCGTTCGCGGCGCGATCAGCCGCGCCAGGCGGCGAGGATCGCGCGGCCGACGATCAGGTCGAGGTGGGCGCCGCCGCCGTTCTTGAAGAGCGTGATCTCGTCGGGCGAGCGGCGGCCGGGGCGACCGGCGACCAGGTCGGCGAGATCGCCGAGGACGTCGGCACGGGCGATGACGCCGCGGGCGAGCGGGTCGCGGAGCTCGCCGATGTGGGCGAGCGTGGTATCGAAGCTGTCGACGAAGATGCGCGACCGTTGCAGCGCCGCGTCGTCGGCCTCGCGCATGTCGGCGCGGAAGGCGCCGACCAGGTCGAGGTGCTGGCCGGGACGCGGCCAGGCGCCGCATAGCACCGGCTCGGTCGCCATGGTCGCCGTCGCGACGATGTCGGCGGCGGCGACGGCCGCCGGCAGGTCGGTCGCGACCTCGGCCCCAGTCTCGGCGGCGAGTGCGGCGGCGCGGGGCGGCGTGCGGTTCCAGACCGCGGCGGCGATGCCGGGGAAGCCGGCGCGGTAGGCCTCGACGAGGGATGCGGCCACCGCGCCGGCACCGATGACGAGCAGGCGGCGCGGGGCGGGTGGCGCCAGCGGGCGGGCGGCGGGAGCGAGTCGGCGGCGATCTTCCGGCGCGTGACGAGGCCCGCGTCGAGCACCGCCTCGATGCCGCCGCCCGCGTCGTCGAAGAGCAGCAGCGCGCCCTGCACCGACGGCGCGCCGCGGCCGGGGTTGCCGGGCATGACCGTGACGGCCTTGGTGGCGGCGCCGAGGCCGTCGGTCCAGGCCGAGCGGGTCAGCAGCGTGTCGGGGCCGCGGCCGACGAAGGTGTCGGCGACGGCGGCGGGCGGGCCACCGAGGCCGGCGGCGAGCGCGTCGGCCATGCGGTTCCAGTCGAGCCGGCCGGCGATGTCCTCCGGGCCGACGAAGGGGACGGGCATCAGCCGCCGACGGCCACCAGCGCGCGGGCGATCCGGTCGAGGCGATCGGCGGGGAGGCCCGCGACGTTGATCCGGCTGTCGCCCACCGCATAGATGCCGTGGTCGTGGCGCAGCGCCAGCACCTGCTCGGGGCTGGCGCCGAGCTTGGAGAACATGCCGCGGTGCTTCGCCACGAAGTCGAAGCGGTCGGAGTTGGTCTCGCGGCGCAGCGCGTCGGCGAGGCCCTGGCGCAGCTCGAGCATGCGCAGCCGCATCGCCTCGAGCTCGGCCATCCAGTCGGCCTTCAGCGCCGGGTCGCCGAGGATCAGCGCGACGACCTTGCCGCCGTGGTCGGGCGGGAAGGAATAGTTGAGGCGGTTGAGCGAGGCGAGGTTCATCCGCGCGACGTCGGCCGTCGCCTTGTCCGGCGACAGCACCAGGGCCGCCCCGACGCGGTCGCGGTAGAGCCCGAAGTTCTTCGAGCAGCTGACCGCCAGCATCAGCTCGGGCACGGCCTTGGCGATCACCCGGACCCCGGCGACGTCGGCGTCCAACCCGTCGCCGAAGCCCTGGTAGGCGAGGTCGATCAGCGGCACCGCGCCCTTGCGCAGCACGAGCTCGCCGACGGCCGCCCACTGGTCGAGCGACAGGTTGGCGCCGGTCGGGTTGTGGCAGCAGCCGTGCAGCAGGAGCACGTCGCCGGGTTGCATGCCCTCGAGGTCGGCCATCATCGCGGCGAAGTCGACGCCGCGGGTCGCCTCGTCGAAGTAGCGGTAGGTCTTCGCCGGGATGCCGACGTAGCCGAGGATCGCCGGGTGGTTCGGCCAGGTCGGGTCGGACAGCCAGACGGTGGCGTCGGGATTCGCGCGCCGGATCAGCTCGCAGAGCTGGCGGATCGCGCCGGTGCCGCCCGGCGTCTGCGCCCCGGCGAGGCGCTCGGCTGGCACCGCGTCGCCGAGGGCGAGCTCGGCCATCGCGCGGACGAAGTCGGGGTCGCCGAGGAGGCCGACGTAGGCCTTGGTGTCCTGCTCCTTCAGGAGCCGCGCCTCGGCGGCCTTGACCGCGCGCATCACCGGGGTGCGCCCGGCCGCGTCCTTGTAGACGCCGACGCCGAGGTCGATCTTGTCGGCGCGCGGGTCCTCGCGGAACAGCCCGAGGAGCTCGATGATCTTGTCGGGCGGCGTCGGCTTCAGCGTCTCGAACATGGGATCCCCCCCTCAGGCCTCGATCATGTCGCGGTCGCGCGTCAGGACGCGGACGCGCGTCTCCCGCCGCACCGGCGCGAAGCCGGCCTTCTGGTAGAGCGGCAGCGCCCGCGGATGGTCGAGCGTGTTGGTGTTGACCGTCAGCCGCCCGGTGCCGGGCCGGTCCCAGGCCATGTGCACGGCGGTGTGCAGCAGGAAGGTCCCGAGCCCGCGCCCGATCGCCTCGGGGACGAGGCCGAGGAAGCCGAGGTCCACGATGCCGGGCTCGCGCGCGTCGAGCAGGAAGAAGCCGTGCGGCCAGCCGGCGCGGACGAAGGTGTAGAGGGTGACCGCCGGGTCGTGCAGGAAGGCATCGAGCGCCGCCCGCGGCTCGTCGTGGCGGTCGGACCACTCGTACTCGCGGCCGACGGCGTCGTAGAGGTCGAGGAAATACCAGGCCGGGGGCCGCTCGGCGGCGATCAGCGCCGAGACCGGTCCGAGCGGCAGGTGCGGGCGCGGATAGGCCGGGCGGCCCTCCATGGCGAGGAAGGTGATGACGACCTCGACCCGGTCCCCCGCCCGGTGCCTCATCCGCGCTCGACCTTGAGGTCCGGGTAGGCGCCCCACTCGGTCCACGACCCGTCGTAGAGCGACCACGACCGGTTGCCCAGCCGCTCGAGCGCCAGCCCGAGGATCGCCGACGACACGCCGGAGCCGCAGGTGGTGATGGCCGGGCGCGCCACGTCGACGCCGGCGGCCTCGAAGATGGCGCGCAGCTCCTCGACGCCCTTCATGGTGCCGTCGGGGTTCACCAGCTCGGCGTGCGGCACGTTCTTCGAGCCCGGGATGTGGCCCGAGCGCAGGCCCGCGCGCGGCTCGGGCTCGTCGCCCCGGAAGCGGCCGGGGGAGCGGGCGTCGATGATCTGCGCATCGCCGAGCTTGGCGGCGGCGGCGACCTGGGTCACGTCGCGGACCAGCCCCGCGTCGCGGCGGGCGGTGAAGTGGCGGTCGCGCAGCACCGGCCAGCCCGATTCCAGCGGCCGCCCCTCGGCCTTCCACTTCGGCAGCCCGCCGTCGAGCACGGCGACGTCGGTCTTGCCGAACAGCCGGAAGGTCCACCAGACGCGGGGGGCGCTGAACATGCCGGCCGAGTCGTAGACGACGACCCGGTAGCCGTCGCCGATCCCCATCGCCCGCATCCGCGAGACGAATTTCTCGACCGGCGGCGCCATGTGCGGCAGCACCGAGCGGTCGTCGGCGATCTCGTCGATGTCGAAGAAGCGCGCGCCCGGAATGTGCCCGGCCTCGAACTCGGCGCGGGCGTCGCGACCGGCGGCGGGCATGTGCCAGCTGCCGTCGAGGATGCGCAGGTCGGGCGCGGTCAGGTGCGCGGCGAGCCATTCGGTCGAGACGAGGTTCTGCGGGTCGCCTGAGGTCATGAATCCGGTCCGCCAGCTGTCGCCCCCCGCGACTTAGCCGCGAACGCGCGGGGCGGCAAGGCGCGAAGACGCCTGCGCGCAGGGGGATCGCCCGAAGCGGCGCGGGATCGCGGCACGCGCGGCGCGACCCCGCGTCGACCGCCGTTCGAGTCGGTTGCGGACGCGCCGCCGAAGCTGCCGCGCCGGGACGTACTGAAGCGCTGGAGATGCCGCGCGAGCGGCCAAATATGAACACCGGGCTAAGGCTCCCGATCAGATACGTTATATTTCATGCACTTAAGTTCTGTGCGCGGCTTACGCACCCATGCCGGGACAGCTGGGGGCAGCCTCGAGTGCGGGGCCCGCGAAGGCAGCTAGCCGCCCTTTCTCCGCGAACCCGCAACCGTTCGAGCGACTGCCCTGGCGCCTCGCCGGCTCCGGACGGATGCCGGCGGATCGCTACTTCCGCAGCGCGGCCGCGGTGACGGCGGTGTCCTCGTAGACGTGGGCGAAGGCGACCTTGTCGCCGTCGAGGCGGAAGCGCATCGCCCATTGCGCGGTGAAGGGCTTGCCGGTGGCACGCGCGATGCACGACCAGGACCCGAAGGCGAAGACCTCGTCCCCGGCGGCGCGGTAGTCGGCGGGGTCGAAGCCCGTGACCTCGAACGCTCCGGCGATGTTGTCGAAGAAGCGGGCCACCCCGTCCTTGCCGGCGTAGACGCCGCCGTGGGGAAGCTCGGGCGAGTCGCTGTTCTCGAAGCGCGCGTCGTCGGTAAGGCGCGCGAGAATGAAGGGAACGTCGCCGCGGGCGAAAGCGGCGTAGAGATCCCGAACGGTCCTGATGTTGTCGTCCATGCGATTTCCTCCCTCCGGTCTTGGCCTATCCGTCCGTTTCAGAGACGCTTGGAGTCTGTCGTACGCACCCGATCAGGTCTGCAGCTGGAACGCGCGGGCGAAGATCAGCCCGAAGCCCGCGAGAACAAGTCCGGCGCCGGCGAAGCGGGCGATCAGCCGGCCGTTCGGGAAGAGCTTCTCGATCAGCACGTAAGCCGCGATCGCCGCGACCCAGAAGAGATTCATGACCCCTGCCACGAACAGCAGGAGCATGAGCGCCCAGCAACATCCCACGCAGTAGGCACCATGCTCGACGCCCATGCGGAAGGCGCCGAAGCGGCCGCTTCGCCAGTGGAAGAGCAGGAACTGCAGCGGCGCGCGGCACCTTCGAAGGCACGCGTCCTTTTGCGGCAGCCACTGGTAGATGCCGGCGGTCAGCAGCACCGCCGCGGTCAGCCAGACGCTGGCGGAGGCCAGCGCCGGCGTGAGGAGGTTCAGCCACCCGAGGCCGGTCTGCAGCGCGCTCGCGACGAGGCTGAAGGCGACCCAAAGCGCCAGGTAGCCGCCGGTGAACAGCCAGACCGAAGGCAGCGTCGACCCGACGGCCCGGTGCTTGCGCACCAGTCCGCCGTAGAGCGCGATGGCCGGGGCGGCGCTCGGCAGCATCATTCCGGTCATCATCACTGCCCACATCGCGAAGGTCAGCGGGAAGGCGGCGGGATCCCAGGGGCCGGCAGGGCCGGCCATGGCGCCTCCCATGCCCATGTCCCCGCCCATCTGCATGTCCCCGCCCATCCGCATGGCGGCGCCGCCGCCCATGGCCCCGGGCGCCGGCATCGACGCCATCCGAGCCGACTCGCGAACGAGCCAGACCCAGGCGAGCGCCGCGATGATCAACAGCGTGGCCAGCGCGATCAACCGATCGCTCCCGCCCCTGCCCTCGGGCCTGACCGGCATCATCGGCGGTGGGCGGTCAGGCCGCCCAGGAGAAGGGCGCGAAGTGGCCGTTGCGCGTGCCGCTGGCGTCCTCCCAGTCGACTCCGAAGGCGTGGAAGCGGCTGCGCGTGGCCTTGGCCAGTGCGATCCGCGGGTTCGCCGGGTGGAGGGTGTTGTCGAGGTAGATCGGCTCGGTCGGCTCCGGTATCCCCGGCACGCCGGCGATCGACTGATCGACCAGGTCCCCGGCGGTCACGGTGCGCACCAGGCCGTCGATCTCGAAGCTGATCTTGCGCCTCTCCAGCCCCAGCATGCCGCTGACCAACGGCGCGAGCCCCGCGAGCGGCCCCCCCGCGGCGCCCGACGCGATGGCGGCGATCGCCTCGGTCTGCGCCGCGTCGGCCGCCTCGTCGACGATCAGGCCGACCTTGATGTCGCCCTGCCCCATCGGCCCCGGGGCGTGCATCACCACGATGAAGGCGAGGCCGTCGAGCCGGATCCCGTCCTTCTGTCCCTTCTCGATCTGCATCGCGATCGCGACCTTGCAGTCGCCTTCGGTCGGCGCCGCCGCCAGGTTCGAGCTTATGCACGGGCACAGGAAGCTGCAGTTGCAGCTCTCCATATACTGTCCCTGCAGGTTCCAGGCCGGCATATTCCCCTCCCCACATGTGTTCGGCCAGCCTAGCAGGATACGCCCGTTCCGGCCGAGTAGCCAGCGCGCGTATCAGCTGGCCGTGCGCAGGATATCGAGGAACGCCGGTCCGAAGCGCTCGAGGCGGCGCTCGTCCATGCCCGGCACGCGGGCGAGGCCGGGAAGGTCTGCCGGACGCGTCTCGGCGATGCGCACCAGCGTCGCGGGCGCGCAGTCCAGCGGCTTGCCGAGTCCGTCGGCGCCGCGTGCCAGCGCGACCTGGGCGGCCTGCAGCCGGTCGAGCAGCTCGCCGGCCGGCTGGCCGGCGAGCTTGAGCCGCGCCGGGTGGACCGGCGGCGGGGCGCTGCCGGTCAGGACCGCGAGGAAGTCGCGGCCGAAGCGCTCGAGCTTGACGGCGCCGACGCCGGAGATGCCGGCAAGGGCGTCGAGGGTCGCGGGGCGGCGGGTCGCCATCTCGATCAGCGTGCGGTCGGGGAAGATCACGTAGGCCGGCACGCCGGCGGCGTCCGCGAGGGCGCGGCGCCTGGCCTTCAGCGCCGCGAGCATCCCCTCGTCCTCCTCGCCGACCTGGGCGAGGGCGCGGCGCTCGCCGCGCTCGCCGCGGGCGGCGGCGCGGCGGACGGTATCGGCGCGGAGCGTCAGTGGTTCGTCGCCGCGCAGGATCGGGCGGGCGGCCTCGGTCAGCCGCAGCGCGCCGTGCCGCTCGGGGTCGGGGCGCATGAGGTCGAGGCCGAGGAGCTGGCGGAAGATCGCCTGCCATTCCCCGCGCGAGCGGTCGGCGCCGACGCCGAAGGTCGGCAGCCGGTCGTGGCCGCGGGTCCGGACCTTGTCGGTCGCCTCGCCGCGCAGGATCGCGATCAGGTGCTCGGCGCCGAAGCTCTCGCCGGTGCGGAGCGCCGCCGAGAAGGCCTTGCGGGCCGCCTCGGTGCCATCGAAGGACTCCGGGCGGTCGCGGCAGAGGTCGCAGCCGCCGCAGGGCTCGGCGAGCGTCTCGCCGAAGTAGCCGAGCAGCGTCCGGCGGCGGCAGCGCGGCGCCTCGGCGAGGCCGAGGAGGGAGTTGAGGCGGCGGTGGTCGGCCTGCTTGCGGTCGATGGGCGACGGACTCTCGTCGATCTGGGCGCGGCGCAGGCGGATGTCGTCGGGGCCGTAGAGGGTCAGCGTGTCCGCCGGCGCCCCGTCGCGGCCGGCGCGGCCGATCTCCTGGTAGTAGGCCTCGATCGACTTCGGCAGGTCCGCGTGGGCGACGTAGCGGATGTCGGGCTTGTCGACCCCCATGCCGAAGGCGATCGTGGCGCAGACGATCAGCCCGTCCTCGCGCTGGAAGCGGGTCTCGGCGAGCCGCCGGTCGTCGGCGTCGAGGCCGGCATGATAGGCGAGGGCGCTGTGGCCGGCGTCGCGCAGCGCCTGGGCCAGCGTCTCGGTCTTCGCGCGGCTCGCGCAATAGACGATGCCCGAGAGGCCGCGGCGGGCGGCGGCGAAGGCGAGGAGCTGCTCGCGCGGCCTGTCCTTGGGGCGGAACTCGAGGAACAGGTTCGGCCGGTCGAAGCCGCGCAGGAAGGTCGCGGGCGCCTGCCCGCCGAAGAGGCGCGCGACGATCTCGGTGCGGGTCTCGGCGTCGGCGGTGGCGGTCAGCGCGACGGTCTGGACGTTGCCGAGGGCGCGGCGCAGTTCGCCGATCCGGAGGTAGTCGGGGCGGAAGTCGTGCCCCCACTGGCTGACGCAGTGCGCCTCGTCGACGGCGATCATCGCGACCCCGATCCGCCGCAGCATCGGGGGCGTCGAGGCGGCCGACAGCCGCTCGGGGGCCATGTAGAGGAGCTTGAGCCGGCCCTCGTCGAGGGCGGCGAAGACGGCCTCGGTCTCCTCGGGGCCCGACTGCGAGGTCAGCGCCCCGGCCGCGACCCCGGCGGCGGTCAGCGCGCGCACCTGGTCGCGCATCAGCGCGATCAAGGGCGAGATGACCAGCGTCACGCCCGGGCGCATGAGCGCCGGCAACTGGTAGCAGAGCGACTTCCCGCCGCCGGTCGGCATGATCGCCAGGACGTCGCGGCCCTCGGCGACCGCGCCGACGATCTCCTCCTGGCCGGGCCGGAAGTCGGCGAAGCCCCAGACCTCGCGCAGCAGGCGGTGAGCTTCGGTCATGCGGGGAAGCTCGGCAGCGGGGTGTCCGAGCGCAGGATCGCGATCATCGTCTCGCCATACCGGCGGGAATCGAGCCGGGTCAAGCCGGGGGGCGGAACAGGGTTGACGCCCTCCTCCCAGACGACGAGGCCGCCGGGCAGGATCCAGCCGCCGGCGAGCGCGGCGGCGACGGCGCGCTCGCCGAGGCCGCGCCCGTAGGGCGGGTCGAGGAAGACGAGGTCGAAGGGCGCCTCGTGGCAGCGGCCGAGGCGGGTGGCGTCGCGGCTGATCACCTTGGCGGCCTCCTCGGCGCCGAGGCGGGCGAGATTGCGGCGCAGCAGCGCCAGCGCCGTCGCCCCCTGGTCGACGAAGGCGGCGAAGGCGGCGCCGCGCGACAGGGCCTCGAGCCCGAGGGCGCCGGTGCCGGCGAAGAGGTCGAGGACGCGGCGGCCCTCCGGCGGGGGCGGGTCGCCGTAGTCGCCGTGCGCGAGGAGGTTGAACAGGCTCTCGCGCACCCGGTCCGAGGTCGGGCGCAACCGTGCCGCCGGGTCGCCGGCGCCGAGGCCCGCGAGCATGGCGCCGCGATGCCGGCCGCCGATGATCCGCATCAGGCGAGGGCCCCGTGGCCGGTCGTCGGGCCGGCGGCCGCCGCGGGGTCGGGCGGCACCCCGGCCCCGATCCACTGCTTGCCGGTCGAGATCCGCGCCTGCTTCGGATCCAAGGCTTTCTCCGTTGGCATCCCGTCCCGCCCGTCTATATGTGGGCGCGGTCCACCCGCAACCGGCGAAAGGGAACGGCATGACGATAGCGACCGGGGACAGGCTGCCCGATGCGACCTTCCTGGAGAAGGTCGACGGCAAGGTCGGCCCGGTCGCCGGGCCCGGGCTGCTCGCCGGCCGCCGGGTGGTGCTGTTCGGCCTGCCGGGCGCCTATACCGGGACCTGCTCGACCATGCATCTCCCGAGCTTCATCCGCGTTGCCGACGCGCTGCGCGCGAAGGGGATCGCCGAGATCGCCTGCGTCGCGGTCAACGACCCGCACGTGATGGCGGCCTGGGGCGAGTCGAGCGGCGCGACCGCCGCCGGCATCCGCATGCTGTCGGACGCGGCCTCGGACTTCACCACCGCGCTCGGGGTGGCCTACGACAACCCCGCCGCCGGCATGTTCCACCGCTCGCGGCGCTACGCGCTGCTGGCCGAGGACGGCGTGGTCAAGGTGTTCAACCTCGAGGAAAACAACGGCCAGTGCGCGGTCAGCTCCGGCGAGACCATGCTCGAACAGGTCTGAGGCGGTCGCCGATCTTCTCCGGCGCCGCGCGGGTGAAGGAGAATTCCGTCGTGTCCTGCAGCACCAGGATCGGCCCGTCGATGGCCTGGACGCGCAGGGCGGAGGCCTGGAAGTGGCCGGCCAGTATCCTGTCCTCGCTCACCTTCTCGTTCGAGAAGACGCGATAGGCGGCCTTGGTGTTCGCCCGGTCCTGAAACGCCGTACCGAACTTGCCTCAATTGTGGGTAGCTGAAAGCCACGCCGGATGGTTACTCAGCACCACCTCGTGGCTCAAGTCGAACTGGTAGGCTCGGGTGAAGGCTGGAGCGAACCGCCGTCAGCCGCGCCTCGTCCATCGACAGCATCTTCGCCAGAGTCCGGACGTCGAGGCCCCTGCCACGGTAGGGCGGGTATTCAGCTCGCTCCAGAAAGCCGACGAGGCATCGTTGCAGGCCCACCTCCTCGGTCGGAGGATCGGCGCGAGCCGCAGGTCGCAATGCTCGCCTCGGCGGGCCGAGGGCCTACGGTGTGCGCGCCCATCGATCGTAGTAGAGATCGTAGTTTTGGGCCATTTTAGGACACTGTAGCGTAGATTTGGTTGCGGTGGCCCGTGTAGCGCGGCAATCAGGATGATCTGAGCGCGACGATCTGGATGAGAGTCGATGGTGTCGCGGCGGTGGTTAGCATTGCGGCTGCGCCTGCCGCGAGCAAGGGGTTTTCGCAGCTTGATTGTCGCGGGGCGTCAATCAGCGGCGGTGTTGATTGTCGCGCGGGTCGGCGGTCGTGCCGGCCCTTTTCGGCGCTCGACCGCCGTGCGGCGGCGGTAGCTCTCGACGTTGAGCTCGACGATGGTGGCGTGGTGGACGAGCCGGTCGACCGCGGCGAGGCGACCGCCCCCCCGCGCTGCGATCTCGGGCCGCATCTGAACAGGGCGGCGTCGCTGCCGAATTCGGCGCCGAAGACGATCTTGCGGACCGGATATGGCACATCCGCGCAACAACCCGTTGCATTCGTATGCACCGAACGGTAGAGCAACCATTGCCGAGGTCTCCGTGCACAGGAAGTGACAAAACCATGCTCCACAATCCGTCTCTGTCCGAAATCAAGTCGCCCTTGCGGAGCGCGGTCTCCGATCAGGCGCCGGTGCGAACTCTGGTGGCGGAAGTCCTCCAGGCGGTGGCGGACGAGGGCGACGCCGGCGTCGCCCGTTATGCCGAGCGGTTCGACGGCGTGCGGCTGGAGCGCTTCGAGGTGTCGGCTGCGGATCGGGAGGCGGCGGTGGCGGCGCTCGAGCCGCGGACGCGGGCGGACACCGAGTTCGCGATCGCCAACGTCCGTCGTTTCGCCGAGGCGCAGCGCGCGACGATCGGCGAGCTCGACGTCGAGATCCTGCCGGGGGTGCACCTCGGGCACCGGGCGATCCCGATCGAGCGGGTCGGCGCCTACGTGCCCGGCGGGCGGTATCCGCTGCTGTCGGCGCCGGTGATGACGATCGTGCCGGCCAAGGTCGCGGGGGTCGACGAGGTCGTCGCCTGCCTGCCGCCGAACGCGCATCCGGCGATGGTCGCGGGGTGCCACCTGTCGGGGGCGGACCGGATCTTCCGGATCGGTGGCGCCCAGGCGATCGCGGCGATGGCGTTCGGGACCGCGAGCGTGCCGAAGGTCGAGAAGATCGTCGGGCCGGGGAACGCCTTCGTCAACGAGGCGAAGCGGCAGGTGTTCGGGCCGGTCGGGATCGACCAGCTGGCGGGGCCCTCGGAGATCTACGTGCTGGCCGACGAGACCGGCGACGCCGAGATGATCGCGACCGACCTGCTGGCGCAGGCGGAGCACGACGTGCGGACCCGGGTGGGGCTCATCACCACCGACAGGAAGCTCGCGGAGGCGACGCTGGCGGAGGTGGAGCGGCAGCTCGCCGGGCTGTCCACGGCGGCGACGGCCGGGCAGGCGTGGCGGGACTACGGCGAGATCGTGGTCGCGGCGGACGAGGCGGCGATGATCGCCTATTCCGACGAGATCGCGGCCGAGCACCTGCAGGTCCATACCCGCGACCCCCGCGCGTTCGCGAAGAAGCTGCGCAACTACGGGTCGCTGTTCATCGGCGAGCTGGCGAGTGTCGTCTACTCCGACAAGTGCTCGGGGACGAACCATACGCTGCCGACGATGGGAGCGGGGCGATATACCGGCGGGCTCTGGGTCGGGACGTACCTCAAGATCGCGACGCACCAGTGGCTGGAGCCGGCCGGGGTGAAGGCGGTGGCGCCGGCGGCGGTGCGGCAGAGCGCCAGCGAGGGGCTGGAGGGGCACCGGCGGGCGGCGCAGCTGCGGCTGGACCGGATGCAGGCGCAGGCGCCGGCGTAAGGCCGGGAGCGGGCCTTCGCCCGGAGGGTGCTCGGGGTCGAGCATGCTCGCAAGCCATTGATATGTAACGGATCAGCCCCCGAGCATTTACCACTTCTTCACCGGTGCCCGGGGGTGCACGGTCGTGTCCCCGGACGTGGTGTAGCCGCGGAACGGTCGTGCTCGCCCTTTCCGGACATCGAGAGCCTCGGCCGGCGCGGCGGCGTTTTGAACGCCGGTCGCCGCATGCGCGGCTCCGCCTTCAGGCCTGACGGAGTCTCCCTTGCTCTTCAGACCAGGCGGCTCGCCTGTGGCCCAAAGGGGGGCCCTCGCCGGCCCCCCTTTGATCCCCCCCGGCACTGCCCGATGAGGTAGAAGGAAAGAGAAGAAAGCGAACGTGGCGGCGCGGGAGGGGTGCCGGGCGCCCCGAGGTCCGCGGGGCGGGCAGGGGCGGGAGGTTCGTCGAAACGAGGCGGCGGACGACGTCCCGAGCGGCGAGGCGTGATCGCGGGGAGTGACTTCGCTGCTCGAAGCACGCGCAGGGGACGCGACGGGGTGCACGACCCTCGGCGCCAACCACCGGCCCGCCATCCGCGGGCCGTTGCGCAAGGGACACGCGCCATGTGCGGCAGTCACGACCGCAGCATCTCCTCCGCCTCGGGGCCGGTCTGCCCGAGGAGCGGCGGCCCGGCCTGCGGCCGCTGCGCCGCGTGGTCGGTCGCATTCTCGAACGCCGCGCCGATCCGGCAGACGAGCGCCTCGGACCCGGGACGGCCGACGATCTGCAGCCCGACGGGGAGCCCGTCGACGAACCCGGCGGGAACCGACAGCGCCGGGTGACCGGTCAGGTTGAAGGGCAGCGTGCGCATCGGGTTCCAGCCGGCGCTGCCGTCGCGATAGCGCGCGACCAGCGGCGGCATCGCGAGGTTGACGGCGGTGACGATGGCGTGGTGGCGCAGGAGCACCGCGTCGACCGCGGCGGCTGCCGCGATGCCGGCGCGGCGGGCCTCGGCGAGATCGGCCTCGGCGACCAAGCGGCCGCGCATCAGGCTGTCGCGGGTCGCGCGGCCGTAGCCGTCGGCGTCCGCCGCCAGGGCCTCGCGATGGACGGCCCAGGCCTCGGCGTCGAGGATCAGGCCCCCGGCGCGCTCGAGCGGCGCATGGTCCGGCAGGGCGACCTCGGCGATTCGGGCGCCGAGCAGGCTGAGCTCTGCCACGGCGGCGTCGACGACGTCGAGGACGCGGGGGTCGAGCGCCGGGTCATAAGCGAACCAGTCGCGGGCGTAGCCGAGCCCGAGCCCGGCGATGCCGCGCCCGAGGTCCGCGGCGGCCGGCGGCCCGGCGTCGGCGATCGCGTCGAAGGCCAGCGCCGCCTCGGCGACGGTGGCGGCGATCGGGCCGACGGTGTCGAGGCTGGGCGCGAGCGGAAACACCCCTGCCCCGGGCACCCGGCCACGGGTCGGCTTCAACCCGACCACGCCGCACCAGGCTGCGGGGCTGCGGATCGAGCCGCCGGTGTCGGTGCCGATCGCGGTGCGGACGAGGCCGGCGGCGACGGCGACGGCAGAGCCGGAGGACGAGCCCCCGGTGATCCGCTCGCGGTCCCAGGGGTTCACCGCCGGCGGCGCCGGACCGTCGAAGGCCGGGCCGACGGTCGCGTACTCGTAGGTCGCGAGCTTGCCGAGGACGACGGCGCCGGCCCGGCGCAGGCGGGCGACGACGGTCGCGTCGGCGACGGCCGGCGGCGCCGGGCGGCGCGAGCCGCAGGCGGTCGGCAGGCCGGCGACGTCGGCGAGATCCTTGACCGCGAGCGGGATGCCGTGGAGCGGCCCGCGATCGTCGCCGGCGGCGAGAGCGCGGTCCGCCGCCTGCGCCGCGGCGAGCGCCGCCTCCCGCGCGACGAGCGCGAAGCCGTGCAGCGCCAGGTCACGGGCCGCGATGCGCGCGAGGTGCGCCTCGGTCAGCGCGACGGAGGTGAGCGAGCCGTCGCGGAGCCGGGCGGCGGCCTCGGGGATCGGCAGGTCAGGTGCGGGCATTCTCGAACCCGGTCCAGGCCGTCTCGAAGGCGGCGAAGTCGAAGCCGGGGCGGCGCGCCGGCTCGAGGATCGGCCGCTCGGTGGCGAGGAGCCGGGCAATGCCGCCGGCGAGCGCCGGGATCACTTCCGGCGGGATCACCACCGCGCCGTGGCGGTCGGCGTGCACGAGGTCGCCGGGCGCGGCATCGAGGCCGAAGACGCGGACCGGCGTGCCGATCTCGCGCAGGTGCGCGAAGCCGTGGCTCGGCCCGAGCGAGCCCGCGACGACGGGGAAGCCGTCCGGCAGGTCGCCGAGGTCGCGCACCACGCCGTTGGCGAGCGCGCCGGCGAGCCCGAGCCCCTTGTGGACGGTGGCGTCGATCTCGCCCCAGTAGGCGGCGGCGCAGCCGGGGAAGTCCACGTCCTCGACGACGGCGGCGGCGGGCCGCGGCGCTTCCGCCATCATCCGGCAGCTGGCCATGCGGTGGGCGCGGATGGCCTCCGGCGCCTCGGTCGGCGGGGCAACGCCGGCGAGCTTCGCCGTGACGGCGAATCCGACCATCGCCGGGGCGGAGGGATGCGAGGCGACGACGGTCCCCCGGGTGAAGCCGGCGACGCCGCGCCGCCCCTGCACCACCTCGATGGCGTTGCAGCCGGTGGGCGTGTCGACGCGGCGGAGCGTCGCGAGCAGGGTGTCGGTCAGGTCCGGGAGAGCCATCGGGTGATCTCGTCGGTGGTGGGATCCGGCGCCTCGAGCGTCGGAAGGTGGCCGGCGCCGGGGATGACGGCGAGGCGCGAGGCGGGCATCAGCGCGTGCATGCGCTCGTGGCGGTCCATCGGGCAGACGATGTCGACTTCGCCGGTCAGGACCAGCGCCGGACCGGAGAAGCCGGCGAGCGCCCGCTGGCGGTCGGCGCGGCCGATCAGCGCCCGCGACTGGCTGAGGAAGGCCGCCGGGCCGAGGGCGAGGCCCATCGCGCGGCAGAGCGCCGCGAGGTCCGGGCGCGGGGCGGGGAAGTAGCGGGGGACGATCTCGTCGAGGACCGCGGCGAGCTCGCCCGCCGCGACCCGCGCCATGCCCGGCGCCCGCGCGGCGGTCGCCTCGGGTGCCTCGGCGAACGGGTTGGTGTCGAGGAGCGCGAGGCGTTCCACCCGGCCGGGGGCGCGGGCGACGATCTCCATGGCGAGGATGCCGCCCATGGAGAGCCCGAGGAGCGCGAAGCGCGGCGGCGCCGCGGCGAGCACCGCCTCGGCCAGCCCGGCCATCGTATCGGCGCCGGTCAGGCTCGGCACGACGAGCGTGCGGCCCGCCGACAGCGCGGCGATCTGCGGCGCGAAGAGCCGCGCGTCGCACATCATCCCGGGGAGGAGGACGAGGGGGATCATCGAGCGGCAAGCTGCGAGGCGCCCCGCCGGCCCGAAGCCCGGGCCGGCGGGGCGGGGTCGTCAGGGCCGCGCCGTGGGGCCGGCCTTGTCGTCGGTGTTGCGCACCCGGTAGAGCGAGGCCTCGCCGGTCATCGACGGGGCGAGGGTGCGGGCGAGGCCCGGCGGGACGGCGCAGGTGTCGCCGGGGGCGAGGATCGCCTCGCCGCCGTCCCAGGAGAGGCGCCAGTGGCCGCGCATCACCATCAGCACCTCGTGGCGGTCGGTGGCGTAGGCCGTCTCGGGGATCGAGCCGCGGGTCAGGAGCTCGACCTCGAAGCCGGGCTTGTCCTTGAGGACGGCGTCGGCGCCGATCACCTTGGCGGGGCCGTGCGCGGCCATCGCCATCAGGTCCCAGTAGCGGGCGACGTAGCCGGGGACGACGTCGAGGGCGGTGGGCTCGGGAAAGGCCTTGAGCTCCTCGTCGGTCAGGAGGGGCATCGGCTTGACGCCTTCGGGGAGCGACTGGCCCTTCTTCGAGTCGTAGAGCTTGCCGTTCGCGCCGAGGACGAGGCCGTGGTCCTGCGCGTCGGTGATGACCTGCGGCGCCCAGATCACGCCGCCGCCGGCGTCGTCGCCGCCGAGGATCGCCATGATCATGCCGTAGTCGGTGCCGATGTTCTCGAAGCCGCGGAAGATGCCGGTCGGGATGTTGAAGATGTCGCCCTCCTCGAGCACGACCTCGCCGGCCTTGCCCCAGCGGCCCCAGAAGAAGCGCCAGCGGCCCTTGAGGACGAAGAAGACCTCCGCGGTGCGGTGGGAGTGCAGCGAGTTGCGGCACTTGGGCGGCTGGCCGGCGGCGCCGATGTTGAAGCCCGGGGTCTCCTTGATGTGGACGTGCTGGTCGGGCGACTCGGAGACGCCGCCGCCGATGATGGTGAAGTTTTCCTTCTGGTCCGAGCCCGGGGTGTGGGCGTCGATGAAGGCGGTCTTGCAGGGCTTCAGGTCGCCGTAGCGGACGATCCGCTTCTCCATGTCGGCGGCGGTCAGGCGGTCGAGGGCGAGGGTGGTCATGCGTTGTCTCCCGTGTGCTGGTGGATCTGCTTCCAGATCGCGACTTCGTCGATGAGGGTGAATTCGCGGCGCAGGCCCCAGGGGCCGAATTCGGCGTGGGTGATGCCCATGACGTGCACCGGCGCGCCGGTCGGGGCGCCGAAGGCGCCGAAGCCGTCGTGGGTGCCGTCGAGGCTCCAGCGCACGGCGGCGCGATGGGGCTGGTGCGGGTCGGAGCGGCCGATGACGTGGTGGATGGCGAAGGCGGCCGAGGGGAAGGAGGAGCGGAGGCGCATCCAGCTCGTCTCGGCGAAGGCCCAGGACCAGCCGCCGCTGCCGCCGGCGTGCTCGGTGCGGACGGCGCGGTCGTACTCGGCGCGGATCACCGTCAGGTCCTTGTGCATGATCCGGGTGAGGATGTCGGCGAGGCGCTGGCCCCATTCGCTGTCGTTGCCGCGGCCGCGGTAGGGGCCGGGGCGGTCGTCGGCGGGGGTGAAGGGGCGGATCGGCGCGGTGCGGGCACAGGCGCGCGGGTCGAGGCCGAGCTGGCGGACGATGTCGCCGGTGTCATAGACAAGCCACTCGTCGTCGATGATCTCGTTCCGGACGGCGCAGTCGGCGATGCAGCGCACCTGGTAGCGGCGGCCGGTCGGGGGGCCGTAGGCGCCGTGGCCGGTGTGGGTGCCGGAGATGATGGTGCGGTGCGAGGAGAGGGCGTGGCCGCTGGCGTCCTCGCTCCAGATCACGTCCTCGGCGAGGATGGTGATGTCGGGGAAGGCCGCCATCTTGGCCAGCGTCGCGTCGATCACCGGGCGGTTGCCGACGCTGACCCCGCCGGAGGAGCGCACGACGATCTCGGGGGCGTAGCTCTGCTCGAGGGAGGCGATGCCGCGGTCCTCCCAGATCTCCTTCGTCACGCCGATGATGTAGGCGGGGAGGTCGGGCCAGCGCGGCGCGATCGGGCGTTGGGCGGTCATGCGATGCTCCCGGTGTGGAGGTGGATCTGCTTCCAGATCGCGATCTCGTCGAAGAGGGTGAACTCGCGGCGGAGGCCCCAGGGACCGAATTCGGCGTGGGTGATGCCCATGACGTGGACGGGCGCGCCGGTCGGGGCGCCGAAGGCGCCGGTGCCGTCGTGGGTGCCGTCGAGGCTCCAGCGCACGGCGGCGCGGTGGGGCTGGTGCGGGTCGGAGCGGCCGATGACGTGGTTGATGGCGAAGCGCGCCGAGGGGAAGGAGGAGCGCAGGCGCATCCACTGGGTCTCGGCGAAGGTCCAGGACCAGCCGCCGACGGCGCCCGGGTGCTCGGTGCGGACGGCGCGGTCGTAGGCGGCGCGGATCACCGTCAGGTCCTTGTCCATGATCCGGGTCAGGATGTCGGCGAGGCGGGCGCCCCATTCGTTGCCGTTGCCGCGCGAGGCGTAGCGGCCGGGTCGATCGTCGGCGGGGGTGAACGGGCGCTTCGCCGCCGCGGGGCCGCCTTCGGCGGCGATCTGGGCGCGGGCGAAGTCGCAGGGGTCGAAGCCGAGCTGCTTCGCGATGCCGGAGTAGTCGCGGACCAGCCACTCGTCGTAGATCACGTCGTCCTTGGCGGCGCAGTCGGCGATGACGCGGACGGCGAAGCTGCGCCCGGTGGGCGGGCCGAAGGCGCCGTGGCCGGTGTGGGTTCCGCTGGTGACGACGCGGTGCGAGGACAGGAAGCCCGCCTCGTCGTCGCCCGACCAGATCACGTCCTCGCCGAGGAGCTGGCGGTCGGGCATCTCGGCCAGCGTGGCGAGGGTGCCGTCGATCACGCCCCGGTTGCCGAAGACGATGCCGGAGGGGAAGCGCATGACGATGTCGGGCGCGTAGTAGTGGTCGAGGGTGCGGAGGCCGCGGTCCTCCCAGATCTCCCTGGTGATCTTCAGGATATAGTCGGGGAGGTCGGCGAACTGCGGATCGAAGCCCTTCACTGCGCCGCTCCCGTCTTGAGCAGGATCTGCTTCCAGATCGCGGTCTCGTCGATCAGCGTCCACTCGCGCCGGATCGAGGGGCCGCCGTCGCGGCCGAAGGGGCCGAACTCGGCGTGGCTCATGCCCATGACGTAGACCTCGGCGCCGGTGGGGGTGCCGAAGCGGCCCCAGCCGGAGTGCTTGCCGTGGAGCGACCAGCGCAGTGCCGCGCGCGGCGGCATCAGCGGGTCGTCGCGGCCGATGACGTGCTCGATCCGGAAGGCGGCGTCCGGGAAGGCGGCGCGCAGCCCCATCCAGAACTGGTCGGCGTCGGACCAGCCGAGGCCGTCCTGCCCGCCGGGGTAGAACAGGCTGGCGGCGCGGTCGTATTCGGCGGGGATGACCGCGAGGTCGGCCCGCATGATCCGGCCGAGGATGTCGGCGTAGCGCGCGCCCCACTCGCTGGCGTTGCCGCGGCCGTCGTAGGGCCCGGCGACGTCATTGGCCGGGGTCATCGGCTGCACGCACTGCTCCGGGCCGCCCTCGCGGGCAATGAGCGCGCGGGTCCAGTCGACGACGTCGAAGCCGAGCTGCTTCACGATCGCCGACTGGTCGCGCACCAGCCACTCGTCGTAGACGTGGTCGTCGCGGATCGCGCAGTCGGCGAGGATGCGGTAGGCGACGCGGCGGCCGGTCGGGGCGCCGTACATGCCGGGGCGGCTGTGGGTCGCGGTGCAGACCAGCCGGTGCGAGGAGAGGAAGGCGTCGGTCGCGGCGGTGGTTCGCGCCGGATCCTCGCACCAGATCACGTCCTCGCCGAGGAGCTCGCGGTCGGGAAACTCGGCCAGCGTCGCCATGGTGGCGGCGACGATCCGGTCGTTGCCGACGAGCACCGAGGCCGGCGAGCGCACCACGAGGCCCTCGCGGTAGCGATGCGTGAGGCTCGCGATCTCGCGGTCCTCCCAGATCTCCCTGGTGATGCCGATGATGAAATGCGGGACGTCCCGCCATTTCGCGTCGAAGCCGTTCACGTCCTGGACCCTTCGGTCTTGTGGGTCGATCCGCGCACCACCAACGCGCCCTCGAGCTGGGTCCGGCGCGGCTCGGTGCCGCCGCCCTCAATGCGGTCCATCAGCGTCGTCACCGTCTCGGCGACCATGCGGTTGATGCGCTGGCGATAGGTGGTGAGGCCGTAGGCGGGCCATGCCGCCGGCGGCACATCGTCGAAGCCGGCGACGGCCACGTCGTCGGGAATGCCGAGGCCGAGCTCGAAGCGCAGCACGTCCATGACCGCGAAGGCCATGTGATCGTTGCAGACGAAGACCGCGTCCGGCGGATCGGGCCGGTCGAACATCCGCCGCGTCGCCTCCTGCGCCTGCGGATGCTCGAAGTTGCCGACCCCACGCGCGTAGAGCGTCCGCCCGGCCGCCTCGAGCCCGTCGCGCAGGCCGAGCTCGCGGTCGCGCTGGGTCGAGGCGCCCTCCCAGCCGGCGATGTAGCCGATGCGCTCGCGGCCGAGGCCGATCAGGTGCTCGGCCACCGCCCGGCCGCCGGCGCGGTTGTCCGTGGTGACGCTCGACAGGCGGGCGTCGTCCTGGTCGCGGTTGAAGAGCACGACCGGAATGCCGAGCGCCTGGCACTCCCCGGCCAGCACCGACGACATGGAGACCGAGGCGAGGACGAGGCCGTCGACCTGGTAGTCGAGGATTTCCTGCAGCACGCTCTCGACGTCGCCGACCGTGGGCGACGCCATGAAGACGAGGACGTGGTAGCCCTTCTGCTGCAGGGCCACCGACAGCCGCTCGACGACCTCGGGGTAGAAGTAGTTGTCGAGGTAGGCGACCACGAGGCCGATGATCCGGCTCCGCCCGGTGATGAGCGAGCGGGCGAGCACGTTCGGCCGGTAGCCGAGCTCGGCGGCGGCCTTCCTGACCTTGGCGATCGTCTCCTTCGAGGCCGAGGCGCCCGGTGTGAAGACCCGGCTGACCGCGGACTGGCTGACGCCCGCCCGCTTCGCCACGTCCACCGATGTCACCTTCTCGTTCGCCATCGCTCAATCCGCCGTCCAGCCGCCATCCACCATCTGCGCCGTACCCGTCACCAGCGCCGCCGCGTCGGAGGCGAGATAGGCGACCGCCCCCATGATGTCCTCGACCCGGCCGACCCGGCCGAGTTTGATCTTGTCCTCGATCCAGCGCCGTCGCTCGGGGTTGGCGAAGGTGGCCTCGGTCAGGGGCGTGCGAATGAAGGTCGGGCAGACGGTGTTGACGCGGATCCCGTGCCGGCCCCACTCGATCGCCATCGCCTTGGTGAAGCCCTCGACCGCGTGCTTGGCGGCGCAGTAGACGGCGCGGTCGATGCCGCCGACGTGGCCCATCTGGCTGGAGATCGTGACGATCGAGCCCGGCTTGCCCGCCGCGATCAGCCCCTTCGCCACCGCCTGGGCGAGGAAGTAGGCGCCGCGGACATTGAGCGCCATCGCCGCGTCGAAGTCGTCGGGCGTCGTCTCCGCCGCCGGCCCGTGCCGGGCGAGCCCGGCACTGTTGACGAGAACGTCGAAGGGGCCCCCCTCCCCCACCGCCGTGGCGACGGCCGCCACGTCCGCGACATCGAGCGACAGCGCCGCGGCGGCGAAGCCTTCGGCGCGCATCGCCCCGACCGCCTCGTCGAGCTTCGCCGCCGAGCGGGCGGCCAGGACCACCTCCGCCCCCTGCTCGGCCAGCGCGACGGCACAGCCGAGCCCGATCCCCGACGAGGCGCCCGCGACGAGCGCGCGCCGGCCGTCGAGGCGGAACGAGGGGGTGCGGGGCAGGTCCATCACGCAGCCTATTCCGCCGTCTCCACCGGCAGCGCCGGGGCCCCGTAGGGGACGTTTCGGCCTCCGTAGCGGCGGACCCGGACGTTCGCCTGTTCCGCGTGACCGACGAAGCCCTCGAGCAGGCAGAGGCGGGAGCAGACCTCGCCGATCCGGGCGGCGGCCTCGTCGGTCAGGACCTTCTGGTAGCTGTGGGTCTTGAGGAACTTGCCGACCCAGAGGCCGCCGGTGTAGCGGCCGGCCTTCTTCGTCGGCAGCGTGTGGTTGGTGCCGATCACCTTGTCGCCGTTGGCGACGTTGGTGCGCGGGCCGAGGAAGAGCGCGCCGTAGGAGTGCATGTTCGCGAGGTACCAGTCGTCGCGGTCGGTCATCACCTGCACGTGCTCCGACGCGATGTCGTTCGCGACCTGCAGCATCTCGCCGTGGTCGCCGCAGAGGATGACCTCGCCATAATCCTCCCAGCTCTTCCGGGCGGTGTCGGCGGTGGGCAGGATCGCGAGCAGGCGGTCGATCTCGGCGAGCGTGCCCTCGGCGAGCTTGCGCGAGTTGGTCACCAGGACGGCGGGGGAGTTGTAGCCGTGCTCGGCCTGGCCGAGGAGGTCGGTCGCGACGAGCTCGGCGTCGACGGTGTCGTCGGCGATCACCATGGTCTCGGTCGGGCCGGCGAAGAGGTCGATGCCGACGCGGCCGTAGAGCTGGCGCTTGGCCTCGGCGACGAAGGCGTTGCCGGGGCCGACCAGCATGTCGACGGGCGCGATCGTCTCGGTGCCGAGCGCCATCGCGCCGATCGCCTGCACGCCGCCGAGGACGAGGATCTCCTGCGCGCCGCCGAGGTGCATCGCGGCGATCACCGCCGGGTTGGGCTTGCCCTTGAAGGGGGCGGTGGCGGCGACGATGCGCGGGACGCCGGCGACGGACGCGGTCGCGACCGACATGTGGGCGGAGGCGACCATCGGGAACTTTCCGGCCGGCACGTAGCAGCCGACCGACTGCACCGGGATGTTCCTGTGGCCGAGGATCACGCCGGGCAGGGTCTCGACCTCGATGTCCAGCATCGAGGCGCGCTGCGCCTCGGCGAAGCCCCGCACCTGCGCCTGCGCGAAGCGGATGTCGGCGAGGTCCTGGGGCGAGACCTCGGCGACGAGCGCGTCGATCTCGGCCGGCGTCAGGCGGAAGCTCGGAGGCGCGTAGTGGTCGAAGCGCTCGGCGTAGTCGCGGACCGCGGCGTCGCCGCGGGCCTCGATGTCGGCGAGGATGCCCTCGACGGTGGCGCGGACCTTGGCGTCGTCCTCCGCCCGGTCGGCGGCGGGCCTGCCGCGCTTGAGGTACTCGATGGTCACGCGAAAACTCCTCAGGCGGCGACGGTCGGGCGCGGGGGCGTCTTCTCGCCGCGGTCGAAGGCTTCCCAGCCCTCGCCGTTGAAGACGTCGACGCCGAGCTGGGCGAGGACGTGCGGGAAGTCGACCATCACCCAGTTGTCGACGATCTTGCCATCCACGACCTTCCAGAAGTCCATGTAGCGGATCTCGACGCGCTTGCCGGTGGCGGGGACGCCGAGGAACTCGCCCGAGTGCGTCGCCTCCTGGCGGCCGAAGGCGGCGGCCCATTCGCCCATGTAGAGGCGGGCCTCGTCGATGCAGGTCTTGTCGGAGAAGGCGGCCTGGAAGGGGCGCTGCCAGTTGTCCTGGAACTGCTTCAGCCCGATCTTGGTGCCGCAGCCGCAGTTGCCGAGCCAGCGGAACCCTTGGGTGAAGAACTGGCCGATGTCGTCGATGCGGTGGTCGTTGAGACCGTCGACCATGCCCTCGATCACGGCGCGCGTCGCGTCGGTCTTCGACAGGTCGGTGTCGCGGGTGAGCACGGCCTGCTCGGGGCGGGAACCTTTCACGGGGAGTCTCCTCAGGAGTGGCGGGGACCGGGCTTCACTTCAGGAAACCGGCTTCCTTGGCGGCGGTCTCGTAGGCCTTGGTGGCGTCGGCGAGCGCCTGCTCGGCGGTCTCGCTGCCCTGCAGGTAGCCGATCAGGTTGTCGCCGAGGGCGGTGTGCAGGATGCCCATGGTCGGGACCATCGGATAGGGCTTGCCGCCGGCCTTCAGCGTCTCGATGACGCCGCGGGCGGCGGGGGTCGGCTCGTAGCCGGCGATCAGCCAGGCGGCGACGGTGGGGTTCGCCTTCGCCGTGTCGGGGCCGATCGCGTGGACCATGGCCTGGAACGACGCGGCGGCGTCCTCGTCGGAGACGTTCTTGGCGATGGTGAAGCCGTCCCACCAGAGGGTCGAGGCCGGCACCGTGCCGCCGCCGACGGTGGGCGCGCCGACGAAGAGCGTCTTGGCACCGATCTCCGGCGCCTTGCCCTTCGGGTCGATGACGCCGGTCGCGCGCGAGCCCCAGGCGTTCTCGATCGCGACCTCGCCCGACTGCCACTGCGCCTGCATGGCGTTGGTGTCGAAGGTGATGAAGTCGGGGTTCATGTAGCCGGCGAGCGCCTTCATCGTCTCGAGCGCCTTCACGCCCTTGTCGTTGTCGATGGAGACGTTGGCGGTGCCCGGCTCGAAGAGCTCGCCCCCGTAGCCCATGTACATGTTCACGAACTCCGCCGCGAGGTTCCAGCCGGGCTTGTCGCTGGCGGCGAGCGGATACTTCAGGATCCCCTTGGCGCGGATCGCCTCGGCGGCGGCGAGCACGTCCTCGTAGCTCTTGGGCTGGGCGGTGATGCCCGCCTGCTCGAGGATGTCGGGGCGGAGCCACAGGTGCTGCGCGTTGATCTGGAAGGCGATCGCCATCACCTTGCCGTCGATCTTGACGAGCTGGCTCGGCTGCAGGCCCTGGCCGTACTCGGCGACGAGGTCGTCGAGCGGACGGACGAGCCCCGCGTTGAGCAGCGGCACGATCGAGTCGTTCGCGACGACCGCGACGCTGTAGGTCGCCGGGTTCGTGGTCAGCGCCGGCACCTGCAGGTCCTGATGATCGGCGGTCTGGTTGACCGTCACGGTGACCGTCGGGCTGGCGCAGGTCTCGGCCGCGGCGTTGACGACCCCGAGGGCGGGGAAGTCGTTGGAGAGGATGCGGACCGAACCCTTGTCGATGCCGCAGTCCGCGAAGGCGGCGGAGGCGAAGGCGAGTGCCGAGGCGGTCACGAGGAATGCGAGCTTCATGGCGGGTTTTCCCTGTCAGAGGTTGGTGGCCGCGTTTCCGGCCCAGAGGCGCTTGCCTGCGCCCTTGTCGAAGAGATGGCAGATGGCGGGCGGCACGGCGGCGTGGACGGTCGCGCCGATCTCGGCGCGGTACTCCTTGGCGGCCTTCACCGCCACCAGCGCCTCGCCGATGCGGTAGGCGATCATCGACGCCTCGCCGAGCAGCTCGATCGAGTAGATCGGCGCGGCGATCTCGCCTCCCACCGGCACGATCGCCGCGTCCTCCGCCCGGAAGCCGAGGATGATCGGCCCCGAGACCTGCGCCGGCAGGCCCGGCACCCGCATCCCCGGCGCCTCGAAGACCCCGTTCGCGATCGTGCCGTCGACCAGGTTCATCGCCGGCGAGCCGATGAAGCTCGCGACGAAGGTGTTCGCCGGGTGGTCATAGATCTCGGTGGGCGTGCCCACCTGCTGGATCACGCCCTTCGACATCACCACCACCCGGTCGGCCAGCGTCATCGCCTCGATCTGGTCGTGCGTCACGTAGATCGTCGTGACCTTCAGGTCGTTCTGCAGGTGCTTGATCTGCGCCCGCGTCGAGACCCGCAGCTTGGCGTCGAGGTTGGACAAGGGCTCGTCCATCAGGAAGACGTTCGGCTGCCGCACGATCGCCCGCCCCAGCGCCACCCGCTGCCGCTGCCCGCCCGACAAGGCCGCCGGCCGCCGGTCGAGGAAGTCCATCAGCTCGACCATCTTCGCCGCCTTCAGCACCCGCTCGCGGTGCTCGGCGACCGGCACGCGGCGGACCCGCAGCGGGAAGCGGATGTTCTCGTAGACGCTCAGGTTCGGGTAGAGGCCGTAGGACTGGAACACCATCGAGATGTCGCGGTCCTTGGGCTCGAGGTCGTTGACCTTGCGGTC
>JAXMDF010000016.1:0-72682 GCA_046348975.1 Amaricoccus sp. | reverse complement strand
CCAGACCGACTCGACCGCCGCCGCGATGCTCGAGGAGTTCCGCGCCGACCTGGCCGGCCGCGGCGTCCGCCTCGGCCTCGCCGAACTGCACGCCGAGGTGTATGGGCTGCTCGACCGGGCGGGGCTGCTCGCGGCGGTCGGGCCCGACATGATCTTCGAAGATCTCGAAGACGCCCTGCGCGCCTTCGAGGCCAACCCAGGAGGAACCGCATGAGCAAGAAGCACAAGAGCGATAAGGAGCCGAAGGCGGCGGGGGCACCCGCCGCCGAAACCGCCACGAAGAAGGCGCGCAACAAGGCCTACGAGGCCGAGCTCGCCCGGCTGCAGGTCGAGATCGCCAGCCTGCAGGCCTGGGTGAAGGCCAGCGGCGCCCGCATCGTCATCCTCTTCGAGGGCCGCGACGCCGCAGGCAAGGGCGGCATGATCAAGCGGCTGACCGAAAAGGTCTCCCCCCGCGTCTTCCGGGTCGTCGCGCTGCCCGCGCCGTCCGACCGCCAGAAGACCCAGCTCTACATGCAGCGCTACATCGAGCATCTCCCCGCCGCCGGCGAGGTGGTGATCTTCGACCGCTCCTGGTACAATCGCCCCGGCGTCGAGCGGGTCATGGGCTACTGCAGCGAGCAGCTCGCCGTAAGCTTCCTCAAGGAGATCCCCCACCTCGAGGCACTTCTCACCGAGTCGGGCGTCATCCTCCTCAAGTACTTCCTGACCGTCGGCGAGGAGGAGCAGGAGCGCCGCTTCCGCCAGCGCATCGACGATCCCGTCCGCCAGTGGAAGCTCTCGCCGATGGACCTCGAGTCCTACCGCCGCTGGTGGGACTACACCCGGGCCTACGACGAGATGCTTCGCCTCACCGACGCGCCGCATGCGCCCTGGTGGATCGTCGACTCGAACGACAAGAAGGCGGCGCGGATCAACTGTCTGACCCACCTCCTCGCCTCGATTCCCTACGAGAAGGTCAAGTACGACGAGCCCAGGCTCGGCAAGCGCCAGAAGAAGCCCGACGACTACGTCCCCGACCGCACCGCCCGCAACGTCGTCCCCGCGGTGTTCTGACCTCCGGCCAGGCCGCGTCTCTACGCGCGGCCTGCGTCAACCCGGCGCACGCCTCGCGCAAGGTTGTCCATGTCGCCGGCGCTCGTCCCGCCGGCTCCACGCCAGCTCCGATTGAAGGGCTCGCTCCGGCCGCGCGCCAGGCTGCCTCGCCCCGAGCGTCGATCCCGGCCGCGAATCGTATGGCCGCTTTCTGTACGCTCTCCATACCGTCCAAGTCTCTGATAACACCGAAGGGGTCCCCTCGAAGCCCAGGGGACCGGTTCCGCTGCGGAGAGCCGAATCAGACCGCCGGCGGCGCCCAGTTCAGGAACAGCCCGATGTCCCCCGGCATGCCGCCCGGGAAGTTGATCACCATCGCCTTCAACTTGTACCCCTGCGGCTTGCCGAGGGTCTCGTAACGCTCGAAGAATTCCTTCGCCTTGCCCTGCAGCGTCTCCGGCCAGCGCGGGTCGCTGTTGTTGATCGCCCGCCCGCTGTCGGTGCAGAGATCCGAGGGAAAGCTGTAGACCATCGCCTCCATCTTCCCGTCCTTGACGGCGTTCGCGACCAGCCGCCGCACCATCGCGATCTCGTCCTCGCTCACGTGCTTCGACAGGAAATCGCGCGTGAAATCAGCGAGCTTCCGCTCCTCCGCCTCGCGCGCCTTCCGCTCGACGTCCATCTTTTCCATCTCCTTCTGGAGAATGGACATTCTCAGCGCCTCCGCCGACAGCAGCGCGGCGTTGGGATCGATCTTCTCGGCCATGACGGTTCTCCCGGTGATGCGGACTCCCGGCCTTCTACTCCAGCAGCCGCGCCGGGGAAACATTACATTCAGTAGCGTACACCAGCGTACACCCGATGCCGCTTGACGTCCGGCCTTCGCACCTGCACACGGTGGCCCGCAAATCCGCCTGCCTGTCCTGGATCAGAGGTGATGCATCATGGCCGAGCGCGAGACCCCACGGCTTCCGACTGCCGCCGCCACCATCGAGTATCTCACCGACGCCTGGCAGCGTTCGATCCTCTTCCTCGACGTGATGCGCCGCCGCGCCGCCGAATACGAAGCCCACGCCGCCGAGCCGGCGCCGAACGTCCTAGACTACCGGGCCGAGCTGGTCCTCGACGGCCGTACCCTGCCGAAGCCCGTCAACTACCTTCTCGCCCGCATCGTCCCACCGGAGGGCGTGACGATCGACCCGCGGAAGCGCCCCTTCGTCGTCGTCGACCCCCGTGCCGGGCACGGGCCCGGCATCGGCGGCTTCAAGGCCGACAGCGAGATCGGCGTGGCGATGAAGGCCGGCCACCCGGCCTACTTCATCGGCTTTCTCCCCGAGCCGGTGCCGGGCCAGACCATCCTCGACATCGCCGCCGCCGAGGCGCGCTTCCTCGAGGCCGTCATCGCCCGCCATCCCCAATCCGACGGCAAGCCCTGCGTCATCGGCAACTGCCAGGCGGGCTGGGCGGTGATGCTCCTCGCCGCCCTCCGCCCCGAGCTCTTCGGCCCGATCATCATCGCCGGGACGCCCCTCTCCTACTGGGCCGGCGTCCGCGGCCAGTATCCGATGCGCTATTCCGGCGGCCTCCTCGGCGGCTCGTGGCTGACCGCCCTCGCGGGCGACCTCGGCGCCGGCATCTTCGACGGCGCGGCCCTGGTGCAGAACTTCGAGGCGCAGAACCCGGCCAACACGCTCTGGACCAAGCAGTACAACCTCTGGTCCAAGGTCGACACCGAGCCCGAGCGCTACCTCGAGTTCGAGAAATGGTGGGGCGGGCACGTCCTGCTCAACGCCGCCGAGATGCAGTGGATCGTCGACGAGCTCTTCGTCGGCAACCACCTCGCTGCGGGCCAGATCCGCGACCGCGACGGCACGGCGATCGACCTGCGCTCGATTCGCTCGCCCATCGTCGTCTTCTGCTCCAAGGGCGACAACATCACCCCGCCGCAGCAGGCGCTGGACTGGATCCTCGACGTCTACGGCAGCGAGGACGACATCCGGAACTGGGGCCAGACGATCGTCTACACGGTGCACGAGCACGTCGGCCACCTCGGCATCTTCGTCTCCGGCGGCGTCGCGCGGAAGGAGCACGACGAGTTCGCCTCCAACATCGACCTGATCGACGTGCTGCCGCCCGGCCTCTACGAGGCGGTGCTGACGCCGAAGGGCGAGGCGGTCGACCACCCCGACCTCGTCACCGGCGAGTGGGTGATGCGCTGCGAGAGCCGCACCCTCGACGACATCCGCGCCATGGGCGGCAACACGCTCGCCGACGAGCGGAAGTTCGAGGCGGCGGCGCGGCTCTCGGAGATCAACCTCGCGCTCTACCGCGCCTTCGCCCAGCCGGCCGTCCGCGCCATGGTCTCGCCGCCGCTGGCCGAGGCGATCCGGCGCATGCACCCCTTGCGCCTCTCCTACGAGATGTTCGGCGAGAAGAATCCATGGTCGGCGTGGATTGCCACCGAGGCGGAGCGGGTCCGCGGCCGCCGCGCGCCCGCGAGCGCCGGCAACCCCCTGTCCGCCACGCAGGCGCTCGCCTCGCAGGCGATCGTCGAGGGGCTCGACGCCTGGCGCAGGGCGTCCGAGCGGCTTTCCGAAGAGGCGTTCCACGCGGTCTACGGCACGCCGGCGCTGCAGGCGGCGCTCGGCATCGACAGCGCCTCCCAGGAACGCCCGCGCAAGGCTGCGCGCAGCGAACTGCACGCCGCCCTCGTCGAGCGGCGCACCGCCGAGCTCCGCGCCGGCATGACCAGAGGCGGCCTCGCCGAGGCACTGGTGCGGGCGCTCCTCTGGGTCGGAATGCCGCGCGGGGCAGTCGACGAGCGCGCCTTCGCCGCGATCGTCCGCATCCGCGACGCGCATTCCTGCAACCGGCAGATGCCTCTCGCCGCCTTCAAGGCGCTGGTCCGCGATCAGTATCTGATGCTCGTCGTCGACGAGGAGGCCGCGCTCCGCGCCATCCCCGGCCTGATGCCCAAGTCGGCGGAGGAGCGTCAGGCGGCCTTCGACGCGCTGCGCACCGTCGTCGAGGCGACCGGCGCCGCACCCGCCGACCGGCTCGCCCGCATCGCGGCGCTCTTCGGCCTCGGTCCCGGGCTCGTCGCCAGCCGCGAGGCCTCCTGAGCGATGGCCGACACGAGGGACAAGCACGCGCGGCTGATCGCAGCCGCCCGCGACGGCTCGCCGGCGGTGACGATCGTCGCCCACCCCTGCGACGAGACCTCGCTGCGCGGCGCCATCGACGCCGCGGCGCAGGGAATCATCGATCCGGTGCTGGTCGGGCCGGCGGCGAAGATCGTCGCCGTCGCCGACGAGCACGGCATCGACATCGCGGGGCGCGAGATCGTCGACGCCCCGCACAGCCACGCCGCCGCGGCCTGCGCGGTCGCGCTGATCCGCGAGGGCAAGGGCGAGCTCCTGATGAAGGGGAGCCTGCACACCGACGAGTTGATGAAGGAGGTCACCTCCTCCGCGACCGGCCTCCGCACCGAGCGGCGGATCAGCCACGTCTTCATCATGGACGTCCCCGGCCACCCGGAGACGCTCTTCATCACGGACGCCGCGATCAACATCTTCCCCGACCTCGACACCAAGCGCGACATCGTCCAGAACGCCATCGACCTCTGGACCGGCATCGGCTTGGGCGTGCCGAACGTCGCCATCCTGTCGGCCGTCGAGACCGTGACGACCAAGATCCCCTCGACGATCGAGGCTGCCGCTCTCTGCAAGATGGCCGAGCGCGGCCAGATCACCGGCGGCCGCCTCGACGGCCCGCTGGCCTTCGACAACGCGATCAGCCCGGAGGCCGCCGCGATCAAGGGCATCGACGGCCCGGTCGCCGGCCACGGCCAGATCCTCGTTGTCCCCGACCTCGAGGCCGGCAACATGTTGGCGAAGAACCTCTCCTTCCTGTCGCACGCCGACGCCGCCGGTATCGTGCTGGGCGCCCGCGTGCCGATCATCCTCACCTCGCGCGCCGACAGCGTCCGCACCCGGCTCGCCTCCTGTGCCGTCGCCGCGATCTACGCCAACGCGCTGCGCAAGACGGCGGCGGTGAAGGCGTGACCGGCACGATCCTCGTCGTCAACGCCGGCTCGTCGAGCCTGAAGTTCCAGATCTTCGACGTCGTGGACAGCGAGCCGCGCCGTCGCATCCGCGGCCAGATGGACGGCATCGGCGTCCATCCGCGGCTGCGCGCCGCCGACGGGGCCGGCGCCACCCTCGTCGACCAGGACCAGTCCCCGACCCGGGTCCTCGACCTGCCGACGGCGATCGAGGCGACCCGCGCCTGGTTCCAGACGCAGGGCGGCCTCGAGGTCGACGCGATCGGGCACCGCGTCGTCCACGGCGGCCCCGACTTCGACCGCGCGGTGCTGGTCGACGCCGAGATCCTCGCCCGCCTCGACGCCTTGTCGCCGCTAGCTCCCCTGCACCAGCCGAACAACCTCGCCCCCATCCGCCTCGCGATGGAGATCGCGCCGGGCGTCCCGCAGGTCGTCTGCTTCGACACCGCCTTCCATCGCACGCGCCCACCCTTCGCCGATTGCTACGCGCTGCCGCGCGCGCTCTACGACGAGGGCATCCGCCGCTACGGCTTCCACGGCCTCAGCTACGAATACATCGCCAGCCGCCTCCGCCAGATCGCACCCGACCTCGCCCGCGGCCGCGTCATCGCCGCCCACCTCGGCAGCGGCGCCTCGATGTGCGCGATGGCGGACGGGGTGAGCATCGAGAGCACGATGGGCTTCACCGCCCTCGACGGCATCCCGATGGGCACCCGCACCGGCCAGCTCGACCCCGGCGCCGTCCTCCACCTGATCGAGGCGAAGGGCATGGCCCCTGCCGAGGTCACCCGGCTCTTCTACCACGACTCCGGCCTCAAGGGCCTCTCCGGCGTCTCCAACGACATGCGCCTGCTCCTCGCCAGCCACGACCCCGGCGCGGCACTCGCCATCGACCACTTCGCGTATCGCTGCGGCCTGCACGCGGGCGAGCTCGCGGC
Organism: Amaricoccus sp.; assembly: GCA_046348975.1. GTDB lineage: Bacteria > Pseudomonadota > Alphaproteobacteria > Rhodobacterales > Rhodobacteraceae > Amaricoccus. Next base: position 66,646 of record JAXMDF010000016.1, on the reverse strand, counting down.
CGCGCTCCGCGGCCTCGACGCCTTCGTCTTCACGGCAGGCATCGGCGAGAACGCCCCGGCGATCCGCGCCCGCATCGCCGGGGCCCTCGCCTGGCTGGGCGCCGAGCTCGACCCCGTCGCCAACGAGGCCGGCTCCCTCCGCATCTCGACTCCCGCGAGTCGCGTCGCCCTCCTCGTCGTCCCGACCGACGAGGAGCTGACCATCGCCCGCCACACCCTCGCTCTGACCGGAGGCGCCGCATGACCCTTCCCGACGTGAAGGCGAAGCTCCTCGAAGGCAAGAAGGGCCTGATCGTCGGCGTCGCCAACGACAGCTCGATCGCCTGGGGCTGCGCCCGCGCCTTTCGCGCCCTGGGCGCCGAGCTCGCGATCACCTACCTCAATGACAAGGCGAGGCGTTTCGTCGAGCCGCTGGCGCAGGAAGTCGAGGCACCGATCTTCCTGCCGATGGACGTGATGCAGGACGGCCAGCTCGAGGCCGTCTTCGACCGCATCGCCGCCGACTGGGGCCGGCTCGACTTCCTCGTCCACTCGATCGCCTTCTCGACCAAGGACGCCCTGGGCGGCCGCGTCACCGATTGCCCGCGCGCCGGCTTCGCCACCACGATGGACGTCTCGGTCTGGTCGTTCCTGCGCATGGCCCACCTCGCCGAGCCGCTGATGGCCGACGGCGGCGCCATCTTCACCATGACCTACTACGGCGCCGAGAAGGTGGTGGAGAACTACGGCATCATGGGCGTCGCCAAGGCCGCCCTGGAATCCGCCGTCCGCTACGTCGCGGCCGAGCTCGGGCCCAGGGGCATCCGCGTCCACGCAATCTCCCCCGGCCCCCTTGCCACCCGCGCCGCCTCGGGCATCCCCGAGTTCGACGCGCTACTCGCCACGGCGAAGGTGAAGGCCCCGGCGCGCGCCCTCGTCGACATCGACGATGTCGGCATGGCTTGCGCGTTCCTCGCCCACGATGCCGCCCGACGGATGACCGGGCAGGTGCTCTACATCGACGGCGGCTACAACATCATCGACTGATGCACCCGACCCGTCGCTCGCTGGTCCTCGCGCTGCTCGCCACGACGGCGGCGAGCTGCACGCGTCCGCCCGACCTCGTCGGCATCGACAACCCGGCGCAGCCGGCCGAGAAGGTGCCGACCGCGACCGACCGCGAACTCTTCATTGTCACGACCCGTCAGGCCTCCGAGGCGGCGGGCGCCTTCTACGGCGCCGGCCGCGCTCCCGACCTGGGCCTCGCCTCGGTCGTCGTGACCGTGCCGCCGACCCATCTCTCCGGACACCTCGAGCGCCCCGAGCACCTGCCGCCCGACCCGCGCACCGAGTTCGCCGTCGTCGACCCGGCCGTATACGCCAGCGGCGCCGCCTTCATCGACGCCGTCGACCGCGAGCTCGCCAAGCGCCCGCGCGACCAGCGGCGGCTCCTCCTCTTCATCCACGGCTACAACAACACCACCAGCGACGCGATCCTGCGCCTTGCCCAGTTCGTGCACGACACCGGCTTCCCGGGCGTCCCGGTGCTCTTCACCTGGGCGTCGGCCGCGCGGGCGCCCCGCTACGTCTACGACCTCAACAGCGCGCTGGTCGCCCGGACCAAGCTCAAGCAGGCGGCGGCGATCCTCTCCGCAACGCAGGCGACGAGCGTCGACGTCTTCGCCCACTCGATGGGCACCTTCCTCGCCATGGAGGGCTTCGTCGAGGCGGCGAACACCGGCCGGCTCGACCCGGAGGGCCGGATCGCGACGGTGATCCTCGCGTCGCCCGACATCGACCTCGACCTCTTCCGCAGCCAGCTCGCCCAGCTCCCCGAGCGCTTCCGCCGCAAGATGTTCCTGCTCGTCTCGGCCGACGACGGCGCGCTCCGGATCTCGCGGCTGATCGCGGGCGGCGTGCCGCGGGTCGGCGCCGCCGACACCGAGGAACTCGAGAGGCTCGGCGTCACGGTCATCGACCTCTCGCAAATCGACGATTCGAGCGCCGGGAGCCACGCGAAGTTCGCCGGCTCCCCGGAAGTCGTGCAGTTGATCGGCGCCGGCCTCAAGACCGCCGGCCACTTCGGCGACGTCGGCACGCCCGGTCTCGCCGCCATGCTCGTCGACGTCCCGATCCGGCTGATCGGCCCATAGCCGAGGCCCGACGGCACCTCGCTCGCGACTATCGGCCGGCCGGCGCGGGTTGCCCGACGGCATCCGGCGCGGACGGCGGGTTCCCGGCGTCCACGGGCTGCGGCACGGGACCGGGGCCGAAGGCGTCCTTGATCATCGCCGCGGCGATCTCGGCACGGCCGACGATGACGTGGTCGGCGCCGTGCTCGCGCAGGTGCTGGGCGCCGCCCTCGGTCTCGGCACGCGCGCAGATATGGAGCGCGGCGTTGGCGGCGCGGGCCCGCGCCGTCACCTGGCCGGCCTCGAAGACGTTGGGGATGGCGACGAGGAGGTTGCGCGCCCGCTCGATCCCGGCAGCGGCCAGCACCTCGGTGCGGGCGGCGTTGGCGGTGATCGCCTCCCGCCCGGCCAGCCGGAGCGGGGCGGTGCGCTCCGGGCGGTCGTCCACGACCAGGAACGGGTGGCCGCCGGCGGTGAGCGCCTCGGCGAGGTGCTGCCCGACGACGCCGTAGCCGGCGATGACGGTATGGCCCGACAGGCCGGTCGGGACCAGCGTCTCCTCCTCGTCCGGCGCGGCCGACGTCGCCGTGGGGTGCGGCCGCCGCATCCGGTCGAGGGCGGAGAAGAGCAGCGGGTTGATCACGATCGAGAGGATGGCGCCGGCGAGGACGAGATCCTGCGCCTCGGGAACCATCAGCCCGAGCGTGATCCCCAAGCTCGCGAGGATGAAGGAGAACTCGCCGATCTGCGCCAGGCTGACCGAGACCGTGAGCGCCGTCGAGCGCGAGAGGCCGAAGAGCCGGACGATGGCGTAGGCGACCACCGCCTTGCCGACGATGATGACGGCGACGGTGCCGGCGACGGCCAGCGGCATCCGGACCAGGATCGCGGGATCGAACAGCATCCCGACCGAGACGAAGAACAGCACCGCGAAGGCGTCGCGCAGCGGCAGCGAGTCCTCGGCGGCCCGGTGGCTGAGCTCGGATTCGGCCAGCACCATCCCGGCGAAGAAGGCGCCGAGGGCGAAGGAGACGCCGAAGATCCTGGCGGCGCCGAAGGCGATGCCGAGCGAGAGCGTCAGGACGGCGAGGGTGAAGAGCTCGCGCGAGCCGGTGCCGGCGACGCGGTGCAGCATCCAGGGGATCAGCCGCCGGCCGCCCGCCAGCATCAGCGCGACGAAGACACCGACCTTCGCCAGCGTCACGGCGAGCGGCATCAGGATCGAACCGAGGGTCGGGGTGCCGCTCGCGAGGGCGCCGGCCACGACCGGCAGCAGCACGAGGGTCAGCACCATCGCCAGATCCTCGACGATCAGCCAGCCGACGGCGATGCGGCCGCGGTCGGTGTCGAGCAGGTGCCGGTCCTGCAGCGCGCGCAGGAGCACGACGGTGCTGGCCACCGAGAGCGCGAGGCCGAAGACGAGGCCGGTGGCCACGGGCCAGCCGATCCACCAGGCGAGCGCCATCCCGAGCAGCGTCGCGAGCGCGATCTGGCCGATCGCGCCCGGGATGGCGATGGCGCGGACCGACAGGAGATCGCGGAGCGAGAAGTGCAGCCCGACCCCGAACATCAGCAGGATCACGCCGATCTCGGCCAACTCGGGCGCGAGGTGCAGGTCGGCGACGTAGCCGGGCGTCGCCGGTCCGATGGCGACTCCCGCCAGCAGGTAGCCGACCAGCGGCGAGAGCCGCAGCCGCTGCGCGAGCGAGCCGAACAGGAAGGCGAGGACGAAGCCGGCGACGAGGGTGGCGATGAGCGGCGTGTCGTGCATGGTCCCTCGCGGTGGCTGGCGCTTCCTGATGCGAGAAACGCGGCGGCGGATCAAGCGGGGAGCGCCGGGACGCCGGCTTCGGGAAGACCCCTACGAGGGGCCTCGTCCCGCGGCGGGAGCGCGGGCCGGCGGCGCGGGAGGGGTGCGCTCAAAACTCAAGCTATTGATATCGCTTGCATTCATCGCCGGCGATTCATCCCGCCTTTACGATCTCCGCCGAGGCGATCCACCTTCTGCGCGCCGCGAAAAGACTGCTGCGGAGGTCAGAGCGGCGGCGCCGGGGTCGCGGGGCGGCGCATGGCGCCGCGGATGTCGGCGGCGCGCATGGCGCCGGTGGCGAAGGCGGCGACGACGTAGGTCGCGAAGCCGAGCAGGACGAGAAGTCCCAGCGCCGGGTACTGGCCGAGGCGGTCGGCGAAGGCGGGGGCGAGGGCCCGCGCGCCGAGGACGAGCGCCACGCCCATGATGGCGCAGGCGGCGGCGATGCGCGGGACGGCGCGGCGGAGGCGGGCGTCGGGCTCGGCGGCGTCGCCCATGGCGCGCGTCCCGAGCCAGAGCTGCGCCAGCATCACCCAGCCGGCGACGGTCGTCCCGAGGGCGGCGGCGATGAAGCCGATGAAGGGCGCGAGGCCGAGGGCGACGGCGGCGTTCACGATCATCGCGTGGACGGCGAAGCGGAAGGGCGAGCGGGTGTCCTCGCGGGCGTAGTAGAGGGGCGAGATCACCTTCTGCATCACGAAGGCGGGGAGACCGGCGCCGTAGACGGCGACAGCGAGCGCGGTCGGCCAGGTGTCGTTGTGATCGAAGGCGCCGTGCTGGAAGAGGACGGCGACGATCGGGACCGGGATCACCATCAGCGCGACGGCGGCCGGGAGCGTCAGCGCGAGAGTGAACTCGGTGGCGCGGTTGATGGCGTCGCGCCCGCCCTTGCCGTCGCCCGCGCGGAGACGCCGGGAAAGGTCGGGGAGGAGGACGACGCCGATGGCGATGCCGACGACGCCCAAGGGCAGCTGGTAGAGGCGGTCGGCGTAGGAGAGCCAGGCGACGGCGCCGTCGAAGAACGAGCCGACCTGGCGGCCGACCATCAGGTTGATCTGGACGACACCGCCGGCGAGGAGGGCGGGGACCATGATGACGGTCAGGCGCTTCATCTCCGGCGTGAGGCGGGGCCAGCGCGGCAGCACCGGCATGCCGGCGCGGGCGCAGCCCCACCAGACCAGCGCGAGTTGGGCGACGCCGGCGACCGGCACCGACCAGATCTGCCAGAGGCCGATGTTGCCGCCGGACCACCAGCCCCAGACGAGGAAGGCGATCATGACGACGTTCATCAGGATCGGCGCGGCGGCGGCGAGGGCGAAGCGGCCGACGGAGTTGAGGACGCCGGAGAGGAGCGCCGTCAGCGAGATGAAGATGATGTAGGGGAAGGCGATGCGGCCGTGCTCGACCGAGAGCGTGAAGCGCTCGTCGCCGTAGAAGCCGGAGGCCATGGCGTAGACGAGGGCCGGCATGAAGATCTGGCCGACGATGGTGAAGAGGAGGAGTACGAAGCCGAGCAGCGACAGGGCGTCGCGGGCGAAGCTCTCGGCGTCCTCGCCGGCCTCGACCTTCTTGGCGAAGAGCGGCACGAAGGCGAGGTTGAAGGCGCCTTCGGCGAAGAAGCGACGGAACATGTTCGGCAGCGTGAAGGCGATCAGGAACGCCTGCGCCACCGGGCCGGTGCCGAGGAAGGTGGCCATCAGGATGTCGCGCAGGAGGCCGAGGACGCGGCTGAGCATCGTCCAGGCGCCGACGCTGAGGAAGGCCGGCAGCAGGCGGATCGGGCGGTTCACCGGCGGGCTCCGTCGGCGCCTTGGGCGATCACGGCCTTGAGGCGGTTCTCGAGGGTGCGGCGCTTCGACTCGGTGTGGAGCTTCAGGCCGAAGAGGTCCTTGACGTAGAAGACGTCGACCGCCTGCTCGCCGTAGGTGGCGATGATGGCCGAGGCGATCGAGATCGAGTTGGCGGTGAGGGTGCGGGCGAGGTCGTAGAGGAGGCCCGGGCGGTCGCGGGTCTCGACCTCGATGATGGTGTAGATGTCCGACCCGGTGTTGTCGAAGTTGAGCCGGGTCGGCACGATGAAGTCGCGCTCGCGCTTCTTGATCCGGTCCTTGTCCTTGAGCGCGTCGCGGGCGACGATCTCGCCCTTCAGCGTGCGGTTGACGGAGTTGCGCAGCCGGGTCAGGCGGGCGCTCTCGTAAGGTTTGCCGTCGGCGTCCTGGATCCAGAAGGCGGCGGTCGCGATGCCGTCGGTCGTGGTGTAGGTGCGGGCGTCGACGACGTTGGCGCCGGCGAGGGCCAGGGCGCCGGCGAGGCGGGCGAAGATGCCCGGGTGGTCGGACATGGCGAAGCAGGCGCGGGTGGCGTCGCGGGCGAAGTCGAGCTCGAGCTCCATGGCCGGTTCGCCCTGGGGGAGCGCGCGGACGAGGCGGGCGAAGATCGCGTGGGTGCGGGTGTCGAAGCCGAGCCAGTAGGGCGGATAGTGGCGCGCGAGCTCGGCCGCGACCTCGGCGGCTGGCCTGTCGGCGAGGGCGTCGGCGAGCGCGGCGCGGGCGGCGGCCTCACGCTCGGGGCGGCTCGCGGCCTGGCTGCCGCCGGTCAGGTACTCGAGGGTCTCGCCGTAGAGGGCGCGCAGCAGCATCGCCTTCCAATTGTTCCAGACGCCGGGGCCGACGCCGCGGATGTCGCAGACGGTCAGCACGGTCAGGAGCTTGAGACGGGTCGGGCTCTTCACCAGCTGGGCGAAGTCGCGGACGGTGCGCGGATCGGCGAGGTCGCGCTTCTGGGCGACGTCGGACATCAGGAGATGGTTGCGGACCAGCCAGACGACGAGCTCGGTTTCCTCGGCGTCGAGGCCGAAGCGCGGGCAGAGTCGGGCGGCGACCTCGGCGCCGAGCTCGGAATGGTCGCGGCCGGAGCCCTTGCCGATGTCGTGCAGCAGGAGCGCCACGAAGAGGATCTTGCGGTCGACGCCCTTGGCCATGATGTCGGTGGCGATCGGCAGCTCGTCGACGAGCTCGCGGCGCTCGATCTGGCTCGCGGTCGAGATGGTGCGGATGATGTGCTCGTCGACGGTGTAGTAGTGGTACATGTTGAACTGCATCATCGCCACGATGCGGCCGAACTCGGGGATGAAGGCGCCGAGAACGCCGACCTCGTTCATCAGCCGGAGCGCCCGCTCGGGGTTGTGGTGGCCGAGGAGCAGGTCGAGGAAGATGCGGTTGGCCTCGGGCGACGCGCGCATGGCGTCGTCGATGAGATCGAGGCTCGCGGCGATCCGGCGCAGCGCGTCGGGGTGGATCGGGGTGTCGCTGCTGAGCTCTTCCTCGAAGAGCCGCAGGATGTTCACCGGGTCATTGCGGAAGGCGGCCTCGTCCGCGAAGTCGAGCCGGCCGTTCTTGAGTCGGTAGCCGGGGGCGGTCGGGTCCTTGCCGAAGGCGAAGACGGTGCGGATCTTGGCGCCGAGGCTCGGGCGGGGCTTGACGTGGCGCGCCTCGAGGGCAGCGAGGAAGATGCGGGTCAGGTCGCCCACGTGCTTGGCGTGGGTGAAATAGTCCTGCATGAAGCGCTCGACCGAGCGCTGGCCCTCGGTCGACTGGTAGCCGAGGATGGCGCTGATCTCGACCTGGGTGTCGAAGGTCAGCTGCTCGATCGCCCGCCCGTTCAGGAGGTGGAGGTGGACGCGGGTGGTCCAGAGGAAGGCGGCGGCGTCGGCGAAGACGCGGAACTCCTCGGGCGAGAGCAGGCCGGTCGCGACCAGATCCTCGGGCGCCTGGACGTGGTTCAGGTACTTGCCGATCCAGTAGAGCGTCTGCAGGTCGCGCAGGCCTCCCTTGCCCTCCTTGACGTTGGGCTCGAGCAGGTAGCGCGAACTCCCCTGGCGGGTGTGGCGCTCGGTGCGTTCGGCGAGCTTGAGCTCGACGAACTCGGGGCCGCTGTTGGCGAAGAGCTCGTTCCAGAGCCGGGCATCGAGGCGGTGGGCGAGCGTGGAGTCGCCCCAGAGGTGGCGGTGCTCGAGCAGGCTCGTCCGGATGGTGACGTCGCTGCGCCCGAGCCGCAGGCAGTCGTCTACGGTGCGGACGGCGTGTCCGACCTTCAGCCGCAGGTCCCACAGGCAGTAGAGTACGCTCTCGATCAGGCTCTCCCCCCAGGGGGTCTGCTTGTAGGGGGTGAGGAAGAGCAGGTCGACGTCCGAGAAGGGCGCCATCTCGGCCCGCCCGTAGCCGCCGACCGCCAGCGCGGAGACGCGCTCCGAGGCGGTCGGGTTGGGCAGCGGGTGCAGCCAGCGGACCGCCATGTCGAGGGTCAGCGTGACGACCTGGTCGACGAGCCAGGCGTAGTCGTGGATCGCCCGGTCGGCGTCGCGCGGCGCGGCGGCGATCGCGGCGGCGATCGCCGCCCGCCCCTCGCCGTAGGCGCGGCGCAGCACCTGCACCGCGGCGGTCCGGACCGCCGCGCGATTGGGAACGACGGCGACGGCCGCGTCGATCGCCGCGCGCGTCGCCGCCACATCGAACAGGGTCCCGGGGTTCGGCGTGATTCCGCGCCAGGGCGGGACGGCAGCGGCAGGGAGCCTCCGGTCAGAAGCCAACGGCGTCAAACGACCTCGCGGCGGATTCGGCGACCACCGCCCGGCTGTCGGCGACCTGGATGATGGCGAGGTTGCGCTGGACGAGCCCGCTGGGCAGGAAGCGGAACGGCCCGTTGACGCCGGCGAAGCCCGCCGGCTGGGTCAGCCGCGCCGAGGAGAAGGGACTGCCCCCCTGCGCCTTGGCCTGGGCGATCATCGCGCCGACCGCGGCGATGCCGTCGTAGGCGAGACCGGCCAGCTCGTGCGGGCTCTCGCCATAGGCGGCGCGATAGCGGCCGTTGAAGGCGCCGACGAGCGCGGGGTCGGGCGCGGCGAAGACCCCGCCCTGCAGGCTGGGGACGCCAAGCGCCTCGGCCGAGACGTCCCAGCGCTGCATGCCGAGGAACTGGGCCTGGTCGGCGGAGAGGCCGTTGCCGCGCAGCGCCTCGGAGATGTAGGCGAGGCCGCCGGTCGGCCCGTCGGTGAGGATGACGGCGTTGGTGCCGGCGGCGTTCAGCGTCGAGGCGATGGCGCCGGCCGAGGCCTGGATGCCCTCGACCGAGAGATTGTAGGGCTGCGAGGTCGTCAGCGTCGCGCCGCGCGCCGCGATCGCCTGGGAGACGGCGTCGCGGGCGGTCTCGCCCTCCATCCCGGCGGGATAGACCACGCCGAAGTTGTGCATCCCCCGGCCCATGCCGTAGGAAACCAGCCGGTCGGCGATGTTCTCGAAGGTCGTCCCGAGGATGTAGACGTTGCCGCCGGCGACGTCGGGGTTGTTGCTGAAGCTCAGCACGCTCAGCCCCGCCTGCCCGGCCGGGCCCTGGGCGCCGGCGGTCGCGGTGCCGAAGAGCGGGCCGACGATGATCTTCGCCCCCTCGGCGACCGCCTGCGCCGCCGCCGACGCGCCGCCGTTGCTGGTCCCGGCGTCGGAGTAGATCTTGAGGTCGATCGAAGCGTCGCGCAGGTCGCTCTGGGCGAGGCGGGCGGCGTTCTCCAGGCTGCGCGCGATCTGCTCGCGGCCCGGGTCGCCGGAGCCGTAGGGCAAGAGCAGCGCCACCGGCACCGGCTGGCTGAGGTCGACCGCGATGCCGTCGTTCGTTGCGCCCTGGGTGCCGGGCGAGGCCGCGCAGGCCGCGAGCCCCGCCATCGCCCCGAGGAAGGCGACCGCGCGCAGCGTGGAGCGGAGGGAGAATCGGGTTGACAGCATCGTCCCTCACCATGACGTTTGCGGGGCTGTTCGCGGTATGGCGCGCGCCCGGAACCTACGTTCTGGCCGGCGGAATGTAAACGAAGAATGGACGGCGACCCCGCTGATGCGTCCGGAACGGCCGGGCCCGGCAAGGCGCTCGCGCCCGGGCTCTACCTGGTCGCGACCCCGATCGGCAACGCCCGGGACATCACGCTCCGGGCGCTCGACATCCTCGCCGCCGCCGACATCCTGGCCGCCGAGGATACCCGCCGGACGCGCCAGCTGCTGGCGATCCACGGCATCGGACGGGGCGGCGTCGTGCCCTACCACGACCACAACGGCGCGGCGCAGCGGCCGCGGCTGCTGGCGGCGCTGGCCGAGGGCCGCTCGGTGGCGCTGGTGTCGGATGCCGGAACCCCGATGGTCGCCGACCCCGGCTACCGGCTGGCGGTCGAGGCGATCGCCGCCGGCCACCCGGTCCGGGCGGCGCCGGGCGCCTCGGCGACGCTGGCGGCGCTGGCGGTCGCGGGGCTGCCGACCGACCGCTTCCTGTTCGCGGGCTTCCTGCCGCCGCGGTCGGCGGCGCGGCGGCGGGCGCTGGCCGAGCTTGCCCCCGTGCCGGCGACGCTCGTCTTCTACGAGTCGCCGCGCCGCCTCGCCGCGAGCCTCGCGGACATGGCAGCGGTGCTCGGGGATGGGCGCGGCGCGGCGGTCTGCCGCGAGCTCACCAAGCGGTTCGAGGAAACCCGCCGCGGCACGCTCGCGGCGCTCGCGTCCGAGCAGGCGGCGGGGCCCGAGCCGCGCGGCGAGGTCGTGGTGGTGGTCGGGCCTCCGGGCGAGGCGCCGGCGGCGTCCGGCGACACGCTCGACGCCGCACTGGCGGCGGCCCTCGACACGCTGTCGCTCAAGGACGCGGCGGCGAAGGTGGCGGCAGAGCTCGGGCTGCCGCGCCGACGGGTCTATGCCCGCGCGCTCGCCCTCGCGCCGGGACGTTAACCGTGACCTCCGGGGAACGTTTGGGGGAAGTGTTTCCCATGCTATGCTCGCGGCATGCAGATGTCCCATGGCTCCTTCGACCAGGCCGTCTCCCGCGCCCCTTCGGCATCGGCGGTCGCCTTCCACTCCGGGCTCGCCGCCGAGGAGCTGGTGGCGGCGGGCTACCGCGCCGAGGGCGGGCGGGTGCGCTCGACCCGCTGGCGCTGCCCCGAGGGCGAGCTCGACCTCGTGGTCGAGCTCGGAGACGAGCTGGTCTTCGTCGAGGTCAAGGCGCGGCGGACCCACGCCGCCGATGCCGTCAGCGCGCGGCAGTGGGCGCGGATCGGCGCCGCCGCCAGCCGCTACCTGGCCGAGAAGACCGACGGAACGCGCCCCTGCCGCTTCGACCTCGCCCTGGTGGACCGCAGCGGCAGGACCGAGCGCATCGAGAACGCCCGCGGCTACGACGGCTGGTAGGCCGACCCGCGCGCCTTCCCGCTCGGAGCCGACGCGGCGGAGGGGCCGCGGGCGGGGTTGCATGCGCGCACGGCGTCCGCCAAGACTGCCGGCCGACCACCGCTCGGGAGCGCCGCATGGGCCTGAACGTCGCCGTCCAGATGGATCCGATCCAGGCGATCAACATCGCCGCCGATTCCACCTTCCGGATCATGGAAGAGGCGCAGGCGCGCGGGCACCGGCTGTTCTACTATACCCCCGACCGGCTCGCCTTCGACGACGGGCGGGTGACCGCGCGCGGCTGGCCCGTCGAGGTGCGTCGGGTCAAGGGCGACCATTTCACCCTCGCGGAGGAGGCGACCGTCGACCTCGGCGATATGGATGTTGTCTGGCTGCGGCAGGATCCGCCGTTCGACATGGGCTATATCACGACGACCCACATCCTCGAGCGGCTGCAACCCGCGACGCTGGTCGTCAACGACCCGTTCTGGGTGCGGAACTATCCCGAGAAGCTGCTCGTCCTGGGCTTCCCGGAGCTGACCCCGCCGACCATGGTCGCGCGCGACCTCGCGACGCTGAAGGACTTCAAGGCGCGGCACGGCGACATCATCCTGAAGCCGCTCTACGGCAACGGCGGGGCCGGGGTGTTCCGGCTCGACCCCAACGACCGCAACTTCACCGCGCTCTGGGAGCTCTTCGCCGGCATCAACCGCGAGCCCCTGATCGCGCAGAAGTTCCTGCCGGCGGTCGAGAGGGGCGACAAGCGGATCATTCTCGTCGACGGCGAGGCGGTCGGCGCCATCAACCGGGTGCCGGCCGACGGCGAGACCCGGTCGAACATGCACGCCGGCGGGACGCCGGCGAAGGTCGGGCTGACCGAGCGCGACCGCGAGATCTGCGCCGCGATCGGGCCCTTGCTGCGCGAGAAGGGGCAGATCTTCGTCGGCATCGACGTGATCGGCGACTGGCTGACCGAGATCAACCTGACCTCGCCCACCGGGCTCCAGGAGCTCGAGCGCTTCGACGGGATCAACGCGACCGCGAAGATCTGGGAGGCGATCGAGCGCCGCCGGGGCTGATGTCCTGGCAGCGGCTCGCGCTCGACCTCTGGCTGCGCGGCGTCGAGAAGCCGCGGCTGGCGCGGGCGCGGTCGGTCGAGGCGGAGCGGGCGCGGATGGAGCGGACCGCCGCCCGCTTCGTGCCGCCCGGGCCCCCGCCGGTCGCCGGCGCGGTCGGGGGCGTGCCGGCGCTGCGGCTGGCGGGCGATGCCGTGCTCCTCTGGCTGCACGGCGGGGCCTATGTCGCCGGCTCGCCGCGCACCCACCTGCGGCTGGTGGCGGAGCTCGCCGCGCGGGCCGGCGTCGGCGCGGTGCTGCCCGCGTACCGGCTGGCGCCCGAGCACCCCTTTCCGGCGGCGGTCGAGGATGCGCGGGCGGCCTGGGAGGGGCTCGTCGCCGAGGGCGTGCCGCCCGGGCGGATCGTCATCGGCGGCGACAGCGCGGGCGGGGGGCTCGCCTTCGCGCTGCTCGGCGGGATCGTCGCCGGCGGCGGGCCGCTGCCGGCGGGGGTCGTTGCCTTCAGCCCGTGGGTCGACCTGACCCTGGCAGGCGCGAGCCTGCGGCGGCTGGCGCGGCGGGACGCCTTCCTGCCCGCGGGGCGGATGGCGGAGGTGCGCGACGGCTACCTGGCGGGGGCCGATCCGCGCGACCCGCGCGCCTCGCCGCACCTGGGGCGGTTCCGGGGCGCGCCGCCGGTGCTGATCCAGGCGAGCCGCGCCGAGATCCTGCTCGACGACGCGCGGATGATGGCAGCGCGGCTCGAGGCGGACGGGGTCGAGGTGACGCTGGAGCTCGACCGGGGCGTGCCGCACGTCTGGCAGGCGTTCCACGGCTGGCTGCCCGAGGCGGACGCGGCGCTGGGGCGGGCGGCGGCGTTTCTGCGGCGGTGCCTCAAGATCGCGTGAAGGGCACGCGGGCACGTAACGAACCGGGGGCGCGCGGACGTAATACGGGCTGTGGGCCGGATGAGGAGCGCGAGCCATGACGACGAGGCGGGAGGTTCTCTGGGGCGGGGTCGCCGGGCTGGCGCTGGCGGCGGTGGCGGTGCCCTGGCGAGTGCGGGCGGCGGCGGAGTTCGCGGTGACGCACACCGATGCCGAGTGGAAGGCGATGCTGAGCCCGGCGGCCTACGACGTGCTGCGGCACGAGGGGACCGAGCCGCCGTTCACCAGCGCCCTGCTCGAGGAGCACCGCAAGGGGACCTTCACCTGCGCCGGCTGCCAGCTCGACCTCTTCGCCTCCGAGACCAAGTTCGACAGCGGAACGGGGTGGCCGAGCTTCTGGCAGCCGCTCGACGGGGCGGTCGGGACGCTCGCCGACTCGAGCTTCGGGATGCAGCGGACCGCGGTCTTCTGCAGCCGCTGCGGCGGGCACCTCGGGCATGTCTTCGACGACGGGCCGCAGCCGACGGGGCTCCGCTACTGCATGAACGGCGTCGCGCTGGCCTTCCGGCCGGCAGCGGCCTGAGAGGAGATCGCCATGAGGAAGTCGCTCGTTTCCCTGGGGCTGGTGCTCGCCGTCGCCGGCGGGTTCGGCGCGCATGCCTTCGCCGAGGGCGCCGTCGCGGTGCCGCCGCCGGCGGTCGACGAGAGTGCCGCGTCCGGGAGCGGGCCGGAGACGGCGGTGGTGGCCGGCGGCTGCTTCTGGGGCGTGCAGGGGGTGTTCCAGCACGTCGCCGGGGTCGAGAATGCCGTGTCGGGGTATGCGGGCGGCAAGGCCTACACGGCGCACTACCACGTGGTCGGCAGCGGCGCGACCGGGCATGCGGAGTCGGTCGCGATCACCTACGATCCGGCGAAGATCAGCTACGGCGAGCTCCTGCAGATCTACTTCTCGGTGGCGCACGACCCGACCGAGCTGAACCGGCAGGGGCCTGACACCGGCACGCAGTATCGCTCGACGATCTTTCCGCAGAACGCCGAGCAGGCGAAGATCGCGCAGGCCTACATTGCCCAGCTCAACGGGGCGAAGGTGTTCGGCGCGCCGGTGGTGACGACGGTCGAGCCGATGAAGACCTTCTATCCGGCCGAGGGGTATCACCAGAACTACCTGACGCTGAACCCCGACCAGCCGTACATCGTCTACAACGACCTGCCGAAGATCGCGAACCTCGAGCGGATGTTCCCGGCTCGCTATCGCGCCGACCCGGTGCTCGTCCCGGAGGGGTCGCTGACCAACTGACGGGCCCGCGCGAGGGGTGCGGGCAATCGTTAATATCGTTATATTTCAGTATGTTGCCTGAAATCTGGTAACCAGTTGTCAACCTCTGCCCGCGGGCGGCTGGTAGCCCTTGCTGCCGACGGCCCGGGCGAGCGGGCTGGCGAAGTCCTCGCCGGCCCGCAGGCTTGCGAGGACGTCGGCGAAGCCCGTGCGCGGGCGCCAGCCGAGCGCCTCGACGGCGCGGCGGCTGTCGTAGACCCGGTCGATCGAGGGGAACATCCGCCAGCCGCGGGCGGCGTAGAGCGCCGGCTGGTCGGGGAAATGCCGGGCGACGACGGCCGGCGCGTTCCGCCGCAGCCCGGGCAGATCCTCGCGGGTGAAGGGCGTCGGCGCCGACAGGATGAACCGCGCGAAGCCGAGGGCGGGGGCGCGGTCGACCGCCCGCAGGTGGGCGTCGGCCACGTCGGCGATGTCGGCGCGGCGGTACAGGAACTCGTTGGCCTGGACGTTGGCCAGCGGGTAGGCGGCCGCTTTCGCGGGGTCGTCGTCGGGCTCTGGGAAGAAGCGGGCGGTCCTGAGGACAACGAGCGGCAGGCGGTCGCGGCGGGCGAAGAGCTCGCAGAGCGCCTCGGCGGCCAGCTTGGTCGTGCCGTAGATGTTGCGCGGGACCGGAGGGACGTCCTCGTCGATCCAGGCGGAAGGGGCGCCCGGCACCGGGGTCAGCGCGGCCCCGAAGGCGCTGGTGGTCGAGGTGAAGACGAAGGCCTCGACCCCGGCGACGGCCGCCGCTTCGAGCAGCGTCAGCGTTCCCGTCACGTTGGTGTCGACGAAGGCGCGCTGGGCATGGGTCGCGACGTGCGGCTTGTGCAGGGTCGCCGCGTGGATCACGGCGCGGGCGCCGCGCAGGGCGTCGGCGACGAAGCCTGCATCGAGGATGCTGCCGACGCGGTCGGTGAAGGGCGAGGGCGCGATGTCGATCCCGGTCGCCGGCCGGCCTTCGGCGCGCAGCGTCCGCATCAGGGCCTCGCCGAGATGGCCGGCGCTTCCGGTGACGACGAGCATGGCGGTCCTCCCGGCCGGCCGTCTGCCAGAAGCCGGCGGCGGGGGGAAGGTCAGATGGCCAGACGGAAGCCGGCGGCCTCGGCGACGTGCGGGCGGTCGACGGCGGCGGAGCCTTCGAGGTCGGCGATGGTGCGGGCGACGCGCAGCACGCGGTGGTAGGCGCGGGCGCTGAAGCGGAAGCGGGCGGCGACCTCGGCGAGGAGCTGGGCTGCGCCGGTCGACAGGGCGACGACGGCTTCGAGGAGGTCGCCTTCGGCGTCGGCGTTGACGCTGACATGCTCGTGGCCGGCGAAGCGTTCGCGCTGGACGGCGCGGGCCTGGGCGACGCGGGCGGCGATGGCGGCGCTGGGCTCGCCGGCGCCCGGTTGCGCGAGTTCGTCGACGGCGACGGGGCCGACCTCGACGCGCAGGTCGAAGCGGTCCATCAGCGGGCCGGAGATGCGGCCGAGGTAGTCCGCACCGCATTCGGGCACGCGGGCGCAGGCGCGGGACGGGTCCGAGAGGTGGCCGCAGCGGCAGGGATTGGCGGCGGCGACGAGCATGAAGCGGCAGGGGTAGCGGACGTGGGCGTTGGCGCGGGCGACGACGACGTCGCCGGTCTCGATCGGCTGGCGCAGGGTCTCGAGGACGGTGCGGGGGAACTCCGGGAGCTCGTCGAGGAAGAGGACGCCGTGGTGGGCGAGGCTGATCTCGCCGGGCTTGGCGCCGCGGCCGCCGCCGACGATCGCGGCCATGGAGGCGGTGTGGTGAGGGGTGCGGAACGGACGCGAGCGGGAGATGCCGTCCTCGGCGAGGAGGCCGGCCAGCGAGTGGATCATCGAGGTCTCGAGGGCCTCGGCGGGTTCCAGCGGCGGGAGGATACCGGGGAGGCGCGCCGCGAGCATCGACTTGCCGGAGCCCGGGGGGCCGACCATCAGCAGGTGGTGGCGGCCGGCGGCGGCGATCTCGAGCGCGCGCTTGGCCTTTTCCTGGCCTTTGACCTCGGCGAAGTCCTTGAAGGGCGCGGTGTCGGCGACGGTGCCGGGCTGGGCCGGGGCGAGGGCGGCGCGGCCGGTGAAGTGGTTGACGAGGGCGAGGAGCGACTTCGGCGCGATCACCTGCACGGCGCCGACCCAGGCGGCCTCGGCGCCGCAGCCCGACGGGCAGACGAGGCCGCAGTCGGCCTCGGCGGCGGCGAGGGCGGCCGGGAGGGCGCCGATGACGGGGACCAGCGCGCCGTCGAGCGACAGCTCGCCGAGGGCGACCTGGGCGGCGACCTCGTCGCGCGGGAGCACGTCCATGGCCGCGAGGACGGCGAGGGCGATCGGCAGGTCGAAGTGCGAGCCCTCCTTGGGGAGGTCGGCGGGCGAGAGGTTGACGGTGATGCGGCGGGCCGGCAGCGCCAGGCCCATGGCGGTCAGGGCGGCGCGGACGCGCTCCTTGGCCTCGGAGACCGCCTTGTCGGGGAGGCCGACGAGGTTGAAGGCGGGCAGGCCGGCGGCGATGGCGCATTGCACCTCGACGAGGCGCGCCTCGACCCCCTGGAAGGCCACCGTGTAGGCGCGCGCGACCATGCCCGGACCCTTTCGAACCGGCGCGAGACTGGCGCGGGCGGCATTAGCGGGCGGTTAACGGCCGCCGCCGATGGCCCCGGGGTGCACGAAAACGGACGGTTCGAGGTTCGCGGCGGTGGAAGATCTGGCTCTTCGCCGGCTCCGAGCGAGCTGAGATCGACGCCTTCGCGCGCGAAGCGCTCGGCCTGGCGGTTCAGCGGCTGGTGCTGGCCATACTTCTCGAAGGCCACCATCGCGACGAGGCCAGGGCCAGCCCAGCCCCGCGGGATCGCGTGGAACGGCGCCGGCGCATGTCCGTCACACCGCCCGCGATTTCCACCATAGTGGAAGGCACCTTCGCCCTGACTCCCGCTTCTGCAGCGGTCGCATACAGCAAGGGACCCACTCGCTCCGGCTGAGGCGAGCTTTCCATGCACGCGCGGATCTATTACCCTTCCTTCATTGTCTGTGGTCGCGCCGCTCGTTTTCGCGGAGGATGGGGCCGAAGATTGAACCGTTCCGATCGCTCGCGGGACCTGGTCGACACGCTTTACGAGACCTCGGTGAAGCCCGAGCGCCTGCTCGCCCTGATCGAGGAATGGAACGCGTGCATTGTGGGGGACGATCCGGGGGCGGCGATCCGCGGCGGGGAGTATTGTACGGAGCCCTTCGTGCGGCATGTCGAACGGGCGCTGTCGATCCTGGACGAGCTCGGGGCGCTGGAGTTCCGCCGGCTGGACGACCTCCTGGCCGGGATGTCGACCGCCGCGATGATCCTGACCGACGTCGGCGTGGTGGTGGCGGCGAACGAGCCCGCCCGCGGGGCCTTCGGCCTCTACCCCGGCTGCTCGATCGACATGATGCCGATCGCGCGGCCGGAACTCGGGGACTTCGCCGACCGCGTGGCTACAGTCGCCTCGGCGTCCCGACGGATCGACGACGTCGTCGTGCTGCAGCCACAGGGCCGCGCGGCTTCCGTGCTGGTGCACCTCGCGACCCTTGGCGCCGGCGACTCGCAGCGCTACGCGCTGGCGGTCAGCACCGAACACGTCTGGAGCGACGCCGCCGGCGACGTGCTGGCGCGGCTTTTCAAGCTCACGCCGAGCGAGACCGCCTTGGTCGGAGCGCTCACCGCCGGACAGAGCATCCGAGACATCGCCCGGTCGACCGGGCGCACCGAGGGGACGATGCGGTCGCAGCTGCACTCGGTCCTCCTGAAGACCGAAACGCGTGGCCAGGGAGAGCTCGTCCGGCTCGCCGCAGCCCTGCTCCAGTCGACTGGCCTGAGCCGCGCACTGCGGGCGCGCGACGGACCGGAGCCCGGCGCGGAGCGGCAGCTGCGCTCGATCCGGCTGCAGGACGGCCGCAGGCTCGCGGTGATGCGCTTCGGCGACCCCGCTGGCAAGCCGGTGATCTGGCTGCAGTCGGTGATGGGGTTGTTCTGGCCCTCGAGATCCGGCGAGCGGGAGCTGATCCGGAGGGGCATGCGGATCATCGTCCCGATCCGGGCCGGCTTCGGAACCAGCGACCCGGCGCCGCCCGGCCGCGACATCCTCGAGGTCGCGGTGGGCGACGTCAGGGAGCTAATCCGGCAGGCGAGCCTCGCGAGCTTCCCAGTCGTCGCTCCCGACTTCAGCGTCCGTGTCGCAATGATGCTCGCGCAAGCGGAGCCTGAGAAGGTCGAGCGCATCGTCGGCGTCGGCTGCGGATTTCCGATCCTGAACCTTCGGCACTTTCGAGACCTGCACGCCGTAGGCCGAGTGTTCGTCGCATGCGCCCGCTACGCACCGCATCTCTTGCCGTTCCTCGTCCGCGCCTCGCACATGCGCATGGTCCGGAACGGGCTCGCCGAGCAGGTCAACGCGATGTACCGGATCACCCCGGCCGACGCCCGCGCCTTCTCATGCCCGGACATCGCCGAGGCGGTGATCCGGGGCTTCACCGCGATCACGACGGCAGACGGGAAGTCCCAGGCGGCCTTCTGCGCCGAACTCGTCGCCTGCCAGCGGGGGTGGCCGAGAGGCCTCGGCGACGTCGCCTGCCCCGTCGCCCTGGTGCATGGCGAGCAGGACGGCATCGCACCGCATGCCACCGCGCAGGACTATGCGCAAGCGCACCGTGGCTGGCGATGCTTCAGCTATCGGGATGAAGGTCAGCTGGTGGCCTTCTCCCGCCCGGATGAAGTCCTCGATGCCATCGAGGGCAAGCTGCCGATCGCCGGCCAGACCGAACTGCTGCCCGCACAACAGGCTTCGCCCACCGCCGGTCATCTTGAAAGGAGCGCGGCCGCCTGCGGACCGGCCGGACCCCTGTCCACCAACTCGAGCACCTCGTTGCAGCGCGTGTGGCACACGATCAAGGCAAGCAATCGTCGAGTTTCGAGAGACCCGCGATGTCCAACTGGTCGCCTCCTGAGATACGTGCATATCGCGACGTGGGGCTGCGACAATGAGGGAATTTTCGGAATCAGGAGCGGGTCTTCGTCCATTGTCTCAAAGAACGGGCGTTGCACGGATACGGAGAAATTCGTTCGCGGTAACTTGCCGCGGCCGGCCCTCCGGGCTTTCCTCGCTCTGTCTCGCATTCGCCGCTACCGCTTCGCCGGACCAGATCGGGCTGCTCCACCTGCTAACCCGGGTTCCAGACCATGTGACAGGGGCGTCCAAGGCCTTCCCCGGAGCCATCTTTGCCACAGCAGGAGTTGTACCTCTGACATCCTCAGCCAAGCTCCTTTCGGTCGTGTCGGCCGTGCCGCCGCACAGGATCGGGCAGTCCGAGGCTGCCGCCTTGGCTCACCGGGCCTTCTCCACGCGCTACGAGGCTTCCAGGCGGCTCGCTCGCGTGTTCGGAACGGCCGGGATCCGGAGCAGGTAGGCTGCCACGGTCCCGTCGCGACCACCAAGGCGGCGGCCGACGATCGTACGGATCAGGGTAGCGAGATCGGAAGCGACCGTGCCAACGCATGGCATTCGCGTCAAGACCCATCCACCTTGAAGCCGCAGTGCGTCCGAACATTTTCAACGGCTGCTATAAGGATGCTATGGCGAGGCGCATTCAGTACTCCGAACGGCAGGTGAGGGCCGATTTCGTTGAACAAGGAGGGCTTGAGGGGCGGATCTCGTCGCTGATTCAGTCGTCGTTGGACGGGTAACCGAACCCTGCCGCCGTGCCCGACAAGCTGATTTCCGGATCATTCCAGATCGGCGCGGCACTGCCGTAAGCGTCGGTCGGCGCTCCGGGCCTGCTGCGGCGAAGGACTGGTGCGCGTCCCTCGGGCCCGTTTGGGATTGACGTGGTATATCGCTGGTCAGGCCTGGAATGACTGCGCCGAGGCTGGCTCGGGCCCAAGCCGGCCGCCGCTCCCGGCGATGCGGTGCTTTAGAGCCCGCTTCGGCCAAACGGCGGGTGATTCGTGCTATGCCGCGGCAGTTTGGGCGATCCGGCGGACGATCCCCAGAACCTCGGCCGATCCCTTGGGCGGGAAGACGCCATCCAGGCCTTGATCGCTGACGTCGGTAAAAGGACTCTCGTAGAGGAGTGCCGGCTCGATGACACCGCGCTCGGTGAGGTGGTTGACGATCATGTCGATGAACTGGATCTGGCTCACGCTGAAGATTCCCGAGGTCGACCAAGCCGCTGAAGGCCGCCTTTGCCGCCTGACGGTCGAGGCCGACGAGCGAGCGGAAGAAGAGACCGAGGCCGCCGTCTCTCCGGATCGCGTCGAGACGAGGCTCGTCGCCGACGCCCTCCGCCAGGAACATCCGCTCGAGCTCGGCGACGTCGCTCGCGGTGAGCTGCTCGGCGCGCCGCACCTTCAGGAGCGCGAGGTGATCGGCGTGGGCTTCGAGAAACCGGCGGACCTTCATCCGGAACCGGCCTGAATCGATGCCGACCGAAGCATCGCCGACGGCGGCGTCGGCGGCGCTGCCGATCTCGTCCTCGAAGTCGGTGTAGACGATCCTGCGCTCGCCGGGCTCGATCAGCTTGACGAGGTCGCGCAGGCGCAGCCGGACGGTCTCGAGCATTCCGACGGTGACGTCCTGCCAGAATTCGTCGGTCTGCACCTCGAGGATCAGCGCCAGCTGCTGGCCGACGGCGGGGATGTTGGCGAGCGCCTCCAGGCTGGAGGCAGGGCGGCGGAGGCTCGCGCTGGCAGCTGGCGAAGCCCCGCGCTTCGGAGCGGAGCAGCGCGAGCAGCCGGAGAGGAGAGAAGCAGGAGGTCGAACTGCTTCGCCGGGAGGTCGTCGTCGACGAAGCCCGACGGCAGGCCGGCGACCTCGTCGACGAGTTCCGCGCGGTCGGCATCAGTCAGCGCCGCCGCGAGGTTCGCACCGCCGCGGAGCCGCTCGACGGCGCGGCGGTGGGGGCGGACGATGAAGTTGTCGAGGCTCATGGCGGCGACCTCGCGGTGGAGCCGGTCCGCCGTCATTACCGCGCACGTCGGTCCCGGCGCCCTCCGCGTTCGATCTCTCCCGCGATCAGGTTCGACCGGAGCGGCGAAGAGCCTCGGGTGATGCTGTCGCCGACGGCACCGTCGGAGGATCGGGGTGCTGGTCGAAGAACTCGAAGTTCTGGCGAAGTCGAAGATCGGGAAGTTCTCCTTGTCCTCGCCCGGGCCGAAGAGGTCCGGCCGCAGGCGGGTGCCGCGGCCGATCATCTGCCAGAACTTGGTCTTCGAGCGGACGATCTTGAAGAAGACGAGGTTCACCACCTCGGGCACGTCGATCCCGGTGTCGAGCATGTCGACGGAGACGGCGATGTGCGGCGGCTTATCGGCCTCGGAGAAGGCGTCGATCAGCGACTGAGCGTAGTGCACGCTGTAGTCGATCAGCCGGGCGAAGCTGCCCTTCAGGTGCGGATAGGACGCGTCGAACCGCTCGACGATGAAGGCGGCGTGGCGGCTGTTCTTGGCGAAGACGATGGTTTTGCCGAGCCGGCTGCCGTCCTCGACCTTGACGCCGTTCCATCAGGAACTCGAGCACCTTGTCGACGGTGTCTTCGTTGAACAGCCACTTGTTGACGCCGGCAGCCTCGACGCGATCCGGGATCACCCCGTCCTCGTCCCATTCGATCGCGTCCCAGGCCTCCTTCTCCTCCTCGGGGAGATCGTCGTAGCGGATGCCCTCGCTGGAACTTCAGCGGTACCGAGACCGCCTTCGGCGGCACGGGGTGCGCTCGGCGACCGCGCGTCCTCGGGATCGCGTAGGGTCGGTCAGCACCTGCAACTGGAACGGCCGATAGGTGTCCCGGTCGATCTCGTCCCGCGGCGTCGCGGTCAGGCCGACCAGCATGCTGTCGAAATGATCGAAGATCGCCCGGTACTTCCATTGGGCCGACCGGTGCGCCTCGTCGATGATGATGAGGTCGAAGTGCCCCGGCCCGAAGCGCCGCGCCCGTCCTGCATCCGCCAGTCGAGGTCGCTCATCGTCCGGATGGAATGGAAAACACCCGCGCCGGTGGTGTCGTTCTTCCGCGGGTCGTGGCGCTCCAGCAGGTTGGCGCTCGGCGGCGCCGTCGGCAGGTGGTCGAAAACCCCGTGCGCCTGGCGCACCAGCCATACCCGGTCGGCGAGGAACAGCACCCGCCGCACCCGGACTCGCCCCGCATCAGCTGGTCGACCAGCGCCACCACCGTCCGCGTCTTTCCGGATCCGGTCGCCATGACCAGAAGCGCCTTCCTCCGCGCGTCGCGCTCGAAGCTTTCGCCGACCCGCCGGATCGCCCGCGCCTGGTAGAAGCGCCCGGCAATCTTCCCGTCGACCTCCACGTCGTCGAGCTTCCGCCGGTGCCGCGCCGCTGGTGCAGCAGCACCGAGCCGTCCTTCGCTGGGAAGCCCTGCACCGGGCGGCGGATACAGCGCGTCGTCCCAGAACCCGGTGCTCGTAGCCGTTGGTGAAGAAGATCGCCGGCCGCCGCCCGAAGGCCGCCTCCAGGCAGTCGGCGTAGAGCTTCGCCTGCTGCTGGCCGACGCGCGCGTCCTTCTTCGTCCGCTTCGCCTCGACAAGCGCCAAGGGCTTGCCGTCGTCGCCCCCAGAGCACGTAGTCGACCCGGCGGCGCGCGGGTGCCGTTCGGCATGCCGCTGACGGCCATTCCGATCCCGCGCCTCGGTCAGCGGCCACCCGGCCTCGTGCAGCAGGAGGTCGATGAAGGCGTCCCGCGTCGACGCCTCGTCGTAGTCGTGGGTGTCGGGCGTCGACTCGTTCGCCCGGCGCACCGCGGCGATCTCTTCGCGCAGCCGGGCGATCTCCAGCGCCGCCCGGCCTTCCTCCGACGCGCCAACCGCGCCGCCTCGGCCGCGCGCAGCGCCTCGGCCCAGGCGTCGTGCTCCGCCCGCAGCTTCTCGATCTGCGCGACAGTTGCTGGCCGAGATCGTCAGCGTCTTCTCCAGCTGTGCCGGATCGAAGGAAGGCGAGCCCGGCGAGCGGCTTCGCGCCCCGCGCATAGGTCCGGGCGACCCGAAGCAGCAGATGTGGAACAGCTCCCGCACCACCGCCGCCGTCGCCGAGCCGGCCGTCACGGGCCGCGCGTCGTGCACCGCCCGGTTGCCCTGGTCCTTGACGAACTTCGCGCCCGGCGACGATCGCCGGCCCAGTCAGCCGCTCGAGGGCTCGGCTCGTGGATCAGCGCCGCGGATGGTCATAGGGCGAGCGCAGCGCCTTGTCGCTCGGTACATCCAGCCGCCGTCTCCAGCGCCAGCCAGGCGCCGAAGCAGGCCCGCGCGGATCGCTGAGCGCCATCGCCTCGCCGCTTCGCCGGATCGAAGGGCGCCGGGAACTCGGGGAAGGCGAACTGGGTCATCGAGGCTGCCCGGTGAAGGCGCGGTGCTGGAGGAGGCGAAGAACGTCCGCTTCCTTATTGTCTCGTTCTGCAAAACCTATCAGACGCTCAACGGCATCAACCCTTCTCGCAAACTTCATCTTGGCTCTTCCGGTCGTAGATCGTGATCTCAATCTTCTCAAAGGTGGACTTCTTCAGGATCGGTAACGTAGTTGACGCTCCACGACCTAAGTGCTGAATCGTCGCCGTGTTCTGTCTCACCGAATAATAGCCGAACATGGGGTTGACCTCGCTACCCCATTGGACCGCGTTGATCTGCTGATTGAAAGCTGATCGGACCGTAACGCGCCCGATCTTGCCGATGGTCGCACCAATGCAGCAGACGAGGGTCGCGCCGGCCTCGACCGTGCGCGACTTGGTCGCTCCTTCCAGTGTGAGGGATCTCTTCGGCGCTTCCGAGGTCTCCAAGTCCCCGGGAGTGATGAAAGGTATCGGGCCACCAAAATATTCCGAATGTGAGGTGGGCGGCGTGCTCCCGGTGACGACCTTGCCCACGTTTCTCAGGGCCACTGACCGGGCGGAACGGCTTTCCCCGAACATCTCCTGAAAGATCGCCTGCCCGAGGGTGTTCAGGCGGTCGAGGGCGCGGCGGCGCAGGCGGCGCAGCGCGTCCGCCTGATCCAGGATCGCCGCGATCCGCTTCTGCTCGGCGAGCGGCGGGAGGGGGATGGGCAGCTCTTCAAGGAAGGACTTCGGGACGCGGCGCTGCCCGCCGCTTCCCGTCATGCGCTTCTCACCAGCGGCGCGGATAGCGTCCTGCCGAAGAAAGTGCAGCAGGTAGCCCGAGTCCACGTCCTTGCCCGGACGGAGGACATGAAACTCGGTGGATCCGAATGCCCATTCGGTCTCGACGTTGGCGAGGCCGATCTTGTTGTTCTCGAAGCACGGCGTGATCTTCGCCAGAAGAACGTCGCCGGGGCGGAAAGCCGTGTATCCCTTTGCGACCTCCGAGTAGGGCCGTTGCGCCGAAACCGCCATGGTTCCGTCCTCGGAGAGGTCGGACATGGGGAGGAAGTCGACAAGCTCGTGCTGCGACAGGGTCCCGGGGCCCGGCCCTTTGGGATTGATGGCGGCGATCTCGCCAATCGGCACGTCCGGTACTCGCGCGACCATGTTCACGCCAGCATCTCCTCCAGCACGTCCAAGCCCTCGGCGATTTCCGCCTCGATCGCCCGCAGCTCCGCGATGATCTCCGCCGGGCTCGCGTGCTCGACCGCCTCGTGCGCCACCTCCTTGTAGCGGTTGAGCGAGAGATCCCAGCCGCCCGTCTCTGCGATCTCCGCCTTCGGCACGCAGAAGCTCGGCGCCGTCCGCGGCCGGTCGCGCTCCGCCCCCTCGCGCTCGGGCCAGCGGGCGAGGATGTCGGGCAGGTTGTTCTTCGCCAGCTCCTCCCCGGTCAGCGGCTCGGCCGGGGTCGGCCCGAGCCGGGCCTCGTCGAGGAGCGGCGTCCGCTTGTCGTCGAGCGAGAAGCCGTCCGCCGTCATGTCGTAGAACCAGACCGAGCCGGTGCCGCCGACCCCGGTCTTGGTGAAGAGAAGGATCGCGGTCGAGACGCCGGCATAGGGGCGAAAGACGCCCGATGGCAGCTTGATGACGGCCTCGAGCTTGTGCTCCTCGACGAGCTTGCGGCGGATCTCCCTGTGCGCGGTCGAGGAGCCGAACAGCACCCCGTCCGGCACGATCACCGCCGCCCGCCCGCCGGTGCGCAGCAGCCGCAGGAAGAGCGCGACGAAGAGCAGCTCGGTCTTCTTCGTCTTGACGATCTTCAGGAGGTCCTTCGCCGTCGTCTCGTAGTCGAGCGATCCGGCGAAGGGCGGGTTGGCGAGGACGAGCGAATAGGCGCCCGCGTCCTCGACATGGTCCTCGGCCAGGCTGTCGCGATAGGCGATCTCGGGGTCCTCGACCCCGTGCAGCGTCATGTTCATGGCGCCGATCCGCAGCATGGTGGCGTCGAAGTCGAAGCCGTTGAACATTCCGTGGTGGAAGTGGCTCCGCTGCCGATCGTTGCGCAAGAGACCGGGGTGCGTCTCTCGCAGGTACTCGCCCGCTGCGACGAGGAAACCGCAGGTGCCGGCCGCCGGGTCGCAGATCACGTCCTCCGGCGTCGGCGCGGTCAGCGCCACCGTCAGTCGAATGATGTGCCGCGGCGTCCGGAACTGGCCGTTCTGCCCGGCCGAGGCGATCTTCCCGAGCATGTACTCGTAGACGTCGCCCTTGGTGTCCCGGTCGCCCATCTCGATCCCATCGAGCTGCGCCACCACCTTCGCCAGGAGATTGGCGTTCGAGAACCCGAGCCGCGCGTCCCGCATGTGCCGCCCGTAGCTCGACCCTTCCTCGCCGAGAGACCGGAGGAAGGGAAAGACGTGCTCGTCGACCACCTCCATCATCTCTCGCGCCTCGAGGTTGCGGAACCGCGACCAGCGGAGATCGTCGTAGGGCCGCCCCTTCGGATCCGCGCCCTCAGGGAAGATGCGCCGGGCCAGGGGCCGGTGGAGAGACTGGGCCTTGTTCTCTTCCAGAGTCTGAAGCTCGTCGAGGCGCTTGATGAACAGGAGGTAGGTGATCTGCTCGATCACGGAGAGCGGGTTCGACACGCCTCCCGACCAGAAGGCATTCCACACCTGATCGACCTGGTTCCTGATCGCGCCCGTCAGCATCGTCTCTCGTCTCTCCGCAGTCCCCAACGGACCATCGATACGCAACGCGGCCACGACGAACAACCGCTGCCGCAACGGCCGAGAGACGCCGCTTCAACGATTGCAAGCAATCTCTGCAACGAGAGACGATCCAATGCGGGGTCTGAAAGTTCCCTAAAGTGAATCTCTCGTAAGGTGAAAAGGTTGCGCTTCGCCCGCGAGAAGATGACCACTGCAATGTCGGAGTTCCTCCATCAGGGATCTTGTCGGCGGCGCCGAATCATCCCTGCCATAGCTTCCGGATTTCGTTTGACACACCGGCAGGGCCGACCAAATCGACAGCCCGGCAATCGAAAATTCTTGAATGCCTGAATGGCGCCGCGGATAATCCCGCCGTGACAAACTTTGGAGCCAAGTCCATGACGACCAAAATCCAGACGATGACCGGGCCAATCCGCACGCTCCCAAATTTTCACCCGCCCAACGGTATTTAGAATTTGCAGCATTAGTGCCCTTCTGGGGATAGGCCCTCGGCCAAATTCTCCCCCAGAGCGTTATGATGCTGTCCATAACGTCCGGACGACGCTCGCTGTACTGCCTTTGTCTGTGGCAGTCTGCGATGTCTTGTGCCCTGCTGTGGGACAAGGCGCATCGCGCCGGCCTTGACGCAACCGACCCGGTTGCATCCGAGCGCGGCGCCCCGCGCTCGCCACCTACGCATGTTCAGGAGCCGCCAACCATGGCCCAGTCCGGCAAGCAGCGTCGCTTCGAAATCGACGTGGACCGCTATCAGGCGATGCTCGATTCCACCGACCTGACGCCGACGCAGAAGGAAGACCTCATCCGGGCCCTGTGGACCATGATGATGATGGCCATCGATCTGGGACTGAGCATTCAGCCTGCGCCGAACTCAAACTCCGAATGATCGCGGCTGCACGCCGTAGTCTGAGGGCGGAAAACCCAAAGTTCACACCAACCTACGAGGAACCAAAAATGCTCGATAGCACTGCACTTCCGACTATCTTCGCAATCATTTACTGCCGGGTGTCTTCGAAAAAGCAGAAGACCGAGGGCAGTGGCTTGGAGAGCCAGGAGCATCGTTGCCGGACTTACGCGGACGAGCGCGGTTATCAGGTCGAGGCCGTTTTCCCGGATGACGTCACCGCCGAGGGTGATTTCATGAAGCGTTCGGGCATGCGGGCCACCCTGGCACACCTCGACGCCAACAAGGGCAAGCAGTACGTCGTCATCTTCGATGATCTGAAGCGCTTCGCTCGCGATACGCTGTTTCATCTGACGTTGCGCAAGGAGCTGTCCGCGCGCGGCGCCACGGTGGAATGCCTGAACTTTCGCTTCGAGGACACTCCGGAAGGCAAGTTCATCGAAACGATGATGGCTGCCACGGGTGAACTGGAGCGTTCGCAGGGCGCCCGTCAGGTGTCGCAGAAGATGCGGGCGCGGCTGGAGAGCGGCTTCTGGGTGTTTCACGCCCCCGTTGGCTACCGCTATGTCCAGGCCACGTCCGGGGGAGGCAAGGTGCTCGTTGTCGACGAGCACCTCGGTCCGGTCGTCCGCGACGCGCTGGAAGGGTTCGCGTCGGGCCGCTTCGGATCCCAGGCGGAGGTCGCGCGGTTTCTGGAGGCCAATCCGCTCTTCCCCGAGCGCGACAAGCAGAGCGGATCCGTCCGGCTGATGACGGTGAGCCGCATGCTGGAGAAGGTCCTCTACGCCGGTTACCTCCAGCATGCTCCTTGGGGTGTCACGCTGCGCGAGGGACGGCACGAGGCGCTGATCAGCTTCGAGACCTACCTGGCCATTCAGGAAATTCTGAGCGGCCGCCGTGGACGCAGGCCTGCCGCCCGAAAGGACACCAGCGCGGACTTCCCCCTGCGTCGCTTCGTGGTCTGTGACTGCTGCGGGCGGCACATGACCGCCGGCTGGTCGAAGGGCAAGTACGAGTACTTCCCCTACTACCGGTGCATGAAGCGCGGATGCGTGGCCAAGGACAAGTCCGTGCCGCGCGCGTTGATGGAAGGAGCCTTCGCCGACATCCTGCAGCAGGCGCAGCCTGCGGCGGAGCTCATCGATCTGACGAGGACGATGCTGCGTGATGCGTGGGACCAGCGTTCCGCCGAGGCCGAGCGCGGGCAGGAAGAGGTGAGGAAGCAGCTCGCCGAAATCGAGCGCACCACGGAGGGCCTGCTGGACAGGATCATCGAGGCGAGCAGCCCCGCTGTTATCAGCCACTACGAGAAGCGCATCGAGCAGCTGGAGCGCGACAGGATCGTGCTGAAGGAAAGGGCCTCGAAGAGCGTGCTCCCGCAGGAGCGTTTCGAGGATTGTATTGAACTCGCGCTCGGGTTCGTGTCAAACCCTTGGTACTTCTACCAGAATGGTGGGCTTCCCGAGCGCCTGGCGGTGCTCAAGCTGGCCTTTGCGGAACCCCTCCGCTATGGGCTGGACGGAGCGTATGGAACTCCGAAATTCTCCTTCCCTTTCCGCTACTTGGCGGAGAATTCAGGGGCGGAAAGCGAGATGGTGCTGCCGGAGAGATTTGAACTCTCGGCCTCCCCCTTACCAAGGGGGTGCTCTACCCCTGAGCTACGGCAGCGATGCGCCCGGCGGGATCGGCGCGGGCGGTGGGGCGCTGATTAGCCGGCGGCGTCGCCACATTCAATGGACAAATCGCCGGGGACGGGCGCGCCGCGGCCGGCATTCTGGACCGGGGGCGACGCATGCGCTAGAGAGGCGGCATGCGCGACAAGAACGCTCCGCCGCCCTCCGACAAGCCCGCGAAGCCGCGGGAGCGATCGGAGCGGCTGGCCGAGGCGCTGCGCGCCAACCTCGCCCGGCGCAAGGCGCGCAAGCGGCTGCGCGAACCGGCGGCGGGGGGCAAGGAAGCAGGATAAGGCAGGCAGGACCATGGACAGCATCCTCGTGCGCGGCGGCCGGCGGCTCGGCGGCGCGATCCCGATCTCCGGCGCCAAGAACGCGTGCCTGACGCTGATGCCGGCGGCGCTGCTCAGCGACGAGCCGGTGACGCTGACGAACGCCCCCCGGCTCTCCGACATCCGCACGATGACGCAGCTCCTCGAGAGCCTCGGCTGCG
Source organism: Amaricoccus sp. (assembly GCA_046348975.1). GTDB lineage: Bacteria > Pseudomonadota > Alphaproteobacteria > Rhodobacterales > Rhodobacteraceae > Amaricoccus. The sequence goes on along the minus strand of JAXMDF010000016.1, from coordinate 37,144 downwards.
AGGTCGCGACCCTGCAGCAGGGACGCGTGCTCGTGATCGGGACGCAGCGGATCGCCAATCATCGCGCCGACTACGAGATCGTGCGCAAGATGCGGGCGTCGATCCTCGTCCTCGGGCCGATGCTGGCCCGCGAAGGCCACGCCGTCGTCTCGCTCCCGGGCGGCTGCGCGATCGGGGCGCGGCCGGTCGACCTGCACCTGAAGGGGCTCGAGGCGCTCGGCGCCCGGCTGGAGCTGAAGGACGGCTACGTGCACGCGACGGCACCCTCGGGACTGAAGGGCGCGGTCTTCGAATTCCCGCTGGTCTCGGTCGGGGCCACCGAGAACGTGCTGATGGCGGCGACGCTGGCGCGCGGCACCACGGTCCTGAAGAACGCCGCCCGCGAGCCCGAGATCGTCGACCTGGCCGAATGCCTGCGGCGGATGGGGGCGCAGATCCAGGGCGAGGGCACCTCGACGATCGAGATCCGCGGCGTCGACCGGCTGCGCGGCGCGACCCACCCCGTCGTCGCCGACCGGATCGAGCTCGGGACCTACATGCTCGCGCCGGCGATCGCCGGCGGCGAGGTCGAGCTCGTCGGCGGCCGGCGCGAGCTCGTCGCCGCCTTCGCCGACAAGCTCGAGGAGGCCGGGATCGCCGTCACCGCCACCAACGCCGGGCTGAAGGTCAGCCGCGCGAACGGGCACGTCCGCGCCGTCGACGTCGCGACCGCCCCCTTCCCCGGCTTCCCGACCGACCTGCAGGCGCAGATGATGGCGCTCTTGACGCTGGCCGACGGGGTCAGCCACCTCGAGGAGCATATCTTCGAGAACCGGTTCATGCATGCGCCCGAACTCACCCGGATGGGCGCGCGGATCGAGGTGCATGGCGGCACCGCGACGGTCACCGGGGTCGACAAGCTGCGCGGCGCGCCGGTGATGGCGACCGACCTGCGCGCTTCGGTCAGCCTGATCCTGGCCGGGCTCGCCGCCGAGGGCGAGACCCGCGTCGCGCGGGTCTACCACCTCGACCGCGGCTACGAGCGGCTCGAGGAGAAGCTCTTGGCCTGCGGCGCCTCCATCGAGCGGCTGCACGCGGCGGCATGACCGAGGACGCGCGCTTCGAGGATGGGGCCGAGCGGCCGCTCCGGCTGCGCGCGGAGAGCGCCGAGGACGTGGGAATCCTCTCGGCGCTGCTGCAGGATGCCGTGGTCGAGGCGTCGGAAATCGCCTGGGCGCGGCGGCATCGCCGCTTCGCGATGCTGGTCAACCGGTTCCGCTGGGAGGACGTCCCCGCGGCCGAGCGCCAGGGGCGGCCGTTCGAGCGGGTTCGCGCGCTTCTCAGCATCGAGGACGTGCTGGCGGCCCGCGCGACCGGCGTCGACCCCGCCGACCGCGAGCTCGTGCTTTCGCTGCTCGCGCTGCAGTTCGAGCCGGGCGAGGACGGGACGGGAAGGCTCCGGCTGGTGCTGGCCGGCGACGGCGAGATCGCGCTCGACGTCGAATCCATCGACGTCAGCCTCGCCGACGTCACCCGGCCCTACGAGGCGCCGTCGGGACGGCAGCCGAGCCATGACGATGCCTGAGCAGGACGGCTTCCACGCCGGCGGCGGCCACGTCCCGGTCGGCGACGCCCGCATCTGGTGCGCGCGGCGCGGGCCGCCGGACGCGCCGGTGCTGCTGTTGCTGCACGGCGGCTTCGGGTCGTTCGCGGACTTCGCCCGGCTGATCCCGCTTCTGACCGAGCTGCAGCTGGTCGGCGTCGACAGCCGCGGCCACGGCGCCTCGACCATGGGCAGCGCGCGGCTCAGCTACGCCCGGCTCGCCGCGGACGTCGAGGCGGTCTGCGCCGCGCTCGGGATCGCGCGCTGCCACATCCTCGGCTACAGCGACGGCGGCATCGTCGGGCTGCGACTGGCGGCGGCAGGCTGGCCGCGGCTTGGCCGGCTGGCGACGGTCGGAGCGACCTGGCGGATGCTGCCCGACGATCCGATTCGAGACGTCGTCGCGCGGATCACGCCCGAGGGGTCGCGCGAAAGCGACCCCGTCGGCTACGCGACCTACCAGCGGTTCAACCCGGAGCCGGACTTCGCGGCGCTCGTCGCGGCGGTGCGCGGGCTCTGGCTCGACGGCGGCGACGCAGGCTATCCGGGCGAGAGCGTTCGCGACATCCGCGTGCCGGTGCTCTTCGTCCGCGGCGACGGCGATCCGTTCATTTCCCGCGGCGAGCAGGCGGAGCTGTCGGACCGGGTGGCGGGGTCCCGGCTCCTGAACCTGCCCTTCGCCAGCCACGATGCGCATGCGACGGAGCCCGAGGCGGTCGCGGCGGCGCTGCTGCGCTTGCTGGCGGCGGCTTGAGACGCCGCGGCCAAGGGGCTATGGCGACAAGGATCGGGGTTGCGCGGGCGCGGCCCTTCCGCTGAGACCGGGGATGACGCCATGGCCGAGGCCGAGCCTTCCGACCGCCTGATCGAGGTGACGCTCGACGAGACCGGGCTGGCGCCGCCGACGCCGGAGGTCGAGCAGGAGCGGCGGGTGGCGATCTTCGACCTGATCGAGGAGAACCGCTTCCGGCTGCCCGAGCGGGAGGAGCGGCCGGCGCCGCCGGGGCCGTACCGGCTGCACCTGGCGATCCGCGAGCGGCGGCTGGTCTTCGCGCTGGCCGACGAGGCGAAGGACAGCGTCGGCGAGTTCCACCTCTCGCTGACGCCTCTCAACCAGGTGGTGAAGGACTATTTCCAGATCTGCGAGAGCTACTTCGACGCGGTCAAGCGGCTGCCGGCGGCGCAGATCGAGGCGATCGACATGGGCCGCCGCGGCATCCACAACGAGGGCTCGCGCATCCTGCTCGAGCGGCTGGCAGGCAAGGTCGAGACCGACATGGCGACGGCGCGGCGGCTGTTCACCCTGATCTGCGTGCTGCACTTCAAGGGCTGAGCATTGGCAGACAACCCGCATTCCGTACTTTTCTGCTGCGATTACAACGCGGTGCGCTCGCCGATGGCCGAGGGCATCATGAAGAAGTATTATGGCACGCGCATCTACGTGCAGTCGGCCGGGGTGAAGAACGAGCTCGACGTCGACGGCTTCTCGGTGACGGTGGCGGCGGAGTTGGGGGTCAGGATCGAGCGCCACCGGACGCGCAGCTTCCAGGAGATGGAGGCTTGGGGCGACCGGATCGACGCCTACGACCTGATCGTGGCGCTGTCGCCGGCGGCGATGCGGCAGGCGCAGGAATATACCCGCTATCATGCCATCGACATCGAATACTGGCCGACCTTCGACCCGACCGGGCTCGGCGAGGACCGGGAGGCCAAGCTCGCGGCCTATCGGCAGACGCGCGACCAGATCGAGCGGCGGATACGGGACCGGTTCGGGGCGCCGGACGAGGCGCCGGCGGAGTGACGCCGGAACGGCTGCGATTTCCGTAGGTTCGGCGAAAATCGTCACGTACAACGCATGTACATCGCATGTACAATGCATGTACACGATTTCGGCCGGGCCGCGCCGGCGGGCCGGTGCCGGCTAGCCTGGTAATACTTTGGTAACCAATCAAGAAAATAACGGTGCCGCCAGCAGTTGAGGCCGCTGGCGGATCGTTCAACTCCAGAAGGAGTGACTGCACATGCCTGCCCCTACCCTGAAGGACCTGGTGGCGCGCATCCGGGCGCTCGAGACCGCCGCATCGAAGCTGATGGCGCATGAGGAAGCCCGCGCCAGGAAGGCCCAGGCAGCGGCGAAGCCCGCCGCGCCCAAGCCCGCCCCCACGCCGGCCAAGGCCGAGGCGAAGCCGGCGGCGAAGGCGACCACGAAACCCGCGGCGCCGGGCAAGCCCAAGGCCCCCGCCGCGCCGAAGCCGCCGGCGAAGGCGACGTCGCCCGCCCGGACGAAGGCCCCGGCCAAGCCGAAGGCGCCGGCCGCCCCCGCCCGCCTCGTCGCGGTCCGCTAGGCCGAAGCGGCGAGCCCGCGCCGGACGGCGCGGAAGACTGCCCCGGGGCGGCGCGGCGCGAGCCGTTGCCGCCTCCGGCGCCTCGAGGGGCGGGAGACTCGCCCGGCACCTCCGGCGCGGGCGGCCACCCTGCCCCACGGCTGCCGGGCATCGCGCGGTCTTGCGCAGGCGCTGCGGCATCCGCGCGACACCCCGCCGCAACGCGAGAATCGCGCAAGTTCCCCTTTGCCGCCAACGCATTACGCACGTGCGCGCCGCGCCGGGACGGTCCGGGAAACAGAGCCCGGGATCCGCGCCCGTCCGCCCGAGGCAATTCCCCTTGTATTTCCGACGCTTTCGCACCATTTTGCGCGCGCGGAAAAAATCCCGCTCCAGCGCAACAGCATCGGACTGCCCATGGCCAAGGAAGAGCTTCTCGAATTTCCCGGGGTCGTGACCGAACTTCTGCCCAACGCGACCTTCCGGGTGGAGCTCGAAAACGGCCATATCATCATCGCCCATACCGCCGGCAAGATGCGCAAGAACCGCATCCGCGTGCTCGCCGGCGACAAGGTGCAGGTGGAGATGACGCCCTACGACCTGACGAAGGGGCGGATCAACTATCGCTTCAAGTGACGCAGGCTTGCGCCCGCGGCTGATCCTAGCCTCGGCGAGCCCGCGACGGCGCGCGCTGCTGGCGCAGGTCGGGCTCGCGCCCGACGCCGTGCATGTCCCCGAAATCGACGAGACCCCCGCGCGTGGCGAGCTGCCGCGGGCGCTGGCGCTCCGGCTCGCCTGCGCCAAGGCCCAGGCGGCGGAGGCCGACCCCGGCGACGTCGTGCTCGCCGCCGACACGGTCGTGGCGGTCGGGCGGCGGCTGCTCGGCAAGCCCGCCGACGCCGCGGAGGCCGCGGCCTTCCTGCGGCTGCTCTCGGGGCGCCGGCACCTGGTCGTCACCGCCGTCGCGGTGCGCCGCGGCCCCGCGCTCCGCAGCCGCGTCGTCACCACCGCGGTCCGCTTCCGCCCGCTCGACGATGCGGCCATCGCCGGCTACCTCGCGTCCGGCGAATGGCAGGGCAAGGCCGGCGGCTACGCGATCCAGGGCCGCGCCGGCGGCTTCGTGCCCTGGATCGGCGGCTCCTATTCCAACGTGGTCGGACTGCCGCTGGCCGAGACGCTCACGCTCCTCGCCGCCGCCGGCATCGCGCCGTGAAGGGCCGGCAGATCCTGGTCGAGCCGCTGCCGGAGGGCGGCCACGCCGCGGCGCTGATGGTCGACGGCCGGCTGCGGGACCTCCTGATCGACCCGCCCGAAGGCGACGCCGTCCCGCGCCCGGAGGCGATCTACCGGGCGGTGCCAGCGCGGCCGATGAAGGGCCAGGGCGGCGCCTTCGTCGACCTCGGCGGCACCTCGGGCTTCCTGCGCGGCCAGCCGCCCGCCCCGGGCCGCCCGCTGCTGGTGCAGGTCGCGGGCTGGGCCGAGCCCGGCAAGGCGCCGCCGGTGACGGCACGGCTGCTGCTCAAGGGACGGACCGCCATCCTGACCCCGGGGGCGCCCGGCGCGAACCTCGCCCGCGGCATCCCGGGCGACCGCCGCGACGCGCTCGCGGCACTGGCGGCGGAGGGCCTCGCCGGCGCCGCCGCGGACCTCGGGCTGATCGTCCGCACCGCCGCCGCCGAGGTGGACGACGCCGAGGTCGCCGCCGAGATCGCCACGCTCCGCCGCGCCTGGGAGGCGCTGGCGGCGGCCGGGCCCCCTGCCCTGCTGCGGCCGGCGCCCGGGGCCGCGGCCGAGGCGCTGCGCGACTGGCGCGAGCCGGAGGACGCGGTGCGCAACGCGCCGGGCGCGCTGGCCGACGCCGGCGTCTGGGAGGAGGTCGAGGCGCTGCGCCGGCCGCTGGTGGCGCTCGGGCCCGCCTGGATGGCGATCGAGCCGACGCGGGCGCTGGTGGCGGTCGACGTGAACACCGGCGCCGACACCTCGCCGGCGGCGGCGCTCAAGGCGAACCTGGCGGCGGCGGCCGAGCTGCCGCGGCAGCTGCGGCTGCGCGGGCTCGGCGGCCAGGTCGCCATCGACTTCGCACCGCTCGCCCACGCCGAGCGGCCGCGCGTCGAGCGGGCGCTGGCGGCGGCGCTCAAGTCGGACGGCGTCGACACCACCATCGCCGGCTGGACCCCGCTCGGCCACCTCGAGCTGCAGCGCCGCCGCATCCGCCGGCCGCTCTGACATCGATCCGGCCACCACTACCGCTTGCGCGCGCTGGCCGGCGTTCCGCGCGTATCTTGTGCCCCAGGCGGCTCCGCCCGGCAGGTGTGTCAGGAATGCCGCGCAAGCCCATAAAATAACAAGGGGAATCTAGCCAGCAACCCCGCGGGCCCGGTAGCTTCGGGCTGCACGTTACAGGCCGTGCGCAACTACAAAAGCTCGGAGGGGCCATGAGCAGCAGAAGCGCGAGCGCGCACTACCCGGGGTTTGCCGGCACGCTGCCGATGACGGTGGCGACGGTCTACATGAGCGTTGCGATCGTCGCCACGACCCTCGGCTTCGTCATATCCAGTCCGGCCGCCTTCCTGCCGCTCCTGCTCTTGTCGGCGCCCTTCGGCGTGCTGCTGCTCGACAGCGTCGACACGATGAACCTGTTCCTGCAGAGCGTCTTCGTCGCGACCGGCGTCGCGATCAACGCCTGGCTGTTCGGCATGGTCGCGGCCGGGCTCCGGTCGCTGCGCCGCCGCCGGCGCTGACCGGCGACGGCCCGCGGTAGCGGAGGGCCCGGCCGCCGGCGGCGGTTGGCATCGCGGGGCGGATCGCGGTAGATGCGGGCGACGATGACCCGGCCGCCCGAGTTCTTCCCCCTCTTCGCCGCGCCCACGACCCTCGACGGGGTTGGGCCGAAGGTCGCCAAGCTCCTCGGCAAGCTCGGGGTCGAGAACCCGGCCGGGCTCGTGCTGACGCTGCCGGTCTCGGGCGTCGACCGGCGGCTCCGGCCCTCGGTCATGGGCGCGCGGCTGCCCGAGGTCGTGACCGTCGAGGTCGAGATCGGCATGCACCAGCCGGGCAGCGGCAACCGGCCCTACCGCATCCACGTGCGCGATTCCCTGACCGAGTTCCAGCTGGTCTTCTTCCACCCGCGAAGCGACTGGCTGCGCTCGACCTTCCCGACCGGGCAGCGCCGCATCGTGTCGGGCCGGGTCGAGATCTTCGACGGGCTCGCGCAGATGGCGCACCCCGACCACGTGCTGCGCCCGGGCGACGGCGTGGAATTGCCGGCCTTCGAGCCGGTCTATCCGCTGACCGAAGGACTGACGCTCCGGACGATGACCCGCGCCGTGCGCTCGGCGCTGGAGCTGGCACCGATGCTGCCGGAATGGATCGAGCCGAGCCTCCTCGCCCGCCGCCGCTGGCCCGACTGGCGGACCGCGCTCCGCGCCGCGCATGCCCCGGCCGGGCCCGCCGACCTGGCGCCGACGGCACCCGCGCGCGAGCGGCTCGCCTACGACGAGCTCCTGTCGCACCAGGTGACGCTGGCGATCGCGCGGGCGCAGACGCGGCACGCCAAGGGGTTCGCGACCCGCGGCGACGGGCGGCTGCAGGCCCGGGTGCTGGCCGCCCTGCCCTACGCGCCGACCGGGGCGCAGACGCGGGCCGTCGCCGAGGTCGCCGGCGACATGGCCTCGGGGCTGCGGATGAACCGGTTGCTGCAGGGCGACGTCGGCGCCGGCAAGACGCTGGTCGCCTTTCTCGCCATGCTGGCGGCGGTCGAGGCCGGGGGTCAGGCGACGATGATGGCGCCGACCGAGATCCTCGCGCGGCAGCACTTCGAGTCGCTGGCGCCGCTGGCGGCGACGGCCGGGGTGCGGCTGGAGCTGCTGACCGGGCGCGACGCGGGGCGGCAGCGGGCGGCGAAGCTCGCGGCGCTCGCGTCCGGCGAGGTCGCGATCGTCGTCGGCACGCATGCGCTGTTCCAGAAGGACGTCGAATTCCGCGACCTGCGGCTGGCGGTGGTCGACGAGCAGCACCGCTTCGGGGTGCGGCAGCGGATGGACCTGGGCCAGAAGGGCGACGCCGTCGACCTCCTGGTGATGACGGCGACGCCGATCCCGCGTAGCCTGACGCTGGCGCAGTACGGCGACATGGACCTGTCGGTGCTCGACGAGAAGCCGCCGGGGCGGCAGCCGATCGAGACGGCGCTGGTGTCGGCGGCGCGCATCCCCGAGGTGATCGACCACCTGCGGCGGGCGATCGCCGACGGGCGGCAGGCCTATTGGGTGTGCCCGCTGGTCGGCGAGTCGGAGGTCGCGGAGACCACCGCCGCGGTCGAGCGGTTCGAGGAGCTGCGGCTGGCCTTCGGCGCCGGGGTGGCGGGGCTGGTGCACGGGCAGATGCCGCCGCGCGACAAGGACGCGGCGATGGCGGACTTCGCCGCCGGGCGGACGCGGCTCCTGGTCGCGACGACCGTCATCGAGGTGGGCGTCGACGTGCCGAATGCGACGATCATGGTGATCGAGGGGGCGCAGGCCTTCGGGCTGGCGCAGCTGCACCAGCTGCGCGGGCGGGTCGGGCGCGGGGCCGGAAAATCGACCTGCCTCCTGCTCTACGACCCGCCGCTCGGCGAGACGGCGCGGGCGCGGCTCGAGATCCTGCGGGCGACCGAGGACGGGTTCAGGATCGCCGAGGAGGACCTGCGGCTGCGCGGCGCCGGGGATCTCATCGGCCTCGCCCAGTCGGGGCTGCCGCGGTTCCGCATCGCCGACCTCGAGACCCAGGCCGAGCTGATGCGCGTCGCCCAGGACGACTCGCGGCTGCTCTTGTCGCAGGACCCGGGGCTGACCGGCCCGCGCGGACGGGCGGTGCGGCTGCTCCTGCACCTGATGGAGCGCGACAAGTCGGTGCAGGTGCTGACCTACGGGTGATGTTCCCGACGTGTTCCATAGAATCGTTGACTCGGCGTTAAGAATCAGCGAACAATGCAGGAACATCGAGCACAGGAACCCACGCCATGCCGAACGTCCTCCGCCTGCTCCGCGACGCCGACAGCGAAACCCTGATGCGCGAGGCGCTCGGCCTCGCCGGGCTCTGCGTGACGATCCTCGCGGCGTTGGTCTTGCCCGCGCTGGCCTGAGCGCCCTCCCCTTGCCTGCGGTGCGCCGCTGCGGATGCTGCCTTCCGCCTCGAACCTGCCGACTGACCGCGCCGCCACCTTGTCGCCGCTCCCCTTCGGGGACGCGGCGATTTTTCTTTTCGAGAGGCTCTCGGGGATGGTCCGCCACCCCGGTCGTGTCCCCAGGCATGTGCAGATGCCGGGCAGGGCGCCGACGCGGGTGGATGGCCACGAGACCGGTCGATCGGATGCCGGCCGTCATGCGGAGCGCGTCCGCCGCGACCGCCGCGCGGCGCGTCCGCCTCCGCCGTCCGCTGCCCCTCCCCGACGGGCCCGAGTCCCGGCGGCCACCCCGCCTCCCCCTTCTCCTATCGGGTAGTGCCTGGGGGGTCGAGGGGGGGCGGCGAGCACCCCCCTCGGGCCGCCCCGGGATCCGCCGGGGAACGAAGAGCAAGGGAGGCACCGCCCGGGCCTTCGGCCCAGAGGCCCGCGCATGCGGGCGACGGCGCCAAAGCGCCGCGGGCCCCCTCCCGCCCTCTCCGGGCGGAAGCTGCACCACTGCCGGGGACACGACCTTTTCAGCCCCCGGGAATCCGTGAAAATCCGGTAAACGCTCGGGGGCTGAATCTAATGATATCAATGCCTTGACGTGGGTGCTCGACCCCGGGCACCCCCCGGACAGCCTCGCCCTCGCCGATCATGCGGCGGCAGCGGCCTCGTCGAAGGCGGCGAGCGTTGCGTCCCAGGCGAGCAGGATCGAGGCATGCCGGTTCTTGTAGCTGCGCGCCGGCCCGAGCACTTCGAGCGCCTCGAACGGCGCCGCGGGGGCCGGGCCGTCCGACTTCAGCATGGCGACGAGCTCGGCACGGGCGGTCGCGATCTCGTCGCGGGTCGCCCCGACCACGTGCTGCGCGAGGATCGCGGCCGAGGCCTGGCCGAGCGCGCAGGCGCGCACGTCCTGCCCGAAGGCGCGGACCGTGCCGCCGTCGAGCTCGAGGTCGACCGTCACCGTCGAGCCGCAGAGCGGCGACCGGCGACGGACGGAAACCTGCGGATGTTCGAGGCGCTCGGTCAGCGGGATGTCGGCGGCGAGCGCCAGGATGCGCTGCGAATAAAGCCGGATCAGCTCGTCGTCGCCGCTCATCGGACCGCCCTTTGCTTCGCTCCCCACCCGCCATACATAGGCCGAAACCATTGCCCGGAAAAGAGAGGCCGCCGATGCCCGCCTTCGACATCGCCAGCCTGAGCTTCGACGCCCACGGCCTGATTCCCGCGGTCGCCCAGGCCCGCGACGGCGAAGTGCTGATGCTCGCCTGGATGAACGCCGAGAGCCTCGCCGAGACGCTCAGGACCGGCGACGTCACCTACTGGTCGCGCTCGCGCCGCGAGCTCTGGCGCAAGGGCGCCACCTCGGGCCACGTCCAGCGGCTCATCGAGCTCCGCATCGACTGCGACCGCGACGCGATCCTGCTCATCGTCGACCAGACCGGCCCCGCCTGCCACACCGACCGCCGGACCTGCTTCCACACCGCGGTCCGCGAGGGCCGGGAGATCGTCCTGTCGGAGCCCGAGGCCTGATCAGGCCAGCCCTGCGCGCGGCCCCGCCCGTCACATGAAGCGCACGTGCGGCGTGGCGGCGTCGGCGGCGGCGACCGGGTTCTGCGACGGCACGGCGGCGCGGGCCGCGCGCAGGGCGGACACCGCGTCGGCGGAGGCCTCGACAGCCGCCTCGAAGGTGGCGCCCGGGGCGGCGGCGCCCGCGGGTGCCGGCCAGCGGTGGCCGAGCTGCGCGACGGTGGCCGGATCGGCCGGCTTCGGGTCCTCGCGCGCGGCGAGGACGCCCGCGCCGAGGAGCACCGCGGCGGCGAGCGAGATGGTTGCCCAGGTCTTCATGTCTGTCCCCCGACTGATCGGCAGCGGCGACGTTGCCGCGCCGCCACTATCGCCGCGCCCTCGCCCCGTGCCTGTGACCGGGATCACAAGATCGGCAGCGGGGAAATCGCGTGCCCCGGGCTTGATCCGCTCTCGTCCTCCCCCAGCTGATATGCGAACTTCACGCGCGAGCTCCGTGCCCCGCGGCGCTCGCGTCATGGCAGACTTGGAGGATCGCCTTATGGCATCGAAGCTCGACCAGCTCCGCGAGATGACCACCGTCGTCGCCGACACCGGCGACATCGAGGCGGTGCGGCGCCTGAAGCCCGTCGACTGCACCACGAACCCCTCGATCGTGCTCAAGGCGCTCGGCTCGCCCGAGTTCGAGGACACGATGAAGGAGGCGGTGGCCTGGGGCGCGCGGCAGAACGGCGGGTCGGAGGCCCGCGTCGCCGCGGTCGCCGACCGGCTGGCGGTGTCGGTCGGATCGGCGCTGGCGGCGATCGTGCCGGGGCGCGTTTCCACCGAGGTCGACGCCGACCTGTCGTTCGACGTCGGCGCCTCGATTGCCCGCGCCGAGGAGATCATCCAGGACTATTCCGACCGCCAGATCGGCCGCGAGCGGATCCTGGTCAAGCTCGCCTCGACCTGGGAGGGGATCAAGGCGGCCGAGGAACTTCAGAAGAAGGGGATCGACTGCAACCTGACGCTGCTCTTCAGCAAGGCGCAGGCCATCGCCTGCGCCGACGCGGGCGTGTTCCTGATCTCGCCCTTCGTCGGGCGGATCTCCGACTGGTACAAGAAGTCGACCGGCAAGAGCTACGAGCCCGAGGAGGATCCGGGGGTGCTGTCGGTGCGGGGCATCTACAACTACTACAAGGCCAACGGCATCCCGACCGTCGTCATGGGCGCGTCGTTCCGCTCCACCGGGCAGATCGAGGCGCTGGCGGGCTGCGACCGGCTGACGATCGCGCCGAACTTCCTCGAGGAGCTGGCGGCGAGCGACGGGCCGCTCGAGCGGAAGCTGTCGCCCGACGGCTTCGAGCCCGAGGCGGCGGTCGAGATGGACGAGAAGCGCTTCCGCTGGGAAATGAACGAGGACGCGATGGCGACCGAGATGCTCGCCGGCGGCATCCGGGCCTTCGCCAAGGACCTCGGCAAGCTGCGCGAGATCGTGCGGCAGAAGCTGAACTGAACGGCTGGGATCAGCCCGCCTTCCGCCTGGCGGCCCAGGTCGGCGGCCGCCTCGCCGGAAAGGGCCTGCGGCTCGCTGCCCGGGGTGGCCGGCGCCTCCGCCGAGATCGTGATGGCGCGGCGCAGGAAGGCTTCGTCGCACATGCGGGTTGGTCTGCCTACGGGAAGCCCGGGGCATCGCCGCGCATCAGCGCCAGCGCGCGGGCGTGGAGCGCGGGGGTGGCGGCGGCGATGACGGTGCCGCCGGCGAGGGGCGGGTTGCCGTCGGGGCCGGTGACGCGGCCGCCGGCGGCTTCGACGATCGGGACGAGCGGCAGGATGTCGTAGGGCTGCAGTTCGCCCTCGATGACGAGGTCGACGAAGCCCATCGCCAGCAGGCAGTAGGAGTAGCAGTCGCCGCCGAAGCGGGTCATCCGGGCGGCGGCGGAGACGCGGGCGAAGCCGGCGCGGTCGGGCTCGGTCGCGAACATGCTCGGGTGGGTGCAGTAGAGGATCGCCTCGGCGAGGTCGGTGCGGCCGGAGGAACGGAGCGGGGTCGCGGTGCCGGCGCGGCGGAGGAAGGCGCCGGACGGGGAGCCGGTGAAGGTCTCGTCGAGGTAGGGCTGGCGCATGATGCCGGCGACCGGGTGGCCGGCATGCAGGAGGCCGAGCAGCACGCCCCAGGCCGGGACGCCGGAGATGAAGGCGCGGGTGCCGTCGATCGGGTCGATGATCCACGACCAGTCGCTGGTCCCGGGCGTGAGCCCGGCTTCCTCGCCCTGGATCGGGCTGTCGGGGAAGGCGCGGCCGAGCCCGGCGCGGATCGCGGCCTCGACGGCGCGGTCGGCGGCGGTCACGGGGTCGAAGCCGCTGCCCTCGCGCTTGTTCTCGACCGCGAGCGGGCGGCGGAACTCGGCCAGCGCGAGGGCGCCGGCGGCCTCGACGATCGGCAGGGCGACGGCGAGGCGGGCGTCGGCCTCGGCGGTGGGATCGGCGGTCATCAGTGCGCGGCCTCCGGTGACGGGCGCTTGAAGAAGGGGATTTCGGGCAGGCTGTGGCCGAGGAGCTGGTCGGCGCCCTCGTAGATCATCCGGAGCGCGACGAAGAGGATGATCGCGAGGCCGACGTAGGCGATCCAGCGATAGGCGTTCAGCAGGCGGGCGATGAAGGCGGAGGCGACGCCCATCAGCGCGACCGACAGGAGGAGGCCGAAGACGAGCGCCGCGATGTGCTTCTCGGCGGCGCCGGCGACGGCCAGCACGTTGTCGAGCGACATGGAGACGTCGGCGACGACGATCTGGGTGACGGCCTGGCGCATGGACTTGCGCGGGGTGCCGGCGATCTCCTCGTCGCCGGTCGGGCCCTCCATCGCCTCCTCGAAGGCCTGGTCGCGGGCCGGCGAATGGTGCAGTTCCTGCCACATCTTCCAGCAGACCCAGAGCAGCAGCAGCCCGCCGGCGAGCAGCAGCCCGACGATCTGGAGCAGCTCCACGGCGACGACGGCGAAGGCGATGCGCAGGACGGTCGCGGCGGCGATGCCGACCAGGATCGCCTTGCGGCGCTGGGCGCGCGGGAGCCCGGCGGCGGCGAGGCCGATGACGATGGCGTTGTCCCCGGCGAGGACGAGGTCGATCATCATCACCTGCAGGAAGGCGGAGACGAGGCTCAGGTCGAAACTCACGCGGCCCTCCGGCTTCGCGACCACAGCCCGTTCAACCGCAATCCCTCCGGGGGTGCAACCTTGCGGCCGTCAGTCGGTGTGGAAGACCTCCTCCATCGGCGCCCACCATTCGCCTTCGGCGACGGTCGCGAGCGGCGACTGCATCGGCATGCAGATCGTCCACCATTCCTGCGTCTTCGGGTCGGCGGCCATCTTCGCCGCGTCGGCGGCGAAGTCGGTGCCGTGGTACTCCCAGTAGGCGAAGAGCAGGTTTTCGGGCTCGCGCAGGAAGATCGTGTAGTTGCGGATGCCGCAGGCGGCGATCGTCGCCAGCACCTCGGGCCAGACCGCCTCGTGGACCCGCTTGTATTCCGCGATCGCCTCGGGCTTCAGCCCGAGGATGTGGCCCATCCGCCGCATGGCTCTCTCCCTGTAAGCCGCGCACACAACGCAAGCTGTTGATTAGGTTGAATATCGTCGCGGCGCCTTAACCCGGTGGCAACCCTTCCGCCGCGCGGAAGGGCAGATCGGTCGGAGCGCCTTTGCGCTCCGGAGTCGTTCTCCCCACGCGCGGGGCCCCTGCGCGTCGTTGCGCGCGTCTCCCCCCTTCCCCCCCGCCCCCAGGGGCGAGGGGGAACCGGCCCGATAGGCGGGAGGAAGGAAGGGGCGAGCGGCGTCGGGCATCGGCCGGCGCGCAGGTCAGGCGACGCCGCCGGTGCCGAGGCTCTCGGCGGCGACCGGTTCGCGGGCCGCCTTCGCGGCGCGGAGCTCCTCGACCGAGCGGACGTCGAGGCGGGCGGCGCCCTTCCACTCGCGGGTCTTGACCTTCGGGTCCTTCAGCCGCTCGCGGGCCGCCGGAATGGCGTCGGCGTACTGCGGCAGCCATTTCGCCTGTGCGACGAGGAGCTCGTCGACCATCTGCCAGACCTCGTCGGGGGTGCAGATGGCGCCGACCAGCGGGTCGTGCAGGACGGCCTGCTTCAGGAGCTCGACGTCGCCGGTGACGGCGGCGTGCACCGACATGCGCTGCACGTCGACCGAGGCGCGGCAGGTGGCGGCGCAGGCCTCGGGCAGCGTGACGCCGGCGATCATGTTGATGCCGAAGCGGTCGACGACCCCCGGGCTCTCGATGACGCAGTCGGGCGGCAGGTTCTTGATGACGCCATCGTTGCGCACGTTGAAGTGGCCGCGGTAGGGGCGGCCGGTCTCCAGCGCCTCGATGATGTGCGAGGCGTGCTCGTCGGTGCGCTGGTAGCCGGCGAGGGGCTTGCCGGCGTCCTCGAGGAACTTCGGGAAGTCGGTCTCGAACCAGTTGCGGTTCTCGGTGGTGTAGCGCAGGTAGCCGCCGGTCTCGCCGTGGATCCAGTCCGAGAGGTCGATCCAGTTCATGATCTCGTCGGGGCGCTTGCGGTACCAGGGCAGGTACTCGCTGAGGTGGCCGTTCGACTCGGTCGAGTAGAAGCCGAAGCGCTTCAGGACGTCGATGCGGACCTTCTCCTGGCGCGAGTAGACCGGGTGCCGTTCGAAGGCGGCAATGAGCTCGTCGCGGGTGACGTCGTGCTTGCCGTGCTTCAGCCCGATGTACCAGGTCTGGTGGTTGATGCCGGAGCAGAAGATGTCGAGGTCGGTGTGGGGCGTGATGTCGAGCGCCGCCGCGATCTGGCGCCAGCCGTTCTGGACGCCGTGGCACAAGCCGATGGCCTCGACGCCGCCGTGGTCGAGGCAGGCCCAGGTCATCATCGCCATCGGGTTGGCGTAGTTGAGGAAGCGGACGCCGGGCTCGGCGACCTCGCGCATGTCCTTGCAGAACTCCAGCGTCGCCGGGATGCCGCGCTGGCCGTAGAGGATGCCGCCGGCGCAGATGGTGTCGCCGACGCACTGGTCGACGCCGTACTTCAGCGGGATGCGGATGTCGTCGGCGAAGGCCTCGAGGCCGCCGATGCGGACGCAGGACATGGCGTAGCGCGCGCCGTCGAGGGCGCGGCGGCGGTCGGTGGTGGCCGTGATCTTCGTCGGCAGGCCGTTCACCTCGACGATGCGGCGGATGATCTTTTCGATCATCTCGAGGTTGTGGTCGCTGATGTCGGTCAGCGCGATCTCGATCGGCTGCAATTCCGCGACCTTGAGGATGTCGCTGACGAGCTTCTTGGTGAAGCCGACGCTGCCGGCGCCGATGATGGTGATCTTGAAGTCGGGCTTCGATGCGGGGGTCATGCGGTCAGGTCCTCGTGCACATGCAGCGATTGCAGGAAAGCGCGCTGCGGCAGCGCCTGCCGCTCCGTCAGCCAGCCGGCGGTGCCGCCGCCGACGACGAAGCGCGGGGTCACTCCGCCGCCGTGCGCGCGCTCTTGGGCCGCGCCCAGGCCGGCAGCCAGTCGCCGTGCCGCGCGAGGAGCTGGTCCACGAGCTGCCAGATCTGGTCGAGGTCGAGCTCGGCCGCGGTGTGCGGGTCGAGCATCGCGGCGTGGTAGATGTGCTCGGGGTTCTCCTCGAGGAGCGCCGCGACCGTCAGCTCCTGCACGTTGACGTTGGTGCGCATCAGCGCCGCCAGCTGCGGCGGCAGCTTGCCGACATGGGTCGGCTGGATGCCGTTGCGGTCGACGAGGCAGGGGACCTCGACGGCGCATCCCTCGGGGAGCGAGGAGATCAGGCCGCGGTTCGGGACGTTGCCGTAGATGACCGACGGGGTGCCGGTCCAGGCGGAGTTGATGATCTCGGAGGCGTATTCATGGCTCGCCTTGACCTCGATCGTCTTGGCGTCGCGGTATTCCTGCGCCTGGCTTTTCCACTTCGAGATGTTCTCGATGCAGCGCTGCGGGTACTCGTCGAGCGGGATGCCGAACTTCTCGATCAGATCGGGGCGGTCGCGCTTGATGAACCAGGGAACGTATTCGGCGAAATGCTCCGAGCTCTCGGTGACGAAGTAGCCGAGGCGGGAGAAGACCTCGTAGCGGACCTTGTTCGGGCAGCGCGGGTTCCAGGACGAGGGCTTGGGGTAGCGGCCCTCGCGGTAGCCGCGGAGGAGGTCCGGGTAGAGGTCGCGGCAGGACCCGTCCGGCATGATCTCCTCGAAGTTGAGGTAGAAGGCCATGTGGTTGATCCCGGCCGAGCGGTAGCGGATGCGCTCGATCGGGATTTCGAGGTCGCGGGCCAGCTCCTCGGCGGTGCCCTGCACCGAGTGGCAGAGGCCGACCTGGCGGATGTGCGGGTACTTCTCCGCGATCGCCCAGGTGTTGATCGCCATCGGGTTGACGTACTGCAGCAGGATCGCGTCGGGGCAAACGGCGGTCATGTCCTCGCAGATCTTCCAGAGGTGCGGCACGGTGCGGATGCCGCGCATGATGCCGCCGATCCCGAGCGTGTCGGCGATGGTCTGGCGCAGGCCGAACTGCTTCGGGACCTCGAAGTCCGTCACCGTCGCCGGCTCGTAGCCGCCGATCTGGAAGGCGACGACGACGAAGTCGGCGCCGTCGAGCGCCGTGCGCTGGTCGCCGTAGGTCCTGACCGTCGCCGGCACCTTCAGCGTCGCGCCGAGCTTCTTCGCCACCACCTCGCTGTCGGCGAGCCGGCCGGGGTCGATGTCCATCAGCCGCACCTCGGCGCCGGCGAGCGCCGGGCGCTGCAGCACGTCGCCGATGATGTTCTTCATGAAGACCGTCGACCCGGCTCCGATGAAGGTGATGACGGGATTGGCGGGCATGCTTTCCTCCTCCAGCGGCCGGCGCTCCCGTTCTATCGCTCCGGTCAGACCATCGTCCAGCGCAAGCAACGACAGGACCGGGTCAGGCCGCGACCTCGAAGGCCGCTCGCACCAGCCGCTGGGTGTATTCGGTCTTCGGTGCCGTCAGCACCTGCGCGACCGGGCCTTCCTCGACGATCTTGCCGTGCTGCATCACCATGACGCGGTGGCAGAGGGCGCGGACGACCTTCAGGTCGTGGGAGATGAAGAGGTAGCTCAGGCGGTGCTCGGCCTGGAGCTTCTTCAGGAGCTCGATGATCTGGGCCTGGACCGAGAGGTCCAGCGCAGACGTGGGCTCGTCGAGCAGGATGAACTCGGGCTCCAGCGCGATGGCCCGGGCGATGGCGAGGCGCTGGCGCTGGCCGCCGGAGAATTCGTGCGGGAAGCGCTGCAGGATGTTGTCGGGCATGCCGGCATCGACCAGCGCCGCCTTGATGCGGTTGACCCGGTCCTTGGAGCCCGAGCCGATGCCGTTGACGATCAGGCCCTCCTCGAGCAGGCCGCGGACCGAGAGCCGCGGGTTGAGCGAGGCGAAGGGGTCCTGGAAGACGATCTGCATGCGCGAGCGGAACGGGCGCAGCGCCGCGCGGTCGAGGCCGTCGATGCGCTGGCCGTCGAAGGTGATCGTGCCCTTCTGGCAGTTGATCAGGCGCAGCAGCGCCTGGCCGAAGGTGGTCTTGCCCGAGCCCGACTCGCCGACGATGCCGAGGGTCTCGGAGCGGCGGACGGCGATGTCGAGGTTGTCGACCGCCACCAGCGGGACGTAGACCGGCTTGAAGAAGGTGCCCTTCTTCAGCGTGTAGACGACCTCGACGCCGTCGCCCTTCAAGACCGGCTCGCCGGCTCCCTCGAAGGGTTTCGCCACGCCCTTGGGCTCGGAGGCGAGGAGGCGGCGGGTGTAGGCGTGGCGCGGGCGGGCGAAGAGCTCGGCCGTCGGCCCGTGCTCGACGACGCGGCCGTGCTGCATCACGTAGACGTAGTCGGAGAACTTCTGCACGATGGTCAGGTCGTGGGTGATCAGGACCATCGACATGCCGTGGCTCGACTGGAGCTCGCGCAGCAGGTTCAGGATCTGCGCCTGGACGGTGACGTCGAGGGCGGTCGTCGGCTCGTCGGCGATCAGGAGCTCCGGCCGGTTGGCGAGCGCCATCGCGATCATCACCCGCTGCCGCTGGCCGCCGGAGAGCTGGTGCGGGAACTGCTTCAGCCGCGCCTCGGGCTCCGGGATCCGCACCTCCTTGAGGAGCGCCAGCGCCCGGGCGTTCGCCTCGGCCGAGGAGATGCGGTTGTGGAGCCGCAGCGCCTCGACGATCTGCTTGCCGACGGTGTAGACCGGGTTCAGCGAGCTCATCGGCTCCTGGAAGATCATCGAGATCTTCGCGCCCCGCATCCGCCGCATCGCCGGCTCCGGCAGCGACAGGAGGTCGGTCGCGCCGAAGCCGATCCGCGTCTCCTTCGCGATCCGCGCCCGCTTGGTGAGGAGCCGCATCACCGTGCGCGCCGTCACCGACTTGCCCGACCCCGACTCGCCGACGATGGCGACGGTCTCGCCGCGGTGGACCTGGAAGTCCATCGCCCGCACCGCCTCGACGGTGCCGCCCTCGACCTTGAAGGTCACGCTGACCTTGCGGGCGTCGAGCAGCACCTCGCGGCCGCCGTGGCCGAGGTCGAGGCGGTCCTCGGCGCCGAGGCGGGTGATCGGGGTCGCGTCGCCTTCCATTCCCGGTCCTCTCAATACGGGTCGATCGCGTCGCGCAGCCCGTCGCCGAGGGCGTTGAACGCGAAGACGGTGAGGAGGACGAAGCCGACCGGCGACAGGATCCACGGATAGGAGCCGATCACCGAGAAGGTCCCGGCGTCCTGCAGCATCAGGCCCCAGGAGATCAGCGGCGGCTTCACCGCGAAGCCGAGGAAGCCGAGGAAGCTTTCGAGCAGCACGATCGTCGGGATGCCGAGGGTGACGGCGACGATGACGTGGCTCATCACGTTGGGCAGGATGTGGCGGCTGATGATCCGCCAGTCCGAGGCGCCCACCGCCATCGCGGCGCGGACGTAGTCGACGCGGGCGAGGGCCATGGTCTTGCCGCGGACCTCGCGGGCGAGGCGGGCCCAGCCGAGGCCGACGATGACGACGACGACGAAGGTCAGGAACAGGCTCGACGGGGCCGTGACCGGGATCAGCGTCGTCAGCGCGAGGTAGAGGGGGAGCTGCGGGAAGGCGAGGATGATCTCGACGAACCGCTGCAGCCAGTTGTCGAAGCGGCCGCCGATGTAGCCGGACGCGATGCCGGCCAGCGTCCCGATGACGGTGATGAGGAAGATCGAGATCAGCGCGATCGAGAGCGAGATCTGCGAGCCGACGATGCCGCGGGAGAAGATGTCGCGGCCGAGCTTGTCGGTGCCGAGGACGTGGATGGGCGTGCCGTCGACGGCGCCGATGAAATGGCGCTCGAGCGGGATGCCGAAGAGGGTGTACGGGAAGCCCTTGACGAAGAGGCCCAAGGGCCGGGGGTTCTTGTAGTCGGGGCCGATGACCGGCTGGAAGGTGACGGGGTCGAGCTCGTCGGTCTCGACGGTCGGGAAGGCGACCGGGCGCAATTGCCAGCCCTGGTCGGGGACGTAGAAGCTGATCTTGTCGGGCGGCGCGAAGGCGACGTTCTGCGCCTTGGGGTCGACCGGGGCGAAGAAGTAGGCGAAGACCGAGACGAAGAGGAGGAGCGCGACGAGGATCAGCCCGACCATCCCCGGGACGGACCGCCGCAGGCGGCGCCAGACCAGCGCGGCGAAGGTCTGCGAAGTGGCGCCCGTGGTGCGGGTCCGGGTGTCGACGCCTTCCAGCAGGTGGTCGGGCAAAGGCTCGTTGGCGGGGGTCGGCTGCGGGTCGAAGGCGTCGGTCATGGCTTACTCCGACAGCCGGACGCGCGGGTCGAGGAGCGCCAGCAGCACGTCGGCGATGATATTGCCGATGATGAGCGTGGCGCCGAGGACGAGGAGCAGCGTCGCCGTCACGTAGACGTCGCCGATCGACATCGACCCCACGATCGCCGGGCCGACGGTGGCGAGGCCGAAGACGATGGCGACCTCGACCTCGCCGGTCAGCATGTAGGGCAGGACGACGCCCTGGTAGGCGACCAGCGGGTGGAGCGCGTTGGGGACGGCGTGCTTCCAGATCACCGCGCTCTCGGGCAGGCCCTTGGCGCGGGCGGTCTCGACGTACTGCGAGTTCAAGGTGTCGAGGAGGTTCGCGCGCATCACGCGCATGTTGTAGGCGAGGCCGCCGAGGGTCGCGATCGCGATGACCGGCCAGATGTGCTTCACCAGGTCGACGAACTTGGCCCAGGACCAGGGGGCGCCGCCGTACTTGGAGGAGAAGAAGCTGCCGATCTCCTGCACGTTCAGCTTGAAGGCGAGGATGTAGAGGATGATCAGCGCGAGGAGGAAGCGCGGGATCGTCATCCCGAGGAAGGAGACGAACGACAGCATGGTGTCGACCCAGGAATATTGCCGGGTGGCGGCGAGGACGCCGAAGGTCACGCCGAAGATCGTCGCGAGGAAGTGGCAGACCAGCGCGAGCGCGATGGTGCGCGGCAGGCGCTCGGCGACGACCTCGGCGACGGGCTTGTTGTAGTAGAAGCTGTGGCCGAAGTCGCCGCGGGTGATCATCCCCCAGATCCAGTGCAGGTACTGGAGATACATCGGGTCGTTCAGCCCGTGCTGCTCGCGGTACTGCTGCGCGGCGGCGTCGGCGACCGCGGTGGTCGCGTGGCCCTGGGTGATCATCATCGTGCGGACGTAGTCGCCGTAGTCGCCCGGCGGCGCCTGGATGATGGCGAAGGTGATGATGCTCATGATGAAGAGCACCGGGATCGAGGCGAGGATTCGCAAGATCAGGAAGCGCAGCATCCGGGCATCCCTCCCCTCGGCGCCGTGGGGCGCGGGCGGTCTCTCCGCCCGCGCCGAAGCATGTCAGCCGGCGGCTATTCCTTGACCGGCCCCGGAGCGCCCGGTGCGCCGGGGAGCGTGTCCGGGAAGAGCTCGTAATCCTTCTGCTGGTCCGCCTTCACGTAGACCCGCTCGCGGATGATGCTGTCCTCGGCCCAGTTGTACATGTTGATCGGCGTGCCCGGCGGGATGTTGGAGAAGCGCTTGTTGATGATCAGCGCCCCGGGGTAGGCCGTCAGGCCGATGCCGTAGACATTTTCGGTATAGGCTTTCTGGAAGTCCTTGATCGCCGCCGCGCGCTTCGCCTGGTCGTCGGTGCCGGTGAAGATGTTGAGGTCGGCCACCATCTGCTTTTCGAAGTCGAGCAGGTCGATCTTGCCGTCCGGTCCGGCGCGGTGGCTGTTCGCCGTCGCCGGCCCCACCGGAGCGAGCTGGTTGGTGTTCTGCACCACCGTCACCAGCTCCGGATCGTTCCGCCGCAGCAGCCAGTCCCACTTGCCCGCGAGCCGCACCGCGTCGATGTCGTTGCCCGCGAGGATGTTGGGGATGACCCGGATGCCGAGCGGCTCCATCATCGCGATGATGCCTTCCGACAGGCTCTTGTCGGTCGCATAGTCGCCGTTGACGAGCAGCGTGACTTCGACGTTGCCGCCGCCGTCCGGCAGGTTGACGAAGCCGTCGCCGTCGGTGTCCTTGAGCCCCGCCTTCGCGAGCTCGGCCTTCGCGCCGTCGAGGTTGTACGGGTAGTAGACCGTCGAGTCCTTGTCGTAGAAGCCGGTGATGTCCATGATCCCGCCCGGGTAGATGGCGGTGAACGGACCCTTCACCAGCGACTCCCCGAGCCGCTGCCGGTCGATCCCCATCGTGATCGCCTTGCGGAAGTCGAGGTTGCGGTTGAGCTCGCGGATCGCCTGCCCGCGCGCGTCGGGCTCGCCCCAGCCGGTGTTCGACAGGTTCGGGAAAAGCGTGTAGCCGATCGACCGCGGCCCGAAAGCGAGGCGTGCGGGCGCCGTGTCCTGCGCCGAGCGCTTCAGGGCCTCGACGTAGCTCTCGGGCTGCTCGAGGTTGGAGAAGTCGCCGGTGCCCGCCACCGCCTGCACGTCGCGGTCGGCCCAGGTCGACAGCCGGTACTGCAGCTCGTCGAGGTACGGCAGCTGGTGCCCCTCCTCGTCGACCTTCCAGTAGTAGGGGTTGCGCCGCATCACGACGATGTCGTCGGAGCGGTACTCGACCGGCACCCAGGCGCCCATCACCGGCATGTTCATGTAGGTGGGCGGGAAGGCGTTGCGGTACTGGTCGTAGGTGTTCTTGGAATACTTCGGGTGCTGCGGCTTCAGCACGTGCGACGGCCCGGGGCAGAACGTCCCGTAGGCGAGCGCGAAGATGACCTGCCGCGGGAAGGGCGTGGTGAAGCTCATCTTCACCGTGTAGTCGTCGACCTTCTCGAGCGTCGTCCCCTCGCCGAAGGTCTCCTGGCTGGCGCCGTTCAGGGGCGTCACGTTCGGGTCGAGGACGTTGTCCTCCCAGTAGAAGACCAGGTCGTCGGCGCCGAAGGGCGCGCCGTCCGACCATTTCGCGCCCTCGATCAGGTGGATGGTCAGGCTCTTGCCGTCGTCGGACCAGTCCCAGGACTTCGCGAGGTTGGGCAGCGGCTCCAGGTCCTCGGCATTGACCTCGAAGAGCGGTCCGGTGCGCGTCAGGCACTCCGACAGCCCGATGTCGATGCCGCCCCACCCTTGGGTCTGCCCGGCGGAATAGTTCCAGCCCTCGGGCCGGCCGCCGATGACGTGGCGCATGACGTCGCCGTAGGTGCCGATGCCGTCGGGCATGTTGCCGGTCTTGAAGACCAGCGGCTCCTTCGGCAGCCGGTCCTTGACCGGCGGCAGCTTGCCGGTGTCGACGAACTGCTTCGTCACCCAGTCGGGCTCCGAGTAGTTGGCCAGCGCCTTGTATTCCTCGATGTCCGAGCGGTTGACGTAGGTGATCTTGGCCTGCGCCTCGAACTTCGGCGGATCGGGGACCGGCGCCGTGTCCTGCGCCGCGACGTAGCCGCCGCTCAGCCCCAGGACCAGCGCCGTCGCAGCCGTTCGAGTCAGGTAGTTTCGCATCGCAACCCCCCAAGATCATCGCGCGTTGATCGCGTCGTGCCCGCTCGAGGCGAGTCGAAGACGACACTAGGACCGCCGCGCCCGGCGTTGCAATCCCAAACCCTCCGGTAAAGCCAGCAGCCGACACCACTTCTGGCGGGGAGGTCGCGATCCGCGGCCTAGGCGCCCTGACCGCGCCCCAGCGCCAGATACTGGCTGCGCTCGCGTTCGGTCCAGCGGACGGCGAGCTCGTAGCCGTCGTCGGTCGGCAGCTCCGAGCGCACCAGCCGGTGGTCGAAGAGCCAGGCACGTTGCCGGCCCTGCCCGAAGGCGAGCTTG
Source organism: Amaricoccus sp. (assembly GCA_046348975.1). Classification (GTDB taxonomy): domain Bacteria; phylum Pseudomonadota; class Alphaproteobacteria; order Rhodobacterales; family Rhodobacteraceae; genus Amaricoccus. The sequence continues at coordinate 13,328 of JAXMDF010000016.1, read as the reverse complement.
AGCGTCTCGTCGGTGCGCGGCTCCTCGACCTCGGCCGCGACCAGCCGCATCAGCTCGGGGACGCCTTCGCCGGTCAGCGCCGAGACCACCGCGACCCGGGGCGTCCGCGCCGCCACCTGCCGCAAGGCCTCGGCCTTGTCAGGGGGAAGCAGGTCGACCTTGTTCCAGAGCTCGATGACGCGCTCCTCGTCGCGCCCGACGCCCAGGTCGGCGAGGACCGCGCGGACGTTCTCCGCCTGGATCTGGCTCTCGGCATGGGCGATGTCGCGCACGTGCAGGATCAGGTCGGCCTCGACCACCTCCTCGAGCGTCGCGCGGAAGGCGGCGACGAGCTGGGTCGGCAGGTCGGAGATGAAGCCGACGGTGTCCGACAGGATCGCGCGGCTGCCGTCGGGCAGCGCGATGGCGCGCATGGTCGGGTCGAGCGTCGCGAAGAGCATGTCCTTGGCGAGCACCCCCGACCCGGTCAGGCGGTTGAAGAGCGTCGATTTCCCGGCGTTGGTGTAGCCGACCAGCGCCACCACCGGCGCCCCGAGCCGCTTTCTCGCCGCCCGGTGCTGGCCGCGGGTCTTCACCACCTTCCCGAGCGCCTGCTTGATCTTCAGGATCCGCTCGTCGAGCGCGCGGCGGTCGGCCTCGATCTGGGTCTCGCCGGGGCCGCCGAGGAAGCCGAAGCCGCCCCGCTGCCGCTCGAGGTGGGTCCACGACCGGACGAGCCGCGACTTCTGGTAGGAGAGATGCGCGAGCTCGACCTGCAGCACGCCCTCGCGGGTCTGCGCGCGCTCGCCGAAGATCTCGAGGATCAGCCCGGTGCGGTCGAGCACCTTGGCCTTCCAGAGCTTCTCGAGGTTGCGCTGCTGCACCGGCGACACCACGCCGTCGATGACGACGAGCCCGGCCTCGCGCTCGCCGACCATCGCGGTCAGCTCCTCGATCTTGCCCTTGCCGAACAGGGTGCCGGCCCGCGCCTTGGCGAGCGGCACCACCTCGGCCCCGGCCACGTCGAGGTCGAGCGCTTCCGCGAGGCTTACCGCCTCGGCCAGCGCATCCCGCGGATCGCGTCCGTCCGCGCCCTTGCGGACCGGATGCAGCACCAGCGCGCGCATCCGGGCGTTGTCGTCAGTGATCTTCGGGTGCCTCGTAGAGGGTGATCGGCTGCGACGGCATCACCGTCGAGATCGCGTGCTTGTAGACCAGCTGCGACTGCCCGTCGCGGCGCAGCAGCACGCAGAAATTGTCGAACCAGGTGATCACCCCCTGCAGCTTCACGCCGTTCATCAGGAAGATCGTCACCGGAACCTTCGCCTTCCGCACGTTGTTGAGGAAGGCGTCCTGCAGGTTTTGCTTCTCGGCAGCCATTTTTTCAGCCTTAAGTTGTGTTACGACCACCGATTCGGCGGTCCCTGTTGTCGTTGTGGTTCGAGTATGGGCAGCTGCGTGGGGCATTTCCAGCCCCGGCCGCAGATTTTCCGCCGGCTGTCGCCCGGCCGCCGCGGACCGCGTCAGCGACGCCAGTAGGCGGGATTGAAGAGCGCGATGATGACGAGCGTCTCCATGCGGCCGACGATCATCGCCAGGCAGAAGACCGCACGGGCCGGGTCCGAGAGCGCCGCGTAGCCGAGGCCGCCGCCGAGGGCGCCGATGGCGGGCCCGGTGGTGGTGAGGCCGGCGACGGCCAGCCCCAGGCTCTGGTCGAAGCGGAGCCCGGTGGCAGCCAGCGCCGCCATCACCGCCGCCAGGCTGATCAGGAACAGCATCAGGAAGATGAAGGCGACGCGCGCGCCGCGCTCCGAGATCAGCCGGTCGCCGCTGCCGCGCCGGCCGATGCTGCTCGGGTGGATCAGCCGGTCCAGCTCGCGCAGGCCGTGCCGGTAGAGGGCGTAGATGCGCAGCAGCTTCACGCCGCCGGCGGTGGTGGCGATGCCGCCGCCCATCACTGCGACGGCGAGGAGGATCGTCCCCGGTTGCGGCAGGTCGGACCAGATCTGCATCGCCCGCCAGTCGCGGCTCGCGAAGCCGGTCGTCGTCAGGTACGACAGGAGGGTGAAGACGCTGCCCCAGATCGCCTGCAGCGCGGCGCCGAGGTTGTCCTGCCGCTCGATCCCGACCGCGCCCGCGAAGCTGTGCAGGAAGAGGACGGCGGTGAGGCCGAGGACGGTGATCAGCATCAGCTGGATCTGCGGGTCCGAGAGCCGCGGGCCGATCCGGCGGCCGCGTCCTAAGGTCAGGCCCCGGCTCGACACCGCGGGGAGCAGGAAAAGGGCGAGGAAGATCTCGCCCAGCCGGCCCGACCGGCCGCCGTCGAGCCCCCCGACCGGCGAGATGCCGCTGGTCGAGAGCGCGGCCATGGCGTGGCAGGCCGCGACGAGCGGGCGGTCGCCGGCGAGCACCAGCAGGACGGCGAGGACCGCCGTCAGCCCGGCATAGACCGGCGCGACCCCGCGCAGCACCCGCAGGAGGCGCTGGCTCGCCTCCTCGATGGTGCCGCTGCGCCCCCGGTCGAGACCGGCCGCGTCCGCGGAGATCTCGAAGCCGCCGAGGTTGAGGGGCGCCAGGATCGCGAAGGCCGTCGTCAGCACCATCAGCCCGCCGAACCAGCCGACCAGGGCGCGCCAGAGGTGCAAGGGCTCGGCGAGGAGCTGCGGCCGGTCGAAGAGCGTCGCCCCGGTGGTGGTGAGGCAGGACAGCATCTCGAAGTAGCCGCCGCCCAGCCCGAGCCCGGGCACCAGCGCCACCAGCGGCGCGGCCAGCACCAGCGGCAGGAGCAGGTAGGCGAGGAGCAGCGTCAGCAGGTGGTAGCGGGCCGGGACCCGCGGCACCCGGTTCATGGTGGCGAGGCCGAGCATCGCCGCGAGGACGGAAAAGAAGACGGCGCCCTCCAGGAAGGTGCGCGCGATCCGCCAGTTCTCCAGCCGGACGGCGTGCAGCGCCGGCACCAGCATCAGGAGCGCGGCGAAGAGCAGCATGATCACCAGCGCGGGGAACTGGCGCAGCGGGCCCATCGGTCAGAGCGACCTCGCCGAAGTCCCGCTCCCCGAGCGCCGGGCAATCGGCGCAGGGAGGGTGCGGGCAATAGTCAAGGTATTGGTATTGCTTGATTTCATCGCCGGCGGTTTACCTCGCTTTTACGGTTTCCGCCGGTCGGGCGGGGTTTCCGCAGGCTGCAGGGGGCTCCTCAGAAGAAATCCAGGCCCACCTGGAACAGCCGCTCGACCTCGGCCACCGCCTCGCGCATGGCGAAGATCGTCAGCACGTCGCCCTCGCCGAGCCGCATGTCGCCGCGCGGGACGACGACGCGGTCGCCCTTCTGGATCAGCCCGATCAGCGCCCCGTCCGGCAGCTCGGCGTCGCGCACCGCCTTTCCGGCCACCGCCGAGGTCCCGAGCACCTGCGCCTCGATCAGCTCCGCCTCGCCGTCGCCGATCGAGTAGACCGCGCGGATCCGCCCGTGGCGGACGTAGCGCAGGATCGAGCTCACCGTGGTCGAGCGCGGATTGACGTAGGCGTCGATCCCCATCGGCGCGATCAGCCCGATCAACGAGGCGTCGTTGACCAGCGCCACCACCAGCTTCGCCCCCTCGGTCTTCGCCCGCACGCAGGCGAGGATGTTGGTCTTGTCGTCCTCGGTCAGCGCCAGGACGGCGTCCATGGCGCCGACATTGGCCTCCTCGAGCAGGTCCGGGTCGAGCCCGTCGCCGTTCAGCACGATCGTGCGGGACAAGGCGTCGGCCGCGACCTCGGCCCGCGCCTTGTTCCGCTCGATGATCTTCATCCGCAGCTTGCGGCCCGGCGCCTCCAGCGTCCTGGCGACATGCAGCCCGATGTTGCCGGCGCCGATCAGCAGCAGCCGCTCCACCGCCAGGTGCTGCTTGCCGAAGACCTCCATGACCCGCGCCAGGTCCTCGGAGGCCGCCACCAGGTAGATCTGGTCGTCGGCGGCGAGCTGGTCGTCCGCATCGGGGACGATGAGCCGCGCGCGCCGCCGGATGCCGACCACCACGGCGCGCAGCGTGGAGAAGAGCTCGGACAGCTGCCTGAGCGGCGTGTCGAGCACCGGGCAGTCCGCGCCGAGGCTGATCCCGACCAGCTGCGCGCGGCCGTCCATGAACGCCTCGATGTCGAAGGCGGACGGCGCCGCCAGCCGCTGCATCACCGCGTCGGCCACCGCGTACTCGGGCGAGATGACGACGTCGATCGGCAGGTGGTCCTGGCGGTAGAGGTCGGCATAGATCGCGTTGAGGTAGGCCGGCGCCCGCAGGCGGGCGATCTTGCGCGGCACCGAGAAGATCGAGTTCGCCACCTGGCAGACGACCATGTTGACTTCGTCGGACTGGGTCGCCGCGATCACCATGTCGGCGTCGCGCGCGCCGGCCCTCTCCAGCACGTCCGGGTGCGACGCGAATCCGGTGATGCCGCTGACGTCGTAGGCGTCGGTGATCCGCCGCACCAGCCCGGCATCCTTGTCGACGACCGTGACGTGGTTCGCGCCCGACTCGCGCGCGAGGTGGCGCGCGATCTGCCCGCCCACCTGCCCCGCCCCGCAGACAATGATCTTCATCGCGCGTCAGGCCTCAGGCGTGCGCCTCCTCCTCGGCGCGCTCGCTGCGGCCGGCGGCGATCACGTTCAGCGACTTGAGCTTCCGGTGCAGCGCCGAGCGCTCCATGCCGACGAAGTTCGCCGTCCGCGAGACGTTGCCGCCGAAGCGGTTGATCTGCGCCACCAGGTACTCGCGCTCGAACATCTCGCGCGCCTCGCGCAGCGCGAGGCCGGCGAAGGCGGCGCCGAGCATTCCATTGGTGGCGCTGCCGTTCGGCGTCGCCTCGAGCACCAGCTCCTCGGGCTCGATCGGGCCGTGGTCGGGGCCGAGGATCACCGCCCGCTCGAGCGCGTTCCGGAGCTGCCGGACGTTGCCCGGCCAGCGCATGGTCTGCAGCTGCGCCTCCGCCTCGGGCGACAGGCTGCGGAGCGGCAGTCCGTGCCCGCCGTTCAGCTCCTCGAGGAAGTGCCGCGCGAGCTCGGGGATGTCCTCGCGCCGCGCCTCGAGCCCCGGCACGCTGATCGGCACCACGTTCAGCCGGTGGAAGAGCTCGGTGCGGAACCGCCCGGCCTGCACCTCGCGCGCGAGGTCGCGGGTCGTCGCCGAGATCACCCGCACGTCGACGCGCACGGTGTTGGCGCCGCCGACGCGCTGGAACGACTGGTCGACGAGCACGCGCAGGATCTTCGACTGCGTCCCCGGCGGCATGTCCGAGACCTCGTCGAAGAAGAGGATCCCGGTGTGCGCCTTCTCGAACAGCCCCGGTTCGACGCCGCGCTCGGCGCCCTCGCGGCCGAAGAGCACCTCCTCCATCTGCTCGGCGCCGATCGAGGCCGAGTTCACGATGACGAACGGCCCCTTGGAGCGGTCGGAATGCCGGTGCAGGTAGCGCGCCGCCACCTCCTTTCCGGCGCCGGCCGGCCCCGACAGCATCACCCGGCTGTTGGTGCGGGCGACCTTGTCGAGCTGCTGCTTCATGTGCCGGAAGGCCGAGCTCGCGCCGATCATCGACTGGCTCGTGCCCTCCTTCCCCTTCAGCGCCGCGTTCTCCCGCCGCAGCCGCGAGGTCTCCAGCGCGCGGCCGATCACCACCATCAGCTGGTCGATGTTGAACGGCTTCTCGATGAAGTCGTAGGCGCCCTGCTTGATCGCGGCGACCGCGATCTCGATGTTGCCGTGGCCCGAGATGATCACGACCGGGATCGCCGGGTTGTCGCGCCGCACCTGCTTGAGGATGTCGATGCCGTCGAGCCGCGAATCCTTCAGCCAGATGTCGAGGATGATGAGATCGGGCGCCGCCCGGTCGATCTCGCCGAGGGCGGACTCGCTGTCCCAGGCCAGCCGCACGCCGTGCCCCTCGTCGGTCAGGATGTCGCCGATCAGGTTGCGGATGTCGGGCTCGTCGTCCACGACCAGAATGTCAGTCATCGCATGCCTTCCCTCAACTTTTCGGTGATCTTGCTTTTCTCGTCGCCTTCCCAGGCGTGCTCCTGCGCCGCGGGCGGGAGCACGATCCGCGCCCGGGCGCCCGGACGCGCATTGCCGTCGAAGACCCGCGCCGGAACGAGGTCGAGCGTCCCGTCGTGCTCCTCGATGATCTTCTTCACGATCGGCAGCCCGAGGCCGGTACCCTTGGCGCGATGCGTGACGTAGGGCTCGAACAGCCGCGCCGGCTGGTCCGGAAGGCCGTTGCCGTTGTCCTCGATCTCGAGCGTCAGCCCCGCGTCGTTGGACGCCAGCGCCACCCGGATCTCGCCGGCCGGCGAGCCGGGCTCGGCGTTCAGCCGCTCCTCGATCGCCTCGGCGGCGTTCTTCAGGAGGTTGGTGACGGCCTGGTTCATCATCGTGCCGTCGACATAGGCTTCGACCGGCGCCTCGGGCAGGGTCAGCCGGTAGCGGATGTCGGGACGGGCGGATTCCTGCAGCAGCACCGCCTCGGACAGGAGCTTGCCCAGGTCGAGCGAGCGGCGCTCGGGGGCCGGCATCCGGGCGAACTTGGAGAATTCGTCGACGATGCGCCGCAGGTCGTTGGTCTGCCGCACGATGACGTCGGCATACTGCTCCAGCGCCGCCCGCTCCTCGCCGACCATCGGCCCGAACTTGCGCCGCAGCCGCTCGGCCGAGAGCTGGATCGGGGTCAGCGGGTTCTTGACCTCGTGGGCGATCCGCCGCGCCACGTCGCCCCAGGCGGCCATCCGCTGCGCGACGACGAGGTCGGTGACGTCGTCGAAGGACACCACGTAGCCCTCGAGGTGGCCGTCGTCGGCCTGCCGCGCCGCGACGCGCACCAGGAGGTCGCGCTCGCCGCTGGTGCGCCTGAGCCGCACCTCGGCCTGCGCCACGTCGCCCTTGCGGGCGTCGAGCCGGTGCATCAGCTCGGCGAACTCCGGCACCGCCTCGACCAGCGGCCGGCCCGTCGCCGCCTCCGGCGTCAGGTCGAGCAGCCCCGCCGCGGCGGCGTTCAGCATCTCGATCCGCCCCTGCCCGTCGAGGCCGATCACGCCGGCGGTCACCCCCGACAAGACCGAGTCGAAGAGCCTGCGCCGCCGCTCGGTCTCCTCGTTGGCGGCGATCAGCGCGTCGCGCTGGCCCTTCACCTGCCGGGTCATCTCGTTGAAGGTGCGCCCGAGGAGCGCGATCTCGTCGTCGCCGCGCTCCTCGCGCACGCGGACGTCGAGGTCGCCGTGCCCGACCCGCTCGGCGGCGCTGGCGAGCCGCCCCACGGGCCGCGCCAGCCGCTCGGCGAACCAGAGCCCCATCCACATGGCGGCGAGGATCACGACGAGCGCGAAGCCGAGATAGACCAGCGCGAACTCGAAGAGCAGCCGCCCGCGGTCGGACTCGAGCTGCTGGTAGAGCCGCACGGTCTCCTGCGTCTCGTCGAGCAGGCTCAGGATTTTCCCGTCGACGTTGCGGCTGACGTAGAGGAAGTGGTCGGAGAAGTCCTTGAGCTGCAAGAGCGCCCAGAACTCGTTGTTCTCCCAGTCCTGGATGATGACGGTCTCGCCCTGGCGCGCCCGCTCGATGTCGGCGGCCGAGGGCGGCGTGTACCAGAAGAGGTAGCTGCGCTCGCCGCGGGCGCGGAGCTTGCCGTCGCCGTCGATGACGTAGGCCTTGGTCAGCGCCCGCTGCATCTGCAGCTGGCCGTGGGTCAGCAGGTCGCGCAGCTCGCCGCCGGACATCAGCGGATAGCGCTGCTTCTGCTCGTTGAGGAAGTCCGCCAGCGACTGGGCGTCGGCGGTCAGCGTCGAGCGGTGCTCCTCCTCGTAGGCCTGCGCCGCCGCCATCGAGTTGGTGACGACGTTGCGCACCTGCTCGGAGAACCAGCCCTCGAGGCCGAAATTCAGCGTGATGGTGGCGAAGACCGCGACGAGGATCGTCGGGATCAGCGCGATCGCGGTGAAGAAGCGGACGAGCCGCATGTGCAGCTTCGAGCCCGCCGACTTGCGCCGCCGGGCGGCGATCATCTCGGCGACGCGCCGCGCGACGAAGACCGCGACGATCAGCGCATAGACGAAGTCGACGAGCAGCACCGGCCGCAGCATCGAGCCGCGCCCGAGCCACTGCATCTCGCTCAGCACCGCGAAGGTGGCGACCGCCAGCAGCGGCCCCAACGCCACCATCAGCCAGAAGGTGGCCTGCCGGAAATTGCTCCTGCCCCGCCGCCACTGCGCGAGCCGCAGTCCGGCGTAGGTCAGTTCGTGGCTGCGCATTCTTTCGGTACGCTTTGCTGCTCGACTGTTGCCTTCTTACATCATCTCCCTGCCACGTGTAACCGGAATGTCGAGGGCCGGGCGCGATTTCTGCGCCACGGGCGCCGATCCGCGCACCGCCGCGCACCGGCGGGTCGCGCCCTCCAACCTGTCGGTCGCGGCCCTCACTGCCCGACGGACGCCCTGTCTTCCCGGGCACGCCGCGGGCGGCGCGCCGCCTTCCTCGCGTCCCGGCGGTTCGCGAGCGGTGGAGGGCGTTTCGTCAAGTCCTTGAAATTGGCGGAGGAGGTGGGATTTGAACCCACGGAGGGCTTGCGCCCTCGCCGGTTTTCAAGACCGGTGCAATCGACCGCTCTGCCACTCCTCCTGCCGCGTCCTGATAGCCGCGCGCACCCGGGCCGTCCAGTCAGGCCCCCTTTCCCACCGGACGCGCCGCGGCTAAACCGCGGGGACCGGCGGGAGGCGTGACGGTTGATGGCGGAGCGCGGGCGCGGGCGCGGCATCCTTTGGCTGGCATTCGCCCTGGCGCTCGCCGCCTGCGGCAGGCACGGCGGCACGACGGATGGACAGGGGATCGCGCTGCGCTTCGAGGACAAGGCCGAGCCCGGCGTGTTCTCGGGCGAGGGTCCGGCGGTGCGCGACGGGCCCAAGGGCGCCGGCGGGCTCTGGGCCGCCGTCGCCGGCCTGCCGCGGCCCGAGCGCGGCCTCGTCGTCAACGCCGGGACCGGCGCCAAGGTCGTCGTCGCGCTCTTCGCCGCCGGCAAGGGCGGCCCCGCGATCCGCCTGTCCAACGAGGCGGCCGACGCCCTCGGCATCGGCGACGATCCGGTGCCGGTGCGGATAACCGCGTTGCGCCGCGAGCCGGAGCTTGATACAACCAGGGGTAGATTTTGACTTGCGCGGCCGGCTCCACTATCCCAGTGACGGGCCCCGCGCGGGCCGTCCGGGAGCTCGGGCATGCGCTATGAATCCCTCGCCGTCCTCTGCGCCGTCGTCCTGGCCGCGCCCTTCCCGGCCGGGGCGTTCGAGACCAAGGCGCGCGAGGCGCTGGTCATCGACGACGGCACCGGCATGGTGATGTTCGACAAGAACGCCGAAGCGCCGATCCCGCCCGCCTCGATGTCGAAGCTGATGACGCTCTACATGCTGTTCGAGGCGCTGAAGCAGGGCCGCGTGACCCTCGACACCGAGTTCATCGTGACCCCGCACGCCCAGTCCATGGAGGGCTCGCGGATGTTCGTCGAGGCGGGGACCAAGGTGAAGGTCCGCGACCTCATCCCCGGCATCATCGTGCAGTCCGGGAACGACGCCTGCGTCGTCGTCGCCGAGGGGCTCGCCGGCAGCGAGACGACCTTCGCCGAGCAGATGACCGCCAAGGCGAAGGAGCTGGGCATGACCCAGTCGCATTTCGCCAACGCCTCGGGCCTGCCCGACCCCGGCCAAGTGATGTCGGCCCGCGACCTCGTCACGCTCGCCCGGCACATCCTCGACGACTTTCCCGACGAGTACCACCACTTCAGCGAGACCGAATACACCTGGAACGGCATCAAGCAGCACAACCGCAACCCGCTGCTCGAGCTCGGATTGGGCGTCGACGGCCTGAAGACCGGCCACACCTCCGAGGCCGGCTACGGGCTCGTCGGCTCGGCCGTCCAGAACGGCCAGCGCGTCCTCTTCATGGTCGGCGGCCTCGCCGACGACGGCGAGCGCGCCGCCGAGACCCAGGCGCTGGTCAAATGGGCCTTCGGCGCCTTCGACACGGTGAAGTTCTACGGCGCCGGTGCCCAGGTCGCCGAAGCCGACGTCTGGCTCGGCGCCCAGCCCAAGGTGGCGCTCGTCGCGCCCACAGACCTGCAGATGCTCGTCCCGCGCGAGGATCGCGCCCAGATGCAGGCGCATGTCGCCTATACGTCGCCGATCGAGGCGCCGATCGCCAAGGGCCAGAAGCTCGGGACCCTCGACGTCACCGTGCCGGGCCACGCCCCGGTCGCCTTCGACCTCGTCGCCGCCGCCGACGTCCCGCGTGGTGGCATCCTCACCCGGATCAACGCCGCCGCGAAGCTGACCCGCGACAAGGCGCTGCAGTACCTGCCCGGCCACTGAGACGGAGTCCGGATGACCGCCTCGGCTCCTTCCTTGCACGCCGACGCTCTTGTGGAGCGCGGCCTGCGCCTGCCTGGGCTGGCGCACCTCGGCCGAACCGTCCCGCAGCCGACCGGTGGGGCGATAAGGCCAACCGCGCCGCCAGGCGGAACCGCCGGGTGCGCCTGCCGGGGGGCAGGCAGGCGCAGGCCGTGCGGGCGCACGGCCGGGACGGGCGGCAATGCCGGCCCGGGACCTGAAGGTGGCTTTGCCTGCCGGTGCGGGCAGGCAGGTGCAGGCCGTGCGGTCGCACGGCCGGGAACGCGCCCGCCGGCGCCTCCCTGTCCGGCGTGAGGCGCCATGGGGGGGCGCTTCATCAGCTTCGAAGGCATTGACGGCTCGGGGAAATCCACCCAGGCGCGACGCCTCGCCGCCACCCTGCGCGGCCGCGGCGCCGAGGTCGTCGAGACCCGCGAGCCCGGCGGCTCGCCGGGCGCCGAGGCGATCCGCTCCCTCCTCGTCGAAGGCGACCCCGGCCGCTGGTCGCCCGAATCCGAGATCCTGCTCTTCACCGCCGCCCGCCGCGACCACCTCGAGCGCACGATAAATCCCGCCCTCGCCCGCGGCGCCACCGTCGTCACCGACCGCTTCGCCGACTCGACCCGCGTCTACCAGGGCGCCGCCCGCGCCGCCCTCCGCGCAACCGTCGATGCCCTGCACGCCCTGACGATCGCCAAGGACCCCGACCTGACCCTGATCCTCGATCTCCCCCCCGACACCGCGCTTGCCCGCGGCCTCGCCCGCGGCGGCGCCGAGGACCGCTTCGAGCGCCTCGGCGCCCCGTTCCAGGCCCGCCTCCGCGCCGGCTTCCTCGCGCTGGCCGCCGAATTCCCGGCGCGCTGCCGCCTGGTATCCGCCGCCGGCGCCCCGGACGAGGTCGCCGCCCGCATCCTCGCCGAGGTCGACCGATGACCGACCCCGTCGAGCCAGACCGCCTCCCCGGCGCCCCCCACCCGCGCGAGACCGCCGAGCTCTTCGGCCAGTCCGCCGCCGAAACCCGCTTCCTCGAAGCCGCCGCCTCCGGCCGCCTGCACCACGCCTGGCTCCTCACCGGCCCCGCCGGCGTCGGCAAGGCGACGCTCGCCTGGCGCATCGCCCGCCACCTGGCCGCCGGCACGCCGACCCTCCAGATGCCCGCCGACCACCCGGTCTTCCGCCAGGCCGCCGCCCTCGCCTCGCCGCAGATCTTCCTCTGCCGCCGCCCCTGGGACGACAAGACCGAGCGCCTGCGCACCGCCATCACCGTCGACGAGATCCGCGCGCTGAAGACCTTCTTCCAGCTCTCCGCCGCCGACGCCGGCTGGCGCGTCGCAATCATCGACTCGGCCGACGAGATGACCGGCTCCGCCGCCAACGCGCTCCTGAAGATCCTCGAGGAGCCCCCGGCCCGCGCCGTCCTCCTCCTCGTCAGCCACCGCCCCGCCGCCCTCCTCCCGACGCTCCGTTCCCGCACCCGCGAGCTCCGCTGCGCCCCCCTCGCCCCCGCCGACCTCGCCGCCGCGCTCGAAGCCGCCGGCGCCCCGCCCGGCGCCGACGCCCCCGCCCTCGCCGCGCTGGCGCAGGGGTCCGTCGGCGCCGCCTTCCGCCTCGCCGCCGAGGGCGGCGTCGAACGCTACGCCGAGATCGCCGCCCTCCTCGCCAGCCCGCCGCTCGACCGCCGCCGCCTCGTCGCCCTGGCGGACGGCCTCGGCGGCCGCGACGCCACCCGCTATGCGCTGCTCCTCGAGCTCACCCGCATCGCCCTCGGCCGCCTCGCCCTGGCCGGCGCCGGCGCCGACATCGCCCCGCTCGACAACGCCGAGGCCGCCGCCATGGCCCGCCTCGCCGCGACGCCCGCCCAGGGGCGGCTCTGGGCCGAGCTCGCGACCCGCATCGCCGAGCGGACGACGCACGCCCGGGCGGTCAACCTTGACCCCGCCCAGGTGATCCTCGATACCTTCCTCCTGATCGACGCGGCGGCCGCCGAGGCGCTGGCCCACGCTGCCTGAAAACTGCCGCAAGGCCCGCGAATGCCCCCTGCCCTCGTCGACAGCCACTGCCACCTCGACTTCCCCGACTTCGCCGGCGAGACCGCCGCCATCGTCGCCCGTGCCAACGCCGCCGGCGTCACCCGCATCGTCACGATCTGCACCCGCCTGCGCCAGGCGCCAGAGGTCCGCGCCATCGCCGAAGCCCACGCCGGAGTCTTCTGGGCCGCCGGCACCCACCCGATGCACGTGGCCGAGGAACCGATGGCGACCCTCGCCGCCCTCGAAACCCTCGCGGAACACCCGAAGTTCGTCGCGATCGGCGAGACCGGCCTCGACTACCACTACACCGCCGACTCCGCCGCGGCGCAGCAGGCGAGCTTCCGCCTCCACATCGAGGCCGCCCGCCGCACCGGCCTGGCGCTCGTCGTCCATGCCCGCGACGCCGACGCCGACACGGCGCGAATCCTCAGCGAAGAGCACGCCGCCGGCCCCTTCGCCTGCGTCATGCACTGCTTCACCTCCGGCCGCGCGCTGGCGGAAACCGCCCTCTCCCTCGGCTTCTACCTCTCGATATCGGGCATCGCGACCTTCCGCAGCGCCGCCGACCTGCGCGCCATCTTCGCCGACGCCCCCCGCGACCGCCTGCTGGTCGAGACCGACAGCCCCTACCTTGCCCCGCAGCCCCACCGCGGCAAGCGCAACGAGCCCGCCTACGTCGCCGACACCGCCCGGCTGATGGCCGGGCACCTCGGCCTCGACCCCGCCGACTTCGCCGCCCTCACCACGGCGAACTTCGACCGCCTCTTCGCGAAAGCAGCCGCATGACCCCCCGCCTCCGCGCCACCATCCTCGGCTGCGGCTCCTCGGCCGGCGTCCCCCGCATCGGCGGCGACTGGGGCGAATGCGACCCGGCCGAGCCGAAGAACCGCCGCGGCCGCTGCTCCCTCCTCGTCGAGCGCGTCACC
>JAXMDF010000015.1:0-77551 GCA_046348975.1 Amaricoccus sp. | reverse complement strand
TGCGGCAAGACCCGCTTCGTCGAGCACATGGCCGCCCGGCTCGGGCTGCCGCTCTTCACCGTCGCCTGCCACGACGACCTCTCCGCCGCCGACCTGATCGGGCGCTACCTGCTCAAGGGCGGCGAGACGGAATGGGTGGACGGCCCGCTCACGCGCGGCGTGCGCGAGGGCGGGATCGTCTACCTCGACGAGGTGGTGGAGGCGCGCAAGGACGTGACCGTCGTGCTGCACCCGCTGACCGACGACCGCCGCCGCCTCGTCGTCGACCGCACCGGCGAGGAGATCGCGGCGCCCGCGTCCTTCATGCTCGTGGCGAGCTACAATCCCGGCTATCAGTCGATCCTGAAGAAGCTGAAGCCCTCGACCCGCCAGCGGTTCGTCTCGATCGGCTTCGGCTTTCCCGACCCGGCGACCGAGACCGCTGTTCTCGTCGCCGAGACCGGCCTCGACCCGACCCGCGCCGGCGGGCTGGTGCGTCTCGCCGGGCACATCCGCAAGCTCTCGGGGATGGACCTCGAGGAGGGCGTCTCGACCCGGCTTCTCGTCTATGCCGGCACGCTGATCGCCGGCGGCATGGCGGTGGAGCGTGCGCTCGAGACCGCGATCGTCGCCCCCTTGAGCGACGAGCCGGAGGTGCAGCAGGCGCTGCGCGACCTCGCCGCCTCGGTCTACGGCTGACGCGCCATGATAAGCCCGCTCGACCTGATGGAGCCGGAGGAGACCGTCGGCAACCTCTGGCACGACTGGGCGAGCCGCGATAACGCCCGGACGGCCGGGGCCGCCGTCGCCTTCGAGCCGCTGCGGCCGAGCGTCGCCACGCTGTTCCGTGCCCTCGGCGGCGCGCCCGCGACCGAGATCGTCGCGGCGCCCGCCTCGACGCCCGGCCACCGGCGCGGGCCGGAGGTGGGCGCGAAGCGCGAGACGGCGCATGTGGCCGACTTCTCCGGCGAGCGGCTGCGCCTGCCGCCCGTCGTCGACGCCTTCCCCGACCCGACGCTCAACCGCGCCGCCTACCTGTGGCTCGCCGCCCTCGCCGCCTGCGTCCGGCTGCCGGAGGCGGAGGCCGATCCGCTGGCCGCCGACCTCGCGGAGCTGGCCGCGCTGGCCGAAGCCTCCCGTGCCGCGCTCGCCGCCTGTCCCGGCCTCGCCCACGTCCATGCCGCGATGGCCGCGAGCCTCCGCGCCGCCCGCCGCCGGCCGTTCCTGCCCGCGGCCGAGGCGGCGGTCGAGGGCGTGGTGCAGACGCTCCTCGGCGATCCCGGTCCCCGCGCGCTGCCGGGCGGCCCGGCGCCGCGCGGCTACCGCACCTGGGCGCCCGTGCCGATCCTGCTCCGGCTCCGCCGCCCCGGTCCCGGCGCCGCCCCGGCGCCCGACCCCGACGACCGGCCCGCGCCGTCGCTGCCGGTCAGCGCCCGCAAGAGCGCGAAGCGCGAGGAGCGCGACCAGGCGAGCCGCCCGGACAGCTTCATCATCCATCGGTTCGAGGCGATCATGTCCTGGGCCGAGAGCCTGAACCTCAACCGCACCACCGACGACGACGACACGGAGAACGCGCAGAAGGCGGCCGACGACCAGGACCATATCACCCTCTCCGAGCATGTCCGCCGTGTCGCCTCGCGCCTGCGCCTCAGCCTCGACCTCGCGCCGCAGGACGTGGCGCACGAGCGGCTCGCCGGGCGGTTCACCTACCCCGAATGGAACCACCGCACCCGCGCCATGATGCCCGACCACACCTGCGTGCTCGAGGCCGACGGCGCGGCGGGGACGGGATTCGCGCCGGACGCGCGCCTCGTCGCCCGAGTCAGGCGGCAGTTCGAGCCGCTGCACCCCCGCCGGGTGCTGCTGTCGCGGCAGATCGACGGCGACGACCTCGACCTCGACGCCGCCGTGGCGAGCCGCGTCGCGGTCCGCGCCGGCGCCCGCGGCAGCGACCGGGTCTGGCAGGCGTCGCGCGCCAGCGCCCGCGACCTCTCCGTCGCGTTCCTCATGGACTGCTCGCGCTCCACCGAGGCGGCGATCGGCGACGGCTCGGTGATCGAGACCGCCCGCCACGCGCTCGCCGCCCTCGCCGCCGGGATCGACACCGCCGGCGACCGGCTGGCGATCTGGGGCTTCTCCTCGCTCCGCCGCGACCGGGTGTTCCTGACCCGCGCCAAGCGGTTCGACGAGCCCATGGGCACCGCCGTGACGGCGCGCATCGGCGGCTTCCGCCCCGGCCACTATACCCGCCTCGGCGCCGCGATCCGCCACGCCTCGGCCATGCTGGGCGAGGAGACCGCGGCGCGGCGGCTCCTGATCGTGCTGACCGACGGCAAGCCCAACGACCTCGACCACTATGAGGGCGTCCACGGCATCGAGGACAGCCGCATGGCGGTCCGCGAGGCCCGCGCGCACGGGCTCGCCGTCCACGGGATCGTCGTCGACGCGGACGGGCAGGACTGGTTCGCCCGTATCTTCGGCCGCGGCGGATTCACGCTCCTGCCCGACCCCGTGCGCCTGCCGCGGGCGCTGCCCGAGATCTACCAGACGCTGACGATGGGGACCTGACCATGCGCCGCCTGCTGCCGCTTCTCGCGCTCCTGCCCTCCGCCGCGCTCGCCGAGCCGTTCCAGCGCCCCGTGCCGCAAGGCGAGACCGGCGCCGCCGCCGTCTCCTACGCCCTCGCCGCCCTCGGCCTCGTCCTCGCCCTCGGAGCCGCGCAATGGCTGATAAGCCGGCGCTGAGACCCGGCTGGCGCCTGCTGGCCGCGGTCTTTCCCTTCGCCGCCGGCGCCGCGGCGGTGAACCTCTTCTTCCTGTCGCTGGTGCTGAGCTGGATCGGATGGCCGGTGCTGACGCCCGGCTGGTCGGTCGTCGGCGGCCTCGTCCTCGGCGTGCCGGCGACCTGGGCCTTCGCCCGGCACCTCTGCCGACTGATCGCGGAGGCGGACGGCGAGATGTAGCATTGCGCGCAGTACGGCAATCCGACGAAGCAGCGCGCCAAGCGCGCCGTCGGTTTCGTCGCCAGCGCGAGCGACTGGAGGAACTCAGGGTGAGCCGCCATGTCGGACCCGAGGCATTCCTCATCCTGCAGGAGGAACTCGACTTCCTCGAAGTCACGCTCAGCGATGAAGGCGAGCGGCGCATCGAGCAGAGCTGACGCGGACCCGACGCCGACGCTCGCCATAGCAGTCATCATCTGAAAGGACTTCAGCGGAACTTAAGCGCGGCCTCGGGGGCTCGCGGGCCTGTCACCTTGGTCGCCCTGGGCAAAGGCGCGCCTTGGGGCCCGGCTGCGGAGTCGACCTGCATGACGTTGGGCCACGATCATCCCGCGCGGTGGCGGGAGGTACGGGACCCGAGCCCGCACGATGAGGAGACCTCCAGTGCCGGACGATGTAACGTGTCCGCCGGAACTCGACGCCGTCGCCGCCGCGCCCCGGAACCACCGCGTGCTCTTCGAGAACGACTGCCCTGTGCGTCCTGGAGGTCGTCCTCGAGCCCGGCGAGGAGGAGCCGGTGCATCATCACCGCTGGCCCTCGGTGTTCGTGTTCGACCACATCTCCGGACCGATCCACGACATCTCGTCGAGGGAGAGACACTGCCGCCGAACCGCGACGTCATGCGCGCCCTCCAGGCCTGGGACGGTGCCGGATGCCTGGTGGTGGAAATGGCGCCGCAACCCGCGGGGCGGTTGCTGAACGCGTCGGAGGTGCCGCTGCACGGCATCCGGGTCGAGATGAAGCAGCCGCCGGACCGCGCATGAGACAGCCTGTGTCAACCCATGGCGGCTGTGGCGCGATGGAGTGTCGGGTCGTAGGATTTCCGGTCGACCCAGGCACGCCAGAGGACGCGAAGCCAGGCGCGGCCGAGGATGCGGATCGCATGCGGATGCCGGCATCCTCGGCCGCGCGCCCTTGCGTAGAGATCGGCGGCCCATGCGGAAGCGTGGCGGGAATTGTCGGCGAAGCAGGTGAATGCCGCCCGCAGGCGGCGGTTGCAGGCCCAGCGGCGGCCGCCGCGGCGAGGGGCCGCAAGGAGCCGAAGTAGCGGCTCTCCGACCGGCAGCGGTCGGCGGTCTCGACCCCGGTCTCGGCGCGGATGGGCAGGCGGTGCCCGGCAGGCGCGGCTCGCCCGGGAAGCGGCGCGGGCCGTCGAGCAAGCCGGCGTCGCGGAGGACGGCCGTGCGGCGCTCCTCGATGCGGCCGTGGCCCAGTCGCCGCCCGCCGCCGATGCCGGCCCGCTCAGGCCTTGCGGCCCCCGGCCGCGGGCGGCGAAGCGGGCCGCGTCCCCGCGCCGGCCGTCGCCGGTGCCTTCGGCTTCACCTGCTTCGGCTTCTTCGCTTCCTTGTTGCTGCGCTTCTGGCCCTTGGCCATGGCCGTTCTCCCGATGCGGCGCGCGATGCGCGCCCGACTCCGGCGTGAGCCTGCGCGGCGGGCCTGTCAATCCCGTCGAGGGGCAAGCCCAGGGGGATCGCTCGAACGGTTGCGGGCTTCGCGGAGAAAGGGCGGCGAGCAGCCTTCGCGGGCGCCGCACTCGCAGGTGACCCAAGCTGTCCCGGCATGGGTGCGCAAGTCGCGCACAAAACTCAAGCGTATGAAATATAGGAGACCTCTGCGAAAGGCCGGGCCACGAACGAAGCGCCGCTTTGCCCGGGGGGTGCTCGGGGTCGAGCACCTAGATCAAGCCATTGAAATCACTGGATTCAGGGCCCAGGCATTAACCGGATTTCAACCGTTGTCCGGGGGCATTGGGGGGCCCAGGCCACGACCGGAAGACTTCTGCAGAGCTCTCTACAGAGTATTTTTTCGGGGGGATTAGCCATCTGTTCACATTTGGCCGCTCGTGCGGCATCTCCAGCGTTTCAGGGCGTCCCGGCGCGGCGGCTTGGGCGGCGCGTCCGCAACCGACTCGAACGGCGGTCGACACGGGCTCGCGCCGCGCGTGCCGCGATCCCACGCCGCTTCGAGCGATCCCCCTGGGGGCGAGCCGCCGCGACTAGCTGGCGGCTTCCTGCGTGTCGCCGGCGCCGCCCTGCACCACCGAAGGCTCCGCCCAGCGCAGCCGGCGGTAGTCGAAGCCCGATTCGAGCGTCGGCTTGACCACGTGGAAGTAGGGCGACAGGTCGAAGTCGCGCGGCGCGTAGAGCGAGTGGTGGCGGATGTGCAGGATCTCGCTGCGATGGTCGCGGGCGAGCGCGTTGGCGCGGAACTCCCGGGTGATGACCGGCAGGATCGGGTAGCGGATGCGGCCGAAGCCCTGGGCGATCAGGGACGAGCAGATCGCCCGCGTCGGGTCGCCCGAGCCGAAGGACAGCAGCCGCCGCCGCCAGCGCACCGGCACCGGCGGCGTCGGCAGCGAATAGCGCAGCAGGTCGGTGATGTTCTTCATGTCGTAGCTCTTGCCGATGCTGCCGACCATGAAGTCGATCAGCCGCGCCCGGTCCTGCGGCGTCAGGTTGCTCGGGCGGCAGATGCGGGTGTTGTAGTACTGGTACTTGGAGAGGGGGGCGGCGATGCAGCCCTCGCCGACGTTGACCTCGACCAGCGTCAGGGGCTCGCCGTCCGGCGTCACCTGCCCGACGGCGTTGCCGACGTAGAGCGCGGCATGCGACCAGGTCGACTGGGTCAGGTATTTTATCGCCACCGAGATGCGGCTGTTGCCCTCGACCAGCAGGACGTCGCCGGGCTGCAGCGTCCGGCGCAGCGCCGCGGCGTTGGCGTGGGTATAGGGCGGGATCCCCGGCTGCGGCGCGTCGAGCTTGCGGGCGAGGCGGCGCCCGATCCGGTCGGCAAGGGTGTCGCGCGCCGCGGTCATCGCCCGACCCGTTCGCCGTTTTCCACCATGCACCCCCGAGCTCGATACTTCCGACGATCCTGCATCGGAATCGCCCTCCAGTCACGTCTTCGGACTTCACATGGTTTTCGTGCTAGGAAAATGCGAGGGCGGCCGCGAGGTTCCCCGCCGCCTGTAACAAGCCGGCCGGCCGCGACGAATGGAGACCGAATGAGCCCCGCCGACGCGCCGCCGCTCGACGACCTGCTCCGGGCGGCGAACCGCGGCGACCAGCGCGCCTACGGGGAGTTCCTCCGGGCGGTGACGCCGCTCGTGCGCGGGATCGCCCGGACGCGCGGCGGAGGGCTCGGGGCCGACGTGATCGAGGACATCGTGCAGGAGACGCTGCTCGCCATCCACCAGAAGCGCCACACCTGGCGCGAGGACATGGCCGTGCGGCCGTGGCTCTATGCGATCGTGCGCTACAAGGTGGTCGACGCCTTCCGCGCGCGGGGGCGGCGTATCCAGGTGCCGATCGAGGACTTCGCCGAGGTGCTGCCGGCCGACGCGGGGCCCGACCCGACCGAGCGCAGCGACGCCGAGCGGGTGATCGCGCGGCTCGACCCGCGCTCGGCGCGGATCGTGACGGCGATCGGGCTCGACGGCGCGTCGATCGCCGAGACCGCGGGTGCCCTCGACATGACCGAGACGGCGGTGCGGGTGGCGCTGCACCGGGGCCTGAAGCGGCTGGCGGCGCTGCGGGCGGGAATGATCGAATGAGGACCGAGGCGCTGATCCGGGCGATGGCCGCCGACACGGCCCGCGGGCGTCCGCCGGGGCCGACGCTGGCCGTCGCGGTGCTCGGGCTCGCGGCGGCGGCGGCGGCCGTCTTCCTGCCGTTCCTCGGGACGCGGCCGGACCTGGGGCCGGCGCTGATGCGCGCGGCGGTGATGGTCAAGCAGGCGGCGCCGCTCTTGCTGGCGGTCGGCGGCTTCGGCGCGGCGCTGCGGCTGGCGCGGCCGGGCGAAGGCGTCGGCGGCTGGGCGGTCGCGCTCGTCGCGGTGCCGCTCATGCTGGCGGCCGCGGCGGCGACGACGATGGCGGCCCTGCCCCGCGCCGACTGGCATGCGGCGATGATGGGGTCGAGCAACGGGCAGTGCCTGTTCTGGATCGTGGCGATGGGCTTGCCGCTGCTGGCCGGCACGCTCTGGGCGCTGCGCGCGGGGGCGAGCACGCGGCCGGCGCTGACCGGGGCCGCGGGCGGGCTGCTGGCGGGGGGCGCGGCGGCGGCGGTCTACTCGCTGCATTGCACCGAGGACAACCCGATATTCTACGCCGTCTGGTACGTGCTGGCGATCCTTGGCGTCGCCCTGGTCGGGGCCGTTGTCGGCGCGCGGGTGCTGCGCTGGTAGCGGCCTGGCTTCGGCTTCCGTCGCGCTGCGCCGCATCATAGACTGCTGCCGAATCCCGCGGTCAGGGGGCGATCGCCGATGCTGTTTCGCGAATATCCGCTGCTCAACACGCCCAACGTCGTGGTGGTGATCCTGCGCGCCGCCGCCGAGGGGCCGGCGACGCTGGCCGACTGCGCGGCGGAGCTGCAGGCGCTGCTCGACCGGGCCGACGAGCATCCGCCGTTCGGGCCGGCCGACATCGCGCCGCGGCTCGAGACGCTGATCCGCTACCTGACCGAGGCGCGGCTGCTGGCGCCCGCCGCCGACGGGGCCTTCGCGCTGACCGAGCGCGGGCGGGCGGCGCTGCGCGACCATCCGGAGGGGTTCGACACCGCCGACCTGATGGCCTACCCGGAGTTCGCCCGCTACATCCGCGGGCTGGCGCTGCGGCGCGGGCCGGTCGACGCCCGCGCGGGCGGCTACGACCGGGGGTTCGACGCCTACTGGAGCGGCGCGACGCCGGCCGACAACCCGTTCGGGCCCGACAGCGCCGACCACCTGGCCTGGGAGAACGGCTGGTCCGAGGCGCTGGACGAGGACTTCCGCTGGAAGGGCGTGCGCTTCGCGCCCGAGCCCTGACGTCCGGGGGGTGCCCGACCCCGGGCAATCGAACAAGTTGTTGATATAATTCAATATTAGGGATTTGCGTCAACTTTTTCGAAACAGATTTTAATCCTTTCCAGTTTCCCTGCGATGAAATGGTTACCGTGGGTCGCGCTATACTTGCGCTGTTCTTGGAGATACCATCAAGGAATCAAGCATCGCCGCCGGTGCCGGCCGGGCCTGCTCGCACGGACTCGTGACTCGCTGCGGCACATTGTCGCATCTAGCCTCGGCGTCCCAACCAGAGGAGACGCCCATGATCCGCACCATCGGCCTTTCGGCGCTGGCGCTCGCCGGCGGCATCGCCGCCGCCTCGGCCCAGGAGACGACGAGCTTCTTCGTGACCAGCGCGAACCCCGGCAAGGGCGGCGACCTCGGCGGCCTCGCCGGCGCCGACGCCTGGTGCGGCAAGCTCGCGGAAGCCGCGGGCATCACCGGCCGGACCTGGGCCGCCTATCTCTCGACGGCGGCCGAGAATGCGCGCGACCGCATCGGCAGCGGCCCCTGGGCCAACGCCAAGGGCGAGACGATCGCCGACGACGTCGCGTCGTTGCACGGCGACGCCAACAACCTGACCAAGGCGACGGCGCTGACCGAGACCGGCGCCGTGGTCAACGGCCGCGGCGATACGCCGAACATGCACGACGTCCTGACCGGCTCGAACTCCGACGGCACGGCCTCGGGCCAGAGCTGCGGCGACTGGACCGAGGGCGGCGCCGAGGGCGCGGCGACCGTCGGCCACAGCGACCGCACCGGCCTCGACGACTCGGCGGCGGCGAAGTCGTGGAACGCGTCGCACGCCACCCGCGGCGGCTGTAGCCTCGAGGCCTTCGCCGGCACCGGCGGCGCCGGGCTGTTCTACTGCTTCGCGACCGACTGAGGCGCGCGGCCGGCGCCGTCTCCGCCGGCCCCAGCACACGCCATGCGGGATCTTCCTTTTGCGTCCTCCCGGGCGTAGGCTCACGAAAAAATCAACCGATCGAGCCCGGAGGCAGGCCTTGCACAAGATCACGCTCGTGGCGCTGCTCGTCGCCCTGGTGGCGGGCGGATGCGCCGGTGCGCCGCTGGAAAAGAGCGAACCGCCGATGGCCCGTGCCGCGCCGAGCCCGCAACCCGCAAGCTTCACCGCCTGGCGGGCGAGCTTCCGCCCCAAGGCGATCGCCGCCGGCATCAGCCCTTCGGTCTTCGACGCCGCCTTCCAGGGGGTCGGGGTCAATGCCGACGTGGTACGGCTCGACGGCAAGCAGGCGGAGTTCACCAAGCCGATCTGGGAGTATCTCGACAGCGCCGCCTCGCCGACCCGGATCGAGACCGGCAGGGCGGAACGGGCGCGGCTCAACGACACGCTCGCGGCCATCGAGGCCCGGTACGGGGTCGACCGGCAGGCGGTGCTGGCGATCTGGGGGATGGAGTCGAACTACGGCAAGAACCGCGGCTCGATCCCGGTGATCGAGAGCCTCGCGACGCTGGCCTACGACGGGCGCCGGCAGGGCTTCGCCGAGGCGCAGCTGATCGACGCCTTGCGCATCCTGCAGTCGGGCGACGTGACGCCGTCGCACATGGTGGGGTCGTGGGCCGGGGCGATGGGCCATACCCAGTTCATGCCGAGCTCGTACCTGAGCTATGCCGTCGACTTCCGCGGCGACGGGCACCGCGACGTCTGGTCGGACGACCCGACCGACGCGCTCGCCTCCACCGCCAACTACCTGAAGCGCTCGGGCTGGACGCTCGGGCAGCCCTGGGGGGTCGAGGTGCGGCTGCCGGACGGGTTCAACTACGGCAGCGCCGACCAGTCGAACATCCGACCCGTTTCGGACTGGCGCGCCCGGGGCGTCACGCTCGTCAGCGGCGCGCCGCTCCCGGACCACGGGTCGGCGGCGATCATCGCGCCGGCGGGCGCCCGCGGGCCGGCCTTCGCCGTCTACCACAACTTCTTCGTGATCAAGAAATACAACAACGCCACATCGTACGCGATGGGCGTCGGGCATCTGGGCGACCGGATCATGGGCGGAGGGCCGTTCCTCGCCGGCTGGCCGCGCGACGAGCGCGAGCTGTCGCGCACCGAGAAGGTCGAGCTGCAGACCCGGCTGATCGCCCGCGGCCACGACACCGGCGCCACCGACGGCGTCATCGGGCCGAACACCGTCACGGCGATCCGCGCCTTCCAGACCAGCCAGGGGCTGACGCCCGACGGCTTCGCGACGGCGCAGCTGCTGCAGGCGCTGCGCTGACCGGGTCAGCGCTTGGCGCAGAGCGCGACCTCGACCGCGTCCATGAGCCGCTTCGAGCGGATCATCCCCTCGGTCGCCGCGGCGTACTTGCGGAAGTGCGGCGAGGCGAGGTGCGACAGGTAGGCGGCCTCGTCGGCATAGATCTCGAGGAAGCGGAGCCGGGTCGGGGCTTCCTTCTCGGCGACCGCGTGGATCGCCAGCACGCCGGGCTCCACGCGCACCGATTGCTCGATCTCCTCGCGGACCGCCGCCTGGTATTCGGCGAGCCGCGCCGGGTCGATCTCGAGCTCGGCGACGCGGACGTAGGGCATGGGCGCCTCCTCGGCGCGAGGCTAGCCGGCCGGGAGCGTCCGTCAACGGCCTTCCCTATCGCCACGCCTCGGCCTACCGTCGGGACCAGCAACGGAGGCAACGCATGACACTTCGCCCGGCCGCCCCGGCGAGCACCGCCTGATGGCCGACGGCGCCCGCAAGCTCGCGGTGCTGATCGACGCCGACAACACCTCGCCCAAGGTCGCGGACCGGCTGTTCGAGGAGGTGGCGAAGATCGGCACCGCGAGCCTGCGGCGCATCTACGGCGACTTCTCCAAGGGCCAGCAGGCCGGCTGGGAGAAGGCGCTCGCCCGCCACGCCATCCAGCCGACGCAGCAGTTCGCCTACACGACCGGCAAGAACGCCACCGACATCACGCTGGTCATCGACGCCATGGACCTGCTGCACGCCGGCTGGTTCGACGGCTTCTGCCTGGTGTCCTCCGACAGCGACTTCACCAAGCTCGCGGCGCGGATCCGCGAGCAGGGGGTCGACGTCTACGGCATCGGCCAGCAGAAGACCCCCGAGGCCTTCCGCCAGGCCTGCACCCGCTTCATCTTCACCGAGAACTTCGTCGCCGAGGAGCGCTCGGCGCCGGCGAGGGACGCGATCCGGCCGATGGCCGAGGCGGTCGAGCTGATCGGCAAGGCGCTCGAGCAGATGGAGGAGGACGCCGAGGGCTGGTTCCAGCTGGGCGCCGTCGGGCAGCGGCTGCAGAACCTGTCGCCCGAGTTCGACACCCGCACCTTCGGCCAGCCCAAGCTCAGCGACCTGGTCGAGGCGACCGGCAGCTTCGAGATCGACCGCACCGGGCAGCACGTCCGCATGCGCCCGAAGCGGACTGCGCGTCGACGATCGAGGTAGCGATGGATGTGCACTATTGGACCTCGCTTTCTGAGATAGTAAAAAACTCGTTCACGTCTGCGGGACTGCTTGCAGGGGGCGCGTGGGCTTATTGGAAGTTCATACTAAAGCGCGAAGCCTATCCCAAGATCGAATTTGATGTTGAGCTCTTAGTAATCGGCCACAAGGACCACAAAACACTGATTGAGATAGCGGCCGTCGTCGCAAATAAAGGCTCGGTCAGACATTGGCTATATGACTTTCAGTTTGACCTATTCGTGCTTAGTAGGGATGATAAGATTTTGATGGGTGGCGATAAAATAAATCAGCAGGTTTTTTTCAATGCCGCCTTCAAAGACAAATATTGGGTACCAGGGTGGGAGGGAACCTTTATTGATTCTGGAGTTTCCCAGAGATACTCCTACATCGCCTCGATTCCAGATACCACAGCCTTCGTTCTAATTAAGTCTCGATTCAGGTATCCCGACAAAGAAAGCGAATCCCATGTCGCTCAGCGAACGTGGTCGATCCGAGAAAAGCGTGCCGTTGAGATGGGGAATCCAAGTGACCTTTCGGACTGAAAGGATGCGACCCACCCCAACCGCCGTGGCCCGGTGATCCTCGCCGCGCGCTGGGCCGGCCTCGCCGCCGTCTCGGTTCTCCTCGTGCTGCTGCTCGAGCTCGCTCGCCTGCCGGCGGCGCTGCTGCTCGGGCCGATGGCCGCCGGCATCGGCTTCTCGCTCGCCGGCGCCCGGCTCGCGGTGCCGCGGCCGGCGTTCCAGCTGGCGCAGGCGCTGGTCGGGCTGATGATCGCGCGCGTCCTGACCCTCCCGGTGCTGCAGGAGATCCTCGCCCACTGGCCGCTCTTTGCGGTCGGCGTCGTCTCCGTCACCGCCGCGAGCGCCGGGCTCGGCTGGACGCTGGCGCGGCTGGGCGTCCTGCCCGGCACGACCGCGGTCTGGGGGTCGTCGCCGGGGGCGGCGAGCGCGATGACCCTGCTGTCGGCGAGTTTCGGCGCCGACATGCGGCTCGTCGCCTTCATGCAGTACACCCGCGTCGTGATCGTCGCCTCGCTGGCGGCGCTCCTCGCGCGCATCTGGGCGCACCCGGCCGCCGCGCCGGCCGGCGCCGGCTGGCTCGCCGCGCCGGCCTGGGGCTGGCTTGGCGCGACGCTGGCGCTCGCCGCCGTGGCGGTGCTGGCGGGGCGGCGCACCGCGCTGCCCGCCCCTGCCCTGCTGCTGCCGCTCGTCTTCGGCACGCTGCTGCAGGATGCCGGCGTGCTGGTGATCGAGTTGCCGCCGCCGCTCCTCGCCGCCGCCTATGCCGCGATCGGCTGGGGCGTCGGGCTGCGCTTCGACCGGCCGACGGTCCGCCACGCCGCCCGTGCCTTCCCGGCCGTCCTCGCGTCGATCGCCTGCCTGGTCGCGCTCTGCGCCGGCTTCGCGGCGCTCCTGGTGGCCTTCGCGGGGCTCGACCCGCTGACGGCCTACCTCGCGATGAGCCCGGGCGGCGCCGACACCGTCGCGATCATCGCCTCCTCGACCCCGGTCGACGTCGCCTTCGTGATGGCGATGCAGACCGCGCGGCTGGCCTTCGTGCTGGCGACCGGGCCGGCGGTGGCGCGGTTCGTCGCGGCCCGGGTGGCGCCGCCCGCCTGAGCAGCGGGGCTTGGGCAGGCGCGGACGGGAGCCGCGGGCGGCCGTCCGACGTTCGGATGGAAAGGGGCGGCGCGCCGAATCGGCCTACTGCAGCTCGGCGGCGGTCAGGACAGGGCCCATGTGGCTGCGCTGGACGATGACGGCGAGCGGGCCGGCGCCGGCGTCGTCGTAGCGGAGATCCAGCGGGCCGGCGCCGTCCCATTGGCCGATCGTCTGCCAGTCGGTGACGATGTTGGTGTAGGTCATCTCCTTGCCGGCGTTCTCGCCGCCCTGGATCGAGACGCCCTCCGAGGGGATGAAGCGCACGAGGTAGACGTCGGCGGGCCCGGGCACCGGGTCGTCGCCCGCGGGCGCCACGTGCACCTGCAGCGCGTCGCCGTCCCGCGCGAGGTTCACGTCGGCCGCCGCCGGGAGCGCCCGCTGCCGGGCGATCTCTTCCATGACGCGCTGGGCGTCATGCCCCTTCAGCCGATCCTCGCCCTGCACCACCATCTCGGGGGTGAAGATCGAGCGGCTGCGCGCCGCCTTGGCGTAGGCGCGCTGGCGGGCGGTGTGCTGCGGCCGGGCGAAATCGTCCTTCCAGCCGAGGTAGTCCCAGTAGTCGACGTGCAGCGCCAGCGCGATGACGCCGTCGAGCCCGGCGAGCTGGGTCAGCAGCGCGTCCGCCGGCGGGCAGGAGGAGCATCCCTGGCTCGTGTAGAGCTCGAGGACGACCGGGGCGGCGAGGACGGCGCCCCCGACCGGGACGAAGGCGGCGGCGGCGGCGATCAGGGGACCTGCGAGGCGCATTCTGTCCTTCGGCGTGCGGGCTTGGTTCCTGCAGCTAAACCGCGGCCGCTCCCGCTGGCGAGTCAAGCCTTCGAGAGCGGCCGAAGCCGCGCGCCGCGGTTGCCGCCGGGCCTCAGCTCCGTGCCAGGTTCCGCAGCACGTAGTGCAGCACGCCGCCGTTCGCGACGTAGTCGATCTCGACCGCGGTATCGATCCGGCACTTCAGCGGGATCTCCTTCACCGTGCCGTCGGCGTAGGTGATCGTCGCGGTCAGGATCGAGAGCGGCTTCAGGTCGCCGGCCAACCCCTTGATCGAGATCGTCTCGTCGCCCTTCAGCCCCAGGGACTTGCGGTTCATTCCTTCGGTGAACTCGAAGGGCACGACCCCCATGCCGACGAGGTTCGAGCGGTGGATGCGCTCGAAGCTCTCGGCGATCACCGCCTTGACCCCGAGGAGCGCCGTGCCCTTCGCCGCCCAGTCGCGCGACGATCCCGCGCCGTACTCGATGCCGCCGATGACGACGAGGGGCACGCCGGCGGCCTGGTAGGCCATCGAGGCGTCGAAGATCGAGGTCTGCTCGCCGTCGGGTCCGAGGGTGTAGCCGCCCTCGACGCCGTCGAGCATCTCGTTCCTGATGCGGATGTTGGCGAAGGTGCCGCGCATCATCACTTCGTGGTTGCCGCGCCGCGAGCCGTAGCTGTTGAAGTCGCGGGGACCGATCTGCCGCTCGGTCAGATACTGGCCGGCCGGCGTCGTCGACTTGAACGAGCCCGCCGGCGAGATGTGGTCGGTCGTCACCATGTCGCCGAGGAGCGCGAGGATGCGGGCGCCGGTGATGTCGGAGATGACGCCGGGCTCCTTGGACATGCCCTGGAAATACGGCGGGTTCTGGATGTAGGTCGAGGTCGGCGGCCAGTCGTAGGTCTCGCTGTCGGTGGTCTCGACCGCGCGCCACTTCTCGTCGCCCTTGAAGACGTCGGCGTATTTCGACTGGAAGGCCTCGCGGGTCACGGTCCGCTCGACGAGCTCCGCGACCTCCTCGTTGGTCGGCCAGATGTCCTTGAGGTAGACGGCCTTGCCGTCCGGGGTCTGCGCCAGCGGCTCGGTGGTCAGGTCGACGTTGACGTCGCCCGCCAGCGCATAGGCGACGACGAGCGGCGGCGAGGCCAGGTAGTTGGCGCGCACGTCGGGCGAGATGCGGCCCTCGAAGTTGCGGTTGCCCGACAGGACGGCGGTCGCGACGAGGTCGTTCTCGGCGATCGCCTTGGAGAGTGCGGGGTCGCCGAGCGGCCCGGAGTTGCCGATGCAGGTCGTGCAGCCGTAGCCGGCGAGGTTGAAGCCGATGGCGTCGAGGTCGTCCTGCAGACCGGCCGCCTCGAGGTATTCGCTGACGACCTGCGAGCCCGGCGCCAGCGAGGTCTTCACCCAGGGCTTGCGGTTCAGCCCGAGCGCGCGCGCCTTGCGGGCGACGAGGCCGGCACCGATCATCACGTAGGGGTTCGAGGTGTTGGTGCAGGAGGTGATCGCGGCGATCACCACCGAGCCGTCGCGGATGGTGTAGTCCTCGCCCTCGACGCTCGCGGTCTTGCGCACGTCGACCGGCAGCGCCACGACGCCGCCGCCCTCGTCCTGCATCTCCTGCGCCGCGGCGCTCTTGTCGACGCCGCGGTAGTCGGCGACGGTCTTGTAGAAGGCCCGCGCCGCGAGGTTCAGCGGCGTGTAGTCCTGCGGCCGCTTCGGCCCCGAGATCGCCGGGACGATCTCGGCCATGTCGAGGTGCAGCGTGTCGGTGTAGACCGGCGAATAGTCGGCGCCGCGCCACATGCCGTTGGCCTTGGCGTAGGCCTCGACCAGCGCGATTCGCGCCTCGTCGCGGCCGGTGTTCCTGAGGTAGCGCAGGGTCTCGTCGTCGATGGGGAAGAAGCCGCAGGTGGCGCCGTATTCCGGGGCCATGTTGGCGATTGTCGCCCGGTCGGCGAGCGGCAGATGGTCGAGGCCCTCGCCGTAGAATTCGACGAACTTGTTGACCACGCCCTTCTTGCGCAGCATCTGCACGACCTTGAGGACGAGGTCGGTGGCCGTCGTGCCCTCGACCATCTTGCCGGTCAGCTTGAAGCCGACGACCTCGGGGATCAGCATCGAGACCGGCTGGCCGAGCATCGCCGCCTCGGCTTCGATGCCGCCGACGCCCCAGCCGAGCACGGCGAGGCCGTTCACCATCGTGGTGTGGCTGTCGGTGCCGACCAGCGTGTCGGGATAGGCGACGACCTCGCCCGCGGGGTCGGTGTCGGTCCAGACCGCCTGGGCGAGGTACTCGAGGTTGACCTGGTGGCAGATGCCGGTGCCGGGCGGGACCACGCGGAAGTTGTTGAAGGCGTTCTGGCCCCACTTCAGGAACTGGTAGCGCTCGATGTTGCGCTGGTATTCGAGATCGACGTTCATCTGGAAGGCGCGCGGGTTGCCGAACTCGTCGATCATCACCGAATGGTCGATGACGAGGTCGACCGGGTTCAGCGGGTTGATCTTCTGCGGGTCGCCGCCGAGCGCCTTGATCCCGTCCCGCATCGCCGCGAGGTCGACGACCGCCGGGACGCCGGTGAAGTCCTGCATCAGCACGCGCGCCGGCCGGTAGGCGATCTCGATCGGGTTCTTGCCGCCCTGCGTCGCCCAGTCCGAGAAGGCCTTGATGTCGTCGGTCGACACCGTCTTGCCATCCTCGAAGCGCAGCATGTTCTCGAGCACGACCTTCAGCGAGGCAGGCAGCCGGCTGAAGTCGCCCAGGCCCGCCTGCTCCGCCGCCGCGATCGAGTAGTAGGCGTAGCTCTTGCCCGCCACGTCCAGCTTCCGGCGCGTCCTGGCGGTGTCGGTTCCTACGAAAACGGTCATCGTGCCTCCGGGCTGAAGCTTGGCTGGGCAGGAAATTAACCTTCGATATGCCGCATCCGGGGCCATGTCGCAAGTACCGCAGGCGCGAAATGCATACTATGGTATGCAGAAAGGTCTCCTCCGCTTCCCCCCCGGCGGGCGATCGGCTATGCCGGCGGGCCATGGGGCTCCTGGTCACCGATCTATCGTGCATCCGCGGCGGGCGCCTGGTGCTGCAGGGGCTCGGGTTCGCGCTCGCCGACGGCGAGACGCTGGCGGTGCGCGGGCCGAACGGTGCGGGCAAGTCGACGCTGCTCCGGGCGCTGGCCGGCCTGCTGCCGGCCGCTGGCCGGATCGAGCTAGACGGCCGGCCGGCGACGCCCGACAGCCTCGCCGAGGCGGTCGGATATGCCGGGCACCTCGACGCGGTGAAGCCGCAGCTGACGGTCGGCGAGAACATCGGCTTCTGGGCGGCGCTGCTCGGCGGCGATCCCGCGGCGGCGCTGGCCGGGTTCGATCTCGCCGGCATCGCCGACCGGCCGGCGCACCTGCTCTCGGCCGGCCAGCGGCGGCGGCTCGGGCTGGCGCGGCTGCTGCTGGTGCCGCGGCGGCTGTGGCTCCTCGACGAGCCGACCGTCGCGCTCGACGCCGCCGCCGAGGCGCGGCTTGTCGCGGCGATCGCCGCGCAGGTGGCCGGCGGCGGCATGGCCGTCGTCGCGACGCATGCGCCGCTCGCGCTGCCGGCGCACGAGCTCCTGCTCGCGCCCGAGGCGGCCGCGACGCGGACACGTTCCGATCCCTTCCTCGCCGGCCGCTGGGCATGAGTGCCGTCCGCGCGGCGCTCGGCCGCGAGCTGACGCTGGCCTTGCGCTCGGGCGGCGGCGCCGGGCTCGGGCTGGCCTTCTTCGTCATCGTCGCGCTTTTGGTGCCGCTCGGCGTCGGGCCCGACCCCGGGCGACTCGCCGGGCTCGCCGCCGGCAGCCTCTGGATCGGGGCGCTGCTCGCTTGCCTGCTGCCGCTCGACCGCCTGTTCCAGGCCGACCTCGAGGACGGGACCCTCGACGCGCTGGCGCTGGCGCCGCTGCCGCTCGAGGCGCTGGTGGCGCTGAAGGCGCTCGCCCACTGGCTGACGACCGGGCTGCCGCTCGTCGTCGCCGCGCCGCTCCTGGCGCTGACGCTGCAACTGCCGGCGCCGGCCTATCCGTGGCTCGTGGCCTCGCTCGCTGCCGGCACCCCGGCGCTGAGCTTCCTCGGGGCGATCGGCGCCGGGCTGACGGTCGGCATCCGCCGCGGCGGGCTGCTCATCGCGATCCTCGTCCTGCCCTTCTACCTGCCGACGCTGATCTTCGGCGCTCGCGCCGCGGCGGCGGCCGCCGAGGGGCGCGATCCATGGCCGGCCTTCCTGCTCCTCGCGGGTCTGACGCTCTTCGTGCTGGCGCTCGCCCCCTTCGCCGCGGCGGCGGCGCTGCGTGCCAGCATGCGCTGATCAGGGGATCGAAACGGCCTTGCCGCCGGCGGCCGCGATGGCGGGCGCGATCCGCTTCTCGATCGTGAGAGGGTCGAGCGGGCCGGGGAAGCGCAAGAGGATGCGGCCGTCGGGGCCGATCACGAAGGTCTCCGGGACGCCGTAGATGCCCCAGTCCAGCGCGATGCGGCCGGTCGGGTCGGCGCCGATGCGCGTGTACGGATCGCCCATCTCGGCGAGGAAGCCCTTGGCCTGCTCGGGGACGTCCTTGTAGTTGATGCCGATGACCTCGATGCCCTGGGCGGACAGCGCCTTCAGGTAGGGGTGCTCGGCGCGGCAGGGGGCGCACCAGCTCGCCCAGAAGTTGACGAGCTTGACCCCGGGCGCGGTCAGGTCGGCGTCGGTCGGGGCGGGATCGTCGCGCAGGGCGACGAGCTGCGCGACGTCGGGCGCGGGCTTCCCGACCAGGGCACTCGGCAGCTCCTGCGGGTTCTCGCGGTGCAGCCCGACCCAGGCGACCGAGGCGAAGCCGAGGAAGACGAGCGGCGGGATCGCCATCAGCAGGTTACGCCCGGCCATGCCCCCTCCGTGCCTCGACCTCGGCGAGCCGCCGCCGCACCGCCGCCGACCGCCGCCAGCTGGCGCCGACCAGCAGCGCGATGAGCGCCAAGGTCACCGCGTAGGCCCCGAGGACCGTCGCCGCGTATTTGCCGAGGTCGGGCCACATCAGGCGTGCGCCTCGACCTCGAGCAGCGCCGCGAGGCGCCGCAGGCGGATTTCGGTGCGCGTCCGCACCAGCACCAGGCAGACGAAGAGCAGCACGAAGCCCGCCATGGTGATGACCAGCGGGAACCAGAAGGCGTTGTCCATGTTCTCGCGCGCGTCCAGCGACAGGGACGGGCCCTGGTGCAGCCCCTGGCTCCAGAAGAAGACCGCGTAGCGGGAGAGCAGCGCGAAGACCGAGCCGACGAGGCAGAGGACGGCGGTGAGGTCGGCCGCCTTGTCGGGCTCGTCGACCGCTTCCCAGAGCGCGATGTAGCCGACGTAGAACATAAGCAGGATGAAGAAGGACGTCAGCCGCGGGTCCCAGGCCCACCAGGTCCCCCACATCGGCTCGCCCCAGATCGCGCCGGTGAGGATCGCGATCAGCGTCATCGTGGCGCCGACCGGCGCCGCCGCCCGGG
The DNA here is from genome assembly GCA_046348975.1 of Amaricoccus sp. Classification (GTDB taxonomy): domain Bacteria; phylum Pseudomonadota; class Alphaproteobacteria; order Rhodobacterales; family Rhodobacteraceae; genus Amaricoccus. The sequence continues at coordinate 58,416 of JAXMDF010000015.1, read as the reverse complement.
CCGCCAGCGCCGAGACGTGGTGGCGGCGGACGAACCAGATCAGCGACGCGACGAGCATCATCAGCCAGGCGTTGATTGCCATCAGCGCCGACGGCACGTGCACGAAGAGCACCTTGACGGTCGCCCCCTGCTGGTAGTCGTCGGGCGTCAGGAAGAACCCCCAGACCAGCCCGACCGCCAGCGCCGCGCCGGCCAGCCCCCAGAGCACCGGCAGCGCCGGCCCGGTCACGCGCATGAACTCGGCCGGGTTGGCGTATCTCCAGAGCGACATGCCCCGGCTTTTAGAGCCGCCGCGGACCCCGCGCAATCGGGCGCAGCGGACGAACGGGGCGGAACGATGCGCCCGCGGCGCCCGCGCATTCCCGGGCAACCTGTTGTATATTCATGCGCAGGACGTATCGAAGGAGATACTAGGGAGCATGCGCCCCACATCGAACCCGACCAGAGGCGCGCAAGAAAGCGTGACCGCAGCTGAGATCCTCCGCGCACCGGCGTCTGCGCGCGGACTCGCGGCGGCGCTCGGCCTCACTCACGATCAGCTCGCGGACGTCGCCGGACTGCGACGATCGAAGCTGGGAAGGAGGAGCGCGCGAACGCGCCTTGGGGAGATGGCCGAGATCCTCGGCCGGGTCGAGCCTTGGGCCGGGGGTCCAATGCAGGCCCTCTCCTGGTATCGGGCGGAGCGCATTCCGGCTTTCGGCGGAAGGACCGCCGAGGCGATGGTGAAGCTGGGCCACGCCGCAGCGGTCCGGGATCTTGTCGAGCACGTCGCTGTGGGCGGCTACGCGTAACCGGCCGATCTACGCGAGACCGCCACCGACCTGACTAGCGCTTACCCGAGCGGCGTTTCGACATGTGGTGGAGCCTTGGCGGCGGACGGCGAGATATGTTAACACTTCGCGAGAAGCCGACATCGCGAGCGGCAATCGAGGCAGTGGGACCCAGCGCAAAGGAGCCTGTCCATGACGTCCTGGACGAGACGCAGCTTTCTGGTGGCAGCCGGATACGGCGGGCTCGCCGCCTGCACCACGACGCCATCGGTCGGCGGCCCCTCGCCGCGTGACAAGATCGACTCGGCGGTCGATGCCGCGCTGGCCGAGCTCTATTCGAACGTGCCGGGCGCCAACGACCTCGGGGCGCGCGCCCAGGGCATCCTGATCATCCCCAACATCCGCAAGATCGGCTTCTTCGCCTCCGGGACGTATGGCGAGGGCGCGCTGATGATCGGCCCGGCCAAGGTCGACTATTACTCGCTGTCGGGAGTCGGCATCGGGCTGACCTTCGGCGCGGCCGAGTTCAACCAGGCGCTGTTCTTCATGACTGCGCAGGCGTTGCAGGACTTCCGCGTCGCCGACGGGTGGGAGCTCGGGGCCGATGCGGCGGTGGTCTGGCAGAAGGACGGCGCCGCCGCCGGCATGACCTCGACCCAGATCAACCGGCCGATCTACGAGGTCGTCTTCGGCCAGAAGGGCGCCATCGCCGACGCGAGCCTCGCCGGGGCCAAGTACAGCCGCATCATCCGCTGACCCCGCCCGGCGCGCCGGCCGTCGCCGCCGCGGCGGGGCGCGCCGGCAGCAGCCGGGTGACGCCCTCGGCGCCGGCGCGCGCCAGCGAGGTGTCGAAGGACATCGGCACGTATTCGGCCCGGCGCCAGAGCGCTGCGAGGTCGTCGTAGTGCCGTGACAGCGGGTGGCCGCTCTCGCCGGTCGCGATGACGAAGACGCTCGAATCGGGGTCGGAGAAGTCGAAGACCCCGCGGAAGCCCGCCGCATGCACGTTCAGGTAGGGTTCAGGCCCGTCCCCCGGCGACTGGCCGCGCAAGAGCGTGTGGTCGCCGCCGGCGGTGCTCTGGCGGATGTTCACGAGGTACTTCAGCACCGGGATCCTGCCGAGCGTCTGGTGCAGGTGCACCGCCTGGTGGGCATCGCCCCACCGCCAGCTTTCGAGGCGGTCGCCGTATTTCCCGGTCAGCTCCGCCAGCGCGTCGTCGAGCGCCAGCCGCGCCATCTCGGTGCAGGTCTCGCGCGCGGTCGTCTGCCGCACGTCGCACCAGGCCGCCGCCCCATCGACGTTGCGGTAGACCCGCTCGACGAACAGCGGGTCGGAGCCCGGCAGGGTGGCGGCGAGCGGCCCGAGCTCGTCCTGGGTCAGCCGCCGCTGCAGCGCGCGCAGCCAGGCGGCGTAGATCAAGGGCTCGGGCGTATGCTCGCTCATCTCGCCGTTCCAGGCCGCCAGCCGCTCGAGCGCCAGCTGCCGCATGCGCGCGGGGCCGTCGGCGGCGGCGGGCTCGCCGGAATACCAGAGGTCGCGGCCGATCAGCGGCAGCACGACCCGCGCCGCCTCGGACACGGTGTCGGTCTGGATGTCGATGAAGCTGTCGAGGGTATGGTACTGGCGGTCGCCCAGCAGCTTGCTGGCGCGGATGATCCGGTAGGTGTCGCCCCAGTCGAAGCTCAGGTTGTCGGGGAAGGCCGCGTCGGTCAGCTTGTTGTTGGTATTGACCACGATCCCGCTCGGCGGGTCGACGACATACGGGTTCTCGTCGAAGCTGCGGAACCCCTGCCAGTCGTTGATCGCGAGCCAGCCCGGCACCGGGATCCGGCCTTGGCCGGTGTTGCCGGCCTGACGCTTCGGGGCGGCGCCGGCGGTCATAAGCGCCACCGACTGGCGGTCGGCCAGGGTTACGTTCTGCGATGGGGCGACCAGGCCGCGGATCGCCTCGCGCGCGTCGGCAATCGAATGCGCCTGCATCAACCCGATCGCGGCGCCGACCGAGCGGTCGTCGGCGGTCAACGCGGTCCAGGCCAGCGCCGCCACGTGCCCGGGCGGGGTGATCGCCGAGGCGCCGAAGTTGTCGCCCGGGATGACAGGCCCGTGCCGGGTCCAGCGCAGCTCGAAGCGGACCGGCGCCGCGCCCTTGACGTCGATGACGGTCTCGCGGGCATCGATGTTCGCGAAGCCCTGCGGCGTCAGGTATTTGTTCGGGTCCTCGGGGTCGAGCTTCTCGATGTAGACGTCCTGGTCGTCGACGTAGCTCGAGGTCAGCCCCCAGCCGAGATAGGGATTGCGGCCGATCAGGATCGCCGGCATTCCCGGGATCGAGGCGCCCATGACCGGCCCGCTCGCGAGATCCATGCGCGCGAGCATCCAGATCGACGGCGCCGTCAGCCCGAGGTGCGGGTCGGTCGCGAGCAGCGGCGCGCCCCCGGTCGTTCGCTTCCCCGACGCCGCGAAGGCGTTCGAGGCGCCGGCAAATCCCGGCGGCTGCACCGGGTCGAGCGGGCTGTGCGCCACGGCCGCCTCGATCATCCCGCCCGCCGGCAGCGTCGGGAAGAGCTCGGAGAACTGCGGCAGCCCCATGACCGGCGCGTTCGGCGAATCGGGCAGGATGTCGCGCAGCCGCTCGGGCGGCAGCACCAGCGACAGCCGGGCCCGCAGCGTCTCCATCTGCGCCTTGTCGGTCAGCTGCAGCGCCATCAGCTTCTGGATCGCGATCGAGTCCGCCGGCGTCCAGGGCGCGATATCGGGCGAGAACAGGAAGAATTCCGGCGCCCCGCGCCCGAGCGCCTTCTCCTGCACCACCCGCAGCCGGGCGTTGACCCCGGCGGCATAGGCGTCGAGCGCCGCCCGGGTCGCGTCGGTCTGCAGCGGCACCGCCTGCCGGGCGTAGCCGTAGAGGTCGAGCGCCCGCATCAGCTCGTCGATCGGCAGCGTCGCCGCCCCGAATATCTCGCTGAGCCGCCCCTGCGCGGTCCGCCGCATCAGCGTCATCTGCCAGAGCCGGTCCTGCGCATGCACGTAGCCGAGCCCGAAGAAGGCGTCGTGGTCGGATTTCGCCAGGACGTGCGGGATCGCGTAGCGATCGCGGACGATCTCGATCGGCTGCTCGGGGCCATCGAGGGTCAACGTGCGGTTGTAGTCGGGCAGCGATTGGCTGGCCAGGTAGTAGCCGAGCGCGGCGGCGCCGAGGGCCAGCACGGCGAGCACCAGGATCGCCCGCATCAGCCACCGGAACAGGAACGCCATCCGCGCGGGAGTCCTTTCGCTCGCTTGACCCGGCCCGGATAGCAGGCCACTACCGGCGATACAACGCACGAAGGGTTAACGGGGGGATCGCATGGCGCGTGTCGCTTTCATCGGGCTCGGCGTCATGGGCTTTCCGATGGCCGGGCACCTGGCCGCGGCGGGCCATACCGTCACCGTATACAACCGGACGGCGAGCCGGGCGGCCGACTGGGTCGGGAAGCACGGCCACGCCGCGGCCCCCACCCCGGCCGGGGCGGCCGAGGGCGCCGAGTTCGTCTTCGCCTGCGTCGGCAACGACGACGACCTCCGGGCAGTGACCGTCGGGCCGGCCGGCTGCTTCGACACGCTCGGGCCGGGCGCGGTCTTCGTCGACCACACCACCGCCTCGGCCGAGGTCGCGCGCGAGCTCGGCGGCCAGGCCGGCGAGCGCGGCGCGGGTTTCGTCGACGCCCCGGTGTCGGGCGGCCAGGCCGGCGCCGAGAAGGGCCAGCTCACGGTGATGTGCGGCGGCGACGCCGGCGACTACGCCCGCGCCGAGCCGGTGATCGCCGCCTACGCCCGCGCCTGCCGGCTGATGGGGCCCACGGGGGCCGGTCAGCTGACCAAGATGGTCAACCAGATCTGCATCGCCGGGCTGCTGCAGGGCCTCTCCGAAGGGCTCGCCTTCGCGAAGAAGGCGGGGCTCGACGGGCGCGCCGTCCTCGACGTGATCGGCAAGGGCGCGGCCGGGTCGTGGCAGATGGAGAACCGCGGGCCCACCATGCTCGAGGGCAAGTTCGACTTCGGCTTCGCCGTCGACTGGATGCGCAAGGACCTCGCGATCTGCCTCGGCGAGGCCGAGCGGAACGGGGCGGCGCTGCCGGCGACCGCCCTCATCGACCAGTTCTACAAGGACGTGCAGGGGATGGGCGGCGGCCGCAACGACACGTCGAGCCTGATCCGGAGGCTGGCATGAGCCTGCCGCCCTTCTCGCGCACGCCGCGGATCGTGCCGTCGATCTTGTCTGCCGACTTCGCCCGCCTCGGCGAGGATCTGGCGGCCGTGGAGGCCGCCGGTGCGGACTGGGTGCAGGTCGATGTCATGGACGGCCACTTCGTGCCGAACCTGACCTTCGGCCCCGACACCGTCGCGGCGCTCCACCGGACTGCCCGGACGGCCCTCGACGTCCACCTGATGATCGCGCCGGCCGATCCCTTCCTCGAACCCTTCGCCGAGGCCGGCGCCGCGCTCCTGACCGTGCATGCCGAGGCCGGCCCCCACCTCGACCGCAGCCTGCAGCGCATCCGCGCGCTCGGCGCCAGGGCCGGCGTCGCGCTCAACCCGGCGACCCCGCCCGCCGCGGTCGAATACGTGCTCGACGCCGTCGACCTGGTGCTCGTCATGACCGTCAACCCCGGCTTCGGCGGCCAGAAGTTCCTGCCCGCGATGCTGCCCAAGCTCCGCGCGGTGCGGGAGATGATCGGCGACCGCCCGGTCTGGCTGCAGGTCGACGGCGGCATCGGCCCCGACACCGTCCGGCTCTGCCGCGAGGCCGGTGCCGACTCGTTCGTCGCGGGCTCCGCCGTCTTCAAGGACGGCCCGGCCGGCTACGCCGCCAACATCGCCGCCCTGCGCGCCGCCGCCGGGTAACGAAACCGCGACTGGATCGGCCGGGCGGCCGGCGCTACTTCCGCAGCATGCCCGGGCGCACCTCCCGATCGCTGGCCGCCGCGCTGAGCCTGCTTGCGGCCGGGACCGCCTCGGCGCAGCCGACGCCGGTGGACGCCGAGATCGTGCTCGCCGTCGACGTGTCGCGCTCCATGGACATGGACGAGTTCGACATCCAGCGCGACGGCTATGCGGCGGCGCTGCGCCATCCCGACCTGATGCGGGCGGTGGCGGCCGGCCGGCTCGGCAAGGTGGCGATCGCCTATTTCGAGTGGGGCGGCAGGGCCCAGGACCACGGGGTGATCCCCTGGCGGGTCATCGACGGCCCCGACGCGGCCGCACGAATGGCCGACGAGATCGACGCCATGCCGCGCATCCAGGCGCGCGGCACCTCGATCTCGCGCGCCCTCGGCTTCGCCGCGGCGCTGATCGACGACGGGAGCGTCGCGGGCGCCCGCCGGATCGTCGACGTGTCGGGCGACGGCGCCAACAACGTCGGGCCGCCGGTCACCGGCGCCCGCGACGCCACGATTGCCCGCGGCATCACCGTCAACGGGCTGCCGATCATCGCCTCGCCCGGCACGATGCCCGACCTCGACAGCTACTACCGCGACTGCGTGGTCGGCGGCGACGGCGCCTTCGTGCTGGTCGCGCGCAGCGCCGGGGAGCTCGCCTTCGCCATCCGCCGCAAGCTGGTGCTCGAGATCAGCGGCGCCGCGCCGCCCGCCCGGGCGATCCCGGCCGACTATGCCCCCACCGACTGCCTGATCGGCGAGAAGCAGTTCCGCGGCCGCAACCTCGACGGCTTCCGCTAGATCGGCGCGCGCCCGCTCCCGCCCGCGCGGCCTTCCTCTTGCCTCCGCGGGGCGCGCTGCGCTCGATAGCTTCGGTCCGGCAGGCGGACGCGCGCCCTTCCCCCGGCACCGGCGGGCGGCTATATCCGCCGACCATGCCCGATCGTGCTTCCAATGCCCCCGCCCTGCCGCCGGAGGTCGCCCGCCGCCGCACCTTCGCGATCATCTCGCATCCGGACGCCGGCAAGACCACGCTGACGGAGAAATTCCTGCTCTACGGCGGCGCCATTCAGATGGCCGGCCAGGTCCGCGCCAAGGGCGAGGCGCGCCGCACGCGCTCGGACTTCATGAAGCTCGAGCAGGAGCGCGGCATCTCGGTATCGGCCTCGGCGATGTCCTTCCCGTTCCGCGACTGGTGGTTCAACCTCGTCGACACCCCCGGCCACTCGGATTTTTCCGAGGACACCTACCGGACGCTGACCGCCGTCGACGCCGCGATCATGGTGATCGACGGCGCCAAGGGGATCGAGAGCCAGACCCGCAAGCTCTTCGAGGTCTGCCGGCTGCGCGACCTGCCGATCCTGACCTTCTGCAACAAGATGGACCGCGAGGCGCGCGACACGTTCGAGATCATCGACGAGATCCAGCACGAGCTGCAGCTCGACGTCTGCCCGGCATCGTGGCCGATCGGGCAGGGGCGCGACTTCCTCGGCTGCTACGACATGCTCGGCGACCGGCTGGAGCTGATGGACCGCGCCGACCGCAACCGGCGCGCCGGATCGGTCGCGATGCAGGGCCTCGACGACGCGGCGATGGCCGAGCACATCCCGGCCGACCTCCTCGCGACGCTGCGCGAGGAGGTGGCGATGGCGCGCGAGCTCCTGCCTGCCTTCGACCGCCAGGCCTTCCTCGACGGCAACCTCTCGCCGATCTGGTTCGGCTCGGCGATCAACTCCTTCGGGGTGCAGGAGCTGATGGCCGGCATCGGCGCCTACGGGCCCCCGCCCGAGGTCCACGCCGCCGAGCCGCGCGCCGTCGGCGCCTGGGAGCCCGCCGTCACCGGCTTCGTCTTCAAGGTCCAGGCCAACATGGACCCGAAGCACCGCGACCGCGTCGCCTTCGTCCGGCTCTGCTCCGGACATTTCGAGCGCGGCATGAAGCTCCTGCACGTCCGCTCGGGCAAGCCGATGGCGATCGCGAACCCCGTCCTCTTCCTCGCCCAGGACCGGGCGCTCGCCGAGGACGCCTGGGCCGGCGACATCATCGGCATCCCGAACCACGGCCAGCTCCGCATCGGCGACGCCCTCACCGAGGGCGAGGCGCTGCGCTTCACCGGCATCCCGTCCTTCGCGCCGGAACTGCTGCAGTCGGTGCGCGCCGGCGACCCGATGAAGGCCAAGCACCTCGAGAAGGCGCTGAACCAGTTCGCCGAGGAGGGCGCGTCCAAGCTCTTCAAGCCCGACATAGGATCGGGCTGGATCGTCGGCGTCGTCGGCCCGCTGCAGTTCGACGTCCTCGCCTCCCGCATCGAGCAGGAGTACGGCCTGCCGGTGCGCTTCGAGCCGACGCAATTCACCTCCGCCCGCTGGCTCTCGGGTCCGCGCGACCGCGTCGAGGCCTTCGCGAAGGCCAACAAGGGGCACATGGCCGCCGACCACGACGGCGATCCGGTTTACATGACGCGCCTGCAATGGGATATCGACCGGGTCGCCCGCGACTGGCCCGAGCTGCGGCTCACCGCCACCAAGGAGATGATGGCCTGAGCGAGCCCCTGCCCTTGCGGTCCCGGCCATGAGCACCGGCTGGCTCTGGAGCCTGGGCCATCTGCCGGCCTGGTTCCTGCTGTCCCTGCACGTGGCGCTGCAGATCTTCTTCGTCGGCCGCGCCCTGCTCCGCCCCCACCGCGAACCGGCGTCGCGGCTGGCCTGGGTCGTCGTGATCATCGTCGCGCCGGTCGTCGGAATGCTCGCCTACGTGCTGTTCGGCGAGACCAACATCGGCCGCCGCCGCATCGCCCGCTTCCGCCGCGCCATGGAGCGGCTGCCGGCCTTCGCCGCCATCGGCAGCCACAAGGGCGAAGGCGACGAGGCGGGCGTGCCGCACGACCTGATGCCGCTCTTCCGCGTCGGCCAGTCGATCTCGGGATTTCCCGCGGTCGGCGGCAACCGCGGCCGGCTCCTCGGCGATTCCGACGACGTCATCGAGCACATGGTCGCCGATATCGACGCCGCCGAGCGGCACGTGCATGTCTGCTTCTACATCTGGCTCGCCGACACCAACGGGCTCAAGGTCGTCGAGGCGCTGAAGCGCGCCGCCCGGCGCGGGGTCACCTGCCGGGCGATGGCCGACGACCTCGGCAGCCGGGCGATGGTCCGGTCGGAGCACTGGAAAGGCATGGCCGAGGCGGGGGTGAAGCTCGCCGTGGCGCTGCCGATCGGCTTCCCGCTGTCGCGCCCGCTCAAGGGGCGCATCGACATGCGCAACCACCGCAAGATCGTCGTCGTCGACAACCGCATCACCTACTGCGGCTCGAACAACTGCGCCGACGCCGCCTTCGCGATCAAGCCGAAGTTCGCGCCCTGGGTCGACGCGATGATCCGCTTCGAAGGGCCGATCGTGCGGCAGAACCAGCACGTCTTCGCCTCCGACTGGATGGGGCACGTGCGCGAGGATCTCTCGCCGCTGTTCGAGGAGCCGCTCGAGATCGGCCGCGGCTTCCCGGCGCAGGTGATCGCCACCGGCGCCACCGTCCGCTATTCCGCGATGCCCGAGATGTTCGAGAGCCTGATGTACGCCGCCCGCCGCGAGCTCGTCATCACCACCCCCTACTACGTCCCGGACGAACCGATCCAGGCCGCGCTCTGCGCCAGCGCCCGCCGGGGCGTCGACACCACCGTCGTCTTCCCGGCGCGGAACGACAGCTGGATCGTGGCCGCCGCGAGCCACAGCTACTACCAGCAGCTCCTCGACGCCGGCGTGAAGATCTACGAGTACGAGGGCGGGCTGCTGCACACCAAGTCGATGACCGTCGACGGCGAGACCACGCTGATCGGCTCGGCCAACATCGACCGCCGCAGCTTCGAGCTCAACTTCGAGAACAACATCCTGCTCGTCGACCGCCCGCTGACCGCCGCCATGCGCGAGCGGCAGGCGAGCTACATCGCCCGCTCGGTCCCGGTCGACGCCGCCGACGTGACGAAGTGGTCGCGGCGGCGAATCATCTGGAACAACACCATCGCCATGCTCGGGCCGGTGCTCTGAGGCGAATCACCGGGGCGGGCGAAGAGTATTAACCATTTCAACAGGCTGGACCGGCCCGGCCGGCGGCTGGCGCGGCCATGGGGCTGACCCCGCACATCCTTGCAGATGCGCGGCTTTTCGCCGCTGTCTGCGTGGCAGGGATCCGCTCACGAATGATTGAGCGACCCCGCGGAGCATGCTACAAGTAGTTCGGGGTGGAGACCGCCGTTGAGGGACGGTGCGTACAGCGCGAATCGGGGGAAACACTTAGATATCCATTCAAGGCTGCTTAGGTAGCGACGCTCGTATTGCGCATATTATTCCGGCGCATCGCGAGTAATCGGAATAGTGCGCGCAGAGGACATGGGGACCAGGATGGCCAATCTTTACAGGACTGTGGACGTCGCATCGCTGAATTTTTCGGTGAGGAGCCTCGACGGCACCGGCAACAATGGCCACGGCGGTGCGCTGAACGACACCTACGACCGGGTCTCGCCGCCCAGCTACCCGGCCGGCAGCGACGGGTCGACCTGGGACGTGCCGGTCCCGCCGGCGACCAACCCCGCCGACGACCCGCTGCACGGCAGCCCGCGCGACATCAGCAACAAGGTGATGTCTACCAACGCCGACATCCCGAGTTCCTTCGGCGTCAACGAGCTGTTCCAGTTCTTCGGCCAGCTGATGACCCACGACGTGGCCAGCGCCGAGCCGGGCAGCGAGCCGATCAGCTTCACCGGCGGCTTCCTCACCCGCGACGCCTTCGACATCGTCGACGGCGTGCGCGCCCCGATCGACATCCAGACGTCGTTCTTCGACCTCTCCCACGTGTACGGCCCGAACGGACAGCTCGCGGACCTGCTGCGCGACCCCGACTCGGGCCGGATGCTGACCGGCCCCGGGAGCTTCCTGCCCCGGGTCGACGACCTCAAGGCGGCGCATCCCGGAGCCGACGTCGACGGCATTCTGGCGGCGAACGGCTTTGCCGCCTTCGGCCCCCCGGGCGCGGAGTTCGGCGGCTACGTCGCGGGCGACGCCCGGGTCAACCAGCAGTCCGGCCTGACCGGCATGCAGACGCTCTTCGTGCTCAACCACAATTGGAACGCCGACCAGATCGCGGCGGAGCACCCGGACTGGAGCAACGATCGCGTCTACGAGTTGGCACGCGCCCTCAACGTGGCCGAGTTCGAGCACATCGCCTACGACGAATACGTGGCCAAGCTCGTCGGCGCGAACGCGCTCGGCAAGTACCACGGCTACAAGGCCAACGTCGACCCGAGCATCATCAACGAGTGGACGACGGCCGCCTTCCGTTTCGGCCACGACGAGGCGAGTTCGCAGACCAGTCTCCGCAACGAGGACGGCAGCGTCTTCGACACGGTCACGCTCGGAGACAACTTCACCCAGAGCTTCGGCACCGGGGCGATCAACAGCAGCCAGACCCTCGAGCGGTGGCTCACCGGCTTCATGGCCCAGACCACGCAGGAGATCGACGGCAAGATCGCCAACGGCGTCCGCAACCAGCTGTTCGGCTTCGGCCAGGATCTCGCGGCGATCGACATCGTGCGCGGCGACGACCACGGGGTCGGCAGCCTGAACCTGGTCCGCGAGGGGCTGAACCTCTCGACCTACACGAGCTTCGACCAGTTCGGCAGCAAGAACCACATCGACTCGGCGACGCTGGCGGCGCTCAAGGACGTCTACGACAACGACATCAACAAGCTCGACACGGAAGTCGGCGGCCTGATGGAGAAGAAGGTCAAGGGCTCGATGCTCGGCGAGACCTTCACCATCCTCAACGTGATGCAGTTCGAGAACATCCGCGACGGGGACAAGTACTGGTACGAGAACCAGTTCAAGGGCGAGCCGGATCTCCTCGCCGCGATCAAGCACACCACGCTGGCCGACATCATCCAGCGCTCGACCGGCATCGACTATGTCTACCACGACGCCTTCCTGGCCGCGCCGCGCGTTTCCGGTGCCACCCAAGGCCAGAACGACAACGACGCCAACAATCTCACCGGCACCAACAAGGGCGAGCTGATCCTCGGCTTCGGCGGGATCGACACGCTGCACGGCAAGGGCGGCGCCGACGACGTCTATGGCGGCAACGACAACGACAACGTCTACGGCGACAACGGCAACGACCGCGTCTACGGCGAGGCGGGCAGCGACAACGTCCACGGCGGGGGCGGCAACGACTATGTCGCGGGCGGCGCCGGCAACGACAACCTCTGGGGAGACGGCGGCAGGGACACCTTCTACTTCGCCGACGGCGGCAACGACCACGTGAAGGACTTCGCCAAGAACGAGCGGATCGACCTGTCCGACTACGCCGAGTTCCAGAAGTTCGCCGACGTGCGCGCCCACATGACCTCGGCGGGAGGCAGCGTGGTGCTCAACGTCGAGGACGGCACGATCGTCCTCGACCACTTCAACATCAACAAGCTCGGTGCCGGGAACTTCATCTACTCGGAGATCCTGCCCGACCTCGTCTGAGCAGGCCCGCCAGGGCCGCGCTCCCGCGGCGAGCCGGCCGCGGGAGCGCCGCGAGCGCGTGGATCGGGACCTAGTCGACGAAGGCCTTCTCGATGACGAACTGGCCGGGCTCGGAGTTCGACCCCTCGGCCATGCCGGCCGACTCGCAGAGCGCCTTGTGCTCCTGCAGCATCGCCATCGACCCGCAGATCATCACCCGGTCGGTCGCGGGGTCGAGCGGCGCGCCGGTCGCCGCCGCGAGCCGCCCGTCGCGGATCCAGTCGGTCATCCGGCCCATCGCCGGGCTCGCCTCGCGGGTCGTGGTCGCGATGTGCACGAGCTTGTCGCCAACCATCTCCGACAGCATCTCGTCGGCCCGGATCCGCGCGACGAGGTCGTGGCCGAAGTCGAGCTCCTTCACCTCGCGGCAGGTGTGGGTCAGGATCACCTGCTCGAACTTCTCGTAGGTCTCGGGATCGCGGATGATCGAGGCGAAGGGCGCGATCCCGGTGCCGGTCGAGAACAGGAACAGCCGCTTGCCCGGCAGCAGCGCGTCGTGCACCAGCGTCCCGACCGGCTTAGGCCGCATCACGATCGCGTCGCCGCCGGCGATATGCTGCAGCCGCGAGGTCAGCGGGCCGTCCTGCACCTTGATCGAGTAGAACTCGAGCTCGTCGTCCCAGGACGGCGAGGCGATCGAATAGGCCCGCAGCAGCGGCTTGCCGTCGACCATCAGCCCGATCATCACGAACTCGCCCGAACGGAAGCGGAAACCCTGCGGCCGCTCGCAGTTGAACGAGAACGTCCGGTCCGTCCAATGGCGGATGTTCGAGACCTCGAGCAGCGCCATGCCGCGCAAAGCCTTGTCAACGACCTCGTTCATCTTCGACCTCGCCGGGGAATCGTCCGTGCTCATACACGCGGCGAAGCGGAACGAAAACCCCCGGCAACGCCCGCGGCGGCGCCTGGCGGCGAACAGGGTTCACCCGCGCCGCCGGTTTCCGCGACAGCGTCCCGCGTCCACCGCCACACGGCCCGAGCCTTCCCACGGCATGCGCCGGCGCCGAATAAACGACCTTTTCGCTCGGCCTTTCGCCGCTCGTGCGAAAAAGGGCACGAATCCGCGCCGACCCGACCCGAATCGCGCCCGATTTCGTCAGCCGGATTGACCTGCTGCACCCGCGTCGCTATATGGCCGGCACAAGGAAGGCCCCAATCCGGGGGCCGAGTGGCCGCGTGGACAGAGCGGCCGATGCCGCAACCGAACCCACACAAGGCTACATGACCTCATTTTCCGATCTCGCGCTGGACCCCCGGGTCCTGCAGGCCGTCACCGAATCCGGCTACGTCACCCCCACACCCATCCAGGTCCAGGCGATCCCGCACGCCCTCGAGGGCCGCGACGTCCTCGGCATCGCCCAGACCGGCACCGGCAAGACCGGCGCCTTCGTGCTGCCGATGCTCTGCCACCTGTCCAAGGGCCGCGCCCGCGCCCGCATGCCGAGGAGCCTGGTGCTGGCGCCGACGCGCGAGCTCGCCGCCCAGGTCGCCGAGCAGTTCGAGAAATACTCGGCGCACCTGAAGCTTTCGATGGCGCTCCTGATCGGCGGCGTCAGCTTCAAGGACCAGGACAAGCTGATCGACCGCGGCGTCGACGTACTGATCGCCACCCCGGGCCGCCTCCTCGACCACTTCGAGCGCGGCAAGCTGATGCTCACCGGCGTGCAGATCATGGTCGTCGACGAGGCCGACCGGATGCTCGACATGGGCTTCATCCCCGACATCGAGCGCATCTTCAAGCTCGTCCCCTTCACCCGCCAGACGCTGTTCTTCTCGGCGACGATGGCGCCCGAGATCACCCGCATCACCGACGCCTTCCTGCACACCCCGGTCCGCGTCGAGGTCGCCCGCCAGGCGACCACGTCCGAGACCATCGACCAGTGGGTCGTCAAGCACACCCCCCAGCGCAAGGACACCGCCGAGCGCGAGAAGCGCGAGGTGCTGCGCCGGCTGATCCGCGCCGAGGGCGACAACCTCACCAACGGCATCATCTTCTGCAACCGCAAGCGCGATGTCGACGTCGTCGCGAAGTCGCTGAAGCGTCACGGCTTCGACGCCGAGGCGATGCATGGCGACCTCGACCAGAAGCTCAGGATGGCGATCCTCGCCCGTTTCCGCGAGGGCGAGCTGAAGCTGCTGATCGCCTCCGACGTGGCCGCCCGCGGCCTCGACATCCCGAACGTGTCGCACATCTTCAACTTCGACGTGCCGATCCATTCCGAGGACTACGTCCACCGCATCGGCCGCACCGGCCGCGCCGGCCGCTCGGGCAAGTCGCTGACCCTCTGCCTGCCGTCGGACCAGAAGTACCTCGACCGCATCGAAGAGCTCGTCAAGAAGACGGTCCCGGTGATGCCGAGCCCCCTCGGCACCGACGAGGAGCTGCCGGAGGCGCCGGCCCGCGGCGGCGAGCGCAGCCGCAAGCGTTCCGACGACCGCCGCCGTGGCGACCGCCGCAGCGAGCGTCCGGCGCCGGAGCCGACCCCCGTGGCGGTGACCCTCGCCGAGCCGGCGCGTGCCCCGCGCCCGCCGCGCGCCGAGCGCAGCCACGGCGCGCCGGTGCAGGGGATGGGCGACCACGTCCCGGCCTTCCTGCTGCGCGATCTGCGCGTCGAGCCGGAAGCCGCAGCGGAGCCAGAGGTGGCGGCCGCGCCGGAGGTAGAGCCGCTCGCGGAGCCGGTGCCGCCGGCGAAGCTCAAGCCGCGCCGGACCCGCAAGGCCGCCAGCGCCGAGGCGACCCCGACCGCCGCCTGAGGCCCTCCCGCCCTTGCAATCGCCCCCGCCGCAGTGGCGAATGGGGGCGAGGCAATCCTGGGGGGCATGCGTTGGACACAGACTTCGACCGCGAGCTCGAGGAACGGCTCGTCCGCTACGCGGCGATCGATTCCCAGAGCGACGAGACCTCGGCGACCTCGCCGAGCACCGCCATTCAGTTCGACATGCTGAACCTGCTCGTCGCCGAGCTCGCAACGATCGGCGCGGCCGACGTCCGACTCACCGACTACGGCACCGTGCTCGCGACCATTCCCGCGACCGCCGAGGGGCCGGCGCCGACGGTGGCACTGCTCGCCCATGTCGACACCGCGCCGCAGTTCAACGCCACCGGCGTCAAGCCGCGCGTCCATCGCGGCTACGACGGCGGCGCGATCCGCTTCCCCGACGCGCCCGAACTGGTGCTGTCGCCGGAGAACTCCCCCTACCTCGCGGCGCGCAAGGGCGACGACATCGTCACCGCCAGCGGGACGACGCTGCTCGGCGCCGACGACAAGGCCGGCGTCGCGATCGTGATGACCGCGGCCCGGCACCTGCTCGCCAACCCGGGGATCCCGCACGGCGAGACCCGGCTCGTGTTCACCCCGGACGAGGAGATCGGCCGCGGCATCCACCCTGAGCTGCCGGGCGACCTCGGCGCCGACGTCGCCTACACCTTCGACGGCGGCGACCGCGGCGAGGTCTGTTACGAGAGCTTCTCCGCCGACAAGGCGGTGGTTAAGGTCGAGGGCGTCTCGATCCACCCTGGCTGGGCCAAGGAGAAGCTCGTCAACGCCCTGCACCTCGCCGCGAAGATCGTCGACACCCTGCCGCAGGCGACCCGCACGCCGGAGACGACCGACGGCCGCCAGGGCTTCATCCACCTCTACGAGATGCACGGCTCGACCGCCGCGGCCGAGCTCCGCTTCATCCTGCGCGACTTCGAGCGCGACGGCCTCGCCGCCCACGGCGCCCTCGTCGAGCAGGTCTGCGCCGCCGTCGCCGCCACCGAGCCCCGCGCGCGGATCACCGTCGAGATCACCCCGCAGTACCGCAACATGCGCTACTGGCTCGAGACCGACATGCGCCCCGTCGACCTCGCGCTCGAAGCCTGCCGCCAGACCGGGATCGAGCCCTTCTCGCTGCCGATCCGCGGCGGCACCGACGGCTCCCGCCTGACCGAGATGGGCGTCCCGACGCCGAACATCTTCACCGGCATGCAGAACGTCCACGGGCCCCTCGAATGGGTCAGCGTCCAGGACATGGCCGCCGCCACCCGCGTCGCGATCCGGCTGGTCGAGCTCTGGGGCGCCGAGCGCAAGCGCTGACCCCGCTCCCGGTCACCAGCGCCCGCTGACCGCCCGCCACAAGAGCCCCGCCCGCGCCCGCGCCGGCGACACCTCGAGCCCCCCCGGCCGCACCGCCGCCGGGTCGGCGGCCGCCCTGCGGAGCACCCGCTCGGCCTGCCACCCCGCCAGCAGCGCCGGCACCGCCGCCCCCGGCACCCGGTCGCGATGCCCGCGCGCCCGGGAGATCGCCGCGAGCCCGTCGCGCGCCAGCCCGTCGACTGCCACCGCCGCCGGCAGCGGATCCCGCCCCCGCGCGCGCAGGTCCGGCAGCGCCCGGAGCAGCGCCGCCGTCCCCGCCCCGCGGGCGAAGTCCCGCACCACCGGGAGCGCCGCCCCCTCGGCTCCCAGCGACCGCGCCGCCAGCTCCATCAGGTGCCCCGCCGTATGGTCGAGATACAGCTCGACCGCCGCCCGGTCGGCCAGCGGCTCCGGCCCGGCGTCGCGAACCCGCGCCGCCACCATCTCCTCGAACAGCCGACGCGGCAGGTCGGCCGCGGCAATCACCGCCGCCAGCGGCTCGACGACCTCGTGCCGCCGCGGCGCCTTGCCATCGTAGATCTCGCCGAGCGCGTCCAGCCACCACCGCAGCCGGATCTCGGCGAGCATCGGCTCCGACGCTACCCACGGCGCCCGCGCCACCTCGAGGTTGAAGGCATAGAGCGCCATCAGCCCCGGCCGCGCCGCCGGCGGCGCCGTCATCGCCGTCCGCCACCGCTCCGGGTCGCCGCGCTCGACCAGCGCCGCGACCGCGTCGGTCACGCCACCACCAGCCCCGGCGGCACCGTCCCGGCAACCGGCGCCCCGTCGCGCATCAGCTTCCAGACGATCGCGTCCTGCAATGCCTGGAAGCTCGCGTCGACGATGTTCGCCGACACGCCCACCGTCGACCAGCGCCGCCCCGCCCCGTCCATGCTCTCGATCAGCACGCGCGTGACCGCCTCGGTGCCCCCCGAGGTGATCCGCACCCGGAAATCCGCGAGCTTCATGTCCTCGATGAACGCCCCATACGGCCCCAGGTCCTTGACCAGCGCCCGCGACAGCGCGTTCACCGGCCCCTGGTCGGCATGCGTGACCGGATCGTGGCTCTCGCTGACGCTCATCACCCGCTCGGCCCCGAACCGCACCGCGACGACGGCCTCCGACGCCGTCACCATCTCGCCCCGCGCGTTCAGCCGCCGCTCCACCGTCACCCGGTAGCGCTCGACATCGAAGAACCGCGGCATGAGCCCGAGCATCTCCCGCGCCAGGATCTCGAAGCTCGCCGACGCCCCGTCGTAGGCGAACCCCCGATCCTCCCGCGCCTTCACCTCCGCCAGGATGGTCGCCAGCCGCGGATCGCCCGCCGCCACCTCGACCCCGGCCTTGGCCAGCCGCTCGCGCAGGTTCGACTGCCCGGCCTGGTTCGACATCGGGATGACGCGCGCGTTCCCCACCGACTCCGGCGGCACATGCTCGTAGGTCGTCGGGTCCTTCAGGATCGCGCTCGCATGCAGCCCCGCCTTGTGGGTGAAGGCCGACGCGCCGACATAGGGCGCCTGCCGGTCCGGCACCCGGTTGAGAATATCGTCGAGCAGCCGGCTCACGTGCGTGAGGTCCGCCAGCGCCCCCGGCCGAATCCCGGTCTCGAACCGACTCGCATACGGCTCCTTCAGCAAGAGCGTCGGGATCAGGCTGACGAGATTCGCGTTCCCGCACCGCTCCCCGAGCCCGTTCAGCGTCCCCTGGATTTGCCGCGCCCCGGCATCGATCGCCGCCAGCGTGTTCGCGACCGCATTCCCGGTGTCGTCATGGGTATGGATCCCGAGCCGCTCCCCGGGGACGCCGGCCGAGATCACCTCCCCGGTGATCCGCCCCACGTCCGCCGGCAGCGTGCCCCCATTGGTGTCGCAGAGCACCACCCAGCGCGCCCCCGCCTCCAGCGCCGCCTTGAGACACCCCAGCGCATACCCGGGATCGGCCCTGTAGCCGTCGAAGAAATGCTCGGCATCGAGGATCGCCTCGCGCCCCAGCGCGACCAGGTGCGCGACCGACTCGCGGATGTTCGCGACATTCTCCTCGAGCCCGATCTCCAGCGCCGTCCGCACGTGAAACACATGCGTCTTGCCGACCAGGCAGACGACCGGCGTCCGCGCATTGACGACCGCCGCCAGCACATCGTCGTTGCCGGCCGACCGCCCGGCCCGCTTGGTCATCCCGAACGCCGCGACCCGCGCCCGCGCCAGCTCAGGCACCTGCTCGAAGAAGGCACTGTCGGTCGGATTGGCCCCCGGCCACCCGCCCTCGACATAGTCGACCCCGAGCGCATCCAGCGCCCGCGTCACCTTGAGCTTGTCGTCGACCGAAAAGTCGACCCCCTGACTCTGCTGCCCGTCGCGCAGCGTGGTGTCGTAGAGGTAGAGGCGTTCGGGGGTCATGCGTCGATTCCGTCGAGCTTGCTCGGATCGAAGTCTGGTCCTGTCGTCCACTCGGTCTCGGCGCCGGGTCGATCCATGATCACGACACCCGCCGCGACGAGTTCGTCACGAATGCGGTCCGCCTCCGCGAAGTCCCTTCTCCGCCGGGCCACGTCCCGCTTGCGCACGAGCATGTCCGCAAGGCCACGCACCGAATTCGCCAGCTCCCCCCAGGAGAGCGCTGGCGTCAGCAGGCCGAGCAGCCGGGCCGAGTAGGTCAAGCCGTTCACGTCGCCGCCAGCCGCGAGATGATGCAGGCGGGCGATTGCTTGTGGCGTGTTCAAGTCATCCGACAATGCTGCGATTACCAAGGCGTCGGGTCTCCCATCCGCTCCTGCCAGACCCGCAACGTCCCGCCACTTCTTCAACGTTCGCTTCGCCTCCTCCACCTTCGCCTCGGTAAAATCCATCGGCTGCCGGTAGTGGGTCGAGAGCAGCACGAAGCGGATCACCTCCCCGGGGATCCCCTTGTCGAGCAGGTCCCGGACGGTGAAGAAGTTGCCGAGGGACTTGGACATCTTCTCGCCTTCGACGTTCAGGAAGCCGTTGTGCAGCCACACCCGGGCGAACTCCCCTTCCGGGTGGGCGCACATCGACTGGGCGATCTCGTTCTCGTGGTGCGGGAAGACGAGGTCGATCCCGCCGCCATGGATGTCGAACGACGCCCCCAGCAAGGCCTCCGACATCGCCGAGCACTCGATGTGCCACCCCGGCCGCCCGTGCCCCCAGGGCGAAGGCCAGCCGGGTTCTGCGGACGAGGACGGCTTCCAGAGCACGAAGTCCATCGGATCGCGCTTGTAGGGCGCCACCTCGACCCGGGCACCGGCCTGCATCTCGTCGAGCGAGCGGTTGGCGAACCGCCCATACGCCGGGAAGCTCCCGACCGCGAACAGCACATGCCCCTCGGCGACATAGGCGTTCCCGCGCGCGATCAGCGCCTCGATCATCGCCACCATCGGCCCGATATACTCGGTCGCCCGCGGCTCGTGGGTCGGCCTGAGCGCCCCGAGCGCGTCCATGTCGGCGTGATAGGCCGCCAGCGTCTCGTCGGTCAGCTCGCGGATCGGCCGCTTCTCGGCGGCGGCGCGGGCGTTGATCTTGTCGTCGACGTCGGTGACGTTGCGGACATACGTCACCGCCCCCTCGCCGTAGACGTGCCGCAGCAGCCGGTAGAGCACGTCGAAGACGACCACCGGCCGGGCATTCCCGATATGCGCGCGGTCGTAGACCGTCGGCCCGCAGACGTACATCCGCACGTTCTTCGGATCGATCGGCACGAACGGCTCCTTGGAGCGGGTGCGGGTGTTGTAGAGCGTGATCTCGGTCATGTCCCGGCTCTCGCGGTTTTCCCGCGGCGGGCTATCACGTCGATCCGGATTTGGAAACGGGAGGCGCGCCGCGGATTTCTCAGCGGCGAATGCAGATCGCGATGATGCGGCGCGTCGTCATGGCCGCCCATATGCGCCGGAATCGGCCGCGGATCAAGCGGCTTGCGCACCGCCCTTGCCCCGGTTCAACTGACCCGTCCAAACCCGGAGGTCCCATGCCTGCACGCCTCGCCAAGATCGCGATGACCGCCTCGCTCGCCTTCTTCGCCTTCCTCGTCGCCTTCACCAACGTCACCGACTATGCCGGCAACTGGCCGTTCGTGCAGCACGTGCTGAGCATGGACACGACCTTCAAGGATCCGGCCGTCATGTACCGCGCGATCACCGCGCCCTGGGCCTGGGCGGCCGGCTATGCGCTGATCATCGCCGGGGAGGCCGCGACGAGCCTGCTCTTCGCCCTCGCCGCGTGGCGGATGTTCCGCGCCCTCGAGCTGCCCGCCCTGCTCTTCAACCGGTCGAAGTCCCTGGTCCACCTCGGCGCCGCGGCCGGGTTCCTCGTCTGGTTCACCGGCTTCATGGCGGTCGGCGGCGAGTGGTTCGAGATGTGGCAGAGCCCGACCTGGAACGGCCAGGAGGCCGCCTTCCGCTTCTACGCCACCATCCTCCTCGTCGCCCTCTACGTGATCCAGCCCGACGGCGAGCTCGCCTGACCCGCCCCCCCTGCGCGGGGGTCGCATCCTGCGCGCGTCGCGACTCCGGGCGCGCGGGGCCACTCCCCCCGCGATCACGCCTCGCCGCATCTCGGGGCGCGCACCCCCGCGCTCCCTCCGCCCCCCTTCTTCCTTTCTTCCTTCAAACCTATCGGGCAGTGCCGGGGGGGTCGAGGGGGGCCGGCGAGGGCCCCCCTCGGGCCGCCCCGAGAGCCGCCGGGGAATGAAGAGCAAGGGAGATTCCGTCGGGCCTGAAGGCGGAGCCGCGCATGCGGCGACCGGCGTTCAAAACGCCGCCGCGCCGGCCCAAGCTCTCGATGGCCGGGACGGACGGGCATGACCAATGCGGCAGCTGCAACACGTCCCGGGACACGACCGGCAAGCCCGGGACAATCGTGAAGTCCGGGTTAACGCCCGGAGGTCATATCCATATATATCAAATGGATAAGTGGCCTGCCCGAGCTCGGGCAAGCCCCGGACAGCCTGCCCCCGAATGCAGGAACCCCGGCCGCGGGGAGCGGCCGGGGTCGACTGAGAGCCTGGGTAATGGGGGATACGGGCGCTCAGTGGTTCGGGTTGGTGTCGCGGGCGAACTTCGCCGCCGCGATCTCGGTCAGGCTCTTGCCCTGGGCCGCGTCGGCCGACAGGCCGGCCGAGGCCACCAGCTGATCCTGGCCGCCGAAGTAGGGCGACCGCGAGGACATGACGACGGCGCCGCCCTTGACCGCCTGCTTCTCGTCGCCGCGCGCCTCGCGGTTGAACTTGGCGACCGCGATCTGGTCGAGCGTCATGCCCGCCGCCTCGTCCGCCGGGATGCCGGCGACCGCCGCCAACTGGCTGGTGTTGCCGCCTTTGCCGGCGACGACGGCGACGGTCTGGTGGTCGTCGGTGCGGGTGTCGGCGTTGAACTTGATCGCGGCGGCCTGGGTCAGGCTGAGGCCGTTGCCGGCGACGACCTGGGTGCCGGCGAAGGCGGGAGCCGCGGCGGCGAGCGCGACGACGGCGGCGGCGATCTTGAGGGTCTTCATGGTCGTGTTCCTTTCCGAATCTGGACTACGTCGTTCTTGCTTCAGACACCGAAGGCCCAATCACCTGGCCTTGTCTTCGGTGCCTCGGGTACCTCGCTGGTCCCGATCGCAGTTACGGGTTCTAGGCCTGCGTTGTTTCAGGACACACGCAGGCGTGTTTTCAACTATGGCAGGATCGTTCGCCTACGAACGTTTCAGCGCCCGCGGATCCGCGGGTCGAGCGCGTCGCGCAGCCCGTCGCCGATGAAGTTGATCGACAGCACCGTGAGCGAGATCGCGAGCCCGGGCCAGATCACCCGCGCCGGGGTCAGCGTCATGAAGTTCGCCCCGTCGAACAGGAGCCGCCCCCAGGTCGGGAAGTCCGACGGGAACCCGAGCCCGAGGAACGACAGCGCCGACTCGGTGATGATGGCACTGGCGACGCCGAGGGTCGCCGACACCATGATCGGCGACAGCACGTTCGGCAGGATGTGCCGCAGGATGATCCGGTGCGCCGGCGTGCCCACCGACTTCGCCGCCAGCACGAACTCGCGCTCCTTCACCGCCAAGACGTCGCCGCGCACGATGCGGGCGGTGTTCATCCACGACGTGATGCCGATGATGAAGACGATGAGGAGGAAAATCCCCGTCTCCGGCCCGAAGGCCGCGCGCAGCGTGTCGCGGAAGAGCATGATCACGACGAGGAGGAGCGGCAGCAGCGGCAGCGCGAGGAAGAGATCGGTCAGCCGCATCAGCAACCCGTCGAGCCGGCGGAAGTAGCCGGCGACGACCCCGACCAGCGTGCCGACGAAGAGCGAGATCAGCATCGCCGTCACGCCCACGGCGAGCGATACCCTCCCGCCCTGGATCACCTGCGCGAAGAGGTCGCGGCCGATGTTGTCGGTGCCCATCGGGTGCTTGAAGGACGGCCAGGCGTTGCGCGCCTTGACGTCGATGAACTTCGGATCGGCGTTCCAGATCCACGGGCCGAAGACCACCAGGAACAGGATCACCGCGAAGATCAGCACCCCGAGCATCGCGCCGCGGTGGTGGCGGAACTGGAACCAGACGTCGCTCCAGAGGCTCCGCTCCGGCGTGTCGATCGCGACCGGGGCGGCGGCGTCAGTCATAGCGGATCCGCGGGTCGAGGATGCCGTAGAGCACGTCGGCGACCAGGTTGAAGAGCACGATCAGCACGGCGAAGATGAAGGTCAGCGTCTGGACCAGCGGCAGGTCGGCGCCCTGGATGCCGGTGATCAGGAGCTGCCCGAGGCCGTTCACCCGAAAGATCTGCTCGGTGATGATCGCGCCGCCGAAGATCGACGGGATCCCGAGCGCGATCACGGTGACGACCGGGATCAGCGAGTTCCGCAGCACGTGGATCAGCACCACCGCCCGCTCGCGCAGCCCCTTGGCGCGGGCGGTGCGCACGTAGTCCTGGGTCAGGTTGTCGAGCATGGACGCCCGCATGAAGCGGCTGATCTGCGCGGCGTTGAACAGCGCCAGCACGGTCACCGGCATGATCATCTGCTTGATCTGCAGCCAGAGCGAATGCAGGTCGGTGACCTTGAGGTTGGTGTCGTAGATCGACGGCAGCCAGCCGAGCCGGACGGAGAAGATCACGATGAAGACGAGCCCGGTGAAGAAGGTCGGCACCGAGAAGCCGATCATCGAGAAGAGCGTTCCGAGCTGGTCGAACCAGGAATATTGCCGGTAGGCCGAGATGACCCCGATCGGCACCGCGATCACGATCGCGAGCAGGTAGGAAAGCCCGACGACCCAGAGCGTCTGCGGCAGGCGCTGCAGGATCAGGTCGACGACCGGCGAGCGGGTCTGCCAGCTGATGACCCGGAGGCGGTGCGGGTCGCCGATCGTCCAGCCGGTCAGCGACTGGATCAGGTTCAGGGGCTCGTTGACGAAGAACTGCTGCATCCAGAGCAGGTAGCGGACGTGGAACGGCTCGCCGAGGCCGAGCGAGAGGCGGATCTGCTCGCGCACCTCGGGCGGGATCGTCATCGGCAGGTTGGCGGTGGGGTCGCCCGGCGAGAGGTCGAGCAGCGCGAAGATGATGAAGCTGATGACGAGGAGGGTCGGGATCGCGAAGAGCAGCCGCCGGAGCGTGTAGTGGAGCATCGCGACGCCTCCTCAGAGGGACCCCACCAAGGGGCGAGTTCTTCCGGCGAGAGCAGGCCGGAGCGCGGCCACGGGGGTGCGGGCATTTGACAAGTTACTGATATAGCATACTTTTCTCGGACGATTTTAGCGAGTTGTTTACCATTGGCGACCGGCAGCCCGACGGTCGCCAATGGCCCTTCGGACGGGCGGGCCGCCCGGCGCGGTCCGCCCGGAGGTCACTTCGCGCGCGACCAGTCGGCGGCGTTCCAGAGCTCGCTGTCCCAGGCGTTCATCTTCACGCCGGCCAGCGCCTTGGAGGCCGCCGACAGCCGGCCGCGATGCACGAGGCCGATGAAGGACGGCGAGTTGGCGATCAGGTCGTTGGCCTGGATGATGAGCTTGGCGCGGTCCTCGACGCCGGAGGTCTTGGCGAGCTCGGCCATGGTCGCGTCAAAGTCCTTGTTGCACCAGCGCGAGATGTTGGCCCCCTGCCACTGGTTGGCCGGGCTCGGCGCCTGGGTACATACCCACTCGTTGAGGTACTTCTCCGGGTCGGTGCCGTCGAACTCGTTGGCGTACATCTCGACGTCGGCATAGAACTTCTGCAGCGTGTCGGGCGAGCCCGGGTCGGCGCCGAAGAAGACCGAGCCGTCGATGTTTCGGAGCTCCACTTCGACGCCGAGCTCGTTCCACCACTGCTTGATCAGCGCCTGCGCGGCCTGGCGGACCGAGTTGGTCGAGCTCTGGTAGAGGATCGAGAGCTTCTTGCCATCCTTCACCCGGACGCCGTCCGGGCCCGGCTTCCAGCCGGCGTCGTCGAGGAGCTTCTTCGCTCCCTCCATGTCCTGCGTCATGCACCAGCTGTCGTTGTTCCTGGACGCGTTGATCTCCGGCGCCGGGATCAGGTTGCAGGTCGGCCTGCCGGCCTCGCCGTAGCCCGTCTCCACCAGGATCTCGCGGTCGATCGCCAGCGACAGCGCGCGCACGACGTTGGGATCGGTCAGGAACGGATGCGGGTGCGCCTCGGTCGAGCGCTCGGCGCCCAGCGCCGGGTCGGGGTCGGTCTGGTTGACCTGCAGCCGCTCGACCAGCGCGCCGAAGGCCGAGATCACCTCGCCCTTCCCGGCCGCGGCCATCTGCGCCAGGATCTCCGGCTCGACCTGGGTGTTCCACGCATAGTCGTACTCGCCGGTCTCCAGCACCGAGCGCGCCGCGCTCGCCGGATCGCCGCCGCCCTTGATCACCGCGGTCGCGAAGGCCGGCTTGGCCGGATCGCGGTAGTGCGGGTTGGCCGCGAGCGTCACCACGTCGTTCGCCTTGAAGTCCGTCACCATGAACGGCCCGGTGCCGACCGGCTTGGTGTTGGCCTCGGTGCAGGTCGGGGCCTTCTCGCCCATGCAGTCGGCGAACTGCTTCTTCTGCAGCAGCGGCGACTGCGCGCCCACCAGCGGCCCGTACGGGAAGGGCTTCGGCACGTCGAAGGTGATCTTGATCGTCCGCGGGTCGACCGCCTCGACCGACTTCACGTCGCTGAAGTTCGACAGCTGCGCGCAGCCGCCCTTGGGGTCGGTGCAATACTGCCAGGTGAAGACCGCGTCGTCGGCGGTCACCGGCGAGCCGTCCGACCAGAGCAGGCCGTCCTTGAGCTTCCAGGTGATCGTCAGCAGGTCCTTGGACACGCCGCCGTTGTCGACCGTCGGGATCGACTCGACGAGATAGGGCGCCAGCGCGCCGGTCTCGTCGTAGCGGGCGAGCGGCTCGAGGACGAGGCTCGCGCCCTGGATGTCCTTGGTGCCGCTCGACAGGTAGGGCGTCATGATCGAGACCGCTTGCCAGTAGAGGATGTTGAGCTGGCCGTCCGTGCCGCGGTCCGCCAGCGCCGCCGACGCCACCAGCGAGCTCGCGGCCGCCCCCAGAAGGATATGTCTCGAACCCATGATGCGCTCCTCGCTGTTGTCGGACCGCGGCCGTTCAGGCCGCAGCTTTCGGTTGATCGTGCAGGTGGCAGGCGACCCGCCGCCCGCCGCCCATCTCGAGCAGCTGCGGCACCTCGACCCGGCAGCGGTCGAAGACCTTCGGGCAGCGGGTCGAGAAGACGCACCCCGGCGGCGGATTGGCCGGGCTCGGGACGTCGCCCTTGAGGATGATCCGCTTGCGCCTCGCCTCGACCTCCGGATCGGGACTCGGCACGGCCGAGATCAACGCCTCGGAATAGGGATGCAGCGGCCGGGCGTAGAGCGCCTCCGACGGCGCGACCTCGGCGATCCGCCCGAGGTACATCACCGCAACCCGTGTCGCGAGGTGCCGCACCATGGAAAGGTCGTGGCTGATGAAGAGATAGGTGAGCTTGAGCCTTTCCTGCAGGTCCTCGAGCAGGTTCACGACCTGCGCCTGGATCGAGACGTCGAGCGCCGCGATCGGCTCGTCGCAGACGATGAACTTCGGGTTCAGCGCGAGCGCCCGCGCGATCCCGATCCGCTGCCGCTGGCCGCCCGAGAACTCGTGCGGATAGCGGTTGGCGAACGCCCGGTTCAACCCCACCGCGTCCATCAGCTCCATCACCCGCGCCCGCCGCTCGGCCCGCCCGAGCTTGGCATGCTCGTCGAGCGGCTCGGCGATGATCGACCCGACGGTCATCCGCGGGTTCAGGCTCGCCTGGGGGTCCTGGAAGATCATCTGCATCCTGGGTCGCAGCGCCCGGAGCGCCCCGCCCTCGAGCCGGGCGATGTCGCGCCCCTCGATCTCGATCCGCCCCTCGGTCGGCTGGTAGAGCCGCAGGATCGCGCGCCCCGTCGTCGACTTGCCGCAGCCCGACTCGCCGACGAGCCCGAGCGTCTCGCCGGGGGCGATCTCGAAGCTCACGTCGTCCACCGCCTTGATGTGCCCGGCCAGCCGGCGAAGCACGCCGCTGTAGATCGGGAAATACATCTTCAGCCCGGTAACCCGGACGACCGGCTCAGACGACATGCCGCGCCTCCCCGGTCCTCGGATCCCACCAGCAGGCCGCGTCGTGCCCCGGCCCGACCGGCATCCGCGGCGGGTTCTCCACCCGGCAGCGGTTGAAGACGTGCCGGCACCGCGGCGCGAACGGGCAGGCCGTCGGCGCCTTCGTCATCACCGGCGGCTGCCCCTCGATCGTCCGGAGCCGCCGCGCGCGCTCGCCAGTGACGCTCGGCACCGTCTGCAGCAGCGCGCGCGTGTAGGGATGCTGCGGGTTGGAGAAGATCTCGGCCACCGCCCCGTGCTCGACCACGAGCCCCGCGTACATCACCATCACCCGGTCGGCGATGCCGGCGACGAGCCCCAGGTCGTGGGTGATCCAGACGATCCCCATCCCGAGCCGGTGCCGGAGCTCGCGCACGATCTCGAGGATCTGCGCCTGGATCGTCACGTCGAGGGCCGTCGTCGGCTCGTCGGCGATCAAGAGCTTCGGGTCGCAGCTGAGCGCCATCGCGATCATCACCCGCTGGCGCATGCCGCCGGAAAACTGGTGCGGATAGTCCTCGAGCCGCCGCCGCGGGTCGGGGATGCCGACCAGCGCCAGGAGCTCGGCGGCGCGGTCGCGGGCGGCGGCCTTCGACAGCCGCATGTGGACGCGGATCGGCTCGACGAGCTGGTAGCCGACGGTGAAGACCGGATTGAGCGAGGTCATCGGGTCCTGGAACACGAAGCCGATCTCGCCGCCGCGGAGCTCGCGCAACTCGCGCGCCGACATCTGCCGGACCTCGCGCCCCTGGTAGAGGATCGACCCGCCGACGACCTCGGCCGGCGGGCTCGGCAGGAGCCCCATCAGCGACATCATCGTCACCGACTTGCCCGAGCCGCTCTCGCCGACGACGCCGAGGAGCTCCCCGGGCCCGATCGCGAAGCTGACGCCGTTGACCGCGTGCACCGCCCCGTCGCGGGTGGCGAACACCGTCCGCAGATCGGTGACCTCGAGGACGGGCGCGGGTCCGTCAAGCATCCATGGCCCCTTACCACAGCGGTCCGCCGCGCCGTTCCGCCCGGTCCGGCAGGACGCCTGCCGATCACTAAACAGCAGAAGACGCATGGCGACAACGGGGAAACCTCCGGTTGACGCTGCCCCGTCCGGCTCGCAGATTGGGACCGGTCGTCGAAGGATCGAGCATGTCTCCCGCGCCCTCCCCGCGCGAAATGCTGGCACGGAGCAGCTCGACGCCGGTTCCGCCTTCATCCGCCGCCTCGCGGCCTGAAAGGAGTTCTCAATGCCGGTCATCAACCGCATCGCGGCCCTCGCGCCGGAGATCGCCGAGTGGCGCCGCGACATCCACCAGCATCCGGAGCTCGACTACGACGTCGACCGCACCGCGGGGATCGTCGCCGAAAAGCTGCGCGGCTTCGGCTGCGACGAGGTCGTGACCGGCATCGGCCGCACCGGCGTCGTCGGCGTGATCCGCGGCCGCGCCACCGGCTCGGGGCGCGTCATCGGATTGCGCGCCGACATGGATGCCCTGCCGATAGGCGAGGCGACCGGCCTGCCCTGGGCCTCGCAGACGCCGGGCAAGATGCACGCCTGCGGCCACGACGGGCACACGGCGATGCTGCTCGGCGCGGCGCGGTACCTGGCCGAGACCCGCAACTTCGACGGCACGGCGGTCGTGATCTTCCAGCCGGCCGAGGAGGGCGGCGGCGGCGGCCGCGCCATGGTCGAGGACGGGGTGATGGAACGCTTCGGCATCGAGGAGGTCTACGGCCTGCACAACATGCCCGGCGCCCCGGTCGGAACCTTCGCCATCCGCCCCGGATCGCTCCTGGCCTCCTCCGACGAGTTCACCATCCAGCTCACCGGCCGCGGCGGCCACGCGGCGCAGCCGCACCAGGCGATCGACACCGTGCTCGTCGCCAGCGCCATCGTGCTCGCGCTGCAGTCGATCGTCGCGCGCAACGCCGACCCGCTGACCCCGGCGGTGATCTCGGTGACGAGCTTCCGCACCGAGAGCGACGCCTTCAACGTCATCCCCGAGCACGTCGAGCTGCGCGGCACGGCGCGCAGCCTCGACCCGGCGACCCGCGACCTGATCGAGAGCGGGATGCGCCGGGTGGTCGAGGCGACCGCCGCCGCCTACGGCGCGCAGGTGGACTTCGCCTACAGCCGCAACTACCCGGTCACGGTGAACACCGCCGCCGAGACCGAATTCGCCACCGGCGTCGCGATCGAGGTTGCCGGCGAGGGCCGCGTCGACCCGGCCGTGTCGCCGGTGATGGGCGCCGAGGACTTCTCCTTCATGCTGAACGCCCGCCCCGGCGCCTTCATCCTGATGGGAAACGGCGACACCGCCAACCTGCACCACCCGGCCTACGACTTCAACGACGAGGCGATCCCGGTCGGCTGCTCCTACTGGGCGCGGCTGGTCGAGACCGCGATGCCGGCGGGAGCGAGCTGAAGCCCATCATCCACATCGGCCTGCCAGGAGCGGCACGCCCGGGCCCTCCGGGGCACGGTCGGGCGTGGCGTAGCTCCCCGGCACGGCGCGGGCGCGCGGACAAGCCGCACCCGCGCATTCTCCGCTTGTTCCACCCCCCCTTCTTCAACCTATCGGGCAGTGCCCGGGGGGTCGAGGGGGGGGCGGCGAGCGCCCCCCTCGGGCCGCCCCGCGCGCCGCCCGGTGCTCCGGGAGCAAGGGAGGCTCCCAAGGGCCTGAAGGCGGAGCCGCGCATGCGGCGAACGGCGCCAAAGCGCCGCGGGCTCCCTCGCGCCGCTTCGGCTACTTGGTCAGCGGCAGCTCGATCGCCGCGACCTGCTCGCTGATCGCCGGCCGGTCGGCCCGGCGCCGGTCGAGCGACAGCCCGCCCAGGTCGCCGATCCGCCCCCAGCGGCCATCGGCGAAGATCTCGAGCGGCTGGAAGCGCGACTTGTAGTCCATCTTGGCGCTGCCCGGCACCCAGTAGCCGAGGTAGACGTACTGCAGCCGCGATTCGGCGGCCATGGCGATATGGTCGAGGATCACGTAGCTGCCGAGGCTGTCGCGGTCCATGTCCGGGTCGAAGAAGGAATAGACCATCGACACGCCGTCCGACAGCACGTCGGTCAGGCAGACCGCCACCAGCTCGCCGTCGCGCAGGTATTCGACCACCATGCTGCGGACCGGCGATTCCTCGATCATCGCCGCGAACTCGCTCATGTCCATGTCGGCCATGCCGCCGGTCGCGTGCCGCGCGTCGAGGTAGCGCCGGAACAGCTGGTACTGTCCCGCCGTCGCGCAGGGCGACCGCGGCGCCCGCTCGAGCCCGGCGTTGCGCCGGACGACCCGCCGCTGGCTCCGGGTCGGCGCGAAGGTCCCGACGACGATCCGCGCCGACAGGCAGGCCGAGCAACCAGCGCAGGACGGCCGGTAGAGCACGTTCTGCGAGCGCCGGAAGCCCTGGTGCGACAGGACGTCGTTCAGGTGGCAGGCACCCTCGCCCTGCAGCGCGGTGAAGAGCTTGCGCTCGACCTTCCCCGGCAGGTACGGACAGGGCTGCGGCGCTGTCACATAGAACTGATGCGACTGTGGCAGGCTGTGGCGCATGTGCCCCGGATCCGCTTCCCCCTTCTGCCCCGAGGGTAGCCACAGGTCCCGGGGCCGGGCAACAGGATTCTCCGCGCTGGGTGAACGCGGGCTCAGTCGACCGGCCGGACGATCGCCGTCGAGCCGACCACCAGGTCCGGCACGCCCTGCCGGTAGCGGGTGAAGACCACGGTCAGGCAGCTCAGGAGCTGCAGGAAGGGCACCGCGATGCAGAGCGCATAGAGCGCGGTATGGACCAGCGTCGTCGTCGGGTCGAACCGGGTGCCGTCGCCGCGCCGATACTCGATGCCCGCGAACCGCATCCCCCAGGTCGCCGATCCCCCGCCGATCGTCGCGAGGCGATAGAGGAACCCGACCCCGCCGAGGATCAGCGGAAACAGCGCGAAGCCGAAGCCGAGCGTCAGGAGCCCGAAGGCCAGCCCAAGCGGCACGCCGGCCATGAGCACCAGCACGGCGTCGGCGACCCAGGCGACGAAGCGCCGGACCCGCACCCCGGCGTAGAACTGCCGGTCGAGGTCGGGATCGGGCAGCCCGCTCATCGGGCCGTAGATGCCATAGGCGTTCATCGGGGCTCCTCGTTCGGCGCAGGCGATTCACATGGGAACCCCCTGCCCCGCCCGCAAGGATCGGCCCGCGAAAGGCGCCTTCGCCTTTCGCAGCGCCGGCCGAGCGGGGGCCTCGTGCCCCCCGAGGCCGGCGCTCCCCCCGGCTCACATGTGCAGCATCCGCCCGTAGGCGTCGAGGACCGCCTCGTGCATCATCTCCGAGAGCGTCGGGTGCGGGAAGACCGTGTTCATCAGCTCGACCTCGGTCGTCTCCAGCGTCCGCCCGACCACGTACCCCTGGATCAGCTCGGTGACCTCGGCGCCCACCATGTGCGCCCCGAGCATCTCGCCGGTCTTGGCGTCGAAGACGGTCTTGATCATCCCCTCGGGCTCGCCGAGCGCGATCGCCTTGCCGTTGCCGATGAAGGGGAAATGCCCGACCTTGACCTCGAACCCCTGCTCCTTGGCCTTCGCCTCGGTCAGCCCGACGCTCGCCACCTGCGGCCAGCAGTAGGTGCAGCCGGCGATCGAGGTTCCGGGCGTCGGGTGCGGATGCTGCCCGGCGATCAGCTCGGCGACCATGACGCCCTCGTGCATCGCCTTGTGCGCGAGCCAGGGCGGCCCGGCGATGTCGCCGATCGCGTAGAGCCCGTCGACCCCGGTGCGGCAGTATTCGTCGACCACCACGTGCGTCCGGTCGACCTTCACGCCCGCCTCCTCGAGCCCGAGGTTCTCGACGTTGCCGACGATCCCCACCGCCGAGATCACCGTGTCGAAGTCGCCCTTGGTCTCCTTGCCGCCCTGCTCGATCGTCGCCGTCACCTTGTCGGCGCCGCGCTCGAGCTTCTTGACCACGGCCCCTTCGAGGATGGTCATCTTCTGCTTCTGGAACTGCTTCTTGGCGAAGGCCGAGATCTCCTCGTCCTCGACCGGCAGGATCCGCGGCAGGACCTCGACCACGGTCGTCTCGGCCCCGAGCGTGTTGTAGAAGCTCGCGAACTCGATCCCGATCGCCCCCGACCCGATGACGAGCAGCTTCTTCGGCATGTGCGGCGGCATCAGCGCGTGCTTGTAGCTCCAGACCCGCTTCCCGTCCGCCTCCAGCCCCGGCAGGTCGCGCGCCCGGGCGCCGGTCGCCAGGATGATCGCCTTGGCCTCGATCTCCTCGGTCCCCTTGTCGGTCTTGACCGTGATCTTGCCCTTGCCGGCGAGCTTCGCCTCGCCCATCACCACGGCGATCTTGTTCTTCTTCATCAGGAAGCCGACGCCGCCCGACAGCTGCTTCGCGACGCCGCGCGACCGCGCCACGACCGCGTCGATGTCATAGCCGACGTTCTCGGCCTTCAGCCCGAACTCCTTCGCCCGATGCATCAGGTGAAAGATCTCCGACGAGCGCAGCAGCGCCTTGGTCGGGATGCAGCCCCAGTTGAGGCAGATGCCCCCCAGGTGCTCGCGCTCGATCACCACCGTCTTGAAGCCCAGCTGGGCCGCGCGGATCGCCGCGACGTATCCGCCGGGACCCGCGCCGATCACCGCGACGTCGTAGCTCGTGGTTGCCATGAAGCGTCCTCCTCCATCCCCAACGCGCGCCTGTTAGCGCAGATACTTTGCTCCGGCCAGCGCCCTCGCGGTCAGGCGGCCATCTCCTTGATCAGCGAGGCATAGCCGCCGCCCTCCAGGAACGCGACCTCCTCCGGCGTGCTCTCGCGCCCCAGCGCCGCGTTCCGGTAGGGGAAGCGGCCGAAACGGCGGATGATCTCGCGGTGGGCGCGCGCGTGCTTCACATGCCCGTCGTCGCGGCCGAAGCTCGTGAGGAACAGCCGCACGCACTTGTCCTGGTTGGTCTGAATTTCCGAGTGCATCAGGGGCAGGTAGAAGAACTGCCGCTCCGGCAAGCCGATCTTCAGGTCGCGCCCGTGCAGGATCGCGACCTTTGCGGTGGCGAGCGCCCGGGCGTCGCTGGCGAAGGCGCGCGCGCCGCCGCGGAACATGTTGCGCGGGAACTGGTCGAGCAGCACGATCAGCGCCAGCCACGACCGCGGCGCCGCCTTCCACCCCGCGAGCCCGCCGGTCCGGGCAACCTCCCAGAGCGCGCCCCAGCGGTCGCGGATCGCGGCGTCGAGCCCCTCGTCGACCCTGTACCAGCCGTCCGGGCCGACCTCGTCGAGCCAGAAGCGGAGCAGCTCCTCTGCCGTCGCGTCCATCGGATTCTCCCCGTCCGGTGCGGCAGTCTTCCACGAGCCCGCGCGAAAATGGAAGCCTCACGCGCGCCCGGCCGCCTCGCCGGCCCGCCCGATCGCGACGCCCTGCGCCACCTCGAGCGCCACCGGCGATGCCTGCGGCAGCACCGGCGTATAGGACGAGGTCTCCGGCGGCGCCGCCCGCCGCGTCGAGCGCCAGAGCGCATAGAGCGCGATCAGCGCATAGAGCACGCCCACGTAGGCGAAATAGGCGTTGGCCCCGAGCCGCGCCATCAGGGCACCGATCACCGGCGGCCCGATCATCGCGCCGGTCCCGTTGATGAACAGCAGCCCGCCCGACGCCGCCGCCATGTCGCTGGGCGCGAGGAAGTCGTTGGTATGGGCGATGATCAGCGAATAGAGCGGGTTGGCGACGCCCCCGATCACGAACCCCAGCGCCAGCACCACCGCGTAGTGGCCGGAGAAGAGCGCGCCGACCAGCGTCGCCAGCGCCCCGGCCGCCGTCAGCCCCATGATCAGGACGCGCCGGTCCATCCGGTCCGACACCCAGCCGATCGGATACTGGAAGACCAGCCCGCCCAGGTAGATCGCCGCCACGAAGGCCGAGATCTCGGCGACCGACATCCCCTTCTGCGTCCCGAAGACCGACCCCATGCCGAAGATCGCGGCATAGACCCCGCCGAGGAGGAAGGTGCCCACGCAGCCGAGCGGCGAGATGCGGTAGAGCTGCACCAGCGACATCGGCTTGGTGGTCTGGAACGCCGGCGCCGTGACCCGGGTCAGCAGGATCGGCAGGAACGACACCGACACCAAGACCGACATCGTCACGAAGAGCGTGTAGCCCGCCGGGTCGGCCAGGTTCAGGATGAACTGCGCCGAGATGATCCCCAGCATCTGCACGATCATGTAGAGCGACAGCGCCTGCCCGCGCGTCTCGTTGGTGGCGGCGTTGTTGAGCCAGCTCTCGGCCACCACGTAGACCCCGGCGAAGCCGAAGCCGACGCAGAGCCTGAGCAGCATCCAGACCCAGGCGACCGGCGCCTGCGCATAGAGGATGAAGGCCGCCGCGATCATCGAGCCGAGCGCCGCGAACACCCGCACGTGCCCGACCCGCGCGATCATCGCCGTCGCCCGCCGCGACCCGATCAGGAAGCCGACGTAGTAGGCGCTCATGACCAGCGACATGGTCTCGGCGTCGAACCCCTCGATCGCGCCGCGGATGCCGAGCAGCGTCCCCTGCAGCCCGTTGCCGAGCAGCAGGAGCAGCATGCCGAGGAGCAGCGCCCACGAGTTGCGCAGGACGAAGAGCATCGCCTCACCCCCCCGGCAGCAGCAGCGAGGAATCGCCGTAGGAGAAGAATCGGTACCTTTCGGCGATCGCATGCGCATAGATCGCCCGAATCCGCTCCACCCCCATCAGCGCCGACACGAGCATCAGGAGCGTCGATTTCGGCAGGTGGAAGTTCGTCATCAGCCCGTCCGCGATCCGGAACCGGTACCCGGGCCGGATGAAGATGTCGGTCTCGCCGACCCAGGGCGCGATCCGCCCCTCCGCGGTCGCCGCCGTCTCGACCAGCCGCAGCGCCGTCGTCCCGACCGGGATCACCCGCCCGCCCGCCGCCCGCGCATCCTCGATCGCCGCCGCCGCCTCGGCCCCGATCTCGCCCCACTCGGCATGCATCCGGTGCGTCTCGATCTCCTCGACCTTGACCGGCAGGAACGTCCCCGCCCCCACGTGCAGCGTCAGGAACGCCCGCCGCACCCCGCGCGCCTCGAGCTCCGCCATGAGCTCGTCGTCGAAGTGCAGCGACGCCGTCGGCGCTGCCACCGCCCCCGGCCGCGCCGCGAACACCGTCTGGTAGTCCTCGCGGTCCCGCGCGTCCGCCGCCCGCCGCGCCGCGATGTAGGGCGGCAGCGGCATCTCCCCTCGCGCGTCCAGCGCCGCCGCCAGCGCCGCCTCGCCGAGCCCGAAGGCGAGCTCGACCTCGCCGCCGTCCCGCGCCCGCACCTCCGCCGACAGCCCGCCCCCGAAGTCGATGCGGTCGCCCGTCGCAAGCCGCTTCCCCGGCCGCGCCAGCGCCCGCCAGACCCCGTCGCCCGTCCGCGCCACCAGCGTCGCCTCGATCCGCGCCCCGGCGCCCCCCTCCCGCTGCCGCACGCCCGAAATCCGCGCCGGCACCACCCGGGTGTCGTTGAACACCAGCAGATCGCCGCGCTCCAGCCAGTCGCCGAGCCGCGCCGCCGTCGAGTCCGCGATCCGGTCCGGCGTCGCGACCAGCAGCCGCGACGCCCGCCGCGGCCTGACCGGCCTGAGCGCGATCAGCTCCTCCGGCAGTGCGTAGTCGAATTCGTCGAGCCGCATGCATTCACTCCCGGCCGCGCTATATGCTCGCCGCACCGAAGCCACAATCCGGAGTGCCCCATGCCCGCAGTCGAAGCCGGCCAGCCCGTCCCCGCCTTCTCGCTCCCGAGCGACAGCGGCACCAGCCTCGGCCCCGCCGACTTCCCCGGCCGCAAGCTCGTCCTCTACTTCTACCCCAAGGACGACACTTCGGGCTGCACCCTCGAGGCCATCGAGTTCACCGCCCGCGCCGCCGACTTCGCGGCCGCCGACACCGTCGTCCTCGGCATCTCCCGCGACAGCGTGAAGAGCCACTGCAAGTTCCGCGACAAGCACGCCCTCGGCATCCCGCTCCTCTCCGACGCGGACGGCACCGTCACCGAGGCCTTCGGCGTCTGGGTCGAGAAATCCATGTACGGCCGGAAATACATGGGAATCGAGCGCGCGACCTTCCTCGTCGGCCGGTCCGGGACGGTCGCCCGGGTCTGGCGCAACGTGAAGGTCCCGCGCCACGTCGACGAGGTGCTGGCGGCCGCCCGCGCGCTCTGACCGGGCACGCCGACCGGCGTGCCCAATCTTTCCGCACCTCGCCAATGGGTTGCAGCGGCTGCCTGCGGATTGGGCTGAACGAGCATCGATTCAATCATAGGCTGCAGATCAGCGGATACCCGCCGAGGCCCTTGCCGGACCGTCCGCCCGCACCGGCGCGGCGTTGCAAAGGATGCCGGGGGTTTCTAGACACGGGCCCGGTGTGGGGGAGCACCCGACAAAACGGTGACAACAACCTAGGGGTTCCGCATGGCGGGGGTGCGTCCGGGGACGAAAGGCCTTCTTTCTGCGCTTTTTCCAGAGAAACGACTGTTTATTCATTCCAACGGCTCGACGCACTACATCCGGCTGAGCCCGCTTTCGCAGCTGGTCTCCGGCACTGCGGCACTTCTCGCCATGGGCTGGATGGCGGTCGCCTCGGCGACGGTGGCGACGACGATGATCAAGGCCCACCTCGGGCCCGCGCCGTCGGTGGTGCT
The DNA here is from genome assembly GCA_046348975.1 of Amaricoccus sp. Lineage (GTDB taxonomy): Bacteria > Pseudomonadota > Alphaproteobacteria > Rhodobacterales > Rhodobacteraceae > Amaricoccus. Next base: position 21,816 of record JAXMDF010000015.1, on the reverse strand, counting down.
CGAGGAGGCCTACCAGGACCGGCTGAACGCGCTGGCCGCCGAGCGCGACCAGCACGCCGCCGAGGCCCGCTCGGCGCAGCAGCGCTTCCAGGTCGCCATGGACCAGATCAGCCGGCAGCAGTCGGCGATCCTGCACTCGGTCGAGGAGCGCCGCGAGCTGTCGTCCGCCCTCGACGTCATGCGCGGCCGGCTCGACGACGCCGTCGGCCAGCGCGACGCCGCCGCCGGGGCCAACGAGCGGCTGGTGGCGCGGATCGACGACGCCACCCGCGCCCTGGGCAGCCAGGGCGCCGGCGACGCCACCGAGACCCTGCGCGCGGTGTCGGGCGCGCTCAACGAGGCGGTCGCCGCCCGCGACACCGCCAACGCCGACCGCGCGGCGCTGACCCAGCAGCTCGGCGACCTCGAGCTCCGGATGAAGGTCAACGACCAGCGCCAGGACCAGATGGTCGACCAGCTCGAGCAGGCGGTCGCCCTGTCGTTCGGGCCGCTGCAGCAGGTGTTCAAGAACACCGGCCTCGACGTCGACAGCCTGCTCGACAAGGTGCGCGAGGGCTATTCCGGTGTCGGCGGCCCGCTCGGGCAGCTCGTCCCGGTCAGCCTCAGCAGCCGATCGGTCGACAACCCCAGCGTCAGCGGCCGCTACGACCACCTGATGTCCGACATCGACCGGATGAACCTGATGCGGATCGCCGTCGACAAGCTGCCGGTCACGCTGCCGCTGCACGACGACTACCGCTTCACCAGCCCCTTCGGCTACCGCCGCGACCCCAAGGGCCGCGGCACGCGCATGCACGCGGGAGTTGATCTCGCCGCGCCGCGCGGCACCCCGATCTTCGCCACCGCCCCCGGCGTCGTCGTCTATGCCGGGCCCGAGAGCGGCTACGGCAACGTCGTGCGAATCCAGCACGATTTCGGCATCGAGACCGTCTATGCGCACCAGAGCAGAATTCGCGTCAGGGTTGGACAACAGGTATCGCGTGGCGTGCAAATAGGTGATATGGGTTCAACCGGGCGTAGTACCGGCTCGCACCTCCACTACGAGGTCCGGGTGAACGGGCAGCCCGTGAATCCGATGACCTATCTGGAGGCCACCAAGGATGTTTTCCAAGCCCAAGCCGGAGGAACCGCTTCCGCCGCTGCAGGCGACGCCGACGACCTCGACTAGCGCCGCTCCCACGTTCGACGCCAAGCCGGCACCGGCGCCGGCGGCGCCGCCCAAGCCGAAGCCCGCGCCCTCGGTGCTGTCGTCGGACCTCACGATCCTCGGCAACGTCCGCTCGTCGGGCGACATCCAGGTCGAGGGCACCGTCGAGGGCGACATCCACGCCCAGATGCTGATCGTCGGCGAGAGCTCGACCGTGAAGGGCGAGATCGTCGCCGACGAGATCGTGGTGCACGGCCGCGTGGTCGGGCGCGTGCGCGGCCTCAAGGTCCGCCTGAGCTCCTCGGCCCGCTGCGAAGGCGACATCGTCCACAAGACCATCGCCATCGAGAGCGGCGCCCACTTCGAGGGCTCGGTGCAGCGCCAGGACGACCCCCTCGCCCAGTCCGCCAAGGAACCCGCGCGCCGCGTCCCGGCAATGGCCGCCGCCGAATAACCCGAGGCCCTGAAGGGGGGGCGGGGCCTCCGGCTCGCCCGCAATCGTCTGGTCGTGTTTCGGCCAACCGTGAATGCCTGGTTAATTGCGCCAAGCAGAATGGTTGTATTTCAACTACTTACGTTTTGTGCGCGGCTTGCGTGCTTGTGTGTGCCGGACCCTCTAGTCGGCCGCCTGCGCCTCGGCGCGGCTCTTGCCCGCCACCTGCTGCGCCAGCGCCGCCGCCATGAACGGGTCGAGGTCGCCGTCGAGCACGCCGCCCGTATCGGACGTCTCGTGGTCGGTCCGCAGGTCCTTCACCATCTGGTATGGCTGCAGCACGTAGCTTCGGATCTGGTTCCCCCAGCCCGCATCCCCCTTCGCCTCGTGCTGCGCGGTGATCGCCTCGTTGCGCTTCCTGAGCTCCAGCTCGTAGAGCCGCGACTTCAGCGCCGCCATCGCGTTGGCCCGGTTCTGGTGCTGCGACTTCTCCGAAGACGTCACCACGATCCCGGTCGGCAGGTGGGTGATCCGGACCGCCGAGTCGGTCGTGTTCACATGCTGCCCGCCCGCCCCCGACGAGCGGTAGGTGTCGATGCGGATGTCGTTCGGCTGCACGTCGATCTCTATGTTGTCGTCGACGACCGGATAGACCCAGACCGAGGCGAACGACGTCTGCCGCCGCGCGGCGGAATCGAACGGCGAGATCCGCACGAGCCGGTGGACCCCCGATTCGGTCTTGAGCCAACCGTAGGCATTGTGCCCGGCAATGCGATAGGCGGCCGACCGTATCCCGGCCTCCTCGCCCGCGCTCTCCGACACGAGCTCGACCTTCATCCCGTGCGCCTCGGCCCAGCGCACGTACATCCGCGCCAGCATCGCCGCCCAGTCGCAGCTCTCGGTGCCGCCGGCGCCCGCGTTGATCTCGAGGAAGGTGTCGTTGCCGTCGGCCTCGCCGTCGAGCAGCGCCTCGATCTCCTTCTGCGCCGCCTGCTCGCGCAAGGTCGCGATCGCGGCCTCCGCGTCCGCGACCACCGCCGCGTCCCCCTCGGCCTCGCCGAGCTCGATCAGCTCCCTCTGGTCCGAGAGCTCCCGCTCGAGCGAACCGTAGGCCTCGATCGCGTCCGACAGGACCTGCCGGTCGCGCATCAGCTTCTGCGCCCGCGCCGGGTCGTTCCACAAATCCGGCGCCTCGGTCATCGCGTTCAGCTCTTCGAGCCGGTGGGCAGCGGTGTCCCAGCCCAGCCGCTGCCGCAGCAGCGCGAGCGACTTCTCGATCTCTTCCACCAGCCGCTCGGTCTCGGCGCGCATGATCCATCCTCGTCGTCCGGAGCCGCGACGGCATACGCGCCCGCCCGCAGGCGGTCAATTCACTCCGGCCGCACCAGCTTGCCGGCGATCCGCCCGAGCCCGCCGTACTTGCGCCGGAGCTCGGTCTGCCGCGCCGTGTTGGCGTGCGGGAACGGATCCTTGGGCACCGGCTTTCCGAGGAAGGCGCAAAGCGGCTCCCACCCTGGCTTCTGCGACCAGTCGAGCGTGATCAGGTCGCCCGGCCGGTCGCGGAAGTATTCTGCCACCTCGGCGTTATGCGCCTGCATCCGCGCGACGTAGAGCGCCTCGTGCCCCTTCGGATGCCCGACTCCGTAGATCAGCTCCCGCATCGGCGAATCCCGCTCGGCGAAGTCCCTGACGGCGCTGGTGATCCAGCGGTCGGGATCCCGCACCGTCAGGACGAACTTCGACCCCGGATAAAGCGCGTCCATCTTGCGATAGACGAGCGGCCAGGGGTTGTCCTGGAAGGCGTCGAACCGGGCCGACAGATCCTCGACCATCTCGTCGAGCTTCGCCGCGATCTCGGGATCCTTGGTCCCGTTCGGCCCGGTCACCCGGTAGCCGAGGATCATCAGCGCATCCCGGAGCGTGGTCGTTCCGGTCTTGTGAAACCCGATGCCGAAGACCTTGCCGCCCACCGCCGACACCTCAGTAGAGCCCGCCGCTCGACATCGACCCGAGCGAGGGGTTGCTCGGCAGGTTCCGCTGCTGCCCGCGCACCGTGACTCGCTCGATCGCCGGCGAGTTGCGCACGTTGTCGAAGAGCGGCACGTCGGCACCCATCTTCCAGCCGGCGTCGACGGTCTCGCCGTAGCCGCCGACCATCAGCTCCTGGCCGTCGCGGATGTATTCGGCCTGCACGTCGTCGCCCTCGGCATCGTCGGGGAGCCGCTGGCCCGTATGGCGGTTGATCTTGATGAAATGCCCGCCCGGCGGCACCGCCCAGCTGACCGGTCCCTGCCCTTCCATCGCCTTCTTGATGAACTCGACGAAGATCGGCGCGCAGAGCGTGCCGCCGAAGGCGGTCTCGCCCAGCGGCCGCGGGTTGTCGTAGCCCATGTAGCAGCCGGCGACGATCCGCGGGCTGTAGCCGATATACCAGACGTCCTTGGCCTCGTTGGTCGTCCCGGTCTTGCCGGCGAGGTTCAATTTCAGCTTGCCGACCGAGCTCGCGCTGGTCCCGCGGCTGACCGCCCCCTGCAGCATCGAGGTCACCTGATAGGCGGTGATCGCATCCATGACCCGCTCGGCGTTGGAATGCACCATCGGGTCCTCGGCATCGCCGACGTCGTCGCCGCTGCACTCCTCGCACGGCCGCTGGTCGTGCCGGTAGATCGTCCGCCCGTAGCGGTCCTGGACCCGGTCGACCAGCGTCGGCTCGACCTTGAGCCCGCCGTTGGCGAGCTCGGCGTAGGCCGCGACCATCTTGTAGAGGGTCGTCTCGCCCGCCCCGAGCGAATAGCTCAGCAAGGGCGGCATGTTGTCGTAGATCCCGAACTTCTCGCCGTAACGCGCCACGACGTCCATCCCGATGTCCTGCGCGATGCGCACCGTCATCAGGTTGCGCGACTGCTCGATGCCCGTCCGCATCGGCGTCGGCCCGTAGTAGGTGTTCCCCGAGTTCTCCGGCTTCCAGATCCCCGCCCCGGTCGCCACCTCGATCGGCGCGTCGAGCACGATCGTCGCCGGCGAATAGCCGTTGTCGAGCGCCGCCGCATAGACGAAGGGCTTGAACGACGACCCCGGCTGCCGCAGCGCCTGCGTCGCGCGGTTGAACACGCTCGACTGGTACGAGAACCCGCCCTGCATCGCGAGGACGCGCCCCGTCTGCGTGTCCATCGCCATGAACCCGCCCTGGATCGCCGGGATCTGCCGGTAGCTCCAGTGGTCGAAGGCCCCGTCCTTCTCGATCGCCTTGACGAAGACGACGTCGCCGACCGCCCACAAATCCTCCGGCCCCTTCGGCGCCCTGAGCCGCCCGGTGTCGCTCGCCCGCACCCGCGCCCAGGAGGCATCGTCGAACCCGAGGAAATCCCCGTCCGCGCCCGCCGGCACGCCCTCGACGCCGATCCGCGCGCCATCCTCGCCGACCGCGAGCACCAGCGCCGGATGCCAGCCGGTGATGTCGCGCGGCACCTGCTTCGCCCCGAGCGCCGCGCGCCAGCTCTTGTCCTCGTCGGGATCGAAGCTCGCCGGATCGATCTTCGCCACCGGCCCGCGATAGACCTTCAGCCCCCGGTCGTACTGCTCGAGCCCGTCGCGCAGCGCGTCCGCCGCCACCGCCTGCAGGTCCGGATCGACCGTCGCCCGGATCGACAGCCCGCCCGTATAGAGCTGCTCGTCGCCGAACTTCTCCGACAGCTGCCGCCGGATCTCGTCGGTGAAATAGTCGCGCGGCGGCATCTCGCTGCGCGCCGAGGCGATCTGCCCGCCCTGCACGGTCGCGAGGTCTTCCTTCATCGCCGCGTCGGCGTCGGCGCGGCTCGCGTAGCCGTTCTTCGCCATCTGGTCGAGCACGTAGTTCCGCCGCGCGATCGCCTGCGTCTTCTCGCGCACCGGGTGCAGCATCGACGGCGCCTGCGGCAGCGCCGCCAGGTACGCCGTCTCGGCCAGCGTCAGCTCGTCGAGCGACTTGGCGAAATAGGTCTGCGCCGCCGCCGTGACCCCATAGGCGTTCTGCCCGAGGAAGATCTCGTTCAGGTAGAGCTGCAGGATCTCGTCCTTCGACAGCGTGTTCTCCAGCCGCGTCGCGAGGATGATCTCCTTGATCTTCCGCTCCCCCGACCGGTCGCCCGTCAGCAGGAAGTTCTTCATCACCTGCTGCGTGATCGTCGAGGCGCCGCGCAGCCGCTCCCCCTGCGCCGCCTGCACCAGCGCGGCCACGATCCCGCGCGGGTCGAACCCGTGGTGCTGGTAGAAATTCTTGTCCTCGGCCGAGATGAACGCCTGCTTCACCTGGTCCGGGATCTCGTCGATCGGCGTGAAGATCCGCCGTTCGCGCGCGAACTCGTCCATCAGGAGGCCCTGGCCCGAGTAGATCCGGCTCAGCGTCGCCGGCTCGTAGTTCTCGAGCTGGGCGTAGTCGGGCAGATCCCGGCCGTAGATCGTGATGATCGCGGCCACCCCGGCGAGCGCCATGATCAGCCCGATCGCGAGCCAGCTGAAAAGGAACCCGAAAAACCTCAGTACGATCCGCAGCACGATTCGCATCCCAGACCCGCGTGCCGCACCCTATCGGAGCCGGCCGCAAAGGTCAAAAACCGGGCCGCGCCGAGGCCCCGGCGGGATTTTCGTTGCGCCGGTTAGGCTTGCGCGGCGGCGGCGGAAAAACCATTTGTCATTTTTGGCGGCACATGCATATGGTGCATCGTCCGGAAGGGTGGCGCTCGCCGTCTTGCCGTACTCGTATTCGTCGCACGCTCGCGGCATTGCAAGACCGCTCGAAGTCGTCTTGGATGATCCCGGCACACCTGCGACAGGCGCTCGCGCCATGAAGGAATCCAGCCGGGCCGGCGGCCCGGCGGTGTTGGGTCCGGTCATACCGGGCCGGAGAAGAACCGCGGTGAAGCGCGCAGGACCAGAAGCGATCTGCCCGTCCGGCCCCCTCTTGGGCCAGGCGTTGGTCGCTGGTTACAGCACTTCCGCCCCACCCCATGGAACGCCGCACGCCACCCGCCCGTTCGGGCCGGGAAGCTTGCGGGTTCGCGAAAGAAACCATGACCAAGAAAATGCTGATCGATGCCACGCACGCGGAAGAGACCCGCGTCGTGGTCGTGGACGGGAACCGGGTCGAGGAATTCGACTTCGAGTCGCTTAACAAGCGGCAGCTCGCCGGCAACATCTACCTCGCCAAGGTCACGCGCGTCGAGCCGTCGCTGCAGGCGGCCTTCGTCGACTACGGCGGCAACCGCCACGGCTTCCTGGCCTTCTCGGAAATCCACCCCGACTACTACCAGATCCCCAAGGCCGACCGCGAGGCGCTGCTCGCCGAGGAAGCCGCCCTCGCCCGCGAGGCCGAGGAAGAGACGCCCCGCGAAAAGCCCAAGGCGCGCGGCCGCACCCGCAGCCGGCGCCGCTCGCAGGCCGAGGCCGCCGGCGCCCCGTCGGCCGAGGATGCCGTCATCGTCGCGCCGATAACCGACCTCGCCGAGGCCGAGGCCGCCGGGCTCGACGACGTCCCGCCGCCGTCGGCCGCCGCCGGCGACATCGACATCGTCGTACCCGACGAGCCCGCCGGCGAGACGGCGGAGGCCGGTCCCGCCGGCGCCGAGGAGACGGAACCCGCGGCCGTCGAGGCGACCGCCGACGACCACGACGACGCACACGAGGACGAGCACGCGCACGACGAGCACGCCCACGAGCTCGAGACCGTGGGCGGCGACGAGGTCGCCGAGGAGCGTGCCCCGCGCCGCCCAGCGCCGCGCGCCCGCCGCTACAAGATCCAGGAAGTGATCAAGGTCCGGCAGATCCTGCTGGTCCAGGTCGTCAAGGAGGAGCGCGGCAACAAGGGCGCCGCCCTCACGACGTACCTGAGCCTCGCCGGCCGCTATTGCGTCCTGATGCCCAACACCGCCCGCGGCGGCGGCATCAGCCGCAAGATCACCAACGCCGCCGACCGCAAGAAGCTCAAGGAAATCTCGTCCTCGATCACCGTCCAGGACGGCGCCGGCCTCATCATCCGCACCGCCGGCGCCGCCCGGACCAAGACCGAGATCAAGCGCGACTACGAATACCTGCTGCGCCAGTGGGAGATGATCCGCGACCTGACGCTGAAGTCGATCGCACCGGCGCCGATCTACGAGGAAGGCAGCCTGATCAAGCGCGCCATCCGCGACCTCTACAGCCGCGAGATGGACGAAATCCTGGTCGACGGCGAGCGCGGCTACCGCGAGGCCAAGGACTACATGAAGATGCTCATGCCTTCGCACGCGAAGAACGTGAAGCATTACGCCGACCCCCTGCCGCTCTTCTCGCGCTTCCAGGTCGAGAGCTACCTCTCGGCGATGTTCAACCCGGTCGTGCAGCTCAAGTCCGGCGGCTACATCGTCATCGACGTGACCGAGGCCTTGGTCGCGATCGACGTCAACTCCGGCCGCGCCACCCGCGAGGCCTCGATCGAGGACACCGCCCTCAAGACCAACCTCGAGGCGGCCGAGGAAGCCGCCCGCCAGATGCGCCTGCGCGACCTCGCCGGCCTCATCGTCATCGACTTCATCGACATGGAGGACCGGCGCAACAACGCCGCCGTCGAGAAGAAGCTCAAGGACAAGCTGAAGTCCGACCGCGCCCGCATCCAGGTCGGCCGCATCTCCGCCTTCGGCCTGCTGGAGATGTCGCGCCAGCGGCTCCGCCCCGGCATGATCGAGGCGACCACCAAGGCCTGCCCGCACTGCCACGGCACCGGCCGCGTGCGCTCCGACGACTCGCTCGCGCTCGCCCTCCTGCGCGAGATCGAGGAGGAGGGCGTCAAGCAGCGCTCGAAGGAAGTGCTGATCGTCGCCCCGGTCGACATCGCCAACTACCTGCTGAACCAGAAGCGCGAGCACATCGCGATGATCGAGGCCCGCTTCGGCCTCTCGGTCCGCGTCGAGGGCGACCCGTCGCTCATCTCGCCCGACTACAAGGTCGAGAAGTTCAAGACCGCCTCGCGCATCGTCCCGGTGCCCGAGAACCTCAACCTGACGCCGGTCGCCTATCCCGACGACATCGAGGAGGAGGAGGACGTCGCCGAGGAGGAGGACGAGGTGGCCGAGGCCGCGGCGCCGAACGGCGACCGCCCGGCCGGCGGCAAGCGCAAGCGCCGCCGCCGCCGCCGCGGCAAGGGCAACGGCCACGACGCCGTCGCCGCCCCCGAGGACGGCTCCGAGGAGGAAGAGGCGGCCGAAGCCGACGGCGAGGCGCCGGTCGCCGCCACCCCCGCGGAGGCCGCCGCGGGCGAAGCCGCCGAGGCGCGGCCGAAGTCGCGCCGGCGCTCGCGCAGCCGCGCCGAGAAGGCCGCCGACGCCACGACGCCCCCGAGCTCGCCCTTCGGCGAGGTCATCGACGTGACCGAGGAGCCCGTCTCGCAGATCGTCGAGGTCCCCGAGGCCGACGCGCCGCAGCGCCGCTCGCGCCCGCGTGTCCGTCAGCCCGCCGCCGAGGTCGTCGCCGCGACCGTGCCCGAGCTCGCCTCCGCGCCCGAGCCGGTGGCGGTCGAGCCGCAGGCCCAGCCGGCGGAAGCCCCCGAACCCGAGGCGATGGCCGCCGCACCCGAGCCGGAGGCTGCGGCGCCCGAGCCGGAGGCTGCGGCGCCCGAGCCGCAGGCCGCCGGGCCCGAGGCCGCGGAAGCCCCGTCCTCCGCGCTTCAGCCGGAGCCGGAGGCCGCCCGCGAGCTCGAGACCAGCGGCGCCGAGCCCTCGCAGGCCTCCGCGCCGGAGCCCGAGGCGCCCAAGCGCCGCGGCTGGTGGTCGCGCGCCCTCAGCGGCTCCTGATCGTCCGGCCGGCGCCGTCCCCGGCGCCGGCCGCCCACCGTTCCAGCCGCGCGATCCCCTCGGCCATCTCCGCCGTCGATCCCGCGTACGAGAACCGCAGCGTGCCGGCCCCGCGCCGCGGGTCGAAGTCGAGCCCCGGCGTCACCGCCACCCCCGCCTCGTCGAGGATCCGCGCCGCCAGCTCCCGGCTGTCGCCGGTCATCCCGCGCACGTCGGCATAGACGTAGAACGCCCCGTCCGGCGGCGCGATCCGGGAAAACCCCGCCCGCGGCAGCCCCTCGAGCAGGAGCGCCCGGTTCGCGCGATAGACCCCGACGTTCGCCTCCAGCGCGTCGCCGGCGTCCATCGCCGCCAGCGCCGCCACCTGGCTCGCATGCGGCGCGCAGATGAACAGGTTCTGCACGAGCCGCTCGACCCGCCGCACGTGCGCCTCCGGCACCACCATCCACCCGATGCGCCAGCCCGTCATCGAAAAATACTTCGAGAACGAGTTGATGACGTAGACCTCGTCGGAGATCTCCAGCGCGCTCACCGCCCGTGCCCCGTACTGGATTCCGTGGTAGATCTCGTCCGAAACGACCGCGATCCCCCGCTCCGCCGCCGCGCCCACCAGCGCCGCCAGCTCGGACCTGTCGAGCATCGTCCCCGTCGGATTGGCCGGGCTCGCCACGATCAGCCCGACGAGATCGCGCGTCAGCTGCCGCGCCACCGGCTGAAACCGCTCGTCGGGCCCGGTCGGCAGCCCGACCGGCACCAGGTCGAGGGCCTTCAGGATGTGCCGGTAGCTCGGATACCCCGGCTCCCCCAGCGCCACCCGGTCCCCCGCCGCGAACAGGCTGGTGAACGCGAGGATGAACGCCGCCGACGAGCCCGCCGTGACGACCACCCGCCCCGGATCGAGCTCCACCCCGTACCAGTCGCGATAGAGCCGCGCGATCCGCCCGCGCAGCTCCGGCAGCCCCAGCGCGACCGTATACCCGAGCGGCCCCGCCTCCATCGCCCGCGCGAGCGCCGCCCGCGCTGCCGCCGGCGCCGGCGTCCCAGGCTGCCCGACCTCCATGTGCACCACCGACCGCCCCGCGGCCTCCAGCCGCCGCGCCGCCTCCATCACGTCCATCACGATGAAGGGATCGACCTCACCCCGGCTTGATGTCCGCACCGCGCGTCTCCTAGGCTCCGCGCGCCATCAGCCACGAAACCCCGCGGCATGCAACCGCCGGCCCCGGGGTGGCGAGCGGCGACGGATATGCTAGGAACGCCCCGAAAGCCCATGTCACCGAAGGATCCCATGCGCGCGCTGCTCCTAGGCCTGACGGCCGCCCTCGGCCTCCTCCACGCCCTGCCCGCCCCGGCGCAGGATGCGCCCGCGCCGCAGCAGTCCTCGCCGTTCAGCCAGGCCGACAAGGACGCGCTCCACGCCGAGATCCGCGCCTACCTGCTGGCGAACCCCGAGATCCTGATGCAGATGATCCAGCTCCTCGACGAGAAGCAGAAGGCGGCGACGGCAGAGGGCGACAAGGGCCTCGTCGCCCAGAACGCGAGCGCCATCTTCGACGACGGCTTCTCCTGGGTCGGCGGCAACCCCGACGGCAAGTTCACCGTCGTCGAGTTCCTCGACTACCAGTGCGGCTTCTGCCGCAAGGCGCAGCCCGAGCTCTCCGAGCTCCTGACTGACGACGGCGACATCCGGCTCATCGTCAAGGAGATGCCGATCCTCGGCCCCGGCTCCGACCTCGCCGCCCGCGCCGCCCTCGCGACGATGATCACCAAGGGCCCCGAGACCTACGCCGCCCTCCACACCCGCCTGATGGGCCTCAAGGGCCAGGTCACCGACGCGAGCCTCGACAACGCCCTCAGCGCCACCGGCCTCGACCCCGCCCAGATCCGCGTCGCCATGAACGACCCCGAGGTCGACCGCCGGCTGCAGGCGACCCGCGACCTCGCCGACAAGCTGGCGATCTCGGGCACGCCCACCTTCGTCTTCGACAACCGCATGGTGCGCGGCTACCTGCCGCTCGACCAGATGAAGAGCCTCGTGGGCGAAGTCCGCGCCGCCGACTGACCTCCGCCGCCCCAAACTCGCCGCTTTCCACTCCCGGCGCCGCCGCATATACAGGCCCACGCCCGAAGGGGCGGAAGGCGGCGGAGCCCGCGGAAGAACAGGGCGCAGGGATGAGCAAGAGACCCCAGGAATCGGACATCGAGTTCATCAAGGCGCTGGCGGGCCTGCTGCGCGAGAACGACCTGACCGAGATCGAGGTCAACCGCGACTACGGCGACGACGACACGCTGACCGTCCGGGTCGCGCGCCAGGCGACGGTCGTCGCCGCTCCGGCGCCGCAGCCGGTGACGGTCGCCGTCTCCGCCCCGCAGGCCCCGGCCGGCCCCGCCGGCGTCGCGGCGGCCGACCCCTCCGACGACCCGGGCGTCGTGCCCTCGCCGATGGTGGGCACCGCCTACCTGCAGGCCGAGCCCGGCTCGCCCCCCTTCGTCAAGGTCGGCGACCCGGTCACCGAGGGCCAGACGATCCTGATCATCGAGGCGATGAAGACGATGAACCAGATCCCGGCCCCGCGCGCCGGCCGGGTCAAGCGCATCCTCGTCGCGGACGGCCAGCCGGTCGAGTTCGGCGCCCCGCTGATGATCCTGGAATGACCGTGGCACCGGTCCGGACTTAGCCGATGTTCAAGAAGGTCCTCATCGCCAACCGCGGCGAGATCGCGCTCCGCATCCACCGTGCCTGCAAGGAGATGGGGATCGAGACCGTCGCCATCCACTCGACGGCCGATTCCAACGCGATGCACGTGCGGATGGCCGACGAGTCGGTCTGCATCGGCCCGCCGCCGGCGTCGCAGTCCTACCTGTCGATGCCGAACATCATCGCCGCCTGCGAGATCACCGGCGCCGAGGCGATCCATCCGGGCTACGGCTTCCTCTCCGAGAACGCCAACTTCGTGCAGATCGTCGAGGACCATGGGCTGACCTTCATCGGCCCGACCGCCGAGCACATCCGCATCATGGGCGACAAGATCACCGCCAAGGAGACGATGAAGAACCTGGGCGTCCCCTGCGTCCCCGGCTCCGACGGCGCCGTCCCGACCCTCGACGAGGCGCGCAAGATCGCCGCCGCCCTCGGCTACCCGGTCATCGTCAAGGCGACCGCCGGCGGCGGCGGCCGCGGCATGAAGCTCGCCCGCCACCCGGACGAGATCGAGTCGGCCTTCCAGACCGCCCGCGCCGAGGCCAAGGCGGCCTTCGGCAACGACGAGGTCTACCTGGAAAAATACCTCTCGACCCCGCGCCACATCGAGGTGCAGGTCTTCGGCGACGGCAAGGGCGGCGCGGTGCATCTCGGCGAGCGCGACTGCTCGCTACAGCGCCGCCACCAGAAGGTCTTCGAGGAGGCGCCGTCGCCGGTCATCGACGCCCGCACCCGCGCCAAGATCGGCCGCATCTGCGCCAATGCCGTCGCGCGCATCGACTACGCCGGCGCCGGCACCATCGAGTTCCTCTACGAGAATGGCGAGTTCTACTTCATCGAGATGAACACCCGCCTGCAGGTCGAGCACCCGGTGACGGAAGCGATCTACGACGTCGACCTCGTGCAGGAGCAGATCCGCGTCGCCGCCGGCCTGCCGATGTCCTTCACCCAGGCCGAGCTCGAGCCCACCGGGCATGCGATCGAATGCCGGATCAACGCCGAGAGGCTGCCGCAATTCCAGCCCTCGCCCGGCCGCATCCGCACCTACTACGCCCCGGGCGGCCTCGGCGTGCGGATGGATTCGGCGATCTTCGACGGCTACACCATCCCCCCCTACTACGACAGCCTGATCGGCAAGCTGATCGTGCATGGGAGGAACCGCGAGCTGGCGCTGGCGCGGCTGCGGCGGGCGCTGTCGGAGCTGATCGTCGACGGGATCGACACCACGACGCCGCTCTTCCACGCCCTCCTCGAGGAGCCCGACATCCAGAAGGGCCGCTACAACATCCACTGGCTCGAAGACTGGCTCGCCGAACGGGGCGACGAGGCGTTCTGAGCGGTCCCGGATGGCTCGGCGGGCAATCGACCCCAGTCCATGGGGGGGTGATCATGTCCCCCGGCGTGGTGCAGCTCCCCGCTGCGGTCGCGCGCACAAGCCCGACCCGCCTGCGCCCATGCATCTCCCGCGGGCGTCCGATCCTTCTTCTTCAACCTATCGGGCAGTGCCCGGGGGGTCGAGGGGGGGGCGGCGAGCGCCCCCCTCGGGCCGCCCCGGGATCCGCGAGGGAATGGGGAGCAAGGAAGCCTCCCTCGGGGCTGAAGGCCGAGCCGCGCATGCGGCGAACGGCGCCAAAGCGCCGCGGGCCCCCTCGCATCCCTCGGGACTTCCGCCGGCGCGTCCCGCGAACCCCGTTTGACAGTCGGAGCGGTCGGTCACATCCTGCGCCCGCACGATGCGTGACGATACCCTTCCCGAGCTGACCCCGGCGCTGCTCCTGCAGGCCTACGCCTCGGGCGTCTTCCCGATGGCGGAGGGCGCAAGTTCCGACGAGATCTTCTGGGTCGACCCGCGGCGGCGCGGCGTGCTGCCGCTCGACGGCCTGCACGTCCCGCGCCGGCTGGCGAGGAGCTTCCTCGGCGGCGGCTTCGAGATCGCCGTCGACCGCGATTTCGCCGCGGTCATCGCCGCCTGCGCCGACCGCCCGGAAACCTGGATCAACCGCGAGATCGCCGGGCTCTACGGCGAGCTGCACCGGCTCGGCCACGCCCATTCGGTGGAGGTTCGGCAGGACGGCGCCCTCGTCGGCGGGCTCTACGGCGTCGCCCTCGGCGGCGCCTTCTTCGGCGAGAGCATGTTCAGCCGTCGCCGCGACGCCTCGAAGTTCGCGCTGGTGGCGCTGGTCGCCCGGCTGCGCGCCGGCGGCTTCACCCTGCTCGACACCCAGTTCGTCACCGACCACCTGCGCAGCCTCGGCGCCATCGAGATCTCGCGCGCCGCCTACCACCGCGAACTGACCGCCGCCCTCGCCCGCCCGGCGCGCTTCCTCGCACTCCCCGACGACGCCAGCCGTCCCGCGTTGCTCGATCTCGCCTCCCGGGGACCGTGATCCCCGCCGGGGTGGCTCAGCCGAAGACCCACATCCGCGAGATGTTGCCCTCCAGCAGCGACTGCCCCCCGGCCACGCCGATGCCGGACGAATGGTCGGCATAGACCCAGATCCCGGCGTTGAAGGTGTAGCCGTGCCCGGGGCGAATGGTGAACGCCAGTTCCGGGCCGGTGAAGGCCTGCGGCCCCAGCGAGCCCGACGCGGACTCGGTCGGGTCGAACAGGGTGCCGCTGACCCGGCTGCGCCAGAGCTTGCGGCTGGCATCGACGAGCGGCTGGCCGTCCTCGAAGACGGTCAGCTCGAAGCCTCCCTCGGAGGTGGCGTTGCTGCCGACGCCATTGGTTCCGACAGCGAACTGGAACCGGCCGGGATTCAGCACCGCGTGCGGGAACCGCTGCCCCTCGGTGTCGGCGCTGAGAAACACGCCGAAGCCGGCATGCGCGTTGACGAACCCGGACGCGCCGCCCGCAACGTGGCCGGAGCGCGCGTCGAGCCCGACGCGGCCGCTCGGCCGCGTGAGAACCTGCTCGAAGGCGGGCTCTCCGGCGTGCCAGGACCAGCTGAAGTCGTAGGGCGGGGTGAGGTCGAGCGACCGGTTGGTCACGGCGCCCGACGGCCCGGTCGGCGCGCCGGGGCAGGTGGCCGGCGGCGTCTCCCGCGCGAGCGCATCGAGGGGCTCGATCGCGGCGAGCGGCCGGGAACGGAGCGCCTCCAGGGCGCCGGCGGCACGGGCGTCGTCCTGGACAAGCCGCAACAGCGGCCCGCGCAGCGCCTCGCCGAGCCCGTCCGCCTCCGCTTCGAGCGTTCGCCTCGCCTCGAACGCCGCCTGCGCACGCTGGACGAGCGCTGCCACCGATCGCTCGGCATTTAGCCGGTCGGTCGCGCTCGCATCTTCACGAACCCAGATCCGAAGCCCGTCGAGCCCCGGCGACCGCTGCCCTTCGCTCATGTGTCGGCCCCCTCCCGTCACGTTGCGATCGCGGGCGCATCCGGGCGGCTGGCCGCCTATGGACCCGCGGCACCTGACCGATGTCCGCATTCGGGTTCGGCCACCGGGCTCGGGCGCCAGCGAGGATAGCATCGAGCGGGGTCGCCGACGATCCCTGGCGACGAATGAGGCGCGCCGGCCGTCAGTCGCTGCTGCAGCTCACCACCCAGACGTCGAAGCGCGGGTGGTCGAGCGCCGAGAGCGCGGGTGACGACGCGAACATCCAGCCCGAGAAGCGCGGGGCGGTCTCGCGGACGTCGCGGACCTTGAGGAAGGCGAAGGCGTCGGCGGCGGGATCCTCGCGCGGCACCCGGCAGGCCTCGGCGGTGATCTCGAGCTGGCCGAAGCGGGCCGTCTCGCCGACGCGCATCTCGATGTCCGACGCGGTGCCGTTGAGGTTGTCGAGCCCGCGCATGTGCACGACCGGCATGTCGACCGTCGGCTGCCCGTTGACGATCTCGCCGGTCGAGGCCGCGGCCGCCGCCTCTCCCGCGACCAGCGCCAGCAGCGCCGCCCCGAGGGCGCTTTTCGTACCCCCGGACAATGCTTTCCAGCCAGTTAACAGGCGCAAGCCTTTCCCTTTTCTTTCAACGCGTTATCGATTGCCCGGGCCCCGACAAGCCCCGGACGACCTCACTTGCCGGTCCCGAACCGCATCAGGAGGTTGAGCAGGCTGACCGACCCTTGCGTGTTCACGATTGCGTCGCCCGCCGCCAGCATCGTGTCCGACGCGCCCGGGGTGATCTCGACGAAGTTCCCGCCGAGCAGGCTCTCGGAGGCGATCTTGACGTCCGAGTCGTCCGGGAGCTTCAGGTCGTTGCGGATCGAGAAGGTCGCGTGCGCCTGGAAGGTCTTCGGATTCAGGTCGAGCGCCGTCACGCTGCCGATGTCGATCCCCGCCACCCGCACGTCGGTGCCGACGCTGATCCCGTCGGCGCTGCGGAAGTCCGCGACCAAGGGATAGCTGTCGCTCGCGAGCCTCATCCCGCGGCTCTGCCCGGCGTAGACCACGAAGCCCGCCGCCGTGGCGAGCACGACCGCGCCGATCACGGCCTCCGCGACGCTGTTCGCCATCGCTCCTACTCGGGCGCCCAGGCCTCGTAGTCGGGCTGCACCCGCGGCCCGCCCGACAGCATGCTCCCCGGCGGCCGATAGGCCTGCGTCGTCCCGGTGAGGTTCGGGACATAGGGCTGCTCCCAGGGCTTCCGCGGCAGCGGCGCGACGGTCGGCGGCTCCTGGTAGGTGTGGTGCAGCCAGCCGTGCCACTCGGGCGACACCCGGCTCGCCTCGGCCTCGCCGTTGTAGATCACCCAGCGCCGGCTGCCGTCGGCATTCTGGTAGAAGACATTGCCCTGGCCGTCCTCGCCGACCCGCCGGCCCTTGCGCCAGGTGAAGAACTGCGTCCCGAGCGTCTGCCCGTTCCACCAGGTGAAGACCTTCGTCAGGAATTCCATCCGGACCTCGCGTGCCGTCCCGAACCCCGTTATGGCGCAACCGCCGCGGCGGATCCAGCGGGTCGGCGTCAGTGCGTCAATCTCACCGACAGCTCGACCAGGGCCTGCCGGTCGCGCTCGCTCAGCCTCCCGAGGTTTTCGGTCTCCGCGTGCAGCGGCGACAGCCGAACCTCCAGCTCGGCCACCTCCGCGTCGCTGAAGTCCCTGTCGGCCCGGGCAAAGCTCGCTATGCTGCGCGAGCCCGCGGTCACGACCGAGATCGCCACCCCGTTCATGATCCCGTAGTCCTTCGCCTGCTCGAGCACTCCCCGGGGATCGAAGTCCTCGAGCTCGGACCAGCGGATGTGCCCGGCATTGCTGAGCCCCCAGCGCACCGTCGGGTCGTGCATCACCAGCCCCGCCGCCGAATAATGGTCCATCCAACGCTTGGGATAGGTCTGGAACAGGAAGGTCGGGCGGGTGAACCGCACGTGCAGCGCGATGGCGAAGCCCGCGGGGCTCCGCTCGTCGAACTCGTGCAGCAAGGCGGCAATCCGCTCCTTCTGACTCATCCCGGGACGTTCCGTTCGCGATAAGGGTGCGCGAGGCGCTGAACCACCGTAACCTCTACACTCATCGAGAGTAGTGTTCCGGACACGATCGCGGAAGCCTGTATATTGTGATGCAAAAGAAGTGAAATCAACGGATTCGTGGGATTTCGACCTCTACGAGGCGCTAGCGCCAGCCGGATTCTATATCGCTATCCGGAGTCGGCTTCGCCTTCCCCATGGTTGAGCACAATCGCTTGCCGAGCAGTTGGATACGCGAGTACACCGGACCAGCGGGCTGATTGTTCACGATCCCGCCATGAGCTGGGCTTACGGAAACTGTGGCGTCACGCGATGGAGCCAGCTCCGCGACGACGACCCAGGGCGTGCTCGAGCTCGCCAACCACGGGCTCAACTTCGGCGCGGTATCGAGCTGCGTCGATGCGGGGGACGCCAGCGAGCGCAGCTTCGGCTTCTTCTGCCGATCGGATCGCGAGTTCCGCGAGGACGGTCCTCGATCTGCTCCATCGCGGCGTGGTCGATGCGCACCGTGCGCACGCGCGACCGAAGACGTTGACCGCGGTAGAGATCGAAACGCTTGGGCTCGTCAAGAACGGCCTGCTGATGAAGGAAATCGCCGCATTACTTGGAGTTTCCGAAAGCGCAATTAAGCAGCGACTCAAGAGCGCTCGGCTCAAACTAAATGCCAAGACCGGTCCCCAGGCGGCGGCAACCCGCGACTATGCTGGGATGATCTGAATCGCGACGCGGACTCGCCGATGGCGTAGTCGCTGTTTCAATCGCGGAACGACTACTAACAAGCCCTTACGCAAACGACTAGGCTTCGCTCTCCACCAAGGGAGTGACTCATGCGCAACATCACTTTCGACTTCCTCGGTCAACATCGGCACGGAACCGCCTTTCACGAGTACCTGCAGCTCCGCAAGGCTTGTTCGTGGACCAACTCGGCTGGGAGGTCCCGCACAATGACGACGTCGAGATGGACCAGTACGACAATCCAACGGCTGTGTACTCGCTGGTGGTCCGAGGGGAAGAGTGATCGGACGGCGCGCGCACGATGCCGACCGACCGCGTGCTGGGGCGCGCACCTACATGCTGCGGGACGGCGTTGCGCGGCTCGATCGGCGACATTCCACCGGACGCCGTGCCGGATCATCGCGTCGCGGGACGTCTGGGAGTGCACGCGCCTGGTGATCTCGGACAGCGTGAGGAGCCAGTCCGAACGGGCGTACTGCCTGTCGCTGATCGTGGGAGGGCTGATCGAGGTAGCCGGCGACATGGGCGGGCAGGAACTGATCTCGCTGTCGCCGCTGCCGCTGATGCGGACGCTGCGGCAGCTCGGTTTCGCGGCGAGCCGCATCGGCGAGCCGTACCAGAGCGCCACCGACGGCCGCCGGTACGCCGTGCTGCACATGCCGGCGACGCGCTCGTCGCACCTGATCGCGGCCGAATGATGCGGCGATTAGGCCGGTCCGCCCCGTCCCCCCGGGCTCAGGCGCCCATCCTCGCGTAGGTATCGAGGGTGGCCTTGATTCCTTCTTCCAGCGGGTAGCGGCGGGCCGTCCCATAGTCGGCCGCAAAGGCCGCCGTCGCATAGTCTTCGACCGTTCCAGCCAGCGCCCCGTCGCGCTCGTTGCGCAGTTCGACCGAGAGCGCAGGCCGCAGCGCCTTGAGGATCTCGGCGGCGTCGCGCCAGGACCGCCAGTCGCCGAAGGCATTGTAGACCTGCCCCTTCGCCTGCCGCGGGTCTGCAAGGGCGATGGCGATCATCTCGGCAACCTCGTCCACATACTGCCAGTGCAGCCGCTGGTCGCCGAAGCGCACCACGACCGACGAGCCCAGGGCGGCGTCGCGCATCAGCGCCGAGGGGTAGGTCATGTAGCCCCGGCGGCGGCCGGCTCCGTAGACGATCGAGAGGCGCAGGCCGACGACCTCCAGGCCTTCGCGCTCGGCCATCTGCTGCGCCATCGTCTCGCAGAGCGACTTTGCCGCGCCGTAGAGGGTGGGCGGCCGGTGGAACGCGTCCTCGCCCAGCGGCCCGGGCGGATAGATCGCCGCCGGCCCGTAGACCGCGACCGAGCTCGTCCAGACCACGCGGCGGATCGCCCGCTCGCGGGCGGTGGCGAAGACCGTGTGGGTGCCGAGGCAGATGTCGCGGATCCCGGTCGCCGGATTCGCCACCACGTCCATCGTCAGCGGCGACGCCAGGTGGACGATCGCGCCGACGTCGTGCTCGCGGCAGACAGCCATCAGCTTGAAGGCGTCGGTGATCTCGCCCTGCACGCGGACCGGCGCCTCGCCGGTGGCCTCGGGCATCAGGAGGTCGAGGACGTTGCCCCAGGGCTGGAGGTCATAGACCACGACCCGTGCCCCTTCCTGCATCAGGCGCCGCGTCACATAGGCGCCGATGAAGCCCGCCCCGCCCGTCACCAGAACCGTCTCGCTCATCCCGATCCCCCCGATGTTTCCGAGCACTCTCGATTCTCGCGGATCGACAATCAAGCGTAGCCCCCAACCCCCCGCCCGTTCATGGCCGTCCCGACGCTTTCCCGGAAACCATCGCATCCCCGCCCCCGGGGCGCCGCTTCCTTCCCATCCAGTGGCGGGGGAAGCTGGGGAGGATCATCACCGACTGGCACTCCAGCCCGCGGAACGTCGCCCCGCGGGCTCCACCGCATGCCCCCGGTCGAGGCCGGCAAGGAAGGACGAGCTGCTTGGGAAGCGCCCAAGGGTCGCTGCCGCAACCCTCAGCGCATTTCCGATGGTGGGGTGCGGCCGGGCCGCGTCAAGGATCGCGCGCAGGCGCGCGCCCGCCAGGCGGCGGCTTCGCCGTCCTTGACCCGGCCCAACCGCGGGCTCCCGGCCGAACGTCGGAAGAAGTGGAGCGCCATGCACTATTGCAGGTGGATCGGAGAAAGCCCCCGTATTACAAATTATGCAATTCTCATAATTACTGATGAGACCCTTTCAGGAGACATGACCTATGCCCGAAACCGCCCCGGCTCTTCGCGCCGTCCCTTGCAGGTCGGCCTGCTCGTCTTCGAGCCCGGCATCACGCCTGGGCTTGGCCCTGGAGCCATCCGGTGTCGCGGAGCACGGCGGCGCGGCGCTCCTCGATGCGGCCGTGGCCCTTGTCGAGATCGGCGTAGGTTTCGAGGGCGTCGCCCTTTGCCCGCGCCGCCTCGGCGAAGGCGGCCTCGACCTCGGCGCGGAGCGTGGGCCGGTTGGCCTTGACCGCGAGCAGCCAGTCGGCGCCCTGGGCGGCGATGGCGCGGGCGACCTCGGCGTTGGTGGCGACGGCGTCGATCGAGACGAGGGCGCCCTTCAGCCCGTCATCGGCGCCGAGGCGCTCGAGCAGCGGCGGGATGGCGGCGAGTTCGCTCGCCTTGTCGGGGACGGCCTCGGCGGCCAGCACCAGGCGGGCGGTGGTGGCGAAGGCGGAGACGAGATGCAGCGGCGCGACGCCTTGGGCGCGGTCGTGGCTGCGGCGCGAGGTCTTGCCGTCGATGGCGACGAGGGGGGCCTTCTCGGGCCAGCTCGCGCGCACCCAGGCCGCGAAGGCGTCGGCGAAGAGCGCCGGGTTGATCCGGTTCATCAGGATGGTCAGCCAGCGCTCGCCCGGCACGCCGTTCCCATAGGGCAGGTGCCGGCGCAGGAAGTCGAGGTGCGCCGCCCCCCAGCCGGCGATGTCCTCGTAGTCGTCGCAGTCGGCGATGCTGCCGCAGACGACGAGAAACAGCACCTCGGGCAACGGATGCAGGATGCGCCGCACGTCGCGCGGGTCCTCGACGTCGGCGAAGTGATCGAGCAGCGCCGCCAGGCGCGACTTCCGGGGCAGGCTCTCGGCGGGGATCATGCGCGGCTCCGATTCAGGGCCGCCGCATCGATTCAGGGAAATCCCCGCCTGTCACCTGTCATATCACATGAGTTCGGTGCCCTGGCGAAGCACACGCATCGATTGCGGGTAAAGCGCAATCGCCCTATCAGATGTTCGATACACATTCCGATCCAAATCCAGTTCGGTCCGGCGTGGTCCAGGAGTAGCATACCGCATGGCCAAGAGAGGGATGAGGCGTGCCGGCGACCCACGGCGACCGGCGCGGGTGACGATAAAGGAGGTCGCGGAAGCCGCGGGCATTTCGATGATGACCGTGTCCAACGTGATCAACCACCGCCCCAACGTCAGTGCCGCGCTGCGCGAGCGCGTGCAGAAGCAGATCGACGATCTCGGCTACGTCCCGAACCGCGCTGCGCAGGAGCTCGCCGGCGTGACCCGGCCGCACTTCGGACTGCTCTACCCCGGCGTGATCAATCCGTTTATCGCCTCGGTCATCGTCGGCTCGCTAAACGCGGCGT
>JAXMDF010000014.1:0-78672 GCA_046348975.1 Amaricoccus sp. | reverse complement strand
GTCGCCGAGGCCGCGGCCGGGCTCGCCTGGATCGAGGCGCCCGACCGGCGCGGCGAGGCGCTGGCGATCGCGCTCAGGCTCCGGCAGGCGGCCGAGGGCGGCGAGCGCGCCGCCCTCGTCACCCCCGACCGCACGCTGGCGCGGCAGGTGACGGCCGAGCTCGACCGCTGGGGGCTGATCCCCGACGAAAGCGCCGGTCGGCCGCTCGCGCTGACCCCGCCGGGCGTGCTGCTGCGGCTGCTGGCGGCGCTGCCCGGCCAGCCGCTGACCCCCGAGGAGCTGCTGGTGCTGCTGAAGCACCCGCTGGTCAACAGCGGCCCCGGCGCCCGGCGGGTCCACCTCGGCCTGACCTCGCGGCTCGAGCTCCGCCACCTGCGCGGCGCGGCGCCCGCCTTCGTCGACTGGGTCGACCTGGCGCGCTGGGCCGCCAAGGCCGGCGGCGACGCTCCGGCCTGGATCGCCTGGCTCGAAGCCGCCCTCGCGCCGCTGGCCGCGGGCGGCGTCGCCTCCCTCGCCGACCACGTCGCGCGCCACCGGACCGCCGCCGAAGCGCTGGCCGCCGGCCCGTCCGGCGACCCCGGCCACGGCCTCTGGCAGCTCGACGCCGGGCTGCAGGCGCGCGCCGTCCTCGACGCCATCGCCGCGGAAGCCGCTGCCGGCCCGCCGGTCGCGCCGCCCGAGTACCGCGCGCTGGTCCAGTCGCTGCTCGCAGCGCGCGACGTGCCCGAGGAGGCCGCGATCACCCACCCGGACATCGCGATCTGGGGGACGCTCGAGGCGCGCGTGCAGTCGGCCGACCTCGTCATCCTCGGCGGCCTCGTCGAGGGCATCTGGCCGCGGCTGCCGGCCGCCGACCCCTGGCTCGGCCGCGGCATCCGCCGCGCCATCGGGCTGCCGAGCCCCGAGCGCCGCATCGGCCTCGCGGCGCACGACTTCCAGCAGGCCGCCGGCGCCCGCAGCGTCGTCCTGTCGCGCGCCCTCCGCGACGCCGAGGCCCCGACGGTGGCCTCGCGCTGGCTGCTGCGGCTCGAAAACCTGATGCGCGGCCTCGGGCCCGCCGGCGAGGCCGCCCTCTCTGCCGCCCGCGCCCGCGGCACCGCGCTCGTTACCGCCGCCGCCCGCCTCGACACGCCGGCGGCCGCCGTCCCGCCGGCTCGCCGCCCCGCCCCGCGGCCACCGGCTGCGGCGCGGCCCGAGAGCCTGTCCGTCACGCAGATCGAGAAGCTCGTCCGCGACCCTTACGCGATCTATGCCTCGAAGATCCTGCGCCTGCGCCGCCTCGACCGCCCGGGCCGCGAACCCGATGCGATGACCCGCGGCAAGGTCATCCACGCTGCCCTCGACGCCTTCGTCGCCGCCAGCCTGCAGGCTCCCGCCGACGCCATGGAGCGGCTCTACTTCGCCCACGTCCGCGACACCCTCGACCGCGAGGCCCCGTGGCCGGCGGTCAACGCCATCTGGTACGCCCGGCTGGCACGCGCCGCCCCCTGGCTGCTCGCGGGCGAGACCGAGCGCCGCGCCCGCGGCGAGCCCGGCGCCCGCGAGGTCGCGGGCCGCCGCGCGGTCGAGGGCCTGGCGCGGCCCTTCGCCGTGACCGCCCGCGCCGACCGCGTCGACCGGGTCGCCGGCGGCTACGCCATCTACGACTACAAGTCGGGCTCGAACCCCACCGCGTCCGAGGCCCGCGCCTTCCACCTGCAGCTCCCGCTGGAAGCCGCCAT
The DNA here is from genome assembly GCA_046348975.1 of Amaricoccus sp. Taxonomy (GTDB): domain Bacteria; phylum Pseudomonadota; class Alphaproteobacteria; order Rhodobacterales; family Rhodobacteraceae; genus Amaricoccus. The sequence goes on along the minus strand of JAXMDF010000014.1, from coordinate 76,951 downwards.
CGCCGCCGCCGGCGGCTTCGAGGGGCTGCCCCCCGGCCCCGCCCTCCACCTCGAGCTCCTCAAGATCGGCAGCCGCGAGACGCTGCCGATCGACTGCGACCCCGCCGCACTGGCGGAGACGTGGGAGCGGCTCCGGGCGCTCGTCGCCCACTACCAGGCGGAGGCGACCGGCTACGCCGCGCGCCTCCGCCCCGGCCGGCTGGGCTTCCCCGGCGACTTCGACCATCTGTCGCGCAAGGGCGAATGGTCGGACGGCGACGCGCCGGAGACCGCGTGGTGAGCGCCGCGACCGACGCGCAGGTCGATGCGTCGGCCCCCGGCGCCTCGTCCTGGGTGTCCGCCAACGCCGGCTCGGGCAAGACCCGCGTCCTGACCGACCGGGTCGCGCGGCTGCTGCTCGCCGGCACCGAGCCGCAGCGCATCCTCTGCCTGACCTACACCAAGGCCGCCGCCGCCGAGATGCAGAACCGGCTGTTCCGCACCCTCGGCGACTGGGCGATGCTCGACGACGAGTCGCTCCTCGCCGCCCTCGCGACCCTCGGCGAGCCGGCGATCGAGCCCGCCCGCCTCGCCCGCGCCCGCACGCTCTTCGCCCGGGCGCTGGAAACCCCCGGCGGGCTGAAGATCCAGACGATCCACGCCTTCTGCGAGGCGCTGCTCCGCCGCTTCCCGCTCGAGGCCGGCGTCGCCCCGCGCTTCGCCGTCCTCGAAGAGCGGCAGGCGCGCGCCCTGCGCGAGGAGGTCCTCGACACCGTCGCGGCCGAGCACCCCGGGGAGTTCGCCGAGGTCGCGCGCCGCATGCCCGGCTACGACGTCGACCCGCTGCTGCTGGAACTCGTCCACCACCGCACCGGCTTCGCCGCCCCCTTCGACCCCCGCGCGCTGGCCGAGGCGCTCGGCGCCGACCCGGACCTGGACGAAGCGGCACTCCTCGCCCGCGTCCTCACGCCCGAGGCGCGGGCCGTGCTCGAAACGCTCGCGCCGGCGCTGGCCGCCGGCTGCGGCACCGACGCCACCGCCGGCGGGAAGCTCGTCGCCGCGCTCGCCGCGCCCGAGCCCGGCCGCGCGCTCGAACTGCTCGAAGGCGCCCTGCTGTTCGGCGGCAGCGCGAGCGTGCCCTTCGGCGCGAAGACCGGCCGCTTCCCGACCCGCGCCGGGCGGATCGCCTACGCCGGGCTGATGCCGGCCCTCGACGCGCTGATGCAGCGGGTCGAGCAATTCCGCCCGCTCCGGCTCGCCAACGCCGCCTTCGCCAAGGCGGCGGCCCTGAACCGCTTCGGCCGCACCTGGCTCGCGGCCTTCGCGGCGCGCAAGGCGGCCGCGGGCCTCCTCGACTTCGACGACATGATCGACCGCACCGAGGCGCTGCTGACGCGGCCCGGCGTCGCCGCCTGGGTGCTCTGGCGGCTCGACGGCGGCCTCGACCACATCCTCGTCGACGAGGCGCAGGACACGAGCCCGGCGCAATGGCGCGTGGTCGCGGCGCTGTCGGGCGAGTTCTTCGCCGGCGAGGGCGCGCGTGCGGTCGAGCGCACGATCTTCGTCGTCGGCGACGAGAAGCAGTCGATCTACAGCTTCCAGGGCGCCGACCCGGCCGAGTTCGGCGCCCGCCGCGACTATTACACCCGCGTCCTCGACGGCATCGGCGGCGAGCTCAAGCGCTGCGACCTGCTCTATTCCTTCCGTTCGGCGACCCCGATCCTGCGGCTCGTCGACCGGGTCTTCGCCGGCCCGGCGGGCGACGGCCTCGCGCAGCCGCCAGCGCACCACCCGATCGCGCCCGAGCTGCCGGGGCGGGTCGAGCTCTGGCCGTTCCTGCCGAAGCCCGACCGCCCCGACGAGCCGGCCTGGGACGAGCCGTCGCCGGCGCTCGCGCCCGAGGACCCGGTGACGGCGCTCGCCGTCGCCGTCGCCCAGGAGATCTCGGGCTGGCTGGGCTCGGGCCGGGCGCTGCCCGGCGACGCCGACGGCCGGCCGATCCGCGCCGGCGACGTGATGATCCTGGTGCAGCGGCGCAACGAGATCTTCGACGCGACCATCCGGGAGCTGAAGCGGGCGCGCGTCCCGGTCGCCGGCGCCGACCTGCTCAGGATCGGCGGCGAGATCGCGGTCAACGACCTGATGGCGGCGCTGCGGTTCGCCGCCACCGCCGGCGACGACCTGTCCCTGGCGGCGCTGCTCCGCAGCCCCCTCGGCGGCCTCTCCGAGCGCGAGCTCTTCGAGCTCGCCCACCCGCGCAAGGGAACGCTCTGGCAGGCGCTGGCGGAAGAGCCCGCCGGGCGCTGGGCCGAGGTGCGGGCGATGCTCGACGACCTCCGCGCGCGCGCCGACTTCCTGCGGCCGTTCGAGCTCCTCTCGCGCATCCTGGTGCGCCACGAGGGCCGGCGGCGGCTGGTGGCGCGGCTCGGGGCCGAGGCCGAGGACGGCATCGACGCACTGCTCGACCAGGCGCTCGCCTACGAGGGCGTCGAGCCGCCGACGCTCTCGGGCTTCATCGCCTGGTTCGACCGCGACCCGATCGCGGTGAAGCGCCGAACCGAGGACACGGCCGACCAGGTGCGCGTCATGACCGTCCACGGCGCCAAGGGGCTCGAGGCGCCGATCGTGATCCTGCCCGACACCGGCGCCCGCCAGGACGGCCGGAATGCGCCGCAGATCCTGCGGCTGGCGGGCGGCCAGCCGGCCTGGCGGGTCGAGCGCGCCGCCGCCCCGCAGGCCCTCGCCGACGCCGAGGCCGCCCGTCGCCGGCTGGTGCGGCTCGAGAACCGCCGGCTGCTCTACGTCGCGCTGACCCGGGCCCGGACCTGGCTCGTCGTCTGCGGCGCCGGCGGCGATGCCGGCCAGGGCGAGAGCTGGCACGGGCTGGCCGCCGCCGCCATGGAGGAGCTCGGCGCGCGCCGCGGGCCGGACGGCGTCCTGGTCCTCGACCAGGGTGGAGCGCCGCTGCGGCGGCGGCGCGGCTCGCGCCCCGCCGGCGGCCGCCGCCGCCCTGCCCGGCCGCGTGCCGGCGCCGCCGGCCGCCGCGGCCCTCGGTGCGCGCCTCGGGGCTCGGCGGCGGGCACGTGCTGGCGGGCGAGCCGACCGGGCTCCTGACCGAGGCCGAGGCGATGGACCGCGGCACCGCCGTCCACCGCCTGCTCGAGCGGCTGCACGGTCGGGACGCGACCGACCGCCCCGCCCTCGCGGCACGGCTCCTGCCCGGCCACCCTTCGCTGCCGGAGCTGCTGGCCGAGGCGTCCGCGCTCCTTGACGACCCGGCGCTCGCGCGGCTGTTCGGGCCGGGGAGCCTGGCCGAGGTGGAGGTCAGCGCGCCGCTGGCGGAGCTGGGCGGGGCGCGGCTGATCGGCCGCATCGACCGGCTGGTGGTCGGGCCCGATGAGGTCGTCGCGGTCGACTTCAAGAGCAACCAGGCGGTGCCGGCGGACCCGCAGGCGGTCCCCGAGGGCATCCTGCGGCAGATGGGCGCCTACCGGGCGGCGCTGGCGGGGATCTGGCCGGGGCGGCATATCGCGACGGCGATCCTCTGGACCCGGACCGGCCGGCTGATGCCGCTGCCCGACGCGCTCGTCGCCGCCGCCGTCGCCCGGGCCGCCGCGGAGACAGGCCGGGCCTGAGGCGGGCGGAGGTGCGAAAAGACTTACGGCGTCGCGCGGGGCCGCAAACCGGACGGTTCTCCCGCTTCCGGCCGGCGCCGGCGGGGAAACCGTCCGGCAAAGCCGCGCGGACGGGAACGCCGGCCCGGCCCGGGGCCGGCGGACGCCCGCGCCTCGCCTTGACCGGCAATGGTGGCGTCCCTACGTTGAGGGCCAACCCATGGACATTCGGAGGCCTGCTATGGCGACGGTCAAGGTGACGGACAAGACCTTCCAGGACGAGGTGCTCGGCGCCGACGTTCCGGTGCTCGTCGACTTCTGGGCCGAGTGGTGCGGCCCCTGCAAGATGATCGGCCCGGCGCTCGAGGAGCTCGCCGCCGAGTACGACGGCAAGCTGATCGTCGCCAAGGTCAACGTCGACGAGAACCCGACGCTGCCGGCCCAGTACGGCGTCCGCGGCATCCCGGCGCTCTTCATGTTCAAGGACGGCGAAGTCATCTCCAACCGCACCGGCGCCGCCCCCAAGGCCTCGCTGAAGGGCTGGATCGAAGAAAGCGTCTGAGCTTTCCCGTATTCGCCCGGACCATCCCGAAGGCCGCGCGCCCCGCGCGGCCTTCTGTTTTTTGGATTGCGTCTCTCGCGAGCGTCGGCGGGGCGCGCGAGAATCCTGTCCAGGTAGTTAAGGCGGCAGTATTCTATCTTGTTAATTCAAACGCTTGCATTTCCCCGATAGCTCTCCGCACCCTGGCTACAGCCCCTTCGAGCGGTAGCTCGCGGCGACGCGGCCGATCGAAACCAGATAGGCGGCGATGCGGAGGTCGGGGACGTCCTTGCGGGAATGCCAGACCTCGCGCATCGCCTGGTAGGCCGTGCGCATGGTGTCGTCGAGGCCGGAGCGGACCAGTTCCAGCTCGCCGGCGCCGTGGATGTATTCGTGCTTGAACCTGTCCGACAGCCCCATGCCGTTGTCGGCGAGCTTGAGGAGCCGGTCGAGCTCGGAGACGAGCAGCGCCTGCTGGACTTCCTCCTGCCGGCGCTGCATGCGGCCGAAGCGGATGTGGCTGAGGTTCTTCACCCACTCGAAGTAGCTGACCGTGACGCCGCCGGCGTTGGCGTAGAGGTCGGGGATGATGACGGTGCCCTTGGCGCGCAGGATGTCGTCGGCGCCGGCCGTGATCGGGCCGTTGGCGGCCTCGATGACCAGCGGCGCCCGGATGCGGTCGGCGTTGGCGAGGTTGATCACCGACTCCATCGCCGCCGGGACCAGGATGTCGCAGTCGTGCTCGAGGACCGAGGCGCCGTCCTCGACGAAGGTGCCGCCGGGGAAGTCCTTGACCCCGCCGGTGGCGGCGATGTGGGTTTTCAGGAACTCGATCGCCAGGCCGTCGGGGTTCAGGATGGCGCCGTCGCGCTCGATGACGCCGACGATCTTCGCCCCGTCCTCCTCGGACAGGAACTTGGCGGCGTGGAAGCCGACGTTGCCGAGGCCCTGGACCACGACGCGCTTGCCGTCGAGGGTGCCGGAGAGCTTCGCCCGCTTCGCGTCCTCGGGGTAGCGGAAGAACTCGCGGAGCGCGTACTGGACGCCGCGGCCGGTGGCCTCGACGCGGCCGGCGATGCCGCCGGCGTTGAGCGGCTTGCCGGTGACGCAGGCCGAGGCGTTGATGTCGGTGGTGTTCATCCGCCGGTACTGGTCGGCGATCCAGGCCATCTCGCGCTCGCCGGTGCCCATGTCGGGGGCGGGGACGTTCTGGCTGGGGTTGATCAGGTCGCGCTTGGCGAGCTCGTAGGCGAAGCGGCGGGTGATGAGCTCCATCTCGTGCTCGTTCCACTCGCGGGGGTCGATGCGCAGGCCGCCCTTGGAGCCGCCGAACGGCACCTCGACCAGGCTGCACTTGTAGGTCATCAGCGCTGCCAGCGCCTCGACCTCGTCCTGGTGGACGTTGGGGGCGAAGCGGATGCCGCCCTTGACCGGCTCCATGTGCTCGGAATGCACGCTGCGGTAGCCGGTGAAGGTGTGGATCGCGCCCCTGAGCCGCACGCCGAAGCGGACCGTGTAGGTCGAGTTGCAGACGCGGATCTTCTCCTCGAGCCCGGGGCTCAGATCCATCAGCCGCACGGCGCGGTTGAACATGTGGTCGACGGACTCGCGGAAACTGGGTTCGCGCAGCGGAGCGTTCATCGCCTCCTCCCGGGACTGTCGGCGCCACGCCGGCGCTCTGTGCGAAAACTGTGCACCTCGGCAGGCGGGCAGGCAAGCTCGGCGATGCCCTGCTTCCCGGTCATGGCATATGCCTCTCCCACGGGCTCGGTGACTTCCAGCGTGCCATGACCGCCGATCTCCTCGACGAATTTGCAGACGAGATGAGGCACCCTCTCCTCTGGCCGGCGCGGCAGGTCAGCGGCAGATTCCGCGACCCGGACCCGGGCGCGACGATCTCGCCTGCCCGGGCGAACGGAACGTCGGGCCGCCTCGACGCCGCGGGAAGCCGTCGCCGTGGATTTCGACGAGATCGATGTCCTCGGGGCAAGCCGCGATCCCCTCGGCGAGGATGTCGGCGGGAGGCAGCATGCGTCGCCTCCGTTCCGAGATGGCCTCGACAACGGAAGAATCCGGACAGGAAGGGCGAGATGGTGCGGGCGGAGGGACTTGAACCCCCATGCCTTGCGGCGCCAGAACCTAAATCTGGTGCGTCTGCCAGTTCCGCCACGCCCGCTGGCCGCGCCCGCGGCGGGCGTCGGTCGGCCCCGTCCTAGCAGAGGCGCGCGGCCGGGCGCGAGCGAAAACGGCGGGCGGGACGCGCTGAGGCCGGCTTCGCTCGATGCATAATTCGTGTGCAGTTTGACCAAATGTCGGGCAGTGTCGGCGGAATCTCCGGCCGCTCCGGCCGGCCCCCGGCGGCGGCGGATTGAATCCCCCCGGGCAAGCTGGTTTGTCGAGCGCCGATCCTGCGAAACCATCGCCGAGCGTACCGTCGGGAGCCGCACATGAAGAAGATCGAGGCCGTCATCAAGCCGTTCAAGCTCGATGAGGTGAAGGAGGCGCTCCAGGAGGTCGGGATCCAGGGCCTGAGCGTGATCGAGGCCAAGGGCTTCGGCCGGCAGAAGGGCCATACCGAACTCTACCGCGGCGCCGAGTACGTCGTCGACTTCCTGCCGAAGGTGAAGATCGAGGTGGTGCTCGCCGACGACCAGGTCGACGCGGCGATCGAGGCGATCATCAACGCCGCCAAGACCGGCAAGATCGGCGACGGCAAGATCTTCGTGATGCCGGTCGAGCAGGCCATCCGCATCCGGACCGGCGAGGAAGGCAACGACGCGCTCTAGCCCGCGACGGCACCGGCCCGTCCGCGACTACCCGTGAATGCAAACAGGGATAGACCATGGCTGACAAGAAATCGGTTCTGAAATCGCTGAAGGACGACGAGATCTCCTACGTCGACCTGCGCTTCTGCGATCCGAAGGGCAAGCTGCAGCACGTGACGGTGGTCTCGGACCTCGTCGACGAGGACTTCCTCGACGAGGGCTTCATGTTCGACGGCTCGTCGATCGCCGGCTGGAAGTCGATCGAGAAGTCCGACATGAAGCTGATGCCCGACCCGAGCTCGGCCTACGTCGACCCGTTCTTCGCCGAGAAGACGCTCTGCCTGCACTGCTCGGTGCTCGAGCCCGACACCAACGAGCCCTACGAGCGCGACCCGCGCGGCACCGCCCAGAAGGCCGAGGCGTTCCTGAAGCAGACCGGCATCGGCGATACCTCCTACTTCGGGCCCGAGGCCGAGTTCTTCCTCTTCGACGACGTCCGCTTCTCGAACAGGCCCAACAAGGTGAGCTTCGAGCTCGACGCGGTCGACGCGGCCTGGAACACCGACACCGTCTACGAGATGGGCAACATGGGCCACCGCGCCGGCGTCAAGGGCGGGTATTTCCCGCTGCCGCCGGTCGACGCCGCCCAGGACATCCGCGGCGAGATGCTCTCGACGATGAAGCGGATGGGGATGAAGGTCGACAAGCACCACCACGAGGTCGCCTCGCCCCAGCACGAGCTCGGGGTGATCTTCGGCTCGCTGACCGAGCAGGCCGACAACATCCTCAAGTACAAGTACGTGATCCAGCAGGTCGCCCAGGCCTACGGCAAGACCGCGACCTTCATGCCCAAGCCCTACTACGGCGACAACGGCTCGGGCATGCACGTCAACATGTCGATCTTCAAGGGCGGCAAGCCGGTGTTCGCCGGCGACAAGTACGCCGACCTCTCCTCCGAGGCGCTCTGGTTCATCGGCGGCATCCTGAAGCACGCGAAGACCATCAACGCCTTCACCAACCCGACGACCAACAGCTACAAGCGGCTGATCCCGGGGTTCGAGGCGCCGGTGCTGCTCGCCTACTCGGCGCGCAACCGCTCGGCCTCGATCCGCATCCCGTGGTCGGAGAGCCCGAAGGCCAAGCGCGTCGAGGCCCGCTTCCCCGACCCCTGCGCGAACCCCTACCTCGGCTTCGCGGCGCTGCTGATGGCCGGCATCGACGGCATCCGCAACAAGATCGACCCCGGTGCGGCCGCCGACAAGGATCTCTACGACCTGCCGCCCGAGGAGCTCGCCGAGATCCCGACGGTCTGCGGCAGCTTGCGCGAGGCGCTGACCACGCTCGAGAACGACCACGAATTCCTGCTGCACGGCGACGTCTTCACCCGCGACCAGATCGCCGGCTACATCGCCCTCAAGTGGCCCGAGGTCTACATGATGGAGCACACGCCCCACCCGGTCGAATACCAGATGTACTACAGCCTCTGAGCCAATCGGGGCGGAGTGACCGAGCTCCGCCCCCGCACCGCGGGCGAGGCCGCGGGCGTTTTCTAAATGATTGATATTGAAATGATTTTTCTTCCGGCGCTAACCGAATCTTCACTGTTGGCGGCCATGCGGGGATCGTGTCCCTGCAGGTAGTGTAGCTGGGCGTCGGGAGAAGCTCCGAGGGATGCGAGGAGGCCCGCGGCGCTTTGGCGCCGTTCGCCGCATGCGCGGCTCCGCCTTCAGGCCCTTTGGGAATCTCCCTTGCTCTTCGTTCCCCAGCGGATTTCGAGGCGACCCGATAGGTTGAAGAAGAAGATTTGGAGACACGCGGGGAATGCAAAAGGCGCGCGGGCCCTCTTCCGTGGGACAGCCACTGGTCACAGGCCGGCAGAACGGCAGTCGACGGCCCATGCCCTCGCTTCCAGCGCGATCGGGCCGGTACCGAGCCGCGCCTCCAGGCGCTGGCGCAGCGCAGCGCGGTGCTCGGCCGGCAGGCTGCCGCAGTAGCCGGGGGCGGGGCCGGCGCCGAGGGTGAAGGGGCGCCAGTAGTCCTCGAAGTCGGGGAAGCGGGTCGGGATCGTCAGCGGCTCGATTTCGGCGGCGAGGCCGGCGGCGGCGCAGTCGGCGGCGAGGCCCTCGCGGGTGCAGGCGGCGAAGCGGAGGGCTTCGTCGAGGGGGGCGGCGGCGGGGTCGAGCTCGGCCGCGGCCTTCCAGAAGGCGTCGACGAAGGCGAGGCCGCCGCCCGGGTAGTCCCAGACGTAGAACGCCAGCCGCCCGCCCGGTCGCAGGATCCGGCGCATCTCGCGGAGCGCCGCCGTCCGGTCGGGGACGAAGTTCAGCACGAGGCCCGAGACGGCGACGTCGGCGGAGGCGTCGCCGGCCGGCAGCGCCTCGGCGCGGCCCGGCTCGAAGCGCACGCGGGGGTCGTCGATCGCGGCGCGCGCCCGGGCGAGGAAGTCCGCGGAGGGCTCGACCGCGAGGAGGGTGCGCGGCGCGGCGGCCGCGAGGATGGCGGCGGTCAGGGCGCCCGTGCCGCAGCCGACCTCGACCCAGTCGGCGCCGGCTACGCCGAGCCGGTCGAGGAAGCGGGCCGCGACAAGGCGGCTCCAGCGGCCCATGTAGGCCTCGTAGCTGTCGCCGGCCGTCCAGGCGTCGTGTCTCGCGTCGTCGGTCATCGTCCGCGTCCCGCAGCGCTGCGCCCGACCATAGCACACGGGGGCGCGGTTTCGCAGGGCGCTCCGGTCGTTGCGCGGCTCCCGGCCGAGGCCCCTGCCCCGGCCGGCAAAGGATGTCGCATCGGGAACCCCTTTGCCGGCGGGCGCGGGCAAGATATAGAGAATGGTGAGCAGTCCTTCGCTAGCGGTGGCGAAGGCAACGAGAAAGAAAAGGGGCGACCGATGGTGCATGCGCCCGACCTGTTCGGCGACGATCCGGCGTCGCGCGCCTACGATGCCAGCGCGATCGAGGTGCTCGAGGGGCTCGAGCCGGTCCGCAAGCGACCCGGCATGTATATCGGGGGCACCGACGAGCGGGCGATGCACCACCTGGTCGCCGAGGTGGTCGACAATTCGATGGACGAGGCGGTCGCCGGGCACGCCAACCGCATCGAGGTCGAGCTGCAGGAGGACTTCTCGCTGACGGTGCGCGACAACGGGCGGGGGATGCCGGTCGACGCGCATCCGAAGTTCCCGGGGAAGTCGGCGCTCGAGGTGATCCTCTGCACCCTGCACGCCGGCGGCAAGTTCTCCGGCGACGCCTACCAGACGAGCGGCGGGCTGCACGGCGTCGGCGTCTCGGTGGTCAACGCGCTCTCGGACCGGGTGGCGGTCGAGGTGGCGCGCAACCGGCAGCTCTGGCGGCAGGAGTTTTCGCGGGGCCACCCGACCGGGCCGCTGCAGGCGCTCGGGCAGGCGCCGAACCGGCGCGGGACGACGGTGACCTTTCATCCGGACCCGGAGATCTTCGGGGCGCACGCGCACCTGAAGCCGGCGCGGCTGCTCCGGATGGTGCGGTCGAAGGCCTATCTCTTCTCCGGGGTCGAGATCCGCTGGCGGTGCGCGGCGTCCTGCCTCGCGGCCGGCGACGACACCCCGGAGCAGGCGACGTTCCATTTCCCGGGCGGGCTCGCCGACTACCTGGGCGAGCGGCTCGAGGGGGCGCAGTGCTATGCCGACAAGCCCTTCGCCGGCAAGGTCGACTTCGCCGAGCGCTTTGGGGCCGGCACGGTCGGCTCGGTCGAGTGGGCGGTGAACTGGACGCCGCAGCGCGACGCCTTCGTGTCGTCCTATTGCAACACCATCCCGACGCCCGAGGGGGGCACCCACGAGCAGGGGTTCTGGGCGGCGATCCTCAAGGGGGTCAAGGCCTACGGCGAGCTGTCCTCGAACCGCAAGGCCGCGCAGATCCAGCGCGAGGACGTGATGGCCGGCGGGTCGGCGATGATCTCGGTCTTCATCCGCGAGCCCGAGTTCGTCGGGCAGACCAAGGACCGGCTGGCGACGCAGGAGGCGGCGCGGCTGGTGGAGAACGCGGTCAGGGACCGCTTCGATCACTGGCTGGCGACGGACACGCGCACGGCGGGGGCGATCCTCGACTACCTTGTGCTGAAGGCCGAGGAGCGGGCGCGGCGGCGGGCGGAGAAGGAGACGCAGCGCAAGACCGCGGTGAAGAAGCTGCGGCTTCCGGGCAAGCTCGCCGACTGCTCGGGGGCGTCGCGCGACGGGTCGGAGCTGTTCCTCGTCGAGGGCGACTCGGCCGGCGGGTCGGCGAAGCAGGCACGCGACCGCAAGACGCAGGCGGTGCTGCCGCTCCGGGGGAAGATCCTGAACGTGCTCGGGGCGTCGTCCTCGAAGCTGATGCAGAACCAGGAGCTGGCCGACCTCTGCCAGGCGATGGGGGTGCAGGCGGGCTCGCGGTTCAGCGTCGAGGATCTGCGCTACGAGAAGATCGTCATCATGACCGACGCCGACGTCGACGGGGCGCATATCGCGTCGCTGCTGATGACCTTCTTCTACACCCAGATGCGGCCGTTGATCTCCTGCGGCCACCTCTACCTGGCCGCGCCACCGCTCTACCGGCTGACCCAGGGGGCGAAGTCGGTGTATGTGCGCGACGACGCCGAGAAGGAGCGGCTGCTGGCGAAGGGGCTCGGCGGGCGCGGCAAGGTCGAGCTGTCGCGGTTCAAGGGCTTGGGCGAGATGATGCCGGCGCAGCTCAAGGAGACGACGATGGATCCGGTGAAACGGACGCTGATCAAGGTCACGATCGCCGAGGACGAAGGGGAGACGGGGGATCTGGTCGAGCGGCTGATGGGGAAGAAACCGGAGCTGCGGTTCCAGTACATCCAGGAGAATGCGCGCTTCGTGGATGAGGAGGAGCTCGACGTCTAGGCCTGCGCACGCGGGCTCCCCGCGGGTATCGCACAGCGGTCAAGGCATTGATTTAGTTTGATTGTATCTGCCGCCGTTAACTCGGTGGCAACGATTGTATCCGTGGGCTGGGCGCCGGGGCGAGCGCGGCGACGGTCTCGGCGCGGGCAAGCATCACCTTGAGCGTCGCCTCGGCGACGCCGCGGAAGAAGGGCTCGGCGAGGACGGTTTCGCGGACGTCGCGGGCGTGGGGGCCGGCGCGGACGGCGGCGGTCATGCGGTCGGCGGTCAGGGCCGGGTCGAGGTGGGCGGCGGCGAAGACGGCCGGGTCGGCGAAGGCGTCGGGGGCGACCTGCCAGAAGAGGGCGATGGCGTCGTCGCGGGCGCGGCCGGGGTGGGTGAAGTGGAGGGCGTGGTCCTCGGCGACGCGCGCCATCTCGGCAGCGACGGCGGCGAGGCCGGCCGTCCCGAGGGCAGCGTCGAGGGATTTCCTGCCCACCGCGATGTCGGCGAGGGTGCCCGGGCGGTCGGGGAGGCCGGCGGCCGGGGAGGCGAGCTTGCAGGCGGCCACCACGAGGTTTGCGAAGGCGGTGAAGCTCGCGACGGTGATTGCGGGCACGGGGGTCAGCTCCGGCGGGCGGCGAGGCCGGCGCCGAGGCGGCGCATGGACTGCATGACCTCGGCGGGGGTCAGGGCGGTGGCCGTGAGGCGGTCGGGGTCGACGAGGGCCACGGAGCCGGAGAGGGCCGAGGGGGAGCCGGGGAGGTAGACGGTTGCCTGGCCCTCGGCGGGGCGGTCGATCAGGAAGCCGATCTGGGTCATGTCGTCGAGGCGGACGAGGACGACCGGGGTCTCGCGGCCCTCGGTGAGCTGGACCGAGCCGCCGGTGACGTCGGCGACGGCCTGGCGCAGCACGGTGTAGATCGGCAGGCGGGTGAGCACGCTGCCCTCGAGCCAGGCGAAGAGCCTGAGGCCGGCGCGCGTGCGGGCGAAGGTGCCGGCGGCGAAGGCGATGACGAGGAGCGCGAGGACGGCGAAGACCAGCGGGCCGAGGTCGCCGGCGGCGCCGGGGAACAGCCGGGCGTGCGCCGCGTCGCCGACCCGGCGGGCGATCGCCAGCAGGTGGGCGAGGACGACCAGCACGATGCCGATGGGCAGCAGGAAGACCAGGCCGCCGATCAGCGTCGTGCCGACCAGCCTCAGGACCGTGCGCATCGCCGTAGCCTCCCGTTGCCGCCCCGCAGCATAGGGAGGCGGACGACGCGACGCCAATGCTCAGCGCGGGCGGGCGGGCACGAAGCCGGCGGCCTCGGCGGCGGCGGCGTCGCAGAACCAGGCCTCGCCGCGGGCGGGGTCGATGCGGGTGCGGGCGTAGGAGGGATCGCCGGGCAGGTGGTAGACGCGGCGGCCGCCGGCGCCGACGTTGCCCTTGATGCGGCAGGCGCCTTCGGCGGCGGGCTCGGAAGCGGCCGCGGCCGCCGCGGGCGCGGCGCGGGTGCCGGACGCGGCGACGAAGCCGCCGGCGCGGTAGTCCCACGGCGCCTCGGCGTCGCCGGCCCAGAGGCCGGCGTGGCGGGCGCGGGCGGCGGCTTCGGCGGCGACATAGGCGTCGCTGTAGCGGACGAAGGCCCAGGCGAGGCCCTCGGCGACCAGCCGGCCGCCGAGGTCGACCCCGCCGGCATCGCAGCGCGCGACCAGCCGGCCGTAGCGGTCGTGGTCGCGTCCGCTGCAGCGGACGCCGCCCGCGGCCAGTTCGCCGAGCCGCCGGGCGGCGGCGGCGCCGCAGGGCCAGGGCGCGCCGGCGGCGCCGCAGGTCTGGTCGTGCTCGGGGGCGTCGACCCCGAGGAGCCGGACGCGCACGGCGCCGACCGCGAGCGTGTCGCCGTCGATCACCCGCGCCGGGCCCGCGACCGCCGGGCCCGGCGCGGGTGCGGCCGGCGTCGAGGTCGCGGGGCCGGCGAAATGCAGCGCGGCCGGAGCGGCGGTTGCGATCGTGAGCGCCGCGGCGGCCGCCCGCCCCTGCCATGCCCGCCGCGATCCTGCCATCGGAGCCTCCTCGGGCCGCATTGGCGCGGGAGAGCGGATAAGGAGTGGTAAACGCCACAGCCGACGGATGGCGTCAAGCATGCGGCACGGCGATGCTGGCGCCGCTGGGCGCGCCGGCCTATCGTCGTCGGCGAAACCTGCCCCGGGGGGCCCATGCGACCGATCGAAGCCGCGGCGATGGCGCTCGCGCTCCTGACGCTGCCGGCGGCGTCGCAGCTGCCGGCAGCGCCGAAGGCGCCGGCGGGCGACATCCCGGTCGCGGAATGGCGGGCGATGGCGACGGGCCGCACGCTGACCTACCGGATCAACGGCGCGCTCTGGGCGCTCGAGCACTATTATCCGGACAGCAACCACGTGACGCTGCAGCTCTATGACGGGACCTGCATGGAAGGCACCTGGGACTACACCGACCCCCTCTACTGCTTCCACTGGGACGGGCAGGGGACGGCCTGCTTCCGGCACGTGCGGGTCGACGACCGGATCGTGATCATCGAGTCCCACGACGGGGTCGACACCCCGATGACCCAGGACATGACCGCGGTGACCGACGTGCCGCTCGCCTGCGGCCCGGCGGTGGTGAGCTGAGGGAGGCGCTGCGCGCCTGCGCGGCCCGTCCGTCGATGCGCGAGGCCGCTGGTATCGCCGACCCGGCGGACGACGTCCGAGGGACAGCGAGGGGGCCCGCGGCGCTTTGGCGCCGTTCGCCGCATGCGCGGCTCGGCCTTCAGGCCCTTGGGGGTTTCCCTTGTTCCCCATTCCGCCGGCGGCTCGCGGGGCGGCCCGATAAGTTTGAAGGAAGAAGAAGTGGGCAGGCGGCTGAGATGCGGGGCGTGGGGGTGGCCGCGCCGCGGAACTGCACGTCGCCGGGGGGTACGACCGCGGGGAACCGCGGCCGGCCGGTCAGCCGGGCTTGTAGTCGCGGGTCGCCTCGGGGTCGTCGGTGGCGAAGGGGAAGGCGGCGAGCTCCTCCCAGAGCGCGTCCGGAACCGGCAGCGCGCCCCAGTCGAGGGTCTCGCGGACCCGCTCGGGGCGGCTGACGCCGCAGATCGTCGAGGCGATCCGCGGGTCGCGCATGGAGAACTGCAGCGCCACCGCGCCCGGCGGCACGCCGTATCTCCCGCAGAGCTCCTCGATCCGCACGATCGGCCCCTTGGTCGCGTCGGTCAGCGGCATGTAGACGTACTTGGCGTTCGCCGCCCCCTTGGCGAGCGCGCCGCCGGCGTAGGGGGCGGCGTTCATCACCGCGATCCCGCGCTCGCGGGCGAGGTCGAGCATCGGGGAAGCGTTGCGGTTGACCGGCGTGAAGCGGTTGTGGGTGATCAGCACGTCGAAGTCCCAGTCGCGCATCAGCGGCATCATGACGTCGACGACGCCGGCGGCGAGGCCGACGGCGGACGCGAGCCCCTCCTCCTTGATCCGGAACAGCGCCTCGAGCGCCCCGCCCTTGCACGTCACCTGCCGCGGGTCGGCGGTGCGCTCGGGGTCGTGCAGGTGCAGGATGTCGACGCGGTCGACCGCGAGCGCCGCGAGGCTCGCCTCGAACGACCGCCGCGCCTGGGCGGCGTCGAAGCGGCCCGATTCCATGTCGCGGTCGAGCTTGGTCGAGAGGACGCGCCCGGCCGGCCAGCCGCCGAGCTCGCGGACGACCTGGCCGATCCGCTGCTCGCTGCGGCCCGAGCCGTAGTTGGGCGAGCTGTCGATCATCCCGTCCGGCAGCGCCAGCACGGCGCGGATGGTGTCGCGCGCCCGCTCCTCCGACACCGCGTAGCCGTAGGTGTCGGGCATGCTGCCGAGCCCCGAGGTCCCGAAGCCGATCTTCGGCACGCGCACGCCCGTCCGGCCGATCTCGCCCATCCCGTACCTCCCCGTGAAGCTGTGCGACGACCCTAGTGCGGGCGCGCGCCGGGCGGCAACCCCGCGCATGGGCCCGGAGCGCCTTGCGCCGCCGGCCGGGAGCGGGGAGCGCCGCGGCTGTCCGGCACGGGAAGCGACCGGCCGCATCGCGCGTCAGTAGAGATACACCGCCTGCAGCAGCGCCAGCGTCGCCTTGCTGGCATCGAGGAGCTCCAGCGTCTGGCCGTCGATGCGCCAGCCGGCGGTCTCCTGCAGCGTCCGGGCGAGCTGCTTCTCCCATTCGTCGAGGGGCGCCGGGCAGGAGGAGACGTCGGCCGGGCCCGCCGCCATCTGCAGCCGGTCCTGGCTCAGGCGGTAGCTTCCGGCGATCGGCTGGCAGCCGACGGTCGCGGTGAAGCGTTCGTCGCCATCGCGCAGGATCAGGTTCGGCTCGCGCCGCCCCTCCCCGGCCGCGACCTCGGTGGCGCCGAGCCGGAGGATCTTCCAGTAGGTGTTGGTGAGGGTCGCGGCGCCCTCGGCGCGCTCGCAGGTCTCGTCCGGCCAGACCCCGACGAAGCGCTCGACCAGGATCCCCGACTTGTCCTTCGACCCCTTGGGCATCTTCACGATGCCGCCGTCGAAGCTCGCCATGATCGGGCCGCCGGGCTCGGCGCCCGCCGCTAGGTAGGCGTGCTCGAGCGCCGCGTAGTCGCCGTCCTGGATCAGCGGATAGTCGCGCCCGGTCAGGCATTCGGTGAAGCGGGCGTCGTCGCCCATGTAGGTCAGCATGCCCCGCAGCGGCAGGTGCGGCTCGAAGGGCTCGAGGGCGGGGGCGGCCGTCAGCAGGTTCCGCTCGACGTTGCCCCCGCCGGTGGCGCCGCCGCCGGCGGCGTCGTCGCGGGCGAGCAGCTCCAGCTTGTCCGATCCGAGGATGCGGAAGCTCAGGTCCTCGTCGGCGCCGCGCAGCTCGAGGACGTGCTGGTCGGGATCGACCGACCAGCGGCCGATCGAATCGCGGCGCTCGTCCGTGCCGAGCCAGGTCCGCCGCATGTGGAAGACCTGGTCGGACCAGAGGTTCAGCCGGTAGCGGATGCCGGCGCAGTCGGTACAGGGCAGGTCGCCGTCGAAGGAGGCCGGCAGCATCAGCCCGTGCGCGCCGATGCTGGCCGGGGCGGCGCCGGTCTCGGCCGCGGTCTCGCCGACCTTGATCATCCGGACCGCCGTCGTCGGCGGCGCGCCGCGGGTGAGGACGGGGTTCATGCCGTCGGAGACGAAGACGAGCTTGCGGCCGACCGAGACCTGCGCCCGGACCGAGTAGGCGCGGCCGGGGTCGATGGCGGCGGGATCGTAGGCGATGTCGAAGGCGAAGGGCGGCGAGCCCGGGTCGGGCGAGGTGCTGTGGCCGACCTCGCGGGCCGGGGCGTCGGCATCGGTCACATCCTCGAGCACGACCTCGAGCACGGCGCCGGGCGGCAGCGTCAGCTCCTCGCTGTAGTCAACGGTGCCGACCAGATGCGTCTGGGCCGCGAGCGCCGCCCCCCCGGCGGCCGCCGCGAGCAGCGTGAGCAAAATCCAGGAAATCCAGCGCATCCGCCTCGGGGCACCCGTTACCCATACCGGGACCCTATGTGGCAGGAATCCGCCGACAGGCCAAGGGCGCCTTCGGTCGGGGACACGCTTTTTGCGCCGCCATCACCGGCATGGCGTGCGGGCCGGCCTTTCGGTCATGCCGCCGAAGGCACGCGAAGGAAGAACGCAGGCGGCACCGTTCGGCTGGCCGCAACGAACCGCCGCGCAGCCTTCGCGCGGCAGTGAATGCGCATGCGGGAACGAATGGAGGCGCCTCGGTTCAGGTTCACGCTACCGGCCGGCGCCGATGACCCCGCCGGGCCTGGGCGCACCCGCGTTGGCCATACATGGGGCCGGACCCCGTCAGAGCTGCGCCATGACCTCGTCGGAGAATTCGACGTTGGCGGTCACCGACTGGACGTCGTCGTCGTCCTCCAGCGCCTCGATCAGCCGCACGAGGGTCTGCGCGGCATCGAGCTCGAGTTCGGTCGTGGTCTGCGGCCGCCAGACGAGCTTGGCCGACTCGGCCTCGCCGAGCGTCGATTCCAGCGCCGTCGAGACGTCGGCGAGGTCGGTATCGGCGCACCAGATCACGTGGCCGTCGGCGTCGCTCTCGACGTCCTCGGCGCCGGCGTCGAGCGCCGCGAGCATCACCTCGTCCTCGCTGCCGGCCGAGGCGGGGTAGACGATCTCGCCCTTGCGGTCGAACATGAAGGACACGGAGCCGGTCTCGCCGAGGTTGCCGCCGCGCTTTGAGAAGGTCGAGCGGATGTTCGAGGCGGTGCGGTTGCGGTTGTCGGTCAGCGCCTCGACGATGATCGCGACGCCGCTCGGGCCGTAGCCCTCGTAGCGCACCTCCTCGTAGTTCTCGGCGTCACCTCCGCTGGCCTTCTTGATCGCCCGGTCGATGTTGTCGCGGGGCATCGAGCTGGCCCGCGCCTCCTTGACCGCGAGCCGCAGGCGCGGGTTCTTGTCGGGATCGGGGTCGCCCATCTTGGCGGCGACGGTGATCTCCTTCGAGAGCTTGGAGAAGAGTTTCGAGCGGGCGGCGTCCTGCCGGCCCTTGCGATGCTGGATATTGGCCCACTTGGAATGCCCGGCCATGGCGAGCTCCGTCTCTTGTCGTTCATGTTCCGGTCGATTGGCGGCGTATATATGCCGACCCGCCGGTCGCTCACAAGCCCTCGAACCGCAGCTTGCGCACCCCGGGCAATGGTGAAGATCTGGTTAATGCTCGGGGCCGATATCCTTGCATATCAACGGCTTGCAGGTATGCTCGACCCCGAGCACCCGGGGCCTAGCCGTCCTCGGCCGACGCCCGGCCGCGGCGGTCGCTGCGCAGGATGGCGTAGAGGACGTGGTTGCGCCAGCGGCCGTTGATCTGCAGGTAGCTCTGCGCCACGCCCTCGTACTTGAAGCCGGAGTGCTCGAGGAGCGCGCGCGAGGCGGCGTTCTCCGGCAGGCAGGCCGCCTCGATGCGGCTGAGGTCCATGCTGCCGAAGGCCTGGTGGACGACCGCGGCCAGCGCCTCGCCCATGAACCCCTGCCGGGCGAACTCGGGACCGATCCAGTAGCCGACCTGGGCCGACTGCGAGGGCCCGCGGCGGATGTTGTCGAGGGTGATTGCCCCCATCAGCCGCCGGTCGGCGCGGCGGACGAGGAAGAGCGGCAGCGCCCTTCCGTCCTCGCGGGCGCGGAGCGCCCAGTAGACGCGGTTGCGGAACGCCTTGCGGGTGAAGTGGTCGGCCGACCAGCTCGGCTCCCAGTCGCGCAGGAAGGCCTCGCCCTCGCGGCGCAGCGCCACCCAGGCGGCATGGTCGCCCATCTCGGGCAAGCGGAGGGTCAGCCGCTGGGTCTCGATCGCGGGCGCCGTCGCCCGCCGGAACATCAGCACGCCTTCAGGCCGCCAGCCGCGCGGCCAGGGCCGCCCGCTCCGGCGCCTCGGCCAGCGGGCCGACCAGCGCCAGCGCCGGGTCGGCGCGCGCCGCGAGCCCCTCGGCGAAGGCGCGCACCCGCTCCGGCGTCACCGCGTCGATCCTGGCGACGATCTCGTCGATCTCCGGGACGCGGCCCCAGACCGCCAGCATGCGCGCCATCCGCTCGGTGCGCGCCGACGGGCTCTCGAGGCCCATCAGCATGCCGGCCTTGAGCTGCGCCCGCGCCCGCTCGAGCTCGGCCGGCGCGAGGCCGTCGGCGGCGCGCCTCAGCTCGTCGGCGGTCAGCTCGCAGAGCTCGCGGATCTGGTCGCCGCCGGTGCCGGCGTAGAGGGTGACGAGGCCGGTGTCCTCGAAGGCGCCGGCCTGGGCGAAGATCGAGTAGCAGAGGCCGCGCTTCTCGCGCAGCTCCTGGAACAGCCTGGACGACATGCCGCCGCCGAGGGCGGTCGCGTAGATCTGCGCCGCATAGGCGGCCTCGTCGCGGACGCCCGGGCTCTCGAACGCCATGGCGAGATGTACCTGCTCGAGGTCGCGCTCCTCGCGCCGCTCGCCGCCGGTGAAGCGCGCCCTTGTTGCGAGCTGCGCCGGGCGGCGGGCGAGGTCGCCGAAGAGCAGTTCGGCCTCGGCCCGCAACCGGTCGGGATCGACGGCCCCGGCTGCGGCGACGATGATCCGCTCGGGACCGTAGTGCTCGGCGACAAAGCCCGCGAGGTCGGCGCGCCCGAAGCCCGAGACGCGCTCAACGGGGCCGAGGATCGAGCGGCCGAAGGGCTGGCCCGGGTAGGCGGCTTCCTGCAGCCAGTCGAAGATGATGTCGTCGGGGGTGTCGAGCGCCTGGCCGATCTCCTGCAGGATCACGCCGCGCTCGACCTCGATGTCGGGGATCTCGAAGAGCGGATTCAGGACGATGTCGGCGAGGATGTCGAGGCCGCGGCCGACGTCGGCCTCGAGCACGCGGGCGTAGTAGGCGGTCATCTCCTTGCCGGTGTAGGCGTTGATGTAGCCGCCGACGTCCTCGATTTCTTCGGCGATCTGCCGGGCGGTGCGGGTGGGCGTGCCCTTGAAGGCCATGTGCTCGAGGAAGTGCGCGATGCCGTTCTGCTCGACGCGCTCGTGGCGTCCGCCGGCGGTCAGGAAGACGCCGACGGTGGCGGAACGCAGGCCGGGCATCGGCTCGACGGCGATGCGGATGCCGTTCGGCAGCTCGTGGACCTCGACGCTCATCGCACCGCCTCCCGTCCGATCACGCCCTTGATCGCCTCGATGTCGTTCGGCACCCGCGTCACCCGCTCGGGCGCCGTCATCAGCGCCGCGAGCCGCGGCGGCAGCGCCGGGCGGACGCCGGTCGCGGCCTCGACCGCGTCGGGGAACTTGGCCGGATGGGCGGTCGCGAGCACCACCATCGGCACCGCCGGGTCGCTGCGGCGGATGCTGGCGGCGTGGATGCCCACCGCCGTATGCGGGCAGACCAGCCGGCCGGTCGTCCGGAAGGTGGCGGCGATCGCGGCGCGGGTCTCGTCCTCGGAGGCGCGGGCGCTGTCGAAGTCGGCGCGCAGGCGTTCGAGGGCGCCCTGCGACAGCGCGAAGCCACCGGCGGGGAGCTCGCGCATCAGCGCCGCCACCGCCGGGCCCTCGCGGTCGTAGACCTCGAAGAGCAGGCGCTCGAAGTTGGAGCTCACCTGGATGTCCATGGACGGGCTGATCGAGGGGCGCACGGCCTCGCGGCGGTGGGCGCCGGTTTCTAGGGTGCGGTGCAGGATGTCGTTCTGGTTCGTCGCGATGACCAGGCGGTCGATCGGCAGGCCCATGCGCTTGGCGACCCAGCCGGCGAACACGTCGCCGAAGTTGCCGGTCGGGACGGTGAAGCTGACCGGGCGGTGCGGGGCGCCGAGCGCGACGGCGGCGGTGAAATAGTAGACGGTCTGGGCGAGCACGCGGGC
Organism: Amaricoccus sp.; assembly: GCA_046348975.1. Lineage (GTDB taxonomy): Bacteria > Pseudomonadota > Alphaproteobacteria > Rhodobacterales > Rhodobacteraceae > Amaricoccus. The sequence goes on along the minus strand of JAXMDF010000014.1, from coordinate 55,872 downwards.
CCAGTTGATCGAGTTGACCCCGGCCAATCCGATGCCGTCGCGGAAGGCGTGGTCGTTGAAGAGGTCCTTCAGGCGGGCCTGGGCGTCGTCGAAGTCGCCGGCGATGGCGAGGGCGTGGACGTTGGGCTCGTTCGCCGTCGTCATCTGCCGGCGCTGGACCTCCGAGACGCGGCCGTCGGGGAAGAGGATGAAGACCTCGACGCCGGCCTTGCCGCGGAAGGCCTCGATCGCCGCCGAGCCGGTGTCGCCGGAAGTGGCGCCGACGATGGTGACCCGGCGGCCGCTGCGGGCGAGGGCAGCCTCGAAGAGGCCGCCGATCAACTGCATCGCCACGTCCTTGAAGGCGAGCGTCGGGCCGTGGAAGAGCTCGAGCAGCCAGTCGTTGGAGCCGGTCTGCACCAGCGGCACGACGGCGGCGTGGTCGAAGCCGCTGTAGGCGCGGGCGATGATGGCGCGAAGCTCCGGCTCGGCGAAGGCGTCGCCGATGAAGGGGAGCATGATGCGGAAGGCGGCCTCGGCGTAGGGGAGGCCGGCGAGGGCGGCGATGTCGGCTGGGGACATCCGCGGCCAGGTCTCGGGGACGTAGAGGCCGCCGTCGCGGGCAAGGCCCGCGAGCATCGCCTCGCCGAAGCCGAGCCTCGGGGCGGCGCCGCGGGTCGAGACGTAATGCAAGGGCACCCCCCTCAATCGAGCCGGCGCTTGATACGATAAAGCAGATAGCCTGTCATCAGCGTCCACGCCATCGCCAGCCCGAACCAGGTGATCGCGTATTGCAGGTGGTTGTTCGGGATGTCGACGGTCTGGGGCAGCGGCATGGGGCCGCTCGGGTCGTCGCTCGTGGCGGTGACGAGCATCACCGGCAGCGTCCCGAGCGCGTCGGCCATCAAGGGGACGTCGCGGGCGAACCAGATGTCCTTGGTGCGGTCGGGCTCGGGGGTGAAGCGGTCGGTCTCGTCGGGCCAGGCGAGCGTGCCCTCGATCGCGATCGGGCCGAGGCGGCGTGGCGTGTCCTTGGCCTCGATCGGGACGAAACCCCGGTCGAGGAGGATCTTCCGGCCGTCGTCGAGGACCAGCGGCACGACGATTCGGTAGCCGACGCCGCGGTCGGGGACCGAAGTGTAGACGTCGAGCTCGCCGGGCGCGATCTCGCCGCGGGCCGCGACGTGCAGGTAGCGGTCGCGGTCGGGGTCGGGCGCCGGCGGGACGGACACCGGCGCGGCGGCGAGGCGAGCGTCGATCTCGGCGAGGAGCGCGGTCTTCCAGGCGAGGCGGTGGACCTGCCAGACGCCGAGCCAGACGAGGACGGTCACGCCGAGGATGCCGAAGAGGAGGGGGACGATCATGCGGCGGGTCATCGCCGGGCCTTCCGGGAGCCGGCGGAAGGAAGAGGCTCGGGACCCACCCGTGAACAGAGCCCCCGGACCTGTTCGCCGGAGCCGCCGTCGCATTGCGACCGGGGTGGGGCGGGGTCAAGGGTGAAGGGCCGCCAGCGGCCCCGGCTTCGCCGCCCTTGACCCCGTCCCACCCCGGTCGCGAAGGGGCAGCATGCGACGGCGGCTCCGGCGAACAGGCCCTCTCGGGGGGAAGTGCGGCTGGCCGCGGGGCGCAGGATGGAAGGCTCGCTCAGGGCCAGAGGGCCGAGAGGGGAAACGCCGTCGCGTCGAAGGGCGGGAGGCTCACGGGGTCGTCGCCCTGGGCGGAGCCGGCGAGGGTCCAGGCGCCACGGCTCAGGGCGAAGGCTTCGACGCGCCGCGCCTCCGGGTCGACCACCCAGAGATGGCCGATGCCATGGGCGGCGTACGTAGCGTGCTTCCCATCGGCGGCGAAGGCGCAGTTGGCGGGCGAGAGGATCTCGCAGACCCAGTCGGGGGCGAGCTCGATCGCGGGCATGTCGGGGAACGTGGACATCCGCCGGCGGCGCCAGCTGGCGACGTGCGGAACGAGCACGTCCTCGCCGAGGTGCAGCTCAGGTCCGGAAGCGAACCACCAAGGGTCGGGGTGCGCGCCGTCGTCGAAGCGGGCGAGGGGGGCGGCAAGCCTGAAGCGCGCGTGTCCGTGCAGGACCGGCAACGCGCGCGAGAGGTACAGGGCGCCGCCCACCAGCTCGGCCGCCATGTTGGGCGGGGCGTAGAGGACGTCCTGGTAGATGGCCGGGCGGCGCGGGGCGGCGGGGTGGTTCAGCTCGAGCCCCAGATGTAGATGACGGCAAATAGGAAGAGCCAGACCACGTCGACGAAGTGCCAGTACCAGGCGGCGGCCTCGAAGCCGACGTGCTGGGTCGAGGTGAAGTGGCCGGCGTAGACGCGGGCGAGGCAGACGGCGAGGAAGATCGTGCCGATGATCACGTGCGCGCCGTGGAAGCCGGTCGCCATGAAGAAGGAGGCGCCGTAGATGTTGCCGGAGAAGGCGAACTCGGCGTGGGCGTACTCGTAGGCCTGGAAGGTGGTGAAGAGGACGCCGAGCACGATGGCGAGCCAGAGGCCGTACTTCACCTGCTCGCGGTCGTCCTCGTGGACGAGGGCGTGGTGCGCCCAGGTGGCAGCACAGCCGGAGCAGAGCAGGATCAGCGTGTTGATGAGCGGCAGGTGCCAGGGGTCGAGGGTCTCGATGCCGGTCGGCGGCCAGGTGCCCGGGACGACCTTGATGCCGTCGATGGTCGGCGCCGGGTAGAGCGCGTGCTTGAAGAAGTTCCAGAACCAGGCCGAGAAGAACATGATCTCGGAGATGATGAAGAGCACCATCCCGTAGCGCAGGCCGATCTGCACGATCTGGGTGTGGTCGCCGGTCTCGCCCTCGTGGATCACGTCGGACCACCAGGACCACATGGTATAGAGGACGATGACGACGCCCATCAGCGAAATCCACGGGCCGCTGCCGTGGAACCAGAGCACCGCGCCGAACAGCATGGTGATGGCCCCGATGGCGCCGGTGAAGGGCCAGATGCTGGGCGGCAGGATGTGGTAGGCGTGGGTCTTGTGGCCGGCCATCGGCGGTCCCTCTATTGTTCGATCCTGTCGCCGCTGGCGGCCGGAGCCGCCGCGAGTCTGGTTGTCGCCTCGGCCGCCGCCTCCGGGTCGTCCGGCAGGGCGGCGGGGAACATGGTATAGGAGAGCGTGATGTCGGTCACGTCGCGCGTCTCGCGGTCGCCGAGGATCTTCGGGTCGACGTAGAAGGTGACCGGCATGTCGACGCGCTCGTGGGGTTTCAGCACCTGCAGGTTGAAGCAGAAGCAGGCGATCTTGTCGAAGTAGCCGCCGACCGAGAAGGGCACGACGTTGAAGCCGGCCTGCCCGGCGAGGGTCTTGTCGGTCGGGTTGTAGGCCTCGAAGAAGGCGAGACCGGTCTCGCCGAGCATCAGCGTCATCGACTGCTGCTTCGGGCGGAACTGCCAGGGCATCCCCGGCGCGACGTTGGCGTCGAAGGAGACGGTGACGAGACGGTCGGTCACCGCCGCCGGCGCGGCCTTGGCGACCTCGGTGGTGCCGGCGTAGCCCGTGACCTTGCAGAACCAGCTGTAGAAGGGAACCGCTGCGAAGCTCGCCGCGATCATGATCGGCACGACCGCGAAGAGCGCGAGCCCGATCCGGCGGTTTCCCTCGGGCCCCCGCATCGGCTCAGCCGCCGTTCGGCGCCGCCGCGAGCCCGCGCGCGCTGGGGTCGTAGCTGCGCATGTCGACGCCCTCGTGCAGCTTCACGATCGTCACGAGGAAGGTCAGGACGACGAAGGCCGCCAGGGTCAGGCCGAGGCCGAGGTTGCGGCTCCGGCGGCGGCCGTAGATCTCGTGGGTATCGGGTCGCATGCGTCGGGCCTCAGAACAGGGCGGGCCAGCCGGCCGGCGACGCGCCGAGCCAGCGCAGCACCGCCTCGGCCAGCAGCAGGCCGAAGTGGAGCGTCATGTAGAGGATCGAGAAGCCGAAGAAACGCTTCTCGACCCGGAAGCGGTCGGCGGCGGCCGCCGCCTCGTCGCGGCGCCAGACCGCCCAGGCGCCGCGGACGAAGAGCGCGTTCAGGATCAGCGCCCCGGCGAGATAGACCGGGCCGCCGATGCTGCTGAAGGCCGGCGCGAGCGCCACCGCAGCCAGGAGGAGCGAATAGGCAAGGATGTGGTTGCGGGTCGAGCGCGGGCCGTTCGTCACCGGCAGCATCGGGACGCCGGCGCGGGCGTAGTCGTCGTTGCGGAAGAGCGCGAGCGCCCAGAAGTGCGGCGGGGTCCAGAAGAAGATCAGCGCGAACATGGCGATGCTCGCAGGGGCGATGCCGCCGGTCGCCACCGCCCAGCCGATCATCGGCGGGAAGGCCCCGGCGGCGCCGCCGATGACGATGTTCTGCGGCGTCGCCCGTTTCAGCCACATCGAGTAGACGACGGCGTAGAAGAAGATGGTGAAGGCGAGGAGCGCCGCCGCCACGGCGTTGGCGAAGAGGAGCAGCATCGCCACCGCGAACCCGGAGAGCGCGATGCCGATCGCCAGCGCCTCGCCGCGCTCGACCCGGCCCGAGGGGATCGGGCGGCCACAGGTGCGGTTCATCTCGGCGTCGATGTCGCTGTCCCACCACATGTTGAGGGCGCCTGCCGCCCCTGCCCCGGCCGCGATGCAGAGGATCGAGGCGAAGGCGATGACGGGGTGCACCGGCACCGGCGCGCAGGCGAGGCCGACGAAGGCGGTGAAGACGACGAGCCGCATCACGCGGGGCTTCAGGAGTTCCACGTAGTCGGGGAACTCGGCCTCGCGGGCGGCGGTCGTCGGGGTCCAGCTTGCGTCGCTCATCGCGCCCTCAGTTCGCCGGAGCGGCCGGCTCCTGGGTCGGCGCCGGCGGCTCGGCGCCGGACGCCGGGGGTACGGGCGGTTCGGCGGCAGGCGCGGCGGCCGGAGCCTCGGCGGGCGCGGCGGCCGGAGTCTCGGCGGCGGCGGCCGCACCGGCGGCGGGCGCCTCCGGCCGGGAGCCACCGTACTGGGCGATCGCCCAGTCGAGCCACTTGTCGTAGGCGTCCTGGCTCACGACCTTGACGGTGATCGGCATGAAGCTGTGGTTCTTGCCGCAGAGTTCCGAGCACTGGCCGAAGTAGATGCCTTCCTTCTCGGCCTTGAACCAGGTGTCGTTGAGCCGCCCCGGCACCGCGTCGATCTTGATCCCGAAGGACGGCACGGTGAAGGAATGGATCACGTCGGCGCCGGTGACGAGGACATGCACGACGGCGTTCACCGGCACGACGATCGCGTTGTCGGCGGCGAGCAGGTGGACCTCGGGCGGGTAGCCGTGCGCCTGCAGCTCGTCGGGCTCCAGCATCAGGCTGTCGAAGGAGAAGTCGTTGGCCGGGTAGGTGTAGCTCCAGTACCACTGGTTGCCGGTCGCCTTGATCGTCAGGTCCGGCGTCGGGACCTCGAGCTGCTTGAACAGGATCGGCAGCGAGAAGGAGCCGATGACAATCAGGATGACGACCGGGATCAACGTCCAGGCGATCTCGACCTTGGTGTTGTGGGTGAAGCTCGCCGGGTGCGGGTTCCGCTTGCTGTTGAAGCGGAAGATGACGGTCAGCAGCAGCGCCGAGACGAAGAGGACGATGAAGAGCATGATCCAGTGCACCATGCTCGACAGCCAGTGCATGTCATGGGCAACCGGCGTCACCGCCGGCTGGTAGTTGACCCCGCCCGGGGTCGGGGCGCCGATGATCGGCAGGTCGCGCGGCTCGCCCGATTCCTGGGCCCAGGCCCCGGTCCAGGAAAGCAGCGCGAGCATACCGAGACCGAGGCTGACCCGATTCAGTTTCATGGCGTCCGTCCGTTCCTGGCGTGGCTCTCGCGCGCGTTGTTCCGGCGCTGCCCGCGAGTTGTAGCTTGCGCCAGATCAACCATATTAACGAAGCGAGGACAAGACGCGGAACGCCGCACGGCGGACCGACGAACCGCAGGAGGATTCCCATGCCGACGGAGCCGCGCTTCCGCCCGTTCGAAACCGCGCTCGACCCGGAGGCCGCGCTCGGCATCCTGCGCGAGGCGACCGCCGGCGCCGACGACGGCGAGCTCTTCCTCGAGCGGCGGCGCGGGGAATCGCTCGTCTTCGACGACGGGCGGCTGCGGAACGCGGGCTACGACGCGGGCGAGGGCTTCGGGCTCCGGGCGGTGCGTGGCGAGACCGCCGGCTACGCGCATTCGACCGACATTTCCGAGGCGTCGCTGCGGCGGGCGGCCGAGACGGCGCGGCTCGCGGTCGGCGCGGGCGGCGGCACGATGGCGGCGGCGCCCAAGCCCACCAACCAGCGGCTCTACACCGACCGCGACCCGTTCGACGACGCCGCCTTCGCGGTCAAGGTCGAGATGCTGCGCGAGATCGACGCCTTCGTGCGCGGTCTCGACCCGCGCGTCGTGCAGGTGTCGGCGGTGCTCGCGGCCTCGATGCAGGAGGTCGAGATCCTGCGTCCCGAGGGGACGCGGCTGGCCGAGGCGCGGCCGATGGTGCGGCTGAACATCTCGGTCATCGTCGAGGAGAACGGCCGGCGGGAATCGGGCTCGGCGGGCGGCGGCGGCCGCTACGGGCTGGCCCCGCTGATGGGGACCGACCACTGGAAGGGCGTGGCGCAGGAGGCGCTGCGGATCGCCGTCGTCAACCTCGCGGCGGAGCCGGCGCCCGCCGGGGTCATGGACGTGGTGCTCGGGCCCGGCTGGCCGGGGATCCTCTTGCACGAGGCGATCGGCCACGGGCTCGAGGGCGATTTCAACCGGCGGCAGACCTCGGCCTTCGCCGGGCTGATGGGGACGCGCATCGCGGCACCCGGGGTGACGGTCGTCGACGACGGGACGATGCCGGACCGGCGCGGCTCGATCAGCTTCGACGACGAGGGCACGCCCAGCCAGCGCAACGTGCTGATCGAGGACGGCATCCTCGTCGGCTACATGCAGGACCGGCAGAACGCGCGGCTGATGGGCGTGGCGCCGACCGGCAACGGCCGCCGCCAGAGCTATGCGCATGCGCCGATGCCGCGGATGACCAACACCTACATGCTTGGGGGCTCCGCCACGCCGGGGGACGTGCTGGCCGAGCTCAGGGACGGGATCTATGCCACGGGCTTCAGCGGCGGGCAGGTCGACATCACCAATGGCAAGTTCGTCTTTTCCTGCACCGAGGCCTACCGGGTGAAGGACGGGAAGGTCGGGGCGCCGGTGAAGGGCGCGACGCTGATCGGCGACGGGGCGACCGCGCTCAAGCGCATCCGGGCCGTGGCGAACGACATGGCGCTCGACCCCGGCATGGGCAACTGCGGCAAGAACGGCCAGTGGGTGCCGGTGGGCGTCGGGCTGCCGACGGTGCTGATCGGCGGCCTGACGGTCGGCGGCAGCGCGGCGTAAGGCGGACGGCTCGAGTTGACCGCCCGTTAACGGCCGATCCGCAAGGTGGCCTGCATGCAGGCCCCGCAATCCGCCAAGATCCCCCCCGAGGCCCTGCCCCGCTCCGATGCCGCGCGGCTCGACTGGCTGCGGCTGGCGCGGTCGCGGCGGGTCGGGCCCGCGACCTTCGTCCGGCTGGTCCGCGAGTTCGGCTCGGCCGAGGCGGCGCTGGCGGCGCTGCCCGGGATCGCGGCGCAGGCCGGGGCCGAGGGGTATGCGCCCTGCCCGCGCGCGGCGGCGGCGGCCGAGATCGAGGCAGGGCTCGCCGCCGGGGCGCAGCCGCTGCTGCTGGGCGCGGCCGGCTACCCGCCGCTGCTCGCGACCATCGGCGACCCGCCCCCGTTCCTCTGGGCGCTCGGCGACCCGGCGCTGGCGGCGCGGCCGGCGGTGGCGCTGGTCGGGGCGCGCAACGCCTCGGCGCTCGGGATGCGGATGGCGGCGCAGCTCGCAAGCGAGCTCGGGGCAGCCGGGCTCGCGGTCGTCTCGGGGCTGGCGCGCGGGATCGACGCCGCCGCGCACCGGGCGGCGCTCGCGACCGGCACGATCGCGGCGCAGGCGGGCGGGATCGACGTCGTCTATCCGGAGGAAAACGCGGGGCTCGCCGCCGAGATCGCCGCCGGGGGCCTGCGGCTGTCGGAGATGCCGCCCGGGCACGCGCCGCGGCCGCAGGATTTTCCGCGCCGCAACCGGATCGTCTCGGGGCTGGCGCTCGGGGTCGTCGTCGTCGAGGGGGCGCTGCGCTCGGGGTCGCTGATCACCGCCCGCGACGCCGCCGACCAGGGCCGCGAGGTGATGGCGGTGCCGGGGAACCCGATGGACGCGCGCGCCGGCGGCTGCAACCAGCTGATCCGCGACGGCGCGACACTCGTCCGCTCGGCCGCCGACGTGCTCGAGGCGCTGGCCGCGTTCCTGCCCACGCGCCGAGCGGCGCCAGCCCCGGCCGCGCCGCTGCCGGAACCGGTCCGCGCGGACGGGCTGGCGGAGCGGCTGTGCGGGCTGCTCGGACCGTCGCCGGTGGCCGAGGACCTGCTGATCCGCGACCTGGCCCAGCCGGCCGCGGCGGTCGCCGCGGCGCTGCTGGAGCTCGAGATGGCAGGCCGCGTGCTGCGTCACCCGGGCGGGCTGGTCAGCCTGACCGTCTAGGCGCGCGACACGGGCGGCAGCCGCGCGCGTAAGCTGCGCTCAAAACGCAAGCCATTGGTATTGCTAATATTTATTGCGTGGCTTTAACTGCTTCCTTACGATTCCCTTCGAACCTAGAGGCGTGTCCCGGGACGTGGTGTGGCCGTCGCAACGGTCATGCTCGTCCTTCGCGGCCATGGAGAGCCCGGCCGGCGCAACGGCGTTTTGAACGCCGGTCGCCGCATGCGCGGCTCCGTCCTCATGCCCGAAGGGATCGGGATATCCTTGAACGCGGCACATGGGCGTCTTACTCATTCACTATCGACCAATCGAAGGTAGGAAAATGCCTGAGACTGCCACCCTGTCCGCCAAGTTCCAGATCTCGATCCCCAAGGCGATCCGAACCGCCCAGCACTGGGAAGCCGGGCTGACCTTCGCCTTCATCCCCAAGGGGACGGGCGTCCTGCTCGTGCCGGTCCCGAGGCGCGAGGCGCTGGCCGGGATAGCGAAGGGCGCGTCGCCGAGCGACTACCGGGACCGATCGGATCGCTCCTGATGCGGCTCGTCGACACGTCCGCCTGGATCGAATGGCTGACCGGCTCGCCGACCGGCGAGGTCGTCGCCACGCATCTGCCCGAGCAATCCGAGTGGCTGGTGCCGACCATGGTGCAGCTCGAACTGGCGAAATGGCTCACCCGCGAGGCGGGCGAAGACAAGGCCGATCAGGTGATTGCCTTCACGCAGCTCTGCGCCGTCGTGCCACTCGACACCGAGATCGCGCTGGCGGCCGCCGAGGCGTGCCGTGTGCACAGGCTTGCGACCGCCGACGCCATCGTCTTCGCCACGGCGCGCACCCAGGACGCCACCCTGATCACGTGCGATGCGCGATTCGACGGGCTGCCAGGCGTGACGCTGATCGAGAAGGTCAAGTCGTAGACGCCTCGATCGTCCTTTGATCCGCCGGCACGGCCCGACGAGGTAGGAAGAGAAGAAAGGGAACGCGACGGTGCGGGAGCGGGCGCGGGGTGCGCCTCGAGGTCCGCGGGGGTAGGGGTGACGTTTCGTCGGGACGAGGTGGCGGACGACGTCGCAGCGGCGAGGCGTGATCGCGGGGAATGGCTTCGCACGCCCCGTGCACCGCGCGCAGGGACGCGACCCGTTCTGGGGCCCTTTCGCGACGACGAAAGAGCCCCTGCCGAGGCTTTCAGAGCACGAAGTCGAGGGCCTTGTAGGCGCTGGCGAGCACCCCGCCGTCCTCGATCGCGAGCTCGAACTCGAAGGCGGCGTCGCCGTCGACGTTGCAGTGGACGAGGCTGTCGGTGCCGGAGGCGACGACCGACACCCGCCCGATCCCGCCGCCTCCGAAGACGAACGCCTGGTTGCCGACGGCGTTGACGTTGGCGTCGATGCCGGAGAGGTCGATCAGGTCGCCGCCCGCGACGCCGGCGCCCGCGAAGGCGGGGGCGATGCGGTCGGAGCGGCAGACGTCGCGGACGGCGGCGCCGACCGGCGAGTCGCTCACGAGGTCGAACTCGAAGACGTCGGCACCCTTGCCGCCGAACAGGAAGTCGGAGCCGGCGCCGCCGAGGAGCCGGTCCTTGCCCTCGCCGCCGCTCAGGACGTCGTTGCCGTCGAGGCCCGACAGCTTGTCGTTGCCGGCGTTGCCGTAAAGCTCGTTCTGGCCGCTGGCGCCCTGGATGACGTTGGCGAGCTCGTTGCCGTGGCCGTTGACGGCGCCCGAGCCGATGATCGTCAGGTTCTCGACGCCGAAGCTGAGCGTGGTCGCCACGTAGGCGAAGACGAGGTCGGTGCCGCCGATCGCGTCCCTGGTGTCCTCGTTCACGACGTCGCCGAGGCTGTCGACGTAGTAGATGTCGTTGCCGTCGCCGCCGCAGCAGCCCGCGGCGCCTTTCCTGCAACCGGCGTCGCCGGGCGGTCCGGTTGACAACGCCCCCGCCGCGGCACATCTAGGCCGCCGACCGGCGCCCCCTTTGCGGCGCACCGCGGAGAAACCCATGGCCGTCGTCGTCGTCGAGTCGCCTGCCAAGGCGAAGACCATCAACAAGTATCTCGGGCCCGGCTACACCGTCCTCGCCTCCTACGGGCACGTTCGGGACCTGCCGTCCAAGGACGGGTCCGTCGATCCCGAGCACGAGTTCGCGATGAAGTGGGAGGTGGCGCCCGACAGCGCCAAGCACATCCGGGCGATCGCCGAGGCGCTGAAGGACGACGGCAAGCTGATCCTCGCCACCGACCCCGACCGCGAGGGCGAGGCGATCTCCTGGCACCTGCTGGAGGCGCTGACCGGTCGCAAGGCGGTGAAGAAGGAGACGCCGGTCGAGCGGGTGGTGTTCAACGCGATCACCAAGAATGCCGTCACGACGGCGATGGAGAACCCGCGGCAGATCGACATGGAGCTCGTCGACGCCTACCTCGCGCGGCGGGCGCTCGACTACCTGGTCGGCTTCCGGCTGTCGCCGGTGCTGTGGCGGAAGCTGCCGGGGTCGCGCTCGGCGGGGCGCGTCCAGTCGGTGGCGCTCAGGCTCATCGTCGACCGCGAGATGGAGATCGAGGCGTTCCGGGCGCAGGAATACTGGACGGTGAGGGCCGTCCTCGCGACGCCGAGGGGCGACACCTACGAGGCGCGGCTGGCGACGCTCGACGGCCGGAAGCTCGACAAGTTCGACCTCGGCGACGAGGGCGCCGCGACGCGGGCGGTGGCGGCGATCGAGGCGCGGGACCTCAACGTGAAGGCCGTCGAATCGAAGCCCGCGACGCGCAATCCGGCGGCGCCGTTCATGACCTCGACGCTGCAGCAGGAGGCGAGCCGCAAGTTCGGCTTCGGCGCACGGCAGACGATGAACGCGGCGCAGCGGCTCTACGAGGCCGGCCACATCACCTACATGCGGACCGACGGCATCGACATGGCGCCCGAGGCGGTGATGGCGGCGCGCGACGTCATCCGCGCCCGCTACGGGGCGGACTACGTGCCGGGATCGCCGCGGATGTACAAGAACAAGGCGAAGAACGCGCAGGAGGCGCACGAGTGCATCCGCCCGACCGACATGGGCGCGCACCCGGACAAGCTGCGGCTCGAGGCCGACCAGGCGAAGCTCTACGACCTGATCTGGAAGCGCGCGGTGGCGAGCCAGATGGAGGCGGCGCGCTTCGAGCGGACGACCGTCGACGTGGCGAGCGCCGACGGCGCCGTCGGCCTGCGCGCGACCGGGCAGGTCGTGACCTTCGACGGGTTCCTCAAGGTCTACATGGAGGGCCGCGACGACGAGGAGATCGACCTCTCCGAGGACGGCGACGGTGGCCGGCTGCCGCAGATCGTGAACGGCGAGCGCGCCGAGAAGCGGAAGGTCACCCCAGAGCAGCACTTCACCCAGCCGCCGCCACGCTACACCGAGGCGACGCTGGTGAAGCGGATGGAGGAGCTCGGGATCGGGCGGCCGTCGACCTATGCCTCGATCGTGTCGACGATCCAGGACCGGGAGTACGTGCGGAAGGAGAAGAACCGGCTCTTCCCCGAGGACAAGGGGCGGCTCGTCACGGCGTTCCTGTCCAACTACTTCGGGCGCTACGTCGACTATGACTTCACCGCCGACCTCGAGGAGGATCTCGACAAGGTCACGACGGGCGAGGAGGACTGGAAGGCGCTCCTGGCGCGCTTCTGGGCCGACTTCTCGGCGGCGCTGGCCGAGACCGAGGGGCTTCGGATCACCGAGGTGCTCGACAAGATCAACGAGGTCCTGGAGCCGCATCTGTTCCCGAAGACGCCCGAGGATCCGGAGCCGCGGCGGTGCAAGGTCTGCGGCACCGGCTTGCTTTCGCTGAAGACCTCGCGCAATGGGTCGGCCTTCATCGGCTGCTCGAACTATCCCGAATGCCGCTACACGCGGCCGCTCGCCGGCGGCGACGAGGGCGACGCGGCGCTCGACGGCAAGGTCCTGGGCATCGGAGCGCTCGAGGGCGAGGTGTTCGAGGAGGATGCCCAGGGGCGGCCGGTCACGCTGCACAAGGGGCCCTACGGCTACTACGTGCAGCTCGGCGAGCCGGTCGACGGGCAGAAGCCGCCGCGATCGTCGATCCCGAAGGGGGTCGACCCGTCGACGCTGACGCTCGAGCGGGCGCTCGAGCTCCTGTCGCTGCCGCGGCTGATCGGGCGGCATCCGGAGGATGGGGAGCCGGTCGAGGCGGGGATCGGCCGCTTCGGGCCCTTCGTGAAGCACGGCAAGACCTATGCGAACATCCGCGACGCCGAGGAGGTCTTCACCATCGGCATGAACCGCGCGGTGGAGCTCCTGGCGCAGAAGCTGCAGCGCGGGCCCGGCGGCCGCGGCGCCGCCGTCGCGCCGCTGCGCGAGCTCGGGGAACATCCGGACGGCGGCATGGTCGCGGTATACTCCGGCCGCTACGGGCCCTACGTGAAGTGGGAGAAGATCAATGCGACGCTGCCGAAGGAGGTGGCGCCGGATACCGTCACCCTGGAGCAGGCGCTCGCGCTGATCGCCGCAAGGCCAACCGACAAGGGTCGCGCCGCGCCGAAGAGGAAGGCGCCGGCCAAACCCACGAAGACAAAGGCCGCCAAGCCGAAGGCTGCCCGGGCCAAGGCCGCCGAGTAGCGCAGGCCCGTCGCCGGGTTTCGGGCCTGCATCCCGCCGCGCCGGCCCGGCAATGCCCGTATCAGTAGATGTGCAGCTTGCCCAGCAGAGCCATCTTGTCGTCGAGGATCTCGAACAGGTCCTTGTTGTGCTTGATCATCTTGCTGCGCATGTAAACCCGCAGCCACTGCTTGTAGATCGAGAGCTCGTAGCGGTCGAACACCTGCGCGATCGGCAGGTCCCGCCGCGCGAGCAGGCCGGCGAGGAACATCGCGCACTCGAAGCCGAGCGAAATCGCCTGGAAATAGGGCGTGCCGATGGCCGAGTCGCCGGCGAGAAACACCGGCGCCGCCGCGAACGGATGGCCGCGGAGCGCCCCCTCGTGCCACTTGCGGCTGGTCGCGTTGCGGGCGCGGTAGAGGTCCAGCGGGATGCGGATGATCTCGAGGTCGCCGACGATGTCGCCGGGCGCCTCCTGCCGAACCTGATCGATGAAGCGATCCATCGACGCCGCGACCCGTGGAAAATTGTCGCGAAGCCAGGCGCCGTCGAACCGCGGCGGCATCGCGGCGAATTCCTCGGGGCTGATCACCACGATTCCGGTCACGTGGCTGAGGTTGCCGTCGAAGTGGGTGCGGTCCACGGCCGGGATGAACTTGTAGGCCGGATTCTGCACGTTCTTGTAGTACTTGCAGAATTCGTTGCAGGCATAGGGACCGCCGTAGAGGAACGTGACGACGATCGCGTTCTCCAGCCGGAACGTCACCGTGTTCGCGCCGTCGACCGCGCCGCGGGCGTCCGGCTCCAGGTGATCGCGGAGCAGCGATTTGCAGCCGGTGCAGTCGATCAGGACGTCGCCGGGCTCGAGCATCTGCATGGCGTCCTCGGCGGTCAGCGCGGCGGACACCCGCTCCACCCCGCTCCCGCGGGCTTCGATCAGGTCGCTGAGCGACCGCTCGATGGTGTTGAGCGGGCAGAAGCCCTGCGTCCAGGCCCGCAGCAACGACATCAGGTCGTCCGGGATCGACTGCCGGAACGCGAGGCCCGCTTCGAGCTCGTCGCGGTCGAAGAGCGCCGCGATATTGTCCCCGTCGATCGGATCGACCTGATAGCTCTCCAGCGTATCCGCCACCAGGTACGGCGCGAGCTTGACCATACGTGTCCGCGTATAGTCGGACCGCTTCTCGCAGAGCCGGACCGAGAACCCCTCCTGCGCCTGCAGCAACGCGGTCAGAAAAAGCCCGACCGGTCCGGCGCCGAGGACGTGCACGCGGACAGAAAACGACGTGGCCGCAGCGCGCGCATCCGTCATCGTCTACTCTTCCGATCCCTCGCGCCGGAAGTAAAGCCGCTTGCTAGGCCAATGGCAAACTCAACCGGTCGCGCGACCGGACGACTGCCCCGGGGAATGCGCGTCTTTTCGGGTGGCGGCGCATGGCCGGCGTGCTAGGTCGGGGCGATGGCCCGCCTCCCTTCCTCCGACGAGATCATCGCCTGGTTGCGCGACAACCCGACCGAGACGGCGCGGCGCGACATCGCCCGTGCCTTCGGGCTCAGGGGTGCGGACAAGGTCGAGCTGAGGCGGCTGCTGGCGCAGATGGCCCGCGACGGGCTGATCGAGAAGCGGGCGCGGCGGGTGAGGCCACGGGGCGGGCTGCCGCCGGTGCTGCTGCTGCGCGCGACCGGGCCCGACCGCGAGGGGAACCTCTGGGCCGAGCCTTCCGACTGGGAGGGCGAGGGGCCGGCGCCGCGCATCCTGGTGCTGGCGCGGCGGGACGATCCCGCACTCGGGGCGGGCGACCGGCTGCTCGGGCGGATGGTGGCGCTCGACGGGCCCGACGCGCCGCTGGCGGCGCGGGTGATCCGGCGGATCGGCATGGGGCCGAAGCGCGTCATCGGCATCTTTCATCTGGGCGAGGCTGGCGGGCGGATCGCGGCCATCGACAAGCGGACGGACCGCGACTGGCAGGTCGCGGCGGCCGATCGGGCCGGGGCGCGCGAAGGGGAGCTGGTCGAGGCGGAGGAAACCGGCGAGGCGCGCGGCTACGGGTTGCCGAAGGCGCGCGTCGTGGCGCGGCTCGGCGACCCGTCGGCGCCGAAGGCGGTGTCGCTGATCGCGATCCACGAGCACGGGATACCGGACGAATTCCCCGCGGCGGCGCTCGAGGAGGCGGCGGCGGCGCGCAAGGTGGCGCTCGGCAAGCGCGAGGATCTGCGGGCGCTGCCGTTCGTGACGATCGATCCGTCGGACGCCCGCGACCATGACGACGCGGTCTTCGCGCAGGCCGACGACGACCCGGGGAATCCGGGCGGGCATGTGGTCTGGGTGGCGATCGCCGACGTTGCGCACTACGTGCGGCCGGGGTCGGCGCTGGACCGCGAGGCGCGGCGGCGGGGGAATTCGACGTATTTTCCGGATCGTGTCGTTCCGATGCTGCCGGAGCGGCTGTCGGCGGACCTGTGTTCGCTGGTCGACGGGGCGGACCGGCCGTGCGTGGCGGTGCGGATGGTGCTCGATGCGGACGGGCACAAGCGGTCGCATCGGTTCGCGCGCGGGCTGATGCGGTCGGTGGCGACCTTGTCCTATGCGCAGGCGCAGGCGGCGGCGGACGGGCGGGCGGATGCCGTCGCGGAGCCGCTGGTCGAAATGGTGGTGCGGCCGCTCTGGGCGGCCTGGCGGGCGGCGCGGCGGGCGCGGGAGCTGCGGCAGCCGTTGAACCTGGATTTGCCGGAGCGGCGGATCGTGCTGTCGGACGAGGGCAAGGTGCTGTCGGTCGCCTTCCGCGAGCGGTACGACGCGCATCGGGTGATCGAGGATTTCATGATCCTCGCGAACGTCGCGGCGGCGGAGACGCTGGAGAGCAAGCGGGTGCAGCTGCTCTACCGGGTGCACGAGGAGCCGAGCCCCGAGAAGCTCGAGGCGCTCAGGGAGATCGTCGAGTCGGTGGGGCTGACGCTGGCGAAGGGACAGGTGCTGCAGACGGCGCAGTTGAACCGGCTGCTCGACGGGGTCGCCGGGACCGAGCATGCCGAGATGGTCAACATGAGCGTGCTGCGCTCGATGACCCAGGCCTATTATGCGCCTGAGAACTTTGGGCATTTCGGGTTGAACCTGCCGCGGTACGGGCATTTCACCTCGCCGATCCGGCGGTATGCGGATCTCGTGGTGCACCGGGCGCTGATCCGGGCGCATGGCTGGGGGAAGGACGGGCTGACCGGCGAGGAGGCGGCGGCGCTGCCGGAGACGGGCGAGCATATCTCGATGACCGAGCGGCGGTCGATGATGGCGGAGCGGGACACCACCGACCGGTACCTGGCGGCGTTTCTGGCCGAGCGGGTGGGGTCGGAGTTCCCCGGGACGATCGCCGGGGTGGCGCGGTTCGGGCTGTTCGTGAAACTCGACGAGACGGGGGCGGACGGGCTGGTGCCGATCTCGGCGCTGGGGCGCGAGTATTTTCGATACGATGCCGATACGCAGACGCTGACCGGCGAGAAGTCGCGGCGGGTGCTGGGGCTGGGGCAGCGGGTGCTGGTGCGGCTGGTCGAGGCGGCGCCGATCACCGGGGGGCTGCTCTTCGAGCTGCTCGAGGTCGAGGGGCGGAGGCTGCCGACGCCGCCGCGACCGGGGAAGGGAGGGCCGCGGCGGAAGCTGGCGCGGGCGCGGATCCGGGAGCGGAAGACGGGCGGGCGGCGGTGACGGAAAGACGAGCGATGGCAAGGGTTAATGCCGCGATGCTCGACGTACAACTCATGTACATCGCATGTACAACGCATGTACCTGCCGTGGGCGTTCCGGGCGAAGGTTAACGCGCGGCGGAGCTGGCGGGCGTCGCTGCCGCGGTGGCGCATGCGGCACCGGCAGCACGCTCCGCGGGGGTGTTTCAGGCGAAGCGGGCGACCTCGGCCTCGATGTCGCCGACGACGGCGCGCAGGAGGTCGGGGTCGTCGCATTCGCCCATGATGCGGACCAGGGGCTCGGTGCCCGACTTGCGGATGACGAGGCGGCCGTGGCCGCCGATACGCTCCTCGCCGGCGGTGATGGCGGCTCGGACCGATGCCTCGTCGAGGGGAGCCGCGCCCTTGCGGTAGCGGACGTTGGTCAGGACCTGCGGGAAGGCGGGGAAGACGCGGGCGAGCTCGCTGGCGCGCTTGCCGGTCTCGACCATGGCGGCGAGGAACTGGAGGGCGGCGATCAGGCCGTCGCCGGTCGTGACGTAGTCGGTCATCACGATGTGGCCCGACTGCTCGCCGCCGAGGTTGTAGCCGCCGGCGCGCATCGCCTCGACGACGTAGCGGTCGCCGACGGCGGTGCGGACGAGGGAAAGCCCCTGGGCGGCGAGGTGGCGTTCGAGGCCCAGGTTCGACATCACCGTCGCGACGAGGGTCTTCTTCGCCAGCCGCCCCTCGCGGGCCCAGCGATCGGCGATCAACGCCATGAACTGGTCGCCGTCGGCGACCTCGCCCTTCTCGTCGACGATCATGACGCGGTCGGCGTCGCCGTCGAGGCTGATGCCGAGGTCGGCGCGGTGCGCCTTCACGGCGGCGATGGCGGCGGCGGTGTGGGTGGAGCCGACCTCGCGATTGATGTTGAAGCCGTCGGGGGTGACGCCCAGCGGGACGACCTCGGCGCCGAGCTCCCAGAGGACTTCCGGCGCGGTGCGGTACGCGGCGCCGTTGGCGCAGTCGACGACGACGCGCAGGCCGTCGAGGCGCTGGCCGCGGGGGAAGGTCGTCTTGGTGAACTCCATGTAGCGGCCGCGGGCGTCGTCGATGCGGGTGGCGCGGCCGATATGCTCGGGCGCGGCGCGGGCGGGCTCGCCTTCGAGGAGCTTCTCGATCGCTTCCTCGGCGGCGTCCGAGAGCTTGAAGCCGTCGGGACCGAAGAACTTGATGCCGTTGTCGTGGAATGGGTTGTGCGAGGCCGAGATCATCACGCCCAAATCGGCGCGCATCGAGCGGGCGAGCATGCCGACGGCGGGCGTCGGCACCGGGCCGACGAGGAAGACGTTCATGCCGACCGAAGTGAAGCCGGCGGTGAGGGCCGTCTCGAGCATGTAGCCGGAGCGGCGGGTGTCCTTGCCGATCAGCACCCGGTGGGCGTGGCCGCCGTTGGAGAAGTAGCGGCCGGCGGCCTGGCCGAGGCGCAGCGCGGTCTCGGGCGTCATCGGGGACTCGTTGGCCCGCCCGCGCACCCCGTCGGTGCCGAAGAGCTTCCTTGCCATGCCTCTACTCCTCGTCCCGGTTCAGGGCCGACCAGAGGGCGACGGCCTGCCGGGTCTCTTTTACGTCATGCACTCGTAGCACCTGTGCGCCCTGGCGCAAAGCCTCGAGCGCCACGGCGAGGGAGCCGGGGAGGCGGTCGTCGGGGTCTGGCGCTTCCCCGAGGGTGCCGATGAAGCGCTTGCGGGAGGCGCCGAAGAGGATGGCGCAGCCGGTGTCGTGCAGGAGCGAGAGGCCGCGGATCAGGGCGAGGTTGTGGGCGACGGTCTTACCGAAGCCGATGCCCGGGTCGACGAGGAGGCGGGTGCGCGGGATGCCGGCGGCCTCGGCCGCGGCGATGCGGGCGTCGAGGAAGTCGAGGACGTCGAGGAGGACGTCGTCATAGGCGGGGGCGTCCTGCATCGTGCGGGGGTCGCCCTGGGCGTGCATCAGGCAGGCCGGGTGGCCGGAGGCGGCGGCGAGGGGGAGGCTCTCGGGGTCGTGCGCCAGCGCCGAGACGTCGTTGAAGAGCGAGGCACCGGCGGCGAAGGCGGCGCGGGCGACGGCGGCGTTGCGGGTGTCGATCGAGATCGGGAGGGTGACGCCTTCGGCGCGGAGGGCGGCGATGACGGGGACGACGCGGACGGCTTCCTCGTCGGGGGGGACGGGGTTCGCGCCAGGGCGGGTCGACTCGCCGCCGATGTCGAGGATGTCGGCGCCGGCCTCGGCGAGGGCGCGGGCGTGGGCCACCGCCGCCGGGAGCGCGGCGTGGCGGCCGCCGTCGGAGAAGCTGTCGGGGGTGACGTTCAGGACGCCCATGATGCGGGGGCGGTCGAGGGTGAGGCCTGCAATCGGCAGACGGGGGGCGGTGAGGCGGGCGGCGGCGGCGGGCGGGAGGGCGGCAGTGGGGATGAGCGCGACGGGCTCGCCGCGGCGGTGGAGCGCGACCTCGCTGAACCAGAGCGGGCCGCCGGCGAGGGGGAGCGCGCCGGGCGGGCGCGGGGCGCCGCTCCGGGGGAGCGGGCGGTAGCGGGTCACGGGGCGAGGCGGGCGACGAGGCCGGGCAGCTCGGACCAGTCGGCGAAGGCGCCGTCGTTCGCCAGCGGCCGGTCGGAGTCGAGCCGGTAGCCGCGGGTGTGGAGCAGGAAGGGGACGCCGGAGGCGACGGCGGTGGCGGCGTCGATCTCGCTGTCGCCGACCAGGACGACCGGTCCCGGCGGCAGCTGGTCGGCGGCGTGGGCGAGCATGCGCGGGTCGGGCTTCAGGACCTCGAGGCTGTCGCCGCCGGTGAAGCCGGTGATCGGCGGCATCAGGCCGAGCTCGCGCAGGAGGACGAGCGCCGGGGCGTTCGGCTTCTGGGTGCAGACCGCGAGGCCGTGGCCGGCGGCGGCGAGGGCGGCCAGCGCGTCGGCGACGCCGGGGTAGACGGTTGTGCCGGTGACGGGGTCGAGGGCGTAGATGGCGCGGAAGCGGGCGACGTGGGCGGGCAGGTCGTCGCCGGGGACGCCGCCGGTGTGATCCAGGAGCGCCTTGACCAGCGCGTCGACGCCCTTGCCGATGAAGGCGACCGCGTCGTCCTCGGGCACCGGCGGGCGGCCGAGCTCGGCGAGGAGCGCGCTGCCGGCGGTCCAGAGCGTCGGGTTCGAGTCGATGAGCGTGCCGTCGAGGTCGAGGACGACGCGTGCCATCAGCGCCCGGAACTCACGCGGCCTGGGGATGCTGGCTTCGGCCGCTTCCTTGCACCGCTACGCTCTCGACGAGCACGGCCTGCGCCTGCCTGGGCTGGCGCACCCCGGCCGAACGGTGCCGCATCCGAACCGTCGGGCAATACTGCCGACCGTTCCGCCACACCGAGCCGCCGGGTGCGCCTGCCGGGGGGCGGGCAGGCGCAGGCCGTGCGGGCGCACGGCCGGGAAGGGCGGCGGCGCCGGGATGTCCGGACGGCGGAGAGGGCCAGCGGGTTCGGCGTCACGCGGCCTTCCACTTGATCGAGCAGCCGATCGACGGCATCTGCTCGCGCGGCCCCTGCCCCGTGGACGCGACCTCCTTCATCGCGTCGAAGAGCTCGCGGCGGGCGCCCGGGTGCGGGCTCGCGCCGCTGTCGTCGAGGCGGCCGCGATACTGCAGCTTGAGCTCGGCGTTGAAGCCGAAGAAGTCCGGGGTGCAGGCGGCGCCGTAGGCGCGGGCGGCGGCCTGGTTGACGTCGTGCAGGTAGGGGAAGGGCAGCCGGTGCTCGCGGGCGAAGGCGCCCATCTTCTCGAAGCTGTCCTCGGGGTGGGTGACGGCGTCGTTGGAGCAGATCGCCGCGACCCCGAAGCCCAGCTCGCGCAGCGCCTTGCCGTCGCGGACGATCTTGTCGATGACCGCCTGCACGTAGGGGCAGTGGTTGCAGATGAACATCACCAGGAGGCCCTTGGAGCCGCGCAGCGTCTCGCGGGTCCAGACCTTGCCGCGGGTATCGGCGAGGTGGAAGTCCGGGGCTTGCCAGCCGAAGTTCACCAGGGGCGGCGAAGCTGCGGTCATGCAGTCCTCCTATCGCAGGGTTGCCAGTTCCTCGGGTCCGGCGACGGCGCGGACCCCGATCCCGGGGGCGACCGGCGGCGGCATGGCGCCGGCGGTCACCAGCAGCGCGGCGCCCAGATCCTCGGCGAGCCAGGCCGCGAGGGCGGCCGGGTCGCTGGCGTCGGGGGCGGGATGCAGCGCCGCCGTCACCATGTGCGACGGGGCCCAGACCGAGAGGTGGCCGGATTTCAGCGCCCAGTCGAGCTCGGTGCGGGTGGCGGAGACGCCGAAGCGCGGGTCGCGCTCGGCCAGCGCCCAGGCGGCCTGCTCGATGGCGAGGAGGCCGATGCGGCGCTGCGCCTCGCTGCGGGCCGGCGGCATCGGCGCGGGGGGCGCGAGGCAGACGACGACCGGGTGGCCCCAGCCCGCCAGCGCGTCGCCCCAGTCGGCCGCAAGGGCGGCCGGCGCGAGGTACACCACGGCCGGGGCGACGCCGGGCGCGGACGGCTCGCGGGCGTCGACGCGGCGGAGGCGCGGGGCCTCGGCCGGCAGGCGGGTGCGGACGATCTCGACGCCGAGGGCGCCGGGGATGCGGTCGAGCTTCTCGATGCGGACGAAGGCGCGGACGGCGCGCGGGTCGGCGAGGCAGCCGGCGGCGACCCGCTCGGCGAGGGTCTCGAGCAGGTTGACCCGCTCGACGGTCAGCGCGTGCTCGATCGCCTCGGTGATGGTGTCGTAGGAGATGACCTGGTCGACGTCGTCGGCCTCGGCGGCGGCGTGGTGCGAGACCTCGAGCACGACGTTGAAGCGGATGCGCTGGGTGACGCCGCGCTCGCTGCGGAAGGCGCCGATCTCGACCTGGCGGACGTAGTCGCGGACCGAGATGCGGTCGAGGGGGGGCCCGGCGTGCGTCGCGCCGGCGCGCACGTGCGGCAGCTCGAAGGCGATCGCTGTCTCGTCCATGGCGTCCCCCGCGCGCGCCCCGCGGAATGGTCTTAGCGCTGAGGGGGCGTCGCTTCAAGGGCGGGAGCTCCGGTTAAATGGTGACGCAAAGCCTGCAAGACTTGATCCGCGCTCCGGCCGCGTCCGCTGCGCCGGTCCTGTATCCGCTGGATGCGTTCGCCACCTTGGGGTTTCTGGCCCCGGTCGAGCGGGCGATGAGCCTGATGGCCGGTTATTGGCGTCCAGCTATGGCCGATCCTGCAAGACGTCCACCAGCTACGGGCCACGTTGTGGCCGCGCAACGGCCGACGGCTTCAACCATCGGAAGAAGACAGCGGTCCCGAGCGCTTCTAGTCGGGCGCATCTTGGGCTATCGTGCGCGAATGGAAAACGATCTCGTTGCCTTTGCGCAACAGATGGATCGCTGCTGGATCGAAGGGCGCTTCGACGACCTTTCTGCATATCTGGCCGATGATGTGGTCATGGTGGCGCCCGGTGGTCTGCACCGGACCAAAGGGTTCGCTGCGGCAGTCGCAAGCTATCGCGACTTCATGCACCGCGCGACGGTTAGCCGCTTCCACACGCAAGATTACGTGGTCACGCATAGTCACGCGACGGCCGTGGTGGAATATGGCTGGGACATGGCTTGGACCGATCACGGCAGGAGCCAGGAAGCGAAGGGGCGGGAAATTCTCGCCCTTGCAAAGTCCGAACAAGGCTGGCGGGTCGTGTGGCGGATGCAAGTTGCCGCCTGACAGACCCTCGCAAGTCAGTCAATCGCTGGCTGCACGGTACCTCGGATCTTAACCCTGCGCTGATTTCCGCCTGCGGTCGCCGCGGCGGTTAATCGGCCGAAAAGCACGGCGGCGCAGGCTTTCCGCGATCGGCCGACGGGCCAAGATCGTCGCGGGAGGGAGCGATGCGCGGAGCGGTTCGCCTGGTGGCGCTGGGACTGGCCCTGGTGGCGGGACAGCCCGGCAGCGCCATGGACGCCGCGGTGCCGCGGCGGCTGGAGCAGCCGATCGCGCTCGACCGGCCGGACCAGGCGCTGTTCGCCGAGGCGGTGCTGATCTTCTCGAACGAGGTGCGCCGCGAGAACGGGCGCGCGCCGCTCAGGGCCGACGTGGGGCTTTCGCGCGCGGCGGCCGACCATGCCCGCAACATGGCGCGGCTGAGGACCCACAGCCACGTCCTGCCGGTCCGGGGCCAGCGCGACCTGTCGCAGCGGTTCCGGCGGCAGGCGCTGCAGTACCGGCTGGGAGCCGAGAACATCGCCATGGACAAGGTGTACCGGCTGCTCGGGCGGCCGATCGCGGTCGGGCACGACGGCTGCCGCTTCACCTACGGCGACACCCGCCAGCCGGTGCCGCTGCATACCTACGCGAGCCTCGCGCGCGAGGTGGTCGGCCGCTGGCTCGCGTCGCCGAAGCACCGGGCATCCCTGCTGAGCGCGAGCTACCAGCGGCTTGGCTCCGGGGTCGGCGTCGACCCGACCGGGCCGGCGTGCGGCGACTTCTACCTGGTGCAGGACTTCGCCGACTGAAGCCCGGCGAGCGCTCCGGATTCCGGGCCGCCCGGCGGCGCGTTCGGGGCGCGTCAGCCGCCGGCCACCTGCCGCGCGGTGCGGTAGAACAGGTGGTGGCCGATCGCCGCGGTCCGCACGAAGCGGCGCGACCAGTCGGGCCGGGTCGAGCGGGTATGGAAGTAGGTCGCGCCGTCGGTCAGCGTGCGGGCGCGGCCCGCCAGCATCAGGCTCGCGATCTTCTCGCTGCGCTCGCGCGACACGGCGCTCTTCATCGTGTCGGAGTTGCGGTCGCAGACGTAGGAGAACTGGCAGCCGCGGCCGCTCCCCGCCCCCTGCCGCGTAACGCCGCAGATGGTCTTGGGGAACTTCGGGTCGTCGACGCGGTTCAGCACCACCTCGGCGACGGCGATCTGGCCGTCGAGCGGCTCGCCGCGCGCCTCGAAGTAGATGGCCTGCGCCAGGCACTGCATCTGGGCGTCGCCGCTGACCGAAGGCATGGCGTCGATCGTGCCGAGGTCGAGGCGGACCGGCGCGGCCGGCTTCGCGGGCGTAACGATCGCCGCGGTGGCGGCGGTCAGGCTCGCGATGGTATCGGGATCGACGCCGCGGCTGGCGACGACGACGCTGCGGGCGTCGGCGGCCGGATCGCGTGCGACCGGGCGCATCGCCTGGGTCAGCTCGGCGAGGCGCTCGCCCGCAACCGCGTCGAGGGCCGAGTGCTCGGTCCCGACGACGCGCGCGGCCTGCTCGCCGACGGCGTCGGCGGACGCGGTGCCGGTGATGAAGAGCGCCGCAAGCAGCGCAAGGACAAGGGCCGCCGGCGACGCCAGCGGGCGCGGAACCTGGATCATCTGTCTTCCGTCGTTCGCGCCGGGCGCCCCTCTTGGCCCGGCGGTTGTGCCGTAAAAGCAACTGTTGTGTTCTTGCCGCCGCATGTGCCCGGTCGGGGGGCCGAAAGTCCATCCGATTCAAATGCATAAGCGGATTGCTGCCAATCGCCCTGTGAGCAATCGCAGTCCCGTGAGGCGAAAGGCGCCTGGATTCAGAGCTCTTTAAGGCTTTCGTGAAGTGCCTCGCGGGCACGATTCATCAGGGCCGCGACCGGGCCGAAAGGGCTGTCGCAACCGGCGAGCCGCGGCGCGAGCAGTGCCTCTCCTTCTCGTCCGAACGATTCGACCAGGCGGTTCGCGACCCAGGCGCGGGCCTGGGCGGCGCGGCGCACGGCGCGGCGGGGGGCGGTGGCGGCGCGGGCGGCGTCGATGGCGTCGAGGGCGGGCGCGACGCCCTTGCCCGAGACGGCGGAGACGACGGCGATGGGCGGCGGATCGTCCCCTGCCGCCAGCGACAGCGCCCGGCGCACGTCGCCCGCGGCACGCTCGGCGGCGGCGCCGAGGTCGGCCTTGGTGACGAGGACGAGGTCGGGGACCTCCATGATCCCCGCCTTGGCGAACTGCAGCGCGTCGCCGGAGCCGGGCTGCACGCAGAGGACGACGAGGTCGGCGCAGTCGGCGATCTCGGTCTCCGACTGCCCGACGCCGACGGTCTCGACGAGCACCCGGTCGAAGAGGGCGCGGGCGAGGACGACCGCCGGGAAGGTCGTGTCGGCGAGGCCGCCGAGCCGGCGGCGGGCGGCCATCGAGCGGACGAAGGCGCCGGGGTCGGCGGGGTCGGTGGGGATGCGGATGCGGTCGCCGAGCAGGGCACCGCCTGAGCGGCGCGAAGACGGGTCGACTGCGATCACGGCGACCGTGTCGCCGCGGGCGCGGAAGGCCGCGAGGAGAGCGCCGGCCAGAGTCGATTTCCCGACGCCGGGCGGGCCGGTCAGGCCGAGCGCGATGCCGCGCGGCGCGCGCCAAGCGGCTTCGAGCAGGGCGGTGAGCGCCGGGTCCTCGGGGGCGAGCTCGAGGGCGGTCAGGCAGCGGGCGAGCGCCGCCTTGCCGCCCGAGGCGAGCGCGGCGAGGTCGGCCGGCAGCGGCTTCATGCCGTGCCGTCCGGCCCCGCGCCGTGCTGTGCCAGGAGCGTCGCCTGCGCCGCGGCGAGCCGGGCGATCGGCACCCGGAACGGCGAGCAGGAGACGTAGTCGAAACCCGCGACCCGGCAGAAGCGGACCGACGACGGGTCGCCGCCGTGCTCGCCGCAGAGCCCGAGGGTGATGCCGGGGTTGCGCTCGCGGCCGCGGCGGGCGGCGATCAGCAGGAGCTCGCCGACGCCCTCGAGGTCGAGGGAATGGAACGGATCCTCGGGGAAGACGCCGCGGTTGACGTATTCGCGCATGAAGCGGCCGGCGTCGTCGCGGCTGAGGCCGTAGGTCATCTGCGTGAGGTCGTTGGTGCCGAACGACAGGAAAGCCGAGGAGGCGGCGAGGTCGCCGGCGCGCAGCGCGGCGCGCGGGGTCTCGACCATCACGCCGAGCTTGTAGTCGAGCTGCATCCCCTGCTCGCGCTCGACCTCGGCGGCGATGGCGTCGACGCGCGCCTTGACGAGCTCGACCTCGCGGTTGGCGGTGACGAGCGGGATCATGACCTCGGGGACGAGCGGGGCGCGCGAGTCGCGGTTGACCTCGATCGCGGCCTCGAAGATCGCGCGGGCCTGCATGTCGTAGATCGCCGGCATGATGACGCCGAGGCGCACGCCGCGCAGGCCGAGCATCGGGTTGACCTCGGCGAGCTCGCGGGCGCGGGCGGCGATCTCGGCCTCGGTGCGGCCCATCGCGGCAGCGACCTCGCGCATCTCTTCGGGCTCCTTGGGGAGGAACTCGTGCAGCGGCGGGTCGAGCAGGCGGATCGTGACCGGCAGGCCGCGCATGATCTCGAAGAGCTCGCGGAAGTCGGCGCGCTGCATCGGCAGCAGCAGGTCGAGGGCCGCCCGGCGCTCGCTGTCGGTGTCGGCAAGGATCATCTCGCGCATCACGGTGATGCGCTCGGCGTCGAAGAACATGTGCTCGGTGCGGCACAGACCGAGGCCGTCGACGCGGAAGTCGCGGGCCATGCGCGCCTCGGCCGGCGTGTCGGCGTTGGCGCGCACGCCCATGTCGCGGGTGGCGTCGGCCCAGTCGAGGAGCTCGGAGAAGGCGCCGCCGGGGTCGGCGGGGACCATGGCGGGGGCGCCGGCGATAACCTCGCCGCGGGTGCCGTCGAGGGTCACGAGGGCGCCCTCGCGGATGACGCGGCCGTCGAGGCTCGTCAGCGTGCCGGCGGCGGGGTCGATGCGGACCGAGCCGCAGCCGACGACGCAGGGGAGCCCGATGCCGCGGGCGATGACGGCGGCGTGGCTCGACATGCCGCCGCGGATGGTCAGCACGCCGCGGGCGGCGTGCATGCCGCGGATGTCCTCGGGGCTGGTTTCCAGGCGGACGAGGATCGTCGCCTCGCCGCGGGCGGCGGCGGATTCCGCGGCGTCGGCGGTGAAGACGACGCGGCCGGTGGCGGCGCCGGGGCTGGCGGCGATGCCGCTGCCGAAGACGTCGCGGGGTGCTGCGGGGTCGATCTGCGGGTGGAGGTGCTCGATCAGGCTGCGCGGCTCGATGCGGAGGAGGGCCTCGGGCCGGGTGATGACGCCGGATTTCGCGAGGTCGACGGCGATGCGGACGGCGGCGCGGGCGTTGCGCTTGACCGGCAGCGCGTCGAGGACGGCGATGCGGCCGTCCTCGAGCACGAAGTCGAGCTGGCAGGCGTCGGCGAGGCCGGTGGTGGCGCGCTCGGCGAGGGCGCGCAGGGCGTCGAGGGCGGCGGGGGAAATATCCTGCAGCGACGGTGACTTGCGCTCGGCGCGGGTCAGCGGGCGGGCGTCGGGGCCGCGGCCGGGGGCGGCGGGGCCCTGGCCGCGGGGGAAGAAGGCGCCGGAGATCTCCGGGGCGCCGGTGCGGGCGGAGACGAGTTGCAGGGTGCCGGCGCCGCTGGCGCCGGGGGCGAGGCCGACGGCGAGGCGCTGGACGACGAGGCCGAGGCCGGCGTCGTCGGGGGCGCCCTTGGCGCGGCGGAGGATGCGGGCCGTCGGCGCGTTCCAGGCGCGGGCCATGGCGCGGGCGGCGGCCTCGAGCTGCTCGGCCGGATCCTGCGGCCAGGGGTCGCCGGTCTCGTCCTCGAAGTGGGCGCGGACGGCGGCGAGCATGGCGCGCAGCGAGGCGGCGTCGGGGTCGAGGGCGGCGCCGAGGTGGCGGCGGCCGAGGGCCTCGAAGTCCTCGGGGTCGAGGGCGTGGACCGCTTGCCCGAAGCCGACGATCGAGCGGACGTAGAGGCGGAGCGCCGGGGCCTCGCCGAAGCGGGAAGCGAGCGATTCCAGGACGTTGTCGCAGGCGCCGAGGTTCAGCATCGCGCCGGGGCCGCCCCAGGCGCGCTCGCCGGGGCTGCCGCGGAGGGCGAGGAGGCCGCCCGCGGCGAGGCCGGGCGGCAGGCCGGGCATCGGGCCGCCGGCGGCGAGCGAAGCGACGCAGTCGAAGGAGAGGGCGATGCCGGGCGGGACCGGCAGGCCAAGAGCGGTCAGGCGGGCGAGGTCGGCCGCGCGGCGGCCGTAGGCGTCGGCGCGGACGGCTTCGCCGGCTTCGAGTCCGATGACGGAATCGAGCGGGGCCGGAGTGATCTCCTGCGGCTTCATTGCGCTGCAGCATAGCACGAAAATCGGGCAGCGGAACCGAAACGTCACATGGCGGTCATTTTGGGGGCAAGGCGCTGGAATCGGGCGGTTTCCGGGAGGTACAACGTGGGTACATCGCATGTACAATGCATGTACACGATTTTGCTGAAGGCAGGGGGCTCGGGACCCACCAGCGAACAGGCCCTCCGGTCAGCCGCCCTCGACGGCGGAGAAGACGGCGACGCGGTTCATCGTGGCGCGGATGCGGTTGAGCAGGCAGAGGCGGTTGCGGCGGACGGCGGGGCTGTCGGCATTCACGACGGTCGTGTCGAAGAAGGCGTCGATCGGGGCACGCAGGCCGGCGAGCGCGGTCATCGCGGCGGCGAAGTCCTCGGCTTCGAGGGCCGGAAGGGTGGCGGCCTCGGTGGCGTCGAGGGCGGCGAAGAGGGCGCGCTCGGCGTCGGTCTCGGCGAAGCGCGGGTCGGGGTCGAGCGAGTATTCGACGCCGTCCTTCCGCTCCTCCTGGGTCAGGATGTTCACCGCGCGCTTGTAGCCGGCGAGGAGGTTCGCGCCGTCCTCGGTGGCGAGGAAGGCCTGAAGGGCGCGGACGCGGGCGACGAGGAGGACGAGGTCGTCCTGGCCGCCGAGCTGGAAGCAGGCGTCGATCACGTCGTGGCGGATGCCCTGATCGCGGAGGTGGACCTTGAGGCGGTCGGCGAGGAA
Organism: Amaricoccus sp.; assembly: GCA_046348975.1. GTDB lineage: Bacteria > Pseudomonadota > Alphaproteobacteria > Rhodobacterales > Rhodobacteraceae > Amaricoccus. Next base: position 27,297 of record JAXMDF010000014.1, on the reverse strand, counting down.
GGCGAGAAGATTCCCTGCTCGGCCTTCTGCGTGCTCCGCCTTGAAGAAGACTGCGCTTTCGAAGCCCTCTTTGATATACTGCTCCGACAGAGCTCTTTGGAAGAACCGCCACTCAAAGGTCTCACCGTTTGGCTCGATGAACGCCGACCACTTGTCAATGTAAGGAGAAGGAGGCCGCCAATATTGCAAGCGGAGAGAGCTTCAGGACAATTCGAATGGAACCGATAGCAGATCTCCGGAGCGCGAATGGATCCTTCGAGCCAGTCGGTCTTTCGCTCACGACCCAAAAGCCCACCAGCATATCAATCTTGTCGGCGAGGGCCACGGCGATGGAGACAGGCGCCGATGGAACAGCTTCGGAGGGACCGAGCGGCGAATAGTGTTCCTCGACCGCGGCGGCGACGGCGGGGTCCTCCCCTGCCCTCGTTGCGTAGTAGCGGCCTATCGTGCCCTGGAGCTCGGGGAACTCGAAGACCATCTGGCTGGCGAGGTCGGCCTTTGCAAGCTTTGCTGCCCACTCGGCGACATCGGGGTCGGCGCCGACGTGCGGGGCGATCTCGCGGGCAAGGGCTGCGATGCGGGCGATGCGTTCGCCCTGGGTGCCAAGTTCGTTGTGGAAGGTGACGTTGGCGAGCTTCGCGGCCATCTCGGAGAGGGGTGTGCGGAGGTCGTTGTGCCAGAAGAACTCGGCGTCGGCGAGGCGGGCGGTCAGGACGCGGGCGTTGCCGGCGACGATGGTGGCGCCCTGGTCGGGGGTCTCGCGGTTGGCGACGAGGAGGTAGGCGGTGATCGCACCCGAGGCAGGGTCGCGGAGGGAGAAGAACTTCTGGTTCTCGCGCATCGAGGTCTGCAGCACCTCGGGCGGCAGGTCGCGGAAGCGGGGCTCGATGCGGCCGAGGAGGGTGACGGGCCATTCGGTGAGGCCGGCGTTCTCGGCGAGGAGGGCCTCGTCCTCAATGAGCTCGAGGCCGCTGGCGAAGGCGAGCTGCTGGGCGTCGTGGGCGATGCGCTCGGCGCGGTGGGCGGGGTCGAGGATGACGTGGGCGCGCTCGAGCTTGGCGACATAGTCCTCGAAGGAGGTGACGGCGAAGGGGGCCGGCGCGTGGAAGCGGTGGCCGCGGGTCACGTTGCCGGAGGCGATGCCGTCGATCTCGAAGGGGACGGTCTCGGCGCCCGACTCGCGGACGAGGATGCAGAGGATCGAGTGGAGGGGGCGGACCCAGCGGAGGGTGCCGTCGCCCCAGCGCATGGACTTCGGCCAGGGGAAGTCGCGGACGACCGCCTCGACGGTCTCGGCGACGATCTCGGCGGCGGGGCGGCCGGGGCGCTCGATGACGGCGAAGAGGACGTCGCCCTTCTTGTCGGGGCGGGTCTCGAGGGCATCGCGGGCGAGGCCGGTCGCGCGGAGGAAGCCTTCGATCGCGGCGGGAGGGGCGTCGGCGCGGGGGCCCTTGCGCTCCTCGCGCTGGCGCGGGGAGTGGTCGGCGAGGCCTTCCAATGCGAGCGTCAGGCGGCGGGGGGTCGCGAAGGCGGCGGCGTGGGCGTAGGTCAGGCCGCGCTCGACGAGGCCGTCGGTGACGAGGCGGCGCAGGTCGGCGGCGGCCCTGGGCTGCATCCGCGCGGGGATTTCTTCGGAGAGGAGCTCGAGCAGCAGGTCGGGCATCAGGGGGTCCAGAGGTTCAGGTAGCCTTGCGTCACTAGGGCGTTGGCGAGGTCGACGAAGAGGGCCGACACCAGCGGCAGCACGATGAAGGCGGACTGGCAGGGGCCGTAGCGCTTGGTGACGGCGGTCATCGTGGCGATGGCGGTGGGGGTCGCGCCGAGGACGAAGGACGAGTAGCCGGCGGTGAGGACGGCGGCCGGGTAGTCGCGGCCGAGGAAGCGGAAGACGAGGAAGTAGGAGAAGGCGAGGGCCATGGCGGTCTGGACGGCGAGGACGGCCAGGAGCGTGCCGGCCATGCCGGCGAGGGCCCAGAGCTGCAGCGTCATCAGCGAGACGGCGAGGAAGACGCCGAGGGCGAACTCGGAGACGAGCGAGAGTGCCGCGGTGTGGCTGACCGGGCGGACGAAGGGGACGAGCGACATCAGGTTGCCGACGATCATGCCGGCGAGGAGGCACGGGACGAACAGCGGGAGGTTGAGGCCGGCGCGCAGGATCAGCTGCTGGGCGACGAAGCCGAGGATGATGCAGACGTAGAGCCAGAGCAGCGTCCGCATCAGCGCGTTGCGGGTGATCGGCTCGTGGGCGGGGGCGGTGTCGGAGAGGCCGACGGGGTTGACCTCGGCGGGCTCGTCGGAGGCGAGGTTGCCGCGGCCGATCAGGAAGCGGCCGAGCGGGCCGCCGACGACGCTGCCGACGACGAGGCCGAGCGTCGCGACGGCGATGCCGATCTCGGGGGCGCCGGTCAGGCCGCGGGCGGTGAGCTCGGGCGACCAGGCGATGACGGTGCCGTGGCCGCCGAGGAGCGAGGTCGAGCCGAGGACGGCGCCCATGCCCATGGGCAGGCCGGCGGCCCAGGCGGCGAGGCCGCCGACCAGCATCTGGGCGAGGAGGAGGACGGCGGTGAGGCCGACGAGGATGACGAGGGGGCGGCCGCCCTTGACGAGGTCGGTGACGCGGGCGTTGAGGCCGATGCCGGTGAAGAAGAGCAGGAGCAGGATGTCGCGGGCATGGGTGTCGAAGGAGACCTCGGCGATGCCGGCGGCGTGCAGCGCGTAGAAGAGGGCGGCGACGAGGAGGCCGCCGGTGACCGGGTCGGGGATCGAGAGGGCGCGGAGGAGCGGGATGCGGTTGTTGATGCCCTCGCCGAGCAGGTAGGTGATCAGGCCGCAGGTGATGGCCATGAAGTCGGGCAGCTGGATCTGGGGCATCGGGCGGGCCTCGGGCGGACGCGGGGTCAGGGCAAAGCGGATGCGCCGTGGGGCGTCAAGGGAATTCGCGGGCGGCTGACGCGCGGCGGGGGCTGTGGTTGAATGCCCGGGCCGGGAGCGGGGGGCGCGGGCATGGAGCGGGTCGAGGGCTTGTCGGGGGAGCGCGGGCGGGAGATGCGGCTGTTCCTGCCGTCGCTCGATGCGCGGGTCGCCGAGGCGCGGGCGAGCGGGCTCCGGTTCGCCCACTACACGGCGGCGCCGGCGGCGATGAGCATGGTGCGGAACCGCGAGCTCTGGCTGCGCAACACCCAGTGCATGAACGACTCCTCCGAGGTGCGGCACGGGCTCGAGCTGCTCGGGCGGGCCTACCGCGGGGCGCACGGGGCGCGGCTGATGGGCTTCCTCGAGTCGATCTGGCCGGGGTTCCGCCAGCGGGCCGGCGAGCGGATCGAGGCCTTGGCGCATTCGGTCGCGCACGACACCTACATCGGCTGCGTGTCCGAGCACGATCCGGCCGAGGACGGGGTCGGGCGGCTGTCGATGTGGCGGGCCTACAGCGCCATCGGCGGCGTCGCCTTCGTCTTGCGCAACGGGCCGCTGGTCGGGCCGGGCAGCGACGCGCTGGCGGTCTTCACCGGGCCGGTGGAGTATGCGGGGCGGGAGGAGTTCTTCGCGCGGTTCGGGCGGTTCGTCGACGGGCTGCTGGGCGAAGGCGCGTACCTCGAGGGGATCGGCGAGGAGCGGGCGTGCCGGGGGCTGGTCGGCAGCTACCACTTCGCGGCGCTCTCGACCAAGCACCCGGGGTTCGCCGAGGAGCGCGAGTGGCGGATGGCCTTCACGCCGGCGCTGCAGCCGCAGCGCGACCTCGTCCGCGCGGTCGAGCTCTGCCGCGGGCAGCCGCAGCTGGTCTACAAGCTGCCGCTGGCCTGGCGCGACGGCGACGACGGCGCGAGCACGGCGCTGGCGGACGTGCTGGACGCGCTGATCATCGGGCCGTCGGAATCGCCGCAGGCGATGCGCGCGGCCTTCGTGGAGCTGCTCGGGCAGGCGGGGGTCGCGGATCCCGAGGCGGTGGTGCGGGTGTCGGAGATCCCGGTGCGGTGAGGCGGCGGCGGGCGGGCGGCAGGGGACGCGGCGGTCCGGCAGATGCGGGTGCGGGCAAATGGCAAGGGATTGGTATTGCAGGAATATATGTCTGGAAGTTTACCACTTTTCAACGGGTTCCGTCGGCCTTCGGCGGGGTCCCGGGACGTGGTGCAGCCTGTCGCGACGGGCACGCTCGTCCTTCCCGGCCATGGAGAGCCCGGCCAGCGCGGCGGCGTTTTGAACGCCGGTCGCCGCATGCGCGGCTCCGCCTTCGGGCCCGAGGGAGCCTCCCTTGCTCTTCAATCCAAGCGGCTCGCCTGTGGCCCGAAGGGGGGCCCTCGCCGGCCCCCCTTCGATCCCCCCAGGCACTGCCCGATGAGGTAGAAAGGAAGAAAGAGAGAAGGCGAACGTGGCGATGCGGGAGGGGGTGCGCCCCGAGGTCGGCAGGGGCGACGTGTCGTCGGGGCGAGGCGGCGGACGACGTCGCAGCGGCGAGCCGTGATCGCGGGGGGACGGCGCCGCACCCGGGAGCTACCCCGCGCGCGGGGACGCGACCTCGGCTTTCGGGTCCCGGGACGTGGCTTCGTATCTGGATCGGGGCACCGCACCGAAGCGGATCCCCTATCCGCGCAGGGTCTCGGCGAAGAGGGTCGGGTCGACGTTGCCGCCCGATGCGACGCAGAGGACGGCGTCACCCTCGATCGCCTCGGGCCGGAACAATGCCGCTGCCAGGGCGACCGCGCCGCCTGGCTCGAGCACGATCCGCAGGTGGGCGAAGGCGAGGGAGATCGCCCGGAGGGCCTCGGCGTCGGTCACGGCGAGCCCGGGGCCGGCCAGCCGCGCGAGCAGCGGGAAGGTCAGGGATCCGGGGCGCGGGGTCAGGATCGCGTCGCAGACCGACCCGGTGGTCCGGGGGTTGCCGAGGCGCTCGCCGGCGGCGAGGGAGCGCGCCATGTCGTCGAAGCCGGCCGGCTCGACCGGGCGGACGCGAAGGCCCGGCGCCTCGGCTTCGCAGGCCAGGGCGATCCCGGAGGCGAGCCCGCCGCCGCCGCAGGGGACCAGCACGTCCGCCGCGACGATTCCCTCGTCGGCCGCCTGCGCCGCCAGCTCGAGCCCGGTCGTCCCCTGGCCGGCGATGACCTCGGGATGGTCGAAGGGCGGGATCGGCTCCAGGCCGCGCGCGGCGGCGAGCTCGGCCCCGAGCGCATCCCGGTCCTCGGTCGCGCGGTCGTAGAGGACGACCTCGGCGCCGAGGGCGCGGGTCCGCTCGATCTTCACCGGCGGCGCGTCGGAGGGCATCAGGATGACGGCCGGGGCGCCGTGCCCGGCCGCGGCCCAGGCGATCCCCTGGGCGTGGTTGCCCGACGAGTAGGCGAGGACGCCCCGCCGGCGCGCTTCGGGCGCGAGCGCCGACACCGCGGCCCAGGCGCCGCGGGCCTTGAAGGAGCCCGTCACCTGCAGGCACTCGGCCTTCACCAATACCCGCCGGCCGGCGATGCGGTCGAGGGCGGCGGCGGCGAGGAGCGGGGTGGGGCGGATGCCGCGCGCCCGCGCCGCGGCGGCCCGGATGCGGGCGATGTCGGTCAGGCGGCGACCTCGGCCAGCAGGGCCGCGAGCGCGGCCTGCGCCTCGGGCTCGTCGAGGAAGGGCACGTGGCCCCGGTCGGGGACCTCGGCGACGATGAGGCCGGGGTGGCGCTCGCGCATCTTCGCGACCGTCTCGCGGGTCAGGAGGTCCGAGTTGGCGCCGCGGACGACGGCGACGGGAATGCCCTGGAGGGCGTCGAAGAGCGGCCACATGTCGGGCGCCGCCTGTCCGGCGGTCGCCTCGAGGTTGTCGCGGATGCGGGCGTCGTAGTTGAGCACCAGCCCGTCGGGGGTCTCGTCGAACCAGCGGGCGGCGAGGCCGAGGAGCTTTGCGTCGGTGAGGCCGGGGAAGGCGGTCATCCGGCTGCGCAGCGGGCCGACGACCTCGGCGAGGGTGCGCGCCTTCGGGGGCACGCCGAGGTAGGTCATGATCGCGGCGAGCCCTTCGGGCGCGAGCTCGGGGCCGACGTCGTTGAGCAGCACGCCGGCGAGGCGGTCGTGGGCGGTGGCGGCGAGCAGCATCGCGATGATGCCGCCGCGGGAGGTGCCGACGATCGTCACCTTGGGCAGGCCGAGGAAGTCGAGGAACTCGACGACATCGCGGGCCTCGACGCCGACGTTGTAGTTGGCCGGGTTCGGGTCGCGGGCGGAAGCGCCGCGGCCGCGCAGCGTCAGGCGGATCAGCCGCACCCGGCCGGCGAGGGCGGCGGCGAGCTCGTCGAAGTCGGCGGCGTTGCGGGTGAGGCCCGGGAGGCAGAGGACGGGCAGGCCCGTCCCTTCCTCCTGCCAGGCGAGCGACAGGCCGTCGGAGGTGGTGAAGCGCATCGTCACTCGAGATATTCGGGCTGCGCCATGCCGAGGACGTGGAAGCCGCCGTCGACGAAGATCACTTCGCCGGTGGTGCAGGCGCCGAGGTCGGAGGCGAGGTAGACCGCGGTGCCGCCGACGGCGTCGAGGGTGGCGTTGGCGCGCAGCGGGGCGTTGAGCTCGGTGGCGCGGTAGACCTTGCGCGAACCGGCGATGGCGGCGCCGGCCAGCGTCCGCATCGGCCCGGGCGAGATCGCGTTGACGCGGATGCCGGCGGGGCCGAGGTCGTTGGCGAGATAGCGGACCGAGCTCTCGAGCGCGGCCTTGGCGACGCCCATGACGTTGTAGTGCGGCGTGACCCGCTGGGCGCCGAGGTAGGTGAGGGTCAGGACCGCGCCGCCGCGTTGCATCAGCGGTGCCGCGCGGCGAGTCAGGTCGACCAGGCTGTAGCAGGAGATGTCGAGCGACTTCAGGAAGTTGGCGCGGCTCGTATCGAGGAAGCGGCCGTCGAGCTCGGCCTTGTCGGAATAGGCGATGGCGTGGACGAGGACGTCGAGGCTGCCCCAGGTGTCGGCGACCTTGGCGAAGACGGCGTCGAGGGACTCCGGGTCCTGCACGTCGGCGGGGACGACGAAGCGGCCGTCGACGCTCTCGGCGAGCGGGACGACGCGGCGCTCGAAGCCCTCGCCCTGGTAGGTGAAGCCGAGCTCGGCCCCGTGCGCGGCGAACATCCGCGCGATCCCCCAGGCGATCGAATGGTCGTTGGCGACGCCGAGGATCAGCGCGCGCTTGCCGGAGAGGAGCCCCGCCTGCCCCACCGCCGTCACCCGTCGACCCGGCTGAGCAGCAGCGAGGCGTTGGTGCCGCCGAAGCCGAAGCTGTTGGTCATCACGGTGTCGAGGCCGGCGGCGTCGACGCGCGCGGTCGCGATCTCGCCGGGGCGGATGTCTGGGTCGAGCGTCTCGACGTTGATCGAGGGAGCGATGAAGTCGTCCTTGAGCATCAGGAGGCAGTAGATGGCCTCCTGCGCCCCGGTCGCGCCCTGGCTGTGGCCGGTCATCGATTTCGTCGAGCTGATCGGCGGGGTCGCGCCCTCGCCGAAGACGCGGCGGACGGCCTGGACCTCGCTGACGTCGCCGACCGGGGTCGAGGTGCCGTGGGCGTTGATGTAGCCGACGCGGCGCTCGGGCGGCAGGGTCGAGAGCGCAAGGCGCATGGCGCGCTCGCCGCCAGCGCCCGAGGGCGCGACCATGTCGTGGCCGTCGGAGGTGGCGCCGTAGCCGGTCACCTCGGCGTAGATCTTCGCGCCCCTCGCGCGGGCGTGCTCGAGTTCCTCGAGCACCACCATGCCGCCGCCGCCGGCGATCACGAAGCCGTCGCGGTCGGCGTCGAAGGCGCGCGAGGCCTTGTCGGGCTGGTTGTTGTACTTGGTGCTCATGGCGCCCATGGCGTCGAAGAGGCAGCTGAGCGTCCAGTCGAGCTCCTCGCCGCCGCCGGCGAAGACGATGTCCTGCTTGCCCCACTGGATCTGCTCGACGCCGTTGCCGATGCAATGGGCCGAGGTCGAGCAGGCCGAGGTGATCGAGTAGTTGAGGCCGCGGATCTTGAACGGCGTGGCGAGGCAGGCCGAGACCGTCGAGGACATGCAGCGCGTCACCATGAAGGGGCCCATGCGCTTGGGCGAGCCCTTCTCGATCACCGTGCGGTGGGCTTCGAACATGTTGCGGGTCGAGGGGCCGCCGGATCCGGCGATGAGCCCGGTGCGCTCGTTCGAGACGTCGGACTCTTCAAGCCCGGCGTCGGCGATGGCCTGCTGCATCGCGAGGTAGGCGTAGGCGGCGCCGTCGCCCATGAAGCGCAGCTGGCGCTTGTCGATGTGCTCGGTCACGTCGATCTGCGGACGCCCGTGCACCTGGCAGCGGAAGCCGTGCTCGGCGTATTCCGGGGCGAAGCTGATCCCCGAGCGGCCGGCCTTCAGCGAGGCGGCGACGGCGTCGGCATCGTTGCCGATCGACGACACGATGCCGAGGCCGGTGATCACGACACGGCGCATGGCCGGTCCTCCTTCAGTCCGAAAACAGCCCGACCTTCATGTCGGTCGCCGAATAGATGACCTCGCCGTCGGCCCGCATCTCGCCGTTGGCGATGCCGAGCTTGAGCTTGCGGTCGATGACGCGGGTGAAATCGACGGTGTATTCGATGAGCTTGACCTTCGGCGTCACCATGCCGGTGAACTTGACCTCGCCGACCCCGAGGGCGCGGCCGCGGCCCTGCATGCCGCGCCAGCCGAGGTTGAAGCCGGTCAGCTGCCAGAGCGCGTCGAGGCCGAGGCAGCCGGGCATCACCGGGTCGCCGAGGAAATGGCACTGGAAGAACCAGAGGTCCGGCTTCACGTCGAACTCGGCGACCACGTGGCCCTTGCCGGCGCTGCCGCGATCGGCGGAGATCTCGGTGACGCGGTCCATCATCAGCATCGGCGGCGCCGGGAGCTGCGGGTTGCCGGGGCCGAACATCTCGCCGCGGGCGCAGGCCATCAGCCCGTCGAAGTCGATGCGTGTCGGTCGGCCGGTCATCGCGGTCGCGGGCCTCCCCCTTTTCCGTCGCGCGACCTCTAGCACCCGGGCCCGCGCCGGCGCAAGCCCGGGCTCCCGAAGCGTCTGGAAGTCGTGGCCTGATCTGGTTATCTTCGGGTACGAGCAGGCGAACGGAACAAGGACGTGCACGCGGCCAGGAAGCAGGAACGCCGTCCCGCGCGGACCCGCGCGGCGCAATGGCTCGCGGTCGGCCGGCTGCGGCCGACCCGGCAGCGGCTGCTGCTCGCCGAGCTCCTGGTCGGCGACGGCCGCAACCGGCACGTGACCGCCGAGTGGCTGCACGAGGCCGCCCGGAACGGCGACGCCCCGGTGTCGCTCGCCACCGTCTACAACACGCTGCGCGCCTTCTGCGCGGTCGGGCTGCTGCAGGAGGTCACCGTCGACGGGGCGCGCTCCTACTTCGACACCCGCGTCGACGAGCACCCGCACTACTACTGGGAGGAGGACGGCCGGCTGGTCGACGCCCCGGTCGAGGCCGCTGTCCTCGCCGGCCCCCCGCCGGTGCCGCCGGGCGCCGAGCTCGTCCGCGTCGACGTGGTCATCCGCGTGCGCAGCCGGCGGCCCTGACGAGGAGGAGCGGCGGCCGGTCGCCGGACCGCTCCCGGAACTACTCGATGGTCTCGCCGGGCTCGACGCCCCAGATGGCCGCCCGCGGCAACCAGCCCTCGACCCCGCCCGCCACGATCTCGCACCAGCTGTCGTTGCAGGCCCGGAGCCGGCCGACGACCCCGGGCTCGGCCATCGCCCGGACCGCCGCGCCCTCGCTCGGCGCCGCCCGGAGCGGCACCGGGGCGTTGCCCTCGACGAGGGCCGTCCGGATGCCCGAGAGCAGCGCGCCATGCACCCAGCCGCCGGCGCCGTCGGCGTCGCGGACCCGGCGCCACTGGCCGTATTCGGCGGTGATCTCGAGCGGCATGCCGCGCTCGACGAACTCCCAGTCGACCCGCTGGTCGAGGCTCGGGCCGCGCCGGGCGTTGGCGCTGTCGCCGCGCATCGAGACGAACCGCGGCACCGGCAGGTTCGTCACCGCGCCGCGCGCCGCCGCGGCCTCCTCGGCCGAGGCGCCGTAGGCCGCCGCCAGCAGGAATGCCGCCGCCACGGCGAGGCGCCACATCTCCATCGTCATCCCGGATCCTGCTCTCGTCCTCGTGGCCGGGAAGTGCTGGATCTCTCCGGCCCGCCCGTGCAATTGTTCGCCGCAGCATAACGCCAATCCCGGCATCGACAAACAGGAAAACCGCATGCCGTCAGCCCGCACGCGCGTCGTGGTGACCCGCCGCCTCCCCGCCCCCGTCGAATCGCGGATGCGGGAGCTCTTCGACGTCACGCTGAACGCCGACGACCGGCCGATGACTCAGGACGAGCTCGGCCGCGCCATGGCCGAGGCCGACGTGCTGGTCCCGACGATCACCGACCGCATCGACCAGAAGCTGCTCGCCCAGGCCGGCCCGAACCTCAGGCTGATCGCCAACTACGGCGCGGGCTTCGACCATATCGACGTGGCGACGGCGCTGCAGCGCGGGATCATGGTGTCGAACACGCCCGGAGTGCTGGCCGAGGACACCGCCGACATGGCGATGGCGCTGATCCTCGCCGTGCCGCGGCGGCTGCCCGAGGGCGCCCTGCTGATGCAGCGCGGCGACTGGGAGGGCTGGAGCCCGAACGCGCTGGTCGGCCGCCGGATCGCCGGCAAGAACCTCGGCATCCTCGGCCTCGGCCGCATCGGCCGCGCCATCGCGCGGCGGGCGAAGACCTTCGGGCTGGTCATCCACTACCACAACCGGCGGCGGCTGCACCCCGACATCGAGGCGGAGCTCGGCGCCACCTGGTGGGAGAGCCTCGACCAGATGCTGGCGCGAATCGACATCCTGTCGATCAACGTGCCGCACACCCCCTCGACGTTCCACCTGATGAACGCGCGCCGGCTCAAGCTGATGAAGCCCAACGCCTTCATCGTGAACACCGCCCGCGGCGAGGTGATCGACGAGAACGCGCTGACGCGGATGCTGCGCGCGGGCGAGCTCGGCGGCGCCGGCCTCGACGTCTACGAGCACGGCCACGACGTCAACCCGCGGTTGCGCGACCTGCCCAACGTCCTGCTACTGCCGCACATGGGCTCGGCGACGGTCGAGGGCCGGCTCGAGATGGGCGAGAAGGTCATCATCAACATCAAGACCTTCATCGACGGCCATCGCCCGCCGGACCAGGTCGTGCCGTCGATGCTGTAGCGGCCGCCGGCCGTTTAGGAATATTTAACTTGTCGGTTGGGGCAATCGCCCAGGCCGTGCTACCCTCGCCGCGGGTGAGGGGATTCCGGCCATGTGGCGGATTGTGCTTGTGTGTGTGTCGCTGCTCGCCGGGTTGCCGCCGAAGACCTCCGCCGCGGCCGAGTCGCTGTTCCGGCCCTTCGACGCCGCCGCCTTCACCGCCTCCGAGCGGCGCCTGCTGCAGACCGCCCTGGCCGAGGCCGGGGACTATCGCGGCCCGCTCGACGGCACCTGGACCGACCGCAGCCAGTCGGCGATGCAGGGCTACGCCTTCCGCGAGTACGACGCCGCGGCGCTCGATGCCCATGCCGGGGCGCTGGTCCTCGGCTTCCTCGACGCGGTCGGCCGCGACGGCTGGGACTTCCGCTACCTGCCCGACCTCGGCGTCTCGCTGGCGCTGCCGCTCGACGCGCTGACCGCCCCCGAGGCCGAGGAGGGCGGCGAGCGGCGCTGGAGCCGCGGCGGCAGCCTGACGCTCTTGACCCACCGCTTCGACGCCAACGGAGCGGCGCGCTGGCACGACGCCTCCCGCCGCGCCAACACCCGGCCGGACGCGCTCGTCGCCCTTCGCGACCCCGGCCTGATGGTGACGAGCGGCGTCCTCGGCGACGGCCGCGACTTCTACACCCGCTCGGACCTGACCGCCGAGGGCTGGTCGACCGTCTACGTCGCCGGCGGCCGCGACGAGGCCGGGTGGCTGGACCTGATCGCCAGCAGCATCCGCCCCGGCCAGCCGGAGCCCTGGGACCTGCCGCGCGGCGGCCGGCTCAGCGCCCTGGTCGGCGAGACCTCGGCGCTGCTCGGCCAGGCCGACGCCCGCGCCGCCGCGCACCCTACCCCGGCCGTCCTGACGCCGCGCGCCGCCGGCCTGCCCGGGGACGAGGCGACGAGCACCGGCAGCGGCTTCTACGTCTCGTCGCGGGTCGTCGTGACGGCCGACCACGTGGTCGACGGCTGCCCGCGCGTGGCGCTCGCCGACGGCACCGAGCTGACCGTCGTCGCCTCCGATGCCGACCTCGACGTCGCCGCGCTGATGACCCCCGAGCGCTCGCGCAGCTGGCTCTCGCTCGCCAGCGGCAAGGTGCGGCTCGGCCAGCGGGTGCATGCGGCGGGATTTCCCTACTACAGCATCGCCGGGACGTCGCTGAACCTGACCTCGGGCAACGTCAGCGCGCTGGCCGGGGTCGACGACGACGGCCGCTTCTTCAGCTTCACCGCGCCGGTGCAGCCCGGCAACAGCGGCGGGCCGCTGATCGACGCCCGCGGCTCGGTGCTCGGGCTCGTCGTGGCGCGACTGTCCGAGGACTATATCGTCGAGGCGACCGGCAGCCTGCCGCAGAACGTCAACTACGCGCTGCGCGAGGACGAGCTCGCCGACTTCCTTCGCCGCAGCGGCGTCGCCGCCGCCGACGGCGGCCTCGGCCGCTTCGACATGGACGACGGCGCCCCCGACGGCTTCGAGCAGGCGGTCGTCCCGATCCTCTGCCGATAGCTCGGAGAGACCGCGAGCCCGGGCCGATCGTGGCTTCGTCCGGGGTTGTCCGAGCTCGGACAAGTCGATCAAGTCATTGGAATCGCAGGGTTCACGCCCCGGACATTAACCGGATTCCAATCGTTGTCCGGGGGAAACGGAACGTCCCCTCGGCACGGCCGGAAGATGCGGGCAGAGGCCACTCGGACACCCAATTCGGGCGCGGACAATGGTTGACGCCCGGTTAGCAGGCACAGGCCTTATCTTTACTTTTCAACGCATTAGGATTCGCCCGACACCCCCCGCAGGGGCGCGGCGCCAATTTCAGGCGGCCGCCGAATGCCGGGCGTGGCCGGCGACGGCGGCGCCGAAGGCCTGGAACAGCGGCCGCGAGACCGGGTCGTTGGCGGCGTTCCATTCCGGGTGCCATTGCACGGCCATCGCGAACCCCGGCGCCGCCTCGACGACGATCGCCTCGGGGGTCGCGTCGGGCGCGTAGCCCTCGATGACGATCCGGCCGCCCCTGTCGAGGATCCCCTGGCCGTGCAGCGAGTTCACCAGCACCTCGCGCGCCCCGAGGACGTGGTGGAAGGCGCCGTCCTCGGTCAGCGAGACCAGGTGGCGGTGCTCGAACTTCTCCTCGAGCGTGCCGTCGGGCGGCATGCGGTGGTTCATCCGCCCGGGGATCTCGCGGATCTCCGGGTGCAGCGTCCCGCCGAAGGCGACGTTGAACTCCTGGAAGCCGCGGCAGATGCCGAAGACCGGCACGCCGCGCGCCACGCACTCGCGGATCAAGGGCAGCGTGACCGCGTCGCGATCGGGGTCGAAGGCGCCGTGCTTCTCGGTCGGCTCGTGGCCGTAGTGGCTCGGGTGCACGTTCGGCCGCCCGCCGGTGAAGAGGAAGCCGTCGCAGGCCTCGATCAGGTCGGCGATCGCCCCGATCCGCGGCAGCGCCGGCACCACCAGCGGGATCGCCCCGGTGAGGTCGGCGACCGCGTCGATGTTGGCGACGCCGACCGCCTGGACCGGATATTCGTTGTTGACGAGGTGCGCGTTGCCGATGATGCCTACGACGGGCTTGACCATGTTCCGCGGCTGCATGTTGTCGCTCCGATCGAAGGATAGGGCGAGCCGGCGGCCGCGTCGAGAGACTAGAGCCCCGCCGCCTGCGTGACCGCCCGCACCGAGACGGCGACCGCGGCACCGCTCCGCGCAAAGCGCGAGCCCTGGAAGCCGGGCATCGCGAAGGTTGCGGAGTCGCGCTCCGCGAAGGTCGCGGTGACCACCCGCGCGCCGGCGTCGCCGAGCTGGAAGTAGGCGACCGTGCCGAGCGGCCCCTGGTGCAGGCTCGCCGCCGCGATCGGGCGACGCATCATGCGGCGAAGGCGCCGCAGGCGAGCCCGGCCCAGGCGAGACAGGCGACGGCGAAGGCGGTCAGGATCGGGCGGCGGCGGAACATCTCGGAGCCTCCTCGTGGCGGATGACCGCGCTTGTGCCAAACCGCTGTTGCGCCCCCGTGGCCGTCCCGTTTCATCCGTCGCAGCCCGGGGCCTCCGGGGAGGCGCCGGCCAACGGCCTTGACGCGGGTCGCCCGCGGGATACAGCCTCCGACCGTCCGGCCTCCGCCGGTGGAGTGATCGCGATGCGCCTCGATGCCGCCCCCCCCACCATCCGCCTCTCGGACTACCGTCTGCCGCAGTACCTGGTCGAGACGGTGGAACTCGTCTTCGTGCTCGACCCGAAGGCGACGCGGGTGCGGTCGCGGATCGCCTTCTACCGCAACCCGGCGCGGGCCGACGAGGGTCCGGTCGACCTCAGGCTCGACGGGCGCAACCTGAAGCTCGTCTCGGCCGCCATCGACGGCACCCCGGTGCCGGGGAACGCGCTGGCCGTCGACGACGAGGGACTGACCGTCGCCGCCGACCACGTTCCGGGCGTCTTCGTCTGGGAGGCCGAGGTCGAGATCGCGCCCGAGGCCAACACCGCGCTCGAAGGCCTCTACGTCTCGCGCGGCATGTTCTGCACCCAGTGCGAGGCGCAGGGCTTCCGCAAGATCACCTGGTGGCCCGACCGCCCCGACGTGATGGCCCGATTCAAGGTCCGCATCGAGGGCGAGGCGCCCGTGCTGCTCTCCAACGGCAACCTGATCGCCGCCGGCCCCGGCTGGGCGGAGTGGGAGGACCCGTTCCGCAAGCCCTCCTACCTGTTCGCGCTGGTCGCCGGCGACCTCAAGGCGGTCGAGGACCATTTCGTCACCCGCTCGGGCCGCGACGTGCTCTTGCAGATCTGGGTCAGGGCCGGCGACGAGCCGCGCTGCGGCTACGCCATGGACTCGCTGAAGCGCGCCATGCGCTGGGACGAGGAGGCCTACGGGCGCGAGTACGACCTCGACCGCTTCATGATCGTCGCCGTCGACGACTTCAACATGGGCGCGATGGAGAACAAGGGGCTCAACGTCTTCAACTCCCGCTTCGTGCTGGCGAGCCCCGAGACCGCCACCGACGCCGACTACAAGTCGATCGAGGCGATCATCGCCCACGAGTATTTCCACAACTGGACCGGCAACCGCATCACCTGCCGCGACTGGTTCCAGCTGTCGCTGAAGGAGGGCCTGACGGTCTTCCGCGACCAGCAGTTCTCCGGCGACATGCGCTCGGCCCCGGTCAAGCGCATCGAGGACGTGATCCGGCTGCGCGCCACCCAGTTCCGCGAGGACGCGGGCCCCCTCGCCCACCCGGTGCGGCCGGCGGAATACGTCGAGATCAACAACTTCTACACCGCGACCGTCTACGAGAAGGGCGCCGAGCTGATCGGCATGCTGCGCCGCCTCGTCGGCCCCGAGACCTACTCGAAGGCCCTCGACCTCTACTTCGAGCGCCACGACGGCCAGGCCTGCACCATCGAGGACTGGATCCGGGTCTTCGAGGACGCCTCCGGCCGCGACCTGACCCAGTTCCGCCGCTGGTATTCCCAGGCCGGCACGCCGCGGGTCCGCGCCACCGAGGCATGGGACGGAACCCGCTACCGGCTCGACCTCGCGCAGGAGACGCCGCCGACCCCGGGACAGCCCGAGAAGGCGCCGGTCGTCATCCCGGTCGCCTACGGGCTCCTCGACCCCGACGGGCAGCCGATGGCCGAGGGGCTCGTCGAGCTGACCGAGGCCGCGCAGTCGTTCGAGTGGGAGCTGCCGGCGCGGCCGGTCCCGTCGCTCATGCGCGGATTCTCGGCGCCGGTCATCCTCGAGCGGGCGACGACGCCGGCCGAGAGGGCGTTTCTCTTCGCCCGCGACGGCGACCCCTTCAACCGCTGGGAGGCAGGCCGGTCGTTCGCGCTGGCGCTCCTCGCCGGGATGGCGGCGGACCCGGGCGCCGCAGCGGATCCGGCCTGGCTGGGCGCGCTGGCCGCGGTGGCCGACGACGCGCGGCTCGACCCGGCGTTCAAGGCGCTGGCGCTCGGGCTGCCGTCCGAGGACGAGGTCATCGCGCACATCGCGGCCGGCGGCACGCCCCCCGACCCGCTCGCGGTCTGGGCGGCCCGCCGCCGGCTCGAGGCCGAGGCGGCGCGGGCGCTCGGCGACCGGCTGGAACCGCTCTACCGCGACAACGCGGTTCCGGGCCCCTACAGCCCCGACGCCGGCGCCGCCGGCCGGCGGGCGCTGCGGGCGCGGGCGCTCGGCTACCTGACGGCGCTCGACCCGGAGGCGCGGGCCGCCGCCGCGCAGTTCGCCGCCGCCGACAACATGACCGAGCGGATGACGGCGCTGGCGCTCCTCGTCGCCGCGGGACGCGCCGAGGCGGCGCTCGCCGACTTCCACGCCGCCTGGCGGCACGACCGGCTCGTCGTCGACAAGTGGTTCTCGGTGCAGGCGTCGCTGACCCCGCCCGACCGCGCGGTCGGCGTGGTCGAGGCGCTCACCGGGCATCCCGACTTCGACTGGCGCAACCCGAACCGGATGCGCGCGTTGGTCGGTGCGTTCGCCACCGGCAACCCGGCGGGCTTCCACCGGGCCGACGGCGCCGGCTACCGCTTCGTCGTCGACTGGCTGATCCGGCTCGACCCGGTCAATCCGCAGACGACGGCGCGGCTGGCGGCCTCGCTCGGCACCTGGCGGATGTTCGACGCCGGGCGGCAGGCGCTGATGCGGGCCGAGCTCGAGCGGCTGGCGGCCGCCCCGGGGCTGTCGCGCGACACCGGCGAGATCGTCGGCCGGTTGCTGCGCACCGGCTAGGCCTGCGATCGGGGCGCCCTTGTCACCCGGCGGTCGCGGAGTCACGATACGAGGGCATCATGCGCGACGTCGTCGACCAGCTGATCGAGGAGCGGGCACCCTGGATGCGGCGCGGGGGCCCCGCGGTGGCGTTGGCCACGGCGGTGCTGCATCGGCTGCTGCACTACGAGCGGACGGTGAAGATCGGCGAGGCGCTGGCGCCGATGCCGGCCGCCGCCGCGATGCAGTCGCTCTACGACATGATCGCGCGGCACGTCGAGGTCACCGGCCTCGAGAACGTGCCGCTGACCGGCCCGGCGATGATCGTCGCCAACCATCCGACCGGCATCGCCGACGGGATCGTGCTCTTCGGCGCGCTGGCGCAGCGGCGGCCCGACCTCTTCATCTTCGCCAACGCCGACGCGATCCGGGTGCTGCCCGCGCTCGGCGAGCTGATCGCGCCGGTCGAGTGGCGGCCGGAGAAGCGGACCCACAAGCAGAACCGCGAGACCATGGACTACGCCCGCACGGCCTTCGCCGCCGGGCGGCTGGCGGTGCTCTTCCCGTCGGGACGGCTCGCCAAGCGGCGCTGGTGGTGGCTGAACGAGCGGCCGTGGATGGCGTCGGGGGCGATGCTCGCGCGCAGGTTCGACCTGCCGGTGATCCCGCTGCACATCACCGCCCGCAACTCGGCGCTCTTCTACCTCTTCGACCGCATCCACCCGACGCTGCGCGACATCACCCTGTTCCACGAGGTGCTGAACAAGACCCGCCAGCGCTACCGGCTGACCATCGGCCCGGCGATCGACCCCGAGGCGCTGCCGGCGGGGTCGGGCGAGGCGATCGAGGTGATGCGCGCCCGCACCCTCGAGCTCGGCGGGCTGAAGCCGCAGACGGTGCTGACCGCCCCGGTCTACGGCCGCCCCGACCGGCTGAAGCCGGCGCGGGCCTAGCCGCCTCAGAATCGTTCACGGAGCCGCTTGCGCCGGCCGGCGCGATCGACGATCACGATCTGGGAAGGATCGGGAGGAAGCCGGTGGAGGCGGTCGGGATCGGGGTCATCGGGTGCGGCAACATCAGCGGCACCTATCTCGCGGCGGCGCGGCTGTTCCCGGGGATCGAGGTCGTCGCGGTCGCCGACCAGAACCCCGACGCGGCCGAGGCGCGCGCCCGCGAGTTCGGCGCTCGCGCGGTCGGCGTCGACGCGCTCCTCGCCGACCCGGCGGTGGAGATCGTGCTGAACCTGACGATCCCGGCCGTGCATGTCGCCGTCAGCCGGCAGGCGGTCGCCGCCGGCAAGCACGTCTATTCCGAGAAGCCGCTCGGGGTCGACTTCGCCGAGGCTGCCGTCCTCGCCGACGAGGCCGCGGCGCGCGGCCTGCGCATCGGCTGCGCTCCCGACACCTTCCTCGGCGGCGCGCACCAGGCGGCGCGCGAGTTCCTCGACGCGGGCCACCTCGGCGACCCGGTCGGCGGGACGGCCTTCTTCATGTGTCCCGGCCACGAGCGCTGGCACCCGAACCCCGACTTCTACTACAAGCAGGGCGGCGGCCCGATGCTCGACATGGGCCCCTACTACGTCACCACGCTCGTCAACCTGCTCGGGCCGGTGGTCCGCGTCGCCGGCATGTCCCCGCGCCCGCGGCCGATCCGGACGATCACCAGCCAGCCGCGCGCCGGCGAGACGATCGAGGTCGAGGTCCCGACCCACGCCTCGGGCACGCTCGAGTTCGCGAACGGCGCCGTCGTGGCGCTGACCGTGAGCTTCGACGTCCCCGGACACCGCCACCTGCCGCTCGAGGTCTACGGCACCGAGGGCAGCCTGGTCGTCCCCGACCCCAACTGGTTCGGCGGCGAGGTCGAGTTCCTGCCCAAGGGCGGGGACTGGCAGCCGGTCCCGGTAGGGCGTCCCTGGACCGAGGGCAACCTGCGCTCGCTGGGCCTCGCCGACATGGCGGCCGCGATCCGCGCCGGCCGTCCGCACCGCGCCTCGGGCGAGCTGGCGCTGCACGCGCTCGAGGTCATGGAGGCCTTCGGCCGCTCCGCCGCCGACGGCCGCTTCGTCGACATCGCGACGCGGGTCGGGCGGCCGCGGCCGCTCGCGGAAGACGCGCCGCTCGGCTGAGGGAGGGAGGACATGCGCAAGGCGCTGATCGCCTGGGGCGGCTGGGAAGGCCACGAGCCGCGCAAGGGCGCGGCCCGCGTCGAAGCCCTCCTCGCCGAGGAGGGCTTCGAGGTGACGACGGCCGAGGGCAGCGCCGCCTTCGCCGACCCCGGGCTCGCCGGCTACAGCCTGATCGTGCCGATCCTGAGCATGTCGACGATCGGCAAGGCGGAGCTCGCCAACCTGACCGCGGCGGTCGGCGGCGGGGTCGGGCTCGGCGGCTACCACGGCGGCATCGCCGACGCCTTCCGCAACGACCCCGAGTACCAGTTCATGGTCGGGGGCCAGTGGGTGGCGCACCCGGGCAACGTCATCGACTACCGGGTCGACGTGACTCGCCCCGACGACCCGGTGATGGCGGGGATCGCGAGCTTCCCCTACCGCTCGGAGCAATACTACATGCACGTCGACCCGCGCTGCGAGGTGCTGGCGACCACGACCTTCACCGGCGAGCACGCCGACTGGATCGACGGCACGGTGATGCCGGTGGTCTGGAAGACCCGCTACGGCCGGGGCCGCGTCTTCTTCAGCTCGCTCGGCCACGTCGCGCGCGAGTTCGACGTCCCCGAGATGGCGACGATCCTCCGCCGCGGCCTCGTCTGGGCCGCCGCCTGACCGGGCCTGCCGGCGAGCGGTTTCGCCGATTGCGGACCCCGCCGCCCTGCCCTATACAGGGCGCCCGGCACCCGTAGCTCAGCTGGATAGAGCGCTGCCCTCCGAAGGCAGAGGTCACAGGTTCGAATCCTGTCGGGTGCGCCAATAAAATCAAATGGTTAGAGGTATTTCGCCCGAAGCACATCGCTAGCGGGCAGGTTATGGGTAGGTCCGCGAAGGCCGAGCCCTGCCCGTAGGCTTCCCATGTCAGGCGGGTATCAGGCGCGCTATGCGCCCGGCAGGCCACGTATAATCCTTCGTCGCGAACGCCTTCCGTGCTTCGACCTTAATCAGAAGCTTGTCGGCTTTGTGCGGCCCTTCCAACGTGAGTTCCTTGTATCGCTTTGACCAGCGGTTGAACCCGCCGCCATAGTTTTCCTCGCCGCCTTCGGAATACCACGTCGTTTCCTCAACATAGATTTGGTGGCCTGCCATCCGACCAAGCCAAAACTCCTTCTTGGCCGGGTCATACATCCACATGCCATGCTTGCCGTTGAAGCCGTGAACCCAACGTTCAAACGGTCGCGGCGAATACCGTTCTACAAACCAACCCCCATGACGCGGCTCGCCGTCTTTCCAAACTACGTCCTTCAAGAAGGGTATCCAGATTTGGGCAATGCCCGCACGGCCATACGACGACGCGCGCGCCTCGATTTCGTTCAAATCAATGGCGGTGCTGTAGCTCAAACGCGATTTGCAGCCCCTTCGGCGACCACGCCATAACGTCGGCACGACGATCACCGGGCAACGTGTTGACTACAAATTCAACTTCCGCCTTCAAGCCGCGTCCGGTAAGCGCCGCCTGAACCAAAGCCTTCGCTTCTAGATGCGCTCTTGTTTCGCCCGTCGCCCACGAACAATCTGTCGGCGGCTTATGGGCAAAGTGTTCGATGACCTTCCGCCCATGTTTCAGAATGACAATGCCTCTACACTTGGGGCAACGATATTCGGGGCCGCGCTTTGCGCTTGCCGAGTCAATCCTCATGCCGCCCAAGTTGGCAACCAACATCCAAGAGCTTCCGAATGATTCGCCTCAACTTCGACGTAAGGTAGCACATGAAAAAGAGCCCGCCAGCTTTGTAGGCTAGTTGTCGTTTCCACGGAGGTTGTCCGTGAGTTTTGAGATAGGGGGTTTTCCGCCGAGAGCGGAGTAGGGCCTTTGGACGCCCGACTGGGTCGCGCGTCAGGCCGAGGGTGCGGGTCGGCGGCAGGATCTTCCGCCCGTCGAGCGTGTCGTGGAGGAAGAGCTCGAGCAGGATCAGCCAGGCCGGCTGCCGCAAGCGCATCCAGGGCATCAGCGTCGCGAGCAGCCGCGAGGTCGGCGTCTCGCTGCCGAAGGGCACGTCCGGGCTCCAGGGCAGCACGAAGCGCATCGGCAGCCGATGTGCGGCATCGCGACAAGCGGCGTCTCCCGCTTGCGGAGCGGGGCGGTCGCCGCCCCGGGGGGAGCGGCCTACCCGGGCGGCGGCACCAGGCCGGCCGAGATGACGAGCTTCGCCGCGTCGTCCAGCGCCATGTCGAGCGGGATCACGTCGCGGCGCGGGGCGAAGATCAGGAAGCCGGTGATCGGGTTCGGCGCGGTCGGGACCAGCAGCCCGAGGAGCTCCGGCTCGCCGACGGCGGCCGGCAGCTCGCCCTCGATGGCGCCGGTGATCGCGACCACGGTCCAGCTGCCGCGGCGCGGGTATTCGACCAGCGCCGTCCGCCGGAAGGCGGTGTCGCCCTTGGCGATCGCGGTCTCCAGCATCTGCTTCACGCCCCGGTGCACCCGCCGCGCCACCGGCACCCGCCCGACCAGCGCCTCGATCCCGCCGACCGCCCGCCGGAACAGCATCTGCCGCGTCAGCATCCCCACGGCGATGGTGAAGCTCGCGAAGATCAGCACCCCGACGCCGGCGATCTGCGTGAACGGCAGGTGCCCCGGCACCAGGGGATCGACCCGCGCGTCGATCAGCTGCACCAGCCAGACGATCGGCAGCACCGTCAGCCCCGCCGGCAGCACCACCGCCAGCCCGCGCAGGAAGTTCGCCTCGAGCCGCGGCAGCAGCCCCGACCGCACCGGCCTCGTCCCCGGCATCGCCGCTCCGTCCAGCCTCGGCCTAGATATGCAGCCGCCGCGGGGCCGGTAAAGGATGAATGCCGGATGCGGTCCGTTTACCTGCCGTTAAGCGTCGCCCTTCCATGCTCGCGGCCGCCACGCAGGAGGAACGGTCATCGGCACCATCGAGCGCAGGACGCGGGAACTCCGGGAGCGCGAGGCGCGGCTGCTCGAGGCCGCCGTCGGGCTGATGGCGCGCGACGACTGGCAGGCGGTGACGATCGAGCAGATCGCCGACCGCGCCGAATACGCCAAGGGCACCGTCTACCGCCACTTTCCGTCCAAGGACGACCTCCATGCCCGGCTGGTGGCCGACTGGAACGAGGCGACCTGCGCAGCGCTCGAGGAAGTCGATGCGGCGCGGCCGTTCGAGGCCGTCCTGCGCGACGTCGTCGCCATCGCCTGGCGGCGGATGGCCGGCGACCGGGTGCATGCGCGGCTGCTGCAGCACGTCCAGCGCGCCGACTTCCTCGCGAGCCTCGCGGCCGAGACCCGCGCGGCGCTGGCCGAGGCCGATGCGCGGATGCTGGTGCTGCTCGAAGGGCTGATCGAGCTCGGCGTCGCCGAGGGCGCGATCCCGCCGGCGCCGGCGGAGCCGCGGCTCTTCGCGGTCTCGGCGCTCCTCGCCGGGGCGTTGCGGCTGCAGCCGATCTGGGAAGGCCAGGGGGGCCGCATCGACGCGGAACGCGCGGTGTCGGACGCGGTGCTCGCGCTGCTCGCGGCGGGCTGACGGCGTCGCGGCTGTCCGGGGGTTGTCCGGGCCCGGGCAAGCGGTATAACCAACTGATATAAAACGATATCATCTTTCGCCGTTTACCGGATTTCAACCGTTGTCCGGGGGTCGAAGGTCGCGTCCCGGGACGCGGTGCAGCCGTCGAAACGGTCGTGCTCGTCCTTCCCGGCCATCGAGAGCTCGGGCCGGCGCGGCGGCGCGGCGGCGGGGCCTGCGCAGGCCTGGTTTCGGCTTTCGGGGATTTCCTCGTGAACGCATCGGACGACCGAAGCGCAAAGAGACCTCCGCCTCGTCGCCGCCAAGGAGCGGCGCAACCTCCGGGCGCAAGCGCGACTGGTCGATCAGGCGTTCAGTCAAGGGGCGGCGCGAGACGTGCGGGCCGATGGCGATCTTTCAACAAAAGATTCTTGAGTTTTGTATGAAATATGCTTAAAGGATGCGGCGAGGGGGTATCGGTCAGGACGCCACGACGTCCGTGAGCAAAGGCTTCGGCATCCATCCCTCATGTGGAGGGGTGGCCGACGGGGGCCTTCCTGCCGCCACGCTCTCGCCAGGTCTGTTCGAGCCTGGGACGGTGAACTCACATCAGAAAACCGGAGGAACGAATGAAGAGAATGCTCGTCGGCACTGCACTTGCGCTTCTGGCGCTCTCCAGCACCGCGTTTGCTGAGGGGAACGTTTCTGCCTGCCTCATCACCAAGACGGACTCCAACCCGTTCTTCATGAAGATGCGTGACGGCGCGGAGGCCAAGGCCAAGGAGCTCGGGGTCACGCTGAAGACGGCCGCCGGGAAGTTCGACGGCGACCACGAGAGCCAGGTGGCCGCCGTGGAGGCCTGCATGGCGGACGGGGTGAAGGGGATCCTTATCACCGCCTCCGACCCGGCGGCGATCGTCCCGCTGGTCGAGCAGGCCCGCGACGCCGGCATCCTGGTCATCGCGCTCGACACGCCGCTGTCGCCGGCCGATGCGGCCGACTCCACCTTCGCCACGGACAACTTCGAGGCGGGCGTGCTGATCGGCGAATGGGCCAAGGCCAAGCTCGGCAGCGATGCGGCCAACGCCAGGATCGCGATGCTGAACGCCCTCATCTCCCATCCCACCGTCGACGTCGCCCGCGACCAGGGCTTCCTGAAGGGCTTCGGCGTCGACGTGAAGGACCCCGGCGTGATCGGGGACGAGGACGATCCGCGCATCGTCGGCCACGAGGTGACCCAGGGCAGCGAGGAGGGCGGGGTCGACGGCATGGAGAAGCTGCTGTCGGTCGATCCGAAGATCAACCTCGTCTACGCCATCAACGAGCCTGCCGCGGCCGGCGCATTCCAGGCGCTGCAGTCGGCCGGCCTGGAGAAGGGCGTGACCATCGTGTCGGTGGATGGCGGCTGCCCGGGCGTGAAGAATGTCGCGGCCGGCGCCTTCGGGGCCACGTCGCAGCAGTATCCGCTGCAGATGGCGTCGCTGGGAATCGAGGCCATTGCCGCTTTCGCCAAGGACGGAACCCTGCCGAAGGCGACCGACGGGAAGACCTTCTTCGACACCGGCGTGGCCCTGGTCACCGACACGCCCGTCGAAGGCGTCAAGTCGATCACCTCCGCGGAAGGCCTGAAGCTCTGCTGGGGCTGACGCGCCCCGTCACAGGCTGAGACGCTGAGGGGCGGCCCACCACGGGCCGCCCCTCGGAGAGACCCCTGCGAAAGGCCGGGCACGCACGGAGGCGTGGCTTTGCCCGGGGGGTGCCCGGGGTCGAGCGCGTAGGTCAAGTATTTGGAATCGCTTGATTCATGCCCCGGGCGTTAACTGGATTTCAACGGTTGTCCGGGGGTCCCTGGCAGTGGTGCAGCTTCCGCTCAGAGAGGGCGGGAGGGGGCCCGCGGCGCTTTGGCGCCGTCGCCCGCATGCGCGGGCCTCTGGGCCGAAGGCCCGGGCGGTGGCTCCCTTGCTCCCGGACGACCGGGTGGGTCTCGGGGCGGCCCGAAGGGGGCGCTCGCCGCCCCCCCTCGACCCCCCAGGCACTACCCGATAGGAGAAGGGGGAGGCGGGTCGGCCGCCCGGGGCTCGGGGCCCGGCGGGGAGGGACGGCGGACCGCGGAGCCGGTCGGGCGGCGGGGCGATCGCGGCGGACGCGCGCCGCATGACGGCCGGCATCCGATCGACCCGGTCCCGTAGCCATCTGTCCGCGTTGGCACCCTGCCGGCATCTACACCACGCCGGGGGACACGACCGGGCAGCGAAGGCCCCTCTGCAGAGCTCTCTCAGATGCATGCCGCGGGAACTCGCCCGCGACTGCCGTAGCGCGCCAGCAGGTCCTCGACGCGCGACGCATCGAAGACATGGTCGAGCAGCTCGCTTGCGGCGCCGAGCAGGCAGGCCACGTCGCTGGGCGGGGCCGAGACGATGGTGAGGTCGCGCGTGGCGAGCGGAAGGCAGCGCTGGTAGATCATCTCGCGCACGCCGGCGAGCAGGTGGTCGGGCGCCCGCGCCAGCGTTCCGCCGATGACGAGCGTTCCCGGGTTCAGGATGCTGATCGCGTCGGCCGCCACCTCACCGAGCGTCCGCCCCGCTTCCCGCAGCAGGCGAACAGCCTCCGGGACCTGGCGGTCGACGAGCGCGAGGACGTCGCGGGCGTCCTCGGCCGGGAAGCCCTGAGCGGTGAGGTCGCGGGCGATCGCCCAGCCCGCGGCGTGCGCCTCGACGCAGCCGGTCTTGCCGCAGCGACAGAGCGGAGCCGGGCTGCGCGCGAACTGGATGTGGCCGATATCGCCCGCCGCGCCGTGCGCGCCGCGGTAGAGCCGACCGTCCGAAATCAGGCCCGAGCCGATTCCGGTTCCCATCTTGATGAACAGGAAAGGTTCCGCGAAAGCGGGCTGGCGCCTGCACTCGTAGACGGTCATCAGGTTGACGTCGTTCTCCGCGATCGTCGGGACCCCCAGCCGGCGCTCCATCCAGCCGACGACGTCGAAATCGTCCCAGCCGAGCAGGATCGACGGGCCGACGGCGCGACCCGCCCAGCGGTCGACCGGCGCCGGCAGGCTGATGCCGAGCCCGACGACGAAGCGGGGCGTGCCCGTGCGGGCCAGCATCGCCTCGAGTCCGGCCGCGATCCGTTCGAGGGTCGCCTCGGGCCCTTCGCCGACCTGGTAGGCGATGACCTCCTGCTCGAGGATCGTCGGCGTCGGGTCGCTGGCCGAGATCCGGATCCGGTGCTCGCCGACGTCGGCCGAAAGGATCACGCCGAACTCCGGGTTCAGCGTCAGCACCCGCGTCGGCCGTCCGCCGCTCGGAATGGTCTCGGCTTCCCGCAGGAGCCCCGCCGACAGCAGGACGCCGAGCCGCTGCGTCAGGGTCATCCGGGACAGGCCGGTCGATTCGATGATTTCTGCCCGCGAGGCGCGGCCAGCGGTGCGCACCGCGCGAAAGATCGGCGCAGCCCCCCGGAGATCCGCCTGGCTGTCGGCGCCATCGCTCGTCGGCTTCAGCATAAGCTTCTCCGCATAACCCCCTGATCCGTCATATCATGGCACGCCGCCGCTGTCTTATGTAATCATATGACGCGATTCCGATTGCATTTTGTACTGAAATATACATAACCGCAGGGGCGCAAGGCGGCGCATTCCAGGGAGGACGGGCGTTGGGCAGGAACGGGTCAGGCAGGCAGAACGGGCGCGAGGCCGCGAACCTCATCCGCTTCCTCGCGATGGACGCCGTCCAGGCGGCGAACTCCGGGCATCCGGGGATGCCGATGGGCATGGCGGAGATCGGCGTGGCGCTCTGGACCCGGCACCTTCGGCACAACCCGGCCAATCCGGCCTGGGTCGACCGGGACCGCTTCGTGCTCTCGAACGGCCATGGCTCGATGCTGCTCTACAGCCTGCTGCACCTCACCGGCTACGACCTTTCCATCGACGACCTGAAGCACTTCCGCCAGCTGCACAGCCGCACCCCCGGCCATCCCGAGTTCGGCTACACCCCCGGGGTCGAGATCACCACCGGGCCGCTCGGACAGGGCATCGCCGGCGCCGTCGGGATGGCGATCGCCGAGAAGCTCCTCGCCGCCGAATTCAACCGCGACGGCGCGGCGATCGTCGACCACCACACCTACGTCTTCCTCGGCGACGGCTGCCTGATGGAGGGCATCTCGCACGAGGCCTGCTCGCTCGCGGGCACGCTCGGGCTCGGCAAGCTGATCGCGCTCTACGACGACAACGGCATCTCGATCGACGGCCATGTCGAGGGCTGGTTCACCGACGACACGCCCCGGCGCTTCGAAGCCTACGGCTGGCACGTCATCGCCGGCGTCGACGGCCACGACGCCGATGCGGTCGACCGCGCCATCGAGGCCGCCCGGGCCGAGGCCGACCGGCCCTCGATCATCTGCTGCCGCACGGTCATCGGCCGCGGCTCGCCGAACAAGGCGGACAGCCACGACAGCCACGGCTCGCCGCTCGGCGCGGCCGAGATCGCCGCCACGCGCGCGGCGCTCGGGTGGGAGCACGACGCCTTCGTGGTTCCCGACGACCTGCGCGCCGCCTTCGACGCCCGCGCGGCCGGCGCCGCCGCGGAGGCCGACTGGGACGCGCGCTTTGCGGCGTACCAGCGGGCCTGTCCCGAGCTCGCGGCGGAGTTCCTTCGCCGGACGAGCGGCGCTCTGCCGGCCGACTTCGAGGAGACGGCACGCGCCGGCCTCGAGGCGGTGATCGCCGAGGCCGAGACCATCGCCTCGCGCAAGGCGAGTCAGAACGCCATCGGAAGCTTCGCCGCCA
>JAXMDF010000013.1:0-84845 GCA_046348975.1 Amaricoccus sp. | reverse complement strand
TCGGCGGAGGGTTACGTAGAAGGCGGACGTTTGGGCGAGAGTATTTGAGATCTGCCATACCACAAGCAGTCGATTGCTGTGACCCCCGCCTTTCATCCGGCCGAGGCTGGAGTCCGGTGGTCAAACTGGCGCCGTGGCGCCGACGGAGCAATGGGCGATTGGCGGAGCACGTCGGGTACGCGGAGCCGATCGCCCATTGCGGCGAGCTGGGCGGCAAAGGCAGCCGGGGTGGCGTACCCGATCGCCGAATGCGGCCTGTGGTGGTTGTAGTCGGTGACCCAGCGGGCGACCGCGGCGCGGGCGTGACCGAGGGAGAAGAACAGGGTCTCGTTTAGGAGCTCGTCCCGCATCCGACCGTTGAACGCCTCGCAGATGCCGTTCTGCTGCGGCTTGCCCGGGGCGATGAAGTGCCATGCGATCCCGGTCTTCTGTGTCCATTCCAGCATGGCGTTCGACGTGAACTCGGTGCCGTGGTCGCTGACCGAGCGCAGCGAGTTCCCGTGCAACGCGCCGGCCTGATATCGAGGTGTCGACGACCGCAGCGAGGCATTCCTTCGTGACGTCGTCGATGACGTTCAGGATGCGGAGCCGTCGGCCACAGGCCAGTTGGTCGTGCACGAAGTCGACCGACCAGCGCGCGTTCGGCGCCGCCACCGTCAGGATCGACGCCCGCGTCCCGGTCGCACGCTTGCGGCCGCGTCGCTTGCGGACGGTCAGGCCCTCCTCGCGGTAGAGCCGCTGGGTCCGTTTTCGGTTCATCACCAGTCCCTCCTGGCGCAGCAGCACATGCAGCCGCCGGTAGCCGAAGCGGCGCCGCTCGGCGGCGAGCGCGCGCAGGCGCTCCCGCACCGGGGCGTCGTCCGGCCGTTCACTGCGATAGCGGACCGAGGACCGGTCCGCGGCGATCAAACGGCACGCCCGCCGCTCGCTCATCTCGTGGGCTTCCGCGAGATGCGCGACCGCTGTCCGCCTGGCGGCGGGCGTCACCATTTTCGGCCGAGCAGGTCCTTCAGCGCGGTGTTGTCGAGCATCGCCTCGGCGAGCAGCCGCTTCAGCTTGCCGTTCTCCTCCTCGGTAAGCCTCCGCCGAGGCTACGCCGGATGCTTACTCTTCACCGAGCTGGAGATCGAGTTCCTCCATGCCTCCTCCGAGCCTGGACGCGCTGCCGCACCGACCCTCGACTTCTACATGATGCGCGTTGCCCGCTCGGTGGTTACCACGCCCCGCCGGAACGACATACCTGTGGGTAACTGAAAGCGCCCCCGGAGGGATACGGCCGAGCTGGGGACCGAAGAGTATCTCGACCGGCTGGCCGGCGACCTGACCGAGGAGGTCATCGCCTTTAGGCACCGGGAGAGCCCGGACTACCGGATCGGGTGATGGCTGGGCGGCCGGGTGAGGCGGGCCGCCGGCACCCGTGACGGCCGATCCCTCGCGGATCGGCCGTCGGGCGAGCTCAGTGCACTGCGGCGCTCGGCCGCCTGACGGCACCCGCGGCACCGACCGCGAGGGCGCCGTCCTTCACCCCGACCGGGACCACGGCGCCGTCCAGGATCTCGCCGGAAAGGAGCTTCTGCGCCAGCTGGTCCTGCAGCTCCTTCTGGATCACCCGCTTCAGCGGCCGCGCGCCGTAGACCGGGTCGTAGCCGCGGTTGGCGAGCCAGGTCCGCGCGTCGGGGCTCACCTCGAGGGCGATGTCGCGGGCCGCGAGCCGCTTCTCCAGCAGCCCGAGCTGGATGTCGACGATGCCGTCCATGTTCTTCCGGGTCAGCCGGTCGAAGATCACGATCTCGTCGAGCCGGTTCAGGAACTCCGGCCGGAAGTGCGCCCGGACCGCCGCCATCACCTGGTCCCGCGCCGCCTCGGCATTCGCCCCCTCCGGCAGCTGCGACAAGGCCTGCGAGCCGAGGTTCGAGGTCAGGATGATCAGCGTGTTCTTGAAGTCGACGACGTTCCCCTGCCCGTCGGTCAGCCGGCCGTCGTCGAGCACCTGCAGCAGCACGTTGAAGACGTCCGGATGCGCCTTCTCGACCTCGTCGAACAAGAGCACCTGGTACGGCCGCCGCCGCACCGCTTCCGTCAGCACGCCCCCCTCGTCGTAGCCGACATAGCCCGGAGGCGCCCCGATCAGCCGCGCGACCGAGTGCTTCTCCATGAACTCCGACATGTCGATCCGCACCATCGCCTGGTCGTCGTCGAACAAGAACGACGCCAGCGCCTTGGTCAGCTCGGTCTTGCCGACGCCGGTCGGCCCGAGGAACAGGAACGAGCCGAGCGGCCGGTTCGGGTCGTTCAGCCCCGCCCGCGCCCGCCGCACGGCGTTGGAGACCGCGGTCACCGCCTCCTTCTGCCCGATGACGCGCCGCCCGAGCTCCTCCTCCATCCGGAGGAGCTTCTCCCGCTCGCCCTCGAGCTGCTTCGAGACCGGGATCCCGGTCCAGCGCTCGACGACCTCGGCGACCTGCTCGGGCGTCACCGCCTCCTCGACGAGCTTGGTCCCGCCCGCCGCCTCGACCTCGCCGAGCCGCTTCTCGAGATCGGGCAGCACGCCGTACTTGAGCTCCCCCGCCCGTGCGAAATTCCCCGCCCGGGTCGCGGTCTCGAGCTCGTTCTTCGCCGCGTCGATCTGCTCCTTGATCTCGGTCGCGCCCTTCAGCTTGTCGCGCTCCGCCTGCCAGCGCGCGGTCATCTCGATCGACCGGTCCTTCAGCCCGCTCAGCTCCTTGACGAGCTTCGCCAGCCGGTCCTGCGACGCGGCATCGGTCTCCTGCTTCAAGGCCTCGGCCTCGATCTCCTTCTGCAGGATGTCGCGGTCGAGGGCGTCGAGCTCCTCGGGCTTGGAATCGACCTCCATCCGCAGCCGCGAGGCCGCCTCGTCCATCAGGTCGATCGCCTTGTCCGGCAGGAAGCGGTCGGAGATGTAGCGGTGCGACAGCGTCGCCGCCGCGACGAGCGCGCTATCGGTGATCCGCACCCCGTGGTGCATCTCGTACTTTTCCTTGATCCCGCGCAGGATCGAGATCGTGTCCTCGACGCTCGGCTCGCCGACGAACACCGGCTGGAACCGCCGCGCGAGCGCCGCATCCTTCTCGATGTGCTTGCGGTACTCGTCGAGCGTCGTCGCGCCCACGCAGTGCAGCTCGCCGCGCGCCAGCGCCGGCTTCAGCATGTTCGAGGCGTCCATCGCCCCATCCGCCTTGCCCGCGCCGACCAGCGTGTGCATCTCGTCGATGAAGAGGATGATCTCGCCGGCCGCGGCCTGCACCTCGGTCAGCACCGACTTCAGCCGCTCCTCGAACTCGCCGCGGTACTTGGCACCCGCGATCAGCGCACCGAGGTCGAGCGCCAGGAGCTTCTTGTCCTGGATCGACTCCGGCACGTCGCCGTTGACGATCCGGAGCGCCAGCCCCTCGGCGATCGCCGTCTTGCCGACCCCGGGCTCGCCGATCAGGACGGGATTGTTCTTCGTCCGCCGGCTCAGCACCTGCATCGCCCGCCGGATCTCCTCGTCGCGCCCGATGATCGGGTCGATCTTGCCGTCCTTCGCCGCCTCGGTCAGGTCGCGCGAATACTTCTTCAGCGCGTCGTATCCCTGCTCGGCACTCGCGGTGTCCGCCGTCCGCCCCTTCCTCACCTCGTTGATCGCCGCGTTCAGCGCCTGCGCCGTCACCCCCGACGCCTTGAGGACGTCGGCCGCGCCCGACTTCGACATCGCGAGCGCCGTCAGCAACCGCTCGACGGTCACAAAACTGTCCCCCGCCTGCGTCGCGAGCTTCTCCGCCTGGTCGAGCACCTTGGCGGTAGCATTGTCCATGTAGAGCTGGTCGCCCGCGCCCTCGACCTTGGGCACCTTGCGGAGCAGCGCGTCGACCTCGGCCAGCGCCAGCTTTGGGTCGCCTCCGGCGGCGCGGATCAGGTTCTGCGCCAGTCCCTGGTCGTCGTCGAGCAGCGCCTTCAGCAGGTGCTCGGGCAGGAACCGCTGGTTGTTCTCCCGCAGCGCGATCGTCTGGCCGGCCTGGATGAAGCCGCGCGCCCGTTCGGAGAATTTCTCGATGTTCATCTCTCTCTCCCTTCAGCGCCTCTCGCCGTGCCCGCTTCGCGGCGCATCCCCGAAAGGCCCGCGACACAGGTAGGTTCGGGCCTTCGCAGTTGCAAGAATACCACAAGCCGCCGCCGGCTTTTCTCGCACGCGCGCGGCCTCGCGGCGCCGCACGCGCGACACCCTAGGCCGGTTCGCGGCCGACTGGAATCAGGAAGTCGGCGGGACGCCCGGTCGCGTCATCCCGCGTCGAGCAGCGGCAGGATCTCGACCGGCTCGCCGATGTCGCAGCTGCGCGCCGCGGCGACCCCGGTCAGCACCGACATCGCCCCCGCCCGCGCGCCGGCGCGCTGGCGCATCGGGTCGCTGGCCTCGGGCGTGAAGAGGCTCCGGTGCAGCAGCGGGTCGCCGCCGAAGTGCCCGCCCGGCCCGTGCTCGACCACGATCCGCTCGACCGAGCGGTCGGTGCCCAGGACCAGGATCTCGTCCCGTCCATGCGGCGCGTCGAAGGCCTGCTTCTCGTACATCCTGACCTCGATCCGCCCCTTGGTGCCGTTGAAGGCGAGATGATAGCCCTCGACCGGCATGAAGGTGTTGAGCGAGTAGCTGACCTGCACGCCGTTGGCATAGAGGATCGCCGCCGTCATCGTGTCCCAGATGTCGATGTCCTCGCGGAACACGCAGGCGTCGCGGAAATAGCCATCCTCGGCCGAGGGCGCCTCGTAGAGCGCGTCGAGCCAGGGATCGGCGCCGATGTCGAGGTGGAACTCGCATTCGGCCGCGTGCTCGCAGCCCTTGCAGCGCACCCCGCGGAAGGCCCCGGCGCGGCCGTAGCGGCGGAGCGCGCCCTGCGCGAAGATGCGCACCGGGTCGGCGTCGATCCACCAGTTCAGCAGGTCGAAGTGATGCGTCGCCTTGTGTACCCAGAGGCTGCCGGAATAGCGGCGGTAGGCGTGCCAGCGGCGGAAGTAGTCCGCGCCGTGCTTGGTGTCGAGGTACCAGTGGAAGTCGCACGAGCTGACCTCGCCGATGCGCCCGGAGGCGACGAGCTCGCGAAGCTTCCGCGAGGTCGGCGCAAAGCGGTAGTTGAAGGCGACGTCGACCCGCCGCCCGGTCCGCGCCTCGGCCGCGAGGATGCGCCGGCAGTCCTCGGCGGTCGTCGCCATCGGCTTCTCGGTGATGACGTCGATGCCCGCTTCCAGCGCCTTGACGATGATATCGGCATGGGTGTCGTCGCGGGTGCAGACGACGAGCGTGTGCGGCCGCGCCTTCGCCAGCATCGCGTCCAGGTCGGTCGAGACCGATGCGCCCCCGGCCCCGAGCTTCTCGGCCACCACCGCGAGCCGCGCCGGATTGATGTCGCCGAGCCCGGTCAGCTCCACCTCGTCGGCACAGGTCTCGGGGGCATCGCGGCCCCAGGTGCCGGCGCCCCGGTGGCCGGTGCCGACGATGGCGAGCCGGCGCTTGTTGGTGTTCACGCTAAGCCCCATTGCCAGGGAAGTAACAGCTCGGTTACTATTTTGCCCCTGAGGCGGCTGTCAAGGTCGCCGCAGGGAGGGCCGGGAAATGGCGATGACCGCGGACGGGCCGCCGCCGGTGCGGCGGCCACGCGACCCGGAGCGCACCAAACGCGACATCCTCGAGGCGGCGCGCGAGGAGTTCGTCGAATTCGGGCTCGACGGCGCGCGGATCGACCGGATCGCGGGGCGCGCCGGCGCGAACAAGCGCATGCTCTACCACTACGTCGGCAACAAGGAAGCGCTCTACACGCGCGTGCTGCTCGATGCCTACCGCGAGATCCGGGAGGGCGAGGAGGAGCTGCACCTCGACGAGCTGCCGCCGGCGCTGGCGATGGAAAAGCTCGTCGGCTTCACCTTCGACCACTTCCGGGCACACCCCTGGTTCCTGCGGCTGCTCGCCACCGAGAACATCCAGCGCGCCGCCTACATCCGCGAGATCCCGGCGATCCGTGCGCTGCACTCGCCGCTGGTGGCGCAGATCCGCGCACTGCTCGCGGCCGGTGCCGACGACGGGATCTTTCGGCGCGACGTGGACCCGGTGCAGCTCTACATCACCATCGCCGGGATCAGCTATTTCTACATGTCGAACATCCATACGCTGTCGGTGATCTTCGACGCCCCGCTCGACGAGGAGCCGGCGATGGCGGCGCGGCGGGCGCACGTGGTCGAGGTGGTGCTAGGGTACCTTCGGCCGGTCTAGCGCGGGTCGATCGGCCGATCATCGGCTGCCTGCTTCGGACTTTCGGTCGGCTATCGACCGCTGGCGCAACTCATTTCCCGGCCAGGTCCCTGCGCGGCGTCCAGCCGGGCGGATATAGCTCGTCCGCCGGATCGCCGGGCAAGTAGACGATGACGTAGCCGAAACCCTGCCGGTCGGGCAACGCGCGGTGCACCACCGGGAGCAGGGCCTCGGCGGTGCTGCCCGTGGTGAACTCGATCGCATCTCCGTATCCGGGTCGATCGGGCAGCGCATCGCCGGCGCAGGCGCCCGAGGCAAGCAGCAAGGGCGATAGGGCCAGAATCGCGGCCGCGGGGGAAAGCGAGACGTTTGTGCTTGATCGGTTGTGCATGGCGTGTTCCCCGTGCTTTCATCGCACCGAGGATGCTCCGGTCACCGACCCCGCGCTTGGGGAAGACCTTGGTTTTTTCGCCGCACGGCCTTGGGATTGCCTCTCTCCCGGCTTTGCCCCATCGTATCTGGTTGGTCGCGCAGAGGCCGGACCCGGGGATGCTCTATTGCTTCCACGAGTATGCGCTAGATACCGATCGCCGCGAGTTGCGTCGTGACGGCGAGCCTCGGTCGGTCGAGCCCAAGGTGTTCGATCTGCTGGTCTACCTGCTCGACTGCAATGGCCGGGTCGTCGGCAAGGACGAGCTTATTGCGCGTGTCTGGATGGGCCGGCTGGTTTCGGATTCGGCCCTGGCGACTTGCCTGAACGCCGCTCGGGCCGCGATCGGCGATAGTGGCGGGTCGCAGCGGCTGATCAAGACGATCCCGCGGAAGGGAATTCGCTTTGTCGGTGACGTGCGCGCGGAGAAAGATCCGGCCGATCCGCCGGCGCGCGATGCTTCTCCCTTGTCCTCCGGTCCCGCGGACAAGCCCTCGGTGGCGGTCCTGCCATTTGCGAGCCTGAGCGAAGACGGCGAGCAGCGGTACTTCGCTGACAGCCTGGCCGAGGACATCATCGCGCGGCTCGGACGGCTCGGGTGGCTGTGGGTCTCCGCCCGGATCTCGTCCTTCGCGTATCAAGGGAAGGTGATCGACGCTCGGCAGGTCGCGGGCGAGCTCGGGGTCCGCTATGTGCTCGGCGGCAGCGTCAGGCGCTCGGGAGCGCACCTCCGGATCGGCGCCGAGTTGAGCGCGGCA
Source organism: Amaricoccus sp. (assembly GCA_046348975.1). GTDB lineage: Bacteria > Pseudomonadota > Alphaproteobacteria > Rhodobacterales > Rhodobacteraceae > Amaricoccus. The sequence continues at coordinate 77,419 of JAXMDF010000013.1, read as the reverse complement.
TCGACCGGACTCCAGGTCTGGGCCGAACGATACGATTCCGACATCGAAAGAGATTTCCCGCCCGAGGACGAAATCGCGGAAAGGATCGTCGCGGCGATCGAGCCGCGCCTTTACGCGGCAGAAAGCCAGCGCCTCCGGAGGCAGGGCCCGGAGACGCTCGATGCCTGGGGCTTGGTGATCAGGGCGATGCCGCATGTGTGGGACTGGGGATCGGAACAAGAGATAAGGGCGGCCCAGGCCCTTCTGACGGGGGCCATCGCGATCGACCCCGACTTTCCCCGGGCCAGCAGTCTGCTCGCCTGGACGCAGGCCGGGTTGGCCCAGCTGGGATCGGCTGATGCGAGAGAGGCACTCGATGCGGCGCGGGCGATGGCGCAGCAGGCGATTCAGCGCGACTCCGAGGATCCGTGGACCCATCTCGCGGCTGGCTACATCCACATGGTCTCGCGGAGCTTCGATCAGGCGGTGAGGCACCTGACGGAGGCCATCGCGCTGAATCCGAGCCTCGCCTTCGCCCACGTGGTTCTGGCAGCGACGTATGGCTACCGCGGCATGTCGGAAGAAGGCCTTCGTCACTGCGGGCGCGCCACCCGGCTGAGCCCGCGAGACTTCACGCGCACGGTCAACTTCTCGGTCACGGGGCTCTGCCATTTCATGGCTGGACGCTATGCCGATGCCGTCGAATGGGAGCGACGGGCGGTGGAGCTCCGGCCGCACTTCGGCAGCGCCTGGCGCACCCTCGCGGCTTCGGCCGGGAGGAAAGGCGAGCTGGATGTCGCTGCAGTTGCCTTGTCCGAGGCAAAGCGCCTTCACCCCTCCCTCTCGGTTGAATGGGTCGAGAAATATCACCCGATCACCGATGAAAGTCATCGCCTGGACTATATCGACGGTCTCCGCGCGGCGGGCCTGGAGTAGACCGGTCTGCGGACAGGAACGTCGAGACGCCCGCGCAAGCATCGGTCCGTGGTGGGAGCCGTCGCCTTTTCGCGGCGACCGCCGTAAGTTGGTTCCGCTCTGAACCCCGCAGCCGATCGGACGGTCATGAACATCCTCCTGGTCGCCGACCAGCACTATGCGCTGAAGCAGTTCGACTGGATCCTGTCGGTCGCCGAGGACCATGACGCGGTGGTGATCGCCGGCGACCTGCTCGAGGTCGCCTCGATCGTGCCGCAGAGCGCGCAGATCGTCGTCGTCACCGAATACCTGCGGCGGCTGTCGGAGAAGACGCGGGTTTTCGTCTGCTCCGGCAACCACGACCTCGACGCCGAGGGCCCCGGCGGCGAGCGGTTCGCCGCCTGGCTCGCCGGTCTCGGGATCGCCGGCGTCGTCGGCGACGGCGAGGCCTTGCCGGTCGGCGACGCGCTCTTCTCCTGCCTGCCCTGGTGGGAAGGCGACGCGACCCGTGCTGCGATCGACGCCCAGATGGCCCGCGATGCCGCCCGCCGGACCGGCACCTGGGTCTGGGTCTATCACGCGCCGCCGGCCGACAGCGCGGTCAGCTGGGGCGGCAAGCGCTCCTACGGCGACCGCGCGCTGAGCGGCTGGATCGCCCGATACGCCCCGACGCTGGTGCTGTCGGGCCACGTCCACCAGGCGCCGTTCGTGGCCGGCGGCCGCTGGGTCGACCGCATCGGCGACACCTGGGTGTTCAACATGGGCCAGCAGCTCGGCGAGGCGCCGGCCTGCATCGTCATCGACACCGAGGCCCGCGAGGCCGTCTGGCTCTCGCTCGCGGGCGCCGAACGGATCGACCTGCACGACCCCGCCGCCGCGCCGAAGGGAATGACCGAGCTGCCCGGCTGGCTCAGAGCCGCGGATCAGCTCGCGCGCTAGGCTTCGGCGTCCGCGCGGCCTGCTGCTGCAGCAGCGATTCGAGGATCCGGTCCATCATCGCGAAATGGTTCTTCTGGTCGGCGAACTGCGCCTTGACGTCGGCGAGGTACGCCGTCGCCGCATGCAGCCGCCGCGCGAGGATGCGCGCCGTGTGCAGCGCCACCTCCGGGTTCGCGGCGATGAAGGCCTCCGCGTCCGTCGAGAGGCGGACGCGCACCGGCCCCACCGCCCGCACGCTGGCGCTGTACGGCATGCCGAGCAGCGCCGACATCTCCCCGAAGACCGCGCCCGGCTCCGAGACGCGCGCGACCTCGGTCTCGCCCTTCAGCACCGTCACCTCGCCCGAGACCAGGAAGAACAGCCGTCCCGTCCGCCCGCCCTCGTCGATCAGCACATCGCCCGAGGCGAAGCCCACTTCCGGCAAGCCGGCACAGAGGTCTAGGATCGCGCTCATCCGGGCTCCGGCGCTGGGATCATCCGAAGAGCATGCACGGAAAATGGTGCAGTGCAAAGCGGCGAGCGCGGCCGGGCGCACATCGCGCCGCGGAAGCCTGTGAAACTGCTTGCCCGGAAATAACCAACAGGTTACTTTCGTGAGTCGAGAGCGCCGGACGAGCGCCACGGGCAAAAGCAGCGGGGCGCGCCCCCGCGGGAGGGGAAAGATGACCGAACGCTACAGCCGCCGCCAGTTCGGGGGCCTCGTCGCCGGCGCCGCCGCGCTGTCGCTGCTTGCCTCGACGCGCAGCTTCGCCGCCGACGACCAGCTCAGGATGATCTGGTGGGGCAACCCCGACCGCGACAAGCGCACCAACGACGTGCTGGCGCTCTTCACCAAGACCACCGGCACCGAGGTGCTGCCCGAGACCTACGGCTGGAACGACTACTGGCAGAAGCTCGCGACCCAGGCCGCCGGCAAGAACCTGCCCGACCTGATCCAGATGGACTATCGCTACATCTTCGAGTACGCCCGCCGCCGCCAGCTCGCCGCCCTCGACGACTTCATGGGCAAGCAGCTCAAGCTCGACACCTTCGACCCGAACCAGCTCGCCTCCGGCAAGGTCGACGACAAGCTCTACGGCATCTCGATGGGCGCGAACTCGATGAGCTACGTCTACAACCAGGCGGTGCTCGACAAGCTCGGCGTCACGCTCCCCGACATGAAGACCTGGACCAACGACGACTTCGACAAGATCGGCGAGGAGGTGAAGGGCAAGCTTCCGGCCGGCATGTTCTTCACCTCGAACATGGGCTACGTCGAGCCGCGGCTCGAGACCTGGATGCGCCAGCGCGGCAAGGCGCTCTACACCGAGGACGGGCAGCTCGCCTACGAGGTCGGCGACCTCGCCGACTTCTTCGCCTATTGGAAGGGCCTGCAGGACAAGGGCCTGACGCCCCCCGCCGACATCCAGAGCCAGGACGCCAGCGGCAAGATCGAGGAGTCGATGATCGTCCTCGGCAAGGCGGCCTTCGGCTTCCTCCATTCCAACCAGCTCGTCGCCAACCAGAAGCTGATGCCCGACGCGAACGGCATCGCGATGATCCCGAACCAGGCCGGCGGCAAGCCCGGCCAGTACCTGAAGCCGTCGATGCTGCTCTCGATCGCCGCCACCTCGCCGGTGCAGGACGGCGCCGCCGAGCTGATGAACTTCTTCATCACCGACGTGCCCGCCAACCAGATCCTGCAGATCGAGCGCGGCGTCTCCGGCGACCCGGCGGTGCGCGAGGCGATCCTGCCCGGGCTCTCCGACACCCAGAAGCAGATCATCGACTACCTGAACATCGTCGCGACCTCGGTCGGCCCGCTGCCGCCGCCCCCGCCGAAGAACGCGGGCGAGCTCGAGCGCGAGCTGCGCCCGGCCTGGGACTCGGTCTCCTTCGGCAAGGTCTCGGTCGCGGACGGCGCCAAGGCCTTCTTCGACAAGGCCCAGGCCATCCTCGCGCGCGCCTGAGCCGATGGCCGTCGCCACCCAGGCCGAGCCCGGGCGCGCCGCCCCGCCCGCGCGCGAAGGCCGCCTCCGGCGCGAGCTGCGCCGGAGCGGCCCGGGCTACCTGTTCCTCCTCCCGTGGCTGATCGGCTTCCTCGGCCTGACCCTCGGGCCGGCGCTCGCCTCGCTCTACCTGTCGTTCACCAACTACGACCTGATGGAGCCGGCCCGCTGGACCGGCCTCGCCAACTACTCCTACGCCTTCACCCAGGACGAGCGCTTCTGGTCGGCGCTGCGCGTCACCTTCACCTACGTCCTCTGGTCCGTCCCCCTGAAGCTCGCCGCCGCCCTCGGCCTCGCGATGGTGCTCGACAAATCGGTCCGCGGCGTCGGCATCTACCGCGCGATCTTCTACCTGCCGTCGCTCCTCGGCGCGTCGGTCGCCGTCGCCGTCCTCTGGCGGCAGATCTTCGGCGCCGACGGCCTCGTGAACCAGCTCCTCGCCGTCGTCGGCATCCACGGCCCGGCCTGGGTCTCGCACCCCGACTACGCGCTCTCGACGCTGGTCGCGCTCGCCATCTGGCAGTTCGGCTCGCCGATGATCATCTTCCTCGCCGGCCTCCGCCAGATCCCGCAGGACCTCTACGAGGCCGCCTCCATGGACGGCGCCTCCGGCTGGCGCCAGTTCTGGAAGATCACCCTGCCGCTCCTCGCGCCGGTGATCTTCTTCAACCTGGTCCTGCAGACGATCGAGGGCTTCAAGGCCTTCACCCAGGCCTTCATCGTCTCCGGCGGCACCGGCGGCCCGATCGACTCGACGCTCTTCTACTCCCTCTACCTCTACCTCGAGGCCTTCGCGAACTTCCGCATGGGCTACGCCTCGGCGCTCGCCTGGGTGCTGCTGGTCATCATCGCCATCTTCACCGCCATCGCCTTCGGCACGTCGAAATACTGGGTCTACTACGAGGACGAGAGCCGATGACCGAGAAAGGCCGCCGCGAGCTCACCCGCCACGTCCTCCTGGCGCTCGCCTCGATCGTGATGATCTATCCGCTGCTCTGGATGGTGCTGTCGTCGTTCAAGCCCGACGACATGATCTTCTCCCACCCGACGGCACTCCCGACCTCCTTCGACCTCACCAACTACATCCACGGCTGGACCGCCCTCCGCGTCTCCTTCACCACCTTCTACAAGAACAGCTTCATCGTCGCCGGCTGTGCCGTCATCGGCAACCTCGCCGCCTGCTCGCTGACCGCCTACGCCTTCGCCCGCCTCGACTTCCGCTTCAAGAAGTTCTGGTTCGCGATGATGCTCGGGACCTTGATGCTGCCCTACCACGTCACCCTCGTCCCCCAGTACGTCCTCTTCCAGTCCTTCGGCTGGGTGAACACCTTCCTCCCGCTGATCGTGCCGAAGTTCCTCGCCGTCGACGCCTTCTTCGTCTTCCTGATGGTGCAGTTCTTCCGCGGCATCCCGCGCGAGATCGACGAGGCCGCGATCATGGACGGCTGCGGCCCCTGGCGGATCTACTGGAAGATCATGCTGCCGCTCTCCACCCCGGTCCTCGCGACGGCGGCGATCTTCTCCTTCATCTGGACCTACGACGACTTCCTCGGGCCGCTGATCTATTTGAACGACATGCGCACCTACACCGTGCCGCTGGCCTTGCGCGCCTTCGTCGATTCCTCCGGCGGCGAGTCGCTCTACGGCGCGCTCTTCGCCATGTCGGCGCTCTCCCTCGTCCCGGTCTTCGTCGTCTTCCTCGCCTTCCAGCGCCTGATCATCCGCGGCGTTGCGCTCGGCGCCCTCAAACGCTGAAGGAAGCCATGCCCGACGCCTTCGACTTCGCCGTCTCCGGCATCAACCATCCGCACATCTATGGCCAGGTCGACGCCATGCTCGGCGCCGGCTGCCGCCTGACCGCCTTCTATGCCCCCGAGGACGACCTCGCCGCCCAGTTCGCCAAGCGCTACCCGCAGGCGAAGCGCGTGGCGGACGAGCGCGCCATCCTCGACGACCCGAAGGTCAGGCTCGTCGTTGGCGCCGGCATCCCCGGCGACCGCGCCGGCGTCGCGCTGCGCGCCATGCGCGCCGGCAAGGACGCGATGCTCGACAAGCCCGGCTGCACCACCGAGGCCCAGCTCGCCGAGCTCCGGAAGACGCAGGCCGAGACCGGCCGCATCTTCTCGATCTGCTACTCCGAGCACTACCTGCAGCCCTCGACCGTCGCCGCCGCCCGCCTCGTCGCCGAAGGCGCCATCGGGCGCGTCATCCACACCATCGGCCTCGGCCCCCACCGCATCGGCCTCAACCCCCGCCCCGCCTGGTTCTGGGACACCGCGAAGGGCGGCGAAATCCTCGTCGACATCGCCAGCCACCAGTTCGAGCAGTTCCTTTTCTTCACCGGCTCGACCTCGGCGCGCATCCTCTCGGCCGTCGAGTCGAACCTCGCCCACCCCGAATACCCGGGCTGGAACGACTACGGCCACGCCACCGTCGCCTCCGACCACGCGACGGGCTTCGTCCGCGTCGACTGGATGACCCCGGACGGCTCCCCCGCCTGGGGCGACGGCCGCCTGTTCCTCGTCGGCACCGAGGGCGTCATCGAGCTCCGCAAGTACATGGACGTCGAGGGCCGACCCGGCGGCGACCACCTCTTCCTCACCGACGGCAAGGGCACCCGCTACATGAACTGCACCGACGAGCCGATGCCCTACGGCGCGGAGCTCCGCGACGACGTCCTCAACCGCACCGAGACCGCCATGCCGCAGGCCCACTGCTTCCTCGCGATGCAGCTCGCCCTCGAAGCCCACCGCGTCGCCGTGCCCGTCGCCGCCCGCGAGGGAGTCCCGGCATGACCAAGCTCCGCGTCGGCGTCGTCGGCTCGGGCATCGGCGCCTCGCACATCGAAGGCTACGCCGCGCTCCCCGACCTCTACCAGGTCGCCGCCCTCTGCGACCTCGACCCGGTTCGGGCCCCCCAGGTCGCCGGGCTGTTCGCCATCCCCGCGACCACCGACAGCTACGCGGAGCTCTTGAAGCGCGACGACCTCGACGTCATCGACATCTGCACTCCCTCTGGCCTGCACCAGGACCAGGCGATCGCCGCACTGGAAGCCGGCTTCCACGTCGTCGTCGAGAAGCCGGTCGCGAAGAGCCTCGCCGAGATGGACGCCGTCGAGAAGGCCGAGGCCGCCTCCGGCCGCCGCGCCTGCCCGATCTTCCAGTACCGCTTCGGCCACGGCATCCAGAAGCTGCACCATCTGATCGGCAAGGGCCTCGCCGGCCGCCCTTCGGTCGCCACCGCCGAGACCCACTGGTGGCGCGGCGACGCCTATTACCAGGCCGCCCGCTGGCGCGGCACCTTCGCCGGCGAGCTCGGCGGTTGCCTGACCACACACGCCATCCACATCCACGACATCCTCTGCGAGATCCTCGGCCCCCTGACCTCGGTGCACGCCCGCACCTCGAACGCGCTGAAGCGCAACGAGACCGAGGACGCCGCCGTCCTGTCGCTCGGCTTCGAGGGCGGCGCCTTCGCCAGCTCCTCGGTCACCCTGTCGTCGCGCCAGGAGATCTCCCGCCTCCGCTTCGTCTTCGAGGGGCTCGTCGCCGAGAGCAGCCTCGCGCCCTACAACCCCGGCCACGACCCCTGGACCTTCCCGAGCGACGACCCCGATGCCGCCGCCGCCATCGAGGCCGCCCTCGCCGACTTCGAGCCGCTCCCCGAGCGCTTTCCCGGCCAGTTCCATCGCATGCACGCGGCGCTGACCACCGGCGGCCCGCTCCCGGTCACCCTCGCCGACGCCCGCCGCTCGATCGAGCTCCTGACCGCCGCCTACTGGTCGGCGGCGACCGGTGAGGCCGTCACCCTGCCGCTGCCCAAGGACCACCCGTTCTACGCCGGCTGGGTCGCCGCGATGGAGAAAGAGGCCACCCATGGCTGAGCTCGAGCTCAAGAAGGTCGTCAAGCGCTTCGGCACGGTCGAGGTGATCCACGGCGTCGACCTCGCCATCCGCGACGGCGAGTTCGTCGTCTTCGTCGGCCCCTCCGGCTGCGGCAAGTCGACGCTGCTGCGGATGATCGCCGGCCTCGAGGAAATCTCCGACGGCGAGATGCTGATCGACGGCGCCGTCGTCAACGAGGTGCCGGCGGTGAAGCGCGGCCTCGCCATGGTCTTCCAGTCCTACGCCCTCTACCCGCACATGAGCGTGCGCAAGAACCTCTCCTTCGGCCTCGAGACCATCGGCGCCCCCAAGGCCGAGATCGACGAGAAGGTGAAGTCCGCCTCCGCCATCCTGCAGATCAACGAGCTCCTCGAGCGCAAGCCCGGCCAGCTCTCCGGCGGCCAGCGCCAGCGCGTCGCGATCGGCCGCGCCATCGTCCGCGAGCCGAAGATCTTCCTCTTCGACGAGCCCTTGTCCAACCTCGACGCCGAGCTCCGCATGCAGATGCGCGTCGAGATCAACCGCCTGCACCGCCGCCTCGGCGCGACCATGATCTTCGTGACCCACGACCAGGTCGAGGCCATGACCCTCGCCGACCGCATCGTCGTGCTGCGCAAGGGCGTCATCGAGCAGGTCGGCACCCCCCTCGACCTCTACAACAAGCCCGCCAACGTCTTCGTCGCCGGCTTCATCGGCAGCCCCCGCATGAACTTCTTCCCCGGCCGCATCGGCCCGGTCGCCGACCACACCGCCCAGCTCCACCTCGACCAGGGTCAGACGCTGGCGACCGAGTTCCCCGCCCCGCCGAAGCCCGGCGGCACCGTCACGATCGGCGTCCGCCCCGAGCACCTCGTCCCCGCCGCCCCCGGCCAGGGCGTCCTCAAGGGCGAGGTCCAGCTCGCCGAGCACCTCGGCGGCGAAACCTACGTCTACGTGACCCTCCCCGGCGGCCAGTCCGCCACCGCCGAGATCAAGGGCCAGGTGCATGTAAACCCCGGCGAGACCCTGGAGCTCGCCTTCGACGGCGGCCGCTTCCACGTCTTCGGCCCCGACGAAAAGGTGATTCGCCACGCCTGACCTTCTCCGGTTGACATACGGCTGAAACACGGCGCGGCCATGGTGCGCCCGCGTCGAGACCGCGCCCAACGCGGCCCCACGCCGAGCAGCCGGAGCCACCGATGAACGTCCCCCTGATCTCCATCGTCCCCGCACGCATCGAGGACCGCGCGACCACGCTCGCGACCCTCGTCGCCGCCTTCGCCCACGACCCCGCCGCCCGCACCCTCTACCCCGAGGACGATGCCTACGCCGCCCACTTCCCCGGCCTCGCCGAGTCCCTCGCCTGCCGCGCCTTCGACGAGGGCCTCGTCGACAGCTACCCCGCCGGCCTCGGCGCCGCCCTCTGGCTGCCGCCCGGCACGGCCCTCGACGCCCCCCGCATCCAGGCCCATCTCGCCGCCACCCTGCCCGCGCACCGCCTCGGCGCCCTCGCCGCCGGCTTCGCCGCCCAGCACGCGCTGCGCCCGCAAGCCCCGCACTGGTACCTGCCCTGGATCGGCGTCCGCCCCGACGTCCAGGGCGCCGGCATCGGCGCGACCCTGCTCCGCCAGGGCCTCGCCCGCGCCGACGCCGACCGGATGCCCGCCTACGTCGAGGCCACCTGCCGCCGCAACGCCGCCCTCTTCGCCCGCCACGGCTTCCGCCCTGCCGGCATGGTGCTCGCCCCCGGCTACCCGCAGGTCACCACCATGTGGCGCCCGGCCCGCCGCATCTGACGCTTTCCCCGGGTGATCGCCCCGGCGGTCGAAAACTTGCGTCGAGGTCGACGTCGACGCCAGGCGCGCCCGAAGCAAGGATCGCCCGAAGCAGGGACCGCCGACGTTTACTACTCCGACACGGGCCGGCTTCGGCGCGACGCCCTTCCGGGCTATCCCGATATCGGGGGCGCTTGCCGCATTTACCTTGAATTGAAGGTAAATCGCCCGGTCCCTCCGAGCCGTCCCGGGTTCGCCGTACGGTCTGCCAAGGACAATGACGACGCCGCCCCCCGGCTCCGAACCCGAGAGAAACCCGGCCCTACTCCCCGTAGGGGATCCAGACGTTCTTCACCTCGACCGCATGCTCGAGCAGATCCTTGCGGAACGCGGCCAGATCCCCCGCGCTCCCGAAAAATGTCCGCTTCAGGTTCCCCGCCGACCGCCGCTCGACCTCGGCCACGCCCTCGGCAGGCCCGAAGTACCAGACCGCGTCGACCTCCAGGTGATCCGCCAGCGTCGGGACGAGGTCCGACCGCCGCCCGGTCACGATGTTGACCACGCCCCCCGGCACGTCCGACGTCTCCAGCACCTGGTAGAAGTCCGCCGCCACCAGCCCGGCCCCCTCCCCCGGCACCGCGACCACCCGGTTCCCCATCGCGATCGCCGGCCCGACCAGCCCGAGCAAACCGAGCAGCGGCATCGCCTCCGGACACACGATCCCGATAACGCCGCAAGGCTCGTGCATCGCCAGCGCCACCCCCCGGATCGGCACCGAATGCACCGCGCCGTCGAACTTGTCGGCCCAGGCCGCACACACCACCAGCCGCTCGATCGCCGCCTCGACCTCCGCCGCAGCCGCCTCCGCCCCGTCCCCGGCCAAAGCCGCAATGCGCGCCGCAAACTCCTCCCGCCGTGCCCCGAGGTTCTCAGCCAGGTAGAACAGCACCTGCGAGCGCGCATACGCCGTCGCCCCAGCCCAGCCGCGCGCCGCCACCGCCGCCTCGACGGCGTTCCGGACATCCTTTCGGTTGCCGAGCCCGACCTGCCCCGCGACGCCCCCCGCCGCATCGAGCGCCGGCATCGAGTAGCCGCTGTCCGGCCGCACCTGCTTGCCGCCGATGTAGAGCTTCGCCGTCCGGTCGAGCCCCGCCACCGGCTCCGGCGCCGCCTTCCGCCGCGCCTTCGCCTTCGCCACCGGCGCCGGGTCGCGCCGCAGGTAGGCGAGCATCCCCTCGCGGCCGCCCTCGCGCCCGTACCCGCTCTCGCGCATGCCGCCGAACCCGGCCGCCGCGTCGAGCATGTTCGCCCCATTGACCCAGACCACGCCCGCGCGGATCTGCGGCGCGATCCCGAGCGCCAGGTTCAAATTCTCGCTCCACACGCTCGCCGACAGCCCGTACCGGGTGTTGTTGGCCAGGGCGACCGCCTCCGCCGGCGTCCGGAACGTCAGCATCGTGAGGACGGGCCCGAAGATCTCCTCCTGCACCACGGTATCCGCCGGCCCCACGTCGCAGATCAGCGTCGGCGGAAAGTAGAACCCGCGCTCCGGCAGCGCCGCCTCCGCCTGCACCAGCGTGCCCCCCTCCGCCACCGCCTGCGCCACCAGCCCCGCGATCCGCTCCCGCTGCTCGGCCGAGACGATCGGCCCCATGTCGTTCGACTTGTCGAGCGGATCCCCGACCCTGAGCCGCCCCAGCCGCACCGCGAGCTTCGCCCGCATCCGCGCCGCCATCCCCTCCTGCACCAGGAGCCGCGACCCGGCGCAGCACACCTGCCCCTGGTTGAACCAGATCGAGTCGACCACCCCCTCGACCGCGCTGTCGATGTCGGCGTCGTCGAACACGACGAACGGCGATTTCCCCCCGAGCTCCAGCGTCAGGCTCTTCCCCGACCCCGCCGTCGCCTCCCGGATCGCCCGCCCGACCTCGGTCGACCCCGTGAACGCCACCTTGTCGACCCCCGGATGCGCCACCAGCGCCGCCCCGGCCGCCCCCGCCCCCGTCACGATGTTGACGACCCCCGCCGGCAGCCCGACCTCCCGGCAGATCTCCGCGAAGAGAAGGGCCGTCAGCGGCGTCTGCTCCGCCGGCTTCAGAACGACCGTGTTTCCGGCGGCGATCGCCGGCGCGATCTTCCACGCCAGCATCAAGAGCGGGAAGTTCCAAGGGATAACCTGCCCGCAGACCCCGTGCGGCCGATACCCCGGGAACTCCCCGTCACGGACTGCCGCCCACCCCGCATGATGATAGAAGTGCCGCACCGCCAGCGGCACGTCGATGTCGCGCGTCTCGCGGATCGTCTTGCCGTTGTCGAGCGACTCGAGCACGGCGAACAGCCGCGACTGCTTCTGAATATGCCGCGCGAGCGCATAGAGGCATTCCGCGCGCTTGGTCCCGGGAAGCGCCGCCCACGGCCCTTGTGCCTTGCGCGCCGCCGCCACCGCCCGGTCGACGTCGCTTGCGTCCGCCTCCGCGACCTCCGCCAGCGGCTCGCCGGTCGCGGGGTTCAGCGTCGGAAACCGCCGCCCCGCCGCTGGCGCGACGAAATCCCCGCCGACGAACAGGTCGAACGCCCGATGCCGCCCGATCCAGTCGAGCGCCGGCCCCGCCGCCTCGGGCGCCGGCCCATATTCCATGCTCGAAAAAATCTCCCGCACGGTCATGTCAACCTCACGCCATCGGATGCCGGTTCGCCGCCGAGTAGCGCCCGGTGACGTGATGCTCGAGCTGCCGCTCGATGTCTCCGAGGAGCGACGACGCGCCGAAGCGGAACAGGTCCGGCTCCTGCCAGCGCCGCCCCAGCTCCTCCTGCATCATCGACAGGTACACGAGCGCGTCCTTCGCCTTGGAAATCCCGCCCGCCGGCTTGTAGCCGACCGCGAACCCCGTCGCCTCGTAGTAGCTGCGGATCGCCCGCACCATGACGAGGCTGACCGGCAGCGTCGCATTCACCGCCTCCTTGCCGGTCGAGGTCTTGATGAAGTCCGACCCCGCCATCATCGCCACCATCGACGCCCGCCCCACGTCCCGCAGGCTGCCGAGCTCGCCCGTCGCGAGGATCGCCTTCATGTGCGCCTCGCCGCAGGCCGCCCGGAACGCCTTCACCTCGTCGTAGAGCGCCTGCCAGTCCCGCCCGAGCACGTGCCGCCGCGAGATCACGATGTCGATTTCGCTCGCCCCCGCCGCCACCGATTCCTCGATCTCCGCCACCCGCAGCCGGAACGGCGAAAGCCCGGCCGGAAATCCGGTCGAGACAGCCGCCACCGGGACCCCGCTGCCCTTCAGCGCCTCGACCGCCGCCGGCACCATGTCGTGATAGACGCAGACCGCTCCGGTGGTGATCCCGGCATCGCCCATCCCGAGCCGCTCGAGCAGGTCGGCCCGGATCGGCTGCCGCGCCTTGCGGCAGAGCCGCCGCACCCGCTCCTCGGTGTCGTCCCCGGCGAGCGTCGTCAGGTCGATGCAGGTCACCGCCTTCAGGAGCCAGGCCGCCTGCCAGTCCTTCTTGACCGTCCGCCGCGTCCCGAGCGTCGCCGCCCGACGCTCGATCGCCGAGGTATTCGCCTGCACCGCCACCACCGCATCGAGGTCGAGCTCGGTCCCGGCGTTGCGCGCCAGCTTGCCGCTGTGGAGGAATTCCGGTCCGCTCATCGTCAGACTCCCTTCCCGTCCCGCCGGTATACTCCGGTCAGCCCTCCGCGGCGAGCACCGCCTCGACCTCGGCCCGCCCCGGCGCCCCCAGCCGTCCGCCGAAGCGCCGGCACTTCAGCGCGGCCGCCGCGTTGGCGAACCCGACCGCCTCGCGCACGCCGGCGCCCTCCGCGACCGCCAGCGCGAACGCCCCATGGAACACGTCCCCCGCCGCCAGCGTATCGACCACGTCGACCGCCGGCGGCGCCAGCCATTCGACCCGGCCGCGCTCCGCCCAGGCACAGCCGCGCGGCCCGGCGGTGACCGCCACGAACCCGTCCAGCCGCTCCGCCAGCGCCCGCACCGCCCCGTCGACATTGCCCGCCCCGGACGCCGCGAGCCCCGCCGGCTCGGAAAAGACCGCATGGCTCGCCCGCCGCGCCAGCGCCACCACCGTCTCGACCGGACCCACGTCCGCGTCGAGCACCCCGGGAATCCCGGCCGCCCGTGCGGCATCGAGCACCGCCGCCGCACCCTCCGGCCAGCGCACGTCGGTCAGGACCGCATCCGCCCGCGCGATCTCCTCCAGCGGCAGCCACCCCGGATCGCGCCCGAGCGCCGGATCGTACCAGGGCACGATGAGCCGCTCCCCCTGCGGATCGACCAGCACCGTCGAAACCGGCGTCCGCGCTCCTTCGACCCGCCGCACGTGCCGGCAGTCGACCCCCGCCGCCTCGATCTCCGCGACGAACCGCTCCCCGCCCGCGTCCGCCCCCACGCGCGCGAAAAGCACCGCCCGCCCGCCGAGCCGCGCCACCGCCGTCGCCGCGCTGGTCGCCATCCCGTGCGCCACCTCGAGCATCGCATCCGGCAACAGCTTGCCCGGTCCCGTCGGCAGCGCCGCCACCCGGAACAGGGTGTCGAGCGTCGCTGCCCCGCAGCAGACGACCGTCCTCACCCCGCGCCGCCGGAATTAACGCTCATGGATTGTACATGCGATGTACATGCATTGTACATCCGCCGTTCCGCCCAAACCCTTAAGAACACGGCGCGATTTTCAATCCTGGAAAAACCCCGCATCGAACCCCACCGTCTCCCTCCCGCCCCCGACGTCCACCAGCGTCAGCCCGCCGTCTCCGACGGCCACGTCGGCGATCTCGCTCCATCCCTCCGGCGCCGGTATCGCCCCCAGCGCATAGCGCACGGCCACCTCTCCCCCGAGCGGCACGGCCGTCCGATACCCTTCCCGCGACAGCGCATTCTCCCCGGCCGAGGCCAGCCGCCCGTCCCCGAAGTGCGCAGTCGACTCCTCGATCCCCAGCACCGCCAGATGCCGCGAAGACCAGGGCGCATAGAACCGCCCGCCGTTGCTCATCCAGAGCGACGTTTGCGTCAGGACCTGCGCATCCTTGACCGCGAAGAAGACGAACCCGTCTTTCGCCGCCACCGCCGCCGACCACCCGATCCGGGCGTCCCGCGGATCGAACAGCGTCAGGAAATCCTCTTGCCCCTCCGCCCAGGGAAACCGCCGCACGTCGGCCCGCCCGCCGTCGGCCAGCCCCACGTCGGCCAGGCTCGCGAACCGCTGCCCCGATCCGACGATCGACCGCCCGCGCACCGGATCGGTCTCCTGCGGCATCGCAGGCGTCGCCCCGAAATCCTTGGCCGAGAAGGAAATCCTCGCCCCGCCCGGCACGTGGATCATCGCATGGTGCGCCAGCGGCACCGCCCCTTCGCCCCCCGCCAGCACGTGCCGCTGGTAGACCAGCGGATGCCCTGGCCGCAGCGTGACCTCCTTGGTCACCACCGCCCCGCGCACCTTCTCCTCCAGCACGAACCGCGCCGTCACCGCCCCGTCGGGCCCCGTCCCGACGCCCGCCTCGCGCCACGTCCCGTTCGCCGGCCACCCATGCGCCGGCACCCCTTCCTCATCGGTCTTGGCGAACGGCGCGCAGAAGAAATCCCCCTCCAGCACCGCCAGATGCGGCGCCGCATCCTCCGGCACCTCTTCAGGCCGCCCAACCCAGGGCGCCCGGTGCAGCGGCGCGATACGCTTGCCGTCCCGCTCGATCACCAGCCCCTCGAGCATACCGCAGGCCGGCGTCACCCCGACCGAAATCCCCTCGACCGCAATCCGCCCCATCTCAGTCCCCCTTGATCGCCAGGCCGCCGTCGACGCGGATGATGTCCCCGGTGATGAACGACGCCCGGTCGCTCGCCAGGAACAGCACCGCCTCCGCCACCTCCTCCGCCTGCCCGAACCGCCCGAGCGGATGCGCCGCATTCCACCGCGCGATAAGCCCTTCCGGATCAGTGGTTTCCCGGAATACCTTCTCGTTCATCGGGGTCATGATCGTCCCCGGCGCCACCGCGTTCACCCGGATCCGGTCCGGCGCCAGGTCCACCGCCGCCTGCTGCGTCAGCGCGTTGATCCCGCCCTTGGCCGCCGCATAGGCCGGATACCCATGAAACCCGCGCAGCGCCTGCACCGAGCTCATGTTCACGATCGCCCCGCCCCCCTGCCGTCGCATGTGCGGGACGGCGCACCTCATGAACCGCCAGACCGAGGTCAGGTTGGTCGAGATCACCTCGTCCCAGGCCGCCTCGTCGATCGCGTCGACGACGCCCGTGAACGAACGGGCGGCGTTGTTGACCAGGATGTCGAGCCGCCCCCAGGCCGCCACCGCCGCCGCGGTCGCCGCCTCCGCATCGACCATGCGCCGCACGTCGGTCGCGACGTGGCTTGCCTCGCCGCCGGCCGCTTCTATCGCGGCGACGGCGCACCGGCCGGCCTCGGGGTCGATGTCGGCGATCATCACGCGGGCCCCGGCGCCGGCGAGGGCCCGGGCGCAGGCCTCGCCGATCCCCATCCCGCCGCCGGTGACGAGCGCCACCCTGCCGTCGAGTTCCGCCATTTGCTTTCTCCCCTTTTTTCCAGAGCTTTCACGCGACCGGCGGCGTCGGGCCAAGCCCCGAACGCTACTCCGCCGCCGCGAGGCCCGACGTCGGGCGATAGTTCAGGATCGGCGCCAGCCAGCGCTCGGCCTCGGAGATCTCCATCCCCTTGCGCGCGGCATAGTCGGCCACCTGGTCCCGCTCGACCCGCGCGACCCCGAAGTAATAGCTCTCCGGGTGCGCCAGATAGAGCCCCGAGACCGACGCCCCCGGCCACATGGCGAAGCTCTCGGTCAGCCGCACCCCGGTCGCCGCCGTCGCGCCGAGCAGGCGGAACAGCGTCGCCTTCTCCGTATGGTCCGGCTGCGCCGGATACCCGGGCGCAGGCCGGATGCCGGCATATGGCTCGCCGATCAGCTCCGCCGGCGTGTAGCCCTCGTCCGGCGCGTATCCCCAGAGCTCGCGCCGCACTAGCGCGTGCATCCGCTCGGCAAACGCCTCGGCGAACCGATCGGCGAGCGCCTTGACCAGGATCGCCGAATAGTCGTCGTTCGCCTTTTCGAAGCCGGCAGCGATCTCCGCCTCCTCTCCGCCGGCCGTAACGACGAAGCCCCCAACCCAGTCGGGAACTCCGACCGGCGCCACGAAGTCCGCCAGTGCCACGTTCGGCCGCCCGTCGCGCTTCGTCACCTGCTGCCGCAGCGTGTGCAGCGTCGCGAGCTCCCGCCCCCGGTCCTCGTCGGCAAACAGCCGGATGTCGTCGCCCACCGCGTTCGCCGGCCAGAAGCCGACCACCGCCTTCGGCCGGAACCACCGCTGCCCGATGATCCGCTGCAGCATCGAGCGCGCATCGGCATGCAGCTGCCGCGCCGCCTCGCCCTGCTTCGGGTCGTCGAGGATCGCCGGATACTGCCCCTTCAGCTCCCAGGTCTGGAAGAACGGCGTCCAGTCGATCCACCCCGCGAGTTCGCCGAGATCCCAGTCGTCGAAAACGCGCGTCCCCAGGAACCGCGGCCGCGGCGGCGCGTACCCGCTCCAGTCGAGCTTCAGCGCATTCGCCCGCGCCGCCGCCAGCGGCAGCCGCTGCTTCTCCCGCTCCGCCCGCTCGTGCACCTCGGCGAGCTTGGCATACTCCGCGCGCACCCCCGCCACGAACGGCGCTTTCCCGTCCACCGACAGCAGGCTCGACACCACACCGACCGCCCGGCTCGCGTCGGTGACGTAGACCGCCTGCCCCCGCCCATAGCGCGGATGGATCTTCACCGCCGTATGCATCCGGCTCGTCGTCGCCCCGCCGATCAAGAGCGGCACGTCGAACCCCTCGCGCTCCATCTCGGCCGCGACATGCGCCATCTCGTCCAGCGACGGCGTGATCAGCCCCGACAGCCCGATGATGTCGACCTTCTCCGCCCGCGCCGTCTCGAGGATCCGCGTCGCGGGCACCATCACGCCCAAGTCGATGATCTCGTAGTTGTTGCAGGCCAGCACGACGCCCACGATGTTCTTCCCGATGTCGTGCACGTCCCCCTTGACGGTCGCCATCAGGATCCGCCCCGCGCTCTCCCGCCCGCCTCCGCCGTTGGCCGCCTTCTCCGCCTCCATGTACGGCAGCAGCACCGCGACGGCCTGCTTCATCACCCGCGCCGACTTCACGACCTGCGGCAGGAACATCCGCCCCGACCCGAACAGGTCGCCGACGACGTTCATGCCCGCCATCAGCGGCCCCTCGATCACGTCGAGCGGCCGCACCGCCCCCACCCGCGCCTCCTCGGTATCGGCCGCGATGAACTCGGTGATCCCGTTGACCAGCGCATGCTCGAGCCGCTTCGCCACCGGCCATTCCCGCCACGCCAGATCCCGTTCCCTCGCCTCCCGCCCGGTTCCCTTGAACCGCTCCGCCAGCACCAGCAGCCGCTCGGTCGCGTCCGCCCGCCGGTTCAGCACCACGTCCTCGCAGGCTTCGCGCAGCTCGGGCTCGATCGTGTCGTAGACCGCGAGTTGCCCCGCGTTCACGATCCCCATGTCCATGCCGGCCGCGATCGCGTGATATAGGAAGACCGCGTGCATCGCCTCCCGCACCGGCTCGTTGCCGCGGAAGGCGAAGGAGAGGTTGGAGACCCCGCCCGACACATGCACGTGCGGCAGCGTCGCCTTGATCCGCCGCGTCGCCTCGATGAAGTCGACGCCGTAGTTCGAATGCTCCTCGATCCCGGTCGCCACCGCGAAGATGTTCGGGTCGAAGACGATGTCTTCCGGCGGAAACCCCTCCGCGACCAAGAGCCGGTAGGCCCGGGTGCAGATCGCGACCTTCCGCTCCTCGGTGTCCGCCTGCCCCTCCTCGTCGAAGGCCATCACGACCACCGCCGCCCCATAGGCCCGGCAGAGCCGCGCCTGCCGCAGGAAAGCCGCCTCCCCCTCCTTCATCGAGATCGAGTTGACGATGGGCTTGCCCTGCACGCACTTCAGCCCCGCCTCGATCACCTCCCACTTGGACGAGTCGATCATCACCGGCACCCGCGCGATGTCGGGTTCCGCGGCGACGAGGTTCAGGAACGCAACCATCGCCCCTTTCGAGTCGATCAGGCCCTCGTCCATGTTGACGTCGATGACCTGCGCCCCGTTCGCCACCTGGTCGCGCGCCACCTCCAGCGCCGCCGGATAGTCCCCCGCCGTGACGAGCTTGCGGAACCGAGCCGACCCGGTGACATTCGTCCGCTCGCCCACATTCACGAACGGGATCTCCGGCGTCAGCGCAAAGGGCTCCAGCCCCGACAGCCGCATCAGCGGCGCCTTCGCCGGCACGACCCGCGGCGGAAACCGCCGCACCGCCTCGGCTATCGCGCGGATATGCTCGGGGCTCGTCCCGCAGCAGCCGCCGACCACGTTGATCAGCCCCTCGCGCGCGAACTCCTCGAGCTGGCTCGCCATGTACTCCGGGCTCTCGTCGTATCCGCCGAAGGCATTCGGCAGCCCCGCGTTCGGATAGGCGCAGGTGAAGATGTCCGCGGCCCCGGAAATCTCGGCGAGATGCGCCCGCATCGCGTCCGCCCCGAGCGCGCAGTTCAGCCCGATCGTGAACGGCCGCGCATGCCGTACAGAATGCCAGAAGGCCGTCGGCGTCTGCCCCGACAGCGTCCGCCCCGAGAGGTCGGTGATCGTCCCCGAGATCATCAGCGGCAGCCGAACGCCCGTCTCGGCGAAGACCTCCTCGCAGGCGAAGATCGCAGCCTTGGCGTTCAGCGTGTCGAAGATCGTCTCGATCAGGATCAGGTCGGCGCCGCCATTGACCAGCCCGCGGATCTGCTCGCCATAGGCGAGCCGCAGGTCGTCGAAGCTCACGGCCCGGAACCCCGGATCGTTCACGTCCGGCGAGATCGAGGCCGTCCGGTTGGTCGGCCCCAGCGCGCCGGCCACGAACCGCCGCTTCCCGTCCGCGGCCTCCGCCCGGTCCGCGGCCCGCCGGACCAGCGCCGCCCCGGCGCGGTTCAGGTCATGGACCAGCGCCTCCGCCCCATAGTCGGCCTGGGCGATCGCCGTCGACGAGAACGTGTTGGTCTCGATGATGTCCGCTCCCGCCATCGCGTAGCGGAAGTGGATCTCCTCGATCGCCCCGGGCTGCGTCAGCACCAGGAGGTCGTTGTTCCCCTGCTGCGGATGCCCGTGGATCGCGCAGGTCCCATGCCCGGTGAAGTCGTCCTCCCCGAGCCCGAGCCCCTGGATCTGCGTCCCCATCGCCCCGTCGAGGATCAGGATCCGCTCGCGCGCGGCGGCGGTAAGCGCGGCGAGCGTGTCCCGCGGATCAGTCTGGTGGCTCTTCATTCGGACAACATAGACAGCGCACCTGGGGAGGAAAACCGCAACCTCGCCGCCAGGCGGCTGGCACACGACTCGAGTCGCCGGTACAGAAGATCCGCCCGAACGAGACGGAGAAACGCTGATGAAGCCGACGCGCGCCGCCCGTGCCCTGGCTGCCCTGGCTCTGGCCGCCTGCGTCCAGCCCAGCGAGACCACCGGCTTCGCGAGCCGCTCAAAGGTGCATCACCCGGAGGCGCTCTTCGACGTCGCCTACCGGAGCGACCAGTTGCGCGGGCTCGACACGCGCAAGCACAGCGCCAAGCGTCCGATCGACGCGGCCAGGGGCGCGGCGATCTGCCCGCGGGCCAGCGATCTCAAGCCCTACGACGACCTGATGGCGCAGTCGATCGCGGCGATGCGCGGACCGACCCCGGTCGAATATTCCAAGCTGCCGCGCCAGTTCTCCCACGAGCTCACGATCAGCGCCTACCGGACGCTGATGGACCTCGACATGACCCGGTCCCGCCGCGACATCGACGCCCTGCGCGCCCACGCCGCCGCCAATGCCTGGATCCCGGCCGGGCCGTCGGACAAGGCGGCGAGCGCCGCCATCGAGGCCCTGGGCGCGGTGCTGCCCGCCTGGCTGATCCTGCGGCAGACGACCGTTGCGACCGACGACGACCGCGCCGCCATCGACGGCTGGCTCGTGCGGGTGCAGCAGTTCACCGACAGCCACCCCGGCGGCAACTCGATCGGTACCCAGCGCGGCACCAACGAGATGCTGATCGGCCTGATCACCGGCAACGACGCCCTCTACCAGAAGGGCCTGCAGGAGGGCTTCTACGGCCCGCTCGCGGGCATGCGTGCCGACGGCAGCTTCCCGCTCGAGACCGACCGCGGCCGCAAGGCGCTGGAGAACAGCGGCCGCAACATCTCGCTCGTCATCTACGCCGCCCAGATCGCGCGGTCGCAGGGCCTCGACCTCTACACCACCAAGGTCGACGGCAAGGGCATCGACGACGCCGTCTCCTTCCTGCTCCGGGCCGATGCCGACAACGCGCTGGTCGACGGCTATGCCAAGGCCAACCGCAACCCCGGGCTCGGCTTCGGGAGCTTCGCGCCGAACGCGCAGGTGACCCCCTTCGCCGGCTATTCCCGCGGCTGGATCATGCTCTACGCCGAGCGCTTCCCGAAGGGGGAGCTCACCACCGAGCTCGAGAACAAGATCCCGGTCGGCAACCGTGTCTTCTCCGACACGACCGGCGGGTCGGTCAGCTGCTACGCCATCCGCCTCTGAGAGAGCGCTGCAAACGGTCCTCCCGACTGCCGGAGAGGGTCCGCGGCCCGCGAGCCACGAGGGTGCGGTGAATCGTCAAGTAATTGATATTTATATATTTTTTCCGCGGATTTTTACCACTTCTTTACGGTTTCCGCCGCGGGGGGACACGACCTCGCCGAGGCGCGGCGCCGGTCACATCACGATGTCGAGATTCCAGAACCGCCGGAGCTGGTCCTCGCAGGCCGCGCGCTCCTCAGGGGTTTCGCCGGAGATACGGTCGACGCGAAACCCGAAGCGCTCGAGGCCGCTCCGGTCGTTCTCGCTCAGGACCACGATCTCGACGTCGCGCTCGAGCCCGAAGGCTGCGAGGCGCATGGCGCGGTCGGCGGCTCCGCCGTCGCCCGCCGCCACCCGGATCCCGACGCAGACCGCATCCGCACGCCGCAGGGCGGTCAGCGGCATCAGGTCCGCCTCGGGCAGCGCGAAGAGGTCGCGCCCGGCCTCGCCGCCCTGGGGAGCGAAGCCGCCCAGCAGGTCGTCGAGGTCATCGGAGTCCTGCGGACAGATCCGCGCGATCGTCGCGTTCCATTTCGTCGGATCCATGGGTCAGCTCCTCTATCAGGCTCGCAGTGCGCGCGGTGCCGGTCTCCGGCAGCTCGGCCGCCGCGAGCCTGGCGCGCAGCGCTCCCGCCTCGCCGTCGTCGAGGTATTGCACCATCAGGCGCTCGAGCTTCATGAGCTCGTGCGGTGCCGCCATCGTCGCCAGCCCCCGGTCGCATGCGGCACGGGCCCGGGCGCTCTGGTCGTCCATGAACGGGCCGGTCTGCGGCACGAAGATCGCGGGCACCCGGTTGTAGAGCATCTCGTGGAAGGAATTGTAGCCCGCCGCGGTGACGGCGACGTCGGCGACGGCTGCGAGGACCGCCGCGTAGTGGGTGCGCACGACGCGCGAGTTGCGCCAGCCGAACCAGCCAGGCTCGAGCGTCGCGCCCGGCCAGGCGACCACCAGATGCAGCGTGTCGGTACGACGCTCGAAGAGCCCGCAAAGCGCCTGGACCTGCGCGCCGCGGTCCGCCGCCACCCCGCCGCCGAGGAGCGAGATCGCCAGGCGGTCGAAGCTACGCCCGTAGCGTTCGGCGAGACCTTCGCGGAGCCGGCCGACCGCCGCCGGCAGATAGACCTCCTGCACGATGGGTCCGACGGGATGCACATGTTCGCCGCGCGAATAGGGCCGGTTCAGCTCGTCGAAGGCCTCGCTCGGCACGATGACGCGCGCGAACGCCTTCTCGCGGTCGAGCGCAACCGAATTGTCCTGGCTGTCCTGCCACAGGCCCCGGCGGATCCAGACGCCGGCGACCTCCCCGGCCATCACCGTGCGGTAGACCGATTCGAAGACGTAGCCCCCGTCGAACACCAGCGTCCGCGCCCCGGCCGTCAGCGCCCGCAAGCGCAGGTAGTTGGCGAGGTCGTGCTCGTGGCTCTGGGCATGGATCGGCGATCGGCCGATCAGCGGCATCACGTCGAAGCCGCGGGATTTGATCAGGGACATGCAGCTCGGGTAGGCGGCGAAGGCCAGGTGCGCACGGCGCGGGCCGAGCGCACCGGCGATCAGCGTGCAGCGCTGGGCATGGCCCAGCCCAACCCCGTTGGTCGGCAGAAACACGATGTCGGCAGGTGCCGGACGCGCGGCGGGCCGCCGGCGCGCCGGCGGATCGCCCGCCTCCCCCAGCCGTGCCAGCACCGGCTCTGGCGACACCTCGGCGGCGGCCCGGCTGGCGCGCACGTGCGCCGAGATCGCCCCGAGGTTGGGCAGAATCTCGCCGTGCAGGAACCCATCCAACCCGAGGAGGCCCGGGCCCTCGATGAAGCCGTCGCTGTCCTTGGCGAGCCGCTGGCCCGGGCTGCCGTCCAGCAGCGGCACCCCGGCGAGGAGAAGGTTCGCCGCGAGCATCTGCAGCCGGTAGCTGCCCTGGGTGCCGGTGAGGAACAGGCCGATGTCGGCCCGTGCCGCGAGGTCCAGCGGCGGCACCTCGCCGTAGTGGAAGAAGGGAATGCCGCGACCGTTGGCGGCGATCCATTCCTGCTTGCCCTGGCTGCTCGTCACGACCGTCAGCCGGAAGCGCCGGTGCGGCGCCAGCGCGAGCAGCGCCGCGGCCTGCACCGGATCCTTGAGGTCGGGACCCACGACGAGGATCCGCGGCGCCTCCGCTACTGGAAACCAAGGCCGCTGCCCGCGCCGAGGCACCCCGAAAACCGGCCCCGGCCGGTGCAAGGCCGGGTCCTGAGGCGATGTGTCGAAGAGCTCGGGCTCGCGGCCGAAGACGTAGGAGAGCCGGGCCCGAATGCCGAGGGTGGTCTGCATGCGCGCGAAGCAGCCGAAGGCGCGCACCGTGATCTCGGCCCCGTCCGCGAGTCGGCGCAGGCGCAGCAGCGCGTCGTCGGTCAGCCGGTCGGCGGCAAGGAGCGCGAGGCTGTCGCCGGGCCGCAGCGCGGCGTCGACGAGCCGGGGCGCGAGATCGAACTGCAGGCCGGAGCCGGGCCTTTCCGGCATCGACCCCACGGCGACCCGCGCGGCAACCCCGAGCCCCGCGAGCTGGTTCGCGAAAACCGCCAGATCCTCGAAACTGGCGAGCCCATCCCCGGTCGTCTCACAGAAAAGCATCGACAGCGATTTCCGATTCGATCAGAGCGAGCAACCGGTCAGCCACCAGCTCCGGCCGGTGACGCGCGAGATCGGCCTGCGCGCGCAGGACCGCAGCCGCATACCGGCCGGGATCAGCAATATGCGCGGCGACGATGCCGTCAACACCCCCGCCCTCGTCGGCGACGACGCCGGGCCCGAACGCTTCGGCCGTTCCCGGGTCGGTTATGACCAGCTTGCCGGCCGCGATCGCCTCGGCGATCGCCCTGCCATAGCTCTCGCGGAGCAGCGGATGCGTGAAGTAGACGAAGAAATCGATGCCGGCCAGGAAGTCCGCGACGCGGACCGACCCGAAGGGCAGCAGCTGCCAGTGCGGCGGCAGATCCTCGCGCTCCGGAATCAGGTTGTCGGCGCCGAGGATGGCGCAGCGCTCGGCATGCGGCGGAAATTGTACGCGCATCGCGGCCAGCGGCGGGAACTTCTCGATGCCTGGGCGCGAATGGCGGCCGCGGCGGTCGCGCGGACTGGACGTCGGCGACAGGAACGGCAGGTCGCAGATGTTCGGCCAGTCGTCGGCAGCGAGGCGCCAGGCCGAGCCTGGCCTTCGCGCAAGCCAGGCGGCGACGCTCGCCCGGTTTCCCTCCGACACCGGGGCGAGGATCTTCTCGCCGGCGGTCTGCTCGGCCACCAGCCCGAGGCAATGCGCCACGTCGAATCCCTCGGAGCCGTCGGGCCGAACGAAGTTCTCGTGCGTGACGACGATCGTGCGCGGGGCGCTCAGCCGCGGCCGGAGCCGGCTGTCGAATCGCAGGCAGGTCGGATTGTGCAGCACGATGACGTCGGCATGAACCACGGGCGGTTCCGGCAGCAGCCGCTGTCCGATCTCCTCCAAGGCGCCGACGATCGCCGGATTGGGCGGACGATCGCGGAAAAGCGCGGAAGAGATGGCATGCACCTTCAGGTCGAGGCGAGGAGCGAGGGCACGGATCTCCGCCGCCACGGCAGCGCCGGTTCCGCCTGGAAAGCGCGGATCGACGAGCAGCGCCACGCGTCGCAGCGCCCTGGCGGCGCGGTGCCTGGCGAAGACCGGGGCCCGGTCGTGCGTCCCCATCACGACGCAGGCGGGCAAGGCGGCGCGCGCCGAGCGCCAGTGCCCACTCCGGGCGCATGCCCGGCGAAGCCGGCGCGCGTCCGCGACGGCCCCATGCTCAGTATGCCGAGCTCGGCGGCCCGGCATTTCCCGCCGAGGGCTGCTGGCCAAGGCTGTCCGACAGGTTGCGATCGAACTTGAAGAAGTCGTTCGGGGCCGCCGATTCCACCAGGAAGCGGCGCAACAGGTTGGCGAGGCTCGAGTTTCCCTGGGTCAACTCCGGATGAAGCTTCAGGTAGTCCCGCAGGCCCTGGACATCGTTGTCGTCGAGATAGCTGGCGATCGTCGACAGCTCGTCGGAAGTCGGCTGGGCGACGGAGATCGCGCTGCCGAGCTTCGCGGCCAGCATCAGCGCCGTCACGGCGGTCACGATCCTTCGTCGCATGCGCGTTCCGTACTGTTCGCCCGAGCCTTGCGGCGCCACAATGCACCCGATCCGTCCCGGCGACGCCCCTCCCGGATACTGAATGGCAGATTGCGCAGCGAAGCGCGAGGGATAAAGCGCGGGGCTAATATCGCTCGGCGATCATTCACCTGCCCAGCAACCGGTTCCGGAGCATTCCTTCGACCGCGCGCTCCGAGACGCCCGCGGCCACCGCCGGAGCGGGCGCCCCGGGAGCCTCCGGCGCCGCCGGGCGCGCGACCTGCCGGGGGCTGCGCGACGCAGCCGCCGGGGCCGACCGTGCCTGCGCCGGCGCGGCATCGGCCGGCTGGATCGCCTCCGCCTCGGCAACCGCGAGCGGATAGCCGACCTCCGGGTCGGCGGGAATGCCACCGGGCGCCAGCAGGACCGCGTGGCCGGACGCCCAGGGCAAGGAAGAAGCGAAGCGCAAGGCCGGGTTCGGCTCCGGCGCCGCCGCCGGAAGCGCCGGCTGCGGCAGTGGGCGCGGAGGCTCCTCCTTCCAGTCGGCCCCGGCGACATCGGCGCGCGGCAGGGCCGTCGCGAGGACGGCCGGCGGCACCGTGGGCGCCATCGGGGCTCGCAGACCCGAGGGGTCGGGAGGCTCCCGGGGCACGGTCGTCGCGCGTTGCGGGATCACCGCCATCTCGCTGGCGAAAGACGGAAGCGGCGACATGGCCTCGGTCTGCACCGGCACGAGGTCCGTCGGCGACGCAAGCCCTCCCCCGCGGAGCGCCAGCAGATCCGCGGCACCGAACGCCATCGGCACAGGCGCGAAGGCAGGAACCCCCGGCAGGACCCCGCCGCCCGGACCCGGTTTCGCGGCATCGGGAGCGGCGCGATCGCCGTGAACGGCCGGGCTCGCCGCCATTCCGGCCGAAGGCCATTCGGTCGGGCGCGCCGCCGGTGCCGGAGCGGGGGCCGGCGCCGGGGCCTGGCCGGCCTCCCGGTGCGACGGCGACATCACCACCAGGAAGACCGAGGCCCCGAACACCCCGATGGCAAGCCCGTAGGCGAGCGCCATCCCGCCCCAGTAGAGCCCCCGCTTGCGCGGCGTCCCCAGTTCAGGGGCCGGCACCGCCAGCGCATCCGTCTCGCGCTCCGGCAGGCGGGCAGCGCTTCGGGGCGCGGGCCTTGCCGCATCCCCCGGCCGCAGCCGGCCCTCGGCCGGGCCCAGGGTCGGGTAGCCGATCCGGGGAGGAACGCCGCGCTCGATCAGCGCGGCGGCGAATCGCCGGGAGCGCTCGTCCTGGACGAGTTCGAGCGAGGGGCGGCGGGCGACAAGCGGCGCAGCGGCAGCTTCCCGGCCGGACAGGCTCGGCCGAACGGCCGCCTCCGGGTGCGCCGCCGATGGGTCGGCGAGATCCGCCCGCTCGCGGCTGTCGTCGAGCTTCGCGGTGTCGTCCTCGGACGGCGACCGCCGACGCTGGAACATCGCC
The DNA here is from genome assembly GCA_046348975.1 of Amaricoccus sp. Lineage (GTDB taxonomy): Bacteria > Pseudomonadota > Alphaproteobacteria > Rhodobacterales > Rhodobacteraceae > Amaricoccus. The sequence continues at coordinate 50,729 of JAXMDF010000013.1, read as the reverse complement.
CCTCCCTGCTGCCGACGCCGCCCGCCGGGCCCCCGGGGAGCATCACAGTCGCAATCCGCGCCATTCTAGAGGAGGGCGGCCCCGGTTTCCAGCCGCACCTGGCAGCCGCCCTGCCCCGGCGCGACGGAAGCCCTTGGTTTCCGCACCGGCCGCGAGCTACACAAGTCGGCGACCGCCCGGTGGCGGCCCGCCGGCGAGGAGATTTGGCGATGACCCCGCCCCGCAGCTTCGAACTGCCCCGCGAATCCGACCTCTGCCTGCGCCGCATCGCCGGCGCCTCCGGACTGGCGATCAGCGTCCTGCCGAACGGCAGCGTCTTCGCCATCGAGCATCAGCGCGAGCGGCGGACGCTGATCAGCCAGGTGCACGGCTCGCCGCTGCACGGCGGAATCGGCCGCCTGTATCTCCGCGCGCTCGGCGCGCAACCAGTCGCCTTCGAGGCTGTCGGACCCGAAGCCGACGTGGTCTTCGCCGCCGCCGCCGATCACTTCGCCTGGGCTGGCACGACCGCCGGACTCCGTCACGAGGTGACCCTTTGGCTGCATCCGCGGGCCGACTTCTGGCTCTGGCAGGTCCGCGTCGCGAACGCCGGCGCACGGCCGCTGAGCTGCGACGCCACCCTCGTCCAGGACGTCGGCCTCGGCGACCGCGGCTTCGTCATGAGCAACGAGGCCTTCGCCTCGCAGTACATCGACCACCACGCCGCGACCCACCCGTCCTGCGGCCCGGTGGTGATGAGCCGCCAGAACCTCGCCCAGGGCGGCACCCACCCCTGGGCCGCGCACGGCTGCCTCGACGGCGCCGCCGCCTTCGCCACCGACGCGATGCAGCTCCTCGGCCCGGCCTACCGCGACCGCGGCGGCCTCGACCCCGGGCGCGAGCTCCAGAAAGAGGTGCTGCAGCACGAGGTCGCCTGCCCGACGATCCGCTCGCGAGCCGTCCGGCTCGACCCCGGCGGCGAGGCGACCTGGACCTTCTTCGGCGCCTTCGAGCCCGACCACCCCGAAGCCTCCGGCGACGCCGACCTCGCCCGGATCGACCGGGTGCGCGAGGCCGCCCGCGACCTCGCCCCTGCCCCCGCCGCCCCCTGCCCGCCAGTGCGCGGCCTCCTGCAGGATGCCGCGGCGCTCGCCGGCGACCCGCTCGACGACGCCGAGATCGCCGCCCGCTACCCCGAGCGTACCCACGAGGAGCGCGCCGCCGGCCGCCTCGTCTCCTTCTTCGTCCCCGACGGCGCACACAACCGCCATGTCGTCCTCCGCGACAAGGAGCGGACGCTCGCCCGGCGGCACGGCACGATCCTGCGCACCGGCCAGGGCATGCTGCTCGACGAGACCACCATGTGCGCCACCTGCTGGATGCACGGCGTCTTCGCCTCGCTGCTCTCGATCGGCAACACTTCCTTCCACCGGCTCTTCTCCGCCTCGCGCGACCCCTACAACATCACCCGCGCCGGCGGCCTGCGCATCCTCGTCGACACCGGCAGCGGCTGGCGCCTGCTCGCCGAGCCCTCGCTCTTCGAAATGGGCCTCAGCGACTGCCGCTGGCTCTACCGCCTCGACGACCGAACCATCACCGTCCGCGCGCTCGCCTCCGGCGAAGACCCCGCGATGGCCTGGCAGGTCACCGTCGACGGCCCTCCCTGCCGCTTCCTGGCCTTCGGCGGCCTCGTCCTCGGCGAGCGCGAGTACGACACCGCCGGCCGCGTCGAGATCGACCCCGACCGCCACCGCATCACCTTCCGCCCCGACCCGAACTGGCTCTGGGGCAAGGCCTACCCCGACGCCGCCTACATCCTCGCCACCAGCACCCCCGCCGCCCTCGACTCGATCGGCGGCGACGAGCTCCTCTACGCCGACGGCCAGTCGCGCGGCGGCCCCTTCGTCGCGCTCCGCACCCACCCGACGACCGCGCTATCCTTCGCCGTCACCGGCTCCCTCCGCGACCCCGACGAGGCGGAACGCCTTGCCGACCGCCTCGCCGCCGGCATCGACGCGGCCGCCCTCCTCTCCCCGGCCGCCCGCTACTGGGACCACGTCACCCGCCGCCTCCGCCTCGAAGGCGCCGGCGCCGGCGTCGCCGGCCTCGACACGCTCTTCCCCTGGCTCGCCCAGAACGCGATGGTCCACCTGACCGTCCCCCATGGCCTCGAGCAGTCCGGCGGCGCCGCCTGGGGCACCCGCGACGTCTGCCAGGGCCCGGTCGAGTTCCTGCTCGCCCTCGAGCACGACGCCCCGGTCCGCGACATCCTGCGCATTCTCTTCGAGCAGCAGCAGGAAGCGCGCGGCGACTGGCCGCAATGGTTCATGCTCGAGCCCTACGCCCAGATCCGCGACCGCCACAGCCACGGCGACGTCATCATCTGGCCGCTCAAGGCGCTCTGCGACTATCTCGAGGCGACGAACGACCTCGCGTTTCTCGACGCGCCCGTCGCCTGGCGCGGCGAAGACCTCGCAAGGACCGCCCGCACCGACCCCGTCTCGACCCACGTCGACAAGCTGCTGGCGACCGTCCGCGACCGCTTCATCCCCGGCACCCGGCTGATCCGCTACGGCGAGGGCGACTGGAACGACTCGCTGCAGCCCGCCGACCCGCACATGCGCGACTGGATGGTGTCGAGCTGGACGGTCGCCCTCCTCTACCAGCAGCTCGGCCGCTACGCCGAGGTCCTCGCCCGCGCCGGCCGCCCCGACTCCGACCTGCGCCAGCTCGCCGCCGCCATCCACGCCGACTTTCACCGCCACCTCGTCCGCGACGGCGTCGTCGCCGGCTACGCCCTCTTCGACCCCGCCGGCGCCGAGCCCGAGCTCCTGCTCCACCCGAGCGACACCCGCACCGGCCTCGCCTACTCGCTCCTGCCGATGACCCAGGGCATCCTAGGCGGCCTCTTCGACGAGCCGCAGGCCCGCCACCACCTCGGCCTCATCCGCCGCCACCTCGCCTTCCCCGACGGCGTGCGGCTGATGGACCGCCCGGTCGCCTACCACGGCGGCACCGAGCGCGTCTTCCGCCGCGCCGAATCGGCCGCCTTCTTCGGCCGCGAGATCGGCCTCATGTACACCCACGCCCACCTCCGCCAAGGCGAGGCGCTCCTCGCGCTCGGCGAGGCGCGCGAGGCCTGGCAGGCCCTCCAGGCCGCGAGCCCGATCGGCGTTACCGAGACCGTCGCCAACGCCGCCCCCCGCCAGCGCAACGCCTACTTCAGCAGCAGCGACGCCGCCTTCCCCGACCGTTACCGCGCCAGCGCCGAGTGGGACCGGGCCCGCGAAGGCACCGTCGCGGCCGAAGGCGGCTGGCGCGTCTATTCGAGCGGCCCCGGCCTCTTCGCCAACCAGCTCGTCTGCCGCATCCTCGGCATCCGCCGCCGCTTCGGCAAGCGGATCGCGGCGCCGCTGCTGCCGCCGGACATAGGCGCGGTCCGCCTCGAAATGGACCTGGACGGCCAGCGCCACCGCTGGGACCTCTAGCCTCTCCCTTCCGTCCGGCGGCTCGACCCGATAGGCTCGCCGGCGGGGCCGCGCAGACGGCCCGGCGAAGGGGGCGCGGATGGGACTCTTGGCCTACATGGTCGCGGCGGCGGGGCTCGGGATACTCGTCGCCTTCCAGCCGCTGATGAACGCGATCCTCGCCCGCGCGATCGGCAGCGCCTACGGCGCAGCGCTGGTCTCGATCCTGGTCGCGGCACTCGGGGCGATCGCCATGGTCGCGATCACCGGCCGCGGCGAGATGAGCCGGGCGACCCTCGCCACGGTCCCCTGGTGGGTCTATCTCGCGGGCTTCGTCGGCACCGTCTTCGTCGCCGGCGGCGTCGTCATCGCGCCGGCGATCGGTGCCCTCCTGTTCCTCGCCTGCGTCATCGCCGGCCAGCTCACCGGCGCCACGCTCGCCGACCACTTCGGCCTTTTCGGCCTGCACGTCCGCCCGGTCTCGCCCGGCCGCCTCGCCGGCATCGCGCTGGTCCTCGGCGGCGCAATCCTGGCGCAGCGCAGCTAGCCGGCGTCGACGTCACCGTTCAGCGCCAGCACGATGTCGACCATCTCGGGCATGAACCGCTCGCCCATCCCCATGGCGACCCCGAGCTTCAGCGTCTGCAGCGCGCCGTCCGACATCAGTGTCGTGGCGCCGTGTCCGTTGGCCAGCCGGTTGTAGTAAACGAGGTCCTTCATCCCGTTCGCCAGCGTGAACTTGTGCGCGCTGGCATCGCCTCCGACGGCACATTTCGAGAAGTTCTGGAAATTGCCGCAGTTCATCCCGGAATTCGACAGCACCTCGCGGAAGACGCTCGCCTCGATGCCGACCTTCTTCACCATGGCATAGCATTCCGACCAGATCGCGGCATAGCCGAGCGCGACCAGGTTGTTGATCAGCTTGATCGCATGCGCCGACCCGACCGGCCCCCCGACCGGAATGACGGCGCTCGCCCAGGTCGCGAGCAGCGGCCGCCACTTCTCGACCAGCTCCGCCGGGCCGCCGACGAAGGTCGTGGCCTCGCCGCTCCAGGTATGCGCGGGCGTCCGCGACAGCGGCGCGTCGAAGAGGGTGATCCCGGGCGCGAGCTCCGCCGCCAGCCGCGCCGTCACGGCGGGCTCCGAGGTCGAGGTGTCGATGATCGTGAACCCCGGCCGCGCCGCCTCGCGCAGCGCGGCGACCACCGCCTCGACCTCCGGCGCGCCGGTGACGCAGAGCACGACCGCGTCGCATTCCGCGGCCATCTCGGCCAGGCTCGCCACCTCGACGCCGCCGCGGGCGACCAGGTCGTCGACGGCCTCGCGCTTGCGGTGGGCGATGACCCGCAGCGGAAAGCCCTTCTCGACCGCGTTCTTCGCCATCCCCCAGCCCATCAGGCCGACGCCCACGAAGCCCACCACCGGTTTGTCGTCCATCCGCTCCTCCCTGGCCTGCGCCCGAGCTAAGCCCGCGGGCAAGCCGGCCGCAACCCGCTCAGGAGACGACCGCGAACTGGCGGAGGATGCGCCAGACCTCGAGCGCGAGCGCGAGGAGGACGAAGGCCGCGTGGAAGCGGCGGTCGCGGACCCGCATCGCGACGAGCGCGAGGATCGCGAGGACGGCATCGGCGGCGAGCGGCCCGGCGCCGAGGTCGCGCCAGTGCGCGAGGCCCTTGATCCGGGTGTCGAGGATGTCGACGAGGAAGATCGCGGCGAGGAGGCCGTAGAACCAGCGCTGGCGGGCGTGGAAATAGTCGGCGAAGCCGGCGTAGTCGTCCATCCGGTCGGGAAAGAGCAGCGTGCTGGTGAAGAAGTAGAGCGAGGCGTAGCCGACGACGAAGAGGTAGAGCTCGAAGGTCCAGACCTCGATCCGCCCGAGCCCGAACTCGAACCACCAGAAGTGCATGACCGCAAGCAGCAGGAAGACCACCCATCCGAGGTGGACGGCGTAGATCTGCGGCCGCGCCGGATGCTGGACGAAGCGGGCGAGGCCCGACAGCAGCCGGGTGATGCAGAGCCCCGCGACCAGCCCGATGATCACCCGGACGTGGAAGAAGGCGTCGTGCGCAAGCTGCGTCGTCGGCTGCATGGCCGCTCCCGACCGGACGGGCGGGCATTGTGCCCTGCCGCTCCGCCGGTCAATAACAGGCGCGGGACGAGGGAGGGAAGCCGATGAAGCCGGAAGTGCTGCAGATCGCGCCGATGCTGCCGCGGGTCGAGGCGGCGCTCGACGCCGCCTACGCGGTCCACCGCTACTTCGACGCCCCGGACCGCGCGGCGCTGCTGGCCGAGGCCGGGCCGCGGATCCGGGCGGTGGCCACCGACGGTCACTACGGCATCGCACCCGAGATCCTCGCCGCGCTGCCGGCGCTCGAGCTCGTGGCGAGCTACGGCGTCGGCTACGACGCCATCGACACCGCCGCCTGCCGGGCGCGCGGGGTGCGGGTGACGAACACCCCCGACGTGCTCAACGACGCCGTCGCCGAGCTCGCGCTGGCGCTGATGCTCGGGTTGTGCCGCCGGATCCCGCAGGCCGACGCCTTCGTCCGCGCCGGCAAGTGGCCGGGCGGCGCCTTCGAGCTCACCGGCGAGCTGACCGGCGCGCACGCCGGCATCCTGGGCCTCGGGCGCATCGGCAAGGAGATCGCCCGGCGGCTGCAGGCGATGCGGATGCGGGTCTCCTACCACGGCCGCCACGCGCAGCCGTACCAGCCCTTCGCCTACTACCCCGACCTCGCCGCGATGGCGCGCGACGTCGACTGGCTTGTCGTCGCCGCACCCGGCTCGGCCGCGACCCGCGGGATCGTCTCGCGAGACGTCCTCGAGGCGCTCGGCCCCGACGGGGCGCTGGTCAACATCTCGCGCGGCGCGCTGGTCGACGAGCCGGCGATGGTCGAGCTCCTCGTCGCCGGCAGGCTCGGCGGCGCCGCGCTCGACGTCTTCGCCGACGAGCCGCGGGTGCCGCCCGAGCTCTTCGCGCTGCCGAACGTCGTCCTGTCGCCGCACCAGGGCTCGGCCACGGGCAAGACCCGCGGGGCGATGGGCGACCTCGTCGTCGCCAACCTCGCCGCCCACTTCGCAGGCGACCCGCCGCTCACCCCCGTGGCCTGAAGACGCGGCGGGGTGCGGGGAAAACGCAAGCTGCTGATATTGCTTGCATTTATCCGCGTATCTTTACCATTCGCTTACGGTTTCCGCCCGGTATGGCTAACGCCGAAGCGTCCCCGATCTCGTTGCTACCACGCGGGCGCCCGCGGCCGAAGACTGTCTGTGCGCGCAGCGTAGACGGGCGGCATCGACGGCCCGGCATGGAATGCGCAACCAGCCCTGGTCCACGTCCCACGAACGAAACTTCTTGCTCATGGCCACAGTGAATCAGACTTCGCCAAAACCGTCGAGGCAATTACTCGGACAGGCTCCTAGCCGGCGTCGACGTCACCGTTCAGCGCCAGCACGATGTCGACCATCTCGGGCATGAACCGCTCGCCCATCCCCATGGCGACCCCGAGCTTCAGCGTCTGCAGCGCGCCGTCCGACATCAGTGTCGCGGCGCCGTGTCCGTTGGCCAGCCGGTTGTAGTACACGAGGTCCTTCATCCCGTTCGCCAGCGTGAACTTGTGCGCGCTGGCATCGCCTTCGACGGCATATTTCGAGAAGTTCTGGAAATTGCCGCAGTTCATCCCGGAATTCGACAGCACCTCGCGGAAGACGCTCGCCTCGATGCCGACCTTCTTCACCATGGCATAGCGTTCCGACCAGATCGCGGCATAGCCGAGCGCGACCAGGTTGTTGATCAGCTTGATCGCATGCGCCGACCCGACCGGCCCCCCGACCGGAATGACGGCGCTCGCCCAGGTCGCGAGCAGCGGCCGCCGCCTCGACCAGCTCCGCCGGGCCGCCGACGAAGGTCGTGGCGCTCGCCGCTCCAGGTATGCGCGGGCGTCCGCGACAGCGGCGCGTCGAAGAGGGTGATCCCGGGCGCGAGCTTCCGCCGCCAGCCGCGCCGTCACGGCGGGCTCCGAGGTCGAGGTGTCGATGATCGTGAACCCCGGCCGCGCCGCCTCGCGCAGCGCGGCGACCACCGCCTCGACCTCCGGCGCGCCGGTGACGCAGAGCACGACCGCGTCGCATTCCGCGGCCATCTCGGCCAGGCTCGCCACCTCGACGCCGCCGCGGGCGACCAGGTCGTCGACGGCCTCGCGCTTGCGGTGGGCGATGACCCGCAGCGGAAAGCCCTTCTCGACCGCGTTCTTCGCCATCCCCCAGCCCATCAGGCCGACGCCCACGAAGCCCACCACCGGTTTGTCGTCCATCCGCTCCTCCCTGGCCTGCGCCCGAGCTAAGCCCGCGGGCAAGCCGGCCGCAACCCGCTCGGGAGACGACCGCGAACTGGCGGAGGATGCGCCAGACCTCGAGCGCGAGCGCGAGGAGGACGAAGGCCGCGTGGAAGCGGCGGTCGCGGACCCGCATCGCGACGAGCGCGAGGATCGCGAGGACGGCATCGGCGGCGAGCGGCCCGGCGCCGAGGTCGCGCCAGTGCGCGAGGCCCTTGATCCGGGTGTCGAGGATGTCGACGAGGAAGATCGCGGCGAGGAGGCCGTAGAACCAGCGCTGGCGGGCGTGGAAATAGTCGGCGAAGCCGGCGTAGTCGTCCATCCGGTCGGGAAAGAGCAGCGTGCTGGTGAAGAAGTAGAGCGAGGCGTAGCCGACGACGAAGAGGTAGAGCTCGAAGGTCCAGACCTCGATCCGCCCGAGCCCGAACTCGAACCACCAGAAGTGCATGACCGCGAGCAAGAGGAAGACCACCCATCCGAGGTGGACGGCGTAGATCTGCGGCCGCGCCGGATGCTGGACGAAGCGGGCGAGGCCCGACAGCAGCCGGGTGATGCAGAGCCCCGCGACCAGCCCGATGATCACCCGGACGTGGAAGAAGGCGTCGTGCGCAAGCTGCGTCGTCGGCTGCATGGCCGCTCCCGACCGGACGGGCGGGCATTGTGCCCTGCCGCTCCGCCGGTCAATAACAGGCGCGGGACGAGGGAGGGAAGCCGATGAAGCCGGAAGTGCTGCAGATCGCGCCGATGCTGCCGCGGGTCGAGGCGGCGCTCGACGCCGCCTACGCGGTCCACCGCTACTTCGACGCCCCGGACCGCGCGGCGCTGCTGGCCGAGGCCGGGCCGCGGATCCGGGCGGTGGCCACCGACGGTCACTACGGCATCGCACCCGAGATCCTCGCCGCGCTGCCGGCGCTCGAGCTCGTGGCGAGCTACGGCGTCGGCTACGACGCCATCGACACCGCCGCCTGCCGGGCGCGCGGGGTGCGGGTGACGAACACCCCGACGTGCTCAACGACGCCGTCGCCGAGGCTCGCGCTGGCGCTGATGCTCGGGTTGTGCCGCCGGATCCCGCAGGCCGACGCCTTCGTCCGCGCCGGCAAGTGGCCGGGCGGCGCCTTCGAGCTCACCGGCGAGGCCGACCGGCGCGCACGCCGGCATCCTGGGCCTCGGGCGCATCGGCAAGGAGATCGCCCGGCGGCTGCAGGCGATGCGGATGCGGGTCTCCTACCACGGCCGCCACGCGCAGCCGTACCAGCCCTTCGCCTACTACCCCGACCTCGCCGCGATGGCGCGCGACGTCGACTGGCTTGTCGTCGCCGCACCCGGCTCGGCCGCGACCCGCGGGATCGTCTCGCGAGACGTCCTCGAGGCGCTCGGCCCCGACGGGGCGCTGGTCAACATCTCGCGCGGCGCGCTGGTCGACGAGCCGGCGATGGTCGAGCTCCTCGTTGCCGGCAGGCTCGGCGGCGCCGCGCTCGACGTCTTCGCCGACGAGCCGCGGGTGCCGCCGGAGCTCTTCGCGCTCCCGAACGTCGTCCTGTCGCCGCACCAGGGCTCGGCCACGGGCAAGACCCGCGAGGCGATGGGCGACCTCGTCGTCGCCAACCTCGCCGCCCACTTCGCAGGCGACCCGCCGCTCACCCCCGTGGCCTGAAGCCGCGACGCAGGGGTGCGGGCAAAATGCAAGCCGCTGATATTGCTTGCATTTGTCCGCGAATCTTTACCATTCGCTTACGGTTTCCGCCCGGTATGGCTAACGCCGAAGCGTCCCCGATCTCGTTGCTACCACGCGGGCGCCCGCGGCCGAAGACTGTCTGTGCGCGCAGCGTAAACGGGCGGCATCGACGGCCCGGCATGGAATGCGCCCGGGGTCATGCCGCTCCCGGATGATCGCCTCGGCGGTCAAAGACCTGCGGGAGGCAAGGATCGCCGACATTTACCACACCGATCCGGCCCGGCTTCGGCGCGACGCCCCTTCGGGCTACGCTGGTACAGGGGCGCTTACCGCATTTACGTTGAATTGAAGGTGAATCGCCCGCCTCCGGCGAGCCATCCCGCCTTCGCACGCCGCCGCCCGCTTATCCGGAATGCGAGTTCATCCGGCGGATGCGGCATCAGCCGCCGAGCCGCGCCGCCACCGCGGCCAGGGCCGCGGCCGGCAGGATCATCAGCATCCCGTCACCGCCGAGTTCGACCTCGACCGGCCCGGTCGCGGCGTTCGACGTCCCGACCCGCCCGTCCGGCGCGAACTCGAGCCCGTCGATCGGCCACCGCAGCCCGCGCGACGCGCCTCCGCGGACCGGCGCCATCGGAAAGAGCGACACCGGCGTCCCCGCCGACAAATCGATCGCGAACCGCCGCGGGCAGAGGAAGCAGATCTCGCCCCCGCCCACCAGGACGACCGCGCGTCCCGGGTTCTTCGCGAGCGCGTTCATCGCCGCCAGGTGATGGTCGAGCCGCCCGCCGAGGAACCCGAGCCCGACGAAGAGCGGCGCCTCGACCGAATAGAGGCACTTCTCCAGGTCGGTCGTGTCCTGCTCCGCCAGCCGATGCACCGGCACCCCCGCCCGCTCCAGCGCCGCCGGGTCGCGCAGCGAATCCATGTCGCCGATCACGGCCCGGAACCTGAAACCCTCCGGCAGCGGCACGTCGCCGCCGCCGTCGGCCCCGATCGCCTCGGGCGCCAGCGCCAGCGCGGCGGCGAGCTGGCCGGGCGCGACCGGCCCGCCGCCGACCAGCGTCACTGGGCCGGCGGCGCGGTAGAGGGTGCGGGTGCGGGCGTCGGCCAATCGCGGATCACCACGGCGGAGACGCTGTTCTTCGGCGACCCGTCGATGAGCTTGTCGGAATAATTCAGGTATACCAGCGTGTTGCGTGCCTTGTCGAAGAAGCGCACCACCTGGATGTGCTTGAAGATCAGGCTCGCCCGCGCCGAGAAGACCTCCTCGCCGTCCTCGAGCTCGCCGGTGATCGCAATCGGCCCGGTCTGCTCGCAGTCGATGGAGGCGTCCGAGGTATCCTCGGCGATCCCGAGGCTGCCCTTGATGCCGCCGGTGCGCGCCCGGCTCATGAAGCAGGCCACCCCCGCGACCTTCGGGTCGTCGAAGGCCTCGACGGTGATCCGGTGGTTGGCGCCGAGGATCTTGATCGCCGTCGTGACCTCGCCGACCTCCTCGGCACGCCCCGCAGCTCCGAGCAGCAGCAGCACCGACGCCGAGGCCAGCAGCCGCAAAGATCGCATTCCCGCCCCCCGTTCCATGGCCCGCTCCGCAGCGGGCTCCGAACCCCGGCCCGATGTCAAGCCAACTTCGCCCGCTGCCGCCTCCGTGGGCAAGCGGCGCCCAGTGAACGTGCAGTGGGCATTCCGGCGCGCCACGCCGGTCTACCCGTTTGCGTCCCGCGGGTCGATGTGCTTACATCCGGGCAAATGTGGCGGCCAAACCGCCGCAGCCCCCAGTCCAGCAGGGACGCACGCATGGCAGTTCCGCGCGACAGCGCCGCCTTCGTAGCTTTCGAGCACGTGCAGAAGAGCTATGACGGCGAGACCCTCGTGGTCAAAGACCTCAACCTCACGATCGGCAAGGGCGAGTTCCTCACCATGCTCGGCCCCTCCGGCTCGGGCAAGACCACCTGCCTGATGATGCTCGCGGGCTTCGAGACCGCGACCCACGGCGAGATCACCCTCGCCGGCCGCCCGATCAACTCGGTGCCGCCCTACAAGCGCGGCATCGGCATGGTGTTCCAGAACTACGCGCTCTTCCCGCACATGACCGTCGGCGAGAACCTCGCCTTCCCGCTGCAGGTCAGGAAGCTCCCCAAGGCCGAAGTCGACGCCAAGGTGGCCCGCGCCCTCGACATGGTGCAGATGGGCCGCTTCGCCGGCCGCCGCCCGGCGCAGCTCTCCGGCGGCCAGCAGCAGCGCATCGCGCTCGCCCGCGCCCTCGTCTTCGAGCCGGAGCTCGTGCTGATGGACGAGCCGCTCGGCGCCCTCGACAAGCAGCTGCGCGAGCACATGCAGTTCGAGATCAAGCACCTGCACGAGCGCCTCGGCGTCACCGTCGTCTACGTGACCCACGACCAGTCCGAGGCGCTGACCATGTCGGACCGGGTCGCCGTCTTCAACGACGGCCGCATCCAGCAGCTCGCCCCGCCCGAGGATCTCTACGAGCGCCCGACCAACAGCTTCGTCGCCCAGTTCATCGGCGAGAACAACACCTTGCCGGGCTCGGTCGAGACGATTTCCGACGGCCGCTGCACCGTCAAGCTCGCCGACGGCTCGGTGATCGACGCGCTGCCGGTCAACGTCACCAAGACCGGCGACCGGACGCTGGTCTCGATCCGCCCGGAGCGGGTCGAGTTCCGCCCCGACCGGATGCCGGCCGACACCCACAAGCTCGAGGCCGAGGTGCTCGAGTTCATCTACATGGGCGACAGCTTCCGCACGCGCCTGCGCGTCGCCGGCAACGACAACTTCATCATGAAGTGCCGCAACGCCGTCGACCAGCGCCGGCTCGAGCCCGGCGAGAAGGTCGTGGTCGGCTGGCACGTCGCCGACTGCCGGGCGCTCGACGCCGCCTGAGGGATGCGCGGCTGGGCCCGGACCCAGGACCGCCGCGGAAGTGACTGATTGGGTTGACGACTTAGGGAGAACCGAATGACCCTACGCCTGCTGCTCGGCGCCGCCGCCCTCGCGATCGCCCCGATCGCGTCCGCGGCCTTCGCCGACGACCTGCCGCCCTGCGAGGGCTGCGCCGACGCCATGACCGTGGTGTCCTGGGGCGGCGCCTACCAGAATTCGCAGCAGAAGGCCTACACCGAACCCTACGCGGCGCTGACCGGCACCAAGTTCACCTGGGACGAGAGCTCCAACGAGGCGGTCGCCAAGCTCCGCGCGCAGTTCGAGGCCGGCAACGTCACCTGGGATCTGGTCGACGTCGAGGGCCCCGACAGCCAGCGGCTCTGCGACGAGGGCCTGGCGATGGAGATCGACGCCGACCAGGTGCTCGCCAAGGGGACCGACGGCTCGCTGCCCTCGGTGGACTTCGGCGATTCGCTGATCAACAAGTGCTTCATCCCGCAGATCTGGTTCTCGACCACGCTCGGCTACCGGACCGACGTCGCCGAATGGGGCGGCAAGACCCCGACCCAGCTCTGCGACCTCTTCGACACCAAGACCTTCCCCGGCAAGCGCGCCCTCGAGAAGCGCCCCAAGAAGAACCTCGAGTGGGCGCTGCTCTGCGACGGCGTCGCCAAGGACGATCTCTACGACGTGCTCTCGACCCCGGAGGGCGTCGACCGCGCGCTGAAGAAGCTCGACACCATCAAGGCCGACACGGTCTGGTGGTCGGCCGGCGCCGAGACGCCGCAGCTCCTCGCCGACAAGGAAGTGGTGATGGGCTCGACCTACAACGGCCGGCTCTTCTCGGTGATCGTCGACCAGAAGCAGCCCGTCGCCATGCTCTGGGACTACGAGAACTTCGACTTCGACGGCTGGATCATCCCCGCGAACCTGCCCAAGGACCGGCTCGACCGCGTCCTGCACTTCCTCAACTTCGCGACCGACACCCAGCGGCTCGCCGACCAGGCCAAGTACATCTCCTACGGCCCGGCGCGCGCCTCCTCGCAGCCGCTCGTCGAGGCGTCGATGAAGCCCTACATGCCCACCAACCCCGACAACATGAAGAACTACCTGATCAACAACATCGAGTGGTGGGCCGACAACCAGGACGAGGTCGAGGCCAAGTTCCAGGCCTGGCTGAGCCAGTAACGCCTGTGCCGGCCGGGGCGACCTTCGCCCCGGCCCCTTGATCCGGAGGGGGCGATGAGCGACGCGACCGCAGGAACGGCCCCCCGGACCGGCCCGATGCTCGCCGCCGACGGGCGGCCGCTGAAGGCGAGCCTCCGCCGCGCCCAGCGGGCGCAGAAGCTCCGCGCGCTGATGCTGATCGCGCCCCTCCTGCTCTTCGTGCTGGTCAGCTTCCTCCTGCCGATCGGCGACATGCTGTTCCGCTCGGTCGAGAACCAGATCGTCCCCCAGACGCTGCCGAAGACCGTCGCCGCGCTGCACGACTGGGACGCGGGCTCGGGGCAGCTGCCCGGCGAACCGGCCTTCGCGGCGCTGCACGACGACCTGACGGTCGCCGTCGCCGAGAAGACCAACACCCGATTGGGCCAGCGGCTGAACTACGAATATTCCGGCATGTCGTCGCTGATGCGCGGCGTCGTGCGCGACCTGAAGAAGATGGACCCGGCGCAGCCCTTCAAGGACCAGTTCATCGCCGCCGACAAGAAGTGGGGCGACGTCGCGGTCTGGCAGACGATCAAGCTCTTCTCCGGCCGCTACACCGCCGGGTACCTGCTGAACGCCGTCGACCTGCAGCTGACGCCGAACGGCATCACCGCCAAGTCCCCCGACCAGCGCATCTACGTCAAGCTCTTCGTGCGGACGATGGCGCTGAGCCTCGTCATCACCGGCTGCTGCCTGCTGCTCGGGTACCCGATCGCCTGGCTGCTCGCGAGCCTGCCGCTCCGCAGCTCCAACCTGCTGATGATCGTCGTCCTCCTGCCGTTCTGGACCTCGCTCCTGGTGCGAACCGCGTCCTGGAAGGTGCTGCTGCAGCAGCAGGGCGTGATCAACGACGTCCTGGTCTGGCTCGGCGTCATCGACGACGCCAACCGGCTGGTGATGATCAACAACGTGACGGGCACCATCATCGCGATGACCCACATCCTGCTGCCCTTCATGATCCTGCCGCTCTTCTCGGTGATGAAGACCGTCTCGCCGTCCTACGTTCGCGCCGCCAAGTCGCTCGGCGCCACCGACTGGACCGCCTTCTGGCGGGTCTACTTCCCGCAGACGATCCCCGGCATCGGCGCCGGCGCCATCCTCGTCTTCATCCTGGCGATCGGCTACTACATCACCCCCGAGCTCGTCGGCGGCACCTCCGGCGTCTTCATCTCCAACCGGATCGCCTACCACATCTCGTCGTCGCTGAACTGGGGCCTCGCGGCCGCCCTCGCGACGCTGCTCCTCCTCGTCGTCCTCGTCCTCTACTACACCTACGACCGCATCGTCGGCATCGACAACGTCAAGCTCGGATAACCGCCGATGGCCCTGCCCCCCTATGCCTCCACCGGCCAGCGCATCTGGTACTGGACCTTCCGCGGCATCTGCGTGCTGATCCTCCTGTTCCTGATCCTGCCGATCCTCGTCGTCATCCCGCTGAGCTTCAACGCCACCGACTTCTTCACCTTCACCCCGGGCATGCTTCACTTCGACCCGGCGGCCTACTCGCTGCGCCACTACCGCGACTTCTTCACCAACCCCGACTGGCAGCACGCGCTCTGGAACTCGGTCCGCATCGCCCCGGTCGCCACGCTGATCGCCGTCGTCCTCGGCACCATCGCCGCCGTGGGATTGAGCCAGCGCCACGTCCCCTTCCGCGGCGCCATCATGGCGATCCTGATCTCGCCGATGATCGTGCCGCTGATCATCTCCGCCGCCGGCATGTACTTCTTCTACAGCCGCCTCGGCCTGCAGGGCACCTACTGGGGCGTCGTGCTGGCCCACGCCGTCCTCGGCATCCCCTTCGTGATCATCACCGTGACCGCGACGCTGGTCGGCTTCGACCAGAGCCTCGTCCGCGCCGCCGCCAACATGGGCGCCGGCCCGATCACCACCTTCTTCAAGGTGCAGATGCCGCTGATCCTCCCGGGCGTCATCTCCGGCGCCCTTTTCGCCTTCATCACCTCCTTCGACGAGGTCGTCGTCGTCCTCTTCGTCGGCTCCGCCCAGCAGAAGACCCTGCCCTGGCAGATGTTCATCGGTCTCCGCGAGCAGATCTCCCCGACGATCCTCGCCGTCGCCACGGTCCTCGTCGCGATCTCCGTCGCCCTCCTCGCCACCCTCGAGCTCCTCCGCCGCCGCTCGGAAAAGCTCCGCGGCATGAGCCCCGGCTGACCCTCCTTCGCGCCGGCGGACAGGCCCGGGTTCTGTTCGCTGGTGGGCCCCGAGCCCCTTCTTCCCCCACCCGAGCCCGCGAAGGGCAACCTTCGCGACGCGGGTGGGCGGGCGGGGCGGCGCGAAGGCTGCCCTTCGCCCCAGGCCGTCGGGCGTCGCCTCTCCCCGCCCTTCCCCCTTCCGCCGCGCCCCGATCCGCCCTAAGTCAGCCGCATGGCCCTCCCGACCGAAGCGCTGATCGCCTGCCCGACCTGCGACATGCTGCACCGCGAGGTCGACCCGCCCCCCGGCGGCCGGCTGCGCTGCCGCCGCTGCGGCACCGTCCTCATGACCAGCCGCTCCAACGCCCTCGACCGGGCGCTCGCCGGCGCCTTCGGCAGCGTCATCCTGATGCTCGCCGCGATCTTCTTCCCCTTCCTCGAGCTCTCGATCGCCGGCCTGCACCGCAAGGCCTCGCTGCTCGACGCCGCGCTGGCCTTCTCCAGCGGCATCGTCATCCCGCTCTCGGCCGCGACCGCCCTCCTCATCATCGTGCTGCCGCTCGTCCGCGCCGCCGCCCTCGGCTACACGCTCCTGCCGCTCCGCCTCGGCCGCCCGCCCGCCCGGGGCGCCGAGCGCGCCTTCCGCCTCGCCGCCCACCTGCGCCCCTGGGCGATGGCCGAGGTCTTCCTGATCGGCGTCGTGGTCGCGCTCGTGAAGATCGGCGGCATGGCGAGCGTCGACCTCGGCCCCGCCTTCTGGGCGATGGCCGCCCTCGTCCTCCTCGTGGTCTACGAGGCGACCAGCCTCGACGAATGGCTGATATGGCAGACCCTCGAGCGCAGCCGGTCCTGACCGCCCGCGACGCCGGCCTCGCCGGCTGCCGCACCTGCGGCAAGGTCGCGCCCCTCGGCACGCCCGTCTGCCCCCGCTGCGGCTCGCCCCTGCACAGCCGCATCCCCGCGAGCCTGCAGCGCGTCCTCGCCCTCCTCCTCGTCGGCTTCATGTGCTACGTCCCGGCCAACGTCCTGCCGATGCTCAAGACCCGCACCCTCGGCCGCGAATCCGACAACACCATCCTGGGCGGCGTCATCGAGCTCGCGCATCATGGCGCCTGGGACATCGCCGGCGTCGTCTTCTTCGCCAGCATCGCCATCCCGATCACCAAGTTCGTCGTCATCCTCTACCTCTGCTGGTCGATCCGCTACCGCGTCACCCTCGGCGTCCACACCCGCATCCGCCTCTACGAGGTCGTGGAGTTCATCGGCCGCTGGTCGATGATCGACGTCTTCGTCGTCGCGATCCTGACCGCCCTCGTCCAGCTCGGCTTCCTCGCCTCGATAAACCCCGGCTCGGCCGCGGTTTTCTTCGCCCTCTCGGTTGCCTTTACCATGCTCTCGGCGCAGTCTCTCGACCCGCGCCTGATCTGGGACAGCACCGAGCCGGAGACCGTCGAGCATGGCTGAAACGACCCCCCCGGCGCCGGAGATCGAGCCGGCGCGGGAGGAGGCCGGCTGGCGCGTCTCGCCGGTCTGGCTGGTGCCGCTCTTGGCGCTCGTCGTCGCCCTCGCCGTCGCCTGGCACACCTATTCCCAGCGCGGCCCGACGATCCGCATCGTCTTCGACAGCGCCGCCGGCGTCGAGGCCGGCCAGACCGCCGTCCGCTTCCGCGACGTCCAGGTCGGGGTCGTCGAGGACGTCGACCTCACCCCCGACCTCAAGCAGGTCGTCGTCACCGCCCGCATCGACAAGGACGTCGCCCGCTACATCGACGCCGACGCCAAGTTCTGGGTCGTCCGCCCCACCGTCTCGGCGCAGGGCGTCTCCGGCATCGAGACCGTCATCTCCGGCGTCTACATCGGCGCCTCCTGGGACGACAAGCCGGGCGCGCGCGAGGATCTCTTCCAGGGCCTCCCGCGCCCGCCGCAGACCCCGGCCGGCACGGCCGGGATCCGGCTGCGGCTCCGCGCCCCCGACGGCGGCTCGATGGCGGTCGGGGCCCCCGTCCTCTTCAAGCGCCTCAAGGTCGGCCAGGTCGAGGACATCGAGCTCACCGACGCCGGCGACGTGACGATCGACGTCTTCATCAACGCCCCGAACCAGAAGTTCGTCACCAACGCCACCCGCTTCTGGAACGCCAGCGGCTTCTCGATCGACCTCGGCGCCGGCGGCGCCTCGCTCAGCGTCGACAGCCTGCTCTCGCTCCTGCAGGGCGGCATCTCCTTCGACACCGTCGGCCCCGATACCGCCCCGGTCGAGCCCGGCCGCGTCTTCGAGCTCTACCCCTCCGAGAACGCCGCCCGCCGCAACCTCTTCGAGGCCGAGCCCGGCGACCGGCTCGTCCTCGACGCCCGCTTCGACGGCTCGGTCCAGGGCCTCGAGCCCGGTGCCGTCGTCCGCTACCACGGCCTCGACGTCGGCGAGGTCACGCGCCTGCAGGCCGTCGTCATCGGCGAGGGCGACCAGCGCCGCCTCGCGCTGCAGACGACCTTGTCGCTGGTCCCGCCGCGCCTCGGCATCCACGGCGACGACGAGCCGAAGCAGGCGCTCGAGTTCGTCGACGGCCTCGTCGCCCGCGGCCTGCGCGCCCGCCTCGCGAGCACCGGCCTCCTCACCACCTCGCTCTTCGTCGAGCTGGTCGACCTCCCCGACGCCCCCCCCGCCGGCATCGACACCGACGCCAGGCCCTTCCCGATCCTGCCGAGCGTGCCGTCCGATTCCACCAGCCTCACCGCATCGGCGCAGGGCCTGATGGCGCGGCTGAGCTCGCTGCCGCTCGAGGACGTCGTCACCAGCGCCGTCAACCTCCTCGACAGCGCCAACGCGCTGATCTCGTCGCCGCAAGTCCGCTCGGCCCCCGAGAACCTCGGCGCGCTCATCGCCGACCTGCGCCAGACCGTCGATTCGAGCGGCATCAGGGAAGCTCCGGCCCAGGTCGCGGCGATCCTCGCCTCGGCGAAGGCGCTGGTCGACCAGGCCGCCCAGGCGAAGCTCGTCCAGCACCTCGACGACACGCTCGCGACCGCCAATTCCGCCATCGCCAGCATCGGCAGCGCCGCCGACGGGGTGCCGGCGCTGATCGAGCAGATCAACGCGCTCGCGGCCAAGGCGAACGCGCTTCCCCTCGACCAGCTGGTCGCGTCGTTGAGCAACGTCGTCGACGGCATCGACGCCCTGGTGAAGAGCGAAGAGGTCGCGAACCTTCCCGCCTCGGTCAACGCCTCGCTCGCCGAGCTCCGCGGCGTCCTCGCCGACCTCCGCAGCGGCGGAGCCGTCGACAACGTCAACGCCACCCTCGCCTCGGTCCGGGCGATCGCCGACCAGGCCGAGGACGCGCAGCTCGTCGCCAAGCTCACCGACACGCTGGCCGCCACCAAGGCCACCGTCGCCAGCGTCGGCACCGCCACCGAGGGCGTGCCGGCCGTCATCGAGCAGATCGAGGCCTTGTCGAGGAAGGCGAACGCCCTGCCCCTCGACCAGCTCGTCGCCTCCGCCAACGACCTCGTCACGAGCCTCGACGCCCTGGTGAAGAGCGAGGGCGTCACCGGCCTCCCCGGCTCGGTTCAGGCCTCGCTCGACCAGCTCCGCGCCGTCGTCGCCGAGCTGCAGCAGGGCGGCGCCATCGACAACGTCAACGCCACCCTCGCCTCGGTGCGGAAGATGGCCGAGGACGCGCAGCAGGCCCGCCTCGTCGACTCGCTGCGCGAGGTCATCGAACAGGCGAAGGGCGCCATCGGCAGCGTCAACAGCGCGACCGCCGACCTGCCCGATCTCATCGCCTCGCTCGACACCCTCTCGGCCAATGCCGCCAAGCTGCCGCTCGACCAGCTCGTCACCACCGCGACCCGGACGCTCGACACCGCCGACACCTTCCTCGCCTCCAACGGCGTCGCCGACGTGCCCCCGAAGCTCGCGGCCTCGCTCGACGAGCTCCGCGGCCTCCTCGCCGACCTGCGCCAGGGGGGTGCGGTCGACAACGTCAACGCCACCCTCGCCTCCGCCGACCGGGCCGCCGACGCGATCACCACCGCCGCCGCCGACCTGCCGACGCTGATCACCCGCCTCAACACCGTCGCCGAGCGCGCCGACGCCGCGCTCTCGACCGTCGGCCCCGACTCCAAGACCAACCGCGACCTGATCCTGGTCCTGCAGGAGGTCCGCGACGCCGCCCGCTCGATCAACGCCCTCGCGCAGGCGCTGCAGCGCCAGCCCAACTCGGTCATCTTCGGGAGATGAGCATGCGCCGAACCCTGCTCGCCGCGGCCGCCCTGACCCTCGCCGCCTGCGGGTCCCCCGACTACTACCTGCTGCCGCAGCCCGCCGCGGCGCCCCGCACCGCCGCGCCCGTCGGCACCATCGCCATCGCCGACATCAGCCTGCCCGCCTACGCCGGCGCGCTCGAGATCGCCTCGCTGACCGGCCCGGAAACCCTGCACCTCGACAAGAAGGCGCTCTGGGCCGACAGCCCCCAGCGCGCGCTCACTCGCCAGCTCGCCGCCGCCCTCGAGGCCCGGCTCGGCGCCGACGTGGGCACCGAGCCCTGGCCCGGCTTCGACTCCCCCGGCCTCCGGGTCGAGGTCACCGTCGACCGGATGATCGGCGCCCCCGGCGGCAGCCTCGACTTCGCCGGCCAGTACGCGATCGTCGCGCCGTCCAGCGGCCGCATCGTCGCCTTCGACCGCTTCGCGATCACCGTCCCGCCGCAGGGCGACGGCTACCCCGGCCTCCTCGCCGACCACGCCCGCGCCATCGAGTCGCTCGCCGACCGCATCGCCGCCAGCATCACCGGCCGCCGCCGCCCCTCGAGCTGACGCTTCCGCCTTCCCCTTGCCTCAAATACCCCCGCGGAGCGCACTCCGACCGCCGCCGGCGTGGTGCAGCTTCCGGGACGCCCGCGCGCGTGCATCCCTCGCGTGTTCAATACCCTTCTCCTTCAACCTATCGGGCAGTGCCTGGGGGGGCGAGGGGGGCAATGAGCGCCCCCCTCGGGCCGTCCCGCGATCCGCCAGGGAACGAAGCGCAAGGGAGATTCCCCGGGGCCCGAAGGCCGAGCCGCGCATGCGGCGAACGGCGCCAAAGCGCCGCGGGCCCCCTCGTACTTGCCCGAGCCCGGACAACCCCCGGGCAGAGCTCACGCCTCGAGCAGCGCCCGCGCCGCCGCGATCGCCTCGGGCGCCTTGGCAGGATCGCTGCCGCCCGCCTGCGCCATGTCCGGCCGCCCGCCGCCGCCCTTGCCCCCGAGCGCCTCCGCCGCGACCCGCACCAGGTCCACCGCCGAGATCCGCCCGGTCAGGTCAGGGGTCACGCCCGCCGCCACCGCCGCCTTGTCGCCGGTGTCGGCGACGAGCAGGATGACGCCCGACCCGAGCCGCGCCTTGTGCTCGTCGATCAGCCCGCGCAGGTCCTTCCCCGACACGCCGCTCAGCTTCTGCGCCAGGAACGGCACGCCCGCCACCGTCTCCGGCCCCTTCGCCTCCGCCGGCCCGCCCGCCATCGCCAGCCGCCGCCTGAGCTCGGCGATCTCGTTCGCCTGCGCCTTGCGCTCGTCGAGCAGCCCCCGGATCCGCTCCGCGAGCTCCTCCGGCCGCGCCCGGAGCAGCCCCGCCGCCTCCGCCAGCGCCGCCTCCCCCGCCGCCAGCTGCGCCACGGCACCCGCCCCGGTCATCGCCTCGATCCGCCGGACGCCGGACGCCGACGCTCCCTCCGACACGAGCTTGAACGTCCCGATGTCCCCGGTCCGCCCGACATGCGTCCCGCCGCAGAGCTCCAGCGAATAGGTGTCGCGCGCCTGCCCGATCCCGCTGCCCGACCGCGTCCCCATCGACACGACCCGCACCTCGTCGCCGTACTTCTCGCCGAAGAGCGCCCGCGCCCCCAGCCCTTGCGCGGCGTCGGGCGTCATGATCCGGGTCTCGACCGGGGTATTCTGCCGCACGTAGCCGTTGACCTCGGCCTCGACGCCCGCGAGCTCCGCCGGCGTCATCGCCTTGCCGTGGGTAAAATCGAACCGCAGCCGGTCCGGCGCCACCAGGCTGCCGCGCTGCGCCACATGGTCCCCGAGCGCCCGCCGCAGCGCCTCGTGCAAGAGGTGCGTCGCCGAATGGTTGGCCCGGATCGCACTGCGCCGGCCGTGGTCGACGACGAGCTCCGCCGCCGCGCCGCGCACGATCTCGCCCTCCTCGACCCGGCCCGAATGCACGAAGACCCCGGCCTTCTTCCGCACGTCGGTGACGGTCACGCGCCCCTTGTCGGTCCGCAGCGTCCCGGTGTCCCCGACCTGCCCGCCCGACTCGGCATAGAAGGGCGTCTGGTTCAGCACCACCTGCACCTCGACCCCGATCGCCGCCGTCTCGACCGGATGCCCGCCGACCACCAGCGCCACGATCTGGCCTTCCGCGCTCTCGGTATCGTAGCCCAGGAACTCGGTCGGCCCGGCCTTCTCGGCCAGGTCGAACCAGATCGCCTCGTCCGCAGCCTCCCCCGACCCCGCCCAGGCCGCGCGCGCCTTGGCCTTCTGCCCGGCCATCGCCGCCTCGAAGCCGGCGACGTCGACCGCACGGGCGCGCTCGCGCAGCGCGTCCTGGGTCAGGTCGAGCGGAAACCCATAGGTGTCGTAGAGCCGGAACGCCGCCCCGCCCGGCAGCGGCGCCCCGTCCGGCAGCCGCCCGAGCTCGTCGTCGAGGATGCGCAAGCCCCGCTCGAGCGTCGCCTTGAACCGCGTCTCCTCGCCCTTCAGCGTCTCCTCGATCAGCGGCTGCGCCCGGGTCAGCTCCGGGAACGCCGCCCCCATCTGCCCGACCAGCGCCGGGACGAGCTTCCACATCACCGGGTCCTGCGCCCCCAGGAGGTGCGCATGCCGCATCGCCCGCCGCATGATCCGCCGCAGCACGTAGCCCCGCCCCTCGTTGGACGGCAGCACGCCGTCGGCGATCAGGAACGACGTCGAGCGCAGGTGGTCGGCGATCACCCGGTGGTGGATCCGCCCCGGCCCGTCCGGCTCGCCGTCGGTGGCATTCGCCGACGCCACGATCAGCGCCCGCATCAGGTCGGTGTCGTAGTTGTCGTGCACCCCCTGCAGCACCGCGCCGATCCGCTCGAGCCCCATGCCGGTGTCGATCGACGGCCGCGGCAGCGGCGTGCGCGACCCGTCCTCGAACTGCTCGAACTGCATGAAGACCAGGTTCCAGATCTCGACGAACCGGTCGCCGTCCTCGTCCGCCGATCCCGGCGGCCCACCCGCGATCTCCGGCCCGTGATCGTAGAAGATCTCCGAGCAGGGCCCGCAGGGCCCGGTCGGCCCCATCATCCAGAAGTTGTCCATGGTCGGGATGCGGACGATCCGCTCGTCCGGCAGCCCCGCGACCTTCTTCCAGAGGTCGGCCGCCGCGTCGTCGTCGTGGTAGACGGTGACGAGCAGCTTCTCCTTCGGCAGCCCGAACTCCTTCGTCAGCAGCTCCCAGGCGAAGGGGATGGCGCCTTCCTTGAAGTAGTCGCCGAACGAGAAGTTGCCGAGCATCTCGAAGAAGGTATGGTGCCGCGCCGTATACCCGACATTGTCGAGGTCGTTGTGCTTGCCGCCGGCGCGCACGCACTTCTGCGAGGTGGTGGCGCGCACGTAGTCGCGGTGCTCGAGCCCGGTGAAGACGTTCTTGAACTGCACCATGCCGGCGTTGGTGAACATCAGCGTCGGGTCGTTGCGCGGCACCAGCGGCGAGGACGGCACCACGCGGTGGCCGTTCCCGGCGAAATAGTCGAGGAAGGTCGATCGGATGTCGTTCAGGCTCGGCATTGGCGGATCCCCGGAGGCAATGGCGCACGGGGACGCCGCACGCCGGCCAGTCGGCACGACTGTTACCGCCGGCCGGAGCGCGAGTCCACGGGCGCCGCTCGCCGGCACGGTCCCGTCGGTCGGGCCGCCCTGGCGGCGGCCATCGGTCCCGCAGGTGCGGCGCGACACGACAGGGACTTGCCGCCTGGCTCCCGCCTCTCGTGCGAGACGCCGGCTGCCACCTGGCGGTGGACGACCGGCGCCCGCGCCGCCTTGCCTAGAAGGCGAGGAAGTCGGTGTTGTCCACCGTCCCGGTGACGCCCGACAGGGTGGCGAACAGCACGCGGCCGGAGGAGGCGTCTCCGCCATCCGCGTCGTAGTACAACTTGTGGGACGTGCTGTCGTAGATGATGTTGACCGTGGAAGCGACCGTGGCGGTGCTGCCGTTGCTCAGTGCCGCGAAGTCCTGCGACGTGAGCGCCCCGCTGGATGCGATGCCGGCGAAGACCAGGTGGTCGAGCGAGATCTTGTCGTTGCTGCCATCGAAGTCGGTGATCGTATCGGCGTTGGTCGTTGCGTTCGGCGCCGTGTTGAAGACGAAGACGTCGTTGCCGCCGCCGCCCGTCAGCGTGTCGTTGCCGAGGCCGCCGACGATCAGGTCGTCGCCGTTCGAAGTCCCGCCATTGATGGTGTCGTTGCCGGCATTGCCGAAGAGCAGGTCGTTGCCGGTGCTGCCACTCAGGGACTCGCCGGAGGACGACGAGGCGATGACGTTTCGGCTGGACGATCCCGTCAGCGTTCCAGAGGCGTCGGTCGAAAGGCTGTAGACGCTGCTGCTGTTGGCAAGGGAGTACCCGTAGACGGTTCCGCCGTTGCTGAAGCTGATGCTCTCGACCGCGTTCGCCCCTCCGCTGGCGTAGTGGTCCTTGACGGTGATGTGCGTCGCACCGACATCGATGACCAGGTCGGAACCGACCCGCTCGAAATTGAGGACCCCGACCGCCGTGCTGGAAGCGGTGGTCGTGATCGAGATGCCGTCGTTGCCGCCCCCTGCATCGCGGATGATGTCGCTGCCGTCGGACAGGTCGAAGCGGTAGGTGTCGCTGCTGGTGCCGCCCAGCTGGATGTCGTTGCCGTCTCCGGCAACCAGGGTCGTGCCGGTGTTGGCGCCGACCAGGATGTCGTTTCCGGCTGTGCCGTCGAGGGTCCCCGAGGTGTCCCGCGTCACCGTCACGGTTCCCGAAGAGCCGGGTGTGGTGCCGTCGGTCGCGGTGTAGGTGAAGCTGCCGGTGGTCGTCACCGTGCCGTTCGTCGCCGAATGCGATGCCGGGCTCGAAACCGCGGAGACCGCAAGCGTCGAGCCGCCATCGGGATCGGTGTCGTTGCTGAGCAGGGCCCAGTCGTAGATGGCGAAGCTCGTGCCCGTGCTGACGTTGGTGATCACGCTGTCGGCGACGGCGGTCGGCCCGTCGTTGACCACGGTGATGTTGATCGTCGCGGTGTCGTGGGCCGTCAGGGCACCGCCGCTGCCGGTCAAGCCGTTGTCGTTGACGGTCAGGGTCAGCGTGGTGCTGGCCGAGGGCGTGTCGGTGTTGTCGATGTAGCTGACGGTGCTGGTGGCGTTGGAGTTCAGGAGCGCGTTGATCTGCGCCAGCGAGCCGGTGATCGTGACCGACGACCCGCCCGAGCCGGCGACGACCGCTCCGCTGGTGCCCGCCGTCACGTTGAGGGTGCCCTCGCCGACCGCAAGGGTCACCGTGACGCTGCCGGTGCCGGCATCGACGTCGCTGACCGACAGGCCGTTGTTCTTGAGGTTGAGCGCGACCTGTTCGGTCGCCGCGTAGGCCGCAGGCGTGATCGTGGCGACGGGCGCGTCGTTGACGGCGGCGATGTTGATCGTCGCACTGTCGCTCGCGGTCAGGGCGCCGTTCACGGCGTTGTCGTTGATCGCCAGGGTCAGCGCGGTGCTGGCCGAGGGCGTGTCGCTGCTGTCGACGTAGCTGACCGCGCTGGTGGCGTCGGAGTTGAGGAGCGCGTTGATCTGCGCCAGCGTGCCGGTGATCGTGACGGACGACCCGCCCGAGCCGGTGACCAGGGCCCCGCTGCTGCCCGCGGTCACGTTGAGGCTGCCCTCGCCGACCGACAGGGTCACGGTGACGTTGCCCGAGCCGACGTCGAGGTCGGCGACGGAGAGGCCCGTCCCCTTGAGGTCGAGGGCGACCTGCTCGGTCGCGGAATAGGCCGCCGGCGCGATCGTGGCGACCGGCGCGTCGTTGGTGCCCGAGACGGTGATGCTGAGGGACGCGCTGCTGCTGACGCCGTGGGCGTCGGTGACGGTGTAGCTCGTGACGAGGACCGCGTTCTCGCCGGCGGCCAGTTGCTGGTAGGCGGCATCCCCGGCGTTGAAGCTGTAGGAGCCGTCCGGGTTCAGCGCAAGTCCGGCGATCGGGGCGTCGAGCGCGTAGGCGAGCGTCGCTTGCTCTCCGTCGTCGGGATCGACGTCGTTGGCCGCAAGCGAGCCGGTGACGATGGCATCCTCGGCGACCGTGATGCTGTCGGCCACGGCGACCGGGCCGTCGTTGCTGCCGGTGACGGTGATGCTGAGCGAGGCGGTGGCGGTGGCGCCATGGGCGTCGGCGACGATGTAGCCGGCGACGACGACCGACGTGGCGCCGGCGGCCAGGTGCTGGTAGGCGGCGTTCCCCGCGTCGAAGCTCCAGGAGCCGTCGGCGTTGAGCGTCAGCCCGGCCACCGGGGCGGCCAGCGCATAGCTCAGCGTCGCGGCCTCGCCATCGTCGATGTCGCCGTCGTTGCCGGCGACCGAGCCGGTGATGACGGCGTCCTCGTTGACCGCGGCGCTGTCGGCACCGGCGAAGGGCGCGTCGTTGGTGCCGGTGACGGTGATGGTGAGCGCCGCGCCGCTGCTGGCGCCGCCCGCGTCGGTGGCGGTGTAGTGGGCGACGACCTGCTGGGTGCCGCCGGCGGCCAGGTGCTGGTAGGCGGCGTTCCCCGCGTCGAAGCTCCAGGAGCCGTCGGCGTTCAGGGTCAGCCCGGCGACCGGGGCGTCGAGGGTGTAGGCGAGGGTCGCCTGCCCGCCGTCGTCGGGGTCGCCGTCATTGGCCGCGACCGAGCCGGTGACGATGGCATCCTCGTTGGCCGCGGCGCTGTCGGCCACGGCTGCCGGCCCGTCGTTGGTGCCGGTGACGGTGATCGTGAGCGCCGCGCCGCTGCTGGCGCCCTGGACGTCGGTGACGGTGTAGGTGGCGAAGACCTCCTCGATCGCGCCGGCGGCCAGGTGCTGGTAGGCGGCGTCCGAGGCGTCGAAGCTCCAGGAGCCGTCGGCGTTGAGCGTCAGCCCGGCGACCGGGGCGTCGAGCGCGTAGCTCAGCGTTGCGGTTTCACCGTCGTCGGCGTCGGTGTCGTTGCCGGCGACCGAGCCCGTGATGACGGCATCCTCGACCACCGCGGCGACGTCGTCCACGGCGACCGGCGTGTCGTTGAGGCCGGAGATCGTGATCGCGAGCGACGCGGTGCCGGTGGCGCCATGCTGGTCGGTGACGGTGTAGCTGGCGACGACCTGATCGGTGGCGCCGGCGCCCAGGTGCCGATAGACGGCCTCGTCGGCACCGTAGCTGTAGGAGCCGTCGGCATGGAAGGTCAGCCCGGCGACCGGGGCGTCGAGCGCATAGCTCAGCGTCGCCGTCTCGTCGTCGTCGGGATCGCTGTCGTTGCCCGCAACCGAGCCGTCGACGCTGTCGCCCGCGTCGACCACGGCGGTGTCGGCCGCTGCCGTCGGCGCGTCGTTGACGCCGGCGACGGTGATGCTGAGCGACCCGCTGTCGGTGGCGCCCTGGGAATCGGTGACGGTGTAGGTGGCGACCACGAAATCGGTGTTGCCGTCGGTCAGGTGCTGGTAGGCGGCGGCCCCGGCGTCGAAGCTCCAGGAGCCGTCGGCGTTGAGCGTGAGCCCGGCGACCGGGGCGTCGAGCGCGTAGCTCAGGGTATCGCCGAGGTCGACATCGCTGCCGGCGAGCGAGCCGGCGAGGACGCCGTTCTCGGCGACCGCGGCCTCGGCGACGACGGCGACCGGCGCGTCGTTGGTGCCGGTGACGGTGATGGTGAGCGACGCGGAGCCGGTGGCTCCCTGGGCGTCGGTGACGGTATAGTTGGCGACGACCTCCCGGGTGGCACCGGCTGCCAGCTGCTGGTAGGCGGCATCCCCGGCGTCGAAGCTCCAGGAGCCGTCGGCGTCCAGGGTGAGCCCGGCGACCGGGGCGTCGAGCGCATAGCTCAGCGTGCCGGCCTCGCCGTCGTCGGCGTCGGCATCGTTGCCGGCGACCGAGCCGGTGAGGACGGCATCCTCGTCGACCGCGGCGGCGTGGGCCACCGCCGCCGGCGCGTCGTTGGTGCCGGCGACGGTGATGGTGAGCGACGCGGTGCTGCTGGCGCCATGGGCGTCGGTCACGGTGTAGCCGGCGACGACGAGCTCGCTGTCGCCGGCGGCCAGGTGCTGGTAGGCGGCGTCCGAAGCGTCGAAGCTGTAGGAGCCGTCGGCGTTCAGGGTGAGCCCGGCGACCGGCGCGTCGAGCGTGTAGCTCAGCGTGCCGGCGTCGCCGTCGTCGGCGTCGCCGTCGTTGCCGGCGACCGAGCCGGTGACGACCGCATCCTCCACGACCGCATCGGTGTCGTCCACCGCGACCGGCGCGTCGTTGGTGCCGGTGACGGTGATGGTGAGCGACGCGGTGCCGGTGGCGCCCTGGGCGTCGGTGACGGTGTAGCCGGCGACGACCTCCTGGGTGGCGCCCGCCGCCAGCTGCTGGTAGGCGGCGTCCGAAGCGTCGAAGCTCCAGGAGCCGTCGGCGTTCAGGGTCAGCCCGGCGACCGGCGCGTCGAGCGTGTAGCTCAGCGTCGCGGCCTCGCCGTCGTCGACGTCGCCGTCGTTGGCTGCGACCGAGCCGGTGACGACGGCGTCCTCGGCGACCGCGGCGCTGTCGTCGACCGCGGTCGGCGCGTCGTTGGTGCCGGTGACGGTGACGGTGAGCGACCCGATGCCGGTGGCGCCCTGGGCGTCGGTCACGGTGTAGCTGGCGACGACCTTCTCGCCGTGGCCGGCGGCCAGGTGCTGGTAGGCGGCGTCCGAGGCGTCGAAGCTGTACGATCCGTCCGGGTTGAGCGTGAGCCCCGCCACGGGGACGTCGAGCGCGTAGCTCAGCGCCGCAGCATCTCCGACGTCGGGATCGCCGTCGTTGCCCGCGACCGAGCCGGTGACAATCGCGTCCTCCGCGACCGCATCGATGTCGTCGACGGCGACCGGCGCGTCGTTGGTCCCCGTGACGATGATCGTGAGCGAGGCGGTGCCGGTGGCGCCGTGGGCGTCGGTGACGGTATAGCGGGCGACGACCTCCTGGCTCTCGCCGGCGGCCAGGTGCTGGTAGGCCGCATCGGCGGCGTCGAAGCCGTAGGTGCCGTCGGCATTCACCGTGAGGCCGGCCACCGGGGCGGTGAGCGCATAGCTCAGCGACGCGGCGTCGCCGGCATCGGGGTCGCTGTCGTTGTCGGCGAGCGAGCCGGTGACGGTGCCGTCCTCCTCGACCGCCGCGCTGTCGTCGACGGCGACGGGCGCGTGGTTGCTGGCGACGACGGTGACGTCGATCGTCTTCGTCGCCGTGCCGTCGGCCGACTTGACCGTCAGGGTCTCGTGGGCTTCGGCGCCCTGCGCCAGCCCCAGGGTCGCCGCGCGCGAGCCGTCCAGGGTGTAGGTCCACTCCCCGCTCGACGCATCGAAGGTGAAGCTGCCGTAGGTGCCCTCGAGGCTGGCTGCGGTCGGCGCGGCGAAGTGGTCCTGCCCGGCGTCGACGTCGTGCACGACCAGCTTGCCCGAGGCCGAGCCGGCGCCGGCGCCGCCGGCCTCGATGGTCGCGGCCGCGTCGTTGACGGCGGCGGTGATCGTCGCGGCGTCGTTGCTGCCGGTGATCGTGACGTCGATCACCTTGGTCGCCGTGCCGTCGGCCGACGTCACCGTCAGGGTATCGTGGACCTTCACGCCCTCCGCGAGGCCCTGCGTCGCCGCGCGCGCGTTGTCGAGCGCATACGTCCATTGCCCGGTGGAGGCGTTGAACGCGAAGCTGCCGTAGGTGCCCTGGAGGCTGGCCGCGGCCGGCGCCGCGAACTGGCTCTGGCCGGCGTCGACGTCGGCGACCGTCAGCTTGCCCGAGGCGGTGGGGTCGCCGGCCGTGCCGTTCTCGACGCCTCCGGCTTCGACGACCGCGGTATCCTGCGCCCCCGACGCGGTGATGGTCGCCGTGTCATTGCTGCCGGTGATCGTGACGTCGATCGCCTTCGCCGTGCCGTCGGTCGAACTGATCGTCAGGGTGTCGTGGACGACCGTGCCCTGCGCGAGGGCCTGCGTCGCCGCACGGGCGTTGTCGAGGGTGTAGGTCCACTGCCCGGTCGACGCGTTGAAGGTGAAGCTGCCATAGGTGCCCAGCAGGCTCGCCGCGGCCGGCGCCTTGAACGCGCTCTGGCCGGCCTCGACGTCGGTCACCGTCAGCTTGCCCGAGGCCGTCGGGTCGCCCGCGGTGCCGTTGGCGACGCCGCCGGCCTCGATGACGGTGGTGTCCTGCGTGCCCGACGCGGTGATCGTCGCGGCGTCGTTGCTGCCGGTGATCGTGACGTCGATCACCTTGGTCGCCGTGCCGTCGGCCGACGTCACCGTCAGCGTGTCATGCACCTTCACGCCTGCGGCCAGGCCCTGCGTCGCCGCCCGCGCGTTGTCGAGCGCATAGGTCCACTGCCCGGTCGAGGCATTGAAGGTGAAGGTCCCGTAGGTGCCCTTGAGGCTGGCCGCCGACGGCGCCTTGAACACGTTCTGGCCGGTGTCGACGTCCGTGACCGTCAGCGTGCCCGAGGCCTTCGGATCGCCGGCGGTGCCGTTGGCGACGCCGCCGGCCTCGGTGACCGCGACATCCTCCTTCGTCGACGCCGTGATCTTCGCCGCATCGTTGGTGCCGGCGAACTCCACCTTCGCGGTCGCCCAGCTCAGCGTTCCGTCGCTCAGCTTGATCGCATAGTTGAAGCTGTCGGTCAGCGTCTGGCCGGCGCCAAGCTTCTGCAGCTGGGCCCGGAAGCTGGCCGAAAGGGTGCTGGCGTCGTAGCCGACCGTGCCGTTGGCGTTGATCCAGATCTTCGCGCCGTTGAGGCTCGTGTCCTTGCTGGCGCTCTCGGTCCGCGCGGTGTCCTGGGTGCGCAGCGCGCTCGGGATGCTCGACGGCGTGCTGGCCGTCCCCTTGTCCAGCGAGAAGATCGCCTTCGGCGCGCCGGTATCGTTGGCGAGCACCGAGAGGGTGACCTTGTTGGTGCTGTTCTGGTTGAGGCCCGTCGCGGAGCTCTTGAACAGGTCGGCCTGGGCCTTCTGCGTCGCCATGTTAGATGCCTGCCTGGTTGCTGGTGGCTGCGTGAAGCTGATCGGGATCGGTCGCCGTCGGACGTGCGGCGCGCGGAGGTTCGGTGCGTCGATCGGAGTCCCCGGCCTCGAAGCGGCGTGGCATCCCGTCCAGCGCCACGGGCCGGCAGGGATGTGGATTCTCCGCATCCGGCATGCTTCGCGGGCTATTGCCGCCGCGAACTAACCCCAAGCGCATCACCGAGAACCCCCTCACGCCGCATCGCAGCGAACCGAACAATAATGACGCCATTGACGTTGCTGTTTATAGAAACTTAATCTCCAGATCAATTTTGCCTGGTAACGATGGTTAAGATCTTAAACTAATGCCATCTGTAAACGGACACGGCACGGCGCGAGATCCTGTCGCCGAGCGTCGCAAATGGCGGGCGACGACCGGCCGCTGCGGCTCCGCCAGAGGATCCGCGAGCACGGCCCGTTCTGGCGAGTCGAGCCGCGCCCGAGATCGGCATCCATCGGAAGCGGCTGGGCTGTGGGCGAGGGCGGGCGGGCGGAGCCGCGGCGTCGGATCCGTCTGCCGAGGTCAGCGTTTCGTCCGCCGGGTCGGGGCGGCGGCGGCCGGGTCCTCGGGCCAGGGATGCCGCGGGTAGCGGCCGCGCATCTCGCGCCGCACGTCGCCGTAGGAGCTGGCCCAGAAACCCGGCAGGTCGGCGGTGGTCTGCAACGGCCTCCCGGCCGGCGACAGCAGCTCGACCAGCAGCGGAACCTGGGCGCCGGCGGTCGGATGGCGCACCGTCCCGAACATCTCCTGCAGCCGGACCGAAACCTTCGGCTGCCCGCCCGAATAGTCGACCGGCAGCCGCGTCCCGGTCGGCGCCGTCACCGCAGCCGGCGCGAGCCGGTCGAGATCCGCGCGGGCGGCGTGGTCCAGTCGGGCCTCCAGCGCCGCCATCAGGTCGACCCGGGCGAGGTCGGCGGCGCGGGTCATGCCCCCGAGGAAAGGCGCGAGCCAGTCGTCGAGCCCTTCCGCCAGCGCCTCCGGGCCGAAGTCGGCGAGCCCCGGCGCGCCGTGCGCCCGGGCCCATTCGACGCGGGCGGCGAGCCGCCGCGCGGCCGGGGTCCAGGGCAGCGCCTCGAGCCCGAGGCCGCGGATGCCTTCGACGAGCGCCGCGGCGACGCGGTCGGCCGGGGCGTCGGGCCATGGCCGGTCCTCGAGCGCGATCGCCCCGAGCATCAGCCGCTCGCGGGCGATGACGGCGCCATCGCGGCGCGACCATTCGCAGACACGCTCGCGCACCAGCCGGTCGGCATGCAGCGCCCGCAGGTCGCTCTCGGCGACCGGGAGCGCGCGCCGGATTGCCGCCTCGCGCGGGTCGCCGTCGAGATCGGCCGCGACCAGGTACGGCGCAGCCGCGAGCGGGTCGTCGTCGGCGAGCCTGGCGCCCTTGCCGCCCGACAGCAGGTAGCGCGGCGCGGTCCCGGGCCGGCGCTGGCCGATCCGGTCGGGATAGGCCAGCGACAGGGCCGCCCCCGGCGCGAGGCCCGCACCCGCTGCGCCGGGGACGAGGGCGCGCAGCCGCTTCGCCTCGGTCCGGATCGCCGCGAGCGCCCCGGCGTCGGCCGGCCACCCCTCGGCCTTGCCGGCGAGGGCCGACAGGCGCAGGGCCAGGTCGGCCGGCGGCCGCGCGCCCTGCCCCGCCAGCGGGTCGCGGGCCTCGGCGAGGGCGGCGAGGTCGGCGGCAAGGCCCGCGGCGCCCTGCCCGGCGGCGACCGCCAGCATGTGCCCGAGCCGCGGATGCAGCGGCAGCGCGGCCAGCGCGCGGCCGTGGGCGGTGATGGCGCCGGCCGCGTCGAGGGCGCCGAGGCCGGCGAGGAGCGCGCGCGCCGCGGCGAAGGCCGGCGCCGGCGGCGGGGTCAGGAAGGCCATGCCGTCGGGCGCGGCGGCGCCCCAGAGCGCGAGCTCGAGCGCCAAGGGCGCCAGGTCGGCGCTGGCGATCTCCGGCGGCGGGAAGCTCGCGAGTGCGCCCTCCTCGCCGCGGGTCCAGAGCCGGTAGCACCAGCCGGACGCGACCCGCCCGGCGCGCCCGCGGCGCTGCTCGGCCTCGGCGCGCGTGACGCGCTCCGTCACGAGCCGCGACATGCCGGAGGCCGGGTCGAAGCGCGGACGGCGGGCACGGCCGGCATCGACGACGACGCGGACGTCGGGGATGGTCAGCGAGGTCTCGGCGATCGCGGTCGCGAGGACGATCCGGCGGCCTTCGGCGAGCGGCGCCAGCACCGCCCGCTGGCGCTCGAACGGCAGGCCGCCGTGCAGGGCCTGCAGGACGGCACCGGCCGGCAGCCGCGGCGAAAGGCGCGCCGCGGTGCGGGCGATCTCGGCCTGGCCGGGCAGGAAGACGAGCACCCCGCCCTCGGTCTCGGCGAGGGCGGCGAGCACCAGGTCGGCGACGGCTGCCTCCAGCCGCGGCCCCTGCCCCGGCGCGCCGGACCAGGGCCGGTCGAGCCAGCGGGTCTCGACCGCGAAGGCGCGGCCTTCGGCGGTGACGACCGGCGCGTCGACCAGGGCTGCGACCGGCATGGCGTCGAGGGTCGCCGACATCACCAGCAGCGCGAGGTCGGGCCGCAGCGCGCCGCGGACCTCGAGCGCCAGCGCGAGGCCGAGGTCGCCCTGCAGGCTGCGCTCGTGGAACTCGTCGAAGACGACGCAGCCGACGCCCGCGAGCTCCGGGTCGGACTGGATCATCCGGGTCAGGACGCCCTCGGTGACGACCTCGATCCGGCTGCCGGGCATGCTCTCGCCGCGCATGCGGTATCCGACGCGGCCGCCCGGGCGCTCGCCGAGGCTCTCGGCCATCCGCGCCGCCGCGGCGCGCGCCGCGACGCGCCGCGGCTCCAGCAGCACGATCCGACCATCGACCCCTGCGTCGGCGAGCCAGAGCGGGACGCGGGTCGTCTTGCCGGCGCCGGGCGGCGCCTGCAGCACCGCCCGGCCGGTCTCTCGCAGCGCGCGGCCGAGCGCGGGCAGGACCGGCTCGATCGGCAGCATCGAGGCCGGCCGCGCTCAGCTCCGCCGTTCGAGGACGGCGCGGCCGAAGGTCGTCTGGGTCTGGATCCGCTGCAGCCGGCCGTCGCCGTTCGGCTGCTTGACGAAGACGAGCTGGAACGGGAACTCGCGCTGGCTCGACAGCGAGTGCGCCTCGCCTTCGATGCGGGCGTAGTTGCCGGCGCAGGTTATGGTGTCGCCCGCGTCCTGCTCCGGGTCGAGGCGCAGCCGCGAGACCCGCGAGCCGTCGAAGACCATCAGCGTCTTGTCGCAGAGCCGGTCGGCCGGCCGGTCGCGCAGGATGGCGAAGGCGGCGGAGATCGGGTCGAGCGTGCCGGCCTGCTGGGTCGGGTCGGGCGGATGCTTGCGCGGCGGATCGACGGTCACGCTGGCGGGCGCGCCGTTCTTCCAGTCGATGCTGCTGCGGCGGTCGGTGCCGGGCGAGATCGAGCGGGCGCGAAAACTGTCGGGGACGATGCTCCCGTCGGACGCGATCCTGCCCGAGGACACGCCGTCGTAGGTGAAGGTCAGCAGCGCCCCGAGCACGCCGGCCGCCTCGATGCGGCTGCGCGAGGTGTAGGAGGCCGCGGTCTGGCTGGTGTCGAGGGACATCTTGCCGACCGGGATCCCGGACACGTAGAAGTCGAAGGTCGCGTCCTCCGAGGCGGCGTGCGTCGGGCTCGCCGCGGCCAGCGCCAGGGCGAGGGCGGCACACAGGGCGGACGGGGTGGTCGGCATCGGGCACCTCGCGGATCGCGATCGGGGGGACATTCGGGTGCCCGATATGACAAAGCGGCGGCCGGAGGCCAAGGCCGAACGGCGATGAAAGTTGCGTGAGGGCAAGGAAAGCGCGGCGCTGGCCGCCGGCGTCGCGGCGGGCGACCGGCGGGCGCTGGCGCGGGCGATCACGCTGGTGGAATCGACCCGCGCCGACGACCGGGCGGCGGCGCAGGCGCTGCTCCGGGCCGCCGGCGCGCCGGCGCGACCGGCGCTCCGGGTCGGGCTGACCGGCACGCCGGGGGTCGGGAAGTCGAGCTTCATCGAGGCGCTCGGGCTGATGCTGGTCGCCGCCGGGCGGCGGCTGGCGGTCCTGGCGGTCGACCCCTCGTCGGCGCGGTCGGGCGGCTCGATCCTCGGCGACAAGACCCGGATGGAGCGGCTGGCGCGGGCGCCCGGCGCCTTCATCCGCCCGAGCCCGAGCCAGGCGTCGCTCGGCGGCGTGGCGCGGCGGACCCGCGAGGCGATCCGGCTCGTCGAGGCCTGGGGCGCCGACGTGGTGCTGGTCGAGACCGTCGGGGTCGGCCAGTCGGAGACGATGGTCGCGGAGATGACCGACGTCTTCGTGCTCCTGATCGCGCCCGGCGGCGGCGACGACCTGCAGGGGGTCAAGCGCGGGATCATGGAGATGGCCGACCTCATCCTCGTCAACAAGGCCGACGGCGGGCTCGAGGCGGCGGCGACGCGGACCCGCGCCGACTATGCCTCGGCGCTGCGGCTGATCCGGCCGCGGCCCGGCGATCCCCTCGGCTGGCCAAAGGCGCTGACGGTGTCGGCGCTGACCGGCGCCGGACTGGCGGCGGCCTGGGACGCGGTCGAGGCGCTGGCGGCAGCGCGCGCGGCGAGCGGGGCGCTGGCGGCGCGGCGGCGCGAGCAGGCCGAGGCCTGGTTCGCGCACGCGATCGAGTCGGGGCTGATCGCGCGGCTCGCGGCCGACCCCAAGGCGGCGGCGGCGCGGCGGGCGCTGGCGCCGCGGGTCGCGGCGGGCGAGGTCGCGCCCGAGGCGGCGGCCGACGAGGTCCTCGACCTGTTCCATCCGCAGACGGGAGATTGAGCATGGGGCGCTTCTTCAGGAACGACCTGCACGACGAGTTCGGCAGCTGGCTCTTGGGCTATACGGCGACCGGCGGCCCGGACATCGGCGTGCTCGAGGCGGTGGGGACTGCGGTCGGCGACGGCGACGACGCGGCCTTCAACGCCGCCTGGATGGCGATGGGCGAGCGCTTCGTCGCCGAGGCCGACACGCTCCTCGCCGCGGAGCGCGCGGCGAGCGCGCGGCGGCTCCTGTTCTGGGCGAGCGCCTGCTTCGCGACCTCCTACCATCCGCTCTACGGCGCGCCGGTCGACCCGCGGCTCGTCGCCTCGTTCCGGCGGCAGATCGAGGTCTTCGACCGCGCGCTGGCGCTCCTGCCCCACCCCGTGAAGCCGCTGCGCATCCCGTTCGAGGGCACCACGATGCCCGGGTACCTGCTGCCGGCCGAGGGGCACGAGGCGACGGTGCGGCCGCTCGTCATCCTGACCAACGGCTATGACGCCACGGTCACGGAGAACTACTTCGCCGTCGCCGCGGCGGTGGCGGCGCGCGGCTTCCACTGCCTGTTCTTCGACGGCCCGGGCCAGGGGGAAATGCTCATACTGCAAGGGCTTCCGATCCGTCCCGACTGGGAGGCGGTAATCCGGCCGGTGGTGGA
Source organism: Amaricoccus sp. (assembly GCA_046348975.1). Lineage (GTDB taxonomy): Bacteria > Pseudomonadota > Alphaproteobacteria > Rhodobacterales > Rhodobacteraceae > Amaricoccus. Next base: position 14,329 of record JAXMDF010000013.1, on the reverse strand, counting down.
CTTCGCCCTCGGGCTGCCCGGCGTCGACCCCGGCCGCATCGCGCTCGCGGGCTGGAGCCTCGGCGGCTACCTCGCGCTGCGCGGCGCCAGCGGCGAGCCGCGGCTCGCCGCCTGCATCGCCGACCCGGGCCTCCGGGCGGTGCTGACGCCCGAGTCGCTGTCGCGCTTCGGCGCCGGGGTGGCGGGGACTGCGACGCCCGGCTCGCTGGCCGAGGCCGGGCTCGAGGAGCTGCTGAAGGCGAACCCGGGGATGCGCTGGAAGCTCGTGCAGCGCGGGTTCTGGGTGCACGGGGTGAAGAGCCTCGGGGAGTACGCCGAGGCGGCGATGGCGATGACCCTGGAGGGGCGGGTCGGGATGATCCGCTGCCCGACGCTGCTGACGACGGCCGAGAACGACCCGCTGTCGCACGGGGCCGAGGCGCTGCTGGCCGAGCTCGCCTGCCCGAAGGCGCTGCTGCGCTTCACCGCGGCCGAGGGGGCCGGCGACCACTGCGAGATGGGCAACCGGTCGCTCGCGACGCTCCGGACGCTCGACTGGCTCGAGGGCATCCTCGCCCCCTGAACCGGCCCCGGGCGATCGGCCCGGCCCCCTCGACCCTGGTCAGGCCCGGTGCTCCGGCCGGATCGTGCGCCTGATCTCGTCGGTGCTGAAGCCGACCGCGCTCGGCCGAACGATGCGTTCCAGTCGGGCAACGGCGCTCATCCGGGGGAACACGGACTCGGACACCGCCGTGGAGTTCGAGATCGCCATACAGGACGGGACCGTGAAAGCGTCCGCCTACACCGGCGCCGACTTCCTGGTCTGAGGAATCCATCCCAAGAGGTTCTGGTCCGTCGGCGATTGTCGGGGATAAGGGCGCAGGCAGGGGCGGCGAGACCTCTCGCAGACCCCTTCCCGTCGGGCCCGGGGGGACATTCCGCGCCCCCGGGCAACGGTTGAAATCCGGTTAACGCCCGGGGCGTGAAGCCAGCGACTTCAATGGCTTGACCTACATGCCCGACCCCGAGCACCCCCCGGGCAAGCCGCCCTCCGCACGGGTCCATCAGCCTGGATCCGCGACGATGCGGCCAAGCCGCGAAGTCAGTCCGGCTCGCGCGTCAGGCGGGCGGTGCCGGCGGTCAGCGGGCCGTCGGCGCGGTCGAACCGGAGGTAGGCGAGGCCGCGGCCGTCGGCGCTCGAGCGGAGCGTGCCGGCCGGGCGGCCGCCGGCGAGGATCTCGGTGCCGGGGGGCGGCGGCGCGCCGTCGATCGTGACCCGCGCGAGGCCCTTGCGCAGCTCGGTCTTGTGCTTCATCCGCGCCGTCACCTCCTGGCCGACGTAGCAGCCCTTGCGGAAGTCGACGCCGTTCAGCCGCTCGAAGCCGAGCTCCAGGATGTAGCTGTCGTCCGGCACCAGCTCGACGCCGGTTTCCGGCACCAGGCGCGCCACGCGCAGCGCCGTCGCCGCCGCCGGGTCGAGCGGCTCGAGGCCGGCCAGCAGCGCCGCCGGATCGGCGACCAGGGCGCGCCAGCCGAGCGCGGGGTCGCGCGGATCGGCGAAGGCGCCGGGCGGCGGGTCCCCGGTGCCCGCGACGACCGCGAGCCCGGCCGGCGCGACCCCGACCCTGGCGCGCAGCCGGTAGATGCCGAGGCGCTGGGCGAGGGCGGCCGCCCGGTCGGCCTTGACGTCGACGAGCACGTCGGCGCCGTCGGCGACGAGGAAGAAGTCGAAGAGATACTTGCCCTGCGGCGTCAGCAGCGCGGCATAGACGGGACCCGCGTCCAGCCGGCGCACGTCGTTGGTGACGAGGCCCTGCAGGAAGTCGCGCACGTCGGGCCCCGAGAGGCGCAGCACGGCGCGGTCGGTGGCGTGGTAGCCGGCGGTCATGGCGATCCTCCCCGCCGGGCAAGATAGCCGCGGACGGGACGGCTTCAAAGCGCCTCGGCGGGTCCGCGAGGGCCTGCGCCGGCGGCGGTCTCCGTGGCCGAACCGCCGGAGCCCGGGGAAAGCCCGCCCTGCCCGTCGTCAGCAATGTCGACCGCTTCGCTGGCGAAGGTCTTCGCACGATGTCGGCGGTCCCGCCCGATGGCCGGCGCGACTCGCTTGACAGGCCCGTGCGCCGGCGGATAGTTCGAGTAAACGTTGACCCAAGCGGAACAGCTCGGGGAGCGGGAGGAAAAAGGGTCGCGTGGGAGAGAAGGTCCAGCTCCGCGATATCGCCGAGAAGCTCGGCGTGTCGGTAAAGACCGTCTCCGGGGCGCTCAACGGCACCTCGATCCGCATGTCCGACCAGACCCGCCAGCGAATCCGCGCCCTCGCCGACGAGCTCGGCTACCGGCCCAACATCATCGCGCGCGGCATGCGCCAGGGCGTGCTGCCGGTGGTCGGGCTGGTCGCCGAGGGGCTGATCACCCTCCCCTTCGCCACCGAGCTCGTCCGCAGCCTCGACAACGCCACCCGGATGTACGGGCTCGCGGTCGTCGCGATCAACGTCGGCGCCACCCGCAGCGCCCGCGACGGGCTCGCCGAGGCGCAGCGGTTCCTGCCCAAGGGGATCGCCTACGCCACCGCCTACCACCGCAGCATCACGCTGGAGGCCGAGGCGCGGCGGGCGATCGACGTCGCGCTCAACTGCAGCGAGACCTCGGGCGAGATCCCGGCCATCGTCCCCGACGAGCGGGACGCGGCGCGGGTGATCGTGGCGCATTGCCTGGCGCGCGGCCGGCGGCGGATCGCCTTCCTGAACCTGCCCGGCGTCTTCGCCGGCAGCCTGCGCGAGGATGGCTTTCGCGCCGCCCATGCCGAGCGCGACATCCCCGTCACCGAGAGCTGGATCCGCCCGGCGACCCGCGGCGCGCGCTACACCGAGTTCGCGGCGAGCCTGGTGCCGGCGCACATCGACGCTTGGCTCGCCGAGGCGGTGCCGCCCGACACCATCCTCTGCGGCAACGACCGGGTGGCGCTCGAGGTCTACGGCGCGCTGCGCCGCCACGGCGTCGACATCCCGGGCGAGGTCGCGGTCGCGAGCTTCGACAACCAGGCCGAGATCGCCCGCCGGCTCGACCCGCCGCTGACGACGATGGCGCTCCCCTTTCGCGAGATGGGGCGCCGCGCCGCCGAGATCCTCGCCGGCACCGGGCCGGCGACAGAACCGCTGCAGAAGATTCCGTTCCGGCTGATCGAGCGCGCCTCGGTGTGAGGCGCCCCGGAAGGGGTGGGAGGAGGAGAGAGAGAATGCCTTCGATGAAATCCCGCTTGCGCGCGGGCCTCGGCGCCGGCGCCATGGCCGCCGCCTTCGCGGCCTTCGCCGCCACGGCACCGGCGAACGCCGCGGCCCTGAGGATGATGTTCCAGGGCGACCCCTACGAGGTCGACGCGACCAACGCCGCCGCGAAGGCGTTCGAGGCCGCCAATCCCGGCACCACGATCGAGCTGATCCACACGCCGCACGATTCCTACAACGAGAAGATCGGCGCGGCGGTGTCGGCCGGCAACCTGCCGGACATCATCGCGCTCGACGCGCCGTTCCTGTCCAACTACGTCTGGTCGGGGTTCCTGCAGCCGATCGACGGCCTGATCGACAAGGCGCTCCTCGACGACATGACGCCGTCGAACGTCAGCCAGGGCACCTATCCGCCCGACGGCAAGCTCTACGCGATAGGTCTCACCGACAGCACGGTGGCGCTCTACGCAAGCCGCAAGCAGCTCGAGTCGCTGAACATCCGCATCCCCGCCGGCATCGACGACGCCTGGACCGGCGAGGAGTTCCAGGCGATCCTGAAGACGCTCTCGACGGCCCCGGGCGTCAAGTGGCCGATCGATCTCTTCCGCGGCTATGGCACCAAGACGGAGTGGATCCCCTACGCCTACGAGCCGCTGCTGATCTCCTCGGGCTGCGATCTCATCGACCGCACGAGCTGGAAGGCCTCGGGTACCCTCGACGGCGAGGCCTGCGTCAAGGCCGCGGCGATGATGGCCGAATGGGTAAAGAACGGCTGGGTCGTTCCGCAGTCCGCCGGCACCAACCAGTTCTACGTCGAGGGCCGGCCGGCGGCGCTCGCCTGGGGCGGCCACTGGCTCTACAGCGAGGCGGTGAAGACCATGGGCGACGATCTCGTCGTCCTGCCGCTGCCGAAGTTCGGCGACAAGGGCGCCAGCCCGAACGGAACCTGGATCTTCGCGATCAGCAAGGACACGGCCGAACCCGAGCTCGCCGGCAAGTTCCTGAGCTTCATGATCGAGGATCCGGCCTATCAGGAGGCCGTCCGGGAGCACACGGGCTTCCCCGGCCTCAAGTCCTTCGGCGCCGCTTCGCCGATCTACGCGCCCGGCGGTCCGTTGGCGATGGCCTTCGAGCAGGCCGGCAAGACCGCCGTGCCGCGCCCGCCGCATCCGGCCTATCCCGCGATCAGCATCGCGGCGCAGACCGCCCTCACGGCCATCCTCGACGGCGCCGATCCGCAGGAGGAGCTGACCAAGGCCGCGGAAGAGATCGACGCCGACATCGAGGACAACGACGGCTATCCGCCGTTCGGCGGCAACTGACGCACAATGCGGGGAGGCCCCGGCCTCCCCGCCCCCACCCATCCGCGTTCGAGAAAGGGGCAGAGCATGACTGCGCCGGCATTGACAATGACCCGCCCTGCCGAGGCGGCGCGCCCGAAACGGCTGATCGGCGCCCGCTGGCAGGAGCTCCTGATGCTGCTGCCGGCCTGCGTGGTGGTGGCCTTCTTCCTGCTGCTGCCGTTCGTCCTGTCGTTCCCGATGTCGCTCACCAACCGCCGGCTGATCCCGCGGCCGATCCGTTTCGTCGGCCTGGACAACTACGTCAACGTGCTGACCGACCCGGTCTTCTGGCGGGCGCTCTTCAACGTCACCTACTTCGCGGTGCTGGTGGTGCCGATCCAGTGCGGCTTCGCGCTGGCGATGGCGCTGCTCATCAACCAGAAGATCCCCGCCCGCAACTTCTTCCGCGGCGCGCTGTTCCTGCCGGCGATCACCTCGATGGCCGTGGTCTGCGTGATCTGGGGAACGCTCTTCCAGTTCCCGACCGGCCCGCTCAACCAGATCGTCGGCTTCCTGACCCTCGGCCTCGGCGGCCCGATCGACTGGCTCGGCGACCCGCGCTCGGCGATGCCCGCGATCGTGCTGCTCTCGGCCTGGCAGGCCTACGGCTTCCAGATGGTGGTCTACCTCGCCGGCCTGCAGAGCATCCCCGGCGACCTCTACGAAGCCGCGCGCCTCGACGGCGCCTCGACCTGGCAGCGCTTCCGCTTCGTGACCTGGCCCGGCCTCCGCCAGACCAACATCTTCGTCCTGATCATCACCACGATCCAGGCCTTCAAGCTCTTCACCCAGGTCAACATCCTGACCCAGGGGGGCCCGCGCAACTCGACGGTGACGGTCGTCCAATACATGTATCAGGTCGGCTTCGTCGGCCAGAAGCTCGGGCTCGCCTCGGCCGTCGCCATCATCCTCTTCTTCATCGTGCTCGCGATCTCGCTCGTGCAGCGCGTCGTCCTGAGGGATCCGAAATGACCGCCGTCGACGCGCCGCTCCCCGGCACCTCCGACCGCTTCCCGATGGTCAAGATCGTCTCGATCGCGATCATCACCTTCGTGGTCGTCTCGCCGCTCTTCCTGCTCGTGGTCGCGAGCCTCAAGCCCGACCGCTTCCAGATCCTCGCCGAGATGGGCAGCTTCAAAGCCTTCTGGGTCACCAACCCGACCTTGCAGAACTACCGCGACATCCTGACCTTCTCCGGCAACCAGCCCTTCGCCCGCTACCTGACCAACTCGATCATCGTGCTGGTCTTCACGCTGGCGGGGGGCATGTTCTTCAACTCGATGGCCGCCTTCGTCCTCGCCTGGGGCCGCCTCCCCGGCCGCGCGATCGTGCTGACCGCGATGATCGGCCTCTACATCGTGCCGCAGGAGTCGATCGTGCTCCCGCTCCTCAACATCATGAACAACCTCGGCCTCGCCGACAGCTTCTCCGCCCAGATCCTGCCGTTCTGGGCGAGCCCGCTCTACGTCTTCCTGCTCTACCAGTTCTTCTCCCAGGTGCCGCGCGACCTCTACGACGCCGCCATCGTCGACGGCGCCTCGCCCTTCCAGATCTACTGGAAGGTCTTCCTGCCGATCAGCCTGCCGGCCCTCGCCACCGTCGCCATCCTCCTCGGCATCGAGACCTGGAACCAGTACCTCTGGCCCCTCCTCGTCACCCAGTCGAACTACGCGCGGCCCATCTCCGTCGGCATCGCCGGCTTCTTCGGCGCCGACAGCATCTACTGGAACCTCGCGATGTCGGCCTCGGTCGTGATGATGATCCCGGTCCTCATCCTCTACCTCCTGTTCCAGAAGTGGTTCGTCAGCTCCGTCATCAGCTCGGGAGTGAAGGGATGACCATGCGCGCTGCGATCGCCGAGCAGGCCGGCTTCACCGCCGAGGTGCGCGCGGGCGAGATCCTGCACCTCTGGCAGAGGCCGGCCGACCCGGCCGCGACCTCGCGCGTCCACCTGCGCGAGGCCGACGGCAGCGAGCATGCGCTCGCGGGCCCGCCCTCGTCCGACTTCCAGCTGACCGCGCACCAGGTGTCGGCCACGGGCCAGCTCGCCGTCGGCTGGAACCCCGGCGACACCCTCGTCTCGGTCGCCTACGCCTTCGACCCCGCCCGCGTGCTCGAGGACGGCATCCGCCCCCTCCGCACCACCGCGCCCGACACGCCGCGCTTCCGCCTGCACCTGGCGCCCGCGTTCGGCTGGATGAACGACCCGAACGGCCTCTCCACCGTCGGCGGCCGCACCCACGCCTTCTACCAGAACTACCCGCACGCCCGGCGCTGGGACACGATGCACTGGGGCCATGCCGCGTCCCTCGACCTCGTCGACTGGACCCACCTGCCCGTCTTCCTGCACCCGCGCCCCGAGATGCTCGCCGACCCCGCCCGCAAGGGCGGCGCCTACTCCGGCTCCGCGATCCCGCGCGCCGAGGGCGGCCTGCGGATCTTCTACACCGACCGCGAGGACGGCCGGCCCGAGCAGGAGTGGCAGATGACCGCCGTCTCCGCCGACCTCCTCGCCGTCGGCCCCTCCAGCACCGTCGTCGACCGCCGCCCGCCGCTGCCGGGCTACGGCAACGACTTCCGTGACCCCTACGTGTTCATGGGGCCCGATGGGCTGTGGAAGATGCTCATGGGCGGCAACGACGCCGGCGCCGCGCTCGTCACCCTCTACGAGACGACCGATCCCGAGGCCGCCACGGGCTGGCGCTTCGTGGGCGAGCTGCATCGCGAGCCCCTGCCGCGCAGCTTTCCCGCCGAGTGCCCGTGCCTCGTTCCGCTCGAGGGCGGCGAGGGGCTCCATGCCCTGATCTTCGCCCTCATGAGTCACCAGAGCCAGATCTTCGGGGCCGACGGCCAGAAGAGCCTGTTCAACGGCAAGCCCAACCCGAGCCTGGCGCTCGTCGGGCGCTTCGACGGCCGGCGCTTCGAGGAGATCGCGCGGCGGGAACTCGACTTCGTCGGTGACTGCTATGCCTTCCAGACCTTCGTCCGGGACGGCTTGCCCCTCGGCATGGGCTGGGCGGCCAACTGGGCCGACGTCCGGCGCAACCGGGATTTCCCGAGCGCGATGACCTTCGTGCGCCGCCTGATCTGGAGGGACGGCGCCCTGCTGATGCCGCCCGTCGAGAGCGTCGCCGCCCTCCGCGCCGCGGAGCTGACCGGCGACCTGTCGCGCGGCGTCGCCCTGCCCGACGGGCTGGCGGAGGTCGCCTTCGATGCGGGCCGGGCGCCCTTCCGCCTCACGCTCGAGCACGAGGACACCCCGATGGCGCTCGTCCACGACGGCCGGACCCTCGAGCTCACGGCCGGGCGGAACAGGCAGCGGACGCCCTGGGCGGCGGAGACCGGGCCGCTCGCCGACATCCGCGTCTTCGTCGACGTGGGGCTGATCGAAATATACGCCGACGGCGGCCGCTGGTGCGGAACCCGGCGCGTCGACAGCGACAGGCCGGTCTCGGCGGTCAGGCTCGACGCCGACCCCGCGACCATCACCGACGCAAGGGTTTGGCAGCTGCGCCCGCAAGGCCGGGCGCCGCGCTAGGGATGCGGTTTCCGCAATTCAGACGCAGGGGAGAATGAGCATGGCGATCGTGGAACTGAAGAAGGCGAAGAAGTCCTACGGGCCGGTCGACATCATCCACGACGTCGACCTCCGCATCGAGGACGGCGAGTTCGCGGTCTTCGTCGGCCCCTCGGGCTGCGGAAAATCGACCTTGCTGCGGATGATCGCCGGGCTCGAGTCGATCACCGGCGGCGAGATCGCCATCGACGGCGAGAAGGTCAACCAGCTCGACCCGGCCGAGCGCGGCGTCGCGATGGTGTTCCAGAGCTACGCGCTCTACCCGCACATGACGGTCAAGGAGAACATGAGCTTCGGCCTCCGCATCGGCAAGCGGCCCAAGGCCGAGATCGACGAGCGCGTCGCCGTCGCCAGCAAGATCCTGCAGCTCGACGCCCTGCAGGACCGCCGCCCGTCGCAGCTCTCCGGCGGCCAGCGCCAGCGCGTCGCGATCGGCCGCGCGATCGTGCGCAACCCCAAGGTCTTCCTCTTCGACGAGCCCCTGTCGAACCTCGACGCCGAGCTCCGCGTCGCGACGCGGGTCGAGATCGCCAAGCTGCACGAGTCCTTGGGCAACACGATGATCTACGTGACCCACGACCAGACCGAGGCGATGACGCTCGCCGACAAGATCGTCGTGCTGCGCAAGGGCCGCGTCGAGCAGGTCGGGCCGCCGATGCAGCTCTACGAGGACCCGAACAACGCCTTCGTCGCGGGCTTCATCGGCTCGCCGAAGATGAACTTCTTCCCCGGCACCGCCGGGGCCGGCACCGTCCGCTTTGCCGGCGTCGAGATCCCCGCCCCCTTCGCGGCCCAGGTGCCGGCCGGCGCGCCCCTCACCATCGGCATCCGGCCCGAGCATTTCGACCGCGACGACACGCCCGACGCGGCGATCGACGTCGCCGTCGACTTCGTCGAGCACCTCGGCGGCACCTCCTTCGTCCACGGCGACCTCGCCGGCGGCGAGCGGGTGATCGTCGAGGAGCGCGACGGCGCCCAGCTCAAGTCCGGCCACACCATCCGCGCCGGCTTCCGCCTGAAGGACGTGCGCGCCTTCGACGCCGACGGCAACCGGCTGCGCTAGATCCGGGGCTTGGGGTCGAGCGGGAACATCGGAAAGTAGGGCGACGCCTCCCGCAGCACCCGCGCGAACGACGGCCGCGCCCGGAGCCGCTCGAGATAGGCGGCGAGCCGCGGCGTGTCGGGCCCGAGCGGCTGCACGGTGTCGGCGTAGAAGAGCGCCGGCGCCGCCGAGCAATCTGCGAGGGTGAAGTCCTCTCCCATCGCCCAGGGCGCGCCGAGCCCCGCCTCGAGGAACGGATAGGCGCCGGCGAGCCCGGCGCGCGCCTCCGCCACGCCGTGCGCGTCGCGGCCCTGCTCGGGCCGCAGGGCGTCGGTAACGATCTTCTGCATCGGCAGCTCGACGTACTGGTCGAAGTAGCGGTCCCAGAGCCGCGCCTGCCAGGCGCGGTCGGGATCGGCCGGGATCAGGCGAACCCCGGGTGCTGCGTGGAAGGCGTCGAGGTATTCGACGACGATGGTCGATTCCGCTACGGTCGCGCCGCGGTCGCCGTCCTGCAGCACCGGGAACTTGAGCGGCGGCCAGATCTTCGCGAAGGCCTCGCGCGAGTCGGGGTCGCCGAGGTCGACGACCACCGGCTCGAAGTCGAGCCCGTGCTCGTAGAGCGCGACGAGCGCCTTGTGGCAGAAGGAAGCGAGCGGGTGGAAGTGCAGCTTGAGCGTCATGCGAGGAATGTGCCGCAGCCGCGGCGGAAGGCAAGCCTGCGCCTCGCCGTCGCCCTTGCGCTGCTGATGCCCGGCCCCGCCGTTGCGGCCGAGACGGGCGGGACCTTCGTGGCGAAGGCGGCCTGCGAGGCGTTCCAGTCGAAGAACCGGAAGACCAACCCGGGCCAGGTGACGACCGAGCCGGGACGGTCCTATGCGACGACCGGGGTCAGCGCCGGCGGCGGCTATGTCCAGATCGTCGTCCCGGAGGCGCCGGTGACGACGGCGCGCTGGGTGCAGGAGTCGTGCGGCGATGCCGAGGCCGCGGACTCGGCCGGCGAATCGACCGAGAACGTGCTCGCGCTGAACTGGCTGCCCGCCTTCTGCGAGACCCGTCCCTCGGCGCGCGAATGCCGCCGCCCCCCGGCGGCGGGACGGCTGTCGGTGCACGGGCTATGGCCGCAGCCCGAGGGGCGCACCTACTGCGGCGTGCCGGACGACCTCGTCGCCCTCGACGAGGCGGGACGCTGGCGCGACTTGCCGCCGGTCGAGCTCACGCCCACGACCCGCGACCGCCTGAGCACGGCGATGCCCGGCACGGCGAGCTTCCTCGACCGCCACGAGTGGCTGAAGCACGGGACCTGCCATGGCGGCGGGCCGGAGGGGTACTTCACCGACTTGCTCTGGATCGCCGACGCGGTGAACGCCTCGCCGGTCGGCGACCTCTTCGCCGACCGCGCCGGCCAGGAGCTGGACGCGAGGTCGATCCGCGCCGCCTTCGACGCCGCCTTCGGCTCGGGCGCCGGCAGCCGCGTCGAGGTCCACTGCGTCGACGACGGCGGCCGGACGCTCATCTCCGAGCTGACGATCGCGCTCGACGGCGAGATCGGCCCCGGCGCCGACCCCGGCAGGCTGATGCGCGCCGCGCGCCGCGCGCCCGCGGGCTGCCCGTCCGGCCTGCTCGACCCCCCGGGCAACGGTTGAAATCCGGTTAATGCTCGGGGTCACAATTCAACGATTTCATGCACTTACACCACATGCTCGACCCCGAGCATCCCCGGGCGAACCGCCTCACCCGAAGGCGAATCCGATCTTGTCGAGCGGCGTGCCGCAGAAGCGGTCCTGGCATCGCCCGGCCTCGGCACCGCCCATCGCCGCATAGAAGCGGCAGGCGAGCGCGTTCTCGGCCAGCGCCCAGACGATCAGCCGCTCGAACCCGTGCCGGCCGAGCTCGCGGCGGGCCCGCCCGAACAGCCGCCGCCCGAGCCCGCAGCCCTGGAACTCGGGCCGCACGTAGAGCTCGTAGATCTCGCCGCAGGGCTCCCGCGTCTGCATCCGGCTGCGCCCGAGCGTCGCGTATCCCGCGAGCCTGCCATCGCATTCGACGACCAGCGCCCGGAAGCCGCGGTCGTGCATGCGGGTCCACCAGCCGGGCCCGCGGCGGGCCAGCATCCGCTCGAGCGTCACCCCGGGGATGATCCCGGCATAGGCGTAGCGCCAGGCGTCGCCGTGGGTCTCGGCCAGCCCGCGGCCATCGGCGCCGGTGGACCAGCGGGTGGTGATCGGGCCGTCCTTCTCGGTGTCACGCAGCATCATGCCCGCGATGATAGCGCGCCCGCCGTGGGTTTCGCGCCTTTTTTTGAAGATGCCCGCGATGGACGCGGCGCCGCGTTTGTGCGAGGCTGCGCGGTCATCCCACATTGGACGCGAAGGCCGGGAGCGTTCGGCGCCGATGAGCACCAGCATTACTAGGCCGCGGGTCGAGGCGAAGCCGAAGACCGCCCGGCCCAAGGCCTACAAGGTCATCCTGCTGAACGACGACTTCACCCCGCGGGAGTTCGTCGTGACCGTCCTGCGCGCCGTCTTCCGGATGAACAGCGACCAGGCCCGCGGCGTCATGCTGACCGCGCACCAGCGCGGCTGCTGCGTCGTCGCGGTCTACACCCGCGAGATCGCCGAGACCAAGGCGACGCAGGCCACCGACATGGGCCAGCGCGAGGGCTACCCGCTGATGTTCACCACCGAGCCCGAGGAATAGCGTCAACCGGGGGCGGCGCAGCCCTCGATGTCGACCGCCCGGCTGTCGTCGAGCACGGTCAGCCGCAGCGAGCGGCGCTCGACGACCGGACCGGCCCCCGATCCCTCGACCGGCGCGCGCGCGACCACGGTGCGGCCGCGCGTCTCGCTGGCGGCCGTGCCGATCCAGACGCCGGGCTGGTCCGATTCGAGCACCGCGACCTGGCCCGGCGCCGGCGGGGCGGCGAAGGTCACCCGCGCCTCGACCTCGATGCCGTCGGACGAGGGCTCGAGGCTGCAGGTCGCCCCGACGACACCGGCCTCGGCGGCGGTCCGCGCCCGCGCCGCCAGCGCCGCCTCGATCGCCGGCCGCCCGTCGTCGGGCGCTCCCGGCGCGATTCGGGCGGCGGCGGTGGCGTCGGCCGGGACGCAGATGTCCGAGCACACCCCGAAATTCGCCGCGAGCGCGAGGTCGAGCGGCGCGCCGGGGTCGGCCGGCGTCAGCCGCACCGGCAGCACCAGCGTGCCGGCATAGCCGATCGTCCGCATGCCATCGAGCTCGAAGACCTCCGGGTGCGGCCACTCGTAGTCGACCCTGGCGAGGTTCCGCGACCCCGACCAGTCGAAGGTCGGCGGGATGCCGGCGTCGCCCGGGACGCGCCAGTAGGTATGCCAGCCCGGCGCGAGGCTGATCGCGACCGCCGCGAGGCGGCTGCCGTCCGCCTGTCGCCAGCCGCCGAGGATCGTGACCTCCCGCACGCCCTGCGGCAGGGTCTGCGCGGCGGCGCCGAGCGCGCTCGCGGCGCAGATCAGGAGGGCGGCGACGACGGCGCGCATGCGCGATTCCGGGACGGTGGTGGCCACTTCGTGTGCCACGGAAACCCCCGGCGCGACAGTCACATTGCGGCGATGGATCGGCGGGGCCGGTCGCTTGTATTCGCCCGGCATCGGGCTCATGTTCGGGGCATGGTCCCGCGCGACGCCCACTTTCTCGACGGCCAGCTCCTGATCGCCATGCCCGGCATGGGCGACCTGCGCTTCGAGCGCTCGGTCATCTTCATGTGCGCGCATTCGGCGGAAGGGGCGATGGGGCTGATCGTGAACAAGCCGGCGCCCGACCTCTCCTTCGCCGACCTGCTGGCGCAGCTGAAGATCCCGGCCTCGGTCGACCTGAAGGGGGCGCGGGTCCACTTCGGCGGCCCGGTCGAGCACGGCCGCGGCTTCGTGCTGCACTCGGCCGAGTACCAGGTCGCCGAGTCGAGCATGGCCGTCAGCCCCGAGTTCGCCATGACGGCGACCGTCGACATCCTGCAGGACATGGCCAAGGGCGAGGGCCCGAACCGCGCGCTGCTGGCGCTCGGCTACGCCGGCTGGGGCCCCGGGCAACTCGAGGGCGAGATCCAGGCCAACGGCTGGCTGACCGCGCCCGCCGACGCCGAGCTGGTCTTCGGCCTGCGCGACACCGAGAAATGGGGCGCCGCCCTGCGCTCGATCTCGATCGACCCGCGGCTGCTGTCGGCCGAGGGCGGCCGGGCCTGAGCCCTCAGTGCGTCGGCACCCCGCCGCCCTGGCGGGCCAGCCGCGCGGCGACCGCTTCCCAGAACGAGCGCTCGGCCGCGGCCAGCCCCGGCTCGTCGGCGGCGCGCAACGCTTCCTCGGCCGCGAGCTCGCCGTAGGCCTCGAGCAGGCACGTCGCGCGCTCGCGGATGGAACGGCCGTAGGCGATGCGGGCTTCCATGCTGGGATACATCTGCAACTCCCCCTTCTCCGCCATCATCATCGGCTTGCGACAAATGAATCGCAACTTCAAGGATATTGATAGCTTAACGCGCCCGGTTCACGTCGATGCGTGGCGTCAGGGCCATGAATGGCAGTCCCCGCCGGCCGGCGCCGACGGGGAGCATTCGCAAAAGCCGCTTCGGACGGGATCAGCTCAGCGGCACGACGTCGGGCACCGGCTCCGCCATGGCCGGCTCGCGCACGCGCAGCGGATCCGCGAAGCGCTCCTCGGCAACGATGACGAAGCTGCCCTGCCCATCGAACGCCGTGCTCTGGTCCTGCTCCTCCACCCGCTGCGGCTGCCAGACGACGGCGATGATCCGCGCCCCCTCCCCCGCAATGGCGTCGAGCCGGTCGCGCAAGGCCGCGAGATCGCGTGGTTCGGCATCGGTCTGCCAGGACGCTACAATCGCTGGGCGTCAATGGAACTGGAGGCGCTGGAGGTCGACATCGCGGCGCTGCCCGAAGTCCGTTTCGTGTCGGCCCACGTCACGCTTCGGATCAAGTCCGAGCTCCGGCGCGAGGGTCACGAGCTCGGCTGATCTCTGCCCCTGGTGAAGAACCTGCGGCATCCCATCCACGAAGCCGCTCGGAGCTGGAGCGGACCAGGTTCTCGATGTCGACACAGACGTCGTCGGCCCGCCTCGCCGGCATGAGCGCCGCGGGACGCGCTCATGCCGGCGTGCCCGCCTCATTGTTCGATGAGA
>JAXMDF010000012.1:0-86306 GCA_046348975.1 Amaricoccus sp. | reverse complement strand
CCGGGCGCCGGCCTGGCGCAGCAGCGCGGTGGCCAGGGCGGCGGGACTCTCGGGGCGGGTGGCGACGTTCGGGTTGCTCGACATGGTTTCCTCCGCGCGGCGCCAAAGTCCTCTCGCGGCGCCCTTGTCATCGGGGTAGCATCCGGGAGGGCCGCGGCAGTGTGACGGCGGTCACAGCGGAAATCGACAACTTGGGGGCATCGGCGGATGGCGGAGGGCCGGCGGGAGGTCGAGGAGGCGCTGCGGAAGTCGTTCCTCTTCCCGCTGCTCGACGCCGACGAGCAGGCCCGCTTCATCGCCGCCGCGCATCCGCGCACCTGGGCGGCCGGGACGCCGATCGTGGCGATGGGCGAGCCCGGGACGTCGATGATGCTGGTCAGGATCGGCAGCGTCCGGATCAGCCGGCCGTCGACCGAGGGCCGCTCGATCGTGCTGGCCGAGCTCGGGCCGGGGGCGATCTTCGGCGAGATCGCGCTCCTCGACGGCGGGCCGCGGACGGCGGACGTGGGGGCGGTGACGAACTGCACGCTGCTCGTCTTCGAGCGGCGCGACTTCGTTCCGCTGCTCGAGCACAACTGGCGCCTGGCGGAGGCGGTCCTGAAGATGGTCTGCGAGCGGCTGCGGCTGGCCGACGCCTACATCGCCGACCTCGCCTTCTCGGACCTGCCCGGGCGGCTCGCCAAGACGTTGATCGCCCGTGCCCACCGCGGCCCCGGGGGGGCTTCGGTCGTCGACGACACGCAAGGGGCGCTGGCGGCCATGATCGGCGGCAGCCGCGAGGCGGTGAACCGCTGCCTCAGGAAATGGGAGAAGGCGGGGCTTATCGCGATGAACGCCGGGCGGATCACGCTCGCGGACGCGGAGGGGCTCGCCGGGCTGGTCGGCGCGGGGAAGGAGGCGTGAGGGGGTATCGGGGAAAACGCGGTGCATTGATATAAAAGGATTATAGGTCGCGGCCTCAATATATCGTCAAGCTTTGCCGCCAGGGGGCGACGGCCGTCGGATGTCTGGCAAGGGTCCGAGGCGGCGCGAGGTGCCCGCGGCGCTCTGGCGCCGGTCGCCGCATGCGCGGCTCCGCCTTCAGGCCCTTGGGAGTCTCCCTTGCTCCGCGTTTCTCGGCGGCTCGCGAGGCGGCCCGAGGGGGCGCCGCCCCCCCTCGACCCCACAGGCACTGCCCGATATGTTGAAGAAGAAGATGTAAGAACAATCCTGAGGTGCGGCCGGGTGGCGCGGGCGCGCTAGGGGGAAGCCCCGTGGCAGGATTCATCTCGTCCTGGGGCCGCGTCGGAGACGCGGCAGGGGCGATGGTTCCGAAGCCGGGCCTGAGCCGGCTTCGGACCCTAGCGAAGGATCTCCTGGAGGCGCGCGAAGCTGGCGGCGATGCCGTCGGGGGCGCGTTCGGTGAAGAAGGCGTCGAGCCTCGGCCAGAGCTTGATCGCCTCGTCGATGGCGGGGTCGCTGCCGGGGGCGTAGAGGCCGGTCTGGATCATCAGCGCGGCGTTCTCGTAGGCGGTGAGGACGCGGCGGAGGCGGGCGAGCATGGCGTTCTCGGGGTCGGTGGCGATGCCTGGGAGCGAGCGCGAGACGCTGCGGCGGACGTCGACCGCCGGGAAGCGGCCGCGCTCGGCGATGCCGCGGTCGAGGACGACGTGGCCGTCGAGGACGCCGCGGGTGATGTCGGCCACGGGCTCGTCCATGTCGGAGGCCGCCACGAGCACCGAGAAGATCGCGGTGATGTCGCCCTTGCCGAACGGGCCGGGGCCGGCGCGCTCGCAGAGGGCGGCGATGAGGTTGGCGGTCGAGGGCGGGAAGCCGCGCAGCGTCGCGGCCTCGCCGGCGGTCAGGGCGATCTCGCGGTGGGCCTCGGCGAAGCGGGTGAGCGAGTCGAGCAGCAGCAGGACGTGGCGGCCCTGGTCGCGGAAGACTTCCGCGACCGCCATCGCCATCCAGGCGGCGCGGCGCTTTATCAGCGGCGCCTGGTCGGAGGTGGCGGCGACGACGACGGCGCGGGCCATGCCCTCGGGGCCGAGCACGTTGTCGACGAAGTCGCGCAGCTCGCGCCCGCGCTCGCCGATCAGGGCGTAAACGACGATCTCGGCCTCGATGCCGCGGGCGAGATCGGCGAGGAGGGTCGATTTCCCGACGCCGGAGCCGGCGAAGACGCCGATGCGCTGGCCGCGCGCGAGGGGCAGGATGGTGTCGAAGACGGCGAGGCCGGTGGCGAGGCGCTGCCCGAGGCCCTTGCGCGTGGCCGGCGGCGGCGGCGCGCGGCGCAGCGTGGCGCTGGCGGCGCCGGCGGCGAGCGGCCGGCCGTCGAGGGGCTGGCCGAAGGCGTCGACGATGCGGCCCACCCAAGCTTCGGCGGGGTGGACGCCGGCGGGGCCGAGGAGCGTCGCGGCGCAGCCGACGGCGGCGCCGTCGAGGGGGGCGTAGGTCATCGCGCGGGCGACCTGCTCCGATACGCCGACGACCTCGCCGCCGAGCTCGGCGCCGCCGCCGAGGCCGATCGCGACCTGGTCGCCGATGCGGGCGTGGTTGGAGAGGCCGGCGATCTCGAGCGCCGCGGTGCCGACGGCCGTGACGCGGCCGACGCGGCGCTGGTTCGAGACGCGGGCGAGCTCGGCGCCGAGGGCGGTGAAGTCGGTGAGCATGCGGGGCCTCCCGGGGCCGGCGGGCGATTACGCTTTGTCAACCATCATCGGGTTAAGCGGGGGTTGAGAGAGGAGAAACCTCATGGACATCGACGTCCTGAAGCTGGCGAGCGCGCTCGCGGCCCACGCCAGCGCCCGCCAGCAGCTGATTTCCGAGAACGTCGCCAATGCCGACACGCCGGGGTACATGGCGCGCGACATCGCCGACTTCGCGAGCGTCGTCGAGGAGGGGCCGGCGTTCCAGGCGCGGCTGACGCGGCCGGGGCACATGGACTTCGGCGCCGGGCCGCAGGGGTTCGAGCCGCGCGACCAGACGGCGGAGGGGGCGGAGACCCCCAACGGCAACTCGGTGTCGCTCGAGGACCAGATGATGCGGGCGGCCGAGGTGCGGCAGGAAAGCCAGCTGGCGCTCGGGGTCTACGCGAAGTCGCTCGAGATCCTGCGGACGGCGATCGTCAGGCGCTGAGGGAGGCGGGCATGAACGACCTGATGAAGACGCTCGCGGCCTCGGCCAGCGGCATGGCGGCGCAGGCCTCGCGGATCCGGCTGTCGAGCGAGAACATCGCCAACTCGGACACGCCCGGATACCGGCGGAAGACGGTGTCCTTCGAGGAGGCGCTGGCCGGGACCGACACCCGGGCGGTCAGGACCGGGCCGGTGCGGCTCGACAAGGCGGAGCTCGTCAAGGTCTTCGACCCGAAGAACCCGCTGGCCGGCAAGGACGGGTATTTCGAGGGGTCAAACGTCAACATGCTCGTCGAGATCGCCGACGCGCGCGAGGCGAACCGCTCGTACGAGGCGAACCTGAAGATGTTCGACCAGGCGCGGCAGATGGCGAGCGCGCTGCTCGACCTGCTGCGGAAGTAGGGGAAGATCATGGACATCAAGGCGACGCTCGCCTCGCAGCTCTACTCGCAGGTGCAGGCGGCGGCGAAGCCGGCGCCGCAGGACGCCCCGCCGGTCCGGACCGCCGGCGAGGCGTTCAAGGCGGCGGCGACCGACTTCATGCAGGAGCTGCGCCAGGGCGAGGAAACGGTGAAGGCCGGGCTCGCCGGGCGCGCCGACCCGCAGGCCGTGGTCGAGGCGCTGGCGGCCACCGAGCTCGCGGTGCAGACCGCGGTGGCGGTGCGCGACAAGGTGGTCGAGGCGTATCAGGAAATCCTGCGGATGCCGGTGTGACATGGGCGGCGGACAGGCGATTTGTCCGAGGGGTGCTCGGGGTCGAGCATGCCTGTCAAGTTATTGATATTACACAATAATGGTTTTGGGCACTAACCGGATTTCAAGGATTGCCCGGGGGGTGGGGAAGCCCGTTCCGGCCCCCCTCGCGGCGGGCGGAAGGGCCTCGCGGTGACCGAGGCCGTCCTCCTCGACATCCTGCGGCAGGCGCTCTGGACGGCGCTGATCGTCTCGACCCCGATCCTCGCGGTGGCGCTGGTGGTCGGGCTCGCGATCGGGCTGGTGCAGGCGCTGACCTCGGTGCAGGAGATGACGCTGACCTTCGTCCCGAAGCTCGGGGCGATCCTCGCGGTCTTCTGGGTGACGATGAGCTTCTCCGGCCACACGCTGGTCCGCTTCTACCAGGACCAGATCATCCCGATGGTGATCGGGCACTGACCGCTCGCCCGCTGTCCCGCCCCGTGCTACGCTTCCGGCGATTGTGAGGCGGGCCAGCATCCCGCGCCATTCATTGCACTGCGCGGGGGCGCGATGCAGCAGACCGCGAGCGTCCGGGGCCAGGGCAACGTCGTCGTCCAGATCGTCGGCGATGCCAACGCGGTGACGGTCGCCGGCGCGACGGCGCGGCTGGAGCTGGTCAGCTATGCCGACTTCGCCGAGGCGTCGGCCGACCCGGCCAGGGCGGGCAAGGCCGGCTATACCGCGACCGGGCGGCGCGAGACCCGCATCCTCTACCCGTACAACCGCGCGAGCCTGCCGTTCCAGGGCCGCGAGGAGCTGCTGGCGCGGCTCAAGGCCTGGCTCGTCGCCGACGGCGCGGTCTTGGTGCAGGCGCTGGTCGGCCGCGGCGGCAGCGGCAAGACCCGGCTCGCCGTCGAGATCGCCGACTGGGCGCGGGCGCAGGATCCGGGCTGGACCGCCGGCTTCGCCAGGCAGGCCGACCTCGACGTGTTCCGGGCCGCCGGCTGCCGGACGGCATGGACCGAGCCCTGCCTCGTCGTCGTCGACTACGCGGCGGCCAAGGGCGCGGAGCTCGGCAACTGGCTCGACGCGCTGGCGCACGAGAAGCCGGCGAAGCCGCTGCGGGTGCTGCTGCTCGAACGGACCGGCGGCGGGGGCATCGCCTGGTGGCGCGCGCTCTTCGGCCGGCCCGGGGCCGACGGCGAGGCGGTCGCCGACCTGCTCGCGGCCGAGGCGCCGCTGGCCGTCGCCGCGCTGGGAACGCCCGAGGAGCGCCATGCCGTCTTCGCCGCGGCCTTCGCCCAGGCGTCCGGACAGAATCCGCCGGCGCGGTCGGGCGCGCTCGACCAGGCGCTCCTCGACGCGAGCCTCGGCGGCGAGCCGCTGTTCCTCGGCATGTTCGGGCTGACCGCCGCCCGCGAGGGGCTCGCCGCCACCCGCGGGCTGAACGCCGACGCGATCGCGCTGCGCCTCGCCGAGCAGGAACTCGTCCGCATCGGCCGGGTCTGGCAGGCGCACGGCCTCCTCGTCGGGAAGGAGCGCGCGCTGCACGAGCGGCTCGCGGCGGCGGCGACGCTCTGCGAGGGCCTGTCGGAGGCCGAGACCCACGCGGCGATCGCCTGCGAATCGAGGGCGCTCAACCAGACGATCGCGCCCGGCCAGACCGAGGCGGCCCGCGCCGCGCTGCACGCGGCGCTGCCGGCGGAGGCCGACGGCGGGCTCGCGCCGATCATCCCGGACATCCTCGGCGAGGCGGTGGCGATCTGCGCCCTGCGCGAGCTGCCGGACGGCGGCGTCGAGGCCGTCCGCCGCGCCGCGCAGGCCAGGCGCGCCGCCGTGACCCGGACCGTGGTGCGCGCCTGCCAGGACTTCCTGATCCGCGGCCAGCGCGCGCCGCTCGCCTGGCTGCAGGCGCTGCAGACCGACGCGGCCGACCTCGAGGCACTGATGGAGCTGCACGACGCGCTGCCCGACGACACGATCGAGCTTCGCGAGATCGCCGTCGCGCTCACGGAACAGCTTCTCCGCGGCGCCCGGGAGTTGCCCGACGACGAGGGGGCCGCTCTCCAGGCGCTCTCGCTCAACAACCTGTCGGTCCGCCTCGCCGGCCTCGGCCGCCGCGAGGAGGCGCTCGCCGCCATCGAAGAGGCGGTCGCGATCCGCCGCGCCCTCGCCGCCGCCCGCCCCGACGCCTTCCGCCCCGACCTCGCGATGTCGCTCAACAACCTGTCGAACCACCTCGCCGACCTCGGCCGCCGCGAGGAGGCGCTCGCCGCCATCGAGGAGGCGGTCGAGTTCCGCCGCGCCCTCGCCGCCGCCCGCCCCGACCTCTTCCGCCCCGACCTCGCGAGCTCGCTCAACAACCTGTCGAACCGCCTCGCCGACCTCGGCCGCCGCGAGGAGGCGCTCGCCGCCATCGAGGAGGCGGCCGGGGTCTACCGCGCCCTCGCCGCCGCCCGCCCCGACGCCTTCCGCCCCGACCTCGCGACCTCGCTCAACAACCTGTCGGGCTGCCTCGCCGACCTCGGCCGCCGCGAGGAGGCGCTCGCCGCCATCGAGGAGGCGGTCGGGATCCGCCGCGCCCTCGCCGCCGCCCGCCCCGACGCCTTCCGCCCCGACCTCGCGAGCTCGCTCAACAACCTGTCGAACCGCCTCGCCGACCTCGGCCGCCGCGAGGAGGCGCTCGCCGCCATCGCGGAGGCGGCCGGGGTCTACCGCGCCTCGCCGCCGCCCGCCCCGACGCTTCCGCCCCGACCTCGCGTCGCTCAACAACCTGTCACCGCCTCGCGCCTCGGCCGCCGCGAGGAGGCGCTCGCCGCCATCGCGGAGGCGGTCGGGGTCTACCGCGCCCTCGCCGCCGCCCGCCCCGACGCCTTCCGCCCCGACCTCGCGAGCTCGCTCAACAACCTGTCGGGCTGCCGCCTCGCCGACCTCGGCCGCCGCGAGGAGGCGCTCGCCGCCATCGAGGAGGCGGTCGGGATCCGCCGCGCCCTCGCCGCCGCCCGCCCCGACGCCTTCCGCCCCGACCTCGCGAGCTCGCTCAACAACCTGTCGAACCGCCTCGCCGACCTCGGCCGCCGCGAGGAGGCGCTCGCCGCCATCGAGGAGGCGGTCGAGGTCTATCGCGCCCTCGCTGCCGCCCGCCCCGACGCCTTCCGCCCCGACCTCGCGCTCTCGCTCAACAACTTGTCGGTCCGCCTCGCCGACCTCGGCCGCCGCGAGGAGGCGCTCGCCGCCATCGAGGAGGCGGTCGAGATCCGCCGCGCCCTCGCCGCCGCGCGGCCGCTGGCCTTCGCCGAGCCGCTGGCGACGTCGCTCTGGGTCAGGGCCGACCGGCTGGAGGAGGCGGGGGATGTCGCGGGGGCGGTGGAGAGCGACCGCGAGGCGCTGGTGACGCTCGCGCCCCTGTTCCAGCGCCACCCAGCCGCGCTGTCCGGGAAGGCAGGGGGGATGGCGCGCGAGTACCTCGAGCGCTGCGAGCGGGCGGGGGTGGAGCCGGACGAGGGGGCGCTGGCGGCGGTCATGGCGGTGTTCGAGGCGATGCGGCGCGAGGACGAGGCACAAGCGGAGGAGTGAGCGATGGACATGGAGAAGCTGGCCGCCGAGGCGGCGGTCGCGGCGGTCAAGGAGCTGGTGCAGGCCGGGGTGACGGGCGGGGTGGCCGGGGTGGGCAAGCTCTGGGGCTGGATCCGCGGGAAGGCGCCGGAGGGCGACGCCGAGACGGTCAGGAAGGTCGAGGGCGATCCGGGGAAGGCGTCGGCGACGGCCAACGTCACCGGGCTCGTCATGGACATCCTCGACGACAAGCCGGAGCTGCAGGCCGAGCTGCAGCGGCTGCTGGCGGAGGCGCGCGGCGCCGCGCCGGTCGTGCAGGAGGCGACGCAGACGGGCGACGGGAATGTCGCGAACCAGCTCGCCGGGGACGGCAACAGCGTGACGGTCCAGCGCTGACCGCGGCGATTCGCGCACGGGAAGTTGCCTTTGTGTGCCATCGGCCGGCATGGTAGACGGGCGCCCGGGGGAAATGGCCAGCCGGAGTGCCCATGATCCGTTCGGTGCCGCTGATCCGGGCGGGGTCGCTCGTGCCGTTCGTCAAGTGGCTGCGCGCCAACGGGCGGCCGCTCGAGGGGCGGCTCAGGACGGCGCGGCTGGCGGCCGTCGCCTTCGACGACCCGGACCAGCTCATTCCGCTGGTCAGCGGCTTCGCCTTCCTGGGCGAGCTCGCGGCGCAGGAAGGGATGCCTGACCTGGGCTGCCGGGTGGTCGGGACCTCGAGCCTTCGCGACCTGGGCGAGCTCGGCCATGTGGCGCTCAGCGGCCGGACGCCGCGCGACGGGCTCCGGCGGGCGGCCTCGGCGATGACCTACTACAGCACCCACGAGCGGATGAGCTTCATCGACCGGCCGGGCGGCGGCGAGGCGCGCTTCTTCTTTGCGATCAAGGGGCATGCGGAGGCGCTGCACGTCGCGCAGCACTACACCGCGGCGCTCGTCCAGCTGCTCTGCCGCGCGACCGGGATCGGCGGGCCGGTGCTGGAGCGGGTCGAGCTCGTCCCGCATCCGACCGAGGGGGTCGGGCATCTCGTGCCCTGGCTGGGCGAGGGGGTGGCGGCGGCGCCGGACCGGGTGCTGCGCGTCCGCATCCCCGAGGCGGTGCTCGCGGCGCCGCTGCGGCTGCCGGCGGACGCGGGGCGGCTCGAGCCGGCGCCGCTGCCGCTGCCGATCAACCGCAACGCCGGCTTCGCGCCGACCGCGCGGATCCTGGTCGAGCTGATGCTCGACGACGGGGTCCCGACCATCGAGCAGCTGGCCGAGGCTTCGGGGATGTCGGTCCGGACGCTGCAGCGGCGGCTCGGGGAGGAAGAGGTCAGCTTCACCGCCATCCTCGACGCCGCGCGCCGCGACCGGGCGACCGCGGCGCTGGTCGGGGGCTCGGTTCCGGTGGGCGAGCTCGCGGTGCACCTCGGCTACTCCGGACCCGCCTGCCTGACCCGCGCCGTGCGGCGCTGGACCGCCGCGACGCCGAGCCAGCTCCGGCAAGGCGGCCGCGGGGCGTAGCCCGAAGGCCTCGTGCCGGTTGCGTCCGGATCGGCAGGGCCTAGAGTGCGCGCAAGATCCGGCGAGGCATGGAGCAGGCGATGGAGATCGGTACGGGACTGATGCGGGCGCTGCTGCTGGCGGGCGCCGTGCTCGTGGCGGCGGGCGCCGACACCGTGCGGCAGGAGCGGATCGAGTTCGCCGCCGGGGCGACCTCGGCCACGGTCGAGGGCGGCCTGGCCGGCTTCGAGAGCGTGCAGTACGCGGTGGCGGCCGCCGCCGGCCAGGTGATGACGGTGGGGCTCGAGGCCGACAACGCCTCGACCTACGTCAACGTCTATCGCCCCGGCGACGTGCCGGGGCAGAGCACGGCGCTGCACATCGGGCCGCGGCAGGGCAACGACTGGACGGCGCGGCTCCGGGCGAGCGGCGACTATACGGTGCAGGTCTTCCTGATCCGGGCGGCGGCGCGGCGGAACGAGACGGCGCAGTACAAGCTCACGGTCGCGGTCGCCGGCGAGCCGGTCGAAGGCGCGGCGCCGGCACAGAAGACCGTGGCGCACGGGGCGGCGGAGGCCGTGCAGCAGCCGGCGCCGGACTTCGCCGACGGGCTGGCGGGCGGGCCGGACTTCTGGGAGGTGGCGGGCGTCGAGGCGGGCGACCAGCTGAACCTGCGCGCCGAGCCGTCGACCCAGGCGCCGGTGCTCGCCCGTTTCGACAACGGCGCGGTGCTGCGCAACGCCGGCTGCCGGATGCAGGGCACGCAGCGCTGGTGCCTGGTCGAGGCGACGGAGCCGAGCGCCAAGGGTTGGGTGTCCGGGCGCTACCTGAAGGAGGCGAGCGCGCCGGCGGCCGCGGCGCCGGCGGCGGGCGGCGGTGCGCGCGTCGAGGGCACGGCGTACAATGCGACCGGCGAGGTCGCCTGCACGCTGGCGGCCGGCCAGCCGGCAGGGCAGTGCCCGTTCGGCGTGGTCCGGCAGGGCTCGGGACGGGCGTCGGTGACGATCACCAGGCCCGACGGCAGCAGCCGGACGATCTTCTTCACCGGCGGCAAGGCGACCGGCTCGGACGCGACCAGCGGCGGGAGCTTCGCCGCGATGCGGCAGGGCGCCGACCTGACCGTGGTCGCGATCGGCGACGAGCGCTACGAGATCCCCGACGCGGTGGTCTGGGGGAGCTGAGGCGGGGGCAGCCGGCCTAGGCGAGCCCGCCTGCGTTCGCCATCTCGTCGCATGCCGCTGCGATCGCTGGATTTCCCGTGGTACGTTCGAAATCGGGGGCGCGCCTGCATTAACCATAGTAGCCTGCAAGAGTCGTTCCTGGACCTTCCCGGGCCCGCTTGACCGGGGGCCGCGATTCGGACTATCGCCGGCCTCGTGTCGAACCAGTCCGTCCTCCGATAGCGCCTCGCCCTCGGGGCGAGGCCGTGAAGCCAGGGACGCCGCACGCGTTGGCTGCGGCGGCCGTTCGCTTTTCGCTGTCGACGAGCATGGACATGGACATTTCCCGGAACGAACAGCGCGTGCTGCATGCGCTGGCGCAGGGCGGCGAGATCCGGCCGGAGCGCTGCCCGCGCGGCCGCATCGCGGCGGTGACTTGCGTGAACCGCGACGGCTGGACGCTGCCGCTCGAGCTCGAGCTCTTCCGCAAGCTCAAGCGCCGGCGGGCGATCCGCTCGCAGCAGGGGTGCCCGTACCGCATCACCCGGCGCGGGCTGGAGCTGGTGCGGAGCCAGCCCGACAACCGCTGAGCCACCGCCGCGATTGGCCGGTGAAATCGCGCGGCGGCTGGGCTAGGGTGCGCCCGGACCGCCGCGCGAGGAAGCGATGATCGAGCAGCCTTACCTGTTGTTCCTGGGCGACGCCCCCGACGCGCTGGCGGCCAAGGTGGCGCAGGGCATTCGCGACTGGCGGCCGGAGCTCGCCATCGGCCAGTACCGGCTGGACGGCTGCCGGGCCGACCTCGGGCTGCCGGACATGACGCCGCGGCAGGCGGCGGCGTCCGGGGCGCGGACGCTGGTCGTGGGCGTCGCGAACCGCGGCGGGGTGATCTCGCCCGCCTGGATCAGCGTGCTGACCGAGGCGCTGATGGCGGGGCTCGACCTCGCCTCGGGGCTGCACAACCTGCTGCGCGACGAGCCCGAGCTCGTCGCTTCGGCGATGGCGCATGGGCGGGCGCTGCACGACGTGCGGGTGCCCGACCGCCCCTATCCGATCGCCAGCGGCAAGCCGCGGTCGGGCCGGCGCTGCCTCGCGGTCGGCACCGACTGCTCGATCGGCAAGATGTACACGGCGCTCGCGATGGAGCGGGAGCTCCGCGCGCGGGGACGGCGGGCGACGTTCCGGGCGACCGGCCAGACCGGGATCCTGATCACCGGCGACGGCGTGCCGCTCGACGCGGTGGTGGCGGACTTCATGGCCGGGGCGGTCGAGTGGCTGACGCCCGACAACGACGCCGACCACTGGGACCTGATCGAGGGGCAGGGGAGCCTGTTCCACCCGTCCTATTCGGGCGTCACGCTGGCGCTGGTGCACGGCGGGCAACCGGACGCGCTGATCCTGTGCCACGAGCCGACCCGGACCCACATGCGCGGGCTGCCGCATTATCCGATGCCGACGCTCGAGGCGCTGCGGGAGCTGGCGCTCGCCATGGCGCGGATCGTGAACCCCGACGTGCGGGTCAGCGGGATCTCGATCAACACCGCGGCGCTCTCCGACGACGAGGCGACGGCGTATCTCTCCGAGGTCGAGGCGCGGATGGGGCTTCCGACCGTCGACCCGTTCCGGCAGGGGGCGGGGCGGCTGGTGGATGCGCTCGAATGAGGCTCGAGGTGCGGGAGGAGGTGTTCCCGCTCGCCCGCGCCTTCACGATCAGCCGCGGGTCGCGGACCGAGGCGCGGGTACTGACGGTCACGCTGGAGGAAGACGGCGTGCGCGGGCGCGGCGAATGCGTGCCCTATGCCCGCTACGGCGAGAGCGTCGCCAGCGTCGCGGCGCAGGTGCGCGGGCTGCCGGGTCGGTTCGACCGCGCCGGGCTGCAGCGGCTGCTGCCGCCGGGGGCGGCGCGCAATGCGGTCGACTGCGCGCTCTGGGACCTGGAGGCGAAGCGGAGCGGGCGGCGGGTCTGGGAGCTCGCGGGGCTGCCGGCGCCGGGGCCGGAGGTCACGGCCTTCACGCTGTCGCTCGATGCGCCGGCGGCGATGCGGGCGGAGGCGGAGCGGAACGCGGGGCGGCCGCTCCTGAAGATCAAGCTCGGCGGGGCCGGCGACCTGGCGCGGCTCGAGGCGGTGCGCGAAGGGGCGCCGGCGGCGCGGATCATCGTCGACGCCAACGAGGGGTGGACGGCGGAGGAGTACGCCCGGCTGGCGCCGGCGCTGGTGGCGCTCGGGGTCGAGCTGGTCGAGCAGCCGTTGCCGGCCGGCGAGGACGCCGCGCTGGCCGGGATGGCGCGGCCGCTGCCGGTCTGTGCCGACGAGAGCTGCCACGACCGGGCGAGCCTCGCGGGGCTGGCGGGGAAGTACGACGTCGTCAACGTCAAGCTCGACAAGACCGGCGGGCTGACCGAGGCGCTGGCGCTGCGGGACGCGGCGCGGGCGGCCGGGTATGGGGTGATGGTCGGCTGCATGGTGGGCTCGTCGCTCGCCATGGCGCCGGCGGTCGTCGTGGCGCAGGGGGCGGACTTCACCGACCTCGACGGGCCGCTGCTCCTGGCCGAGGACCGGCCGCACGGGTTGAAGTACGACGCGCGCGGGGTGCATGCTCCGGCGCCGGAGCTCTGGGGGTGAGATGAGCCGCATCGTCTATGTCAACGGCGACTACGTGCCGGAGGAGGAGGCGAAGATCAGCGTCTTCGACCGCGGGTTCCTGTTCGCCGACGCGGTCTACGAGGTGACGAGCGTGCTCGGCGGGCGGCTCGTCGACTTCGCCGGGCACCTCGCGCGGCTGCATCGCTCGCTCGGCGAGCTCGGGATGGCGCCGCCGCTCGACGACGCGGGCATCGAGGCGATGCACCGGGAGCTCGTCGCGCGGAACGCGGTCGACGAGGGGATGGTCTATATCCAGGTCACGCGCGGCGCTGCCGACCGCGACTTTGCCTGGCCGAAGGCGGCGGCGCCGGGGTTCGTCGGCTTCACGCAAGGGAGGCCGCTGGCCGATACGGCGTCGGGGCGGGACGGGATCCGGGTGGTCTCGGTGCCGGACATCCGCTGGGGGCGGCGGGACATCAAGACCGTGCAGCTGCTCGCCCCGTCCTGGTGCAAGATGATGGCGAAGGCGGCGGGCAAGGACGACGCCTGGATGGTCGAGGACGGGCTCGTCACCGAGGGGACGTCCAACAACGCCTACATCGTGACGCGGGACGGAGCGATCGTGACCCGCGACCTGTCGCCGGCGATCCTGTCGGGGATCACCCGCGCGGCGGTGCTGCGGATCGCCGCCGAGGCGCAGCTCCGGGTCGAGGAGCGGGCGTTCACGGTCGAGGAGGCGCAGGCGGCGGCGGAGGCCTTCATGACCGCGGCCTCGGCCTTCGTGACCCCGGTCGTCGAGATCGACGGCCGGCCGGTCGGCGACGGCCGGCCCGGGCCGGTGACGCGGCGGCTGCGCGAGCTCTACATCGCCGAGGCGCGGGCGCGGGCGACCTGACAGACGCAGTGAGCGGGTCCGAGCCACGGCGTCCTCATGCGAGCCGGGGGAAGTCCTTGTACGCGAGCAACAGCTGCTCGCTCCGGACCGGGTCGTCGTCGAGGGCGGCACGCGTCAGGAGGGATATCGGCGAGTCCGCCTGCGACATCCAGTCGAACATCGCCTGAAGCTCGCCCCAGGTGACGACCCGCCTGTTTTCGCCGAGCGCTACCGTGAGACGGGCTTGGTCGCAGTGCCCTTGAGCGGCGATGCCCTCCAGCCCGTGGCAGACGAGGTTCCTGACGCCGAGCGCGTCGCGGAGTAGATCTGCCATCCGATCGCACAAGGCCGCCTGCCAGGGTCGGTCGGCACTCCGACACCGAATCCGGCTCGACCAGGCTTCGATACGTCTGGCCGGTCCATGGGCCAGTTTCGACTGCGGCTCGCCCAGGACCTCGAGCGCCGAGGCAAGGCTTCTCTCGAGGCGGGACCAGAGGAAGAGCAGCGAGCCGATGGCTGCCTTCATTTGGTCATAGGAAACCGGTGGTTCGCCATCAGTCATGGTTGGGAACGATCGGCGCTTGGCCGCCGCCGCGCAAGCGCGACGCGCAAGTTTGGTTTACGGGGGGCGGGCGGCGGCGCCTCAGTCCTTGCGCTCGGCGTATCTGGCCGCGGCTTCGGGTGTCGCCTCGGCCTGGTGGCGGGCGACCCAGTCGGCGTAGGGCATGCCGTAGACGATCTCGCGGGCGGCGTCCTTGGTCAGGTCGAGGCCGCGGGCGGCGGCGGCTTCCTGGTACCAGCGGGCGAGGCAGTTGCGGCAGAAGCCGGCGAGGTTCATCAGGTCGATGTTCTGCACCTCGGGGTGGGCGCGCAGGTGATCGCGCAGCGCGCGGAAGGCGGCGGCCTCGAGCTCGGTTGACGTGGCATCATCCATCGGGGATCTCCGCGACGACGGTTGCGAGGATGGGGGCGAGGCGGGCGGCCCAGGCCTGCTGCGCCTCGGGCGTGCCGATCAGGTCCTGGCGGATCTCGATCAGCGCGTGCGGCAGGCCGCGGCCGGTGCCGTGGCGGCTCATGGTGTCGCCCTCGAGCTCGCCCGAATAGGGCTCGTTGTCGCCGACGACGAAGCCCTCGGCGCGCAGCCGCGCCATCAGCGGGCGGGCGATGCGGCCGTCGTGGTGCCAGAGGATGCCGACCTGCCAGGGGCGCGGCGGGCGGCCCTTGAGCTGCGGGGTGTAGGAATGGATCGAGACCAGCGCCGGCTGGCGGCCGCGGGCGACCGCGGCGTCGAGGCGGGCCTCGATGCGGTCGTGGTAGGGGCGGTGGTAGGCGTCGAGGCGGCGCGCGACCTCCTCCGGGGGCACGGCGCGGTTCCCCGGAATGACGGTGCCGTCGTAGAGGCGCATGACCAGCGTCGGGTCGTCCTCGCCGCGGTTGGGGTCGATGACGAGGCGCGAGAAGCGGGTGAGGAGCGCCGGCGCGGCGAGGCGCCCGGCGAGGGCGTGGGTGACGCCGCGCACGCCGATGTCGTAGGCGATGTGGCGGGCCATCTCCTCGGGCGGCAGCCCGAGGCTGCCGCCGCCGACCTCCGGGGGCACGAGGTTGGTGGCGTGGTCGCAGATCAGCAGGAAGCGCGACGCCGCGCTCCCCTCGATCTCCTCCACTGCCGCATAGGGTCCCATCTGCACCTCGCCGCTGCCGGCGCCCCAGATGCGACGGGGCGGCGCCGAGATCAAGGCCGCTCGCAGGGCCAGCGGCGAGGAACGGCGGGGCTGCGGGATTTCCGCGCGCGGAGTGCGGCTGCGCGGCGAGCTGCAGGCCCGAAGTCTGCGCGGCCCGGCGGCGGGGCCAGACCTTTCGCAGGATCGACATGACGAGGTTGCGCACGACCGCCATGCGGAGCAGCGGCCCGCTGCTGCGGCGGTCGTCGGTGACGAAGGCGACGCCGTGGATCGAGGTGAGATCCGCGGCGTGGCGCCGGCGGTCACTCGATGCCGTGCAGGCGCAGGAGGAGCGTCATGCGCTCGACCGCGAGGTCCGGCCGCGTCAGCAGCCGGGCGCGGTCGGCGAGGCGGAAGACCTCGGAATAATGGGTGATCTCGCGGGCGGACTGCAGGCCGCCCGGCATGATGAAGTGGCTCTGGGCGCCGTTCAGCCAGGCGACGAAGGCGATGCCGGCCTTGTAGTAGCGGGTCGGCGCCTTGAAGATCTCGCGGCTGAGCGGGACGGTCGGCGCAAGCAGCGTGTGATAGGTCGCGCGATCGCCCTCGGCCAGCGCCTCCAGCGCCTGGATCGCCGCCGGCGCGATGGCGGTGAAGGCGCCGAGGAGGGCGTGGCTGTAGTGCGTGCCGTCGCCCTCGATCAGCGCGGCGTAGTTGAAGTCGTCGCCGGTGTAGAGGCGGACCCCTTCGGGCAGCCGGGCGCGGAAGGCTTCCTCGTGCGCCTGGTCGAGGAGCGAGATCTTGATGCCGTCGACCTTGCTGGGGTTCGCGGCGATGATTTCCAGCACCGACTCCGAGGCGACGTCGACGTCGGCCGAGCCCCAGTAGCCCTTGAGCGCGGGGTCGAACATGTCGCCGAGCCAGTGCAGGATGACGGGTGCGGCGGCCTGCTCGAGCAGCCGGCCGTAGACGCGGGCGTAGGTGTCGGGGCCGGCGCCGATCGCCGGCAGCGCCCGCGAGGCCATGATGATGACCTGGCCGCCGGCCGCCTCGATCGCCTCCATCTGCTCGCTGTAGGCCGCGACGAGCCCCGCCTCGTCGCGGATCTCGCCGGGCGCCCGCTGGTCGGTGCCGGCGCCGCAGGCGACCCGCGGCTTCATCGGGTGCGCCTTGGCCTCGCGCATGGTGCGCTCGATCAGCTCACGCGCTGTCGGCCAGTCGAGGCCCATGCCGCGCTGGGCGGTGTCCATCGCCTCGGCCAGCCCGAGCCCCTGGTCCCAGAGCCAGCGCCGAAACCCCAGGGTATTCTCCCAGTCGACCGCAGGCCGCCCGCCCCAGGGGTCGCGCTCGGCGATGGGGTCCGAGACGACGTGCGCCGCGGCAAAGGCGGTGCGGGTCAGCGGCACCCGCGGCGGGCGCGCCTCGAGCGGGTCGCCGGTCGGGGCGTAGGTCTCGAGCGTCCCCGCGTAGGTGGGCAGGCGCATGGCGTTCCTCCTCGTCGCGCCTCTTGGTAAGTCAACCGGCCGCGCATGGGAAGCGAGCCTCGGGGTTGCGCCGACCGGTCGCTCGGCTATCCTGGCCCGGGCCGCGCCGAGACGCGGCGGCTCGGGGAGGAGAACCGCCGTGACCAGTCCCTTGCCGCATCCGGAGGATGCGGGCGGCACCTGGGTCGGGCGCGCCTGGGATCCCGCCTCCGGCCCCTGCCTGGTGGCGGTGCGCGACGGGCGGGTCGTCGACATCACCACCGCCGCCGCGCCGACCATGCGCGACCTCCTGGAGATGGACGATCCCGCCGGGTTCGCCGCGTCGGTCGCGGGGCGCGACCTCGGCTCGCTCGAAGCGGTTGCGGCCGGCGGCGAGGATGGGCCGCGCTTGCTCGCCCCCTGCGACCTGCAGGCGCTGAAGGCCTGCGGCGTGACCTTCGCCCGCTCGATGGTCGAGCGCGTCATCGAGGAGCGCGCTGCCGGCGACCCGGCGCGGGCCGAGGCGATCCGCGAGCGGATCGCCGGGCTGATCGGGGCGAGCCTTCGCGACATCCACCCGGGCAGCGCGGAGGCCGAGGCTGCGAAGGCCGCGCTGCAGGCCGAGGGGCTCTGGAGCCAGTACCTGGAGGTCGGCATCGGGCCCGACGCCGAGGTCTTCACCAAGGGCCAGCCGATGTCGGCCGTCGGCTACGGCGCGACCGTCGGGCTGCACCCGGTGTCGAAGTGGAACAACCCCGAGCCCGAGGTGGTGCTCGCCGTCGACAGCCGCGGCCGGATCAAGGGCGCCGCCCTTGGCAACGACGCGAATTTGCGCGACGTCGAGGGCCGATCGGCCTTGCTGCTCGGCAAGGCCAAGGACAACAACGCCTCGGGCGCGATCGGGCCGTTCATCCGGCTGTTCGACGCGGGCTTCTCGCTCGACGACGTCCGCGCGGCCGAGCTGACGCTGACGGTCGAGGGAAGCGACGGTTTCCGGCTCGACGGGCGGTCGTCGATGAAGGAGATCAGCCGCGACCCGGCGGACCTGGTGGCGCAGACGATCGGCCGGCACCACCAGTATCCGGACGGCTTCATGCTGTTCCTCGGCACGATGTTCGCGCCGGTCCAGGACCGCGACGGGCCGGGGCAGGGGTTCACCCACCACGCGGGCGACGTCGTGACCATCGCCGCGCCGGGGCTCGGGGCGCTGGTGAACCCGGTCGGCCTCGCAACCGAGGCGCCGGAATGGCGGTTCGGCGCCGGGGCACTGATGCGGAACCTCGCCGGCCGGGGGCTCCTGGCATGAGCGGGCGCATCCGGGTCGGGGTGGGCGGCTGGACGTTCGAGCCCTGGCGCGGGGTCTTCTATCCCGAGGGGCTGAGCCAGAAGCGCGAGCTCGAGTACGCGAGCCGGCAGCTCACCTCGATCGAGGTCAACGGGACCTACTACGGCTCGCAGAAGCCCGAGAGCTTTGCCCGGTGGCGCGAGGAGACCCCCGACGACTTCGTCTTCGCGGTCAAGGGCCCGCGCTTCGCCACCAACCGGCGGGTGCTGGCCGAGGCGGGCGAGTCGGTGGAGCGCTTCTTCCGCTCCGGCGTCATGGAGCTCGGGCCGAAGCTCGGGCCGATCAACTGGCAGTTCATGGCGACGAAGAAGTTCGATCCCGACGACTTCGCCGCCTTCCTCGCGCTGCTGCCGCGGCAGGTCGAAGGTCAGGACGTGCGGCACGCGGTCGAGGTCCGGCACGCGAGCTTCGCCGTGCCCGAGTTCGTGGCGCTGGCGCGCGCGCAGGGCGTCGCGGTGATCGCGGCCGGCGACTCCTCCTACCCCGAGATCGCCGACGTCACCGCGCCCTTCGTCTATGCGCGGATCATGGGAACGGCGGAAGGAGAGCCGGCGGGCTACGCGGCGGCCGCCCTCGACGCCTGGGCCGAGCGCTGCCGCGGCTGGGCCGCCGGCAAGCCGGACGTGGGAATGGCCACGGTGGCGGAACCGCCGGAGGCGGCCGACCGCGATGTCTTCCTCTACGTCATCAGCGGGGCCAAGGTGCGCAACCCGGCGGCCGCGGCGGCGCTGATGGGGCGCCTCGGGTAGCGACAATCGGGGCGGTGGGATCGCGACCGCGGACCCAAAGGTTTGCAGCGCATTAACGCGGCGAAATTTTCCGCTTCTAAATCAAATGCTTGAGTTTTGTGCGCGGCTTACGTGCGCCCCGGCCAGGTCAGCGGCCGGGCTTCCCGCCCGTCCCGAGCTGCTCGCGCATCACCTTCGGCCGCACCTCCTCGACCGCGCCCGGGGCGAGGTCGCCGAGCAGGAACGGGCCGTAGGAGATGCGGATCAGCCGGCCGACCACCAGCCCGACGGCGGCGAGCGCCCGCCGCACCTCGCGGTTCTTGCCCTCGCGCAGCGCCACCGTCAGCCAGACGTTCGCCCCCTGCTGCCGGTCGAGCGTCACCGTCATCGGCTGGAACCGCTCGCCGTCGACGGTGATCCCGCGCCGGAGCGGCTCCAGCGCCGCGTCGGCGGCCACGCCACGCGCGCGGACCCGGTACTTGCGCAGCCAGCCGGTCGAGGGCAGCTCCAGCCGCCGCTTCAGCGCGCCGTCGTTGGTCAGCAGCAGCAGCCCCTCGGAGTTGAGGTCCAGCCGCCCGACCGACACGACCCGCGGCATGTCGCCCGGCAGGTGGGCGAAGACCGTGTCGCGCCCGCGCTCGTCGCGCTCGGACGTCACGAGCCCGATCGGCTTGTAGTAGCGCCAGAGCCGCGCCGCCTCGGGCTCGGCCACCGGCCGGCCGTCGACGCTGACCCGGTCGGCGGCGGTCACGTTCAACGCCGGGCTGTCGATGACCCGCCCGTTCACCGCCACGCGCCCGGCGGCGATCATCGCCTCGGCGCCGCGGCGCGAGGCGACGCCCGCCCGCGCCAGCCGGCGCGCGATCCGTTCGGGTGCTTCGTCCATCGCCCGCTCCTAGCCCGCGGCCCGCGGCCGGCGCAACGCCGAAACGGCTTGCCGCGGCCGGCGCCGCGCGCCAGAAGGTCCGGATGCGCTTCGCCCCGCACATGGACATCGCCCTCGCCGAGGCGCGCGCCGCCTTCGCCCGCGCCGAGACCCCGGTCGGCGCCGTCATCGTCGACCCGGCGCGCGACCGCATCGTCGCCCGCGCCGGCAACCGCACGCGCGAGCTCAACGACCCGACGGCGCACGCCGAGATGCTGGCGATCCGCGCCGCCTGCGCCGAGCTCGGCACCGAGCGCCTCGCCGGCCTCGACATCTACGTGACGCTGGAGCCCTGCGCCATGTGCGCCGCCGCCATCGCCGCCGCCCGGCTCGCCCGGCTCTGCTACGGCGCCGCCGACCGCAAGTCGGGCGGCGTCGAGCACGGCGCCCGCGTCTTCGCGCACGCCCAGACCCACCACCGCCCCGAGGTCTACGGCGGCATCGCCGAGCGCGAGTCCTCGGCGCTGATGCGCGCCTTCTTCGCCGAACGGCGCTAGGCGCCCGACCGCAGCGCCAGGCGAGCCGCCGGACGCGGCGTCACTTCTTCCCGCGCTTGCTGGCCTCGGCGGCCGCCTCGTACTGCTTGCGGATCTCGGCGAGGTCGACGGTCGGCGCCGGCGGCTTCATCTTCAGCCCCTCCATGGTGTCGGCGAGGATCGTCGAGATCGCGAGGTTCCGGAACCACTTGCGGTTCGACGGGATCACGAACCAGGGCGCGCGCCTGGTCGAGCATTTCTCCAGCATCGCCTCGTAGGCCTTGGTGTAGTCGTCCCAGCGCTGGCGCTCGCTGTAGTCGCTGTCGCTGATCTTCCACTGCTTGGCGGGGTCGTCGAGCCGGTCCTTGAACCGCTCGAGCTGCTCCTCGGCCGAGATCAGCAGGAAGAACTTCAGGATCGTCGTCCCGCTGGCGACCAGCAGCTCCTCGAAGGCGTTGATCTGGTCGTAGCGCTTCGACCAGACCGACTTCGGCGCCAGCCCGTGCACGCGCACGATCAGGACGTCCTCGTAGTGCGAGCGGTTGAAGACGGCGACCTGCCCGCGGCCCGGCGTGTGCGGATGCACCCGCCACAGGAAGTCGTGGGCGAGCTCGGGCTCGGTCGGCTGCTTGAACGAGGTCACCGTCGTGCCCTGCGGGTTCATCGCCGTCATCACGTGCCAGCAGGTCCCGTCCTTGCCGGCGGCGTCGATCCCCTGCAGCACGATCAGGACCGCGTGCTTCTTCTCGGCGTAGAGCGCCTCCTGCAGCCGGGAGAGCCGCGCGACGTTCTTCTCGAGGTCGCCGCGCGCCTCGAACTCGCTGGTGTGCTTGCCGCTGAACCCGGGGTCGATGTCCTTGAGCCGCACCCGCTTGCCCGGCTCGACGATCAGCTTCTCGCGAAGATCCAACCTCACCTCCCTATTGCGCGCCGTGCAGCGGCTGCGTCACCATCGTCCCGCTCCGGATCCGCCCGGCCGTCCGGTGCTCGATCAGCCGGTCGGCCGCGAGCCGCACGCCGCCGAGCAGCAGCATCCAGACGAGATCATAGACCCAGATCGCGGCGACCAGCTTCCAGGGGATCGCCGGGACGAGCCAGCCGAAGCCGCACATCAGCGCCGCCAGGAGCTGGGTCGCGACGATCGCCCCGAAGAGCGGCAGGGCGGGGTAGGGCGGCCGCAGGAACCAGCCGTCCGCCCGCGTCACGAAGAGGAGCAGGTGCCCGCCCGCGACGAGCTGCAGGAACATCACCGTCTGCAGGTGGTCGCGGTCGGTCAGGCCGAGCGAGGCCCAGCGCGGGTCCGACAGGAGCTCGAGCCCGATCAGCAGGAGCCCGAACGACTGCACGACCGAGAAGAAGCCGAGCGTGCCGGCGACGCCGAGGAGCCGCGGCATCCGCCAGCGCATCGGCTTCGCAGCGACCGGCGTGTTGTCGTAGGCGATCGTCATGATCGGGATGTCGTCGAGCAGCGACATGATCACGATCATTGCCGCGGTCAGCGGCTGGAAGCCGAGGAAGACCGACGACAGCACGACCAGGAACATGATGTCGACGGTCAGCGCCACCCGGTAGATCGCGTACGTCGCGATCCGCCCGAAGATCCGCCGCGCCTCGTCGATGGCGCTGTCGATCACCGAGAGCCCCGGCGCGGTCAGGATCAAGGCCGCCGCCCCGCGCGCGGCGTCGGTGGCGCCGGAGACGGCCGTGCCGCAGTCGGCCTGCTTCAGCGCCGGCGCGTCGTTCACCCCGTCCCCGGTCATCGCCACGATATGGCCCTGCGATTGCAGCGCCTTGACGATGGCGTACTTGTGCTCGGGGAAGACGCGGGCGAAGCCGTCGGCCCGGTCGATCGTCGCGACGATCGCGGCCGGGACATGGTCGGGATCCATCCCCTTCGGGAAGACGTCCGATGCCGTGAAGATGTTCGTCCCCATCCCGAGCTGGCGCGCGGTCTCGATGGCGATCGCCGTGTCGTCGCCGGTGATCATCTTGACGCCGACGCCCTTGGCCTCGACCGCGGCGATCGTCGCCTTCGAGTCGTCGCGCGGCGGGTCGAACATCGGCAGGATGCCGAGGAGCGCCCAGGTCTTGCCGCCGTCTTCCGACCGCGCCACCGCCAGCGCCCGGTTGCCCTTGGCGGCCAGCGCCGCGACGGTGGCCGCGACCTTGGCGGCGACCTCGGCCGGCGGCTTCGCCAGCTCGACGATCGCCTGCGGCGCCCCCTTGGCGACCGTCAGGACGTGCCCGGCCGGATCGGTCACGGTCGCCTCGGTGCGCTTGGTCACCGGGTCGAACGGCACGAAGGCGGTCTGGGCGTACCCCTTGGTCGCGTTCGGGTCGGCCAGCCCCTCGATGACGCAGGTGTCGATCGGGTCGTGGTCCTGCAGCCGCGAGGCCAGCGCCCCGGCCAGCACCACCTCGTTCGCGTCCTTCGCGCCGATCAGGATCGCGTCGCCGAGCTTCAGCTGGTTCTTGGTCAGCGTCCCGGTCTTGTCGGTGCAGAGGACGTCGACGCCGGCCATCTCCTCGATCGCCTCGAGCCGCGACACGATCGCCTTCTGCCGCGACAAATCGAAGGCGCCGAGCGCCATGGTGATCGAGAAGACCGCCGGCATCGCGACGGGGATCGAAGCGATCAGCAGGATCAGCACGAACTGCAGGATCCCGAGCGCGTCGTCCCAGCGCCAGTCCGAGGCGACGACGATGTCGCGCCAGACCTGCGCCGCGACCATGACCGCGGCGAGGACGAGGGCGAGCGCGATCAGGAAGTTGCCGATCTCGAACATCGCCTGCTGCGCGTGGCTGCGCGCGCCGGCGCCGGCGACGAGCTTCGCGGTGCGGCCGAAGAAGGTCTGGCCGCCGGTGGCGATGACGACGCCGGTCATCTCGCCCTCCTTGACGACGCTGCCCGAGAAGGCCTCGTCGCCCACCTTCTTCGCCGCCGGCAGCGACTCGCCGGTCAGCGCCGACTGGTCGATCGAGGCGTAGGTGCCCGACACCAGCCGGAGGTCCGCCGGCACGATGCCGCCGAGGCGGATCTCCACGATGTCCCCCGGCACCAGGTCCGCGGCGGCGACCGTGTCCCACTTGCCGTCGCGCAGCACCGTCGCCTGCGGCGCC
This sequence comes from Amaricoccus sp., assembly GCA_046348975.1. GTDB lineage: Bacteria > Pseudomonadota > Alphaproteobacteria > Rhodobacterales > Rhodobacteraceae > Amaricoccus. The sequence goes on along the minus strand of JAXMDF010000012.1, from coordinate 63,142 downwards.
AGCCCCTTCTTCAGCGCCGCCAGCGCGTTCGCGGCCTTGCGGTCCTGCCAGAAGTCGAGCCCGGCGTTGAACAGGAGCAGCGCCGCGATGATCGCGAAGTCGTCCCAGTGCCCGAGCAGCGCCGACACCACCGCCGCCGCCTCGATCATCAGCGCGATCGGGCTGCGGAAGTAGGCCGCGACCTTCGCGGCCGCGCTCTCCTCCCTGGCGACGATGGCGTTGGGCCCCTCCTTCGCCAGCCGGCTCGCGGCCTCGGCGCCGGTCAGCCCGTGCTCGGGGTTGACCTCGAGCCGATCGAGCACGTTCGCGACCGGCAGCTTGCCGAGGTCGTCGGACGCAGCCGGCGCCCGCTGCGGCGCGGTCGGGTCAGCGCTGGCCATGCCGTCTCCTTGGCTCGCGGGAGCGGAGGAAGGGAACGCACGCAATGGCCCACATTGCGGTCCTTTGCGCCGGCTTTGCAACAGATCCGCGGCCTTGCCGGCCGCCGGCGCCCCGGCTAGAGCCGGAGGCGACATGCCGGGAGGGAAGCGTGGGCCTGATCCTCGTCGATCCGCTGCCGCGGACGCTCGACCTGATCTGCGACGCGGAGACGCGGGCGCGGCTGGAACGGCTCGGCGAGCTCGTGGTGTCGGAGGACGCGCCGATGCCGGCCGAAACCGTCGACCGGCTGCTGCCGGAAGCCGAGCTGATCATCGGCCAGACCGACATGCCGCGCGAGCGGATCGACCGGGCGCCGAAGCTCCGGGCGATCTTCAACGTCGAGACCAACTTCCTGCCCAACGTCGACTACGCGCGCTGCCAGGAGCGCGGCATCCCGGTGCTGTCGCCGGGGTCAGCCTTCGCCCAGTCCGTCGCCGAGGCGAGCCTCGCGATGGCGATCGACCTCGCCCGCGGCATCACCCGCGCCGACCGCGACTTCCGCGCCGGCCGCGAGGCCTACGGATTGGAGGCCAACCGCGACACATTCGTGTTTGCCGGCGCTCCGGTCGGGATCATCGGCTTCGGCGACCTCGGCCGGACCCTGCGCGACCTCCTCGTCCCGTTCCGCAACCCGGTCGCCGTCCACGACCCCTGGCTCCCGCCCGAGCTGATCCGCGCCCGCGGCTGCGCTCCCGCTTCCCTCGACGAGCTCCTCGCCACCTCGCGCGTCGTCTTCGTCTTCGCCGGCGTCACCAGCGAGAACCAGGGCTTCCTCGGCGCCCGCGAGTTCGCGCTGATGCAGCCCGGCAGCGCCTTCCTCCTGATGAGCCGCGCCGCCGTCGTCGACTTCCGGCCTTCCTCGACGCCGTGCGCTCCGGCCGCATCCGCGCCGCCACCGACGTCTTCCCCGAGGAGCCGGTCGCGGCCGACGACCCCGTCCGCTCGATCGAGGGCCTGATCCTCTCGGCCCACCGCACCGGCGGGACGCGCGAGGCGCTCTTCGAGATCGGCCGCCTGACCGTCGCCGACGCCGAGCTCGTCATGCGCGGCCTGCCGCCCCAGCTCTGCCGCCGCGCCGACCCCGCCGTCGCGGCGCGGCTGCGCAGCAAGCCCGTCGACGTGACCTGAGGAGGCTGTCCAAGCCCGTCGCCAATCCTTGACAACCGATTAAAATTGCAAGATTTTTGTTTTAGATCTCAATGACTTGTCGTTTGCCCGCGGGCTTGGGCAAGCCAGCTCCGGCACAGGGCGGTCGCGCCGGCGCGGACGGCCGGCGGTTCTGGCGTTGACAAGCGCGGCGGCCTGCAGGATAGGGTCGCGGCCGTGGCGCTGCCCTGGGGGCAGGATTATCCCCGCAAGCCCGTGGACGAGGCACGCCCGCAGCGGCGCTTGGGCCCTTGGGGCCGGCGGTAGGGAAGAAACGAGGACGACAGGATGCAGGTCACCGAGACCCTGAACGAAGGCCTGAAGCGGGAATACGCGATCAGGGTCCCGGCCGCCGAGCTCGAGGCCAAGGTCAGCGAGAAGCTCGATGCGGCCCGCAAGGATTTCCAGATGAAGGGCTTCCGCAAGGGCAAGGCCCCGGCGGCGCTGATGAAGAAGATGTTCGGCAAGTCGGTCCTCGGCGAGGCGATGCAGGAGTCGATCGACAAGGCGATGCGCGACCACTTCGAGGCCTCGGGCGACCGCCCGGCGCTGCAGCCGCAGGTCAAGGTCGCGAACGAGGACTGGCAGGAGGGCCAGGACGTCGAGGTCTCGATGAGCTACGAGGCGCTGCCGCAGGTGCCCGACGTGGCCTTCAAGGACGTCAAGCTCGAGAAGCTCGTCGCCGAGATCGACGAGACCGCCGTCGACGAGGCGCTGAAGAACCTCGCCGCCTCCGCCAACAGCTTCGAGGACCGCGACGAGGGCGCCGCCGCCGAGAGCGGCGATCAGGTCACCATCGACTTCAAGGGCAGCGTCGGCGGCGAGCCCTTCGAGGGCGGCGCGGCCGAGGACTTCCCGCTGGTGCTCGGGTCGGGCAACTTCATCCCCGGCTTCGAGGCGCAGCTCGAGGGGGTGAAGGTCGGCGAGGAGAAGGACGTCGTCGTGACCTTCCCCGAGGAATACGGCGCCAAGCACCTGGCCGGCCGGGAAGCGAGCTTCGCCGTGACGGTCAAGGCGGTGAAGGCGCCGAAGCCCGCCGAGATCGACGACGCGCTCGCCGAGCGCTTCGGCTCCGACACCCTCGACGCCCTCAAGGAGCAGATCCGCGCCCGCCTCGGCGACGAGTACGCGTCGGCCAGCCGGCAGATCCTCAAGCGTCGGCTGATGGACGCCCTCGACGAGAAGGTGAGCTTCGAGGTCCCGCCGACCCTCGTCGACGTCGAGGCGGGCCAGATCGCGCACCAGCTCTGGCACGAGGAGCACCACGACCACGATCACCACGACCACGGCGAGATCGCCCCGACCGACGAGCACAAGAAGCTCGCCGAGCGGCGGGTGCGGCTCGGGCTGCTCCTGGCCGAGATCGGCAACAAGCACGACATCACCGTGCCCGACCCGGAACTGCAGCGCGCGATCTTCGCCCAGGCGCGGCAGTACCGCGGCCAGGAGCGTCAGTTCCTCGAGTTCGTGCAGAAGAACCCGCAGGCGCTGCAGCAGATCCGCGCGCCGCTCTTCGAGGAGAAGGTCGTCGACTTCATCCTCGAGCTCGCCCAAGTCACCGACAAGCCGGTGAGCAAGGACGAGCTGCAGAAGGCGATCGAGGCGCTGGACGAGGAAGCCTCGGCGGCGCCGGCCGAGGCGCTGCCGAGCGAGGCGCCGGCTTCCTGATGCGTCAGGGCTCCGGCGCGGCCAGCGCCAGCAGCCCGAAGCCGACGAGTCCGGCTGCGGCAGCGCCCTCGAGCCAGGCGCCGCAGCGGACGGTCAGGCGCCGCGACCCGACGCCGACGGCGATCGCTCCCAGGTAGGCCACCGCGCCGCCGGCCAGCAGGGCGGCGACGATGACGGGCGCCATGGGCCCGGTCAGCCGCTCTGCCGGGGCGTAGATCGGCACCAGGGCCAGGAAGAAGACGAGGTTGTACGGGCTCGCCAACCCCACGGCGAACCCCGCGGCGGCGTCTCCGGCCACCGTCGCGCCCGTGACGGCCAACGGATCCCGCCGCAACGCTGCCGCGAGGGTCCTGACGCCGAGCGCTATCATGACGATCGCCCCTGGCCAGCGCAGCGCCGACACGAGGTCGGCGGACAGCTGAAAGAGGCCGAGCAGCACCGCGAAGCTCACCGCGATCAGGCAAAGGTCCGCGAGCAGGATGCCAGCCCCGACCGCCAGTCCCGACCCGAGCCCGCCGCGGCCGGTCCGCGCCAGCGTCAGGGCGACGCACGGCCCCGGGATCGCCGAGTTGACCGCGTTCGCGCCCGCGAGCGCGGCGAGCATCCACCAGTCCCCCATGCCGGTCCCCCGATCCCGCATTGCGGTTCGGGCGGCATCTTGACCGCACGCCGTCAGCGGCGCGTGAAACAGCCGTGAAGCGGGCGCGAGAAGCCGCCCGGCGAGGATCAGCGCAACAGCGCGGCCACGACGTTCCCGACGGCCATCGCCGCGGCGACGAGCGGGACCGGCCAGCGCAATGATCGCAGTGAGAGTGAAATCGAGCGGTCCGCGCGCGCTTCGATCTCCTTCAGGTAGAATCGATGCGCAAGCTGAGTCATGCCGGGCATCGTCCGGGAAGCTTCGGCCAGCGGTCGGCGGATCGTCCCGGCGACCTGCGGAATCCGATCGTCGGTGCGAATGGAAAACGAATGGTTAGGGACTGCGGGCTACCTGTCCCTCTGGCCGGGGGGCCTTGCGGAGGGTGGGCGGGAACACTATTCCTCTCGGGCAACCAGGGGCGCGCGACCGCGGGACGGGGCAGCGAAAGGCAAGTCGAGATGAACGATCCGGTCGAGACCTACATGACCCTCGTGCCGATGGTGGTCGAGCAGACCGCGCGCGGCGAGCGGGCCTACGACATCTACTCGCGGCTCCTCAAGGAGCGGATCATCTTCGTCGCCGGCCCGGTGCACGACCAGATGTCGACGCTGATCGTGGCGCAGCTCCTCTTCCTCGAGGCCGAGAACCCGAAGAAGGAAATCGCCATGTATATCAACAGCCCGGGCGGGGTCGTGACCTCGGGGCTGTCGATCTACGACACCATGCAGTACATCCGCCCGCCGGTCTCGACCCTGTGCGTCGGGCAGGCGGCGAGCATGGGCTCGCTGCTCCTGACCGCCGGTGCCACCGGCATGCGCTTCTCGCTGCCGAACAGCCGGATCATGGTCCACCAGCCCTCGGGCGGCTTCCAGGGCCAGGCGACCGACATCATGATCCATGCTCGCGAGACCCAGGCGCTCAAGGACCGGCTGAACGAGATCTACCACCACCACACCGGCCAGCCGGTGGAGGCGGTCGAGGCGGCGCTCGAGCGCGACCGCTTCATGACGGCGCAGGACGCCAAGGACTGGGGGCTGATCGACGAGATCGTCACCCAGCGCGAGCTCGAGGCGATGAAGGCCTCGTGAGGCCCGCGGCGCCCGCCGGCGCTGGCCGCCCTTTTGGCTTGTATTTGCCGGCCCAAGCATGTCCAATGGGGGACATGCTTCCCCGCCCACGTGGGAAGACCATGTTGAAGGTGCAGGAAGGATTGGCGAAAGCCGGAGGCCAGCCATGAGCAAGACGAGCGGCGGCGACGCCAAGAACACCCTCTATTGCTCGTTCTGCGGCAAGAGCCAGCACGAGGTCCGCAAGCTGATCGCGGGTCCGACGGTGTTCATCTGCGACGAATGCGTCGAGCTCTGCATGGACATCATCCGCGAGGAGACCAAGAGCAGTCTGGTCAAGTCGTCGGACGGCGTGCCCACGCCGCACGAGATATGCAAAGTCCTTGACGATTATGTGATCGGCCAGCAGGTCGCGAAGCGGGTGCTCTCGGTCGCGGTCCACAATCACTACAAGCGGCTGAACCACGCGCAGAAGAACACCGACGTCGAGCTGCAGAAGTCGAACATCATGCTGATCGGCCCGACCGGCTGCGGCAAGACGCTCTTGGCGCAGACGCTGGCGCGCATCCTCGACGTGCCGTTCACCATGGCGGACGCGACGACGCTGACCGAGGCGGGGTATGTCGGCGAGGATGTCGAGAACATCATCCTGAAGCTGCTGCAGGCCGCCGAGTACAACGTCGAGCGGGCGCAGCGCGGCATCGTCTACATCGACGAGGTCGACAAGATCAGCCGCAAGTCAGACAACCCCTCGATCACGCGGGACGTGTCGGGCGAGGGCGTCCAGCAGGCGCTCCTGAAGATCATGGAGGGCACCGTCGCCTCCGTGCCGCCGCAGGGCGGGCGCAAGCATCCGCAGCAGGAGTTCCTGCAGGTCGACACGACGAACATCCTGTTCATCTGCGGCGGGGCGTTCGCGGGGCTCGACAAGATCATCGCCCAGCGGGGCAGGGGGTCGGCGATCGGCTTCGGCGCCGACGTCAAGGACACCGACGACCGCCGGGTCGGCGAGCTCTTCCAGGAGCTCGAGCCCGAGGATCTCCTGAAGTTCGGCCTGATCCCCGAGTTCGTCGGCCGCCTGCCGGTGCTCGCGACCCTGACCGACCTCGACGAGGCGGCGCTGATCACCATCCTCACCGAGCCGAAGAACGCGCTGATCAAGCAGTACCAGCGGCTGTTCGAGATGGAGGACGTGCAGCTCTCCTTCACCGAGGACGCGCTGAAGGCCGTCGCCAAGCGGGCGATCGACCGCAAGACCGGCGCGCGTGGCCTGCGCTCGATCCTCGAGGAGGTGCTCCTCGACACCATGTTCGAGCTGCCGTCGATGCGCGGCGTCGAGGAGGTGGTCGTCAACGAGGAATGCATCCTCCGGAAGGGCGAGCCGCTGCTGATCTACGCCGACCGCAAGGAAGGCTCGGCGACCGCGTCCTAGTATTCCGCCCCGAAGTCTCCGGGGACCTCCCCGGAACGCGCGGTCGAAGACGACGATCGGCACCGCCACGCCGGCGCCCTCTTCCTGCTCTAGACGCGGGGCTTCAGCTGGCGCGACGCCGCGTTCGGCCGGCCTGCCGCGCCGCCGATAGCGAGCAGACCAGCGCCAGCACGGACTGGCGGGTCTCCGGGTCGTCGATGGAGAGGAAGGCGTCGTCGAGGGCCGCGAGGTCCTCGTTCCGTCCGGGCGGCACGGTCTCGGCTTGGCCGTCGGGGACTCCGTCGAAGAAATAGTGGACCGGAACGCTCAGCACGCCGGCGAGCAGGTACAGCCGCCCGGCGCCGATGCGGTTGGCACCCTTCTCGTACTTCTGCACCTGGCTGAAGGTCAGTCCCAGATGCCGCCCGAGCTGCCCCTGGCTCATGCCCAGCGACTCCCGCCGCTTGCGCATCCGCTGGCCAACGTGTGCGTCGACCTCGCTCGCCGTCGTCGCCATTCCGGTTTCCCGCCCCATGGTTGAGTGCTTTGAGGCCACACTACTCCGGGAACGTGTGGGCTAGGGAACCTGTCCAATTGTACAGCCCGAAGGTACAGGCCCCGACTATCGGCCGGCGGCCGCTACCAGCCGCGCCAGCCGGCAGAAGGCCTCGAGGGATACCTGCTCGGCGCGGTCGGTGGGCGCGATGCCGGCCTCGGCGAGCAGCGCCTCGGCATCCGGCCCGAGCCCCCGCAGGCTGGCGCGCAGCATCTTGCGCCGCTGGCCGAAGGCGAGCGCAACGACTCGCGACAGGACGCCCGGGTCGGCCGGGAAGCGCGGCGCCTCCAGCCGCTCGATCTGCACGACGGCGCTGTCGACCCTGGGCGGCGGCGTGAAGGCGCGCGCCGGCAGCTCGAAGGCGATGCGCGGCGTGCTGCGCCACTGCGCAAGGATCGCGAGCCGGCCGTAGGCGCGCGAGCCCGGCGCCGCCACCAGCCGCTCGGCGACCTCCTTCTGGAACATGAGCGTCAGGCTGGTCCAGAACGGCGGCCAGGCCGCCGGCGTCAGCCAGCGGACCAGGAGCTCGGTGCCGACGTTGTAGGGCAGGTTCGCGACAACGCGCACCGGCGGCGTCAGGTAGGGCATCGGGTCGACCGCGAGGGCGTCGCCGGGCAGCACCGTCAGCCGCCCGGGCCAGGCGGATGCGATCTCGGCCAGGGCCGGCAGGCAGCGCGCGTCGCGCTCGATCGCGACCACGTGGCGCGCACCCTCGGCGAGGAGCGCCCGGGTCAGCCCGCCCGGGCCCGGGCCGACTTCGAGCGCGTCGGCGGATGTCAGGTCGCCCGCCCGTCGGGCGATCTTGCCGGTCAGGTTCAGGTCGAGGAGGAAGTGCTGGCCGAGCGCCTTGCGGGCGGCGAGGCCGTGCGCGGCGATGACCTCGCGCAGCGGCGGCAGGCCGTCGGGCGCAGCGCTCATCGCCGGCCCGCGGCGCGGGTCACGCCGAGGTCGCGGGCGAGCTCCAGCGCCGCGATCAGGCTCGCCGGGCTCGCGATGCCGCGGCCGGCGATGTCGTAGGCGGTGCCGTGGTCGGGCGAGGTGCGGACGAAGTCGAGGCCCAGCGTCACGTTGACCCCGCGCTTGAAATCGACGGTCTTGATCGGGATCAGCGCCTGGTCGTGGTACATGCAGACGGCGGCGTCGTAGCCCGCGCGCGCCGCCGGATGGAACATCGTGTCGGCCGAGCGCGGGCCATTGATCCGCATCCCCCCGGCCGCGAGCCGCGCGACGACCGGCCCGATCACCTCGATCTCCTCCCGCCCCATGGCGCCGCCCTCGCCCGCGTGCGGGTTGAGCCCGGCCACCGCGATGCGCGGGTCGGCGATGCCGAAGTCGGCGGCGAGCGCGCGGTGGGTGATCCGCAGCGTCGCCTCCAGGAGCGCCGGCGTCAGCGCCCGCGGCACGGCCGCCAGCGGGATGTGGATCGTCACCGGCACCACCCGCAGGCCCGGTGCCGCCAGCATCATCACCGGCAGCGCCGCACCGCTCAGGTGCGCGAGGAACTCGGTATGGCCCGGGAAGGCGAAGCCCGCGCCGTCGATCAGCACCTTCTTGTTGATCGGGTTGGTGCAGAGCGCGAGCGCGGCGCCGCTGCGCACGAGCTCGACCCCGCGCGCGATGATCGCGATGGTCGCCGCGGCGTTGGCGGGGTCGGGCCGCCCGGGAACCGGCGCGTGCGGCAGGGGGTGCGGCAGCACCGGCAGCGCCTCCGCCGCGACCGACGCGGCCTCGCCGGGCGCCGCGACCGCGCGAATGGCCACGCCGAGGCGGGCCGCGGGCTCCCGAAGGTGCGCGGGGTCGGCGATCAGGAAGAAGACCAGCCGCCCGCGCAACTCCTTCCAGGCCGCGAGCGCGATCTCGCCGCCGATCCCCGCCGGATCGCCGAGGGTCAGCGCGACGGGCCCCGTCATCGCTGGGTGATCAGCGCGTCGCCGAGGAGCTCCTGCAGGTAGCCGTCGCCGAGGCTCGAGATCCGCTGGGTGAAGAGCTGCTGGCGCATCGCCTCGCGCGCCGCCGCCATGTCCTCGGGCTTGATCGGCTGCGGCTTCCGCTCCGAGATCCCGAGGAGCTTGATGATGGCGACCCCGCCCGCGATCGGCACCGGCCGGGTGATCTGCCCCGGGCTCAGCAGCAGCACCTGGCTGCGGAAGGTCGGGGGCACCCGGGCGGCGGGCACGGGGTCGAGCCGGCCGCCGTTCGCGGCCGAGGCGGAGCGGCTGTACTGGCGGGCCAGCGCGCCGAAGTCGGTGCCCGACTGGACCGCGCGGTAGATCTTGTCGGCAAGGTCGGTCGTCTCCGCCTCGCCGCGCTCTGCGAAGGGCAGTGCGATCTCGGCCATCGTCAGCATCTCGACCGGCATGGTGGCCTGCAGCTGCATCGCCGCGTCGAGGTCGGCGTCGCTCGGCATCGCCCGGCCGCGGAAGCGGGCGCTGACGACCTCGCGCCAGAGCAGGCCCGACTCGACGAAGTCGTCCATGGCCTGCCGGTCGATCTGGCGCGAGTCGAGCACCCGCAGCACGTCCTCGACCTTGAGGCCGCGACTGGTCGCGAACTCGTCGAGTCCGGAGTCGAGGGCACCCTCGGGCAGCTCGATCTTGAGCTCGCGCGCCGCCTGGACCTTGACCCGGTCCTCGGTCAGCTGCTGGATCGCGAGCTTCTGCAGGTCGCCGGTCGCGCCCAGCGCCGCGAGCAGCTTCATCCGCTGCTCGATGTCGTAGTGGGTGATCACGCCGGTATTCACGGTGAGCGCGGGCTCGAAGACATTGGCCGCCAGCCCCGGGCCGCCGGCGGCGAGCAGCCAGGAAAACCCGATGGCGGTGATCAGCTTACGCATCGTCTCTCTCAAGGCTCCTCAAGCTCCCCGGGCGGTGCAGACCCGGGCCGGCCATTTGTTGTCGCCGGAATCGCCGACCCCCGCCAGCTTCAGGCTGAAGCCGATCGAGGTGGTTGGCGGCAGATTCTCCGATGACGTATAGCGGCGCTGGATCGAGAGGTCGAACTCGGTGCACTCGTTGCCGTAGGTGATCCCGGCGCCGGCGCGCAGGTTCGAGTGGGCGGCGACGTCGTAGCGCCAGAGCCCGCGCACCTCCCAGTTCGGCCGCAGCCGGTAGCGGGCGTTGAAGGCGAACTCGCTCGTTTCGGGCTGGTCGCCGATCACCGGGTCGGAATCGTCCTGCGCGAGATAGATGTAGGCGGCGCGGATGCCGGCCCTTTCGCTGTCGTAGGCCATGGCGAACTCGTTGCGCTGGAAGTCGAGGGTGTCGCTGAAGAGCGCCCGGTTGACCAGCGTCAGGCCGCTGGCGAAGTCGAGCGACAGCGCGCCGACATAGTCGGACCAGGTGCCGTCGAGCCCGGTGCCCTCGGAGAACTGGTCCTTGTCGTTGACGCGGAAGACCCGCCCGAGCGTCGCGCCGAGCGACCAGCCCGATGGATCCTGCCGGGTGTAGTTGATGCCGAGGTTGGCGCGCAGCCCGGTCTCCAGCCGGTCCTCGCCGGGGAAGCGGTTCAGCGAGAAGAGGTTGAGGTCGTCGAATTCGGGCAGCTGGCTGTCCTCGTTGGGCACGTCGTCGTCGCCGACGGTCTGTGACCAGATGACCTGCGCGATGGGCTCGATCACGTGCTGCGCGGCAGCGGTGGACTTGACCAGCGGCCAGCGCAGCTCGCCCGAGACCAGCGGCATCGCCCGCGCGTCGGTGCCGTCGGGGATGTCGTCGTAGTCCCAGGTGCGGTAGAGGTCGACGACCGCCGAGGCGGTCGACGAGGCGAGGACGCCGTTCGCCAGCGTCCAGCCGTTCTGCCAGTCGACGCCGCCGCCGGCGCGGATCATGTCGCCGCCGACGTCGCGCGCGATGCCGAGCGAGTTGGCGTCGATCCCGACCCGGCCGCCGACCACCGGCGCGTCGAACAGCCGGCGGTAGTAGAGGGCCGGGAAGACGAAGGGGATCGTGTCGGTCGCCTCGTCGTCGTTGAGGCTCTGGAAGGCGATCGTCGACACCGAGAAGTACTCGTTGCCGAGCGTCCGGTGGATGCCGGCGATGCTGGTCAGCCGGTCGGCGTCGGAATAGTCGAACTGGGCCAGGAAGCTGTTGTCGCTGGCGGCGGCGAGGTCGAAGGAGGCGATGAACCCCTGGCCGAGCGCGAAGTTGCCGCTGGCGGCGAGGCTGCCGCGCAGCGCCTGCTTGTTGTTGCCGAGCCCGTCGTCGAAGGCCACGACGCCGCCGACGTCGAAGCCGCCGTCGTCGAACCGCCGCCGGTACTGGCCCTCGACGAGCTTGGCGCCGCTCGTGGTCAGGAACGGGGTGATCGTGTAGTCGGCCGACGGGCTGATCACCCGGTAGTAGGGCAACTTGAAGCCGAAGCCGTAGATCCCGGACTGCAGGAACTGCGGCACCAGGACGCCGCTCGCCCGGGTCACGCCGGGCTCGGGAATGCTGAGCCGAGGCGCGTAGCCGACCGGAAAGCCGAAGAGCTCCAGCCGCGCGTGCTCGAAGTAGATGCGCCGCGCGACGGTGTCCTGGGTGACGCGCGACGCGCGGATCGCCCAGGTCGGCGTCGGGTCGTCGGCGCAGATGGTGCAGGAGCTCGCGACCGTGCGGTAGAGCGTGGTGAACTGCGCGTCCTTGCGGCGCACCTCGGCGGCGGCGAGCTGCAGCTTGCCGGAGATCAGGAGCTTCGCGCTCGAGATCAGCCCGGCCTTCAGGTCGGGGGTCAGCGAGGCCGAGTCGGCCATGATGACGCCGCCGGCCGGGTCGGTCAGCAAGAGCGGGCCGACCGCGCGGATCTCCTGCTTGCCCTCGTCGTAGGTGATCTCGGTCGCGCGCAGCACGCGGCCCTGGTAGAGCACCTCGACGTTGCCGGTGGCGACGAGCAGCTTCCTGTCGCGATCGTAGGTGACCTGGTCGGCGACGAGGCTGGCCGGCATCGGCGCGGCGGCCGGCGACGCATGGCCCGGCGGCGTGGCCGGCGCCTGCTGGGCGACGGCCACCGGCGCCAAGGCAGCGGCGGCGAGCGCCAGCGCGAGGGATGCGCGGGGCGGCCTCATCCGTCCTCGAGGTGCAGGAGGAGGCTCGTCGCCAGCAGGATCGCGGCGACCGGCGGGGCCCAGGCCGCGACCATCAGCGGGATCTGCCCGCGGCCGCCGAGCGACTCGGCGAAGTCCTTGAGGAAGTAGAGCGCGAAGCCGGCCATGACCGCGAGCAGGATCATGACCCCGGTCTGGCCGAAGCGGGTCGGGCGCAGCGCGAAGGCCGAGCCGATCAGCACCATGGCGGCGAAGAGGGCGGGCTTGGCGAGCTCGCTCTGCAGGTAGAGCCGGTGGCGCTGGCCCGAGAAGCCCGATTCCTCCATCTGGCTGATGAAGCGGCTCAGGTCCCAGAAGCCCACCTCCTCGGGCGGCGCGAAGCTCTCGAGGATCTCGGCGCTGGTCAGCGTGCTCGGCAGGTTCATGCGGCCGCCGTTGAACGTCCGGTCGAAGCGGCCGTCCGCGGCGAGCTGCCACTCGGTCGCGTCCTCGAGGAGCCAGGCGCCGGGGGTCAGCCGGGCGGCCGGCGCGTCGATGCGGGCATAGAGCGTGCCGTCCTTGTCGAAGCGGTGCATGCGGACGCGGGTCAGGATCGTGCCGTCCGCGTTGGTCCGCGCCGCCTGGATCACCGTCTGGCCGTCGGGGTCGGCCTGCCGCAGCCATACCCCCTCGGCGGAGAAGGACAGGAGGCTCGACCCCTGGTTGGTGAAGTCGTTCGCCAGCGCTTCGCCGCGCTTGATCGAGGCGGCGACGAAAGGGTTCACGACCGCGACGAAGATGACCCCGAGCACCATCGCCGCGATCACCGGAACCGAGATCAGCTGCAGCGCCGAGACGCCCGCCGCGCGCATCACCACGAGCTCGCTGTTGCGCGCGAAGCGCAGGAAGGTCAGCAGGCTCGCCAGCATCAGCACGAGCGGGAAGACCTGGTAGAGCACCTCGGGCGCCTGCAGCAGCGTCACGTGGATCACGTCGGTCGTGCTCGCCCCGGACCCGTCGAACCGGCGCATGTTCTCGACCGTGGTGAAGAGCACGATCACGAGCGCGATCACCAGAAAGACGCCGAGGACCGTCCTGAGGAACCCGCGCAGGATGTAGCGCCAGAGCGTCATGCCGGCACCGCGCGGCGCGGCCGGGCGAGCCGCAGCAAGAGCGCGCCGACATAGGCCGCGCCGAGCGCGGCCGGCAGGTACATGAGCGGCCAGAGCTCGGCCCTGACCTGCACCCGCGACTTGATCGCGAAGAGCAGGATCTGCAGCACCGCCGCCACCGCGATCGCGACGATCACCCGCCGCGCGAAGCCGCTGCGCCGGTAGCCGCCGGCGAGCAGCGTGACCAGCGCGATCATCGGGAAGACCATGGCGAGCAGCGGCAGCGACAGCTTGTAGTGGCCCTCCGAGACGAAGTCGGCGCGGCTGTAGCGCCCGCCCGCCAGCATCGCGTCGGTCGGGGACAGCAGCGACAGAACCGGGTATTCCGACGGCCGCGGCACGCGCTCGCCGTCGTCCTTCAGGAGGTCGCTGAGGTCGAAGACGAACTGGTCGAAGCGAACCGCGGTCAGCTGGTCGCCGCCTCCGCCGGTCGTCAGCGCCACGCCGTCGAGCATGACGAGCCGCGCCTCGTCGCCCTCGCGCACCAGCTTGGCGTTGCGCGCCGAATAGGTGACCGGCCGCGTCGGGTCGCGGGCGTCGTTGAGGAAGATGCCGGCCATCTCGCCCTTGCGGTCGGTCTGGGTGATGAAAAGCGTCAGCCCGTCGGTCGGGTGCAGGAACTGCCGCTCGACGATCAGCGCATTGGCGAGGTCCGAGCGGATCTCCTTGGTGCGGTCGGCCAGGATGGCGCCCGACTGCGGCACCAGCACGATCATCACGAAGGCCGTGGCCGCCGCGATCAGCGCGCCGAACAGCCCGACCGGCCGCAGCATCGCGGCCGGTGCCACGCCGGCGCTCATCATCACGATCAGCTCGCTCTCGGCGTAGAGCTTGTCGAGGGCGTAGAGCGCGGCGCCGAGGCCCGAGAGCGGCAGCACGATCACGAAGACCTGCGGCAGGACGAGCGCGGAGAACTCGGCGAAGACCAGCGCGCTCTGCCCGCTCGCGACCACGGTGTCGATCAGCCGAACCGACTGGGTCAGCCAGATGACGCCGGTGAAGATCAGCACGAAGAAGCCGAAGGCGGCGATCAGCTGGCGCAGGATATAGCTGTCCAGTCGCTTCACCGTCTCGCGCCTCGCTCACGCGGTCTCGTGCCGCCTTCTGGCCAAAGCCCGGGAAAGCGGCTAGGGCTTCCGCCTGACCGCAATCTATGGAGAGCAACGTGACCGCGCCACTGCAAACCGCCTTCGTCGCCGTCGACCCGGGCAAAATCGCCGGCATCGAGGGACGGATCGCGGTGTTCGCGGACGGCACGAGCCCGCTCGACCCGGCCGCACGGCAGGTGAACCGGCTCAGCCGCGGTGCCGTCGCCCGGCTGGTGGCGAGCCCGGCCTTCGCCAGGGCCAAGGCCGGCTCCGGCCACGTGCTCGCGCATCCGGCCGGCCTCGCCGCCGAGGCGGTCCAGGTCGTCAAGCTCCCGCGCCGCCCGACGCCGGCCGAGGCGCGGCTCGCGGGCGCCGCCATCGCCGGCTTCAACGGCTCGGTGCCGCTGACCGTCCTCGCCGGCGCCCAGGCGCGCATCGCCCAGGTGGCGCAGGGCCTCGACCTGCGCGCCTACGCGTTCACCGACTACCGCGCCCGCAAGGACGACACCCCCGAGCCCAATCGCGCCGTGCGCTTCGAGGTCCGCAACCCGGCCGCCGCCGAGGCCGACTTCGCGCCGCTCGCGGCCGAGACCGCCGGCGTCTACTTCACCCGCGACCTCGTCAGCGAGCCCGCGAACGTGCTGACGACCACCGAGTTTGCCCGCCGCCTCGAGGAGTTGCGCGAGCTCGGCCTCGAGGTCGAGGTCCTCGACGAGCCCGAGCTCGAGCGTCTCGGCATGCGCACGCTGCTGGCGGTGGGGCAAGGGTCCGACAGCCCGTCCAAGGTCGTCGTGATGCAGTGGAAGGGCGGGGGCGACGAGGCGCCCTTCGCCCTGGTCGGCAAAGGCGTCGTCTTCGACACCGGCGGCATCTCGATCAAGCCCGCCGCCGGCATGGAAGAGATGACCATGGACATGGGCGGCGCCGGCGTCGTCGCCGGCGTCATGAAGACGCTCGCGCTGCGCAAGGCGCCGGCCAACGTCGTCGGCCTCGTCGGCCTGGTCGAGAACATGCCCGGCTCGAACGCCCAGCGCCCCGGCGACGTGGTCCGCTCGATGAAGGGCGACACCGTCGAGGTCATCAACACCGACGCCGAGGGCCGGCTCGTGCTCGCCGACGTCCTCTGGTACGCGCAGGAGCGGTTCAACCCGACCGGCATCGTCGACCTCGCGACGCTGACCGGCGCGATCATCATCGCCCTCGGCCACGAGAAGGCCGGCGTCTTCTCCAACGACGACGCCCTCTGCAACGCCTTCCTCGCCGCCGCCGAGGCCGAGGGGGAAGGCGCCTGGCGCATGCCGCTGGCGCCCGCCTACGACAACGCGCTGAAGAGCCGCATCGCCGACATCGCCAACGTCGGCGGCCGCCCGGGCGGCTCGATCACCGCCGCGCAGTTCCTGCAGCGCTTCATCAAGGACGGCACCCCCTGGGTCCACCTCGACATCGCCGGCGTCGCCTACGTCTCCAAGGACGGCGAACTGGGCCCGAAGGGTGCGACCGGCTGGGGCGTCCGCGCCCTCGACCGGCTGGTCCGGGACCGCTGCCAGCGCTGACGCCTTGCCGGAGGTTCTCTTCTACCACCTGACCGCCAGCCCGCTCGAGGCGACGCTCCCCGAACTCCTCGAGCGCTCGCTCGCCCGCGGTTGGAAGGTCGTGCTGCGCTGCGGCTCCGACGCCGGCCTCGCCGCCATCGACGCGCTGCTCTGGACCTGGCGCGACGACGCCTTCCTGCCGCACGGCCCCGCCGCCATGGGCCACACCGCGCTGCAGCCCGTCTACCTGACGCTCGGCGAGGAGAACCCGGCCGGCGCCGGTGTCCTGATGCTCGTCGACGGCGCCCGCGCGACGCCCAACGAGATGGCGCGCTACGAGCGCACCTGTCTCCTCTTCGACGGCCACGATCCGCGTGCCGTCGAAACCGCCCGCGCCGACTGGCGCGCCGTCACCACCGCCGCCCTGCCGGCGAAATACTGGGCCCAGGAGCAGGGCAGGTGGGTGCAGAAAGCTGCGAGCGGCCCTGCCGCCTGATGATCGGGCCCCCGAACCTTCCTAACCAGCGATGCCGTCGCGGGTGAGCCAGCCGACCGCCGCCTACCGCGTCAGCCGCATCGTGTCGCCGGTGATCTGGATCGAGGAGAAGCGGTCGAGGTACGCCATGCCGAGGAGCGAGGAATCGAGCCCGCCCCTGGTGACCGACGCCCGCACGCCCGTGTCGGTGAAATCCCCGAGCTTCACGACCCCGAGCCGCACCGACGCCGTCGGCACGCTGCCGTTCGCGGTCTGCGCGCTGCCGAGATAATTCAGCCCGTCGGGATCGATCCCGACCCGCCGCGCGTCGCCGCGCGACAGCACCATGTCCGAGGCGCCGGTGTCGACCATGAACCGCACCTTCTCGCCGTTGACGAGGAGCGTCGCGTGGAAATGCCCGTCCGAGCCGCGCCGGAGCTCGACGGTGTTGCCGCTCACGACCATCGCCGTGGGCAGCAGCTCCCCCATCAGCACGTCGCGGAGGCCGTAGGCGATCACCGCCATCGCGAAGATCAGCGCCCAGATCAGCAGATCCCGCAGGCTCCGCCCGAGGTTCCGCCGCCGCCCCCAGAGCAGTCCCCACCCGAGGAAGACCAGCAACGCCCCCAGATAGAGCAGTCGAGCCCGGCTGTCGGGATCGTCGGGCCACATCTCAGCCAGGCACCAGCCCATAGTCGCGCAGGCCATCGAGCACGAACTGCACCGACAGCGCCGCGAGCAGGATGCCGAAGAGCCGCGTCAGCACCACGATGCCGATGTGCCCGAGCGCGCGCTCGACGAGGCCGCTCATCCGGAACAGCACCCAGGTGATGACGAGCACCAGCAGCATCACCAGGTGGATCCCGACCAGCATCGCGAGGTCGCCGCTGTAGCGGCTCGACAACAGCACCATCGTCGCCAGCGCCCCCGGCCCCGCGATCAGCGGCATCGCCAGCGGGAAGACCGACGGGTCCTGCCGCGGCTCCTCGGCCTTCTGCTCGCGCCGGTCGGTGCGCCGCTCGAAAAGCATGTCGAGCGCGGTCAGGAAGAGGAGCAGGCCCCCGGAGATGCGGAAGGCCGGGATCGAGATCCCGATCGCCTCGAGCAGCCGCTCGCCGAAGACCCCGAAGGCGAGGAGCAGCACGAACGCGACGATCAGCGCCCGCCGCCCGACGCGGCCGCGCTCCTCCTCGGTCATCCCGCGGGTCAGCGCGACGAAGAGGGGCGCGAGCCCGATCGGATCGATGATGACGAAGAGCGTCACGAACGCCGGGACCAACACCGCGAACATCAGGCCACGGCCCCGCTCGCCTCGAGCCGCTCGAGCGCGGCCAGCCAGAGCGCCTCCGCCCGCTGGAGCCCGTCCTCGACCTCGGCGCGCTTGCGCTGCAGCCGCTCGACCGCCTCCGTGTCGCCGCGCGAGTAGAGGAGCGGGTTCGCCAGCCGCGAGTCGATCTCGTCCCGCATCGCCTCGAGCTTCTGGACGCGCGCCTCGCACTTCGCCGCCTCGGCCTTCAGCGGCGCCACCTCCACCCGCTTCACGGGCTTCGGCTTCTCCTCGCGCACCCCGCGCAGCGGCGTCCCGCTCCGCTCGGCGAGCAGCATCCGCCGATACCCGTCCATGTCGTCGTCGAAGGCCGTGACCCGCCCGCCCTTCACCAGCCACAGCCGGTCGGCGACGAGCTCGACCAGGTGCGGGTCGTGGGTGATCAGGATCACCGCGCCGCCGTATTCCGTCAGTCCCTCGACCAGCGCGTCGCGGCTCTCGATGTCGAGGTGGTTGGTCGGCTCGTCGAGGATGATCAGGTGCGGGGCATCGAGCGTCGCGAGGATCAGCGCCAGCCGCGACTTCTGCCCGCCCGACAGCCGCCCGGTCTCGGTTCCGGCGATGTCCGCACCGATCCCGCCCGCCGCCAGCCGCCCGCGCAGCTTGCCCGGCGGCTCGGCCGGCCGCAGCCGCGCGACGTGCTGGATCGGCGTTTCGTCGAGGACCAGCTCGTCGACCTGGTGCTGCGCGAAATAGCCGACGCGGAGCTTCGACGACGCGAGCTTCCGCCCACCCATCGGTGCCAGCCGGTCCGACAGGAGCTTGGCGAAGGTCGACTTCCCCTCGCCGTTCTGCCCGAGGAGCGCGATCCGGTCGTCCTGGTCGATCCGGAGGTCGAGCCCACGCAGCACCGGCCGGCCGCCGTAGCCGACCGTCACGTCCTCCAGCCGGACGATCGGCGGCGACAGCGCCTCCGGCGTCGGGAAGTTGAACCCGGTCACCGAATCCTCGACGATCGCCGCGACGGGCTTCATCCGCTCGAGCGCCTTGATCCGGCTCTGCGCCTGCCGCGCCTTCGACGCCTTGTAGCGGAAGCGGTCGACGAAGGACTGCATGTGCGCCCGGGCGGCGTCCTGCTTCTTCTTCTCCGCGACGAGCTGCTCGAAGCGCGCGCGCCGGGTGTCCTCGAAGGTGTCGTAGGGCCCCTGGTAGAGCGTCAGCTTCAGCCGATCCAGATGCAGGATCGCCCCCACCGACCGGTTCAGCAGCCCCCGGTCATGGCTGATGACGACGACCGTGTGCGGGTAGCGCGCGAGGAAGCTCTCGAGCCAGATCGCCCCTTCGAGGTCGAGGTAGTTGGTCGGCTCGTCGAGCAGCAGCACGTCCGGCCGCGAGAACAGCACCGCGCCGAGCGCCACCCGCATCCGCCAGCCGCCGGAGAACTCCGCGCAGGCCCGCGCCTGGGCGGCGGCATCGAACCCCAGCCCCGACAGGATCGCCGACGCCCGCGCCTCCGCCGAATGCGCGTCGATGTCGGCGAGCCGCGCATGGATCTCGGCGATCCGGTGCGCTTCCTCCGCCGTCTCCGCCTCCGTCATCAGTGCCGCCCGCTCGACGTCGGCTTCCAGCACCGTGTCGACGAGGCTCGTCCGTGACGCCGGCGCCTCCTGCGCCACCCCGCCGATCCGCGCCCGCTTCGGCACCTCGATCTCGCCCGAATCGAGCGCGAGCTCCCCCCGGATCAGCCGGAACAGCGTCGTCTTCCCGCTCCCGTTCCGCCCGACGAATCCCACCTTGTGCCCGGCGGGGATCGTCGCCGAAGCGTCGTCGAAGAGCTTCCTGCCCTCGATCGAGAAGGTGAGGTTCCTGAGCGCCAGCATGCGCCGCGATGTGGCCCGCGCCCACGCGCTTGTCAACGCGCGCAGGCCCCGCGGTCCCAACCGGTCCCTCCGCGACAATCGCTAAAGCCGCACTCGCTTGCGAAATACTACCTACGGCAGCGAAGTATATGCGATCCCATGGCTGGCCGTCCGCTTGACTCGACTCGAAAACGAGCAGGAGTATCGCAAGATTAAATCTGGAGGCGACGATGATTATTTCTTCGTGCATGCCCGCATTTTGCTCACTCCGTCAGGCCGTCATCTCGCTGGCCGCGCTCCTCGCCAGCGACCTCGCCGCGCAGGCCTCCCCGGTCGACATCGCGCTCGCGCTCGGCCCCTCGACGTCGCTGCCCTCGCGCAGCGACATCGAGGCCGTCGGCGCCAAGGTCGGCGACCACTATCGCACCCTTGTCCCCTGCGGCGCCGGCAACTGCGCCGTCAACAACAGATGGAACAACGCCGTCCTGATGATGGGCGTCCTCCAGCACTGGCAGACCTACGGCACCGCAGCCTACCGCAGCTACGCCGAGAGCTGGGCCGGCCACAACGACTGGAAGCTCTTCACCGACACCAGCGGCGGCGACCAGCAGAACCCGAGCTGGGACAACCGGATGGCCGCCGGCTATTCCTACCTCCGCCTGCTGCAGGCCGGGACGCCCGGCGCCAGCGTCGCCGACGTCACCCGCAACCTCGACGCCCAGCTGGCGCTGCCGCTCACGCCGGAGAAGGTGGGCCTGATCGACTACGTCTTCCCCGGCAGCACCAAGTCCTCGCTGTCGTGGAAGATCGTCGACGCCAACTTCATGGGGCTGCCGACCTGGATCGCCATGGGCCGGCAGACCGGCGACGCCCGCTACTACGACCGCGCCCGCGACCTGCAGAACTACCAGCTCAACGTCATGGGGCTGCGCGACCCCACGACCGGGCTCTATTTCCAGCGCGAGAGCGACAAGGCCGCGAGGACCGCGAAAGGCCTCCACGTCGCCTGGGGCCGCGGCAACGGCTGGATGGCCGCGGGCCTCGCCGAGGCGCTGACCGACCTGCCGACGTCGCGCGCCGAATACGCCACCTACCGCTCCCGCTTCACCGGCCTCATGCAGGCGCTCCGCACCCGCCAGCGCGCCGACGGCTTCTGGAGCATGAACATCGCCGACCCCGACGACTCTCCCGGCCCCGAGTCGAGCGCGACCGCCCTCATCACCTTCGCGATGGCGCGCGGGATCAAGCTCGGCATCCTCGATCGCCCGACCTATGCTCCGGTGGCGGCCAAGGCCTGGAACGCGATGGCCGGCACCGCCGTCGCCAACGACGGCCGCCTCGGCTTCTGCCAGCCGATCGGCAAGCGGCCCATCGCGCCCGGCGCCGCGGGCTACCCGAGCGAGGGTTCGGCCGATACCGACTTATGCGTCGGCGCGCTGCTCCTCGCCGGCACCGCGATGTACGACATCGCGTCCTCGACCGGCGCGCATGCGGCGCGGGCCTTCGAGGCCGAGGGCCTCGCCACGACCCTCTCCGCCGGCGACAGCGAAGGCGACGTCGCCAGTGCCTTCGCCGGCGGCGGCCGTGCCAGCCTCGCGAACCTCAACGCGGTCGGCGACTTCGTGCAGTACCGGACCGGCGCGGTGGCGGACGGCGACTACGAGCTCCGCATCAAGGTGCGGCTGATGCCGACCGGAGCCGTCTGGCAGCTCAGGCGCAACGGCACCGACGTCGGCGCCCCGGTCGACAGCTACGACGCGAGCGCCCACTACGCCGAGCTCAGCTTCGGGGCACAGAGCGGCGGCGCTCCGGCTACCTACCGGCTCATGGTGCGCGGCCGCAACGGCGCGAGCACCGGCTACCGGATCGGCGTCGACCGGATCAGCCTCGTCTCCATCGCCTCGGGCGGTAGTGCCCCGGCAGCCATGCTGCCCGCCGGCCTCTCCGGCGCCGGGCGGCCGCGTCGGGCTGGCGCCGGTCTCGGTCCCCGCCTCCGCCGGCCTCCTTCTCGCCATCGCTGCCATCGAGGCCGTGGGCGCGCAACGAGGGGGATCGCTCGAAGCGGCGCGGGATCGCGGCACGCGCGGCGCGAGCGCGTGTCGACCACCGTTCGAGTCGGTTGCGGACGCGCCGCCGAAGCTGCCGCGCCGGGACGCCTGAAGCGCTGGAGATGCCGCATGAACGGCCAAAGGTGAACAGCTGGCTAATTCTGCCGAAAAATACTATATATTTCATACGCTTGAGTTTTGTGCGCGACTTGCGCACCCATGCCGGACAGCTCGGGGCAGCTTCGAGTACGGCGCCCGCGAAAGCTGCTCGCCGCCCTTTTTCCGCGAAGCCCGCAACCGTTCGAGCGATTGCCCTGGGCGCGCAACGCCGCCCCCTTTTCCGCCCGGCCACACCATGCTAACCGGCTCGGCGGAAAACGAGGGATCCGTCACATGGCCATTCAGCGCACGTTCTCGATCATCAAGCCGGACGCCACCCGGCGCAACCTGACCGGCGCGATCAACGCCAAGCTCGAGGCGGCGGGGCTGCGGATCGTCGCGCAGAAGCGGATCCACCTTTCCCTCGCGCAGGCGCAGGCCTTCTACGCCGTCCACAAGGAGCGCCCCTTCTTCAGCGATCTCACCGAGTTCATGAGCTCCGCCCCGATCGTCGCGCAGGTGCTCGAAGGCGAAGACGCGATCGCGAAGAACCGCGAGGTCATGGGTGCGACCAACCCTGCCGACGCCGCAGCGGGGACGATCCGCAAGGAGTTCGCCCTCTCGATCGGCGAGAACTCGGTGCATGGCTCCGACGGGCCCGACACCGCGGCCGTCGAGATCGCCTATTTCTTCTCCGGGCTCGAGATCGTCGGCTGACCGCCGGTCAGCCGCCCGACCCCACGATCAGCGCGAGGACGAGGAGGCCGCCGACCAGTCCGACGGCGGCTCCCATCGCCATGTCGCCGCCGGAGGAGCCCTTCGGCGCCGTCTGGGCCACGGGCGGCGGCGCCTCCGGGGCGGGCGGGGCAGGGGTCTCGGCCCCCGCCGCTCCCGCGGCGGCGAGGACGATGGCGAGGGCGAACGAGCTCCGGCGCAGCTTCGGCATTTCGTGATCCCTTCAGTTGGCGCAGGCGATGCCGCAGGCGATGATCAGCCCGACCCCGAGCACGACGATCCCGACGCCGACGCCCGCCGACACGCCCATCGGCGTCGACGATCCGGCGGGCGCCTGCTCGGGCACCGGGATCGGCTCCGCAGCCTCCGCGCCCGCCACCGTCGGGGCCGGGTGGGTGACGGGTTGCGCGAGCGCCGGGGCGGCCAGCGCCGCGGCGAACAGCGCGGCGAGAAGGTTGTTCCTCATGATCCCGTATCCTTCGTCGAACGATGCGGGCCAGCCTAGCCATTCCTCCGTCTGCCCCGCATCCTCCGAACGGAGGATGATCCGGGTTTCCGCCGCTACCCCAGCCCGCGCAGGACGAGCGAGGCGGCCAGCGCCAGCATCGTGACGCCGATGAGCGCGTCGAGCAGCCGCCAGGCGGCGGGCCGCGCGAAGGCCGGCGCCAGCAGCCGCGCGCCGTAGCCCAGGCCGGCGAACCAGGCGAAGCTCGCGCTCGCGGCGCCCGCCACGAACAGCGGGCGGGCGCCGGCCGGCTGCGCCGACCCGGCGGCGCCCATCAGGAGCACGGTGTCGAGGTAGACATGCGGGTTGAGCAGGGTGAAACCGACCGTGGCCGCGATTGCCCGGCCGAGCGTCAGCCCCGCGCCGCCGGCGACCGCCATCGCGCCGGACGTCGTCGCCCGGCGCAGCGCCCGGACGCCGTACCATCCGAGGAAGGCGGCGCCGGTCAGCGCCAGCAGCCCGCCGAGGTGCGGCACCGCCGCGAGCAACGCCCCCGCGCCGGCGACTCCGGCCGCGATCAGCAGCGCGTCCGCCCCGGCGCAGAAGAGCACGATCGCGCCGACATGCTCGCGCCGCAGGCCCTGGCGCAGGACGAAGAGGTTCTGCGCCCCGATCGCGACGATCAGCGCCGCCGAGAGCGCGAAGCCGGTGAGGAAGGTGGAGATGCCGCTGGTCATGGGCGCGTCCTGCCGCCGCGAGACGAATAAGTGAAGGCCGTGTGCAGGGCAGCCGCTGCCGGCTCCGCGGGGCGGTCAGCCGTCCGCCGGCTCCGGGAACAGCGTGACCGGGGTCCGGTCGCCGGCGGCGAAGCGGCGCAGCACCGCCGGATAGAGTCGGTGCTCGGCCGGCAGCAGCCGGGCGGCGAGCGTGTCGGGGGTATCTCCCGGCAGCACCGGGACCACGGCCTGCCCGAGGATCGGTCCGGCGTCGAGGTCGGCCGTCACCTCGTGCACGCTGCAGCCATGCACCGCCATGCCGGCGTCGAGGGCGCGGGCATGGGTGTGCAGGCCCGGGAACAGCGGCAGGATCGAGGGGTGGATGTTGAGCACCCGCCCGGTCCAGGCCGCGATGAAGCCCGGCGTCAGCACCCGCATGAAGCCGGCGAGGCAGACGACCTCGGCACCGCTCGCCTCGAGCGGCCGCATCAGCGCCGCCTCGAAGGCGGCGCGGTCCGGAAAGACGCGGTGGTCGACGACCGCCGTCGGCAGTCCCAGCGCCGCCGCGCGCGCGAGGCCGGCAGCGTCCGGCCGGTTCGAGACCACGAGGCAGGCCTGTCCCGCATGTCCCGGATCGGCAAGGTCGCGGGCCAGCGCCAGCATGTTCGATCCGCCGCCGGATATCAGGATCGCGACCCGCCGGCGGCTCATCCGCCGGGCCCCCGCGACCGCGGACAATGGTTAACGACCGATGAAGGCTTGCGAAATAAATTCATTTATTTCAACAACTTATTTTTCGCCCGCAGATGGCCGCGGCTCCGTCAAAGGCTCCCGGTATAGTGCACCCCCGCCCCGCGCACGACGTGCCCGATCAGGCTCGGCGTCTCCCCCGCCTCGGCGAGCAGCCGGATGATCTCGGCCGTCCGCCCGGCTGCGACGACCGCCACCATCCCGATCCCGCAGTTGAACGCCCGCAGCATCTCGGCGTCGGCGATCCCGCCGGTCCGCCGCAGCCAGTCGAAGACCGGCGGCAGCGGCCAGACGTCGAGGTCGATCTCGACCCCGAGCCCCTCCGGCAGCACCCGCGGCACGTTCTCGGTCAGCCCGCCGCCGGTGACGTGCGCGAGCCCGCGCACCGCCCCGGTCCCGATCGCCGCCAGCGCCGGCCGCACGTAGATCCGCGTCGGCACGAGCAGCGCCTCCCCGAGGCCGCCGTCGCCGAAGGGTGACGGCGCGTCCCACCCGATGCCGGCCGTCGCCGCGACCCTCCGCACCAGGCTGAAGCCGTTCGAATGCACCCCCGACGAGGCGAGCCCGATCAGCGCGTCCCCGGCCTCGACCCCATGCGGCAGCGCCGTCCCGCGCTCCATCGCCCCGACCGCGAAACCCGCGAGGTCGAAGTCGCCGCCGCCGTACATCCCCGGCATCTCGGCCGTCTCCCCGCCGACCAGCGCGCAGCCGGCCTCGGCGCAGCCCGCGGCGATACCCTCGATCACCGCCGCCGCCGCTTCGACCGCGAGCTTGCCGGTGGCGAAATAGTCGAGGAAGAAGAGCGGCTCGGCCCCCTGGCAGACCAGGTCGTTGACGCACATCGCCACGAGGTCGATCCCGACTCCGCCGACCCGCCCGGTGTCGATCGCGAGCCGGAGCTTCGTCCCGACCCCGTCCGTCGCCGCCACCAGCACCGGGTCGGCAAAGCCCGCCGCCTTCAGGTCGAACAGCGCCCCGAACCCGCCGAGCCCCGCCATCATTCCGGGCCGCGCCGTCGCCGCCGCGAGCGGCTTGATCCGCTCGACGAGCGCGTTGCCGGCGTCGATGTCGACCCCGGCGCCCGCATAGGTCAGCCCGTTCGGCCGCTCGCTCACGCCTCACCTCCGCTCGTCCGCCTCGCGCGATGCTCTAGCGCAACCGCCGGCCCGTGGGAACACGCGCTTGACGCCCGCCGGCCCCCGCGCGATAGCGCAGGTCGGGGGGCCCGTAGCTCAATGGTCAGAGCAGAGCGCTCATAACGCTTGGGTTGCAGGTTCGAGTCCTGCCGGGCCTACCACGCAGCCCTCACCCTTGCGTAGAGGATTCTGCAATCGGCGTCTCTGATGGGGGTCAAACTATAACTTCGATTCTGGAGAAGAACGCGCTTCTTCGCCCCGCGGCCCAGGTGTTGCTCAGCAGAGTGATCAGCGATAACCAACCTGGACGAGGGTTGAGTACAGAATCTAGTCGCGGCCGAAATCGTCCTCTACGCGGAGGATGTCGTCCTCTTCTAAGTAGCTCCCGGTTTGCACTTCAATGATCTCGACCGGGATCTTCC
The DNA here is from genome assembly GCA_046348975.1 of Amaricoccus sp. GTDB lineage: Bacteria > Pseudomonadota > Alphaproteobacteria > Rhodobacterales > Rhodobacteraceae > Amaricoccus. Next base: position 37,491 of record JAXMDF010000012.1, on the reverse strand, counting down.
CCGGGTTCGCCAGACGGTGCAGGCAACCGAGCGGGAGGTAGAGGGACTCGTTTTCGCGCAGCAGGGTAACCTCGCCGTCGCGTGTCACCTCGGCGGTGCCGCGCACCACGACCCAGTGCTCCGCGCGATGGTGATGCCGCTGCAGTGACAGCTTCCGGCCGGGATGGACGAGGATGCGCTTCACCCGGAAGCGATCGCCGCGATCCATCGTCTGGTACCAACCCCAAGGCCGATGCACGCGCGCCGGCGTCCGCGCTTCGCACAGGCCCCCGGCCTCCAGATCGGCGACCAATTCCCGCACCTCTTGGGAGCGCTCGATCGGCGCCACCAAAACCGCGTCCGCGGTGTCGATGACGGCCAGTCCGTCGAGCCCCAGCGCGCAGACGAGCCGACCGTCCGAGCGGAGATAGCTATTCGCGACGTCACGGGCGAATACGTGCCCCTGGCGCGCCACCCCCCGCTCGTCGCGCGGGCTCTTCTCCCACACGGCCTTCCAATCCCCGATGTCCGACCAGTCGAGCTCCACTTCGACCACCGCCGCGCGTTTCGTGCGCTCCATGACCGCGTGATCGAAACTGATATTCGGCGCCTCGCGGAAGGCATTTCCAAGCTTCAATGCCCCGAAATCGTCCTCACCGCCGGCAATCGCACGCTGCACGGCGGCAAGCGCCTCGGGCGCGAGTTCCTCGATCTCACGAAGCGCGCAATCGGCGCGGAAGCAGAAGATGCCCGCATTCCAGAGGCAGCCCTCCTCGATGAGCTCGGCGGCCCTGACCGCATCGGGCTTCTCCAGGAACCGCCTGACGGCATATGCGCGAGGACCGATCGCCGCGCCTCTGCCGATGTAGCCGTAGCCGGTGGCAGGCTCAGTCGGAGCGAGTCCGAGCGTGACGACGTAACCTTCCTCTGCGACGCCCGCCGCCGTCGTCACCACCTCGGCGAAGGCCCGTACATCCGGAATGAAGTGGTCCGACGGCATCACCAGAACGATCGCTTCCGGGTCCCGGCGAGAAGCCAGACACACGGCCGCGGTGACCGCCGGCAGCGTGCCGCGTCCCTCAGGCTCGAGCGCCACCTCGATGGGCATTCCGTCCGCCTGTTCGGCGACCAGGAACCGCGTGCCGACCGCCGTGATTGCGATTGGCGTATCGAAGGGCGCCCCGGCGACCCGGTGAAGCGTACGCTCAAAGAGGGACGGCCCGCCAAGGATCGAAACGTGCTGCTTGGCGAAGTCCCTGCGCGACAAAGGCCACAGCCGCGAACCGGCGCCGCCACAAAGAATCACCGGGATCAGGGATCTTAACTTTGTACTGCCGTGTGCCATCTCGAAGGCGCTCCGATTGTTTAATAAGCCGTGGCAGTTCCTTTAAGACGGGTCAACTCACAACAGCGCCGGCGATTGGCCGGAGGCGCGACGTCAGGTTCGCGACTTTGCGCGCGCCTCGGGAAGCTGGCCATGACCGACCGGTCGACACGGGCATGCAGCAGAGATGGGCGCTGCCTCGCTTGATCACTCGCGCCCGCAGCGCCAGTTCTATTTGGAGCAAAGGGTCGCTAAGCCGGAAAGACAATGCCAATATGAGAGCTCTGCAGAAGTCTTCCGGTCGTGGCCTGGGCCCCCCAATGCCCCCGGACAACGGTTGAAATCCGGTTAATGCCCGGGCCCTGAATCCAGTGATTTCAATGGCTTGGTCTAGGTGCTCGACCCCGAGCACCCCCCGGGCAAAGCGGCGCTTCGTTCGTGGCCCGGCCTTTCGCAGAGGTCTCAGCATCTCAATTGGTTGCGATTTGCGCGCACCCCTGCGCCGTGTCGCCCCCGGCTGGTCACTGTTCCACGGGCGTCGCCGGCGGGCCGAGCGCGAAGCCGCGGAAGGCGGCGCGAAAGCCGGCGCGCTGCGGCGAGCAGCACATCGGCCCGACCATGAGCTCCCCCTCGGGGAACCACGCCAGCCGCAGCATGCGGAAGGTCCCGGGGTCGGGCTCGGTCGCCCAGTGCACGTGCACCGCGGTGCCGATCCGCGTCAGCCGCAGCCGCACCCAGGCAGCGTCGCTCATGAGCGGCATCGTCGACCAGTCCGACACCTCCCGCGTCACCACCGCGCTCAGCATCCGCCGCCCGGCGACATACTCGATGCCGGCCTTGACCCAGGTCTCGGCGTCGAGCCGCAGCATCAGCCCCGCCTGGTCGTAGAGCGCCTCGTAGTCGCCGCGAAAGTCGACCGTAGCGCTGAAGTCCCCGTCCGCCGCGACGTGTCGGAAGTGCCCGTCGTCGCGGACGAAGCCGTAGTGGGTGCGGCGCCAGAAGTCGGTCCGATCGCCTGTCGCGACGGTCAGGGTGCCGTCGGCGTCGGCCCACTCGGGCGGCTCGTTCAGCCACTGCATCAGAACCGCCGGAGCCGCGACTGGACGCCGAACAGGTAGACCGAGACCCCGACCAGGATGATCGCGAACATCGCCGTCGCGATCGCCGCCCCCATGTGCGGGTCGCCGAGCTGCAGCTGGAAGCCGAAGAAGGTCCGGTAGAGGAATGTCCCGAGGATGTCGGTGGCGAAGTTCGGCCCGGCCAGCGCCCCCTGGCTCACGTAGATCAGGTCGAAGGCGTTGAAGTTGCCGACGAAGGTCAGGATCGAGATGATGCCGATCGACGGCAGGATCATCGGCAGCTTGATCTTCCAGAACTGCGACCAGCCGGTGATCCCGTCCATCTCCGCCGCCTCGATCACCTCGTCGGGGATCGAGAGCAGCGCCGCGTAGATCAGCATCATCGGGATGCCGACGAACTGCCAGACCGAGATCAGCGCCAGCGTCGTCAGCGCCGTCGCTTCCTTGCCGAGCCACGGCTGGAACAGCCACTTCAGCCCGACCGCGTCGAGCATCCCGGGCGCGATCCCCCAGACCGGCGACAGGATCAGCTTCCAGACGAAGCCGACGATGACGAAGGAGAGGATCGTCGGGACGAAGATCGCCGTCCGGTAGAAGACCGCGCCCCGGAGCCGCGGCGCCGACAGGATCGCCGCGAGCAGGATTCCGATCGGGTTCTGCACGAGCATGTGGATGACGAAGAACCAGAAGTTGTTCCCGAGCGCGTTCCAGAAGCTCGCCGACCAGCGCGGGTCGCCGAACAGCGTCCGGAAGTTGTCGAGCCCGACGAAGCTCTGGACCCCCTCGACCGTCCGGAACAGCGCGAGGTCCAGCGTCGCGAACAGCGGGATGATCATCACCGCCGTGTAGACGAGGAACGCCGGCGCCAGGAAGACGAGGATCTGCCAGCGGATCGGCTTGCGGTCTTGCATCGCCGGCCTCCCGGTTTGGCCCCGCCCGCGATGGGCGGGGCCGGTGGGGTCACTGCTTCTGCGGGGCGTACCAGCTGGCGAGGCCGTCCTGCAGGCGCTTGGCGGCGGCTTCGGGGGTCTCGCTGCCGCGGATCACGTTGGCCGAGGCGTTCCAGGTCTCGTTCTCGAGGTTGGGGGTGCCGCGCGACAGGATCTGGTAGGTCGAGCGGATCGTCGACTTGCACTTCTCGCGCCAGGAGACGAACTCCTGGGCCAGCGGATCCTCGATCTTCACCGGCTGGTTGAGGAGCGGGAAGAAGCCCGGCAGCGCGTTGGCGTAGAGCTCGGCGAACTCGGCCGACCCAACCCATTCGAGGAACTGCCTGGCGGCGTCGGCATTCTTCGAGGCGGCGTTGAGCCCCATGGCGATGTCGACGTGGTCGGAGATGTAGCACTGGTCGCCGGCGTTCTGCACCGGCGGCGGGAAGGCGCCCATCTCGAAGGCGTCGGCGATCTGGGTGCGGAAGGGCGCGATCTCCCAGGAGCCGGCCGGGTAGATGGCGGCGCGGCCGAGGGTGAAGAGGTTCTGGCTGTCGGGATAGGTCTGCGCCTCGAAGCCGTCGCCGAGGTAGTCCTTCCACTTGGCGATCTCGCGGAACGGCTGCACCCAGTCATCGTCGGTCAGCTTCTGCTCGCCCTTGATCAGGGCGAGCCGGCCTTCCTCGCCTTTCCAGTAGTTGGGACCGATGTTCTGGTAGCCCATGGTCGCGGCTTCCCACTGGTCATTGGTGCCCATCGCCATCGGGATGTACGTCCCGTTCGCCTTGATCTTGTCGAGGACGGCGAAGAACTCGGCCTCGGTGGTCGGCGGGGTCACGCCCACTTCCTCGAAGGCCTTCCTGTTGTAGATGAAGCCGTGGATGACCGAGGCCATCGGCACGCAGAAGGTGTGGGCGCCGTCGTCGGTCGACCAGGCGACCTTGGCGACGGCGGAGAAGTTCGCCATCGCCTTGAGATCGGTCAGGTCGGCGAGCTTGCCCTTGTTGTAGAGATCGAGGCTCGCGTCGAACGGCCGGCAGGTGATCAGGTCGCCCGCGGTGCCGGCGTCGAGCTTGGAGTTCAGCGCGGCGTTGTACTCGGTCGGCGCCGAGGGGCTGAAGGTGACCTTGATCCCGGGGTGCGACTTCTCGAAGGCGGGGATGATCTTCTCCTGCCAGATCGGCAGGTCGTCGTTGCGCCAGCTCTCGATCGTCAGGTTCACGTCCTGGGCGAAGGCGGCGCCGCCGGCGACGAGCGTCGAGCCGAGGAGAAGGGTCGTCAGTCTGAGGTGCATCTTTCTCTCCCTGTTGGCGGGCCGGAGGCCCGGTTCGTTGCCGTCGGCGCCCTTTGGGTGCGGGCATCTACTAACCAATTGATATGTATAGGTATAATCTCAAGATTTTAACCACATCGCAACTTTCTCAGCCCTCGCCACGGAGGGCGTCGAGGGCGGGGCCGAGGTGACCGCCGCTTGCCGCCAGCAGGCGGTCGGCGTCGTCGCGGCCGCCGGCGCCGGCGGCGACGAGGATCGCCGGCTTGATGGCGCCGCCGGTCGTGTCGAGCGCGGCGCGGGCGGCGTCCTCGCGGGCGCCGGCGACGGCCGCGACGATGCGGGCGGCGCGGCCGCGCAGCTTGGCGTTGTCCGCCACCAGGTTCACCATGTAGCCGTCGTGCACGTGGCCGAGCCTCAGCCCCATGAGCGTCGAGATCATGTTGAGCGCGATCTTCTGCGCCGTGGCGGCGCCCATGCGCGTCGAGCCTGCCACCAGTTCCGGCCCGCTGTCCAGCAGCACCGCGACGTCGGCGGATCGCAGGAGCCGGCAGCCGGCAACGTTGGCGATCCCGATGACCCGGGCGCCGCCGGTGCGGGCGGCATCGGCAACGGCCAGCGTGTAGGGGGTGGTGCCGCTGGCCGAGACCCCGATCAACGCATCGCCGGGCCCGAGGGCGAGCCGCGCGACCGCGGCGACGGCTTCGTCCGCGGCATCCTCGGCGGCGTTGGCGAGCGCCAGCAGCGTCTCGGCCCCGCCCGCGATCAGCGCCGGCGTCCGGTCGGGCGGGATCCCGAAGGTGCCGGCGAGCTCCAGCGCATCGGCGAGCGCCATCAGCCCCGAGCTGCCGGCGCCGGCGTAGGCCAGACGATGGCCGGAGGCGATCGCGTCGGCCGCGACGATCGCCGCGGCCTCGATGGCCGGGATGGCGGCGGCGACGCTGCGCGCGGCGGCGCGCTGGCCGTCGAGGAGCCGCGCCAGCACTTCGGCGTCCGGCAGCGACTGCAGGCCCAAGGCCCGCTCGTTCCGCGTCTCGGTCGTCGCCATGATTCCTCCGGCTCGCATGATGCCGAAGCGTTGCCGGGGGTCCAGTCCGCCCGTCGCTTCCCTTCCGGCATTGCTCTGCTATCGTTCGCCGCGATGGCGCTTTTCCTGGGAATCGACGGCGGGGGCAGCGGCTGCCGGGCGGCGGTCTGCGATGCCGCCGGCCGTGTGCTCGGGCGCGGGGCGGGGGGACCGGCCAACGTCTGGACCGATCCCGACGGTGCGATCGCGAGCATCCTCGCGGCGGCGGGCGCGGCGGCCTCGGAGGCCGGCACGCCGCTGACCAGCCTGGAGGCGGTCCTCGGACTTGCCGGCGCCAACGTGCCTGAGGCGGCCGAGCGAGCCTCAGCGCGGCTCCCCTTCTCGCGATCTCGCGTCGAGTCGGACGTCTTCGTCGCGCTCAAGGGCGCCCTCGGCGCCAATGATGGGATCACCGCGGCGCTCGGCACCGGCACGGTCTATGGCGTGCAGCGCGGCGGCGAGGTCCGGATGATCGGCGGCTGGGGGTTCGTGCTCGGCGACCAGGGCAGCGGGGCCCGCATCGGCCGCGCCGTCTACGAGGCGGCGCTGCTGGCCCACGACGGGATCGCGACGATGACGCCGCTCCTCACCGCTGCGCTTGACGCGGCCGGCGGGGCCATCGGGACAGTCGCCTTCGGGCAGCGCGCGAGCCCGGCCGACTTCGCGCGGATCGTGCGGGACGTGCTCGCGGCGGCGGCGGCCGGCGACCCGGCCGCGAGCGCGGTCCTCGCAGAGGCGGAGGCGGCCGTCGTCGCCGCCATCGACCGGCTGCAGGCGGACGGGCCGCTGCCGGTCTGCTTCCTCGGCGGGCTCGGGCCGGTCTATGCCGGGCGGCTTGCCGGGCGCTATCCGGGGCTGATCCGGCCGCCGCTCGGCACCGCGCTCGACGGGGCGCTGGCGCTGGCGCGCGGGCTCGCATGAGCGCGCTGTGCGGGTGGCCGAGCGCCGCTGGCCGCTCTATCGTGCGGCCGACGCCTTCGCGGAAGGGAGCCAGCGAATGACCGAGAAGACCCATATGCTGGCCGAGGTCGAGGAGATCCCGGCTGCTGCGGCGCGGTTCCTCGACCGCTCGCGCGGGGCCGTGGAGGCGGCGGCGGCGGCGATGCGCGCGGCCGACCCGGGCCTCGTCGTCACCGTGGCGCGGGGGTCGTCGGACCATGCGGCGAGCTACCTCAAGTACGCGGTCGAGCTCGTGGCCGGGATCCCGGTCGCCTCGGTGGGGCCCTCGGTCGCCTCGGTCTACGGCCGGCAGCTGCGGCTCGGCGGCGCGGTCTGCCTCGGGATTTCCCAGTCGGGCCAGAGCCCCGACATCGTCGAGATGATGCGGAGCGCCGGGGCCGGGGGCGCGCTGACCGTCGCTGTCACCAACGATGCCGGCTCGCCGATGGCGGCGGCCTCCGCCCATGCGCTGCCGCTGACGGCCGGAACCGAGCGGAGCGTCGCGGCGACGAAGACCTTCGTCGCCTCGGTCCTGGCGGGACTCGCGCTCCTCGCCGAGTGGCAGCAGGACGCGGCGCTGCGGGCGGCGGTCGCGGCGCTCCCTGGCCAGTTCGAGCAGGCGCTGGCCTGCGACTGGGGACCGCTGTCGGACCGGCTGGCGCGGGCGAACTCGGCCTTCGTGCTCGGCCGCGGCCCGGGGTTCGCGATCGCGGCCGAGATGGCGCTCAAGTTCAAGGAGACGAGCGGGATACATGCCGAGAGCTACTCGGCGGCCGAGGTGCTGCATGGGCCCGCGGCGCTCGTGCAGGCGCACTTCCCCGTGCTGGCGCTCGGGATCGAGGACGCGGCGCTGCCGCAGGTCATCGCGACGGCCGAGCGGCTGGCGGGGCAGGGGGCGGACGTCTTCCTGACCGCCGCCGGCGCGGGACCGGGGGTGCGGGCGCTGCCGTCGGTCGGCGGCGTGCACCCGCTGACCGCGCCGCTGGTCGTTGCGGTGACGTTCTATCGCTTCATCGAGGCGCTGGCGCGGCGGCGCGGGTTCAACCCCGACACGCCGCCCCACCTGCGCAAGGTCACGGAGACGGTATGAAGGGGCGGCGCGCCGGCGGCCCGCACGTGTCGGCGTCGTGGCCGCGCCGCGCGGCGGCGTTGGCGGGTGTGGCGGCCGAGGAAGGAAGAAAGGAAGGAAGAGCTGCTTGGGAAGCGCTTGATGAAGCGGCTGCTTCATCGACGCGCCTTCTCCAGCGTGGGGCTGCGATTCGGGCCGGCGTCAAGGCCGAGCCGCGCTGGCGCGCGGTCGCTTCGCGAGCCTTGACCCCGTCCCGAATCGCGGTAGGGGAACCGCGGTGACGGTCACGGTCTTTTCCGGCGCCTCGGTCTTCGACGGGGCGCGGCTGCATGCCGATGCGGCGCTCGTCGTCGAGGACGGGCGGGTCGCCGGGATCGTGCCGCCGGGCGAGGCACCGGCGGGCGCGCGGGTGCGGCTCGCCGGCGGGGTGGTGGCGCCGGGGTTCGTCGACCTGCAGGTGAACGGCGGCGGCGGGGTGATGCTGAACGGCAGCCCCGACCTCGGCGGTATCCGGACGATCTGCGCCGCGCACGCGCGGCTCGGGACGACGGCGCTGATGCCGACGCTGATCACCGACACGCCGGAGGTCACCCGCGCCGCGGTCGAGGCGGGGATCGCCGCGGTCGCGGAGGGGGTGCCGGGGTTCGTCGGGCTGCACCTCGAGGGGCCGCACCTCGACCTGCGCCGGAAGGGGGCGCACGACCCGCGGCTGATCCGGCCGATGCAGGAGGCGGACCTGGCGCTTCTCTCGGACGCCGCTGCGCGGCTGCCGGTGGTGATCGTGACCGTGGCGCCGGCGAGCGCGACCTTGGAGCAGGTGGCGGCGCTGGCGGCGGCGGGGGCGATCGTCAGCCTCGGACACAGCGATTCCACCGCCACCGAGGCGGGCTCGGCCTTCGCGGCCGGGGCGCGGATGGTGACGCATCTCTTCAACGCCATGAGCCAGCTGGGGAGCCGCGAGCCGGGGCTGGTCGGCGCTGCGCTGGACTCGGGGGACGTGAGCGCCGGGCTGATTGCCGACGCGGTCCACGTTGCCCCGGTCTCGATCCGGGCAGCGCTGGCGGCGAAGCGGGGGGCCGACCGGATCTTCCTCGTCACCGACGCGATGGCGGTGGCGGGGACCGGGCTCGACGGCTTCGAGCTCAACGGGCGCTGGATCGCGCGGCGCGACGGCCGGCTGATGCTCGCGGACGGCACGCTCGCCGGCGCCGACCTCGACTTCGCGCGCGCGATCCGGGTGATGGTGCGCGAGGTCGGGATCACGCTGCCGCAGGCGCTTCGCATGGCGACGGCGGCGCCGGCGGCGGCGCTCGGGCGCGCGGGACGGCTCGGGACGCTCGCGCCCGGGATGCCGGCCGACTTCGTGCATCTGGACCCCGGGCTGGCGCTCGCAGGGGTTTGGCGCGGGGGCGCGGCGGTCGCGGGCTGATGCCTCAGCCGGCGAGCCAGGCGGCCAGGTGGTCGCCGAGCCGGCCGGCGAGCTGGACGAGGGTGTAGGTCGGGTTGCAGTGGCCGGTGGTGGCGAAGACGCTGGAGCCGCCGATGAAGAGGTTCTGCGTCCCGAACACGCGGCAGTCGGCGTCGACGACGCCGGTGCGGTCGTCGGCGGCCATGCGGGTGGTGCCCATGTGGTGCTTGCCGCCGACCTCGTCGTCGCCGATCGCCGGGAACTGCGGCGGGTCGGCGAGGAGCCAGTCGGAGACCTGGACGCGGCCGATGTTCTCGTCGGCGAGGTGCTTGCCGAAGGCCGTCACGGCGGTGCGCATCGTCGCGATGTCGATCTCGGCGAGTTGCCAGTTCATCGCGACGCGGCGCAGGCCGAAGGCGTCGCGCTCGTCGGTGAGGCCGACGCGGCTGTCGGGGTTGGGCGCGGCCTCCTGGGCGATGCGGACGACGCCGGTCTGGCCGGTCGGCTGCGGCAGGACCAGCCGGTCGGTCAGCGTGCGGTCGATGATCGGGTCGCGGACGAGCTTCTCGAGCAGGATGTTGAAGGTGTCGGGCGGCACGTCCTCGCGGGCGAGCGACGGCAGCTCGCTGGGCCAGATCCAGCGCGGCTCGAGGCGGAGGCCGAAGTTCAGGCAGGCGTGCTCGAGCATGAAGAGCTCGGTCGGGGCGTAGAACTCGCGCTCGCGGACCAGCACGCGCAGCACGCACTCGCCGATCAGGAAGTGCGGGTGGTCGGCGAAGCAGCGGCCGACCCAGCCCGAGCGGTTGCCGATGCCCTCGGGAACCTGGCTCGTGAAGTTCAGGAGCAGGCGGGCGTTCTCGATGCCGCCGGTGCAGAGGGCGTAGGCGCGGGCCTTGACGGTGAAACCCTTGTCGGCCGGGTCGTAGCTGCGGAAGACGGCGCCGGTCACGCTGGTGAGCGCGTCGTCGAGGCGGAGGTCGACGAGGTTGGCGTTCAGCACCAGCGTGATCGCGGGCGAGGCCTCGATCTCGGGCCCGTATTTCTCGGCGAAGCGGGTCGGCGGCGAGAAGCGGAACTGGAAGCGGTGGAAGTCGTAGCCGGTCTCCCGCATCGGCAGGTCGGGCGCCTCGCTGGCGGAGGGGATGTCGAGGATCGCGTCGGTCGCGGTGCGGTAGGGGTCGAGGTCGATCTGGCCGATCGGCCAGCCGGAGAAGGGCACCCAGGGCTTCGGCAGGAAGTCGATCGCCTCGAGCGCGCGGCTCCAGCCGCCCCAGTGGTTGGAGGTGCCGCCGAAGAAGCGCAGGCGGCAGACGTCGAGGTCGAAATACTCGAGCCCCTGGTTGACGCCGACGTAGCAGTCCTGGCTCTCGGCGGAGATCTCCATGCCGCCGGCTTCCATCAGCGCCACGCTCGCGCCGGCCGCGGCCAGCTTGCGGGCGACGGTGATGCCGGCGGGACCGGCGCCGATCACGCAGACGTCGTAGGTCCGCTCGAAGGCGCTGCGGTCGATGGTGGCGGCATCGGCTATCATTCTTTCCTCCCGGGCCCGCCACCTTTGGCGCGCCCGCCCCAGGCGTCAAGGGGCGCGGGGCGGCGCCATGCGCCCTGCGGTCGAGCGCCTCGGGCACCGTCGAAGTCGCCCGCTGGTCGGTGAAGCTCTGGTGGGTGATGACGGGCTCGAACCGCCGACATTCTCGGTGTAAACGAGACGCTCTACCGACTGAGCTAATCACCCGTCGCGCCGCCTGATAGCGTGTGCCGCGTGGCGTTGGCAAGGCGCGGGTAGCGGGGAGGTAGCGGGCAGGCCGGTCCGACCCGAGATCCGCCGGATCCGGCGGCCAGCCGGGGTCGGGGGGATTCCGTCCGTCTTGTCAGCGGCTTGGATGGGATGGAACACGTATGGAAGGCGTACAGAAAGCGGCCATACGATTTGCGGACCCGATCGAGGCTCGACGCGGGATCGGCCGGCGCCGGGCGGGACCGAGTCCTTCGGATGGAGGCGGGGTGACGCGTCGCGGCGGCCGGCCGGGGCACGGCGCCGCTCACCGAATTGGGATCGACAGGAACTTGACGCGGCAGCTGACCCGCGGCGGGTAACGAGCTGGAAAACCGTCTTTCCTGTCGGCGCCTTCATGCCCGTGTCATGCTGCGTTCCGGTATTGTCTCCGCTCGGGCGCCCGTGGTACCCTTCGCCGGTTTGTCGAGCATGACTGCTTGTGGTGGTGAAAGGGGGTGGCTATTCATGGCGCATGGCGGGCATTTCTTGTTGAAGCGTACACTGATCATCGACAATTACGACAGTTTTACCTATAATCTGGTGCAGCTGGTTGCCGCCGCGTCCGGAATCGATCCGATCGTCATCTACAATGACGCTCTATCGGAGAGCGAGCTTCGCAAGCTGGACTTCGACGCCGTCATCCTGTCGCCCGGACCGGGGCGCCCGGAAAGGCAGCGCGACTTCGGGCTTTGCGAGACGATCCTGAAGGATTACCGCAAGCCGGTCCTCGGCGTCTGCCTCGGCCACCAGGGCATCGGGCATTTTTCCGGCGGAACCGTCAAGCATGCCCCGGAGCCGATGCACGGCCGGCTGAGCAAGATCCGCCACAACGGGAAGCAGGTCTTCGCAGGCATCCCCTCGCCGTTCAACGCGACGCGCTACCATTCCCTGATCGTCGCCGATCTTCCCGAATGCCTCGAAGTGGACGCGGTGACCGACGACGGCCTGGTCATGGGCCTGCATCATACCGAGCTCCCGCTCTGGGGCGTGCAGTTCCATCCGGAATCGATCGCCTCGGAGCACGGCGACCGGATCATCAAGAACTTCCTCGCCCTGGCGGAGGAATACCTGATGCTCCGGCAGTCGGAGGAGGCCCTGAACGGGACCGCCGCTCCGGCGGCCGAGTCCAACCGCCTGAAGCCGATGTTCAAGCGGCTCGAGACCGGGCTGCCGTCCGACGCCTGCTTCGAGATCCTCTACGGCGACGCGCCGCACGCCTATTGGCTCGACTCGAGCTCGCACGCCCGGCATCAGGGCCGCTATTCGTTCATGGGCGACGACCAGGGCCCGCACGCGGAGCTGGTCAGCTACGACGTCACCTCGGGCGTGGTCGAGGTGACGTCGCGCGCCGGCGTGCAGACGTTCCAGGAGAGCATCTTCGACTGCCTCGACCGGCGGATGAAGGCGATCGAGTTCATCGACGACCACGACATGCCGGTACCTTTCAAGGGCGGCTACCTCGGCTACCTCGGCTACGAGCTGAAGGCCGACTGCGGCGGGAAGAACGCGCACAAGAGCCGCACGGCCGATTCCAAGATGATCTTCGCCGACCGCTTCGTGGCCCATGACCATGAGCGGGACGAGACCTGGATGGTCTGCCTGGTGGAGCCGGGCAAGGAAGCCGACGCCCGCGACTGGTTCGAGGCGGTCGAAGCCCGGCTCGCCGAGAGCGGCTTCGTGCCGGGCCCGGCGCCGGTGGCCCCGGCGCCGGTGGCCGAGACCGAGCCCTGGGTGATGCGCCACGACCGGGACGCCTACCTCGATCGCATCCGCCGCTCGCTGCACGAGATCGCCGACGGCGAATCCTACGAGGTCTGCCTCTGCAACGAATGGACCCGGAGCTACGAGAAGGACCCGCTCGCGACCTACAAGGTGCTGCGCAGCATCAACCCGGCGCCCTATTCGGCCTTCCTGCGCTTCGACAGGCTCAGCGTGCTGAGCTGCTCGCCCGAGCGCATGGTGCATGTCTCCAAGGAGGGGCTGGTCAGCTGCAAGCCGATCAAGGGCACCATCGCCCGCGGCAAGACCGAGGCCGAGGACGAGGCGCTGAAGGAAGAGCTGCGGACGAGCGAGAAGGACCAGGCCGAGAACCTGATGATCGTCGACCTGATCCGCAACGACCTCAACCGGGTCTGCCGGACCGGCACGGTCGCCGTGCCGCACCTCTGCGCGATCGAGTCGTTCGCAACCGTCCACCAGATGGTCTCGACCGTTGTGGGCGAGCTGCGCAACAGCGAGACGGCGGTATCCTGCGTGCGGTCGCTGTTCCCGGGCGGCTCGATGACCGGCGCGCCCAAGGTCCGGACGATGGAGATCATCGACGGGCTGGAGGCGGGCCCGCGCGGGATCTACTCCGGCGCCATCGGGTACTTCTCGCTGGACGCGGCCGTCGACCTCAACATCGTGATCCGCACCGTGGTGCTCAACGGCAGCCACGCCTCGGTCGGGGCGGGCGGCGCGATCATCGCGCTGTCGGACCCGGTCGGCGAGTTCGACGAGACGATGCTGAAGGGCGAGCTGCTGCGCACGACGCTGATGCGGCTCGACCCGCTCGACGAGCGGGCCGGTTCCGCCGGAAACATCCTGGCCGCGCAGTGACCGAGTCCGAAGCCGTGGAACGGCTCGAGGTCATGCGGGCGGAGCTCGACGGCATCGATGCCGAGCTGATGGGGCTGTTCGGCCGCCGGTTCCGCACGATCCGCGCCGTGGCCGAGCACAAGCGCCGGACGGGGATCGCCGTCATGCAGCCGTCGCGCATCCAGGAGATGTTCGCAACCCGCCTCCGGCGCGCCCGCGAGGCCGGGCTCGATCCGAAGCTGGTCGAGCGGCTCTGGACGACGATCATCAGCCACGCCTGCCAGATCGAGAACGAGGTGGGCGGGATCGAGGGCGGCGAGCTGCTGTTCCAGGGCGTGAGCCTCGATCACGGCCGCGTCGAGGTCGACGACCTCGAGGCCGCCTGCGCGATGATCTGCCAGCGGCTGTCGTTCGAGCGGGTCAGGCAGGACGCGCGCGACGAAGGGGGCGCGGCGATCCTGAGGGGCGGCGACGTCGCGCTCCTGGTGACCGAGCGCGCCGCCGGGGCGGAGGGGGCTTGCCCGGCGCATGTGGCCATCCAGGTGCACGCGCTGGCGCCGACGGTCGGCGAGCTCAGGCGGCGGGGAAATGCCGTCGCCCTGCATCCCGAGTCGGGATCGGGCGTCCGGATGGCGACGGTGTCGCTCGGCGCGCCGGCGCATCTCTGCGTCCACTACGTCGAGCGCGCGCCGGGTGCCCGCCCGCTGCCGGCCGACCTCGACGCTCCGGCGGCGCCTGCCGGCGAGGACGCGCGGCGGGAGGCATAGGCCGATGGCCGGCTTCGCGCGGGCGATCGTGGTGGGCGCCGGCGGCGGCATGGGCCGGATGTTCGCGGAACGGCTCGCCGCGGCCGGCTGCGCGACGCTGGGCGTGGACGTCCGGGCCGGCGACGGGGTCATGGCGGCCGACGTCCTCGATCTGTCGGAGGAGATGCGGCGGCGGCTGGCGGAGGTCGACCTGGTGCTGCTGGCCGTGCCCGACGGCGTGGCCTGCCGGGCCGCCGCCGGGGTCGCCGGCGCGATGGCGCCCGAGGCGATGCTGGTCGACTGCACCTCGGTGAAGGCGCCCTACGTCGAGGCGGTGGGCGACGCGGGCGGCTGCGGGCTCGTGTCGGTCAATCCGCTGTTCGGGCCGGGGCTCGCCTGGGCCGGGCGGTCGATCGTGGTCACGGACCTGCGCCGGCCGCGCTTCCCCGAGCGGCTGGACGGTTTTCTCGAGGGCGCGGGGCTCGAGATCATCCGGCTCGATGCCGAACGCCACGACCGGCTGGCGGCCGAGGCGCAGGCGCAGCTGCATGCCGCGATCCTCGGCTATGCGATGTCGGCGAGCGCCGAGGGGACGATCTTCGGCACGCCCCCGAACCGCGTCATGCGCATGCTCGCCGCGCGCATCCTGTCGGGCGAGCCGCACGTCTACTGGAAGATCCAGACGTCGAACCCCTTCGCCGGCGAGGCGCGGCACCGGCTCATCGCCGCGCTGCAGTCGCTGGACGCGATCTGCCGGGACGGCGACGACGCGGCGTTCGCCCGCCTCATGGCTGAGGCGCGCGGCCACCTCGGCGAGGACGCGGCGGAGCTCTCGGACCGGTGCGTGACGCTCTTCCGGGCACTGGGCTAGCAGGGAGGGCGAACCGGCACGTGGAAGTGACTTGAACTTCTCGACGGAGAGGGGCCATGGTGTTATGCCGGGGGCCATATCACTCAATTCGTTGCCGGAACGTGCCAGGGGGAAGGTCGGGGGATGCCCAAGGCTGGGATTGATCGGGACGATTTCGTCGCGCGCATCGAGCGGCGGCGCCGATGGGCGCACCTCGGGCTGCGCGGCCGCCGGCTCCTCATGGCGGACAAGCGGCCGCTGCAGGAGGCGCTGTACGACGCGACCTTCCGATCGGACGCCGAGGCGATCGCCTATCACTACGCGCGCCGGAACGACCATCTTCCCGACCTCGAGCACCCGGTCTGGCTCGACGAGAAGGTGCGGTGGCAGTTCCTGAACCACCCCAATCCGCTGATGAGCTACGCCGCCGACAAGATCGCGGTCCGCGAGTATCTGCGGTTCATGGAGGCGCAGACCGCGGCGCCGGAGCTGCTGGCGACCGGGTCCGACCCGGCCGAGCTCGCCGGGGTGGAGCTGCCTGCGAGCTTCGTGCTCAAGTCCAACTTCGGCAGCGGCCAGAACCACATCGAGAAGCCGGGGATGCATACCCCGCGCGAGGAGCTGATCGCCAAGGTCAGCGACTGGATGGCCTTCGACCAATGGCGCCAGACCGGCGAGTTCCATTACCGATCGATCCAGAAGCGGTGGCTGGTCGAGGAGTACCTGGAACCGAAGGAGCAGATGTACGAGTACAAGGTCTACTGCTTCATGGGCAAGCCGGTGTTCCTGTCGGTGATCACCGGGCGCAACGTCGATGGGGAGGTCGGCCTTCGCGGCACGCAGTACGCGGTCTTCGACATCAACTGGCGGCGGGTGCCCTTCACCTGGCGGGACGGCAAGGACGACCCGCGCGACCTGCCGCGGCCGGCGATCCTCGACCGGATGATCGAGGATGCGCGGCGGCTGGCGCAGTGCTTCATGCACGTGCGGGTCGACTTCCTCTGCTGCGACGACGAGCGCCTCGCCTTCTCGGAGCTGACCTTCGCCAGCATGGGGGCTCGCGTGCCGTTCGTGCCGCTGTCGTTCAACGAGCAGTTCGGCGAGATGATGAACCTCGACCATGCGCCGGAGTATCTCGAGCTCGGCGAGAGCGTGATCGCGCTCCTCGACGAGCAGCGGCGCACGGGCGCGCAGGCGACCATACACGCGCGCCGCGGGCCGATGGACAGGCTCGCGATCGACAGCCTGCTCTCCGAGCCCGAAGGCGATGCCGAACTCGACCGCGAGCCGCCGAGAACCTACGGCAGCGGCGGCGGGGAATGGAACCGCCCGGCCTGACCGGGCGGCATCGCGCGTGCCCGCCCGGGGGTTTGTCCGGGGTCGGGCAGACCCGTAAGCTATTGTAATCGTTGAGTTGGGACCCCGGGCGTTAACCGGATAGCAAGGATTGTCCGGGGCCTCGGACCGCCGGCGGAGCCCCGGTCAGGCCAGGGTCGCGAGGAGCCTCTCGAGGTCGCGCAGGTTGGCCGCGCCGGTCTTGGCGAGCACCGCGCGGACCTGCGTCCGGACGGTGGTCACGCGCGCGCCGCGGCTCGCCGCGACCGCCTCCTTGGTCTCGCCGCCCACGAGCGCCAGCGCAACCTCGGCTTCCGCCCGGGTCAGGCCGAAGAGGTCGATGAGCAATCCGGGGGGGAGGTTCAGGCGTCGCGGGCGCATGTCGCGGAGCAGGACCAGCGCCTGTCCGGCAACCCGGCCGCCCGGCTCGTCGCTCGCCCGCAGCATGCGTCCGGGCAGGGGCGACACCAGCGCCGCCACGGCCGGCGCCCCGCTGGCGTCGCGCAGGCCGACCGCACTGCCGGCGGCGCCTTCGACGGCGACATCGCGTGCGAGCGCGGCCAGCGCCGCGGAGTCGGCGCGGTGGGTGGCGGTCAGGGCAATGCTCCGGTCGAGCGGCGTCCGCTGCACGAACCGGTAGGGCCCGTCGCGCCCGGCCATCGCCTCGGCCGCGGCGTTCGCGAACCGCACGCGCAATGCGGCATCGACCACGACGACGCCGATCGCGAGCCCGTCGAGCGCCGCGAGGCCCGCGACGGCGCGGCCGGCGCCTTCCCGGCCGAGCCGGTCGCCCAGCAGCATCGCGCGGCGCAGATGCGGCACGAGGCGCTCGAGCATCCGCACGTGCACGGCTTCGAAATGGTCGGACGTGGGCGGGCGATGCAGCCCGATCGGCATGAAGTTCGTGCCGTCGATGGGGATCACGGTGCCGACGACGTAGCGCAGCCCCAGCCGCCGGCCGAAGTCGGCGTAGAATTCGCTGCGCAGGAACTCGGTGTCGGTGACCAGGGTGCCGCTCCGCCAGACGCCCGGACGGGACGGGTCCTTCGCCCGCGCGATCGCCTTCGCCGCGCGATTGGTCCAGAGGTCCACCGTCCAGTAGTGGTCGCGGTAGGCCACGGCCGCATCGAGCGGCAGGTCGCCGCGATAGAGGAGCTTGCGCTCGCCGGCCGCGGGGTTGCCGGCCATGATCGAAGCGGACCCGGCGCCGAAGAGCTCGAGCAGCGCGTTCCCGACCTCGGTCCAGGAGCCTTGCGGCGTGGCCGCGTCGTAGATCACGTCGATCACGTCGAGCAATCCGCGCTCGTTGCCGCCTAGTTCCGAAGGAGACTCGCCCAAGGCCATGGGGCCAACCCGATCAATGCGTGAAAGCTTTCATCGCTCGACGAAGAATACCGAATTTGTAACCCGGCCGCAGGGCTCGGTCAAGGAGACCGACCTTTTGGGATAGTGCGGCGCCGGGCGTGCCTGTGCCGGCGTTGCTCGCCGGGCCGGGCGCCGCCCCGACCGGGATCAGGCGGCGGCCCGCGCGGCGTCGCTGGCGAGGGCGACGATGTCGAGCATGATGCGGTTCAGCTCGAAGTCCTTGGGCGTGTAGACGCGGGCGACCCCGGCAGCGCGCAGGGCCTCGGCGTCCTGGAGCGGAATGATGCCGCCGACGACCAGCGGGACGTCGTCGAGGCCGGCCTCGCGCATGCGCTCGAGCACCTCGGCGACCAGCGGCAGGTGCGAGCCCGAGAGGATCGAGAGGCCGACGACATGCACCGACTCCTCTAGCGCGGCGTTGACGATCTGGGCGGGCGTCAGGCGGATGCCCTCGTAGACGACCTCCATCCCGCTGTCGCGGGCGCGCACCGCGATCTGCTCGGCGCCGTTGGAGTGGCCGTCGAGCCCGGGCTTCCCGACGAGGAACTTGATGCGCCGCCCGAGGCGCGTGCTCGCCGCCTCGACGGCGGCGCGGACGTCGGCGAGGTTGCCGGCGGGGGCCGACATCGCCTTGCCGACCCCGGTCGGGGCCCGGTATTCGCCGAAGACCGCGCGCATGGCGGCGCCCCATTCGCCGGTCGTCACTCCGGCCTTGGCGGCGGCGATCGAGGCGGGCATCACGTTCTCGCCGGCGCGCGCCGCGTCTTTCAGCGCCGCGAGCGCGGCGTCGACCGCGGCGCCGTCGCGGGCGGCGCGCCAGGCGGCGAGGCGGGCGACCTGCTCGGCCTCGACGGCGGGGTCGACGACGAGGATGCCGTCGTCGCCGGCGGTCAGCGGCGAGGGCTCGGCCTCGGTGAAGCGGTTGACGCCGACGACGACGGTGGCGCCGGCCTCGATGCGGGCGAGCCGGGCGGTGTTGGCGGCGACGAGCTCGCCCTTCATGTAGTCGATGGCGGCGACGGCGCCGCCCATGGCGTCGATCTTTTCGAGCTCGGCGCGGGCGCCGGCCTTGAGCGACTCGACCCTGGCCTCGACGGCCGGGTTGCCGTCGAAGAGGTCCTCGTATTCGAGGAGGTCGGTC
Organism: Amaricoccus sp.; assembly: GCA_046348975.1. Classification (GTDB taxonomy): domain Bacteria; phylum Pseudomonadota; class Alphaproteobacteria; order Rhodobacterales; family Rhodobacteraceae; genus Amaricoccus. Next base: position 18,637 of record JAXMDF010000012.1, on the reverse strand, counting down.
TCGTAGGCGACGATCTGCTGCATCCGGAGCGACCACTGCTGGTCGAAGGGGCGGGGCAGGCCGAGCGCCTCGTTCCAGGCCGGGAGCTGGACTGCGCGGGCGCGGGCCTTCTTCGAGAGGACGACGGCGAGCATCTCGATCAGGATGCGGTAGACGTTGTTCTCGGGCTGCTGCTCGGTCAGGCCGAGCGAATTCACCTGCACGCCGTAGCGGAAACGGCGCAGCCTGGGGTCGGCGACGCCGTAGCCGTCACGGCAGGTCTCGTCCCAGAGGTCGACGAAGGCGCGCATCTTGCACATCTCGGTGACGAAGCGGATGCCGGCGTTCACGAAGAAGGAGATGCGCGAGACGAGCTCGGGGAAGTCGTTGGCGTCGACCTGGCCCCGGACCTGGTCGAGGACGGCGCGGGCGGTGGCGAGGGCGAAGGCGAGCTCCTGCTCGGGCGTCGCGCCGGCTTCCTGCAGGTGGTAGCTGCATACGTTCATCGGGTTCCACTTCGGCACCGCGCGGTAGCAGTATTGCGCGACGTCGGCGATCAGCCTGAGCGACGGCTCGGGCGGGAAGACGTAGGTGCCGCGGCTGAGGTATTCCTTGATGATGTCGTTCTGCACCGTGCCCTGGAGTTTCGCGACGTCGGCGCCCTGCTCCTCGGCGGCGGCGACGTAGAGCGCGAGGAGCCAGGCGGCGGTGGCGTTGATCGTCATCGAGGTGTTCATCGCCTCGAGCGGGATGCCGTCGAAGAGGGCGCGCATGTCGCCGAGGTGGGAGACGGGGACGCCGACCTTGCCGACCTCGCCGCGGGCGAGCGGGTGGTCGCTGTCGTAGCCGGTCTGGGTCGGCAGGTCGAAGGCGACCGACAGGCCGGTCTGGCCGCGGGCGAGGTTCGAGCGGTAGAGCGCGTTGGAGGCGGCGGCGGTCGAATGGCCGGCGTAGGTGCGGAAGAGCCAGGGCTTGTCGCGGACGGTTTCGGTCATTCCGTGGCTCCCGAGGTGCTCCCGCGACAATGCTGCATTGCAGCGCGCGTCGTCAAGACGGCAGCGCAATAACATTTCGTCGCCGCGCTCCGGGCCGCAATCTTCTCGCGCCGCACTGGGCCCGGTTTGCGCCGTCCGCGGATTTGGGCAATCGTCGTCTGCTACGAATCGAGGGGGTGGGCGAGATTCCGCAGTCGGGTCGAGGGCGGCCGCCGGCGTTCGTCACGGCGGGCATGATGGCGCTGATCGGCGCCGGGCTGTTCTTCGTGCTGCTGGCGGGCGACCTGCCGTCCCTGAAGATCGGGCATTGGTCCGAGCTGCCCTGGCGGCTGATCATCCGCTACATCGTGACGATGAGCCTCGGCGGCGGCATCGCCGGCTGGCTCTTGTCGGGCCTGTTCGGTCGGCGCGGCATCGCCGGCTGGGTGCTGGCCGCGCTCGGCGCCGTGCTCGCGACGATGGTGGCGGGGCTGATCGGCAGCGCGCTCGGGCAGTTGCCGGACCTGCTCAGGGACGGCTGGCAGGCGGCGGACATGATCCCGATCGTCTTCGGGCTCGTCGTGCTGCCGCTGGCGTTCGCGGGCAAGCCCCTGCTGTTCCTCGCCTGGGCGGTGCTGGTCGGGCTCACCCATGTCCTCGCCTCGCGCGCGCGGGCGGCTTCCGGCCCGCGCTAGATTCACCGCAGCGCACAAAAGGCGTTGCGCGTTCGGGCGGATAATGTACATGATGTTTTGAGCGTGTTTCCGCAATAAAGTTGCGCGCGCATTCGGCCGCGCCGCACCATCGAGGAGGTTGCCATGTCCCTGGACGCCCCGCAGAGCCAGCCCGCCTACACCGCTCCGGAGAAGGAGCTCTACGCGGTCGGGGAGATCCCGCCGCTCGGCTACGTGCCGGCGAAGATGTACGCCTGGGCGATCCGGCGCGAGCGGCACGGCGAGCCGGACGTCTCGTTCCAGGTCGAGGTGGTCGACACGCCGAAGCTCGATTCGAACGAGGTGCTGGTCTTCGTGATGGCGGCGGGGGTCAACTATAACGGGGTCTGGGCCGGGCTCGGGATCCCGATTTCGCCCTTCGACGTCCACAAGGCGGCCTATCACATCGCGGGGTCGGATGCGGCGGGGATCGTCTGGGCGGTCGGCGACAAGGTGCGGCGGTGGAAGGTGGGGGACGAGGTCGTCGTCCACTGCAACCAGGACGACGGGGACGACGAGCATTGCAACGGCGGCGACCCGATGTACTCGCCGAGCCAGCGGATCTGGGGGTACGAGACGCCGAACGGCAGCTTCGCCCAGTTCACCAACGTGCAGTCGCAGCAGCTGATGGCGCGGCCGAAGCACCTGACCTGGGAGCAGTCGGCCTGCTACACGCTGACGCTGGCGACGGCCTACCGGATGCTGTTCGGGCATGCGCCGCACGAGCTCCGGCCGGGGCAGAACGTGCTGGTCTGGGGCGCGTCGGGCGGCCTCGGGTCGTTTGCGATCCAGCTGGTCAACACGGCGGGGGCGAACGCGATCGGCGTGATCTCGGAGGAGAACAAGCGCGACTTCGTGCTGTCGCTGGGGGCGAAGGGGGTGATCAACCGGCGGGAGTTCAAGTGCTGGGGGCAGATGCCGACGGTGAATTCGCCCGAGTACAAGGAGTGGCTGGGGGAGGCGAGGAAGTTCGGGAAGGCGATCTGGGACATCACCGGCAAGGGCGTGAACGTCGACATGGTGTTCGAGCATCCGGGGGAGGCGACGTTTCCGGTCTCGGTGCTGGTGGTGAAGAAGGGCGGGATGGTGGTGATCTGCGCCGGGACGTCGGGGTACAATCTGACGCTCGACGCGCGCTACCTGTGGATGAACCAGAAGCGGGTGCAGGGGAGCCATTTCGCCAACCTCAAGCAGGCGTCGGCGGCAAACCAGCTGATGCTGGAGCGGCGGCTCGATCCGTGCATGTCGGAGGTGTTTCCCTGGGCGCAGATCCCCTATGCGCACGTGAAGATGCGGCGGAACGAGCACAAGCCGGGGAACATGGCGGTGATGGTCGGAGCGCCGGTCACCGGGCTCCGGACGTTCGCCGACACGGTCGAGGCGAGCCAGGCGCGGGGCTGAGGCGCCAACGGGCGACGCCGGGAATCGTCCACGTGTCCGGGGGGTGTCCGGGCCCGGACACTTGGGTCAAGTATCTGATATTGCTGGAAATGGAATCCGGCCGTTAATCGGATTTCAATCGTTGTCCGGGGTCGTAGGTCGTATTCCTGGCAATGGTGCGGCTTCCGCTCGGAGAGGAGGGGGAGGGGGCCCGCGGCGCTTTGGCGCCGTCGCCCGCATGCGCGGGCCTCTGGGCCGAAGGCCCGGGCGCTGCCTCCCTTGCTCTTCGTTCCCCGTCGGATCCCGGGGCGGCCCGAGGGGGGCGCTCGCCGCCCCTCGACCCCCCCGGCACTACCCGATAGGAGAAGGGGGAGGCGGGGCGACCGCCGGGGCTCGGGGCCCGGCGGGGAGGGGCAGCGGGCCGGCGGAGGCGGACGGACCGCATGGCGATTGCGGCGGACGCGTTCCGCATGACGGCCGGCATCCGATCGACCGGTCCCGTAGCCATCCACCCGCGCTGGCGCCTTGCCCGGCATCCACACCACGCGGGGGGGCACGACCGTGAACGCCCCTCGCCCACGACCGGAAGACTTCCGCAGAGGTCTCTCAGATGAAGTAGATGCGGTCGGGGAGCTCGTTGGGGCTGGCCTCGGTGCGCGGGAAGCGCTCGGCGAGCACGGGCGCGCACAGCTCGATCGCGGCGACGAAGCCGTCGGCGATGCGGCCTTCGCGGGCGTGCGCGATCAGCGCGTCGACGGCGCCTTGCCAGTGGGACTGGGGGACCTCCGCCGCGATGCCCTCGTCGGCGACGATGCGGGCGTAGTGCTCGGCCAGCGAGACGAAGATCAGGATGCCGGAGCGGTCGCGCTTGCGCGAGATCGCGCGGGTGTAGAACTGCTCGGTGGCGACGCGGAAAGCCATCGCGCGGCGGGCCTGGCGGGGGATCAGCCGCACGCGCACCTGCGGCAGGCAGAGCAGGATCGCGAGCGCGAGGAAGGCGACGAGCTGCCAGGCGAGGATCGCGAGGACCGGCAGCGCGGTGGCGGCGACAAGCAGCCAGGGCAGCGCCAGCGCCGCGGCGGCGGCGATGAGGATCGGCAGCGCGCCGCTGTCGGACGACTGCTCGGCGAGGACGCAGACGATCTCGCCGGTGGTCGTCGCCTCGACCGTGCGGATGGCGGCGGTGATCCGGGCGCGATCCTCGGGCGGCAGCTCCATCACCAGCCCCCCGAGGCGCCGCCGCCCCCCGACGATCCGCCGCCGCCGGAGAAGCCGCCGCCGCCACCACCGCCACCGCCCCAGCTGCCGCCGCCGGAGTAGCCGCCGGGGAAGTAACCGCCGCGCGTGACGAGCACGTTGCCGGCGGAGCGGCGGAAGCGCGAGGAGGCGATCATCAGGATGACGAAGGCGAGGAAGATCGCGAATGGCAGCCAGTCGGGCGGGCCGCTGTCGCCGGCGCGGTCGAGGCGGAGCTCGGGGCGCTTCTCCCATTCGGAGGCGTCGGTGGTCAGGACCGTGATGATGTCGTCGACGCCGCGGGTCACGCCGCCGCTGAAGTCGCCGGCCTTGAAGCGCGGGGTGATGGCGTTGACGATGATCACCTTCGACAGGGCGTCAGTCAGGGTGCCCTCGAGGCCGTAGCCGACCTCGATCCGCACCCGGTGCTCGTTGGGCGCGACGAGCAGCAGCACGCCGTTGTTCTTCGCCGCCTCGCCGAGCTTCCAGGCGCGGAACAGCCCGTTGGCGTAGGGCTCGATCTCCTCGCCCTGCAGCGAGCCGACGGTGGCGACCACGAGCTGGATGCCGGATTTCGCTTCGAGGTCGGCGAGCTTCGGCTCGAGCGCCGCCGTCGCCGCCGGCGACAGGATCCCCGCCTGGTCGACGACGCGGCCGCTGAGCGGCGGGAAGGTCAGCGCCGCGGCGGCGGTCGCGACGAAAAGGAGCGCGACGGCCAGCGCCCAGGGGGCGCGGGCGAGACCGCGGCGCATCATCGCCGTCACCGCATCAGAACTTCACCACCGGCGGCGTCTGCGCGGCGTCGTTGGCGGTGAACTCGGCCATGGGCTTGCTGCCGCGGAAGAAGGTGCTGGCCCAGATCACGGTCGGGAAGGTGCGGAGCGCGGTGTTGTAGGCGCGGACGGCCTCGATGTAGTCGCGCCGCGCCACCGCGATGCGGTTCTCGGTGCCCTCGAGCTGCGACTGCAGCGCCAGGAAGTTCTGGTTCGACTTCAGGTCCGGGTAATTCTCGCTGACCGCGAGCAGTCGCCCGAGGGCGCCCGAGAGCTGGCTCTGGGCGTCCTGGAAGGCCTTGATCTTGGCCGGATCGGTCAGGTCATCGGCCGAGATGGTGATCTGGGTCGCCTTGGCGCGCGCCTCGGTGACAGAGGTCAGCACGTCCTTCTCCTGGTTGGCGTAGCCCTGGACGGTGGCGACGAGGTTCGGGATCAGGTCGGCGCGCCGCTGGTAGTTGTTCTGCACGTCGGACCACCTGGCCTTCGCCTGCTCCTCGAGCGTCGGGATGGTGTTGTAGCCGCAGGCCGAGAGCAGCGTGCTCAGCAGCACGACGAGCAGGATGTTGGGCGCGCGCAGGGCTCGGGTGGTCATGGTCGCCTCCTCCGGGTCGCCCCGGAAGATAGGCGCGCTTTCGCCCGGGCGAAAGGCTGGAGAGGCGGACCTAGCGGCTGGTCTCCCCGAGCCGCTTGCGGACGTAGGCGTCGACGGTCCCGATCATCTCCTCCATGCCGGGGTCGAAGAAGTGGCCGGCGCCCTCGATCGTCTTGTGGGTGATGGTGATGCCCTTCTGCTGCTTCAGCTTGTCGGCGAGCGACTGGACGTCGGCCGGCGGCACGACGCGGTCGGCGGAGCCGCCGATGATCAGGCCCGAGGAGGGGCAGGGGGCGAGGAAGGAGAAGTCGTACTGGTTGGCCGGCGGCGCCACCGAGACGAAGCCCGCGATTTCCGGGCGGCGCATCAGGAGCTGCATGCCGATCCAGGCGCCGAAGCCGAAGCCCGCCACCCAGCAGTTCTTGGCGTTGGCGTTCAGCGTCTGCAGGTAGTCGAGGGCGGCGGCGGCGTCCGAGAGCTCGCCGATGCCCTGGTCATACTCGCCCTGCGAACGGCCGACGCCGCGGAAGTTGAACCGCAGGCAGGTGAAGCCGATGCGGTGGAACACGTAGTGCAGGTTGTAGACCACCTTGTTGTTCATCGTGCCCCCGTAGAGCGGGTGGGGGTGCAGGATGATGGCGATCGGCGCGTCCTTGCTCTTCTGCGGATGGTAGCGCCCCTCCAGCCGCCCGTCGGGGCCGGGGAAAATCACCTCGGGCATTCGAACGCGGCCTCCTCAGGAGCGACCAAGCAAACTTGACGGAATCGGTCACCCAATTTAGAAGAATTCTAAGATCGTGTGTCGGCGACCCCGGAGCCCCCCGCAGTTAAGGACTCGGAGGGGATGCGTCAACTCCGAGATCGAGCGAAGAAGGGCGGCGATGAAACTGAGCACCAAGGGCCGCTACGCGATGATCGCGCTGACCGACCTTGCGGCGCAAGGGCCGGCGCGGCTGGTGTCCTTGAGCGAGATCGCCGAGCGGCAGGACATCAGCCTGGCGTACCTGGAGCAGCTGTTCGTGAAGCTGCGGCGGGCGGAGATCGTGGAATCGGTGCGCGGGCCGGGCGGCGGCTACCGGCTGGCGCGGCCGGTCGAGGAGATACGGATCTCGGAGATCCTCGCGGCGGTCGACGAGACGATGGACGCGCTGACCCGCGGCGCCGGGGCCTCGGGCGGGGCGGGCGGCACGGCCGAGCAGGCGCTGGCGGACAAGCTGTGGGAGCAGCTGTCGGCGAACATGTACGTGATGCTGCACCAGACGCGGCTCGGCGACGTGGTGCGGAACCAGCTCGCGCCGTGTCCGGCGGTCCCGAGCTTCGTCGCGGTGGTCGACGAGGACGCGCAGCTGCAGGAGGTCCGGTGAAGCCACGGGTCTATCTCGACTGGAACGCGACGGCGCCGCTGCGGCCCGAGGCGCGGGCGGCGATGGCGGCGGCGATGGACGTCGTCGGCAATCCGTCGTCGGTGCATGCCGAGGGGCGCGCCGCGCGGGCGATCGTCGAGCGGGCGCGGGCGCAGGTCGCCGAGGCGACCGGCTGCGGCGCCGGCGAGGTGGTGTTCACGTCGGGGGCAACCGAGGCGGCGGCGCTGGCGCTGGCGGGGCGCGGGTTGGTGGGGGCCGCGGTCGAGCACGAGTGCGTGGCGGCCTGGGTGGAGGCGAGCCTGCCGGTCGACGCGGACGGGCGGATCGAGGTGGACGATCCGGCGCGGAGCGTGGTGCAGGCGGCGAACGGCGAGACCGGCGTCCTGCAGGAGCTGCCGCCGGGGCTCGCCTGCACCGACGTGTCGCAGGCGGTCGGGCGGGTGCCCTTCGGCTTCGACTGGAGCGGGGCGCGGACGGCGATCCTCGCCGGGCACAAGGCGGGCGGGCCGAAGGGCGTCGGCGCGCTGCTGCTGGCGCCTGGGGTGCGGGCGGAGCCTCGGCTCCTCGGCGGCGGGCAGGAGCTCGGGCGGCGGGCGGGGACCGAGAACGTGATCGGGATTGCGGGCTTCGGCGCGGCGGTCGCGGCGGCGGCGGCGGAGGTGGCGGCGGGCGTCTGGGACGAGGTCGCCGAGGCCCGGAATATTCTGGAGGAAGCTCTGGCTTCCGCGGCATCGACGACTATTTTTGTCGGGAAAGCGGCCCGGCGGCTGCCCAACACCAGTTGCGTCGCGGTGCCCGGGTGGAAGGGCGAGACCCAGGTGATGCAGATGGATCTGGCGGGCTACGCGGTTTCGGCGGGGTCGGCCTGTTCCAGCGGCAGGGTGCGCGCGAGCCGGGTGCTGACGGCGATGGGCTTCGCGCCCGAGGTGGCGTCGAGCGCGATCCGGATCTCGATCGGGCCGGGGACGTCCCGCGACGAGGTTCTGGGATTCGCGGCGGCGTGGGAAAGGCACTACCAGAGGTTCCGGGCGCGCGCGGCCTGAGGCCGGCGGCGACGAGGAGAGGTACGAGATGGCGGCACTGGACGAGATTCGCGAGGGGGTGGACCGGGAGACGGTGGATGCCGTCCGCTCGGTGGGCGAGCGGTACAAGTACGGCTTCTCCAGCGACATCGAGACCGAGTACGCGCCGAAGGGGCTGAACGAGGACATCGTGCGGCTGATCTCGGCGAAGAACGAGGAGCCGGAGTGGCTGACCGACTGGCGGGTCAAGGCCTATCGGCGCTGGCTGCAGTACGACGAGGCGCAGCCCGAGTGGGCGATGCTGGATCTGCCCACGATCGACTTCCAGGACCAGTATTACTATGCGCGGCCGAAGAGCATGGCGGTGCGGCCGAAGTCGCTCGACGAGGTCGATCCGGCGTTGCTCGCCACCTACGAGAAGCTCGGGATCCCGCTGAAGGAGCAGATGATCCTGGCAGGGGTCGAGGACGGGGCGCCCGTCGAGGGGCGGAAGGTCGCGGTGGACGCGGTCTTCGACTCGGTGTCGGTGGGGACGACGTTCCAGGCGGAGCTGGCGAAGGCCGGGGTGATCTTCTGCTCGATGTCCGAGGCGGTGCGGGAGCATCCGGAGCTGGTGCGGAAATACCTCGGGACCGTCGTGCCTTACAGCGACAACTTCTATGCGACCTTGAATTCGGCGGTGTTCTCGGACGGGTCGTTCGTGTACGTGCCGCCGGGGGTGCGGTGCCCGATGGAGCTGTCGACGTATTTCCGGATCAACGCGGAGAATACCGGGCAGTTCGAGCGGACGCTGATCATCGCCGACAAGGGAGCGTATGTCTCCTACCTCGAGGGGTGCACGGCGCCGAAGCGGGATACCTCGCAGTTGCACGCGGCGGTCGTCGAGATCGTGGCGCTGGAAGACGCCGAGGTGAAGTATTCGACGGTGCAGAACTGGTTCCCCGGCGACGAGGAGGGGCGCGGAGGCGTCTGGAACTTCGTGACCAAGCGCGCGGACTGCCGCGAGGCGCGGGCCAAGGTGATGTGGACGCAGGTCGAGACCGGGTCGGCGATCACCTGGAAGTATCCGTCGTGCATCCTGAGGGGCGAGGGGAGCCAGGGCGAGTTCTACTCGATCGCCATCGCCAACAACCGGCAGCAGGCGGATACCGGGACGAAGATGCACCACCTCGGCAAGAACACCCGCTCGCGGATCGTGTCGAAGGGGATTTCGGCGGGGTTCGCGCAGAACACCTATCGCGGGCTCGTCTCGGTGCATCCGAAGGCTGTGGGGAGCCGGAACTACACACAGTGCGACAGCCTGCTGATCGGCGAGAACTGCGGCGCGCACACGGTGCCGTATATCGAGTGCCGGAACAACACGAGCCGGGTCGAGCACGAGGCGACGACGTCGAAGGTGGACGAGGACCAGCTGTTCTACTGCCGGAGCCGCGGGATGGACGAGGAGGAGGCGGTGGCGCTGGTCGTCAACGGCTTCTGCCGCGAGGTCTTGCAGGCGCTGCCGATGGAGTTCGCCATCGAGGCGCAGAAGCTGGTGGCGATTTCGCTGGAAGGGAGCGTGGGCTGATGGACTTCCGGGATCTCGTGGCGCATCTGGTGGGCGACTTCTTCCGCGGCTTCCGCGTGCCCGTCGAGGACATGGCGATCGCGGCGCTGGTGATGCTGCCGTTCACCTTCGCGGTGACGCTCTGGGTGAATTCGACGACCGGCTGGGGTGCTGCCGGAGCGATGCTCGCGCTTGGCGTGGCGGTCGAGGTGGCGGGAACTTTCTGGAATGCAGGCTGGCGGGCGCGGACAGCGATGGCCGCGGCGCCGGCGGTTGAGGGATAGGGAATGCTGAAGATCACGAACCTGCACGTCCGCCTCGAGGAAGAGGACAAGGCGATCCTGAAGGGGGTCGACCTCGAGGTCGGGGCCGGGCAGGTGCATGCCATCATGGGGCCGAACGGGTCGGGGAAGTCGACGCTGTCCTACGTGCTGGCCGGACGCGAGGGCTACGAGGTGACCGCCGGCACGGCGACGCTCGACGGGGCCGACCTGCTGGCGATCGAGCCCGAGGAGCGGGCGGCGCTGGGGCTGTTCCTGGCCTTCCAGTATCCGGTGGAGATCCCCGGGGTCGGGAACCTCACGTTCATGCGGACGGCGCTGAATGCCCAGCGCAAGGCGCGGGGCGAGGCGGAGCTGAATGCGGCGGAGTTCCTGAAGCTGGTGCGGGCGAAGGCGGCGACGCTCGACATCGACGCCGAGATGCTGAAGCGTCCGCTCAACGTCGGCTTCTCGGGCGGCGAGAAGAAGCGCAACGAGATCCTGCAGATGGCGGTGCTGGAGCCGCGGATGTGCATCCTCGACGAGACCGACTCGGGGCTCGACGTCGACGCGATGAAGCTGGTGGCGGCAGGCGTGAATGCGCTCCGCTCGCCGGACCGGGCGTTCCTGGTCATCACCCACTACCAGCGGCTGCTCGACCATATCACGCCCGACGTCGTCCACATCATGGCCGACGGGCGGATCGTGCAGTCGGGGGGGCCCGAGCTCGCGCTCGAGGTCGAGGAGAACGGCTACGCCGACCTGCTGAAGTCGGTGGCCTGATGGCGGTCCCGGCCCTGAAGCTCGACGGCGCGGCGGCGCTGCTTGCCGCCTGGCCCGAGCCGCGCGGCGAGGCGCCCTGGGCGCGGGCGGCGCGTGCGGCGGCGGCGCGGCGGCTGGCCGAACGGGGCGCGCCGGTCCGGCGCGACGAATACTGGCGCTTCACCGACCCGGCGAGCCTGACCGTGCAGCCGGCGCCGGCGGCGGCGGTGCTGGCGGCCGACGAAGTTCCCGTGTTCGACGAGATCGATGCGGTGCGCGTCGTCTTCGTCGACGGGGTTTTCGCGCCGGAGCAGTCGGACCTGGCGCCGGTCGAGGGGATCGAGGTGCAGCGGCTCGACGAGGCGCTGGCGTCGGATATCCACTGGGCGCGCGACGTGTTCGGGGTGATCGAGGGGCGCGGGCAGACGCCCGTCGACCGGCCGCTGGCGTCGCTGAACACGGCGCGGGCGGCCGAGGGGGTGGTGGTGCGGGTGACCGGGCAGCCGAGCAAGCCGCTGCGGCTCGTGTACCTGCGGCGGTCGGCCGAGGCCGACGCGATGCTTCGCCATGTTGTCCGGCTCGATCCCGGGGCCGAGCTGACGCTGCTCGAGAGCGGCGCCGGGGCGGCGCGGATGAACGCGGTCGTCGAGGTCGAGGTTGGCGACGGGGCGGCCCTGCACCACGTGCGGACGCAAGGCCGCGACCACGAGCGGCGGGCGTTCACCGCGCTCTTCGCGCGGCTGGGCGCGCGGAGCCTCTTCAAGTCTTTCACGCTGACCGTCAACGGGCGGCTGACGCGGAACGAGCACGTGGTCGAGTTCACCGGGGACGAGGCGGTGGCGCATGTCGCGGGCGCCTGCGTCGGGGACGGGAGCTTCCTGCACGACGACACGGTCTTCGTAACGCATGCGGCCGAGGGCTGCGAGAGCCGGCAGGTGTTCAAGAAGGTGCTGCGCGGCGGGTCGGTCGGGGTCTTCCAGGGCAAGATCCTGGTCAAGCCGGGGGCGCAGCAGACCGACGGCTACCAGCTGAGCCAGGGACTCTTGCTCGACGAGACGAGCCAGTTCCTGGCGAAGCCCGAGCTCGAGATCTATGCCGACGACGTCAAGTGCAGCCACGGGTCCACCTCGGGCGCGGTGGACGAGACGGCGCTCTTCTACCTGACCTCGCGCGGCATCCCGCGTCGGACGGCGGAGGAGCTGCTCGTTCTCGCCTTCCTCGACGAGGCGATGGCCGAGATCGACGACCCGCGCCTGGCCGCGGACCTGCGCGAGCGGCTCGAGGGCTGGCTTGCCCGGCGGCGGCGCTGAAGCGATGCGCCGCGGCATCGTCGACCGGATCGGACTGACCTGGCGCGCGCCGCGCGCGGCGATGGCGGCCGAGCGTGCCGCGGGCCTCGACGAGCGGCGGGCGCTCATGGATCTGGTTCTGGCCTGCCTGCTCCTCTTCGTCGCGAGCATGCCGAACGCGCTCCGCGAGGCGCGCGGGCTCGCGGTCGACGATCCGGTGAGCGCGGCGGTCTCCGCGCACCTCTTCGGCTACGTCGCGCTCTTGCCGCTCGCGGCGTACGGCCTGGCGGCGGTCACGCACCTGGCGGCGCGCGCCTTCGGTGGCCACGGCAGCTTCCTCGCGGCGCGGTCGGCGCTCTTCCTCTCGGGGCTGGCCGCGGCGCCGGTGGCGCTGGCCGTCGCCGCGGTCGGGGTGGCGGCGGAGGCGCAGCCCGGGCTTTCCCCGGCCGTCGCGGTCCTGCGCTTCGCGGCCCTCGGCTTCGGGCTCTGGCTCTTTGCCGGCACCCTCGCCGAGGCCGAGGGGTTCGCGACCGGCCGAGTCGCGGCAGTGCTGGCGGCGGGCTGCTTCGGCGGCCTGCTGGCGCTCGCCGCCGCTGCCGGCGTGGTCTAGCGCGCGATGTGGCGCCATTTGGTCCTCGACACCCTGTTGCACCCGCGCGCCGCGGCCCGGCAGGTGCTGGCCCTGTCCTTTTCGCCCGGGCAGCTGGTCGAGGCGGCCATCGTCGTGACGTGCGTCGGGATGATCCTCGGCTATGCCGCGGTGGCGACGAGCCCGGACGCGATAGAGATCTCGGTGCCGGTGCTGGACTACCCGCTGCTCGGCGCCGTGGCGCAGCTCGCGATCATGGCGGTCATGGCCTTCCTGACCGTCCGGATCGGCCGGCTGTTCGGCGGGCGCGGCAACCTGAACGGGGCGATCGCGCTGGTCATCTGGCTGAACGCCATGATGGTGCTGATTCAGGTCGTGCAGCTGGTCGCGCTGGCGATCGTGCCGCCGGTGGCGGCCGTCATCGCCATCGCGACGCTGATCTGGATCTTCTGGGCCTATGCCAACTTCGTCGCCGAGCTGCATGGCTTCGGCAATTCGTTCATCGTGCTCGGCGCGGTCGTGCTGACCGCGATCGTGCTCTTCTTCGGGATGGCGATGCTGTTCGCGATCCTCGGCATCACTCCGCAGGGGGCTTCCTGATGTACGACGTCGCACGGGTGCGTGCCGACTTCCCGATCCTCGCGCGCGAGGTGCATGGACGGCCGCTCGTCTATCTCGACAACGGCGCCTCGGCGCAGAAGCCGCGGGCGGTCATCGACGCCGTGGCGGACTTCTATGCGCAGGACTACGCCAACGTCCACCGCGGGCTGCACTGGCTGTCGTCGGTCGCGACCGAGCGCTACGAGGCGACCCGCGGCATCGTCCAGCGCTTCCTCGGCGCCGAGCACGAGGACGAGGTCGTCTTCACCTCGGGCTCGACCATGGCGATCAACATGGTCAGCTACGGCTGGGCGGCGCCACGGCTCGAGGCCGGCGACGAGATCGTGCTGTCGGTGATGGAGCACCACGCCAACATCGTGCCGTGGCACTTCCTGCGCGAGCGGCAGGGGGTGGTGCTGAAGTGGGTCGACATCGAGCCCGACGGCTCGCTCGACCCGGGCCGCGTCCTCGACGCCATCGGGCCCCGGACCAAGCTCGTCGCGGTCACGCACATGTCGAACGTGCTCGGGACGATCGTCGACGTGAAGGCGATCTGCGCCGGGGCGCGGGAGATGGGCGTGCCGGTGCTCGTCGACGGCAGCCAGGCGGCGGTGCATCTGCCGGTGAACGTCACCGAGATCGGCTGCGACTTCTATGCGATCACCGGGCACAAGCTGTATGGCCCGACCGGGTCGGGGGCGCTCTATGCGCGACGGGAGCGGCTGGCCGAGATGCGGCCGTTCCTCGGCGGCGGCGACATGATCCGCGAGGTGCGGCAGGACGCCGTCAGCTACGCCGACCCGCCGCTGCGGATGGAGGCGGGCACGCCCGCGATCGTGCAGCAGATCGGGCTCGGGGTGGCGCTCGACTACATGAGCGGGCTCGGGATGGACCATATCGCCGCGCACGAGCGGTCGCTGCGCGACTATGCGAGCGCGCGGCTCGACGGGCTGAACTGGCTGAACGTGCAGGGCAAGGCGCCCGACAAGGGGGCGATCTTCTCCTTCACGCTGAACGGCGGCGCGCATCCGCACGACGTCTCGACCGTCGTCGACCGCAAGGGAGTGGCGGTCCGGGCCGGGCACCATTGCGCGCAGCCGCTGATGACGCGGCTCGGGCTGACGGCGACCTGCCGGGCGTCCTTCGGGCTCTACAATACCGAGGGCGAGGTCGACGTGCTGGTCGATGCGCTCGAGACCTGCCACGAGCTCTTCGCCTGATGGCCGTCCATCGGCTGGATCCCGAGGCCTGGCCGAACGTCCTCGGGACGCTGCCGCCCGTCCGGCGGGTGGCGAGCGGCGATACCGTCGTGACCGAGACGCTCGACGCCGCCGGGGTCGACGCAAGCGGCCGGACGCGGGCGGTGCCGCCGAACCCGATGAACGGCCCGGTCTTCGTCGAGGGTGCCGAGCCGGGCGACGCGCTTCGGGTCGAGATCCTGCGCATGGATCCGGCCCGCGACAGCGGCTGGACCCGCGGCGCGCTCTCGGCGACGGCCGTCGATCCCGAGGCCGTGCGCGAGCTGCCGCCGCGGGATCTGGTCGGGTGGGTGATCGACCGCGATGCACGCACCGTGCGGCTGGAGCGGCCGGAGCCGGGGCTCGCGCATCTCGTGCTGCCGTTCGCGCCGATGATCGGCTGCTTCGGGGTCGCGCCGCCGCAGGGGCAGGCGATCGGCACCGCGTCGAGCGACCGTAACGGCGGCAACATGGACTGGCGCGGGTTCGGGCCGGGCTGCAGCGTCAGCTTCCCGGTGTCGGTGCCGGGGGCGCTGTTCTTCCTCGGCGATTGCCACGCCTGCCAGGGCGACGGGGAGATCGTCGGGACGGGGGTCGAGACGGCCTGCGAGGTCGAGGTGCGGCTGACGGTCGAGAAGGGGCGGAGGCTCGGCTGGCCGCGCGGGGAGACGGCGTCGCGGATCTTCACGGTGGGCAATGCCCGGCCGCTCGACCAGGCGCTGCAGCATGCGACGACCGAAATGGCGGCCTGGCTCGTCGGCGACTACGGGCTGACGGCTGCGGGGGCGGCGCACCTGATGGGGCAGGTGGTGCGCTACGAGGTCGGGAACGTGTTCAATCCGGCCTATACGATGATCTGCAGCATCGAGAAGCGCTGGCTGCCAGGACGCGCGCAAGTATAGGGGAAGTGCAGGCTTCTGTTGCCAGGTGCCTGCGAACCCCGCCCGAAGCGGCTAAGCCCCGGGACTTCAGATTTCGGTTTGGCTACCGCTTACGCGGCAACGGCCACCGGAGCATAGTTGTCGTTGGCAACTATTGGTTTCGAGCCGGTAACGGTGGCATCCTGCCGGGTGAAAGCTATCGCCTTTACACGTCCGTCGATCCTGTTTCGGCCCCATTGTCCCCCAACGAGGGTGCTGGTGGAGCCGCCGGGTACCGCCCCCGGGTCCGATCCGCTTATTACGCGCGCGTTTATCACCATAGTCCGGTCGCCCGGACCCGCCGAATATAGTGCGGGCGGGCGCTGGTTCAAAGGGGGAATCGGAGGGGGAGGGGCGAGGGAGGAAAGTCTCGCGGTAACAAGGGTTAATCCGGAGATCCTCGATGTACAACTCATGTACATTCCATGCACAACCCATGTACGTGATTCCGCGCCCGCCCGCGGAGGTTAACGAGGTTAATGCCGAGGGGCTCGCAGGCCGGAGCGAGCGGTCCGAGGGGCGCGGCCTCGCACTTGACTAAAATGCTCGGGTTTGGTTGGAGACGAACGAACCTTCCCGCCAGCCCGCGCGCCGCCCGGCGACGAGCCAGCCGTTCCATGCCAGAAAGGAATGGCCGGCCATGCTCGTCCCCGTCTTCGTGCGCCTGGGGGCGGTCTTCGCCCTCGCCCTGGTCGTCCCGGTCGCGGCGCCGGCGCAGGACACGGCGGAGCTGCCGACGCTGACGGTGGAGGCGGACGCGACCGAGGGCTTCTTCGGGCCGGCCTTCGCGACCTCGGCGGCGGCGGCGATGAAGACCGATATCCCGATCCTCGAGACGCCGCGCTCGGTCAGCGTCGTGACCCAGGAGCAGATGCAGGTGCGCGGGGCGCGCAACGTGGCGCAGGCGCTGCAGTACACGCCCGGGGTCTATTCGGGCAACTACGGGCTCGACAACCGCGGGGACTGGTCGCTGGTGCGGGGGTTCGAGCCTTCGACCTTCCTCGACGGGCTGCAGGCGCAGTTCGGCTACTACAACGGCACCAAGCCCGAGCCCTTCCTGCTCGACAGCGTCGCGGTGCTGAAGGGGCCGTCGGGGATGCTCTACGGCAACGGCTCGGTCGGGGGCGTCGTCAACCTCGTGTCGAAGCTGCCCGACCCCTATGCGCCGAACCTGGTCGAGCTCGACTTCGGCACCAACGACCTCTTCCAGGCCAACCTCGACGTCGGCGGCGAGCTCGGGCCCGACGGCAAGCTGCGCTACCGACTGGTGGCGCTCGGGCGCACCGCCAACGGCCAGGTCGACTTCACCGGCGACGACGCGCAGGCGGTGATGCCCTCGCTGACCTGGACGCCGGATCCGGCGACCTCGGTCACGCTGCTCGGGCTCTGGCAGAAGGTGGAGACCAACCCGATGATCCAGTTCTACTCGACCTACGGCACGCTCTTCTCGGCGCGGCCCTTCGCGAACGGCGACTTCCTCAAGCCCGACACCTTCGTCGGCGAGCCGGACTTCGACAAGTACGACGGCGAGACCCGGGCGGCGACGGTCTTCGCCAACCGCCGGTTCAGCGAGGTCTGGAGCGCGACCGCGTCGCTGCGCTACCTCGAGAGCACGGCGAGCTACGAGCAGGCCTACTGGGCCTACGACAACTTCGAGACCGGCCGCTACAACCCGGACGGCACCATCAACCGGACGGCGGAGGCGGCGGACAACGATTCGCACTCGTGGGTCGGTGACCTGCATGCCAGCGCGGACTTCGCGGTCGGCGAGACCGCGCATGCGGCGATGTTCGGCGCCGCCTTCACCGACGGGCGGTTCAACTACGACTACGGCTATGCCGAGACCGGCGGGCCGATCGACCCGTTCGACCCGGTCTATACCGGCGTGGGGACGCCGGACATCATCGACTATCCGGAGTATTCGCTGCGGCAGCAGTCGGTGTACGCGCAGGACCGGATCACCTTTCGCGACCGGCTGATCCTCGACGTCGGGCTGCGCTACGACTGGATCCAGCAGGACGCGCAGACCTGGGACGACGCGAGCCCGCAGCAGCGGCTGGACGACGGGGCGCTCTCGACCAGCGCGGCGCTCCTCTACGACTTCGGCAACGGGATCGTTCCGTACGTCAGCTACTCGGAGTCGTTCGCGCAGGAGGACACCGGGTCCGACCGCAACGGCAACCCGTTCGAGCCGACCCGCGGCAAGCAGTACGAGGCCGGCATCAAGTACCAGCCGCCGGGGACCGCCTCGCTCTTCACGGCGGCGGTCTTCGAGATCACCAAGTCGAACCTGCTGGTGCCCGACCCGACCGACCCGAACTTCTCGGTGCAGGCCGGCGAGGCGAAGGCGCGCGGGCTGGAGCTGGCGGCACAGGCGGGGTGGCGCGAATTCACGCTCGACGCCGGCTACACCTACCTCGACACCGAGGACGAGTTCGGCGAACCGCTCTGGGGGGTGCCGAAGAACCAGGCCTCGGCCTGGCTCGAGTATGCGGCGCCGGGATGGCTCGACGGGCTGACGGCGGGGTTCGGCGTCCGCTATGTCGGCTCGACCGAGAGCGAGGGGATCACGACGCCGAGCTTCACGCTCTACGACGCGATGCTCGGCTACCAGTGGGACCGCTACCAGGTCATGCTGACCGGGCGGAACCTGGCGGACACGATCTATGTCACGACCTGCGATAGCTCGACCTGCTATTACGGCGAGACGCGGACGCTCGGGCTGTCGCTGAGCGCGCAGTTCTGAGCCGGCTGCCATAGGGTCGGCCGGCGATCGAGGAGAGTCGCATGCCCGCCCACGTCCATCCGCTATCGCGCGCCGGCGCGCCCGACCCCGCCGAGGCGGCGCCCGAACGGGTGCTGGCGGGCTCGGGGGTCGCGCGGGTCTGGAATGCCTTCTCCGACGCCGCGGGGCGGTTCCATTGCGGGCACTGGCAGGCCGAGCCGGGGGTGCTGGCGGTGAACTACAGCGAGGACGAGCTCTGCCTGCTGATCGAGGGGCGAGTGCGGCTGACCGACGCCGCCGGGAGCGTCGAGTTCGGGCCGGGCGATGCCTTCGTGATCGCGGCGGGCTTTCGCGGCAGCTGGGAGTCGATCGGGCGGGTGACGAAGATCTACGCGATCCTGGAGCCTGCGGGCTAGCTATCGGGCATTTGGTAACATATTGATATTTCTTTAGAAGGCTTCGGGTCCTTTACCGCTCGTCCATCGTTCCCGATCCAGTGGATCGTGTCCGGTGACGCGGCTTGGCCGACGAGCCGAATGACGTCCGGCGGGTCGCGAGGGGGCTGCGGCGCTTTGGCGCCGTCGCCCGCATGCGCGGGCCTCTGGGGCCGAAGGCCGGACGCTTCTCCCTTGCTCCCGGAGGACCGGTCGGATCTTGAGGCGGCCCGAGGGG
>JAXMDF010000011.1:0-89240 GCA_046348975.1 Amaricoccus sp. | reverse complement strand
TGCTGCAGCCGCTCCTTCGCCCGCGCCAGCCGCTGCGCCGCGTCGGCGAGCGTCCCGTCCTCGATCTGCAGCGCCGCCTGCCAGAGCGCCGCGGCGACGCCGTCGCGCACCTCGGCCGAGGCGGTCTGCCCGCCCTGCGTCGCCGCGTCGAGCGTCCGGATCGCCGAGCGCACCACCAGATAGGCGCGCGGGCTCGAGAAAGCGTCGTCCGGGCGGTTGGTGACGGCCTTCAGCACCTGCGTCACGCGGCGGCCGTTCGCCGCCGACCAGAGCAGGTCGCGCCGCTGCTCGACCAGCGCCTGCGCCATCGGATCGAAGAACGACCGCATCGGCAGCACGGCCGCGACCGGCGCGCTGGTCGCGGTCTTGCCGGTGGCGTCCTCGGCGGTCAGCGTGACCGTCACCGGCAGGCCGGCGAAGGGCTCCTTGGAGAAATCCTGCACCAGCGTCTCGTCGAGCTCGCGCTTGTTGCCCGAGAGCGGCAGCGGCAGGTCCGCGATGAGCGGCGGCCGCGCCTCCGGGTCGACCGCCAACCCGTACCGCCGGTCGACCCGCGCGAGATCGAGGGTGATCTCGGCATGGGCGCGCACGACCCCGTGGTCGTCCTCGGCCTTGTAGGCGAGCTTGGTCTCGCCGCTCGCCGCCCGCTCGAGCGTCCCGATCATGGCGATCGTCGGCGGCCGGTCGGGCTCCATGGCGAAGGTCCAGCTCCCGAGCGTCGTCCCCTGCTCGTCGAGCGTGACCGTGCCGCTGGCCGCGACCGGGAACTCGGCCGTCGCGATCCCCGGCGCCGCCTCTGCCAGCCTGGCCGGCGGCGCGGCCGGCCCCGACACGGTCTCGGCGAGGCTGAAGCGGTCGGCGGGCCCGTAGGTGCGCAGCGTGACCTTCGTGCCCTCGGGGACCGAGAGCGGCGCGCCGCTCGCGACCTCCGGCAGGTAGAGCGTCGGCCGCCCGGTGTAGGCCGGCGGCTCCGCCCAGCCCTCGAAGCTCGCGCCTGTCGCGACCGCGGTCCCCGGCGGCGGCTGCAGCGCGCCGGCGACCGCTTCGATGCCGCGGTCGTGGGCGAAGGCCGCCGCCGCGATCGCCGCCACCAGCGCCATCAGCCGCAGCGCCCAGGGATCGTGCGCGGCGAGCCGCAGGTCGGCCGCGACCGGCCGCGCCGCGGCCGCGAGCCGGCGCATCCGCGCCAGATGCGCGTCCCAGACCGAGCGGGCGGCGGGATCGTCCTGCCCGAGCGCCGGGGTGTCGCGCAGCGCCGCCAGCGGCCGCCCGGGCAGCGCCGCGTCGATGCGTGCCCGCGCCGCCGCCTCGCTCGGCCAGCGGAAGCGCCGGATGCCCCGCACCAGCAGCACCGCCAGCCCGAGGCCGGCGACGGCAGCGACGGCGAGGAACTGCCGGCGGGTGACGACCTCGGGCAGGCCGAAAGCCAGCGCCGCCCAGAGGACCGCGAGCGCGGCGCCGAGCGGCCAGAAGGCACGGAGGAACGATTCGAGCCCCATCGCGGCGCGGCTTCGCCGGACGACCCGCCGCAGCGGGTCGCCTGCCGGCAGCTCGCGCCGTTCCGCCCTCATCCGCTGCGCTTTCCCGGCCCCGCCGTCATGCCGCTCCCGTCTCCGTGATCCACTCCGGGATGGTATCGCGGTTCAGCATTTCGTCAAAGCTCGGCCGCGCCCGCACCACATCATAGTGATCCCCGCGCACCAGCACCTCGGGGACCAGCGGGCGGGAGTTGTATTCCGACGCCATCACCGCGCCGTAGGCGCCGGCCGAGCGGAAGGCGACGAGCTCGCCCGCGCCGATCGGCGGCAGCGCCCGCTGCTGCGCGAAGGTGTCGCCGGTCTCGCAGACCGGCCCGACCACGTCGACAGGCGCCAGGGGCGTCCCGGGCGCCGGCTCGATCACGGGCACGATGTCGTGCCAGGCGTCGTACATCGCCGGGCGCACCAGGTCGTTCATCGCCGCGTCGAGGATCAGGAAATCCCGCCCCTCGCCGCGCTTCAGGTAGATGACCCGCGACAGGAGCACCCCGGCGTTGCCGGCGATCAGCCGCCCGGGCTCGATCTCGATCTCGCAGCCGAGCCCGCCCACGGTGCGGCGCACCACCTCGCCATAGTCGAAGGGCAAGGGCGGCGGGGCGTTCGTGCGCCGGTAGGGGATCCCGAGCCCGCCGCCCAGGTCGAGCCGGCGGATGTCGTGCCCGTCGGCCCTGAGCGCCCGCGTCAGCTCGGCCACCTTGGCGAAGGCCGCCTCGTAGGGCGCGAGCTCGGTCAGCTGGCTGCCGATGTGGACGTCGATACCGACGACCTGGATCCCCGGCAGCCGCGCCGCCTCGGCGTAGACCGCGCGGGCCCGCCCGATCGGGACGCCGAACTTGTTCTCGGCCTTGCCGGTGGCGATCTTGGCATGGGTGCGGGCGTCGACGTCGGGGTTCACCCGCACCGCAACCGGCGCCACGACGCCGAGCGACCGCGCCACCTCGTCCAGGGCCGCGAGCTCGGGCTCGCTCTCGACGTTGAACTGCCGGACGCCGCCCTCGAGCGCGACCCGCATCTCGGCCCGGGTCTTGCCGACGCCCGAGAAGACGATGCGCCCGCCCGGGACCCCCGCGGCGCGCGCGCGCCGGTACTCGCCCTCGGAGACGACGTCCATCCCGGCGCCGAGCGCGCCCATCAGCGCCAGCACCGCGAGGTTCGAGTTGGCCTTGACCGCGAAGCAGATCAGGTGGTCGAGCCCGGCGAGCGCCTCCTCGAACACCCGGTAGTGCCGGGTCAGCGTCGCCGTCGAATAGACGTAGACCGGCGTCCCGACCGCTGCCGCGATCTCCGGCAGCGGCACCTCCTCGGCATGGAGGATCCCGCCGCGATAGTCGAAATGGTCCATTCCGCGGCCCGCCTCCAAAGACGCCGTTGCGTAGCGTGCGGCGGACGGCGCTTCAAGCGCCGCAGCGGGGGCCTTACGTGGGAACCGCCCGTGAGTGCCCCGAGGCGGCTCAGAGAGAGCTCTGCAGAAGCCTTCCAGCCGTGGCCGAGGGGGCCCTGACCACCCCCGGGCAACGGTTGAAATCCGGTTAACGCCCGGACCATGAATCTAGCGATTACAATGGCTTGACCTGCATGCCCGACCCCGGGCACCCCCCGGACAAAGCCACGCCTCGTTGGTGGCCGGGCCCTTTCGCAGCGCCCTCTCAGGCGGGGCTCAGGCCGTCGAACAGGTCTCCGAACCCGACGACCAAACCGGGCGGGTCGAGGGCAATGTCGCCCGCGCGGAATACCTGCGCCTCGATACGGCCGTCCGCGTCCCGCCGGTGGTGGACGACGGTCCGCGCGTCGGTGTCGACGATCAGGTAGTGCCGCACGCTCGGCAGCGTGAAGTAACCCGCGAGCTTCGCGCCACGGTCGGTCCCGCGGCTCGACGGCGAGACGACCTCGACCACGATCACCGGGTCGTCGGTCTTGACCGCGTCGCCGGCCAGCGGCGGCCCGCAGCGGACGAGCGCATCCGGCTCGTAGACGGTACCCTCGTTGATCGGAACCGACATCCCGTCAGGGAACGCCTGGCAAGCGAGGCCACGCACACCGATGGCGCGGTGAAGCGCGATCAGCACATTCCGCTTCGCGATCAGATGGTTCACCCTTTCGGACGCCATGGTCACGACGAAGCCGCCGTGAAGCTCGTAGCGCCCCCCCGGCTGCTCCATCGCCCAGGCGATGAACTCGTCGGCGGTGAACGCCGTCCTCCTGGAGTGCTCCATCGCGCGCCCTCTCGTCCGCGCCATTCTACCACCACCCTCGTTCCATTGCGACGGGACTCCGGCCGTCCGGGGTTGCCCGGCGACGCAGGCGGCTACTGCACGTCGATGTGGTAGATCTGCCAGATCCACCAGTCGTCGGGCATGTCGGCGAGCTCGGGGCGGTCGGCGCGCGGGAAGACGATCTGGGTCGGGCCGAAGTTGCCGATGCCGAGCGGCTTGCCGTCGCGGGCCAGCGCGAGCACCGCGCCCTTGGCGACCATGTCGGCGAGCGGAACCTCGACCGCGTAGCCGTCCATCGCCTGCACCGTCACGGTATGCCCGTCGGCGCCGGCGGCGGCGAGCACGTCCGAGAGCAGCGGGCCGGTGAAGGCGGTCGCGGCGCCGCCCTTGGGGAAGTCGGCGTGCACGATCGCCTGCGGCAGCTTCTCCAGCGTGTCGAGGTCGAACTCGTGCGCCTTGTCGAACTTCACCTCGTTGAAGACGAAGAGCTTGTCGTAGTCGGGATCGACCGGGCCGCGGTTCGGCTCGGAGATGTCGCCGGTGACGGTGACGAGCACCGGCCCGGCGGCCGCGGCCGGCAGGCCGGCGACGGCGACGGCGAGGAAGGCTGCGAGGGCGGCGGACAGGCGGAGCGTCGGGGCAGACATGGGGCACCTCTCGGACTGTGGCCCGCGCCCGGTCCCCGTGGTCAGGATTGCGTGGACTTCTTCGCGTCCTTCGGTGCCACGGGATCGTTCTTGATCCCGCAGGCCGTCAGCGCGAGAAGCGCGAGGCACAGGCCGATCCACCGCCATGCGGGACCGGTCAACCGAGCAACTCCCGCCAACGCTTCACCTGCGCGAGCACCGGGCCGGTGCCGTGCCACCTGAGCTTGCATGATTCGCCACTAAGTTGTCCACTGCCAACAAATGGTAAACCCGCGGCAAGCGGCGACGCCGCGTGCCGCTGCGGAGCGTTCGGCCTCATCCGAGCGCCTGCCGCCAGCGCGCGACCTGGGCGCGGACCCGGTCGGGCGCGGTCCCGCCATAGCTCGACCGGCTGGCGACGGAGTTCTCCACCCCGAGGACCTCGAAGACCTCGGGCAGGATCCCCGGATGCACCGCCTGCATCTCCGCGAGCGTCAGCTCGGGCAGGTCGACCCCCTTCTCCTCGGCGCGCTTCACCAGCGCCCCCGACACGTGGTGCGCCTCGCGGAACGGCACCCCGAGCCGCCGGACCAGCCAGTCGGCGAGATCGGTCGCCGTCGAGAACCCCGCCGCCGCCGCCGTCCGCAGCCGAGCCGCGTCCGGCACCATGTCGCCCGCCATCCCGGTCATCGCCGCCAGCGCCAGCATCAGGGCGTCGGCCGCGTCGAAGACCTGCTCCTTGTCCTCCTGCATGTCCTTGGAATAGGCGAGCGGCAGCCCCTTCATCACCGTGAGGAGCGCGACGAGCGCCCCGGTGATCCGCCCCGGCTTGGCCCGGATCAGCTCGGCCGCGTCCGGATTGCGCTTCTGCGGCATGATCGAGGATCCGGTCGAGAAACGGTCCGACAGCCGCACGAAGCGGAACTGCGCGCTCGACCAGACCACGAGCTCCTCGGCGAAGCGGCTGAGATGCGTCGCGCAGATCGCGCTCGCCGCGAGGAACTCCAGCGCGAAGTCCCGGTCGCTGACCGCGTCGAGCGAATTCGCCATCGGCCGGTCGAACCCCAGCGCCGCGGCCGTCATCTCGCGGTCGATCGGGAATGACGTCCCCGCCAGCGCCGCCGCCCCCAGCGGGCTCTCGTTCATCCGCGTCCGGGCGTCGCGGAACCGCCCGCGGTCGCGGTCGAGCATCTCGACGTAGGCGAGCATGTGGTGCCCCCAGGTCACCGGCTGCGCCACCTGCAGATGCGTGAACCCCGGCATCACCATGCCCGCGCCGGCCTCCGCCTGCGCCACCAGCGCCCGCATCAGCGCCGTGATCCCCTCGACCGCTGCGTCGCACTGCCCGCGCACCCAGAGCCGGAAGTCGGTCGCCACCTGGTCGTTCCGCGACCGCGCGGTATGCAGCCGCCCCGCCGGCTCGCCGATCAGCGCCTTCAGCCGGCTCTCGACGTTCATGTGGATGTCCTCGAGCTCCTTCGAGAACGGGAACCCGCCCGCCCCGATCTCTGACATCACCGTGAGCAGCCCTTCCCGGATCGCCCGCGCGTCGCTATCAGTGACGATCCCCGTGGCGCCGAGCATCGCGGCATGGGCGCGGCTCGCCTCGACGTCCTCGGCGGCGAGGCGGCGGTCGAAGTCGATCGAGGCGTTGATCGCCTGCATCACCGCGTCCGGCCCGGCGGCGAAGCGCCCGCCCCACATCGCGTTGGAACCGGTCCTGTCGCCCATGCCCCGCCTCTCCCTCGCCCTCGCCCTGCTATACGGCGCCCTCCTCGCCGCCGCCACCCCGGCCGCCGCGCTCACCCCCGCCGAGATCGAGGCCCTGAAGGGCGGCGACATGCGCAAGCTCGTGGTCGTCGACCCGCCGGTCCCGGCGTCCGAGCTCGGCTTCGCCGACGTCCGCGGCAACCCCGTCACCCTCGCCGACTCGAACGGCAAGGTGCGGCTGGTGAACTTCTGGGCCACCTGGTGCGCCCCCTGCCGGCGCGAGATGCCGTCCCTCGACGCCCTCGCCCGCGACCGCAACGGCCCGGGCTTCGCGGTCATCCCGATCGCCACCGGCCGCAACAGCCTCGACGCCATCGCCGCCTTCACCGCCGAGGCCGGCATCGCCGACCTGCCGACCTACCTCGACGTCAAGGGTGCGGTCGCCACGGCCATGGACGTCCCCGGCCTGCCGGTCAGCGTCCTCCTCGACCGCGACGGCAACGAGGTCGCCCGCCTGATGGGCGGCGCCGACTGGAACGGCCCCGACGCCCTGAAGGTGATCGACGCGCTGGTCGCCGCCCCGTAGCCGAAACGGCTGCGGGCGAGCGCGGGGCGCGTCCCCTGCGCGTGGTGGACCTCCGGGCGTGCGGAGCCATTCCCCGCGATCACGCCTCGCCTGCGCCCGCGCGCGCCCCCCGCGCATCCCCGCGCCGCCCACCGCACCGCCACCTTCTCTTTCTTCCTTTTCTTCTCTTCCTTCCATATCGGGCAGTGCCGGGGGGGATCGAAGGGGGGCCGGCGAGGGCCCCCTTCGGGCCACACGCGAGCCGCGGGGAAGGAAGGGCAATCGGGATCCCCTCGGGCCTGAAGGCGGAGCCGCGCATGCGGCGACCGGCGTTCAAAACGCCGCCGCCCCGGCCGGGCTCTCAATGGCCGGAAAGGACGAGCATGACGCCTTGCAACTGCTGCACCACGCCGCGGGACACGACCCGAGCGCGCGAAGGCCGTTGAGGAATGGTAAATTTTGCGGAGGATATGTCAGTATTATCAGTCATTTGCGATTTGCCCGCAGGCGCGTGGGCAGCTTCCGCCCCGGGCGCGCGCCACGGGACGTCACTCGTCGAGCTGCCGCGCCTCGTCGAGCACCATCACCGGGACGCCGTCGTGGATCGGGAAGGCGAGCCCCGCGCCGCGCGAGACGAGCTCCTGCCGCACCGGGTCGTAGACCAGCCGTCCGCGCGTCACCGGGCAGACCAGGAACTCGAGCATCCGCCGGTCGATGACAGCAGCCGGTGCCGGCGACGCCTCCTTCACTGCATCGACCCCTCGTCGCCGCTCGAGCGCAGCGCGAACTCCATGAGCGTCGCCAGCGTCTCGCGCCGCTCGGCCAAGGTCGGCGCCTCGAGCAGCGCCTGCTTCTCCTCGGGGTCGAACGGGCAGAGGATCGACAGCGAGTTGACGAGCAGCTCCGGCTCCGCCTCCTTCAGGCTGTCCCAGTCCGAGCTCAGCTGCGCGCTGTCGAAGAAGCGCGCCAGCACCTTCAGGAACGCCGCCCGGTCGAACCCCGGGTCGCTCTCGGCCCGCCCGAGGTCGCGCTCGAAGCTCGCCCAGTCGACCCGCCCCCGCAGGTAGGGCGTGAAGCCGTCCTGCAGCTCGCCGAGCCGGAAGCGGCAGACCCCGGACAGCGTGATCAGGTAGCGTCCGTCCTCGGTCTCCTGCAGCGCGGTGATCCGCCCGGCGCAGCCGATCCGGTGCAGCCGCGGTGCCCGCTCCTCGCGCCCCTCGGGCGCCGGCACCGGCTGGATCATCCCGACCAGCCGGTGCGGCGTCTTCAGCGCGTCCTCGAGCATGGCCAGGTACCGCGGCTCGAAGATGTTGAGCGGCAGCCGCGCCCGTGGCAGGAGCAGCGCCCCGGGCAGCGGAAACACGGGGATCGTCTCCGGCAGGTCGGCAAGGCTGAACTTCTTCCCCATGCGTCCTCCCGGCCGCAACTCAGGCGAAGATCATTGACGACAGTCGCCTCCGCCCCTTCTGCGCCGCCTCGCTCTTCGGCCCGAGGCTGTCGAACAGCTTGAAGAGCTGCGCCTTCGCCGCCCCTTCGTTCCACTCGCGGTCGCGCCGGAAGAGCTCGAGCAGCTCGTCGATCGCCCCCGCCTGGTCGCCATCGCCGACGAGCGCCAGCGCCAGGTCGTAGCGCGCCTGCGCATCGCCGGGGTTCTTCGCCACCGCCGCCTTCAGCGCGCCCACCTCGCCCGCGCCCGCACTCGCCTCGGCGAGCTCGATCTGCGCCCGCGCCGCCGCGATCGACGGGTCGTTCTCCTTGCCCTTGGGCGCCAGCGCCAGCATCTCGCGCGCCCGCTCGACGTCGCCGAGCGCCAGATGCGCCCGCGCCATCCCGGCGAGCGCCGCAAGGTTCCCCTCGTCCTCGGCGAGCACCGCCGCGAACACCTGCGCGGCATCCGCCGCCGCCCCCTCGGCCAGCAGCGCCTCCGCCTCCTCGACCGCCTGCTCCAGCCCGGCGTTCCCGCCCGACATCTGCACCAGCCGCTCGACGAACGCCTTCACCTGCGCCGGCGACTGCGCGCCCACGAAGGCATCGACCGGCTGCCCGCCCGCGAACGCATACACCGCCGGGATCGACTGCACGCGCATCTGCGCCGCGATCCGCTGGTTCTGGTCGACGTCGACCTTGACCAGCCGCACCTTCCCCTTGGCCTCCGTGACGGCTTTCTCCAGCGCCGGCCCAAGCGCCTTGCAGGGCCCGCACCACGGCGCCCAGAAGTCGACGATGACCGGCACCTCCATCGAGGCCTCGATCACGTCCGCCATGAACGTCGCCTCGGTCCCGTCCTTGATGAGCGCGGGCGCCGCGGCGGGCACTTTGAGATCCATGTCCAATATCCCTATCCGGCGCTCTCAGGGCGCCATCGGCTCGGCCGTTAGGTGGGATAGCGGGGCCTATGCGTCAAGCGGAATCCCTGCGGAGGGCGACTAGGTTCGCCTCGGCCACCGCGTCCGCGTCCATGCCCTGGGCGACGATCTCCGGCGCGCCGGCCATGCCGAGTTTGACCATCTGCAGGTAAAGGACGTCCGCCTCCGGTGGCCAGCGTCTCTGCCAGCCGGCCGACGCTCGACGGCGGCACCGCGGCGAGCTCCTTCAGCGTGTCGCAGGCCGAAGGCGCAGTCTTCAGCGCCGACATGAGCGGATCGGCGGCGACCGCGACGCCCGCCGCCAGCAGGCGGACGGCGTCGCGATCCGGTCGCTTCGGGCGTTGAACATCGGCGTTCCCCCGCCGTCAGGACGCCGCGGGAGCCGGCACCCGGCAAGCCGGCCGCGGGCCGAAATCGTGTACATGCGTTGTACATGCATTGTACATGCGTTGTACGTCGAAAAGACCGAGCTGGGGCAGGGCCTTGCCGAGCGATCGGCCGCATCCGGACCTCGCAGCGCGCCTCAGGCGCTTCCCCCGGGCTTCGTGCAGTCCCGGTTAACGTGCGGGCGGAGGAAATCCGGCGCGGGTGGCGGGGCGGTAACCCCTCGTTAAGCGACAGTTTTACAAGGACTTTTCCGAACGGGCCCGCCGGCCGCCGTTGGCCCGGCCTAATCCCTTTGGCGGAGAAGGGCTTAGCGCCTCCGCCGATCGGCGAGATATCTGGCCCGCCCCCCCACGCCTAAGTTCCGGCCGTGATCGACCGGCTGGGGGCCGGGCGGTCGCGTTGGGGGTCTTTGGTTAATGTCGAGTGCCCGTGTCATCGCCGGTGCCGGCTCGGTCGTCCCGACCGAGGCCGACGTCTGCCTGGTCGTCGAGGGATGCTATCCCTACGTCGCCGGCGGCGTCGCCAACTGGCTCGACTGGCTGATGCGCAGCCTTCCCGAGGTCAGCTTCTCCGTCATCTCCGTCGTCGCCGACGACCGCCCGATGACCTGGAAATACGAGCTTCCTCCGAATGTTATCGCCTTCCAGGACGTGCCGCTGACCCTCCGGCCGGACAAGCCCGCGCGGCTGCCGGAGCCCGACCTCGACCTCGCCCGCTTCCAGGATCTGGTCTGCCGCGCGGTCGGCGACGGCGACTTCGACGCCTTCTCCGAGCTCTGCACCCTGGTCAACGCCGTCCCCGACCGCCGCCCGGGCCGCTTCGCCCCCGAACCGGCGGCGCCGACGCTGATGCAGCTGATGAACAGCCGCTTCGCCTGGGCCGTGATGGTCGCCGCCTACGAGCGGCTGACCCCGCACGCCTCCTTCCCGGACTTCTTCTGGGCCTGGCGCTCGCTGGTCGGCGGCCTCTACGCCTGCCTGAAGGCGCCGATCCTGCCGGCGAAGGCCTACCATACCATCTCCACCGGCTATGCTGGCCTGCTGGCGGCGCGGGCTGCGGTGACGACGGGGCGGCCGGCCGCGATCACCGAGCACGGCATCTACACCAACGAGCGGCGCATCGATCTGACGATGGCCGAGTGGATCCCCGACAGCATCGCGCTGAGCCTCGGCCGCATCGACGACCGCGTCGACCTGCGCCAGTTTTGGATCCGCACCTTCGAGGCCTATGCCAAGCTCTGCTACCGCGCCTGCAGCCGCATCACCACGCTCTACGGCGAGAACCAGTCGTTCCAGACCACCCTCGGTGCCCCGCGCGAGAAGCTCGAGGTGATCCCGAACGGCATCCACATGGAGAAATTCGCCGGCCTGAGCCGCCTGCCCGGGCGGCGGCCGACGGTGGCGCTGATCGGCCGCGTGGTGCCGATCAAGGACATCAAGACCTACATCGCCGCCATCGGCAAGCTCAAGGCCTCGATCCCGGACGTGCGCGCGCTGCTGCTCGGGCCGACCGACGAGGACCCGGACTACCACGAGCAGTGCATGCAGCTCGTCCGCGAGCTCGGGCTCGAGCAGACGCTGGAGTTCACCGGCAAGGTCAACATCGCCGACTATCTCGCCCAGATCGACGTAATGGCGCTGACCAGCATCAGCGAAGCGCAGCCGCTGGTGCTGCTCGAGGCCGGCGCCGCCGCCATCCCCTGCGTGACGACCGACGTCGGGTCGTGCCGCGAGATCATCGAGGGCCTGCCCGAAGAGGAGCCGCGGCTCGGACCCGCCGGCAAGGTGGTGCGGCCGATGGACGCCGACGAGACCGCCGAGGCGCTGCGCGAGCTCCTCGCCGACGACGAGCTGCGCCGGGTCTGCGGCGAGCGGCTGCGCGAGCGCGTCCGGCTCTACTTCACGTCGGGCGCGTCGTCGGCCCGGTACGCCGCCCTCTACCGCAGCCTGGTAGGGCGGCATGAGCGCGGCCCTCGCCCTCGCCGCCGAGCCGGAACCGCGGACCGGCCCGCTCGCGGGCGCGTTCCGCTGGCTTTTCGCCGGGCCGCTGCTCTCGCCGATCGCGACCGTCGCGGCCTCGGCCATCATCCCGGTCGGCCCATGGCTGGTGTCGGTGATGGCGCTCTCGGTGATCTCGCTGACGCTGACGCCGGTGCTCGGCCGTGGCGCCATCGAGGACATCCGCCTGTCGGTCGTCTATGCCTTCGCGACATCGCTCGTCGCCACGGCGCCGGTCGCGACCGTCGCCGCCCGGCTGGCGCGCGGCGCCGCCGAGGAGCACGGCGGCCGGCTTGTCCCCGAGATCTACGCCGCCTGCCTGATCTTCGCCGGCCTGACGGCCCAAATCTTCGCGCTGGCCGTCGTCTTCGGCTTCGGCATCCACGACGTGCGGCTCGCGGTCGCCTTCGTGGCGTTGACCGGCAGCGCCTCGATGCTCTGGACGAGCTTCGCGATGCTGTCGGCGCTCGGCCGCCATTGGCAGGTCGTCGGCGCCTTCCTGCTCGGCACGCTCCTCGCCATCGCCTGCGCGCTTCTCAGCACCCTCGGGACCCCGAGCGTCGAGGTGCTGCTCTGGTCCTTCGCCCTGGGGCTGTCGATCGGCCACCACCTGATGTTCACCTCGACCGTCGGCAGCGTCCGCGTCACCGGCGCGGGCCTCATCGAGGCCGCGCGCGCCATCTGGCGTGAGGTGGTGCGCAATCACCTGCTCTTTTTCGGCGTCTTCTTCACCATGGCCGGCGTCTGGGCCGACAAGACCGTCTTCTGGTTCAGCCCCGACGGCATGGTCGCGCACTCGGGCCTCTTCCACTTCGCCCCCTACGACAGCGCCACCTTCATCGCCCACCTGTCGATGATCCCGACGCTCGCCGCTTGGTACCTGTTCCAACAGTCCGAGCTCGAGCCCCGGGTCCGGGCGTTCTGGAGCCTGATCGGCGAGCGCCCGACCTACCGGCTCCTCTCCTCGCGGGCGACCGAGCTGCAGGAGATGATCTGGCGCAACGTCTTCCGCATCCTGTTCTTCCAGGGCGCCTGCACGATCGTGCTCATCATGCTCGCGCCGCAGATCGTGCGGATGCTCTCCATGCGCTCGGACCAGATCGAGCTGCTGCAGATCAGCTCGGTCGCGATGCTGCTGCAGTCGCTCTTCTTCCTCTGCACCGCGATCATCATGGTCTGCAACCGGACGCGGACCTTCTTCCGGCTGGCGCTGATGTTCTTCGTCACCACCGTGGCGCTCGGCGTGGGCTTCTACCTGCTGGTCGGCGTCTCGGCCTACGCGATCTTCTTCGCCTCGCTGATCTCGGCCACCGCCTCCTTCGTCTTCGCCTTCCGGGCGGTCGGCGACTTCCTGTTCACCATCTTCGTCCGCGAGAACGACGGCCTCTATGCCGAGCGCCCCGACGTGACCCCGGGCGAGCTCGCCCGGAACGTCCTCGCCGCCGCCGTCCGCCGCCTCCCGCGCGACAGCCTCCGGGCGCCGGAGGCCGCCGCCGGCCCCACAGGAGTGCCCGCATGAACGGCGCCCAGGAACCCCGATTTCCCTTTCAGAAAGACCAGAGGGAGCAAGTCACAGTGAGACGAGAGCTTTTCGGCACCGACGGCGTCCGCGGGCGCGCCAACGCCCACCCGATCACCGCGTCGCTCGCCCTGAGCCTCGGCCAGGCAGCCGGGCGGCTCATCGACCGCGGCGGCCGGCCCGGCCGCGTCGTGATCGGCAAGGACACCCGCCTCTCGGGCTACATGCTCGAGAGCGCGCTCGAGGCGGGGCTTACCTCGACCGGCATGGAGGTGCTGCTGCTCGGTCCGCTGCCGACGCCCGCCGTCGGCATGCTGACCCGGTCGCTGCGCGCCGACCTCGGCGTGATGATCTCGGCCTCGCACAACCCCTACGAGGACAACGGCATCAAGTTCTTCGGCCCCGACGGCTTCAAGCTGTCGGACGCCGACGAGGCCCGGATCGAGGCGCTGATGCGGGAGCCGCCGGCCCTCGCCGCCCCCGACGCCATCGGCCGCGCCCGGCGCGTCGAGCGCGCGGTCGAGCGCTATGTCGAAGCTGCCAAGGCCACCTTCCCGAAGAAGCGCCGGCTCGACGGCCTCAAGGTCGTGGTCGACTGCGCCAACGGCGCCGCCTACCGCACCGCGCCCGCCGTCCTCTGGGAGCTCGGCGCCGAGGTCGAGACGATCGGGATCGAGCCGAACGGGGTCAACATCAACCTCGGCTGCGGCTCGACCGCCCCCGCCGCCTGCCAGCGCGCCGTCGTCGAGACCGGCGCCGACCTCGGCATCGCGCTCGACGGCGACGCCGACCGCGTCCACCTGATCGACGAGAAGGGTCGCATCGTCGACGGCGACCAGCTGATGGCGCTGATCGCGCTGCGCTCCGCCGGCGCCGGCACGCTCACGGGCGGCAAGCTCGTCGCCACGATCATGTCGAACCTCGGCCTCGAGCGCCACATCGGCGCCCGCGGCATCGGGCTGCTGCGCACCAAGGTCGGCGACCGCTACATCGTCGAGGCGATGCGCGCCGGCGGCTACAACGTCGGCGGCGAGCAGTCCGGCCACATCATCCTCGGCGACTTCACCACGACCGGCGACGGCCTGATCGCCGGCCTGCAGGCGATGGCCGCCATCGTCGAGGCCGGCCGCCCGGCCTCGGAAGTCCTCGACGTCTTCGTCCCGATGCCGCAGCTCCTGCGCAACGTCCGCTTCCACCCGGACACCCGTCCGCTGGAAGCGCCAAGCGTCCGCAGCGTCATCTCCGAGGTCGAGGCGCAGCTCGGCGGCCGCGGCCGCCTGGTCATCCGCCCGTCGGGCACCGAGCCCGTGATCCGGGTCATGGCCGAGGCCGAGGACGACACGCTGGTCAACGGCGCCGTCGAGACGATCTGCGCTGCGCTGGCCGCGATGGGGCCCGACCCGGCGGCCGGGCTGAGGGTCGCATGATCAGCGCATTCCTTCGTACCGCCGGGCGTGGGGTCGCCCGGTGCCGCGTTTACCGAGTTCCAGGCTGGGGGGCCTGAGCGAAATGTGTGGAATCATCGGCGTCGCCGCCATCCGTCCCGCCGTCCCGATCATGCTCGACGCGCTGAAGCGGCTCGAGTACCGCGGCTACGACAGCGCGGGCGTCGCGACCCTCGACCGTCGGCGCCTGGCGCGCCGCCGCGCGCCCGGCAAGCTCTCGGCGCTGGCCGACCGGCTCGCCTGCCAGCCGCTGCCCGGGACGATCGGCATCGGCCATACCCGCTGGGCGACGCACGGCGCGCCCAACGAGGCCAATGCCCACCCGCACATCGCGGGCCCGGTCGCCGTCGTCCACAACGGCATCATCGAGAACGCCGGCGCCCTTGCGGCCGAGCTGCGCGAGCGCGGCCACGCATTCGAGAGCGAGACCGACACCGAAGTCGTCGCCCACCTCTGCGCCGACCACATCGCCCGCGGCCTGAAGCCGGTCGAGGCCGCCGCCGCGACCTTGAAGCGGCTGCGCGGCGCCTATGCGCTCTGCTTCATGTTCGAGGGGGCCGAGGACCTGCTGGTCTGCGCCCGCCGGGGCTCGCCGCTCGCGATCGGCTACGGCACCGGCGAGATGTTCGTCGGCTCCGATGCCCTTGCGCTGGCGCCGATGACCTCCGAGGTCGCCTACCTCGACGAGGGCGACTGGGCCGCGGTGACCCGCGCCGGCGCCACGATCTTCGACGCGGCCGAGCTCGCGGTCGCCCGCCCGGTCCGCAACGTGGCGCTCGACGCGCGGCTCGCCGACAAGAACGGCTACCGCCACTTCATGGCCAAGGAGATCCACGAGCAGCCGCAGGTCCTTGGCTATGCCATCGCCAAGGCCCTCTCGGCCGACCGCACCGCGATCGCCTCGCCGGCCTCGGCGCTGCCCTGGGAAGCGCTCTCCCGCGCGACGCTGATCGCCTGCGGCACCGCCCACTACGCCTGCCACATCGGCAAGTACTGGTTCGAGTCAGTGGCGCGGCTGCCGGTCGACATCGACGTCGCCTCCGAGTTCCGCTACCGCACCCCGCCGCTCGCCGAGGACGGCCTCGCCGTCGTCGTCAGCCAGTCCGGCGAGACCGCCGACACGCTCGCGGCGCTCCGCTACGCGCAGGAGGCCGGCCAGACCACCGTCGCCGTCGTCAACGCCGAGCACAGCAGCATGGCGCGCGAGGCGGACCTGGTGGTGCCGATCGGCGTCGGCCCGGAGATCGGCGTCGCGTCGTCGAAGGCCTTCACCGGCCAGCTCGTCGCCCTCGCCGGCCTCGCGGTCCTCGCCGGCCGCCGCCGCGGCCGGATCGACGCCGCCGAGGAGGCGCGGCTGACCGCAGCGCTCGCCACCGTCCCGCAGCGCCTGGCCGACACGCTCCGGCTCGAGCCGCGCATCGCCGAGATTGCCGCCGAGATCGCAACCGCGCGCGACGTCCTCTACGTCGGCCGCGGCCCGATGTACCCGCTCGCCCTCGAGGGCGCGCTCAAGCTCAAGGAGCTCACCTACATCCACGCCGAGGGCTATGCGGCGGGCGAGCTCAAGCACGGCCCGATCGCGCTGGTCGAGCCGAAGACGCCGACGATCGCGCTCGCGCCCTGCGACGCGCTCTTCGAGAAGACGCTGTCGAACATCCGCGAGATCACCGCCCGGCACGGCCGCGTGGTGCTCGTGACCGACGCCGCCGGCGCGGCCGAGGCCGGCGACTGCGCCTGGCGGCTGCTGACGCTGCCGGACTGCGACCCGCTGGTGGCGCCGATCGTCCACGCGGCGGTCGTGCAGCTCCTCGCCTACCACGCCGCGGTCGCCAGGGGCGCGGACGTGGACCAGCCGCGCAACCTCGCGAAGTCCGTGACCGTGGAATGACACCCGCGCGGGCGACGCCCGCGCTTCAGAAGATAACCCAGTAATATCGGTCGGTTGCATGCCGTTCCGATGGAGGTACCGAGGACCATGACCGACAAGATCAGCTTCGCCAACCTGCAGCTCAAGACCGGCGTGACGCCGGCGACCGCGCCCAACGCGCTTGGCCTGAACGACCTCGGGACGACCACCGGCACCGCCAACCGGGCGCTCGCCGCGATCGTCGGCAACGGCGACAAGACGCTCGCGGCCGGCGAGACCGGCTACATCGTCGGCGGCGCCGCCGCCTCCAACGCGGTCGCGAACCTCGCGACCCTCGACACCGCCGCCGACCCGGTCACGATCAGCCTGCACGGCCGGATCAACGCCAGCACCGTCGGCACGCTGGCCGCGACCGCCCTCGGCTTCACCAACGCCTGGGGCTTCGGCATCGACAACGGGCCGGACGGCAACAACCGGCTGCTCAATGCCGGCGACGCGCTCACCTTTACCACCAACGCCGTCGGCGGCGTCGCGCAGCAGGTCGCCGCGATCAGCTTCACCGTGGACCGCAACGGCGCCACCACCGCGACCGAGCTCGCCTTCGATTTCGACGGCGACGTCCTGAAGTCCGGCAGCTACGCGGCCGCCGCCAACGCCGCCAACGCCGACACCGCGCTCCGGCTCGCCAACGTGGCGGCCAACGCAGTCGTCGCCATCGACTTCCTCGGCCACCACCTGACCGTGAACGGCGCCGAGCAGGCCGGCGCCGACATCGACGCCTTCTTCGCCGCCTACGAGCGCAGCCCGAAGAACGTCGTCACGATCGGCAGCATCACCGCGAACGGCTTCTCGGTGCGCGACCTCGTCATCGACCGCGCCGCCTACGCCGGCCCGGCCGCCAACGCGGCCCCGACGGCGGTGGTCCTGACCCCGGTCGCGCTGGCGATCGCCGAGACCGCCGACGTGTCGGCCCCGGTCCATGTCGCCGACATCGCCGTCACCGACGACGGCGCCGGCCGCAACGACCTGTCGCTGTCGGGCGCCGATGCCGCGATGTTCCAGATCATCGGCAACGCCCTCTACCTCAAGGCCGGCGCCGCGCTGCACGCCGCCAGCAAGCCCGCCCTCGACGTCACGGTTCTGGTCGACGACCGCACGGTCGGCGGCACGCCGGACGCCTCCGCCGCCTTCGAGCTCGCGGTCACCAAGTCCGCCGCCGACCGC
Source organism: Amaricoccus sp. (assembly GCA_046348975.1). GTDB lineage: Bacteria > Pseudomonadota > Alphaproteobacteria > Rhodobacterales > Rhodobacteraceae > Amaricoccus. The sequence goes on along the minus strand of JAXMDF010000011.1, from coordinate 71,783 downwards.
ATCAGCTTCGCCGACGTGCAGCTCAAGACCGGCGTCACGCCGCTGACCGCCCCGAACGCGCTGACCTCCGCCGATCTCGGCACCACCACCGGCGTCGCTACCCGGGCGCTGGTCGCGATCACCGGAAACGGCGACAAGGCGATCACCAACGGCGAGACCGGCTACGTCCTCGGCGGCGCCGCGTCCGGCAACGACGTCACGAACCTCGCGACGCTCGATACCGCCGACGACCCGGTCACGATCACCATGCACGGCCGCACCTCGGCCAGCGCGGTCGGCGCCCTCGCCGCCACCGCCCTCGACTTCACCAACGCCTGGGGCTTCGGCATCGACAACGGCCCGGACGCCAACGGCCGGCTGCTGAACGGCGGCGACGCCCTCACCTTCACCACCAACGCCGTCGGCGGCGTCGCGCAGCAGGTCGCCGCGATCAGCTTCGTCGTCGACCGCAACGGGGCGACGACCGCGACCGAGGTCGCCTTCGACTTCGACGGCGACGTGCTGAAGACCGGCAGCTATGCCGCAGCCGCCAACGCCGCCAACGCCAACGCCGCGCTCCGGCTCGCCAACGTCGCGGCCGGCGCGACGGTCGCCATCGACTTCCTCCACCACCACCTGACCGTCAACGGCGCCGAGCAGACCGGCGCCGACATCGACGCCTTCTTCGCCGCCTACGAGCGCAGCCCGAAGAACGTCGTGACGATCGGCAGCATCACCGCGAACGGCTTCTCGGTGCGCGACCTCGTCATCGACCGCGCCGCCTACGCCGGCCCGGCCGCCAACGAGGCGCCGTCGGTGTCGCTGCACCTGCTGCAGACCTCGATCGCCGACACCGCCGACGTCAGCGCGGCGATCCGGGTCGCCGACATCGTCATCACCGACGATGGCGCCGGCCACAACGAGCTCTCGCTCGCCGGCACCGACGCGGGGATGTTCCAGATCATCGGCGACGGGCTCTACCTCAAGGCCGGCGTCGCACTGAACGGGGCCAGCAAGGCCGCCCTCGACGTCACCGTGCTGGTCGACGACGCCCAGGTCGGCGCCGCCCCCGACGGCTCCGCCGTCTTCGAGCTCGCCGTCACCAAGTCCGCGGCCGACCACATCAGCTTCGCCAACCTGCAGCTGAAGACGGGGGTGACGCCGGCCACCGCCCCGAACGGGCTCGTTGCCACCGACCTCGGCACCACCACCGCCGCCGCCAACCGGGTGCTCGTCGCGATCACCGGCAACGGCGACAAGGCGCTGTCGAACGGCGAGACCGGCTACGTCATCGGCGGCGCCAACGCCAGCAACGGGGTCCCGAACCTCGCGGCGCTCGACACCGTGGACGACCCGGTCACGATCAGCCTGCACGGCCGCACCTCGGCCAGCGCCGTCGGCGCGATCGACGCGACCGCGCTCGGCTTCACCAACAGCTGGGGCTTCGGCATCGACAACGGGCCCGACGCCAACAACCGGCTGCTCAACGCCGGCGACGCGCTGACCTTCGCGCTGAACCCGGTCGGGGGCGTGGCCCAGCAGCTGACCGCGGTCAGCTTCGCGGTCGACCGCAACGGCGCGACCACCGCGACCGAGGTCGACCTCGACTTCGACGGCAACGTGCTGAAGACCGGCAGCTACGCCGCCAGCGCCAACGCCACCAACGCCAACGCGGCCCTGCGACTCACCGGCGTCCCGGCCAATGCCGTGATCACCATCGACTTCCTCGGCCATCACCTGTCGATCAACGGCACCGAGCAGACCGGCGCCAGCATCGACGCCTTCTTCGCCGCCTACGAGGCGAGCCCGAAGAACGCGGTCACGATCGGCAGCATCGCCGCCGACGGCTTCTCGGTCCGCGACCTCGTCGTCGACCGCGCCGAGGCCAAGCTGGCGGTCGGCCCGGTCGCCGACACCGATGCCGCCGCCAACACGGTCCTCGAGAACGCCGCCGCCGGCACCGTCGTCGGCGTCACCGTCCACGCCGCCGACCCGAACGCGGCCGACACCGTCAGCTACACCGTCAGCGACGGCCGCTTCCACGTCGACGCCAACGGCGTCGTGACCGTCGCCGCGGGCGCCGCCTTCGACGCCGAGACCGAGGCGACGATCACCCTGCACGTGACCGCCAACTCGACCGACGGCAGCTCGAGCGCCGCCGACTTCGTCGTCCAGGTCGGCGACGTCAACGAATACGCCACCGGTCCGGTCTCCGATACCGACGCCGCCGTCAATTCGGTCCTCGCGACCGCCGCCAACGGCACCGCGGTCGGGATCACCGCCTTCGCCCAGGATCTCGACCACACGACCAACACGATCACCTACAGCCTCGACGACGCCTCCGGCGCCTTCGGGATCGATGCCGCCACCGGCAAGGTGACCGTCGCCGACGCCGGCAAGCTGACCGCGGGCGGCCACGCGATCACCGTCCACGCGACCTCCGCCGACGCGTCCTCGTCCGCCCAGACCTTCACCGTGAACGTCGTCACCGCCGCCAACGCCGCCCCGACCGCGGTCGCCCTCGCCGGCACCGTCGCCGGCGTCGACGAGGCCGCCGCCACCACCGCGACCAAGGTCGCCGACATCGTCGTGACGGACGACGCGTTCGGCAGCAACGACGTCACGCTCGGCGGTGCCGACGCCGCCCGGTTCGAGGTCGTCACCAACGCGGCCGGCGGCAAGGAGCTCTGGCTCCGCGCCGGCCAGGCGCTCGACTGGGAGACCAAGTCCTCGCTCGACGTCACCGTGACGGTCGCCGACGCGACGCTCCCCGGCAGCACGCCGGTCACCACCGCGCTCTCGCTGCCGGTCAACAACGTCGCCGAGCACTACGGCAGCATCACCCTCGACGGCAATCTCGGCGAATGGGCGGCGGACACCCGCCTCGACACCGCGACCGCCGGCGCGCCGGACTTCGTGATCCGCGGCACCTACCAGGACGGCGCGTTCGTCATCGGCATCGAGAGCACCGGCGCGAAGACGATCGGCGCCGGCACCACCATCTGGTTCAACGCCGACCTCGATACCGGCTCGGGCTTCCAGGTGTTCGGCTCCGCGGTCGGCGCCGAGTTCAACATCAACTTCGACGCCGACGGCCACGCGCGGCTCTATACCGGCGATGCCGGCCAGACCTTCGTCGCGAACCTCGACTACGGGATCAGCGCCGACGGGCACGGGGTCGAGATCGCGCTGCCCTCGGCCCTCGCCGGCGGTTCGCACCTCGCCGACATCGCGCTCGACGTCAACAACGAGACCTATATCCCCGGCAACTTCTGGGGCCCGCTCTACCGGGTGGGCGAGAACCAGCCGCCGAGCGTGACGCTTGCTCCGGTCGTGACCGAGCTGCGCGAGAACGCCGACATGACCCACGCGATCAAGGTCGCCGACATCGTGGTCAGCGACCCCGACGGCCTCGGCAGCTCGACCCTGTCGCTCTCGGGCGCGCAGTCGGGCTGGTTCACCATCGTCAACGACCCGAGCGGCCCGGCGCTCTACCTGAAGGCCGGCGCCGACATAGACTTCGAGAAGCACCAGCACCTCGACGTGACGGTGAATGTCGACGACCCGTCGATCGGCGCCCCCGGCGTGGTCGAGAACCACGCCGACTTCTCGCTCGCCATCGGCGACGTCAACGAGGCGCAGGGTCCGATCACCCTCGACGGCGCGCTCGGCGAGTGGGCCGCCGGGTCGCGGCTCGACACTCCCAGCAACGGGGCGGCGGGCTACGCCGTCTACGGAACCTATGCCGACGATACCAACGCCTTCGTGATCGGCCTCAAGACCGACGGCACCCCGATCGGCGCCAACACCACGATCTGGCTCAACACGGACGACAACCACTCCACCGGCTACGCCATCTGGGGCATCCCGACCGGTGTCGACTACAAGGTCGAGTTCGGCGCCGACGGCACCCCGTCGCTCTACTCGGTCGGCGCCGACGGCACGACCACGCTCGTCACGCAGACCCTCGACTACGTCTTCAGCGCCGACCACTCGACCGTCGAGCTGGCGGTGCCCTCGAGCCTGGTGGGCGGCTCGCAGCACACCGGGGTCTACATCGACGTGAACGACACGACCTTCCTGTCCAGCGACTACTCCAACGCCGAGTACCGCATCGACAAGAAGGCCGCGCTGCTGCCGGTGGATCCGGCACTGCGCATCGCCATCGTCTACTCCGAGACCAGCGCCGAGCACTACTTCAGCAAGACCGCGTACGACCAGCTCTTCATGGCTGCGCAGTACCAGGCGATGCAGGCCGGCGTCCCGTTCGACATCATCACCGACGATCAGCTGACCGACTTCAACAACCTGCTCGACGCGCAGGGGCGGGTCAAGTACGACGCCATCGTCTTCCCCGACCTAAGCCACGTGAAGGCGTCCGAACTTCAGGCGATCACCGACACGCTGACGACGGCGGTCCACGACTACAAGATCGGCCTGATCGCCTCGGGCAACTTCCTGACCAACGACGAGAACGGGAACGCGTTCGCGGGCGACGCCTACGCCCGCAGCGAGGCGCTGCTCGGCGTCAAGCGCGTCGACGGCGGCACCACCTCGTCGCTCGAGGTCACCGCCGTCGACGGGTCGCATCCGGTCAGCGAGCACTATGCGGCCGGCGAATCGGTCGGTACCTACGCCGAGACCACCTACCAGGTGTTCCAGGACGTCACCTCGACCGGGCAGACCGTCTTCAACCAGAACGTGACGGGCGGCACGGCTGCCGCGGTCATCGCGACCACGATCGACGGCGCGCACAACGTCCACTTCTCCAGCGCCGCCATCCTCGGCAACAACAACATCCTGCAGCAGGCCATCGACTGGGCGGTGCGCGGCGACGCCCCGGACACTCCGGACGTCAACCTCGAGATGACCCGCGGCAGCTCGCTCTTCTACTCGCGCAACGACCTCGACCAATCGCAAGAGCACTACGACACCGCCGAGGTGCACCCGGGGATCTACGACACCCTGCTGCCGATCCTGCAGGACTGGTACGCGAAGTACGACTTCGTCGGCTCCTACTACGCCAACATCGGCGACGACACGAGCGCGAACGGCGACCGCTGGACCGACTGGGCCGTCTCGAGCCCGTTCTACCAGGCGCTCCTCGCCATGGGCAACGAGCTCGGGACCCACTCCTACACCCATCCCGAGGACACCAACTACCTGCTGAAGAACACCTTCTCGCAGACCGAATGGCAGGCCTGGGTCGACCACCTGAGCACCGACACGGTCCCGACCACGGTCAAGGACCAGATCGTCGCCCTCGGCGCCCAGGGGACGCAGACGATGCTGACCTCGCTCCTGGCGGCGACCGACCCGGCGACCCACGCCGACGCCGCCACGCTGATCAACGGGCTCTCGGAGCTGCAGCGCGCCATCCTCGGCGGCTCCTACCAGTTCCAGTTCGAGTATTCGAAGGAGATCCTCGAGCAGAAGCTCGGCATCAGCATCAGCGGAGCGGCGGTTCCGGGGGCACCGGAGGCCGAGACGGCTTCGGCGGAGATCCTGAAGTACGTGAGCTACCTGAGCGGCGGCTACTCGGGCGTCGGCGCCGGGTACCCCGGGGCGTTCGGCTTCATCGATCCCGCGCATACCGACCAGGTCTACTTCGCTCCGAACATCCCGTTCGACTTCAGCCTGGTCGAGTTCCAGCACATGACCGCCGCGCAGGCCGAGGCGGCCTGGACGGCGGCCTACCAGCAGGTAATCTCGCACGGGGGCGCGCCGATCATCTCGCTGCCCTGGCACGACTATGCGCCGATGAACTGGGACACCACCAACGGGACCGGCGCAGGCAACGGGCCGGGCTACACGCTGCAGATGTTCACCGACTTCATCGCCCGGGCCTATGCCGACGGCACCGAGTTCGTGACCGGCGCCGATCTCGCGCAGCGGGTCCTCTCCTTCACCAAGACCCAGATCGAGATCACCACCGCCGGCAGCGAGATCATCGCCCATGTCACGGGGACCGACGCCGGCAAGTTCGCGCTCGACGTCGACACCGACCAGGTGATCGCCAGCGTCGACAACTGGTACGCCTACGACGGCAAGAAGGTCTTCCTGCCGACCAGCGGCGGCACCTTCGCGATCACGCTCGGCAACCAGGCGGCGGACGTCACCCACATCACCAAACTGCCGATGCGGGCCGAACTCGTCACCGTCAGCGGCGACGGCTCCGACCTCGGCTACAGCCTGTACGGCCGCGGCGACGTGGTGGTCGACGTCAGGTCCGGCGGCGGCATCGTCGCCCGCGGCGCCGACGACGCGTCGATCAGCGGCCAGATGCTGACGCTGACCCACAGCGCGAACGGAGCCCATGCCGGCACCGTCGACTGGGTGAACGGGTCCGCCGCCCTCGTCGGCACCGACGGCGACGACTTCCTGTTCGGCTCCAATGCCGGAACGCGGATCGACGGCGGGCGCGGCGCCGATGCGCTGAGCGGCGGCGGCGGCGCGGACACCTTCGTCTTCGCCCTCGGCGACGGCAACGACACCGTGCGCGACTTCAGCCTGGCCCAGGACCGGGTCGAGCTCGGCAACAGCGGCTTCGCCTCGGCGGCCGCCGCGCTCGCCGCCTTCACCGACACCGCCAAGGGCGCGACGATTGCGCTCTCGGCGACCGACCACCTGACGCTGAGCAACGTCACCGTTGCCCAGCTGACGACCGACCACCTGATCCTGAGCAGCCTCGTCTGACGCGAAAGGCCGGCGGCGGGGTCTCCCGCCGCCGGCCCAGAGCCCGGGCCCGCTGCCTCAGGACGCCATCAGCCGCGACTGGAACGCCCAATGGTCGGCGCACATCTCGTCGATGCCGCGCCGCGCCCGCCAGCCGAAGAGCTCGGCCGCCCGGCTCGGGTCCGCGACGCACTCGGCGACGTCGCCGGGGCGCCGCGCGACGATATCGTAGGGCACAGCGCGGCCGGCCGCCCGCTCGAAGGCACGGATCGACTCGAGCACGCTGTAGCCGCGGCCGCAGCCGAGGTTCACCGGGGTGTTCCGGCCCTTCCCCTCGCCCGCGAGCAGGAAGTCGACCGCCGCCAGGTGCCCCTGCGCCAGGTCCGCGACGTGAATATAGTCGCGGACGCCGGTGCCGTCGGGCGTCGGATAGTCGCCGCCGAAGACCGAGAGCCGCGCGCGGACCCCGGCCGCGGTCTGGGCGATGTAGGGGAAGAGGTTGTTCGGCACCCCGCGCGGCAGCTCGCCGATCAGCCCCGACGCGTGGGCGCCGACCGGGTTGAAGTAGCGCAGCGAGACCGAGGCGAAGGCCGGCTCGGCAACGACGAGGTCGTCGATGATCTGCTCGATCATCAGCTTGGTCCGCCCGTAAGGGTTGAGCGCCCCGAGCGGCGCCGCCTCGACGATCGGGCTCGACCGCGGCGCCCCGTAGACCGTCGCCGACGAGGAGAAGACCAGCCGCCGCACGCCGTGCCGCACCATCGCCTGGAACAGCGCCACCGCCCCGCCCAGGTTCACATCATGGTAGCGCAGCGGGTCCGCCACCGATTCGCCGACCGCCTTCAGCCCGGCGAGGTGGATCACCGCGTCGACCGGGAAGCGCCCGAACGCCGCGTCGAGCCGCGCCGGGTCGCGGACGTCGCCCTCGACCAGATCCGGCCGCCCGACGCCGATGCGGGCGATCCGGTCGATCACGTCCGGGTCCGCATTGGAGAAATCGTCGATGATCACCACCCGCCGACCGGTGGCGAGCAGCTCGGCGACAACATGCGAGCCGATGTATCCGGCCCCACCCGTTGCGAGCACTGTCTGCGTCACTTAACCAACCTTTCATACAAACCGTCGAGCAATGTTCACAACCTGCGCATCATGCCCGATACTTCCGCACCTTACTTCAGTTGATCGGAACGGACAAGGGAAGGACATGCTGACGAGACGCAGCGCGATCATCGCGGTCCCGCTGGCGCTGCTGGCGCTGGCCGCCCGCGTGTCCGGCTCGAGCCGCAGCGAGCCCCGCCTCGCCGACCCCACTCCGGCACCTCCCCCGACCCCCGAGCTGCGGGCGCCGGGACGCCTGGCGCATGCGCCGCGACCCGGCTTCGGCGTCCAGTACTGGGGCGATCGCTACACCGCCGCCGGGCTCGCCGCCGCGCCGCACTGCGCGCTGATCATCGAAGCCTCGCTCGCCGGCGCCGCGGCCCCGGCCGAGCGCGAGCGGCTATTCACCGCCGACGAGGTGACCCGCATCCGCCGCGGCGGCGACCGTCCGGCCTATGCCTATCTCAACGTCGCCGAGCTCGAGCCCAACCGCGACTACTGGGTCGCGCAGTTCGGACCGGCGACCGACCCCGGCCCCCCTGACGCCGATTCCCCGGCCTGGTACGCCGGCACCAGCCCCTCCGGCGAGCGGCTCGCCGCCTTCTGGACCCCGGAATGGGCGGCGATCCTCGAGCGCCGCATCGACGCCTTCCTCGCCCGCGGCTACGATGGCGTCTTCCTCGACGACGTGCTGCACTACTACACTTGGTCCGACCCCGCGCTCGCCGTCCCGATCCAGGCCCCGGCCCCACAGCGAAACGCCGACTTCGCCGCCGCGATGATGGCGCTCGTCGTGCGGCTCGGCCACTACGCCCGCGAGCGGGCGGTGCTCGCGAACCGCGACTTCGTCGTCATCGTCAACGGCGGCGCCTTCATCGGCTGGGACGCCGCCACCGGCGACACCGCGCCGACCGCACCGCACCCGGCCTTCGCCGACTACCTCGGCGCCATCGACGCGGTCGCCATCGAGAGCGCGCTCGGCGACGACAGCCAGCGGGCCACCCTCGACGCGCTCCGGCACGGCTTCGCCTCCCACGGTCTCCGGGTCCTGACCATCGACTACCTGTCGCGGCAGGCCGACCCCGACTACGCGCGCTTCACCGCCCGCATGGCCGAGCGCGCCGCCGCGCTCGGCTTCCTGCCCTACGTCGCCGAGGACGAGGCCTTCTCCCGCCTCGCCCCCCCGATCCTGCCCGCCGGCGTCACTCAGCCCGGGGCGCCGTGCCCGCCGTCCGCGCCCGCACCAGCCGATCGTGCAGGGGCCCCGACGTGACCTGCCGCGCCAGCGCTTCCCAGGCCTCGCCCTGCCAGGGCGCCAGCTCCTGCCCGGCCGCCAGCACCAGGTAGCGCGTCGCATCGGCCGGGTCGCGCTCGGCAAGCTCGATCTCCGCCGCGAACAGCGGGTCGGCCGACAGCACGGCCGGCGTCAGGTAGCGGCGGAACTCGGGCAGCGCCGCCGCCCCGAAGCGGTAATAGGCGCCCTTCAGCACCCCGACGACGAACCCCGGGTCGAAGTCCGCCGGCGACCCGCGCCTCAGCAGCCCTTCGACCGCGGAAAAGTCGTTCATGGTCTTGGCATAGTCGAGCAGCGCCGCGCATTCCGCCGCATCCGGCCTCGGGTGCCCGGCCAGCCAGTCGCGCATCAACGCCCGCGCCTCGACCCCATGCCCGGCAACGGCAAAGACCGGGATCACCACGTGCGCCCCCGACAGCCCGCTCGCGACGGTCGCGTGCGCCAGGACCCCGGCCTGGTCGACGAAGCCGCGCTCGATCATCCGCTCGACCGCCAGCCCCAGCGCCCCGGCGTCCCGGTCACGGGTCAGCCAGCCCACGGTCATCAACGTGGCCTCGTCGGATCGGTCGGACCCGATCAGCAGCTCGACCAAGAGCCCGCGCATCTCGGCCCGCGCCTCGCCCGCAACCTCCGCCCGCGTCCGCAGAAGCCGTTCCGCCGCCGCCATGTCGCCCTTCTCGAGCTCGATCTCGAGCAGCCGCAGCGCCGACCGGTCCGTGAGCGTCCCGGCGTCGGCCCCTTCGAGCAGCGCCAGCTCGGCGTCCGTCCTTCGCCCGAGCTCGTAGAGCCGCGCCAGCCGGTCCAGCCGCTCGGGGCTCGGCGCGAGGGCATTCGCGCGCGCGAGTTGCACCGCCGCATCGTCGATGTCGCCGAGCTCGAGGTCGAGCTGCGCCAGCGTGTCGCTGCCGAGGACGGCATTCTCCGGGCTCGCCGCCAGATCCCCCAGCGTCCGCCGCGCCCCGGCGACGTCGCCGGTCGCCATCAGGAGCTCGCTCCGCCGCAGCAACAGGTTCGGCGTCCGGTCGCCCTGCGCGTACATCCGGTCGAGCTCGGCCAGCGCGCTCTCCGGCGACAGCCGGCTCAGCGCCCGGTCGAGCCGCTCCTCCGGCGACGGCGACAGCAGCACGACCGCGACCAGGCTGAGCAGCCCGAGCCCGATCACCAGCATCAGGTATCGCAGCATCGCCGCCTCCCTAGCAGCCGGACAGGCTGACCCGGACAGGCCGCTCGGCCGCCACCGCCGGAACCGACGTCGTCAGCAACCCGTCCGGCCCAACCGCCACCTGGTCCCAGTAGATCCGCTTGCCGCTGTCGGCGTCGGCGACCTCGATGCCGTAGGGCCCCGGCGCCGGCACCCGCCAGCTCATGTCCCCGGGCCCGAACCCGGAGGCCGCGAACCGCACGCTGCAGCTATCCTGCGCGACGTCGCGCACCTGCCAACGCGCATTGTCGAGCTCGAACCGCCGCCACGGCGGCTCGGAAACCCCACCCGCGTCCTGCGGCGCCCGCGACCGCAACGCGACCACCGCCTCGTCGCGGGCTGGATCGAGGCCGACATACAACGTCCCGCCCTCGCGCCGCGCGCCCGTCACGCCCTCGCTGCCCGCCGCATCGAGCTCGTACCCGCCCGCCCGGTCGAAGCGCACGGTCACGAGCGCCCCGCGCCCGGCGACGCTCCACCGCAGCGGCCCCAGTGCCGTGATCCGCGCCGTCGCGAACCCCTGCGCGATCGCCGCGTATTCCGACCCGGTGATCGGCGCCACCGGCGCGCTCCGCACGGCATCCAGGTGGTGCCGCACCGCATTTCTGAGCCCGAGCCCCAGCGCCGAATAGGCGGCATAGGACAGCTCGTACGGCTTCAGCCGCCGCGGTGCCTCGGTCGCCGCGACCGTCCGGTCGAGCCGCAGGAACCCGTGCGCCGGCGCGCTCCAGAAGTTGGTGAACGCCGCGTCGCCGCTCAGGGCAGCATAGACCTGATGCTCGCCCCCCACTTCGACCCCGATCGGCGCGAGGTTCGTGAGCGTCGGGATCGTCGGGTCGTCCACTCCCCCGCCGCCGCCGACCGCCTCCGCCCCCGCCGCGCGCACGGCCGCCAGCGCCGCCTCGAACGGCTGCGCGTCGCCGCTCCAGGCGAAGGCGGGCGCGGTCTTGCGGTCGGGCGCCAGCGCCGCCACCGCCTCGATCGACCCGCGCGTCTCGGCGTCGAGGTCGAACGGCTGCAGCATGTATAGCCGCGGCGCATCCCCGCTCCGCCCGAGATAGGCTCCCGCATCGGGCGGCGCGAACGCCCGCCCGAGCGTCGAGACCGCCTCCGACACCAGGCTCCGGTCCGCAGGCCGTGCGACCCGCCCGAGCCGGTCGACGATGGCGAGCTCCTGCTCGCGCCGGTAGCCCTCGAAGAACCCCCAGTGCGCCGGCAGCGTGCGCGACCGCGACGCCGGCTCCACCTGCGGCAGGCTGAAGGCCGCCTTGGCCAGCGCCGCCCCCTGCGCCGCGAAGGCCCCGCCGAGCGCCGGATCGAGGTCGCCGGTAACCAGCGACAGCGTCGCCGGGACGTCCGGGTAGGCATTGAGGAACTGGTCGAGCACGATCGCGCCGGCGAGCTCCGGCGCCTGGTCCAGCCGCTCGGCCGGTGCCGGCGTCGTCCAGCCCTCGCCGCTGATCGTCGAGAAGAAGATCCGCCGCCCGCTCAGCGTGGTGACGTCCGGTATCGGCCGCAGCCCCGGCTCGAGCACCGCCTGCAAGAAGGCGAAGGGATCGAGGATCCAGCGCCCGAACCCCGAGCCGTCGTCGCGCACCAGCGCGGCGTCGTCGGCATAGCCGCCGCCCGGCCCGGTCACCACCAGGTCGCTGGTAGCCGACCCCGCCGGGTCGCTCGCGACCTCGAGCCGGCTCGCCGCCGGCGCGCGCGCCGCGACGACCGGCAGCCGTCCGGGCGGGACGCTGAACTCGCGCTCGAACCCCACCATCGCCGGGTCGAGGGACGCGACCCGGCTCCACACCCCGAATCGCGCCTCGTACCCCTTCGCCTCCAGCCCGAGTCGCGCCAGGTAGGTGTCGGCCGCCTCCGACCGGTTGCCGATCAGCGGCAGCCCCGGGTTGCCGAAGGCGACCATGCGCAGCCCGCGCGGGTCACCGCCGGCGCGCCCGACCGAGGCTGCCCAGTCGACGAAGCGGTCGCTCTCGCGCGGCGGCTTCTCGAACCAGACGAGCACCGCCGCCACGTCCGCGTCGAGCGCGGCCGGCAGCGGCTCGCGGCTCAGGTCGAGGTAATCCACCTGATATCCCAGGTAGTTGAGCGGCAGCTCCGCATAGCGGTGGATGCGGGTGAACCGCGGCTCGCGGTCGGCATTGCCGTCGAAGACCGCCAGGATCCGCCGCGGCACGACCACGCCAGCCGCCTCCGCCGGGATAGTCCCAAAGGATAGATAGGCCAGCGCCGCAAGAATGGTTAATTTCGTAAACATCTACATCCGCCGGGACTCAGTACTCATCGAAGCGTGTCAACGCCGGGACACCGCCACTCCGTAAACCATAGCGTCATGCGATACCTCGTTCAACTCCCTTGTTACTGCCGCTTGGCTTGACAGCGTGGGTCGCTAACGGAACATTTACTACCTGTGCGGGTGTGATTCGGGGGGAGCAATAGTGTCTCCGCGGCGTAGGTCTGGTTGCTGGATAAAATGTATCTGAAGGGTCTCGCCGCATTGGCATTGGGCGGCGTTGCCGCCGGGCTCGGCTACGTCGGCTTCGGCGACGCGACCGGCCAGCCGGCGATCCGGCTCGACACCCCCTGGGTGCAGCACGGCCTCGACTGGGCCGAAGGAGGCCTCGACGCGCTGCGCGCCAGGATCGGCGGCGGCGACGCCGCGCCGATCGATGGCCAGGCGCTCGAGCGGCAGGTCCGCGACGGCCTCGCCGCCCGCGCACCCGCCGCCCCGCCACCATCGCCGGAGCCGCCCCGGGACTGCGCCACCGCCGACCGGCTGACCGCCGGCGCCGCGCTCGTCGGCGATCGCCTGGCCCTGCGCTTCTTCGAGAAGGAAGGCGCCGATTCCGCCACCCTCGCCGGCACCCCGCCGGTCTACTTCGAGCGGCTCGACCTCTCGGGCACCTACGACGTCGACGCCCGCGGCCAGATCTCGATCCCGCTCGTCGGCCGCCTCGACGCCGACGGCTATACGCTCGCCTGCGTCGAGGCGCTGGTCGCCGCCCGCTACGCCGACACCTTCGTCACCCAGGCCTCGGTCTCCGCCGCCTTCGCCGCGCGTCCGCCGGTCATCGTCACCGGCGCCGTCCGCGCGCCCGGCTCCTACACGGTGACGCCGGGCATGGTGCTCCGCAACCTGCTCGCCCTCGCCGGTACCGCTTCCACCCAGGACCGCGCCGCCGAGGCCCCGCTCTTGGCGCGCAAGGCCGAGCTCGAGGATCTCGGCGCCGGCCTCCGGCTCGAGGTCCGCATGCTGACCGCCGCGGAGGCCTACCAGGGCCAGCCCGACCTCACCCCCGACGAACGCGGCCTCTACCAGTCGAAGCTCGGCGCCAGCCGCCTGGAATCGGAGCTCGCCAACCTCGCCGCCCGCGTCGAGACCTTCGAGCGCGGCAAGCGCGACCGCACGGCGCAGCTCGCGGAAAAGCGCGACATGCTGGCGCTCCTGCAGCAGCAGCAGGCGGTCCTCGACCAGCAGGTCGGCGAGAAGCGCGACCGCCTGGCCGAGCTGCGCACGCTGACCGAGCGCGGCCTTGCGCCCCTGACCCGCCTCGCCGCCGACGAGGCGGCGCTGATCACCCTCGAGCATTCCGCCTTCGAGGTCCGCAGCGCCGCCCTCGCCCAGCAAGCCGCCGTCCGCCAGGCCGAGGAGGCGCTCGAGGCCGTCGACGGCGACTACCGCAGCGCCGTCGCCGCCGAGCTCCGCGACCGCACCAAGGAATCCGACGCCATCGACGCCCAGCTCGCCTCGATCGACCTGCAGGTCGGCATGCTGAACGGCGACGACGCCGGCGGCGGCGAGCGCGTCACCATCGTCCGCAACGGCCCCACCGGCCCCGTCCGCCTCGAAGGCAGCCTCGCCAGCATCGTCCTGCCGGGCGACCTGGTCGAGGTGGCGACGGGCGACAGCCGCGTCTCGGAACTGCAGTGATGCTCGCCCGCACCGCCTCCGCCATGACCGCCGCCGCGGCGCAGGTCTGGCCCGAACCCGCCGCCGCGCCCGACAAGGGCACCGCCCGCGCGCTCTTCCTCCACCAGGCCCGCGGCGTCTTCGAGGGCTTCGTGCTCCTCGTCGCCCTCGTCGCGGTCGAGCGCATCTTCCTCGGCCGCGGCACCTACGCCGGGCTCGACGTGCATCCCTTCTGGCTGCCGGTTCTGCTCGTGACGATGCAGTACGGCCTCTACGGCGGCGTCATCACCGCCTGCCTCGCGTCCCTGATGCTCGACTGGCCGATCCGGCCGCCCGGCCAGGATATCGTCGACTTCTACTTCGAGCTCGTCCGCCTGCCGGTCCAGTGGGTGCTCGTCGCGATGGCGATCGGCATCTTCCGCCAGGCCCAGATCCGCGCCGATGCCGTCCGCGAGCGGACGCTCGCGCACCTGAGGTCGGTCAACGACCTCTTCGCCCAGGAGGTCGCGCGCCTCGACGACGAGCTCTACCGCTTCGAGACCGCGGTCGCGACCGCCGGTCCCCGCGACGGTGCCGACGCGGCCCCGACGCTCCCCGAGGCGCTGGCCCGGCTCGCCGCCCTGCGCACCGCCGACGCCGCCGGTCTCGGCGAGCGCTTCGCCGCCGCCGCCGCCGCCGTGCTGCGCACCGATGCCGTCCGGCTGTTCCGCGCCGCCCCCGACGGCAGCTATGCCGACGTCTCCGCCGCCCCGCCGCTGCCCGGCCTCGCCGCGACGCTGCCCGCCGGCCACCCGCTGCTCGTTGCGGCCCGCGGCGGCCCGCGGCGGCCGAAGGGCGCGGAGGCGACCGCCATTCCGCTGCTTCCGGCCGCCGGCCGCGGCGCCGGTGGGTTCATCGTCGCCGTAGGCGCGCCGCAAGGCGTCTCCGGGGTCGCCTGGGACGAGGGGCTGCGCCTCCTCGCCGACGCCGCCGCCGCCGGCCTCGCGCACGCGCGCCCCGTCCCCGGGATCGGAGCCACCGGATCGTGACCGCCGCCGTCCCGCCCGCCCGCGGCCTGCGCCTCTTCGCCGGGCTGCTGCGCTTCCTGCTCGCCTCGACCGAGCTCTGGCTCGGCTGCCTCTGGCTCGCCGGGCGCGCCGCCCCGCTGACCCTGCTCGCCGCCCACGCCGCGGTCGCCGGGACGATCCTTGCGGTCGCCTGGACCTGCCGGCGCAGCGATACCGGCCTCTGGCTCGACGCGGCGCTGATCCTCTTCACCGGTCCGCTCGGCGCCGTCAGCATGCTCTGGCAGCGCGGCGCCCGGATGCCGGCGGACGCCGCCGCGGCCTTGCGCGACGCGGCTCCGTCTCGCGCGAAGAGCCGGGCCGAGGCGCTGCACGCCGACCTCCTCGCCGGCCGCCGCCGCCGCGGCGATCCCGGCAACCGGCTGTCGATGATGGACCGCGTCACCCGGGGCGGCCTCGCCGACCAGCAGTTCGCCATCTCCATGCTGTCGCTGAAGTACCAGCCCGAGATGCACCCGGTGCTTCTCGCCGCCCTGCAGTCCCCGGCGCCCGCGGTGCGCGTCCAGGCCGCGGCGGTCTTCGCCAAGCTCCGCGAGCGCTTCGGCGCCGAGGCCAAGCGCCTGCTCGCTCCCGACTCCGTCCCCGACCCGCAGCAGCAGCGCGAACGCGCCGCCGCCTGCCGTCGCCTCGCCGCGTCGCCCTTCGCCGACGGCGGCGTCGCCGCCGCGCTCCTCGACCGGGCCCGCAGCCTCGAGGCCGACCCGGCCCCTGCCGCGGCCGCCACCGCGACGCCGGCCACCGCCGAGGCCCGAGCGACGGCCGACGACCTGACCGGCCAGCACCTGGTCGCCGGGAAATCGCCCCAGGGTGGCCTGCGGGTCAAGGCGGCCGGCTAACCCGCCGCCCGCTTCGCGCTTCCATTCAGCGCGAACCCGGTCGTCAGTTCGGAAGAGCCCTAGGCCGAAGGGCGGATTCTGCAGGGTTGGTTAACGGCCGCCCCGGTCAATTCGAGGCCCGCCGGCGCGCAATTCGAAGTTGCCGGCGACCCATCTGAAACAGCGATTCGCACGCGAAACCCGACAAATAGTCGAGGCGCGAGCGTTAATGATCTGATCAGGAGTGTTGTAGGCATCGCTTGGACGGCAAGGCGGAGCAAACCGGCATCAATAATGACCGATCGCCGACGTTGCGGGCCAATTCGAAGCTAGCTACTGTGGCGGAGGGGATGATCCGTTGGACCGGGCGATGTAGCTCGATGTGCGGATCGTGAGTTTGGGGAAGTGGTTCGATGAGTTTCGTAAGGACGGGTTCGCCGGAAAAGGCGAACGGAGTAATGTCTTCGCCGTTTCAAGGGCGGCTGGACTATCCGGCGAGCAACGGCCAGGGTGCCGAGATCCTGGTCCTCGTCGATGCTCGCCCGCTCGAGCGTGAATGCTTCGTGCGCAGCCTGCTCCTCGCGCGCCCGCGGCTCGCGGTCGAGGGCTATCGCTCGATCGCGGACTGGCGCGCCGCCGCCGACCGTGCCGAGCGGCCGCTGGCGATCCTGTTCAACGCCGGCGCCCGCAATCCGTCGGACCCGGCCGTCCGACAGGAGATCGCCGACATGGCCGCGGCCGCCGCGCCCGACCCGGTGCTCGTGCTCGCCGAGTCGGAGGAGGTGGAGGCGATGGTCGCCGCCCTCGACGCCGGCGCCCGCGGCTACGTGCCGGCGAGCGTCGGCATCGACATGATCTACGAGGCGTCGCGGCTCGCCTCGGTCGGCGGCATCTTCGTGCCCACCGCCAGCGCCCTGTCGCTGCGCGACGCTTTCCGTCCGCGCCCGGCCCAGGCCGAACTGATGCCGGGCCGGTTCACCCCGCGCCAGGCCGCCGTCGCCCTCGCCCTGCGCTGCGGCAAGGCCAACAAGATCATCGCCTACGAGCTCAACATGCGCGAGAGCACGGTGAAGATTCACGTCCGCAGCATCCTGAAGAAGCTCGGCGCCACCAACCGCACCGAAGCGGCCTTCAAGCTCAACGCGCTCGCCGTCCCGGCCTGACGCCCGGCACGGCGCCCGCACCGCGGCCGCTACTGCTGCGGCACCAGCGACGACGACCCCGGCTGGCCCGGCGCCACCTCCTGCCCCGGGCTCACGGCGATCAGCGGCCCGGGCGCGGGCGGCGGCATCAGGCTGCCCTGCGCCTGCGGCGGCCCCGGCTCGCTCACCGCCTGCGGCTGCTCCGGCGGCTGCGGCGCCGTCAGGCTCCCGGGCGTGACCTCGGGCGGTGTCGCCGGCACCGGCGGCAGGAACCAGGCCGCCGCCAGCCCGGCCAGCGCCGCCAGGCCGATCCCGGTCAGGAAGCCGCGCCAGAAGCCCCGCGTGCGCGCCCGTGCCATGATCCCGATCCGATCTCCCGTCAGGCCGCGCGGTCCGCTTGCCCTTGACCCGGTCCGACCGCCGGGGCCATGTATAGCGCGCGGGCGGGTGGGCGCCAGCGGGAAGCCGTCGAAAGCCGAACAATGCTGCTGTTGATCGACAACTACGACAGCTTTACCTACAACCTCTTCCACTATCTCGGCGAACTCGGCGCCGAGACCATCGTCCGCCGCAATGACGAGCTCGACGTCCAGGCGGCCATGGCGCTCAACCCCTCGGCGATCGTGCTCTCCCCGGGCCCCTGCACCCCCGACGAGGCCGGCATCTGCCTCGCCCTGACCCACGCCGCCGCCGAGACCCGCACGCCGCTCCTCGGCGTCTGCCTCGGCCACCAGGCGGTTGGCCAGGCCCTCGGCGGCCGCGTCGTCCGCGCCGGCGAGATCGTCCACGGCAAGACCGGCAGCATCCGCCACCAGGGCGCCGGCGTCTTCGCCGGCCTCCCGTCGCCGTTCGCCGCCACCCGCTACCACAGCCTGATCGTCGACCGCGCCACTCTCCCGGACGCCCTCGAGGTCACTGCCGAGCTCGCCGACGGCACGATCATGGGCCTCGCCCACCGCGAGCTCCCCATCCACGGCGTCCAGTTCCACCCCGAATCCATCGCCTCCGAGCACGGCCGCCAGCTCCTCGGCAACTTCCTCGTCCTCGCCCGCACCGGCGTCCCCGCATGAGCGACCGCCTGAAGCCCCTGATCGGCAAGGCCGCCGAAGGCCCGCTCACGCGCGAGCAGGCCGAGGCCGCCTTCACCGCCATCATGGAAGGCGACGCCACGCCGGCCCAGATCGGCGGCTTCCTGATGGCGCTCAGGACCCGCGGCGAGACCGTCGCCGAATTCGCCGCCGCCGCCGCCGTGATGCGCGCGAAATGCCTGCGCGTCCGCGCCCCCGAGGGCGCCATCGACATCGTCGGCACCGGCGGCGACGGCAAGGGCACGCTGAACATCTCCACCGGCGCCGCCTTCGCCGTCGCCGGCGCCGGCGTCCCCGTCGCCAAGCACGGCAACCGCAACCTCAGCTCCAGGTCCGGCACCGCCGACGCCCTCACCGAGCTCGGCGTCAACGTCATGGTCGGCCCCGAGGTCGTCGAGCAGGCCCTCGCCGAGGCCGGCATCGGCTTCATGATGGCGCCCATGCACCACCCGGCGATGCGCAACGTCATGCCCGCCCGCACCGAGCTCGGGACGCGCACCATCTTCAACATCCTCGGCCCCCTGACCAACCCCGCCGCCGTCCGCCGCCAGCTGACCGGCGCCTTCGCCCGCGCCGTGATCCGCCCGATGGCCGAGACCCTCGGCGAGCTCGGCTCCGACCGCGCCTGGCTCGTCCACGGCGCCGACGGCACCGACGAGGTCTCCATCACCGGCGAGACCTGGGTCGCCGAACTCATGGACGGCCAGGTCAAGGAATTCACCATCCACCCCGAGGACGCCGGCCTCGCCCCGCACCCGCTCTCGGCCGTCCTCGGCGGCGCCCCCGCCGACAACGCCCGCGCGCTGCGCGGCCTCCTCGACGGCCAGGCCTCGCCCTACCGCGACGCCGTCCTGCTCAACGCCGCCGCCGCCCTGGTCGTCGCCGACCGCGCCGCCACCTTGCGCGAGGGCGTCGCGCTGGCCGCCGAGAGCCTCGACTCCGGCGCCGCCCGCGCCCGCGCCGAAACCCTCGCCGCCGTCACCAACGCCGTGCCCGCCCAATGAGCATCCTCGACGACATCCGCGCCTACAAGCTCGCCGACGTCGCCGAGCGCAAGGCCGCGCGCCCGCTCGCCGACCTCGAGGCCGAGGCCCGCGGCGCCGACCGCCCCCGCGACTTCCCCGGCGCCCTGCACGCCGCCTGCAGCCGCGGCTACGGCCTGATCGCCGAGATCAAGAAGGCGAGCCCCTCCAGGGGCCTGATCCGCGCCGACTTCGACCCCGCCGCGCTGGCCGCCGCCTACGAGGCCGGCGGCGCCGCCTGCCTCAGCGTCCTGACCGACGCCCCGAGCTTCCAGGGCGACGACAGCTACCTCGGCCTCGCCCGCTCCGCCTGCCAACTGCCGGTGCTGCGCAAGGACTTCCTCTACGATCCCTGGCAGGTCGTCGAATCCCGCGCCCTCGGCGCCGACTGCGTGCTGATCATCCTCGCCGGCGTCTCCGACGACCAGGCCTCCGAGCTCGAGGACGCCGCGATCGAGTGGGGCATGGCCGTCCTCATCGAAACCCACACCGCCGACGAGGTCGACCGCGCCGCCAAGCTGAAGTCGCCGCTCGTCGGCATCAACAACCGCGACCTCGCGACCTTCGAGACCGACATCGCCACGACCCGCCGCCTCGCCCGCAACGTCCCGGCCGACCGGCTCATCGTCTCCGAATCCGGCCTCGCCACCCGCCAGGACCTCGCCCAGATCGCCCGCTTCGGCGTCCGCGCGTTCCTGATCGGCGAGACGCTGATGCGCGAGCCCAACGTCGAGGCCGCCACCCGCGAGCTCCTGCGCAGCCCCTGGACCCCCGAGGCCGGCTGATGGGCCTCACCCACTTCGACGCCGCCGGCCGCGCCCAGATGGTCGACGTGTCGGACAAGCCCGCGACCGCCCGCCGCGCCATCGCCCGCGGCTCGGTCGCGATGGCGCCCGAAACCCTCGCGCTCGCCGCCGCCGGCACCGCCGCCAAGGGCGACGTCCTCGGCACCGCCCGCCTCGCCGGCATCATGGCCGCCAAGCGCACCGCCGAGCTGATCCCGCTCTGCCACCCGCTCGCGCTCAGCAAGGTTGCGGTCGACCTGACCCCCGACCCCGCCGCCGGCCGCGTCACGATCGAGGCGACGGTCGCCACCACCGGCCCCACCGGCGTCGAGATGGAGGCGCTGACCGCCGTCTCCGTCGCCGCCCTCACCGTCTACGACATGCTGAAGGCCGTGGACCGGACCATGGTGATCGGCGACATCCGCCTCGCGCTGAAGGAGGGCGGCAGGTCCGGGCGCTTCGAATCCCCATGATCCCCCCGATCAGCGTCACCGAGGCCCACCGCCGGCTGATCCGCCTCCTCACGCCCCTCCCGGCCGAGAACGTCCCCCTGGCCGCCGCCGCCGGCCGCATCCTCGCCCGCGACGTCGTCGCCCCGCGCGACCAGCCGCCCTTCGCCGCCTCGGCCATGGACGGCTACGCCGTGCGCGCCGCCGATGTCGCCCCGGGCGCCCGCCTCGCCGTCGTCGGCACCGCGACCGCCGGCACCGGCTTCGCGAGCCCGGTAGGCGCCGGCGAGGCCGTCCGCATCTTCACCGGCGCGCCGCTGCCCGAAGGCGCCGACCTCGTCGTGATGCAGGAAGACGTCGCCGCCGACGGCCCGACCGTCCTCATCCGCGCCGCCCCCGACGCGACCAACGTCCGCCCCGCCGGCGGCGACTTCCCCGCCGGCACGCGCATCGCGGCCCCGCGCCGCCTCCGCCCGGTCGACGTCGCCCTCCTCGCCGCGATGAACGTCGCCCGCGTCCCCGTCGCCCGCCGCCCCGCCGTCGCCCTGATCTCCACCGGCGACGAGCTCGTCATGCCCGGCGAAGACCCCGGCCCGGGCCAGATCGTCGCCTCCAACGCCTTCGGGCTGAAGGGTGTGCTCGAGGCCGCCGGTGCCGAGGTCCGCCTGCTCCCGATCGCCCGCGACACCCCCGAGGATCTCGCCGCCGTCTTCCGCCTCGCCGCCGGCAACGATCTCATCGTGACCCTCGGCGGCGCGTCCGTCGGCGACTTCGACCTCGTCGCCCGCACCGCCCTTTCCCAGGGCCTCGAGCTCGACTTCCACCGCGTCGCCATGCGCCCCGGCAAGCCGCTGATGGCCGGCCGCCTCGACGGCACCCCGTTCGTCGGCCTCCCCGGCAACCCGGTCTCGGCCCTCGTCACCGGCCGCCTCTTCCTCGTCGCCGCCGTCGAGCGCCTGCAGGGCCTCCCCGGCGACCTGCCGCCGACCCACGCCGCCCGCCTCGTGGGCGCCCTCGAGCCCAACGGCCCGCGCGCCCACTACCTGCGCGCCCGCGTCGACCCCGGCCCCTGCGGCTGGACCTGCCGCCCCTTCCCCCGCCAGGACAGCTCCCTCCTCACGGTCCTCGCGGAGGCCAATGCGCTCATGGTTCGCCAGCCCGGCGATCCCGCGCTGCCCGCCGGCGCCCCGGTCGGGTTCATCTGGCTCTAGATCCCGACGTCCCGCACTTCCCCGTCTCGTCTCGGCCGCAACCCATGCGCCTCGCCGGACCTGAGTTGGCGCTTTAGCCACATTCATGCGGCTTCTGTAAACCTTAGGTTGCAATGCCCGGAAAGATTCTTGACACAAAACAAGAACGTTACTAGAACGAGCTGAGACGAGCCGAGGAAGCGAAAATGCTCACGCGCAAGCAGTACGATCTCCTGCATTTCATCCACAAGCGGCTGCAGCGCGACGGCGTCCCCCCCTCCTTCGACGAGATGAAGGAGGCGCTCGACCTCCGCTCGAAATCCGGCATCCACCGGCTGATCACAGCGCTCGAGGAGCGCGGCTTCATCCGCCGCCTGCCGCACCGCGCCCGCGCCATCGAGATCGTCCGCTTGCCGGAAACCCTCGACGCCAGCGCCAGCTTCCAGCCCGAGGTCGTCCCGGGCAGCCGCCCCGACCGCCCTGCTGCCTCGCTGCCGGTCGAGGCCGCCTCGCTCGAGCTGCCGGTGATGGGCCGCATCGCCGCCGGCACGCCGATCGAGGCGATCCAGCAGGTCTCGCACAACATCGCGGTCCCGGCCTCGATGCTCTCGGCGTCGGGCCGGCACTACGCCCTCGAGGTCAAGGGCGACTCGATGATCAACGCCGGCATCAACTCCGGCGACATCGTCGTCATCCAGGAGCAGGCGGTGGCGCAGAACGGCGACATCGTGGTCGCGCTCATCGAGGGCGAGGAGGCGACGCTGAAGACCTTCCGCCGCCGCGGCACCACCATCGCGCTCGAGGCCGCCAACCCCGCCTACGAGACCCGCCTCTACCAGGACCACCAGGTTCGCGTGCAGGGCAAGCTCGTCGGCCTGATCCGCACCTACTGATGCCCTGGGGCGCGGCCCGCGATGGCGCAGCGGCGCGGTGCCAGTCCCGCGCGCCGTCGGCGTCGGGCGCAGCGGCGACGGCGACGATGACCTGGCGCCACCCAGCCAAGGCCCGCTGGCTCGCTCGCGGGCCGTGCCACCCGCCCCCCGCGGCAACCCGCTCTTTCTCCCTTCTTTTTCCCCCTATCCTATCGGGCAGGTTCCCCCCGCCCAAGCTTGGGCGGGGGGAAGGGGGGGTGGGTTGGCGCGCGCAAAGGCGCGCAGGGGCCCCTTGGGCGCTTGCGCCCATGGGGAGAACGACTCCGGAGCGCAAAGGCGCTCCGCCAATGTCGTCAACGCCCCGGGGGCGCACGGCACCCCGCCCTCGTCGTCGCCCGCATCAACGGCGTGACGGCGACGCCCGGGACACTCCCGCAACGGTACGGCCCGGCCTGATCCGCCCCTGCCAGCCTTTCTCCGCAGACCCCCGGACAACGATTGAAATCCGGTTAACGCCCGGGGCATGAACCTGGCGATTCCAATGGCTTGATCCAATTGCCCGAGCCCGGACAACCCCCGGACAACCTTCAGCGCCCGACCGTTTCGGAGCCATCGCTGACCTCCACCGCGCCCCCGTCGTCCCGCCGTGCCGGCCGCCGCGCCCGCACCGGCCCGCGCGTCCAGGGTCGCGCCCGGTCCGCCTTGGCGCCGACGACGACAAGCCCGCCGTCCCCGACGTCGATCGCCAGCGCCCCCTCGCGGCGCAGCCGGTCGCGCCCGACGAAGAGGCACCGCCCCGCGGGCGCCGTCGCCCAGTTCGGCGCGATCAGCACCGTTGCCGATGCGCAGTCCGCCGCCGCCGTCGCCGGATCGCTCGCGCCGACGTAGAGCACCGACCCGAGCCCCGGCACGTCGGTCTCGATCCGGTTCCGCCGCCGCACCAGCCTGCCGCGGGCGTAGGCCTCGGCCTGGGTCGCGAGGTCGCCGTCGTTCTTCAGCCAGGCGTCGGCCGCGTAGCCGTTGCCCTTCGCCGACGACAGCACCCGCCCCGCCTCGGTCTCGATCCCGAACAGCCGTCCCGTATCGGCGATCAGCAGGTCCGGCCGCTCCGCCGCCGCCCAGAGCAGCGCGCCGGCCGCCATCGGCGCCAGCCCCGCCCAGCGCCCGCGCCCGACCCAGAGCACAACGACGACCCCGCCCGCCGCGATCAGCCCCAGGCTCGCCGGCGGCCCCGCCGGCACCCCGAAGGTCGCACCCGGGATCGCCGCCACGAAGTCCGCGACCCGGATCACGTAGCCCATCCCGAGCCCCGCCGCCTGGAACGGCAGCCAGTCGAGCCCGAGCGGCGCCAGGACGACGCCCATGACCGCCGCCGGCATCACCACGATCCCCATCGCCGGGATCGCCAGCAGGTTCGCCAGCAAGCCGTACCGCGCCACCGTGTTGAAGTGGAACGCCGAGAAGGGCGCCGTCGCGGTCCCCGCGATCAGCGAGGTCATCGCGATCCCGATCACCGGCTTCGCGATCCGCCACCCCGGCGAGGTCTGCGTGTGCATCCACCAGCCCTGCTTCCGCAGCGCCTCGAACCCCGCGACCAGCGCGATCGTCGCCGCGAACGACATCTGGAAGCCGGGCGCGACCAGGCTCTCCGGCGCCAGCAGCAGCACCACCATCCCCGCGAGCGCGATCGAGCGCATGGTGAGCGCCGGCCGGTCGAGCAGCACGGCGATCAGCACCGTCGCAGTCATCACGTAGGACCGCTGCGTCGCGACGTCGCAGCCCGAGATCACCAGATACACGCCGCCCGCCACCAGCGCCGCCCAGGCCGCGGTCTTCTTCAGCGGCCAGCGCAGCGCCACCCACGGCACCAGCGCCAGCCCGTGCCGGATCATCGCGAACACCGCCGCCGCCAGCAGCGTCATGTGCAGCCCCGAGATCGACACGATGTGGTAGAGGCTGGAGATCCGGAGCGCCGTCTCCACCGAGCGGTCGATCCCCGACCGGTCTCCGGTCAGGATCGCCGAGGTGAAAGCCCCGTTCTGCCCCGGGACCAGCCGCTCGATATGCGCCGAGGCCGCCATCCGCATCCGGAACGCCAGCAGCCGCCAACCCCCCGGCGTCGAGCCCGCCGCCTCGGCCACCGGCTTCTGGGAATAGCCGACCGCTCCGATCCCCTCGAACCACGCCAGCCGCCGGTAGTCGAAGCCGCCCGGCTCCGACGGCGCCGCAGGTGCCGAAATCCGGGCCTGCGCCGCGAGCCGCAGTCCCGGCCGCAGCAGCTCCATCGGCGTCGCCGGGTCTAGCGAGATCCGCACCCGCGCCGGGGTCCGCTCCGGCTCCAGCCCCCGGATCGCCACCTGGTCGAGCAGCACCCGCGGCCGCTCGCTCGCCGACCGGTCGAGGTCGATGATCCGCCCCTCGAGGCTCGCCGTCATCTCGTAGGGCAGCACCGGCGCGGCGACGATCCGGCTCCTGAGCCCGGCCCCGCCGAACCCCGCCACCACCAGTGCCGCCGCCATCAGAGGCATCCGCGCGAGCATGCCCGCGCGCATCCCCGCGCGCATCGCGAGGACGACCGCAAGACCGATCCCCCCCGCGAGCGACCCGAGCAGCCAGCCGGGCGGCTCCGCCGGCGCCGCGAAATAGCCGGCGATTCCGACCGCGTAGAGAACGGGGATCCAGAGCGCCAGCTGCGGCCGCTGCGCGTCGAGGACGGCGGCGAGACGGTCCGCGACCACCTTCCCTTGTCCTCCCGCGCGAACTTGCCCTAAGGAGGAGCCTTGCGCCGGCCATGGTTGCCACGAGGTTAAGCGTCATGCCCTCCCGCGTCGTCACCCGCTTCGCCCCGTCGCCCACCGGGTACCTGCACATCGGCGGGGCCCGCACCGCGCTCTTCAACTGGCTCTTCGCCCGCCACAGCGGCGGCACCTTCCTGCTCCGGATCGAGGACACCGACCGCGCCCGCTCGACCCCGGAAGCCACCGCCGCCATCTTCGAGGGCATGCGCTGGCTCGGCCTCGACTGGGACGGCGAGGCGATCAGCCAGTTCGAGCGCGTTCCCCGCCACGCCGAGGTCGCCGCCGCGATGCTCGCCCGCGGCACCGCCTACCGCTGCTGGGCAACCCCCGGGGAGATCGAAGCCTTCCGCGAGCAGGCCAAGGCCGACGGCCGCCCGCCGCTCTTCCGCTCCCCCTGGCGCGACGCCGACCCGTCGACCGCCCCCGACGCCCCCTTCGTCGTCCGCCTCAAGGCCCCCCGCGAAGGCGAGACCGTGGTCGAGGATCGCGTGCAGGGCACGGTCACCTGGAAGAACGAGACCCTCGACGACCTCGTCCTCCTCCGTTCCGACGGCACCCCCACCTACATGCTCGCCGTCGTCGTCGACGATCACGACATGGGCGTGACCCACGTCATCCGCGGCGACGACCACCTGACCAACACCGCCCGCCAGACGCTTATCTACCGCGCGATGGACTGGCAGACGCCGGTCTTCGCCCACATCCCGCTGATCCACGGCCCCGACGGCGCCAAGCTTTCCAAGCGCCACGGCGCCCTCGGCGTCGAGGCCTACCGCGAGATGGGCTACCTGGCCGAGGCCATGCGCAACTACCTCGCCCGCCTCGGCTGGAGCCATGGCAACGACGAGTTCTTCACAACCGCCCAGGCGATCGAGTGGTTCGACCTGACCCACCTCGGCAAGGCCCCGGCCCGATTCGATTTCGCCAAGCTCGAAAGCCTCTCTGGCCAGCACATCCGGGCCGCCGATGACGCCGCGCTGCTAGCCGAGATCGAGGATTTTCTTGCACTGCAAAACCGCGCGCCTCTCGCCGATGCCGAGCGAGCGCAGATGATCGAGGCCATGCCCGGCCTCAAGGAACGCGCGAAGACCATCCCGCAAATCCTGGACATGGCGAGCTTTATCCTGGAGAGACGCCCCTTCCGCCCCGACGCCCTCGGCGCCAAGGCGCTGGCCGGCGTCCCCGAAGGGATGCTGGGGAAATTGACTTCGCGCCTGCGAAACGCTAGTTGGACATCAGACGATCTGGAGGCGGCCGTACGCGATTTCGCGGCCGCGGAGGGGATGGGACTTGGTAAGGTCGCCCAGCCGCTGCGCGTCGCACTTTCCGGCCGGACCGTTTCCCTCGGCGTCTTCGACATGATGCGAATACTCGGCCGCGACGAAACCCTGGCCCGCCTCGAGGACTGCGCGGGCAGGGTCCCGAGCGAGGCCTGATACCGGCATTCGAGCGGCGCAACCCGGCGCCGCGGCGAGCCTGGCCCCCAACCGCCCCCCACGGGCGCCTACGAAGGGATGACGCATGACCAACCAGGCCCACCGCACCGCCAAGCTCGCCATCAACGGCAAGAGCCTCGAGCTCCCGGTCTACCAGGGGACGATCGGCCCCGACGTCATCGACATCCGCGGCCTCTATTCCGAGGGCGGCGTCTTCACCTTCGACCCCGGCTATACCTCCACCGGCTCCTGCGAGAGCGCCATCACCTACATCGACGGCGACAAGGGCGAACTGCTCTACCGCGGCTACCCGATCGAGCAGCTTGCCGAGAAGTCGCACTTCCTCGAGGTCTCCTACCTCCTGCTCTACGGCGAGCTCCCGACCGCCGCTCAGATGGAGGACTTCGAGAGCCGCGTCACCAACCACACGATGCTGCACGAGCAGATCTCGTTCTTCTTCCGCGGGTTCCGCCGCGACGCGCACCCGATGGCCGTCGTCTGCGCCATCATGGGCGCCATGTCGGCCTTCTACCAGGATTCCACCGACATCACCGACGCCTGGCAGCGCGAGGTCGCGACGATCCGGATGATCGCCAAGATGCCGACCATCGTCGCCTGGGCCTACAAGTATTCGGTGGGCCAGCCGTTCGTCTATCCGCGGAACTCGCTCGACTACGCCTCGAACTTCCTCAACATGTGCTTCGCGGTGCCGGCCGAGGAGTATGTCGTCGACCCGATCCTCTCCCGTGCGATGGACCGCATCTTCACGCTGCACGCCGACCACGAGCAGAACGCCTCGACCTCGACGGTGCGGCTCGCCTCCTCCTCGGGCGCCAACCCCTTCGCCTGCATCGCCGCGGGCGTCGCCTGCCTCTGGGGGCCGGCGCACGGCGGCGCCAACGAGGCAGCACTCCGCATGCTGCGCGAGATCGGCACCGTCGACCGCATCCCCGAGTACGTGAAGCGCGCCAAGGACAAGAACGACTCGTTCCGCCTGATGGGCTTCGGCCACCGTGTCTACAAGAACTTCGATCCCCGCGCGAAGGTGATGAAGCAGTCGGCGGACGAGGTCCTCGGCCTCCTCGGCATCGAGAACAACCCGACGCTGCAGGTCGCGAAGGAGCTCGAGCGCATCGCCCTCGAGGACGAGTATTTCGTCGAGAAGAAGCTCTACCCGAACGTCGACTTCTATTCCGGCATCATCCTCGACGCGGTCGGCTTCCCGACCTCGATGTTCACGCCGATCTTCGCCCTCGCCCGCACCGTCGGCTGGCTCAGCCAGTGGAAGGAGATGCTCGAGGATCCGCAGCTCAAGATCGGCCGCCCGCGCCAGCTCTACACCGGCCCGACGCAGCGCGACTACGTGGATGTCGAGAACCGCTGAGGCGGCGGAAAGCGCCTCGGTCGCCCGCGTCCGCGCCGAGGCCCTGCGCCTCGGCCTCGCGATCGAGCCCGTCCGCCTCGCGGACTCGACCCGCACCGCCGCCGAGGCCGCCGCGGCCTGCGGCTGCGCCCTCGACCAGATCGTGAAGTCGATCGTCTTCCGCGCCGCCGGCAGCGACCGCTACCTCTTGTTCCTGACCGCCGGCGGCAACCGCGTCGATCCCGCGAAGGCCTCGGCCCTCGCCG
Organism: Amaricoccus sp.; assembly: GCA_046348975.1. Lineage (GTDB taxonomy): Bacteria > Pseudomonadota > Alphaproteobacteria > Rhodobacterales > Rhodobacteraceae > Amaricoccus. Next base: position 43,327 of record JAXMDF010000011.1, on the reverse strand, counting down.
GCGCCGGGCTGGAGAAGGCCGACGCCGCCGGCGTGCGCGCCCGTACCGGCTTCGCCATCGGCGGCGTGTCGCCGCTCGGCCATCTGGAGCGCCTCGAAGCCTGGCTCGACCCCCGCCTCCTCGACTTCGACGAGGTCTGGGCCGCCGCCGGCACCCCGCACCACGTCTTCCGCATCGCCGCCGCCCGCCTCGCCGAGGTGACCGGAGCCGCCGTCGCCGACTTCACCGGCTGAAACGAAAAGGCCCCGCCGACCGTCAGGTCGGCGGGGCCCGGAACCGGCTCGGGCCGCGTCAGTTGCGGTTGCCGAAGAGCTGCAGCAGGAACATGAACATGTTGAGGAAGTCGAGGTAGAGCGACAATGCGCCCATGATCGCCGCCTTGCCCAGGTATGCCTCGCCCTCGGCGGCGCGCAGCTGCAGGTACGTGGTCTTGATCTTCTGCGTGTCGTAGGCGGTCAGCCCGGCGAAGATCAGCACGCCGAGCGCCGAGACCGCGAACGTGAGCGCCGGCGAGGCGAGCCAGATATTCACCAGCGACGCCACGATCAGGCCGATCACGCCCATGATCAGGAACGAGCCCCAGGCCGAGATGTCCTTCTTCGTGGTATAGCCCCAGAGGCTCAAGCCGGCGAAGGCGATCGCGGTGACGAAGAACACCTGCGCGATCGAGACGCCGGTGAAGACCGCGAAGATCCAGGAGATCGACAGGCCCATCAGCGCCGAGAACAGCCAGAAGACGCCCTGCGCGGCGCCCTCGGACATGCGGTTGAGGCCGGCGCCGAAGGCGAAGACGACGGCGAGCGGCGCGAACATGACCACCCATTTGAGCGGCGAGGAGAACATCGCCTGCAGCACGCCGACCGGGATCAGGTTGGTCGGCTCGCCGGCGACCGCGCGCGCGAAATCGGTGCCCACCACCCAGGCGACGAGCCCGGTGATCACCATCGCCACGGCCATCAGGCCGTAGACCTTGTTCATGTGGGCGCGCAGACCTTCGTCGATCTGCGCGGTGCGTACGCCGGCGCCTGCCCGACGAACGGTCTCGAATTCGGCCATCGCTATCCTCCGTTAGACCATAGCCCCGCCGGCGAGAGCCGCAGGGGCCGTCCCCCAATGTCGGTGGCGCGCGCCGCCATTTCAACCGGCTTCGGCGCCTTCCGGGGCCCAATATGACGAAATCCCTAGGGTTTGTCACCTGCCGCAGCCGCCGGGGGCATCACGCCCGCGTCAGGAGCGGCTCCGAACCGCAGCCCGACGCGCCGCCGGCCGCGCGGCGCTCGCCCCGCTACGCCGCCTCGCGCTGCGCCCGCAGCACCTGCGCCGGGCGTGCCGCCAGCGGGCGCAGCGCGAAGGCCAGGCCGGCGAGAAGGCTCGCCAACGCCCCGCCCGCCACCACCGCGAGGGCATTGCCGAGCGCGAACCGGTAGTCGCCCTCCATGACGAAGCGGGTCACGACCCACCCCGCCAGCCCGCCGGCCGCCACCGCGACCAGGCCCGCCGCCGCCCCGACGAGCGCCGCGCGCAGCGCGAAGCTCGCGAGGATCGTGCGTCGGCCGGCACCGATCGTCTTCAGCACCGCCGCCTCGTAGGCGCGCCGCCGCTCGCCGGCGGCGGCCGCCCCGACCAGCACCACGAGGCCGGTCGACAGCGTTGCCGCCGCCGCCCAGCGCGTGGCCGCCGCGACCTCGCCGAGGGCGCTCGCGACCCGGCCGATCATCTCGCGCACCCCGATGCCGGTCACGTTCGGGAAGGCGTCGCCGACCGCGGCCAGCAGCGGCGCCTCGGCCTCCGGCGCGGCGTAGACGGTGGCGATGTGAGTGCTCGGCGCCCCGGCCAGCGCCGCCGGGTCGAGGATCATCAGGAAGTTGATCCCCATCGTCTCGAAGCGCACCTCGCGCAGGCTCGCGATCGTCGCGGTGATGTCGCGGCCGAGGATGTTGACCGTGACGGTGTCGCCGAGCTTCAGCCCCATCTCGCGCGCCTGCTCGGCGCCGAAGCTCATCAAGGGCGGCCCGGCGTAGTCCTCGGGCCACCAGCTGCCGGCTGTGATCACCGTGCCCGGCGGCGGCATGGCGGCGAAGCTGATGCCGCGGTCGCCGCTCAGCGCCCAGTGCGAACCGGCGACCTCCTTCGCTGGCCGCCCGTTGATCTTGACGATGATCCCGCGAAGCATCGGCGCCGTCTCCACCGCGCCGACCCCCGGCGTCGCCTTTGCCGTCGCGATGAACCCGTCCAGCTCGTCGCCCTGGATGTCGATGAAGAAGAACGCCGGCGCCCGCGCCGGCAGGTCGCGCCCGACCAGCGTGCGCAGGTTCCAGTCGACCTGGCCGATCGCCGCCAGCACGCTCAGTCCGAGCCCGAGCGCCAGCACCACCGAGGCGGTCTCGCCCGACGGACCGCCCAGCGCCGCCAGCGCCCAGCGCAGCGCCGGCCGGCCGCGCGCCATGCCGCAGCGTCCGAGCCGCCGCGCCAGCCCGCGCAGCCCCGCCGCCGCGGCGACGAGCACCGCGAGCGCCGACGCGACCCCGCCCGCAACGCCGAGCGCCAGCTGCGGCGCGCCGGAGAAGCCGGCGGCCGAGGCGACGAGGGCGGCGGCCAGGACCGCGGTCGCGGCCATGTAGGCCGGCCGCGGCCAGGCGCGACGGGCGGCAGTGAGGTCGCGGTAGAGCTCGGCCGCACGGATGTCCCGGGCGCGCCCGAGCGGCCAGACGGTGAAGAGGAGCGCGGTCAGTCCGCCGTACAGCGCCGCCTCGAGCAGCGGCCGCGGATAAAGGCCGAACTCGGCCGGCACCGGCAGCAGCGCGCGGGCGAAGGGCGCCGCGAGGAGCGGCAGTACCGCCCCGAGCGCGAGCCCCGCCGCGATGCCGAGGGCGGCGAGGACGCCGGTCTCGATCAGGTAGACCGCGAAGACCGTCGCCCCGCTCGCCCCGAGCGTCTTCAGGGTGGCGATGGTCGCGGTCCTCTCCTCCAGGTGCGCCCGCACCGCCGCGCCGACCCCGATCCCGCCGACGGCGAGCCCGGCGAGGCCCACCAGCGCCAGGAACGACCCCAGCCGGTCGACGAAGCTGCCGAGCCCGGGCGCCCCGGCGCGGCGGTCGCGCCACTGCAGCCCGCTGCTTCCGAACTGCGCGAGCGCGTCGGCGCGCAGCGCGGCGAGGTCGGCGCCCGGCGCGAGCCGCAGCCGGTAGGACGAATCGAACATCGATCCCTCGGCCAGCAGGCCGCTCCCCGCCAGGTCGGCCTTGCCGACGATCACCCGCGGGGCAAGCGCAGCGAAGCCGGCGCCGGCGTCCGGGATCGCGATCACGACCGCGGTCAGCCGGAAGTCGGTTTCGCCGAGCCGCACGACGGCGCCCGGCGCGAGGCTCCAGCGGTCGACGAGCACCTTCTCGGCCACCAGCCCCGGCAGCCCGTCGTGCGGCGCCAGCGCCGCGTCGAGGCTGCCGCCGCCGGCGAGTTCGACCGAGCCGACCAGCGGATAGCCGGCGTCGACCGCCTTGACCATGACGAGGGTCCGCCGCGGCTCGCTGTCGGCGTCGGCCGCCGCCGGCGGCATCGCCAGCAGCGAGCGGAAGTCGACGATCTCCGACACCGCGCCCGCGTTTTTCGCCATCCAGGCACGCTCGGCGTCCGAGGCGAAGCGGTAGGTGAACTCGACCTCGGCGTCGCCGCCGAGGAGGGCCGCCGCCTCGCGCGTCAGCCCGCGGTCGACCGCCGCCCGGACCGACCCCACCGCCGCGATCGCCGCCACCCCCAGCGCAAGGCAGAGCAGGAACACCCGAAACCCCGCGAGCCCGCCCCGGAGCTCGCGCAGCGCCAGCCGGACGGCGACCGGCAGCCTCACCCGGCGTCCCCGAACGGCCGCGCCTTCAGCCACAGGAAGAGCGGCAGCCGCGTCCAGCGCTCGAGGTTGCCGCCGCCGGCCAGGTCCGGCACCGGCTCGCGCAGCGCGGTGATCGCGAAGCCCGCCGCCTCCAGCGCCATGGCATAGGCCTCGATCGGCTGCGACCAACCGGCGAACTCCATCCGGAGCCCGTCCCGCTCCTCGGCCCCCTCGAAGCGCGTCCGCCCGAAGTAGGAGTCCCCGGCGGCGGGCCTGCCGTCATCGCCCAGGTGCACGAGGTCGGCCAGGGGATGCACGATCGACACGACCAGCGTCCCGTCGGCGCGCAGCACCCGGCGCAGCTCGCGCAACGTCCTGGGGAGGTCCTCGACGTCCATCAGCATGTTGTAGGCGACCGCCAGGTCGAAGCTGCCGTCGGCAAACGGCAGGCTCGCCGCCGAAGCCAGCGCGTAAGTGTCGGCCGAATCCGCCGCGCGCGCCGCCTCGATCAGTCCGGGCGACACGTCGGTCGCGGTGACGCGATAGCCGAGCTCGCGCAGCAGCCGGGACACCCGCCCCTCGCCGCAGCCGACCTCGAGCGCCGCCAATGTCCCCGGCCCGACGAACGCGCGCAGCTTCTCGCGATAGGCCCAGAAGGCATCGTGCCCCGGCGTGCGCGCCCAGGCGATCCACTGATCGGCAACGCGGGTCCAGTGCTCCCGGTCCGAACCCACTATTCCGCCGCCTCCGCCAGTGCCTCCAGCGCCCCGTCGCGCAGCCGCAGCACGCGGTCGCAGCGGGCCGCGAGCTCCGGTGCATGCGTCACCAGCACCAGCGTCGCCCCGTGCCGGTCGCGCAGCCCGAACAGCAGCCGGACGATCGCCTCGCCGGTCGCGCTGTCGAGGTTCCCGGTCGGCTCGTCGGCCAGCAGGATCTCCGGCCGCCCGACCGCCGCACGCGCCAACGCCACCCGTTGCTGCTCGCCGCCCGACAGCTGCGCCGGATAATGGTCGCGCCGCGCGAACAGCCCCATGGCGTCGAGCTCCGCCGCCGCCCGGTCGAAGGCGTCGCGGTCGCCCGCGAGCTCGAGCGGGATCGCGACGTTCTCCAGCGCCGTCATCGTCGGGATCAGGTGGAACGACTGGAAGACGACGCCCATGTGATCGCGGCGGAACCGGGCCAGCGCGTCCTCGCCCATCGCGCCCAGGTCCTGCCCGAGCGCGGTGACGCGGCCGGCGGTCGCGGTCTCGAGCCCGCCCATCAGCATCAGGAGCGACGATTTCCCCGAACCCGACGGCCCGGCGAGCGCCAGCGTCTCGCCGCAGTCGACGGCGAAGCTCACGTCGCGCAGGATATTGACCGGCCCGGCGTTGCCCGTGAGGGTGAGCCCCACATCCTCGAGCGCGATGACGGGAGACGAGATCATGAGCCCTTCCGCCGGCGGTTGCGTTCCCGCGGCATATGGTGCCCTGACGCTGCTCCGCAAGCTCGCCCTCGCCGCGGCGCTGGTCCTCGTCGCGGCGGCGCCGGCGCTCGCCGAGGTGCGAATCCTCGCCTTCGGCGACTCGCTGACCGCCGGCGCCGGGCTGCCCGAGGCGGACGGCTTCGTGCCGCAGCTGCAGGCGTGGCTGCACGCGAACGGGGCGAAGGACGTCACCGTGATCAACGCCGGCGTCTCGGGCGACACTTCTGCCGGCGGGCTCGCGCGCATCGACTGGGCGCTCGACGACGACGTCGACGGCGTCATCGTCGAGCTCGGCGCCAACGACATGCTGCGCGGGCTGTCGATGGCGAAGATGCGGACGAACCTCGGCGGCATCCTCGACAGGATCGACGCCAAGGGGCTGCCGGCGCTGCTCGCCGGGCTGCCGGCGCCGCCCAACTATCCCAAGGACTACCAGAAGGCGTTCAAGGACGCCTTCAAGGACCTCGCCGCCCAGCACGGCGCCATCTACGTCGGCTCCTTCTTCGGCGGCATGTCCGGCAAGGGCATGGCGGAGGTGATGGCGATGATGCAGCCCGACGGCATCCATCCGAACGCCGACGGCGTGAAGGCCAACGTCGCAGCGATCGGCCCGTCGGTGCTCGAGCTCGTCAAGCGGGCGCGCGCGAAGTGATCCGCGCCTTCGCCGCGCTGGCGCTGCCGGACGCCGTGCGCTTCGAGCTGACGCTCGCCGGCCAGGGCCTGCCGGTCCCGAAGCTGCAGCCGCCCGAGAGCCTGCACCTGACGCTCGCCTTCCTCGGCGACGTGCCGGAGCGGACACTCGAGGACGTCGACCTCGCGTTCGGGCAACTGCGCGCGCCGCGCTTCGAGCTCGCGCTCGCCAGCATGGGCCTGTTCGGCGGGTCGAAGCCCCGCATCGCCTATGTCGGCGCCGCCGAGAGCCAACCGCTCCGCCACCTGCAGGCCAAGGTCGAGACCGCCGCCCGCACCAGCGGCATCGAGCTGCCGTCCCGCCGCTTCGCCCCGCACGTGACATTGGCCCGGCTGCCCGAGCGGCTCGCCGGCCGCGAGCGGCTCGAGGCGGCGGTCGCGGCGCGCGGCGGCTACCGGGTGCCGGCCTTCCCGGTCGAGGACTTCCGCCTCTACCGCTCGCACCTCGGCGGCGACGGCCCGCTCTACGAGGAGCTGGCGCGCTACCCGCTGGCCTGACCGGGCCCGCGAAGCCCAAGCGCGCCCAAGGGGTGCGGGAAAAATGCAAGCGCATGAAATCGTTTGATTTTATCGCCAGGAATTAACTGCTCCTTCACGGATTCCCGCCGATTGAAGATCGTGTCCCGGGCATGGTGCAGGTCCCGCTCGGAGGGGAGCGGGAGGGGGCCCGCGGCGCTTTGGCGCCGTCGCCCGCATGCGCGGGCCTCTGGGCCGAAGGCCCGGGCGGTGGCTCCCTTGCTCCCGGAGGACCGAATGGGTCTCGGGGCGGCCCGAGGGGGGCGCTCGCCGCCCCCCCCTCGACCCCCCAGGCACTACCCGATAGGAGAAGGGGAGGCGGGGCGGCCGCTCGGGCTCGGGGCCCGGCGAGGAGGGGCAGCGCGTTGGCGCCCTGTCCGGCATCTACACGACGCCGGGGGCACGACCGGTCGCGTCAGCTGCCGTTCGCGAGCCGGAACGCGAGTTCCCCGCGGCTGACCCCGATGTCGCGCAACAGGTGGTCGTCGAGCCGCTCCGCTGCGATCCGGGCACGGTAGCGCGCGTCGGCGGCAGCCATGGCGGCGAGGAGACCGCGCACCGTCAGGCGCGGCCGGAAGATGCGGGCAGGGCGCAGGGCTGAGGTGGTGGACATGGCAGTCTCCATCATCGTACCTTTACATTCGCGGCCGTTTCATCACCGCACTTGATATTTAGCGCGCCACGCCGTATGATGGAAACGAATAAATTTGACGCCACGGATCAAGGATCGTGATATGCCCCGCAACCTCGACCTGACCGCGCTGCGCTCCTTTGCCGCCGTTGCCGACGCGGGCGGCGTGACCCGCGCCGCCTCGCAGCTCAACCTGACCCAGTCGGCGGTCTCGATGCAGCTGAAGCGCCTCGAGGAGAGCCTCGGGCTGTCGCTGCTCGACCGCTCGGCGCGCACGATCGCGCTGACCCCGCAGGGCGAGCAGCTGCTCGCCTACGCCCGCCGGCTGCTGGCGCTCAACGACGAGGCCTGGGGGCGGCTGACGCACCCGGCCTTCGAGGGCGGGATCGACTTCGGCGTGCCGCACGACATCATCTACCCGCGCGTCCCGCAGGTGCTGCAGCGGTTCGCGGCGGAATATCCGCGGGTCAGGCTCAAGCTCCACTCGCTCTACACCAGCGGGCTCAAGGAGCTCTTCGCCCGCGGCGAGATGGACCTGATCCTGACGACCGAGGCCGCCACCGACCCGGGCGGCGAGCTGCTGGCCCGCGAGCCCCTGGTCTGGGCCGGCGCGCCCGGCGGGCAGGCGTGGCGCGGGCGGCCGCTGCGGTTCGCCTCCTGCGCCAACTGCGTCTTCAAGCGCCCGGCGCTCGAGGCGCTCGACGCCGCCGGCATCGCCTGGGAATACACCGTGGAATCGATCTCGCCCGCGGCGGTCGACGCCAGCGTCGCGGCCGACCTCGCGGTCAGCGTGCAGATGGAATCGGGCGTGCCGTCGCGGTGCGAGCCGATCCGCCACGGCGGCGCGCTGCCGGCGCTGCCCGACCAACGGATCAACATGTATGTGGCCGCCGGCCCCCGCGCCGAGCTCGCCGGCCGGCTGGCGGCGCTGATCCGCCAGGCCTACGGGGTCGCCGACTCGCTCGCCGCCGAATAGCCCGAGGGCGCGACCTCGACGACGACCTTGCCGGTCGCCTTGCGCTCGCGGAGGAGCGCGAGCCCGGCCTCGGCCTCGGCCAGCGGCAGCCGGTGCCCGACGTGGGGGCGCAGCCGCCCCTGCGCGTGCCAGCCGAAGAGCGCCGCGGTGCTGGCGCGGAACACGTCCGGGCGGCGTTCGACGTAGGCGCCCCAGTGCAGTCCGAGCACGCTCAGGTCCTTGACCAGCAGGAGGTTCGCCGGAAACTGCGGCACCTCGCCGCTCGCGAAGCCGATCGGCAGCAGCCGCGCGCCCGGCCGCGTGGCGCGCAGCGCCGCCTCGGCCGCCGCCCCGCCGACCGGGTCGAAGACGACGTCGGCGCCGCCCAGCGCCTTGACCTCGGCCCTCATGTCGACATCGCCGTCGAGCGCGTGCGCCGCCCCGGCGGCCCGCGCCAGCGCCAGCCGCTCGGCCCCGCGCGCCACCGCCACGACCCGCGCGCCCATCAGTGCGCCGATCTCGACCGCGGTCAGCCCGACGCCGCCCGAGGCGCCGAGGACGAGCAGCGTCTCGCCGGGCCGCAGGCGGGCGCGCCAGGCGAGCGCCACGTGGCTGGTGCCGTAGGCGACGAGGAAGCCGGCGACCTCGGCGTCGGGCATGGCGTCCGGGGCCGCGACGCAGCGCGCGGCCGGCGCGACCGCCAGCTCGGCGAGGCCGCCGTGGCCGACGAAGGCCGCGACGCGGGTGCCGACCGCCGGCGCCGCGACGCCGGGGCCGAGCGCCTCGACGGTGCCGCAGACCTCGACGCCGGGCGCGAAGGGCAGCGGCGGCTTCACCTGGTAGCGGCCCGCCGCCATCAGCGTGTCGGCGAAGTTGAGCCCGCAGGCGTGGACGCGCAGCAGCACCTCGCCCGCCCCCGGCGCCGGCGGCGCCACCTCGACGGGCCGCAGCGGCTCCCCGAGCGCCTCGATCCGCATCGAGCGCATGGCCGTCCTCCTTCCGGTTTCGGGCGAGGAGAGCATGCCCGGTCGGCGGGGGGAAGCCCGCCGCTCCCGTGGCTGCGATCGCCCGATTCGCTGCCGTATCCGTGGGCAGGGAAACGCGCTATGCTCGCCCGGGGCGCACGAGTCCGGGCGTATCGGGTGACACATGGAACATTCGCGAAGCTTTGCGGCCGCCCACGATCCGGAGCCGGGCATCATCGCCTCCAGCGTGTATGCGGCCGGGCGGCGGGTGGCCGACATCTCGATCGAGGAGGCGTCCGACTGGAAGAACCGCGAAGGGCACGTCGTCTGGATCGGGCTGCTCGAGCCGAGCCGCGAGCTGCTCGCCCGGGTCCAGCGCGAGTTCAAGCTGCACGACCTGGCGATCGAGGACGCCGAGCACGCCCACCAGCGCCCGAAGCTCGAGCAGTACGGCGACGCGATCTTCGTCGTGGCGCGGACGGCGCAGCTGATCGAGGGCCGGGTCACCTTCGGCGAGACGCACCTCTTCGTCGGCAATGGCTACATCGTCACCGTGCGGCACGGCCCCTCCACCTCCTACACGCCGGTGCGCAAGCACTGGGAATCGTGCCCCACCAGCCTCGGCAAGGGCGAGGACTTCATCCTGTACGCGATCCTCGACTTCATCGTCGACAACTACATGCCGGTGCTCGACGCCATCGAGGACGAGGTCGACGCGATCGAGGATCGGGTGCTGGAGAAGCCGATGACCACGGCCGACATCGAGCGGCTCTACATGCTGCGCCGCGACCTCCTGCGGATGCGCAACGCCGCGACGCCGCTGACCGAGGTGTGCCGCCGGCTGACCAGCGCGGAGCTGCCGCAGGTCCGCCCCGCGATGCACCCCTTGTTCCGCGACGTGACCGACCACCTGCGCACCGTGCAGGAGCGGATCGACAACCTGCGCGAGGTGCTGGCCTTCGCCTTCGAGACCAGCGTGCTGATGGGCCAGAGCCAGGAGACCGCCATCTCGAAGAAGCTCGCGTCCTGGGCCGCCATCCTCGCCGTCCCGACGGCCCTCGCGGGCATCTACGGCATGAACTTCCAGGACATGCCCGAGCTGAGCTCCCCCTACGGCTACCCCGCGGTGATCGGCGGCATGGCCATGATCTGCGGCGTGCTCTACTGGCGCTTCCGCAAGAACGGCTGGCTCTAGCTATCGGGCGGAACGCCAGCCATTGATATTCAAGCGATTTATCTGCGCGCTTTAACGGCTTCCATACCATTGCGTCAGGGTGCGGCCGACTGCTGCGGACCGGTCCAGCCGGCCTTTCGCAGCCCGTTCATCAGGGCGTCGATGGTGTCGGGATTGCCGCCATGCAGCCGGTATGCCGCCGCCGGATCGGCGTAGGCATCCGGATCCCTCGACCGCCAGCGGTCGAGCGCGGCGCGCGCCTCCCCGGTGTGGCCGAGCGCGCCCTGGGCGATGGCGATGAACGACCAGCTGATGTCGGAGCCGTCGACGGCGGAGCGCTCGGCGGTGTCGAGCATGGCCTGATAGTCCCCCATGAGATAGTCGTGGACGGCGAGCAGGTGGAAATACCAGCCGGGGGGATTGGCGCTGCGCGCGATGGCGCGCTGGATGTACGGGATGCCCTCCTCGAAGTCGCCGCGGGCCGCGAGCCGCCAGCCGAGTTGCGCCAGGGTGTCGGGATCGTCGGGGTTGAGCGCGAGCGCCCCGCGCTGCACCGCCATCGATTCCTGGTAGCGGCCGGCGTAGTAGAGCGCCGCCGACAGCGCCTGAAGCCCCAGCGGATCGGTCCGGTCGAGGTCCACCGCCCGCGACGCCGAGGCGATCGCCCGATCGAGCTGCGCGCTCTTCTGGTCGGGCGGCACGTAGCCGAACCGCGCCGCATCGAGCTGCAGCCAGCCGAGCATCGCCCATCCCGGCGCGAACCCGGGGTCGCGCACGACGGCGGCCTGGAGGCAGCCGAGCACCGGCTGGTACAGCTTCTCGTCGAAGCCGCGCCGGTACTGGTAGGCCCGGAGCACGCAGGTGTAGCTCGGCATGGTCGGCAGCGTCCCCGCCGCCAGCCGCTGCGTCACGTCGGCGTTGACCTTGCCGTAGGGCTCGCCGAGCGCGGTGGCGATGCTCGACGCGAGCTCGCCCTGCACCTCGAGCAGGTCGCCCGGCGTGAGGCTGCGGTCGTAGGTGTCGCTCCAGATCACCCGCCCGGTGTCGGCATCGTAGACCTGCGCCGCCACCCGCACCGCGTCGCCGTCGGAGCGCAGCGCGCCCTTGACCACGTAGGCGACCCCGAGGTCGCGGCCGAGCGCCTTCGGGTCGGGATCCTGGGCGGCCTGGGTTTCCGTCGGCGACGAATAGACCCGGAAGTGCGGGAACCGCATCAGGTCGCTGACCAGCTCGTAGGAGATGCCCGACGCGAGGTCGTGATCGTCCGCGCTGGTGCCGAGCGCATCGAACGGCACCACGATGACCGCCGGCCCGTCGTCCGCTCCCGCCGACGGCGGGCCGAAGTGCCGCCATGACCAGGCGGCCCCGCCGAGCAGCGCAACCGCCGCCACGACTGCGGGAACGCCTGCGCGAAGCCAGAGCCGCCGGCGCGGCGAGGCCGCCGCCGGCCCGGGAGCCGGCGTCGGCCCGGGCGCCGGCGGCGCGTCCACCACCGCCTCGAAGCGCGGGCGGTAGCTTCCCGTCGGAATGGTGATCCGCACCGGATCCCGGCCGCCGGCCGCGACGTAGTAGCCGTCGAGGTCGCGCCGGAGCCGCCGCGCCTCCAGCCGCACCACCGGGTCGGACTGCGAGTCGAAATCCGTTCCGCGCCCGAAGACGGCGACGGCGACGCTCGCCCCCTTCAGCCGGTCGCCGCGACCGGCCAGCGTCTCGTCGACAAGGAACTGCAGCAGCGCCCGCCGCCGCTGGCTGCCGCGGAAATCCGGGCTCGCGAGCACGCGCTCGACCTCCTCCAGGACATCCTCCGGCGCCGGCTCGGCACGGCCCTCCGCCCCGGACGAGGTCGTCGGCGGTATCGTCGTGGCCATGGGGTCCCCATCGATGCCGCTGCGGCGACCGCAAATCCGCTGCCTCCGCCAGCATACCGCTTCCTGCTCCAGCGCGAAAGCGCGGGGGGAGATCACCATTCGGCGAGGGTGCGCACCCGTTCGCACCTCCCGCGCCCGCATGCGGGGTGCTCAGCTTCCCGACGACGGGAAGGCGAATCGGCGGACGTGGAGGCGTCGATGACCAGGACGGCCGCCCTCTGCGGGCGGCACCCCGACCGCGAGCTGGCGATCCGGCGGCGCTACCGCACCGACCGCGCCTTCCGGGCGGTGTGCGACGACTTCGAGGAAGCGGCCGGCGCCCTCGACCGCTTCCGCGGAGAGGGCTCCTCGGGCTCGGAACGGGCGGACGAATACCGCCAGCTGGCGGCGGAACTGGAGGCGGAAATACTCGCGATGCTGGGCGACGCCGCACCCGGGGGACGGCAGGCGCTCTAGACGAACACCAGGGGAGGGTATCCATGAGCACGCCGCATGGCGGGACAACGACGGCAAGCCGATCCGCTCCGACAGCGTCGCTGATGAAGTGCCCGAGCATCGAGCGGTCGCCGGGCGGCGGCTGACCTCGACGTCGGGAGGGCGCGCCCACCCTCTTTCGTGTTCCCTGAGTCCAACGGAGCCGGTCCCAATGACTGCCAACCTCATGCGGTGCCTCCTCGCGGCCTCCGCCGTCTGCGCCGCCGGCGCTTTCCCCGCCCTCGCCCAGCAGGAGCCCGCGCCCATCCGCGGGACGATCGGGGCGGTGGCGCCGACCGGCCCGGTCGCCTCGCTCTTCGTCCTGAACGCCCGCGGCGCCACGCTCGCCGACGGGAAGCTCACGATGACCGGCGTCTCGCCGAGCTCGATCGCCTTCGCCGACCGGCCCGAGCGGCTCGCCGGCCACATCGAGACCGCCCAGTTCGTCGACGACTGGCGGAAGGGCGAGGACGACGCCAACATCGACCCGCCGAACGCGACGATCTCGGTGCTCGACGGCGCCAACGTCTCGGACGCCGTCGTGACGATTTCGAAGCCGGTCCTCGACGGCGACACGCTGACCTTCGACGCGGTGGTGCTCGAGGGCGGGCTGACCGGCGCCAAGGGGGCGGCGGCGCTCTTCATCGACCGCGGCGGCTTCGGCGGCTTCCACGGCGGGGGCTTCGGGGGCGGCGGCTTCGGCGGCGGCGGGTTCCGCGGGGGCGACTTCCGCGGCGGCGGCTTCGGCGGCGCCGATCACTTCGACCACTATGCGCATGTCCAGGACCCGCACGCCGCCTGGTATCGCTCGTCCGGCTCCAACGACCGGGCGGTAAACTACGACCCGCACAACAGCTACAACTACGGCGGCGGCTGGGACGGCTGGGGTGCGGGCGCCGCCGGCCTCGCTGCCGGGGCGGCGATCGGGGCGACCGCCGCGAACCGCGGCTACTGGGACAACGGCTACGACTATGGCCCCTACGGCTATGGCTATCCGCCCTACTGCGGCTATGCTCCCTATCCGCCCTGCAACTGAGAGGCCGACATGCGCGATCTCCTGCCCACCAGCCGCCGGACGTTCCTCGGCGGCGTCGCGGCGGCGGCGCTCCTCGCCGCCGCCCCGCTGCCGGGATTCGCGCAGGCGGACCCGCTGCCGTCCTGGAACGACACGCCGACCAAGAAGGCGATCCTCGACCTCGTCGCCGCCGTCACCACCGAGGGCGGCCCGGACTACGTCAAGCCCGAGGACCGCATCGCCACCTTCGACCAGGACGGGACGACCTGGGTCGAGCAGCCGATGTACGCGCAAGGCCTCTTCGCCTTCGACCGGCTGGCCGAGATGGCGCCGCAGCATCCCGAATGGAAGACCGAGGAGCCGTTCAAGGCGATCCTGACCGGCGACCATGCGGCGATGGCGAAGCTCACCGAGAAGGACCTGCTCGAGATCGTCGCCGTCACCCACGCCGGGATGAGCACGGCGGACTTCGAGGGCATCGTCGCCGACTGGCTGCCCAGGTCGAAGAACCCGGCGCTGAAGCGCGGCCCCGTCACCGATCTCGTCTACAAGCCGATGCTCGAGGTGATGGAGTACCTGCGCGCCAACGGCTTTCGCACCTACATCGTCACCGGCGGCGGCCAGGAGTTCGTTCGGGTCTATTCCGAGGCGGTCTACGGCGTCCCGCCCGAGCAGGTCGTGGGCTCGAGCATCCAGACCCGCTACGAGATCAGGGACGGCAAGCCCGAGCTCCTGCGCGAGCCGAAGATCTTCTTCGTCGACGACGGCCCCGGCAAGGCGCAGGGGATCGACCTCTTCATCGGCAAGCGCCCGATCGTCGCCTTCGGCAACTCCGACGGCGACCGCGAGATGCTGGAATGGACGACGGCCGGCGACGGCAGGCGGCTCGGCCTCCTGGTGCTGCACGACGACAAGGAGCGCGAGTTCGCCTACGGCCCGGCGAACGGCCTGCCGGACAGCAAGATCGGCACCTTCTCGCAGGGGTTGATGGACGAGGCGAAAAGCCGGAGCTGGCAGGTGATCAGCATGAAGGACGACTGGAAGACGATCTTCGCCGGCAGCTGACGGCTGCGACGCGCTGGCGGCTTGACGCCGGCCACGGCTCCGTCGACGCTTGGCCGAGGGTCGCCGGGGGGCGTTCGGGATGGTCAGGATCGGCGCGCTGCTCGTCGCGGTTCTCGGGGCGCTCGCCGGGGGTGCGGCACGGGCGCAGGACGCGGAGATGTCCTGCATCGACGCGCTCTCGATGCAGCTCGGCGTCGGCATGGCCCAGGTCGACGTGAGGAACACCCGCGACACGCCCGGCGAGGGCAGCGAGGTGCATGCCACCGTCAACCACGCGCCCTACACCTGCCACGTCAACGATGCCGGCCGGGTGACCTCGGTCGACCGCGGCAACGACTGACGCAGCGCTTCGCGGGTTGCCCGGCGCGCGCAACCGCGCTAGGCGAGATTCAGGATGTCGCTCGGAACCTGCCTTCTGGTGATGATGGGCGGCGCGCTGGGAACGCTGGCGCGCTACGTGATCTCGGTCGCCGCGGCGCCGATCAGCGGCAGCCTGCCGTGGGGGACCATCATCATCAACGTGGCGGGGTCGTTCATCATCGGCTTCTTCGGCACGCTGACCGTCGCCCACGGCCGCCTCCCGGTGCCCGAGGGCGCCCGGCTCTTCGTGATGATCGGCATCTGCGGCGGCTTCACCACCTTCTCGTCCTTCAGCCTGCAGACCCTCGACCTGCTCCGCAGCGGCGCGCCGGTCCGCGCCGCGGTCAACGTCGCCGCCTCGGTCATCCTCTGCGTCGCCGCCGTCGCCCTCGGGCACGCGCTCGCCGCCCGGCTCAACGGCGGTGCCGCCGAGATCGCGCAGATCGCGGTCGAGGAAGAAGTCTAGCCGGGCCGGCGCTTCTGGTCACGCGACGGCCCGCAGTCCCTTCGCCGCCACCAGCGTCGGAAGCTTGAGCGAAGCGCCGCGCGGACGCTCGACGGCGCCGCAGTCAGTCGTCGCGGTGGACGCGCTCCTTGCGCTCGTGGCGCTCCTGCGCCTCGAGCGACAGCGTCGCGATCGGGCGGGCGTCGAGGCGGCGGAGCGAGATCGGCTCGCCGGTCTCCTCGCAGTAACCGTAGCTGCCGTCCTCGATCCGGCGCAGCGCCGCGTCGATCTTGGCGACGACCTTGCGCTGGCGGTCGCGGGTGCGCAGTTCCAGCGCCCGGTCGGTCTCCTCGCTGGCGCGGTCGGCGAGGTCGGGGATGTTGCGGGTCCCCTCCTGCATGTGCTCGATCGTCCCGCGGCTCTCGGCAAGGATCGAGGCCTTCCACGCGACGAGCTTGCGGCGGAAGTAGTCGAGCTGGCGGGGGTTCATGAAGGGTTCGTCTTCGGTCGGCTGGTACTCGATATCGAACTTGGTTTCGGCCTTCATCGACTCTCACACCTCAATTGGCACTCGGTCCGACCTTAAGGCTACCGCGGTCGCGTGCCGGCGGCGCCTGGCCCCGATCGTTTTCGCTGGGCACCCGATATAAGGTTTCGGACCGGATGTCACGAGGAACGTAAGGGAACTTGCTTAACCCCCGCGCGCTGTTAGGGTGACGCCCCGAGGCGGTCGGCGGAAGGCGCGATGAAGTTCCAGGGCACGGCCGACTATGTCGCCACCCCCGACCTGAACGTGGCCGTGAATGCCGCGATCACTCTGGAGCGGCCGCTTCTCGTCAAGGGCGAGCCCGGCACCGGCAAGACCGAGCTCGCCCGCCAGGTCGCGGCGGCGCTCGGGCTGCCGCTGGTCGAGTGGCACGTGAAGTCGACCACCAGGGCCGCCCAGGGCCTCTACGAGTACGACGCGATCAGCCGGCTGCGCGACGGCCAGCTCGGCGAGGCGCGCGTCCACGACGTCCGCAACTACATCCGCCCGGGGCCGCTCTGGCGGGCGTTCGCCGCCGAGAGCCGGCTGGTGCTCCTGATCGACGAGATCGACAAGGCCGACATCGAGTTCCCCAACGACCTCCTGCAGGAACTCGACCGGATGGAGTTCTTCGTCTACGAGACCGGCGAGACCGTCCGGGCGAAGGCGCGGCCCATCGTCGTCATCACCTCCAACAACGAGAAGGAGCTGCCCGACGCCTTCCTGCGCCGCTGCTTCTTCCACTACATCCGCTTCCCCGACGAGGAGACCCTGACCCGGATCGTCGAGGTGCATTTCCCCGGCATCAAGCCGCGGCTGGTCAAGGCGGCGCTCAACCGCTTCTTCGAGCTCCGCGAGACGCCCGGGCTGAAGAAGAAGCCGTCGACGTCCGAGGCGCTCGACTGGCTGAAGCTCCTCCTCGCCGAGGATCTCACCCCCGAGGACCTGCGCCAGGACGCCGCCAGCGCACTGCCGAAGCTGCACGGGGCACTGCTCAAGAACGAGCAGGACGTGCACCTGTTCGAGCGGCTCGCCTTCCTCGCCCGGAGTCGGCGGTCTTGAGCCGACCCGGCGCATTCGGGGATGACACGCCGATGACGGCCTGCTATTGTGCAGTGCAGCATGGCAGGGGTCGAGTCGATGCATCCGGTCTGGAATCAGTTGAACCTCGCGAATTCATGGATGGAATTCGCGAGCTCCTACGCGCAGATGGCGGCGGCGGCGGGGGAAGTCATCGTGCGCCGCAGCATAAAGATTTCGCGCGGCGACATGACCGCCCCCGAGGCGGTGGGCATGGTGATGGAGAAGGCGACCGCCTTCGCCACCGCGACCGAGCGGGCGGCGGTGGCGGCGGCGACCGGCGCCGACCCGGCGCGGATCGCCACCGCGGCGCTGCGGCCGATCCGCGCCAAGGCGCGCTCGAACGTCCGCAAGTACCGTCGCTGACCCCCTCCGGCAGGCGGGCCGCATGATCGCGGTCCGCCCGATCGAGCCCGGCGACGAGGCGGTCTGGCGCCGGCTCTGGCGCGCCTACCTCGCCTTCTACGAGACCGAGCTCCCCGAGCAGATCTACGCGACGAGCTTCGCCCGCCTCACCGACCCCGCCGTCACCGACTACCACGGGCTGCTGGCGGTCATGGACGGCGAGCCGGTCGGGCTCGTCCACTACATCTTCCACCGCCACGGCTGGCAGATCGAGGACATCTGCTACCTGCAGGATCTCTACGTCGCCCCCGAGGCGCGCGGCACCGGCGCCGGCCGCCGGCTCATCGAGGCGGTCTATGCCGCCGCCGACGCGGCCGGCCGCCCCAACGTCTACTGGCTGACCCAGGAGTTCAACGCCACCGCCCGCCGGCTCTACGACCGGATCGGCACCGCGACCCCCTTCGTCAAGTACCGCCGCTGAAGCCGCCCTGATGCGGACCCTCTCCCTCTGGCTCGCCGTCTGCCTCGCGGCCGCGCTCGCCGCCTGCGCGCCGGTCCAGCCACCGGCCGAGATCACTTCGGTCCGCTTCGGCGCCGTGACATTGCCCAGGGGCATCGCCCGCTCCAACGCCGAGCTGGCGCAGGACTTCCTCGACCTCACCTTCGCGCTCGAGAGCGGCGAGCA
This sequence comes from Amaricoccus sp., assembly GCA_046348975.1. Lineage (GTDB taxonomy): Bacteria > Pseudomonadota > Alphaproteobacteria > Rhodobacterales > Rhodobacteraceae > Amaricoccus. The sequence continues at coordinate 25,245 of JAXMDF010000011.1, read as the reverse complement.
GCTCGACCACCTGGTCCGCTACGAGCAGCCGGTGCGCATCTACATGGGCTCGCCGGAGCTCGCCACCTACCGCCCCGACCTCCTCGCGCTGCTGGCCCGCATCCGCGCCGAGGCCGGCGTCGACATCGCCGCCACCGACGACCCCGACAAGGCGCAGATCCGCATCGAGGCCGTCCCGGCGTCGCAGATCGCCCGCGTCTTCCCCACCGCCGCCTGCTTCATCGTGCCCGGGGAAACCGACTGGGCCGGCTTCATCCGCCGCCGCCCCGAGGACCGGGTGCGCTGGTCCGACCAGAAGCAGCTCGGCGAGGCGGCGATCTTCCTGCCGCCCGACACCACGCCCCAGGACGTGCGCGACTGCCTCAACGAGGAGATCACCCAGGCGCTCGGCCCCGCCAACGACCTTTACCGCCTGCCCGACTCGATCTGGAACGACGACAACTTCTACGGCATGGCGACGACCTTCGACATGACGATCCTGCGCGCGCTCTACCAGCCCGAGTTCCACAGCGGCATGACGAAACCCGAGGCCGCCGCGGTGCTGCCGAGGGTGCTCTACCGGGTGAACCCGCCGGGCCGCCGGCTGCCGCCGCGGCCGCGCCACCCCGAGTCCAGGGCCTGGGCGACCGCGATCGAGGAGGCGCTCGCCCGCGACGCCCCGCGCGACAAGCGGCTCGAGGCTGCCCAGCTCGCGACCCAGATCGCCGCCGAGATGCAGCCCCCCGACCACCGGCTCGGCGTCTCGCTCCTGACCCTCGGCCGGCTCGAGCTGCGCCAGGACCCGGCCGCCGCGGCGCGGGACTTCGAGCAGGCCTACCAGCTCTTCGTCCGGCTCGGCGGGCCGAGGGACCTGCGCGCCGCCCAGGCCGGCGTCCACCTCGCCGCCCTCGCCGTCGGCACCGGCCAGTACGAGGCGGCGGTGAAGCTCGCCGACCTCTACGCCCCGGTGGCGGTCGAGAACCAGAACGCGATCCTGCTCGCCGGCCTCCTCTCGATCAAGGCCGAGGCGCTCGCCGAGCTCGGCGACGTGCCGCGGGCGCAGGCCGCACGCCTCGACAGCCTGCGCTGGGCGCGCTATGGCTTCGGCGACACCGACGGCGCGCTCGCGCGCGAGGAAGCGCAGCTCGCGGCGATGGTGCGGCTCGACAAGAAATGAGGGCGACATGCTGCTGCCGCTGGCCTTCGCCCTCGGCGCGATCTTCGGCTGGCTCCGCGCCGTCCGCCGCGGCGGCGACCGGCTCGACAAGCTGCAGTACGCCGCCGCCCACGGCATCCTCTTCCTGCTGCTGACGCTGGTCGCCACCATCGCCGCCGCCCGGTTGGGGCTCGTGTGATTCATGAGGGAAGGCCGCAAGACGCGCGCGAGGATGTCGACTGGATCCTGTCCCGGGCGTAGCGCAGATGCCAGGCCCCGGCCGCGCGCCGACGCGGCCAGATGGGCGCGGGACCCGGGCGACGGGATGGCGCCCCCCGTGCTCGACGCTGCGAGCGGCCGCCATGCCCGCCGCGATCGCCCCGCCGCCCGACCGGCTCCGCGGTCCGCTGCCCCTCCCCGCCGAGCCCCGAGCCCCGGCGGCCGCCCCGCCTCCCCCTTCTCCTATCGGGTAGTGCCCGGGGGGTCGAGGGGGGGCGGCGAGCGCCCCCCTCGGGCCGCCCCGCGAGCCGCCCGGTCCTCCGGGAGCAAGGGAGGCTCCGTCCGGGCCTTCGGCCCAGAGGCCCGCGCATGCGGGCGACGGCGCCAAAGCGCCGCGGGCCCCCTCCCGCCCCTCTCCGAACTTCGGCGGCTCCCCTCCCGGCGACACGACCGTCGAGTGAGCTCAAGAGTGAACATCTACTTAATCTTCCGGATAAAGTCCGTTATATTTCAGCTGCTTGCGTTTTGCGCGCGGCTTGCATCCCGCCCGGGCGAGCGACTCCGGACGCCGCGGAAGGCCTTTCCGGGGAGGGCGCCCTGATGTACCCGCGCTTCTTCGCCCAGCTCCGCGGCGCGAAGCTCCCGGTGTCGCTGCGCGAATACCTCGGCTTCCTCCAGGCCCTCGACGCCGGCCTCGCCGAGTACGACGCCGAGGGCTTCTATTACCTCGCCCGCGCCGCGCTGGTGAAGGACGAGCACCTGATCGACCGCTTCGACCGCGTCTTCGCCGCCGTCTTCGGTGGCCTCGAGACCATCGCCGTCACCGCGGTCATCGAAGGCGTCGAGCTCCCCGCCGACTGGCTGAGGAAGCTCGTCGAGGAGCAGCTGACCCCCGAGGAACGCGCCGAGATCGAGGCGCTCGGCGGCTTCGAGGCGCTGATGAAGACCCTCGCCGAACGGCTGCGCGACCAGCAGGGCCGCCATCAGGGCGGCTCGAAATGGATCGGGACCGCCGGCACCTCCCCTTCGGCGCCTACGGCTACAACCCCGAGGGCATCCGCATCGGCCAGGATGCCTCCCGCCACGGCCGCGCCATAAAGGTCTGGGACCGCCGCGAGTTCCGCAACCTCGACGACACCGTCGAGCCTCGGCACCCGCAACATCAAGGTCGCCTTGCGCCGCCTCCGCCGCTGGGCCCGCGAGGGCGCCGCCGACGAACCGACCTCGCGACCACGGTGCGCAAGACCGCCGAACAGGGCTGGCTCGACGTCGTGACCCGCCCCGAGCGCCACAACGCCGTCAAGGTGCTGCTCTTCCTCGACGTCGGCGGGTCGATGGACCCGCACGTCCGCCTGGTCGAGGAGCCTCTTCTCGGCCGCCCGCGCCGAGTTCAAGCACCTCGAATACTTCTACTTCCACAACTGCCCCTACGAGGGCCTCTGGCGCGACAACCGCCGCCGCTGGGACGAGCAGACCCCGACCGCCGAGATCCTGCGCACCTACGGCCCCGACTACCGCGCCATCTTCGTCGGCGACGCCGCCATGTCCCCCTACGAGCCTCGTGCATCCGGGCGGCGCCAACGAGCACTGGAACGCCGAGACCGGCGAGACCTGGCTGAAGCGCCTGCTGAACGCCTGGCCCCACGCCATCTGGATCAACCCCACCCCGGAACAGGCCTGGCGATATGCCCAGACCACCGGCATGATCGCCGATATCTTCGCCGGCCGCATGTACCCGCTCACGCTCGCCGGCCTCGAAGCCGGCACCCGCGACCTCGCCCGCTGACCCGCGACGCGCACGCGATCCCGCAAAGTCAGCCGGCCGACGGCGTTAACGATTCAATCCCGACTCTTTTCCTAGGTACCTACTATGTACATGCGATGTACATGCGTTGTACGCGCAGCTTTTCCCCGTAAACCTTTGCCGTCCCTACTCCGCCGCCTGCGCATAGCTCTCCATCGGCGGGCACGAGCACATCAGGTTCCGGTCTCCCCAGACGTTGTCGACCCGGTTGACGGGCGCCCAGTACTTGTCCACCCGGAACGCCCCCGGCGGATAGCAGGCCGCTTCCCGCGAATAGGGGCGGTCCCAGTCGCCGACCAGGTCCTCGACCGTGTGCGGCGCCCGCTTCAGCGGGTTGTCCTCCGCATCCATCCGCCCCTCCCCGATCGCCCGCGCCTCGGCCGCGATCGCCAGCATCGCCGTCACGAAGCGGTCGAGCTCGGCCTTCGGCTCGCTCTCGGTCGGCTCGATCATCAGCGTGCCGGCCACCGGCCAGCTCATGGTCGGCGCATGGAAACCGCAATCTATCAAGCGCTTGGCGACGTCGTCGACCGTGATCCCGAAGTCCTTGAAGACCCGGGTGTCGACGATGCACTCGTGCGCCACCCGCCCGTTGCGCGAGAAGAGGATCGGGTAGGCCTCGCGCAATCGCGCCGCGATGTAGTTGGCGTTCAGGATCGCGACCTTCGTCGCCTGCGTCAGCCCCGCGCCCCCCATCATCAGGCAATAGGCCCAGGAGATGACCAGCAGCGACGGCGACCCGAAGTCCGCCGCCGACACCCGCCCCGCGCCCCCGGCCGCCGGGCAGGAACGGCGCCAGGTGCGCCTTGACCCCGATCGGCCCCATGCCGGGCCCGCCGCCGCCGTGCGGGATGCAGAAGGTCTTGTGCAAATTCAGGTGGCTGACGTCCGACCCGAAGTCCCCGGCCGCGCCAGCCCCACCAGCGCGTTCATGTTGGCGCCGTCGAGGTACACCTGCCCGCCGTGGGCGTGGGTGATCTCGCAGACCGCGCGGATCGTCTCCTCGAAGACGCCATGGGTCGACGGGTAGGTGACCATGCAGCAGGAGAGCCGGTCGCGGTACTGCCCGGCCTTGGCGCGGAAGTCGTCGAGGTCGATGTCGCCGTTGTCGGCCGCCTTGACCGGAACGACCCGGAGCCCGGCCATCTGCGCCGAGGCGGGGTTCGTGCCGTGCGCCGAGGTCGGGATCAGGCAGACGTCGCGGTGCCCCTCGCCGCGGCTCGCGTGCCAGGCGCGGATGGTCAGCAGGCCGGCGTATTCGCCCTGCGCGCCGGAATTCGGCTGCATCGAGAAGGCGTCGTAGCCGGTGATGGCGCAGAGCTTGCCGCAGAGATCGCCGATCACCTCGGCATAGCCTTCGGTCTGGTCGGAGGGCACGAAGGGGTGGATGTCGGCGAACTCGGGCCAGCTGAGCGCCATCATCTCGGCGGTGGCGTTGAGCTTCATCGTGCATGACCCGAGCGGGATCATCGCGCGGTCGAGCGCGAGGTCGCGGTCGGCCAGCCGGCGCATGTAGCGGGTCATCTCCGCCTCGGCGCGGTTCATGTGGAAGATCGGATGCGTCAGATAGTCCGAGGTCCGGATCAGCCCTTCCGGCAGCCGGACCTCGTGGTCCAGGTCGCGGTCGATCATGTCGCCGCCGAACGCCCGCCAGACCGCCTGCGTGTGCTCGCGCCGGGTCCGCTCGTCGAGCGCGATGCCGATGCGGTCGGCGCCCACCTTGCGCAGGTTGATCCCCTCGGCCACGGCGGCCTTCAGGATCACCCCTGCAGCGCCCCGACCTCGACGGTGATCGTGTCGAAGAAGCCGTCGGGCTCCACCGGAAGCCGAGCGACTCGAGCCCCTTCGCCAGCCGCACCGTCTTGCGGTGGATGCGTTGCGCGATCGCGCGCAACCCCTCGGGGCCGTGGAAGACGGCGTACATCGAGGCCATGACGGCCAGCAGCGCCTGCGCGGTGCAGACGTTCGAGGTCGCCTTCTCGCGGCGGATGTGCTGCTCGCGCGTCTGCAGGCTCAACCGGTACGCCCGGTTGCCGCGGGCGTCGATCGAGACGCCGACGATCCGGCCGGGCATCGAGCGGGTCAGCGGCTCCCGGACCGCCATGTAGGCCGCATGCGGCCCGCCGAACCCCATCGGGACGCCGAAGCGCTGGGTCGAGCCTATGGCGACGTCGGCGCCCATCTCGCCAGGCGGCTTCAGGAGCGTCAGCGCCAGCGGGTCGGCGGCGACGCAGGCGAGCGCCCCGGCCGCGTGCAGGGCGGCGATCGGGGCGGCGAAGTCGCGGCAGTGGCCGTATGTGCCGGGGTACTGGAAGATCGCCCCGAAGACCGCCGCGGGGCCGAGGTCGGCGAAGGGGTCGCCGACGACGATCTGCCAGCCGTAGGGCTCGGCGCGGGTCCGGATCACGTCGATCGTCTGCGGGTGGCAGTCGCGGTCGACGAAGAAGGCCGCCGCCTTCGACTTGGCCGCCCGCTGGCAGAGCGCCATCGCCTCGGCGGCCGCCGTCGCCTCGTCGAGGAGGCTTGCGTTCGCCACGTCGAGCCCGGTCAGGTCGCGGACCATGGTCTGGAAGTTCAGCAGCGCCTCCAGCCGGCCCTGGGAAATCTCCGGCTGGTACGGCGTATAGGCGGTGTACCAGGCCGGGTTCTCCAGGATGTTGCGCTGGATGACCGGCGGCGTGACCGTCCCGTAGTATCCCTGCCCGATCAGGCTCGTCAGCACCCGGTTCTTCGCCGCCGTCTGCCGCAGCCGGTGCAGCGCCGCCTGCTCCAGAGCGCCGGCCCGAAGCCCAGCGGATCCTTCTGCCGGATGCCCGGCGGCACCGTCTCGTCGACCAGCGCGTCGAGGCTCGGGGCCGCGACGGCGGCCAGCATCGCCGCCATCTCCGTGGGGCTGGGCCCGATGTGCCGACGGTTGGCGAAGTCGTAGGGATGGTATTCGGATTCCTGGAAGACCATAAAGCTCACGCGCGGTCGTGGCGGGGACGTTGGCGACGGAATATCGTCCGCCGCCCCGCCGGATGCAACCGATGGGAGAGGCCGGGCCGATGAGGAACACCGCGACCGACGACGCCGCCCCGGCCGAGCCGAAGCTCCTGTCGGGCGGCAACCCGCAGATCCCGAAGGGCTACGGCGACGGGCCGGTGCAGGCCTATATCGCGGCGATGCCCGGGTGGAAGCGCGACGTCGGCCGCCGGCTCGACGCGCTGGTCGGACGTATCGTCCCGGACGCGAAGAAGGCGGTGAAGTGGAACTCGCCCTTCTACGGCATCGATGACGGCTGGTTCCTCAGCTACCACTGTTTCGCCCGGTACGTGAAAGTCACCTTCTTCCGCGGCGCCGCGCTGCAGCCGCCGCCTCCGGGCGCGTCCCGGCATCCGCAGGTGCGCTACCTCGACATCCGCGAGGGCGAGCCGGCCGACGACGCGCGCATCGCCGACTGGGTGGCGCAGGCGAGCCGGCTGCCGGGCGAGAGGATGTGAGCCGGACCGGCTGACCGGCGCCGCGCGCGACCGCCCAACGAAGTTGTGCCCCAAACCGCCGACGGATGTGCTATGCTTCCCTGTGGAAGCTGCCGCGGGGTTTCGGCCCCGGTCAGAGCCGGCGAGCGCGGCACCATGTTGGTGACCTGCGCCGGAGGCAGTCATGACGGAAACCATCGGCAATCCCCTTTCCTGGAGCGCCCGGGAGATCAGCGCGGTCGGCAGGCACCTGGGCGCGGTGGCGACCCACGTCGGCCACGACACCGCCGACGTCGAGATGCCGCGCATCCGCCACCTGGCGGTGCGCGACCTGCGCGACGTGCTGCGCAAGGGGCTCGACGACTTCGCCGCCCGCCGCACCGACGTCATCTTCCTCTGCGTGCTCTATCCGGTGATCGGCCTGCTGCTCGCATGGTTCGCCCTCGACCGCAGCCTGGTCCCGCTGCTCTTCCCGGTGATGTCGGGCTTCGCGCTGGTCGGCCCGGTCGCCGCCGTCGGGCTTTACGAGATGAGCCGGCGCCGCGAGCGCGGCGAGGAGCCCGACTGGGGGCACGCCTTCGCCGTTGTCAAGGCGCCCTCGTTCGGCGCGATCCTCGCGCTCGGGCTGATGCTCGGCGCGCTGTTCATCGTCTGGATCCTGACCGCGCACGGCATCTACTACGCCACCATGGGCCCGGAGGCGCCGGCCTCGGTCGGGGCCTTCGTCCATGACATCTTCACCACCGCCGGCGGCTGGGCGATGCTGATCATCGGCTGCGCGGTTGGCTTCCTGTTCGCGGCGCTGGTGCTGGCGACGAGCGTCGTGAGCTTTCCGTTGCTCCTAGACCGGGACGTCGGGGTGCCCGTGGCCGTGATCACCTCGATGCGCGTGACCGCCGCGAACCCGGTGCCGATCGCGGCCTGGGGGCTGATCGTGGCGGCGGGCCTGGTGATCGGGTCGATCCCCTTCTTCCTCGGGCTGATCGTGGTGATGCCGATCCTCGGCCACGCGACCTGGCACCTCTACCGCCGCACCGTGGTCCAGGAACCGCGCATGCACGTCTGAGGGGGCGCGGCTGACGGGTCGGGTGACGCACGCAGGGACGCGAGGGGGGCTGCGGCGCTTTGGCGCCGTCGCCCGCATGCGCGGGCCTCTGGGCCGAAGGCCGGACGCTTCTCCCTTGCTCCCGGAGGACCGGTCGGATCTTGAGGCGGCCCGAGGGGGGCCCTCGCCGGCCCCCCTCGACCCCCCCGGCACTACCCGATAGGAGAAGGGGGTCGCGGGGCAGCCGCCGGGGCTCGGGGGCGGGGGAGGGGCGGTGGACGGGCCCGCGCCGGGCGGACCCCCGTGGCGGTCGCGGCGGCGCCTGCGGGCGAGGCCGGTCCGCGCGGCAGCGGCGAGCGAAGCGATCGTCCGGCACGGCCGCCGTCGCCCGGCCGAGGCCAGTGGCGATCAGCCGAACCAGCGCGGGTAGTCGGAGACGAGGAGGTGGAGGGGATCCTCGTCCTCGTCGATCTCGGCGAAACGGCCGATCGGCTCGGCGAAGATGTTGTCGGTCAGGTCGTTGTTGACCGTCGAGACCTCGCCGACCAGCACGTCGCCGCCCTCGCCCCAGAAGGCGTGCCAGTTGCCGGGGAGGAGCGTCACGCTCTCGCCGGGCTCGAGGCGCAGGATCTCGCCGGGCCCCTGGCGGCGCAGCAAGCCGTCGGTCGCCACCTCGACGTCGGCCGTCCGGTCGATCTGGCCGTCGGCGTCGGAATTGTAGAGCTTCAGCGCCAGCGTGGAACCACCGCGGTTGATGATGTCCTCGGCCTTCACGATGTGCCGGTGCATCGGCGACATCTGGTCCTGGCGCGAGATCATGATCTTCTCGGCGTAGCACATGCCGCCGCCCCGCCGCAGATCCTCCTCGGAGCCGTTGCGCACCGTGAAGAGGAAGAGCCCGAACTCGTCGAATTTCCCCCTGCCGAAGTCGGTGATGTCCCAGCCCAGGCGGGCGCCGACGATGCCGCCGATCGAGCCGGCGCGATCCTTCATCTCTCCCGGGCTCCAGTAGGCGAAGGGCGGCAGCACGTAGCCGAACGACCGGATGTAGTCGTCGGCCGCGCGGATGATGTCGTTGACCTGCGATCGCTTCATGTTTCCCTCCCCGAGGCCCTTGCGCCCGGTTAGCACATCCGCCGCCCGCCCCGCCACCGGGAAGCGACGGCGCGTCACCCCCAGAAGTGCGGCGCCTTCTCCAGCCGGTCCCAGCGGTCGAAGAGGTCCGGGCGGTCGGCCTCGGCCCGAACCGCGAGGACGCCGAGCACCCAGCCGACCGCGCGCTGGGCGTCGGCATCGTGGCGGTGCGGCGCGTCGGGACCGCCGAGCTCGGCGGCGGCCATGGCGGCGTCGTTGAGGCTGCCGAAGGTGTCCTGCAGCTCCCGGAGCTGCCTCAGGTAGCCGTCGACCCGGCTCTCCTTGTAGATCGGCCCGAGCATGTCGACGGCATAGCGCAGCTTCTTGAGCTCCTTGCGCAGCGCGTGCAGGCCCTCGGCGTCGAGGCTGCGGATGCGGCGGCCGCGCTTCAGCGCCTTGCCGTGGCGCTTGTCGAGCATCGCCGGGGCGACCTCGCCGATCGGCGCCGCCAGCCGGGCGGTCTGCGAATAGTCCGACGGCAGCAGCCAGCCGCGGCCCTCGATGAAGGCGCCGAGGTCGAAGAGGAAGCGCGTGGTCTCCGCCGACGCCAGCGTCGCGCGGACGCGGGCGCGGATCTTCGCATGCCGGGCCGCCAGCGCCGCCGTCAGCGCCGCCAGCGCCGCCGGATCCGGGCCGAGCGCGAGGGCGGTGGCAACGAGATCGTCGGCGAGGACGTCGGCGTCGCGCAGCTCGCCGGCGACGCGGCCGAGCTTCCGGGCCATCTCCGCCAGCGGCCGGCCGGCCGGGGAGCCGAGCGCCGGGTCGAAGATCGCGAGCGCCGTGCGCAGCCGGCGCAATCCGACCCGCAGCTGGTGCGGTCCCTCGACGGCGTCGCTGGCCGCGACGACCGCGATGTTCTCTGCGACCTGCGCCAGGCAGTCGCGCAGGATGTCGCGGGCGGCGACCTCGACCGGGGTAGCGGCATCGACCGGAACGGCGCCGGCGCGGCGCGGGGCGAGCTCGGGCTCGCCGGTGCCGCAGGCGGCGAGCCGGTAGCCGCGGGCCGCCTTGTTCAGCGTCCCGAACCGGACCGCGTGGCCGGCGAGGATCTCGCGGGCCACGGCGTACAAGGCGGTGACGTTGCCGGCCTTCAGCTCGAGTTCGGCCTCCCTGATCGGCCAGCGGCGGGGGCCGGCGCGGATCTCGCCGGCATCCAGCGCGAGCTCGACCTCGGAGCCGTCGGCAGCGCGCAGGAGCTCGGTGACGCGTTCGACCCGGGTCTCGAAGACCGGCGAGAGCGGCGCGCCCGCGGCGGCGGCCGCAACCGCGGCGAGCGCGCCCTCGGGGTCGGCGCCTTCGAGCAGCAGGCGGCCGCCGGGCGCCGGCACCTCGGTCTCGCGGTGCGAGAAGAGCCCGTTCGCGGCAGTGGCGTCGTCCCGCCGCTTGATCGTCTGCACCCAGGCCCGGCCGACCCGCCTGAGCCGCAGCGAGACCCCGGCGGCGGCAAGCGCGCTCCCGGCGGTGTCGTAGTAGATCGAGACGAGCCTCTCGCGTCGCCGCGGCGCCAGCCGCAGCCCCGCAAGGGCGGGGTGGCGCCGGACGCGCGCCATCGCCGGGGCGTCGAGGGTGATCTTGAGCTCGGTCTCGATCATGCCGCGGCCTTGTTGAAATCGCGCGGTGGGCGCGAGGGGCTTGGTGAATGGCGGGATGTCATGCTACAGTGGCCGGTGAAATCGTAGTTTCGCCGAGTTCCGATGGCCGTCGACCAGGCCCGACCCTCGCCCGATCTGCCCGTCGCCATCGCACTCCCCTTGTTTCCCAATTCGCTCCTCGGCCGTCGTCGTACGTCGGCTGGAACCGCGCAGCGTCAGGTTGGGTTAAGATTTGTCACATAAGCTCCGCCGGCAAAAGGTCCCTCCGGGGACGTCAGCATGAGGTGACCATGGTCGGAAGCGTCCAGGGGAGCACTCGCCAGGATCGGGGGTCGGCGCGGCCCGCCGGCCCGACCCGCCCTCTCCGCCGGACGCCGGGACCATGAACGGCGCGACCCTCGGCATCGCCACCGACTTCGTGCGCTCGGGGATCGAGAAGGCCGGCATCCCGCTGACCCAGAGCCTCGAGCATTATCTGTCGATCACCTTCGCCAGGTTCATCGGCGCCACCATCGGCGTCGACCTCCTCACCGTCCGCATCGCCCAGGCCTTCGAGGCCAACGCGCCGCGCGACGTGCTCCGGGCGCTCGCCGACGAGTGCCTGATCGCCTGCGCCTTCTTCGAACAGCGGCTCCGGCGGAACGGCGCGGTGCGACACTACGTGGGCCTCGGGCAGATGAGCTACGACGCGGCCGAGCTGACCGAGCAGGCCTACGGCTTCATCCACATGCGCGACGTGATCGCGACGGCCGCCGGCCAGCGCGGCGAGGAAGACAGCCGGGTGCTGCTCGACCGCGCCCGCGCCGGCAGCCAGATCGCCCGCGGCGAGCTCGCCGAGCAGAACGTGGTGGTCGGGCCGTGGGCAGCGCCCAAGCCGGGGCTCGTCTGGCGCTGAATGGTCAGGACGGCGGGTCGCCGGTCTTTGCGTCGTCGGCGGTTTCCTTGCGCGCGCGCACCCGGTCGAGCCGCCCGAGCTCGCCCATGATGCTGACCAGCACCGACCCGGTCCAGCCGAAGGTGAACAGCCCCGACATGGCGATGATCGGCCCGATCAGCCGCCAGCGCGGGTCGAGCGCCAGCCCGTCCTCGCCGAGCGTCGTGTAGCGGTCGAGCACGAAGTAGTAGCTGTCGCGCAGGTTCGGGATGATGCCGGCGCGGCTGATCGGCACCGCCCAGAGCAGGGTCTCCACGAAATGCAGCAGGCAGAGCCCGAAGATGGCGGCGGTCAGGATCACGTTGATCCGCCAGATCGGCGTGCGGGGCGTGACGTGGACCCAGGCCGAGTTGAAGCTGCGGTTGACGAAGCGGATGCCGACCCCGTGCAGGAAGATGATGACGACGAGCCCGACGAGACCGATCCCGATCTCCAGCACGGGCGTCGGGTTCGGGATGCGGCTTTCGGCGCCGATCAGGATGTTGTTCACGCGCCCGTCCCGGCTTGCGACCCCTGGGTCCCGCGGCATCAATTCGGCCGGGGACCGGGGTTGTCAACGCGGCAAAACGGAGAATGTCCGCGGCCGGGCGCGGGATCGGCTCCAGAACCGCGCCCCGCAACGAGAAACCCCTGCCGCCGATGCCGGCGCCAGGGGTTTGGGACGCCTCGCCTGAGCGGCGGTCAGGCGTTGATCACGTCCTTGAGCTGCTTGGCGATCGTGACCTTGGCGACGCGGTCGGCGGGCTTCATCATCTGCTCCCCGGTCGATGGATTGCGCACCATCCGCTCGGGACGGGCGCGGCAGGCGAACTTGCCGAGGCCCGGAAGGGTCACCGACCCGCCGTCGGCGACTTCCTTGGTCACCACCTCGGCCAGCGCCTCGAGCGCGCGGTTGGCGCTCGCCTTGTCGAGCGAGGCGGTCTCGGCGATGGCGGCGACGAGCTGCGTCTTGGTCATCGGCTTTTGGGTCATCGAGCGTTTCCTGTCCGTCTGATCCGCGCTGCCTGGCCGGTTCCCCGGCCGCAGCCCTGCGGCAATAAAGCCGCTCGACCAAGGAAACTCAATCGGCGATTGCGGCGCAACCGCCTTTTTTTATGGGACCGAGCGCAACTCAGAAGCGAATGTTGCGGAAAGGGATCGCGCCTCAGGTCATATCGTCACAGGAAGGCGGTCTCGTCGAAGCTGCGCAGCTTGCGCGAGTGCAGCTTCTCGAGCGGCATGTCGCGCAGAGCCTCCATCGCCCGGATGCCGATCCGCAAATGCTGGGCCACCTGCCGCTTGTAGAAGTCCGTCGCCATCCCCGGCAGCTTCAGCTCGCCGTGCAGCGGCTTGTCCGACACGCAGAGCAGCGTGCCGTAGGGCACCCGGAAGCGGAACCCGTTCGCGGCGATCGTAGCGCTCTCCATGTCGAGCGCGATCGCCCGCGCCTGGCTGAGCCGCGCCACCGGCCCCGACTGGTCGACGAGCTCCCAGTTGCGGTTGTCGATCGTCGCGACGGTCCCCGTCCGCATGATCTTCTTCAGCTCGTAGCCGGCGAGCCCCGTCACCTCGGCGACCGCGTTCTCCAGCGCCACCTGCACCTCGGCGAGCGCCGGGATCGGCACCCAGACCGGCAGGTCGTCGTCGAGGACGTGGTCCTCGCGCATGTAGCCGTGGGCGAGCACGTAGTCGCCCAGCGACTGCGAGTTCCTGAGGCCTGCGCAATGCCCGACCATCAGCCAGGCGTGGGGGCGCAGCACCGCGACATGGTCGGTGATCGTCTTGGCGTTGGACGGCCCGACCCCGATGTTCACCATCGAGATCCCCGAGCTGCGCGGCCGGATCAGGTGGAACGCCGGCATCTGCGGCGTCCGCCCGGCCGGCGGGCCGGTGCGCCCCTCGCGCGTCACCATCGCGTTCCCGGGCTCGACCAGCGCCGTGTATCCGGAGCCCGGGTCGGCCAGCGCCCCGAGCGCGTACTCGACGAACTCGTCCATGTAGAACTGGTAGTTGGTGAAGAGCACGTGGTTCTGGAAATGGTCCGGGCTCGTCGCCGTGTAGTGCGCCAGCCGCGCCAGGCTGTAGTCGATCCGCTGCGCGGTGAACGGCGCCAGCGGCCGCGCCTCGCCCGCGGCCCGCTGCACCGTCCCGTTCACGATGTGGTCGTCGGTGGTGTTGAGATCCGGCACGTCGAAGAGGTCGCGCAGCGGCCGGTGCAGCCGGTCGAGCGCCGCCCCGTCCACGTGCGCGTCCTCGCCCATGGCGAAGTGCAGCGGGATCGGGGTGTCCGACGTCCCGACCCGCACCGGCATCCCGTGGTTCTGGATCAGGAGCCCCAGCTGCTCGGCCAGGTATCCCTCGAAGAGGTCCGGCCGCGTTACCGTCGTCTCGTAGGTCCCGGGCTCGACCACGTGCCCGAACGACAGCCGCGAATCGACCTTGGCGAAGCTCGAGATCGTCAGGCTGACGGACGGGTAGAACGCGCGATACCGCCCCTCGGGCGCCTTCCCCTCGGTCAGCCGCGCGAGCTTGGCCCTGAGGAACCCGGTCGCCGCCGCATAGCGCGCCTGCAGGTCCGCGACCGCCGCCCTGGCATCGGTGAAGATCCCGTCCCGCTCCTGCGGCGGCGAGACGAGCGGCAGCTCGGCGAGGGGGCGCTGGTGCTGCATCGTCATGCCGGGACGAAGAGATCGGTCTTCGCGAACCGCGTCACGTCGATCAGCCCCAGGTCCGAGATCCTGAGCGCAGGGATCACGACGAGCGCCAGCAGCGAGTGCTGCATGTAGGCGTTGTTCAGCCGGCAGCCGCATTCGGCCATCGCCTCGACCATGCCCTGCGCCGCCGCCGCCACCTCCTCCGCCGGCGCGTCCGACATGAGCCCCGCGATCGGCAGCCGGACCAGCGCCAGCTCCCGCCCCTCGCGCCAGACCGTGACCCCGCCGCCGACCTCGCCGAGCCGGTTCGCGGCCGCCGCCATGTCGGCGTGCGAGGTCCCGACCACGATCATGTGGTGGCTGTCGTGCGCGACCGTCGACGCCACCGCGCAGGGCACGTCGTAGCCGAACCCCGACACGAAGCCGTTGATCACCCCGCCCGTCCCGCGGTGCCGCTCGACCAGCGCGATCTGGCAGACGTCCGCCGCCGCGTCCATCGCGACGAGCCCGTCCGCCACCGCCAGCTCCGCCTCCAGCGCCCGCGTCGGCGCCTGGTTCTCGACCACGCCGATGACCCGCGCCCGAACCCGCTCCGCCCCCGCGGGCGCCGCGATCTCGAAGTCGGCCGCGGTCAGCGGGCGGCCCAGGTTCACCGTCTTCCGTGCCGACTCCGGCCACACGAAGGCCGGCAGCGGCGCGAGGCAGCGCCCACCGTCGGCCACGACCTCGCCGCGCGCGATCACCGTCTCGATCGGCAAAGTGACGATGTCCGAGGTCAGGATGCAGTCCGCCCGCCGCCCCGGCGCGATGCTCCCGAGCTCGCGCTCCATCCCGAAGTGCGTCGCGGTGTTGATCGTCGCCATCTGCAGCGCGACCAGCGGGTCGAGCCCGCAGTCGATCGCGTGCCGCACGACCCGGTCCATGTGCCCGTCATGGACGAGCGTCCCGGAATGGCAGTCGTCGGTGCAGAGGATGAAGTTGCGCGGATCGAGCCCCTTCTCGGTGACGGCGGTGATCTGCGCCTTCACGTCGTACCAGGCCGAGCCGAGCCGCAGCATCGCTCGCATCCCGTTCCGCACCCGCGCGATCGCGTCCGCCTCGCGCGTCCCCTCGTGGTCGTCGGCCGGGCCGCCCGCGGCATACGCAGGGAAATCCGTCAGGTCGGGACTGGCGAAATGCCCGCCGACGGTCTTGCCGGCGGCCTGGGTCGCCGCGATCTCGGCCAGCATCTTCGCATCGCCCGCGACGACCCCCGGATAGTTCATCATCTCGCCGAGCCCGACGATCAGCGGCCAGCGCATCGCCTCGGCCACGTCCTCGGGCCCGAGCTCGGCGCCCGTCGTCTCCAGCCCCGGCGCCGAGGGCGCGCAGGCGGGCATCTGCACGAAGACGTTGACCGGCTGGACGGCGGCCTCGTCGTGCATCAGCCGCACGCCCTCGAGCCCGAGCACGTTCGCGACCTCGTGCGGGTCGACGAACATCGACGTCGTCCCGTGCGGCACGACCGCGCGCACGAACTGGGTCACGGTCAGCATCCCCGACTCGACGTGCATGTGCCCATCGCAGAGCCCGGGGATCAGGAACCGCCCGCCGGCGTCGATCACCTGTGTGTCCGGCCCGATCATCGCCGACGCATCCGGCCCGCAGCTCGCGAACCGCCCGGCCTTCACCGCGATGTCGCTGCCGGGGATCACCTCGCGCGAATGCACGTTCACCCAGGCGCAATTCCGGATCACGAGGTCCGCCGGCGCCCGCCGCGCTGCCACTGCGATCAGGTCGGCCGCCACGGCCGGCCATGGCTCGATACCTTGCGTCATGGGCTATTCTGTGCCCCGCGCCCGGTGACGATCAACCCCTCGTGTCGAGCGTCGCGAATAATTCACGCCCGCGGCCGGCCGATCGCGCGTCTGAACCGATCGTAGCCGGGTTTCGATTGCGCCGTTGCCGTCCCCGGCGCATCTTCGCACCACCCTTGGACCATCCATGCACCGCCGCATCGACCCGACCCGCATCCGCCCCGACGGCTCGCCGGACGACAACGACCGGGTCGAGATCGGCCCGACGGCGCTCGCCTTCGACGAATGGCGGGCGGCGGGGCTGGTGCCGCCGGACCTGGCGGCGCTGCGGCGGTATCGGCTCGACCGGCTGGTGGCGGCGGTGGTCGCGCGCGACCTCGGCGGCCTGCTGCTCTTCGACCCGCTCAACATCCGCTATGCGACCGATTCGACCAACATGCAGGTCTGGAACATGCACAATGCGTTCCGCGCCTGCCTGGTGCTGCCCGACGGGCATATGGTCCTCTGGGACTACAAGCACGCGCCGTTCCTGGCGACCTACAACCCGCTGGTTGCCGAGCTGCGCTCGGGGGCGTCCTTCGTCTATTCGCTGACCGGCGAGAAGACCGACGACGCCGCCGCCGGCTTCGCGGCCGAGCTCGCCAACGTGATGGCGGCGCATGTCGGGCGCAACCGGCGGCTCGCTGTCGACAAGATCATGCTCGCGGGCTTTCGCGCCCTCGCCGCCGCCGGGATCGAGGTCGAGGACGGCGAGCCGGTCACCGAGCGCGCCCGCGTCATCAAGGGGCCGGAGGAAATCCGCGCCATGCGCTGCGCGCTGCACGCCTGCGAGGCGGCGATGGGGCTGATGCGCGGCGCGGCGCGACCCGGGATGACCGAGGATGCGATCTGGGCCGTGCTGCACGCCGAGAACATCCGCCGCGGCGGCGAGTGGATCGAGACCCGGCTGCTGGCCTCCGGCCCGCGCACCAACCCCTGGTTCCAGGAGTGCGGCCCGCGCGTCGTGCAGCCCGACGAGATCGTCGCCTTCGACACCGACCTGGTCGGCCCCTACGGCTACTGCGCCGACATCTCGCGCACATGGTGGATCGGCGACGGGCCGCCGCGCCCGGACATGCGCGCCGACTACGCGCTGGCCTGCGAGCAGATCGCCGCCAACACCGCGCTGCTCCGCCCCGGCACCAGCTTCGCCGAGCTGCACGACCGCGCCTTCGTGCTGCCCGAGCCCTACCGGGCGCAGCGCTACTCCTGCGTCTTCCATGGCGTCGGGCTGTGCGACGAGTGGCCGTACATCACCTACCCCGAGGACCGCGTCGCCGACGCCTTCGAGGGCGTGCTCGCGCCCGGCATGGTGGTGTGCGTCGAGAGCCTGATCAGCCGCGCACGCGGCGACTTCTCGATCAAGCTCGAGGAGCAGGTGCTGGTGACCGAATCCGGCCCCGAGGTCCTCTCCCGCTTCCCGCACGACCCGGCGCTGGCCAGCCAGATTGACGCCCAATCGTCTTTTTCTTTTAGATCAACGCCTTGACCAACTCGCCCGAGCCCAGACAACCCCCGGACAGCTGACCGCGACCGGGGCGTTCCGCACCGGCGTCACGCCGGATTCTTCGCCCGCCACGCCTCGTACTCGCCGCGGGCGTCCTCGTGCAGCGGATAGTAGCGCTGCAGCGGCCCCCCCTCGAGCAGCTTCATCCGCGAGAATTCCTCCCACTCGTGGTGCGCCCGCGCCTCCTCGATGACCCGTCCGGCCAACGCCACCGGCACCACCACCGCCCCGTCGTCGTCGGCCACGATGATGTCGCCCGGGATCACCGTGACGCCGCCGCAGGCGATCGGCACGTTGACCGCGAAGGGCATCAGGCCCGTCTGCGTATGGAAGTTCGGCGTCCACCCCCGCACCCAGAGCGGCAGGTCCAGCCGCTTCAGGTTCGGATAGTCCCGCAGGCACCCGTCGATCACCATCCCGGCGCCGCCGCGGCCCTTGAAGTAGGTCGACATCATGTCCCCGAACACCCCCGCCGTCATGTCGGCGCGGGCATCGACCACGACCACGTCGCCGGGCTCGACATGGTAGAGCGCGTGCCGGTGCAGCTGCTTCTCGGGATCGGTGTATTCGTCCTCGCCGTACAGATCCTCCCGCTTCGGCAGGAACTGCAGCGTGATCGCCGGCCCCACGATCGCCTTCCCCGGGTTCCAGCTCACCGGCCCCTGCATGTGCGGATTGCGGATGCCCATGTGGCCGAGCGTGCCGGCGACGGTGGCGGCGCCGATGTCCTTGAGCGCGTCGATAAGCTCGCGGGGCGGGCGGTTGATGCCGGGCGTGTGGGTCATGATCACCAGTTGGTCACGGAGCCGTCGGGGCGGCGGAGGTGGGGGGCTTCCCAGAACCTGAAGCTCTGGGCACGGACGCGGGCCTCGTCGACCTCGACGCCGAGGCCGGGAGCTTCGGGCACGCGGTAGACGGCGCCTTCGAGGCGCGGCTGCACCGGGAAGGTCCCGGCGTCGTCGAAGCCGTGGTAGAGCTCGCCCGGCGTCGCGCGGGTTTCCAGCCAGGCGAAGTTCGGCACCGCGGCGGCGAAGTGCAGCGTCGCGGCGGTGCAGACCGGCCCGAGCGGGTTGTGCGGCATCATGTCGACGTAGTGCGCCTCGGACCAGCCGGCGACCTTCATCGCCTCGGTCAGCCCGCCGACGTTGCAGACGTCGATGCGGTTGAACTCGTGCAGGCCGCGCTCGATGTAGGGCAGGAACTGCCACTTGGAGGCGAACTCCTCGCCGATGGCGAAGGGGACGTCGGTCAGGCGGCGCAGCGCCTCGTAGGCCTCGGGGGTCTCGTCGCGGATCGGTTCCTCGAGGAAGTCGAGGGTACCCGGGGGCATGCGCTGACAATAGCTCGCGGCCTCGGCCACCGAGAGCCGGTGGTGGTAGTCGACGCCGAGGACGACCTCGGAGCCGAGCGCCTCGCGGGCCTTGACGCACCATTTCGCGGTCTCTGCGAGGCTGGCGCGCGGGTCGAAGACGCGGCCCTCGGCCTCGTGGCCGGCGGGGAAGAGGCGGATGGCGTTCCATCCCATCGCCATCAGCTCCCTCGCCTGCCCGATCATCGCCGGCCCGCAGGGGCCGCGGGTGGTGGCGAAGGTCGGGATGACGTCGCGCTGCTTGCCGCCGAGGAGCTGATGCACCGGCACGCCGAGCGCCTTGCCCTTGACGTCGTGCAGCGCGATGTCGATCGCGGAGATCGCGGCCTGCAGCACGCGGCCGCCTTCGAAATACTGGCTGCGGTAGAGCTCCTGCCAGATGCGGCCGATCGCCATCGGGTCCTGGCCGATCAGGAACTCGCGGTAGTGCTCGACGGCGCCCACGACCGCCTTCTCGCGGCCAGAGAGGCCGCTCTCGCCCCAGCCGTGGATTCCCTCGTCGGTCTCGACCTTGACGAGCAGCTGGTTGCGGATGCCGACCCAGGCGGGCAGCGGGTGGATGGCGGTGATCTTCATGGCTTCCGGTTCAGGCGGCCTTGAGGGCCATGGTGGTCTCGCCATCGAAGAGGTGCAGCCGCTCCTGGTCGAACTCGATCCAGACCAGCCCGTCGGGGTCGAGCGCGACGGTCGGCGGCAGGCTGATGTTGACGACCTCCCCGTCGACCAGGATCTGCGCGAAGGTGACGTCGCCCGTCGGCTCGACGGTATGGACGCGGCCCGGCACGGTGCCCGGGGCGGCCGCCTTGTGCAACTTCAGCGTCGAGTGGCGGGCGCCGAGGACGGCCTTGCGGCCGGTGGCAGCGGCGGCCTTCCGCGCGTTCAGGTCGGAGAGGGGAAACTCCCAGCCGCTCGGGCCCCTCAGGACGGTGCGGCCGTCGGCAATGGCGAACTCGACCGGCAGCAGGCTCATCGCCGGGCTGCCGACGAAGCCGGCGACGAAGGTGTTGACCGGGTCGGCGAACACCCGCGCCGGGGTATCGTACTGCTGCAGCACGCCGCCGTGCATCACCGCCATCTTGTCGGCCATGGTGACCGCCTCGAGCTGGTCGTGCGTCACGTAGACGATCGTCGCGTTCAGGTCGTGGTGGAAGCGCTTGATCTCCGAGCGCATCTGCACCCGCAGCTTGGCGTCGAGGTTCGACAAGGGCTCGTCCATCAGGAAGACCGCCGGATCGCGGACCAGCGCGCGCCCCAGGGCGACACGCTGCTGCTGCCCGCCGGAGAGCTCCCGGGGCTTGCGATCGAGGAGGTGCGTGATGTCGAGGACCCCCGCCGCCTCGCGGACCTTGCGGTCGATCTCGCCCTTCCCCTGCTTGCGCATCACGAGCGGGAAGGCGAGGTTCGCGAAGACGGTCTTCTGCGGATAGAGCGCGTAGTTCTGGAACACCATCGCGATGTCGCGGTCCTTCGGATCCAGCTGCGAGACCTCGCGGTCCTCGATGAAGATCTCGCCCGAGGTGAGCGGGATCAGCCCGGCGATCAGGTTCAGCGTCGTCGTCTTGCCGCAGCCCGACGGCCCGACCAGCGCCACGAACTCGCCGTGCTCGACGGTGAACGAGACGTCGTTCACGGCGAGGAAGGCGCCGTAGGCCTTGTTCACGTGCTGGAGGACGACTTCGGCCATCGGGCGCTCCTAGTGCTTCACGGCGCCTTCGGTGAGGGCACGGACGAAGTAGCGTTGCAGGACGAGGAAGAGGACGACGACGGGCACGCTCATCATGAAGCTCGCGGCCATCAGCCCCGGCCAGTCGGTGGTGTTCTCGGAGAAGAAGCGCTGGATGCCGACCGGCAGCGTCAGCTGGTCGTTCTTCGAGAGGAAGGTGTAGGCGTAGATGTACTCGTTCCAGGCGCCGATGAAGGAATAGATCGCGGTGGCGACGATGCCCGGCACCGAGAGCGGCATCACGATCATGCGGAAGGCCTGGAAGCGCGTCGCGCCGTCGATGCGGGCGGCCTGCTCGAGCTGGACCGGGATGTTGTCGAAGAAGCCCTTGAGCAGCCAGATCGCCAGCGGCAGGCCGAAGGTGAGGTAGGTCAGGACCAGCGAGAACGGCGTGTTCACCAGGTGCAGCCAGCGCATCAGGATGAAGAGCGGCACGAGGAAGATCACCGCCGGGAACATGTTGCGCAGGAGGACGGCGAAGAAGAGGAAGCGCCGGCCGGGGAAGCTGAAGCGCGAGAAGGCATAGGCGGCCGGGACGGCGACGACGACGCCCAGGATCGTCGTCAGCGTCGAGACGAGGAGGCTGTTGGCGAAGAAGCGGAGGAAGTCCTGTCCAACGCTGTTCGCCGGGTCGAGGAGCTTGCGGTAGCTGTCGAGGGTCGGCTCGGCCGGGATCCACTGCGGCGGAAACTGGAGGGCGGCGAAGCCGGACTTGATCGACGTCAGCAGCATCCAGAGCATCGGCACGGCGGTGTAGACGAGCATCACGAGCAGGAACGCGCGGCCCGCCCAGCGCCACCAGTCGATGCGCCTCCGGGGAGCGGGCTTCGCGGTCATGCGTCGCCTTCCTTCCTCTCGTTGCCGCCGAGGGCGCGGACGTAGAAGTAGCCGAGGGTCATGACGACGACGAAGAGGATCACCGAGTAGGCGGCGGCGACGCCCCAGCGCTGGCGGCCGAAGGCAAGCTCGTAGATGTGGGTGATCCAGATGTGCGAGGCGTTCGACGGCCCGCCGCCGGTCATGATCCAGGGGATGATGAACGAGTTGAAGTTGGCGACCGCGAGCAGGAGGATCGTGACGGTCGAGACCCCGCGCAGGTGCGGGAAGGTCACGTGCCAGAAGCGGTTCCACGCCCCCGCCCCATCGACGGTGGCGGCGCGCAGCAGTTGGTCGGGGACCGTCTGCAGGCCGGCCATCATCATGATCATCGCGAACGGGAACTCGCGCCAGACGTTCACCACGATCAAGGACGGCAGCACGGTCTGGACGTTGTCGATGAAGTTCGGCGGGCGGTCGGTGATGCCGAGGCTCACCAGCACCGCCCCGATCACCCCGAAGTCGGAATGGTAGAGCCACTTCCAGATGTAGGAGGCGGCGACGGCGCTGATCACCCACGGGATGATCAGGATCGCCCGCAGCACGGCGCGGCCGGCGAACTCGCGGTGCAGCGCCAGGGCGGAGCCGAAGCCGAGGACGAAGGAGAAGAAGGTCGAGGCGACGGTCCAGATCAGGGTGTTCGCGGTCACCTGCCAGAAGACCGCGCTCGCGAGGATGGTGCGGTAGTTCTCGAGCCCGACGAAGATCTTGTCCTTCAGCTGCAGCCCCGGCGGGGTGCGGAAGAACGAGAGCTCGATCGTGTAGTAGATCGGGTAGGCGATGACGATCAGCATCACCACGATCGCCGGCAGCACATAGGCATAGTCGGCGCGGTGCTGCCAGACCCGGCTCATGAGCCCGGGGCGCACCGGGACCTCCGCATGCGACGCCCCGGCCTGGCCGATCACCGTGGTCACGCTGGCCTGCTCCCCGCCCCGGATGGAAGCGCCGGGGCGCCGCGAGGCGCCCCCGGCCGGTGGTAGCGCGGGGCTAGAGCCCGCCGCCCATCAGGTCCTTGACCTTCTTCGCCGCGTCATCGGCCGCCTGGTCGACGGTCATGGCGCCGGTCAGCGCGTTCTGGATCATGTCCGGGACGATGATGTTCATGATCTCCGGCGACTGCGGCAGCGCCGGGAACGGGATGCCGTAGGGCAGCATCGAGGTCGTCACGTCGAGGAACTTCGTCGTATCGAGCCGGGTCTTCATCCAGGGCGTCAGGAAGCCGTTGAGGTTCCCCGGGTTCGACCCGACCCAGGCGAGCTTCAGCGACCACTCGGGACTCGTCCACATGCAGATCAAGGCCTTCGCCGCCGGCTCGTCGACCTTGCCGCCGTCGACGTACTCGGGCTTCAGGATATGCAGGTTGGACCCGCCGAACACCACCGCCCGCTTGCCGTCCGGCCCGGTCGGGATCAGCCCGTACCGCATGTTGTCGATGACGGTCTGCGCCTTCTCGGTGTCGGCGCCCGTCGTCTTCTTCATCAGGTCCTGCATCACGTTGTAGTCGGACGGATGCGAGATCATCATCCCGAGCTGGCCGGCGAGGAACGGCGCCTGGTTGTCGGCCTGCTGGTTGGTCAGTGCGGACACCGGCACCGACTTGTCGCGGACGTACATGTCGTAGGAGGCTTCGAGCGCCTGCTTGCTCGCGGCGCTGTCGAGCTCGACGTCCTTGTAGGTCGGGCTCGCGGACGCCTCGTCGAAGACGCCCCCGCCATAGGCCCAGAGCTGCGGCATGAAGCGGTACGGCGTGTTGCCGGCGTTCTTGCGCGCCACGAGCCCGTAGCCCGGAATGCCGAGCTTGTCGTGGATCTGCTTCGAGTAGGCGACGACGTCGTCCCAGGTGGCCGGCGGATGGTCCGGGTCGAGGCCCGCCCGCTTGAAGATGTCGGCGTTCCAGATGAAGGCCATCGTCTCGTTGTTGGTCGGGATGCCGTAGGTCGTCCCGTCCCAGGTCACCGCCTTCATCGCGCCCGGCCAGAAGTCGTCGGTCGAATAGCCGACGTCCTCGGGCTTCAGCGGCTGCAGGTAGCCCTTGGCGGCGAACTCGGTGCCGCCGAGGATCTGCAGGCGGATCACCATCGGCGCGGCGTTGCCGAGGAGCGCGGTGCGGAACTTGTCGAGCAGGTCGTTGTAGGTGATGCCCTGGGCGTCGAGCTCGATGTTCGGATAGGTCTTCTTGAAGGCCTCGAAGAATTCCTTGTAGTTCTGCCGCAGGATGTCCGGGTCGCCCTCGAAGACGCCCTGGTACCAGAGGCTGAGCTTGCCCTTGTAGTCGAGCGGCGTCACCTTGGAGCAGTCGCCGGCGGTGTCGAACTCCTTGGTGCCGGCGATGCTCTTCACGTACTCCGGCGACCACTTGCCGATGTCGACCGGCGGCGCGCTCCAGGCGGTGGTCGACATCAGCGAGGCCACGATTGCAGAGACGACCGCCCCGCGCAGGACGGCGGCGCCGAGTCTCGAACGCGTCATTGGAACCTCCCGTTTCCCCGCCCGCCCTTGCGTGGGACCGGCGGATTTATGACTTTCGACCGCGGGGCGCGACTGTCGTTTCCGCTGTCTCCCGCGACTGGCTTCACCTTTCCAGATCGCGGATTGCGTGTCAACGCGCAAGGATCATACACTGTTTGACGCAAATCCTGCGCGATGCGAGAAACCTCGCACGTCGATTCCCGGGAGCCGGACGTTGGCCGAGACGAGCGAGTTCAAGGCGGAGCCCCCTGCGGGGATCGACGCGCTCGGCGCCTCGATCGAGGGGGCCTCGGTCTACGAGCTGATCCGCGAGGACATCATCGAGGGCCGGCTCCGGGCCAACGAGCGGCTGGTCGCGGCCGATCTCGCCCGCCGGCACGGCACCTCGACCAACCCGGTGCGCGAGGCGCTGCAGCTCCTGCGCGGCGAGGGGTTCGTCACCTTCTCGCCCAACCGCGGGGCGCGGGTCCGGCCGATCGACCAGGACTTCGTCCGCGACATCTACGAGATCGAGGTGCTGATCGAGCCCGCCCTGACCCGCTGGTTCGTCGGCATGGCCACCGACGCCGACATCCGCGAGCTCGAGCGCATAGAGGCGCTGATCGAGGAGAACGACTTCGCCGACCCGCTGCGCCACAGCGTGCTCGACACCGCCTTCCACACCGTCATGTACCAGCGCCACTACAACCGGCACGCGGCCGAGCTCTGGTGGAAGCACCGCGAGGTGCTGCGGGCGGTCGGCCGCCGCTTCGACGTCACCCGCGCCCGGCGCGCGGCGGTGCTGCGCGAGCACCGCGAGCTGATCCAGCACGTCAAGGCGCAGGACGCCGACGCCGCCGCCGAGGTGATCGCCCGCCACGTCGAGGGCTCCGGCCGGCACATCCTCGAGCAGATGCGCGCGATGAACGGGACGTGAGCCCCACGATACTCAACCTTCGGGCAAGGGACGCAAGCGGATGAAGATCAAGGGCGTGACGCCCTGGCTGGTCGAGGCCAGCGGGTCCTACTGGGGCGAATACCTCTTCGTCGAGGTGACGACGGACGAAGGCGTCAGCGGCTGGGGCGAGATCACCACCACGACCAAGCTCGCCAACCGCGCCCTCTGCGCGGTGCTGACGCAGATCGGAAACGCCATTGCCGGCGAGGACCCGGCGCAGATCGAGCTCCTCTGGCACAAGATCTTCCGCAGCTTCACCTACATGGGCAGCCGCGGCGCCGCCGTCGAATGCCTGAGCGCCATCGACATCGCCCTCTGGGACATCCGCGGCAAGCGGCTCGGCCAGCCGATCTACGAACTCCTCGGCGGCCCGGTGCGCGACGCGATCGCGCTCTACACCCACCCGGACCAGAGCAAATTCACCAGCCGCGAGGGCGTCGTCGCCGAAGTCCGCGCGATCGTCGACTCCGGCCACACCGCGCTGAAGCTCGACCCCTTCCCCTACCAGGGCGCCAAGGGTCCGAACGGCCGCCCGCGCGAGCAGAACGAGGGCTACCTCGACGGCGCGA